>NZ_CP058377.1:0-1716062 GCF_049244125.1 Gardnerella sp. KA00127
TGCTTATGATATTAAACAATGCACGACCAAATGGATTTGCACTATGAGCCAAACGTTCGCGAAGACGTTTAATACGCGAAGAAGTACTTTCTGGCAATAATTCAGACTTTACTTCTTCATTAGGTACAACAGCGACGTTACTTTCTATCTGTTTTTCAGATTTTTTTGTTCCACGCGCTTTAGTTTTGCTTGTATCGATTGCACTATCAACGCTTTCAGGAATTACTGGTCCATGACTATTGCTGTGAATGCGCAAAATCACTGCAACTGTTACTAATAAGATGACAATAACAACAGCCGCAGCCGCAAACCAAATTAGCATGTTCATATCCATAACCATATTCATGACATCAAGACTATGAAAGTCAAGGGACACTAGCAATATATTTCACTATTTTTTCTCATCTTTGTTACACTTCAACGTCAATATGCTTAGGTACACCTGCATCTATTACACTAGTAAAAGTAGTAATAAATAGCACGAGCTATTTATTACGCAAAATTTGAATTCACAAAATCATTGAGGAGGATTTTATGTCAGATCAGCCTACCGTAAATGTATACGGTGCAGATTGGTGTGGAGATTGCAAACGTGCGAAAGCTGCGCTAATCCAGTATGGTGTGGCATTCGTTTGGCACGATATTGAAACAGAAGAGGGTGCTGAAGAAAAAGCGATTGAAATTAGCAATCAAAAGCATATTCCAGTTGTTACTTTTGCAGATAATACTTTTATGGTTGAGCCATCAGCAACACAAATAAAAGCAAAACTTGAGTCACTCGGAATACTGCAATAAATATATGTAACACGCATAAGTTAACACGATATTCACTTCGTCGATTGAATGTAGTATACTTAGCATTTGTTGCCCCTTTAGCTCAATTGGCAGAGCAGAGTCCTTTTAAGTCTTGGGTTGTGGGTTCGAGTCCCACAGGGGGCACTTTTAGTGTCTTGACCCCTTACTTAAGGGGCAAAAATGGATGTTGTAGAAAATGCGAATACAACTACAGAAAATGATTTAATTAGCGTTAGGGCTAATGTTGAACTTTCCTACGATGAAAATCTTGCTAAACAAACTAGCCAATTATCTGATTCTGAAGCTCACGTTTGGGCTGAGAAAATTACTGAACAGATTCAACATTGCATTGTAGATACTCAGGATACTTATAAAGCTTTTGAAACTAAGTGTGCTGATTTAGCTCGTCTTGTTCGTGAAGCTTATTCTGGTAAGGCTTACACACGTTTTGGTTTTACCTCATGGGCTGAGTATTGCAAAGCTAAGTTTAATGACGCTCAGATTTATAAGACGCGTGGTGAACGCGACCTCATGGTCAAAGCACTAAAACACGAAGCAATCAGCAACCGCGTAATCGCACACCTACTAGGCATTAATGAGATAACGGTTCGACGTTCCGCACAACAATTTATCAAGGATGGCAACTGCGACATTAATGTCGCAGTTGCCACTTTACCGCGCGTGCTTAGCGCGGACGGTAAAACACGTTCTACTAACCGTGCAGCCTGTGAGATTGCGAAATCGTTTATTGAGTATTCTCAGTATGTTAATAAGGGTAAAAATAGTAGTGATATTTCTCATTTAACTGGTATTCCTCGTAAAACTATTTCTTACGCTCTTGATATTCGTAACGTGAGTATTTTAGAAGTTTCTAAACTGTTCTTACTCGCACGTTTGAAACAGTTAGATGGTTATTCTAACGCGTCTATTCAACAGTATTTACAACTTTCTAGTAGTGCTCTTGAATGGTTGTTTGGTAATGGTTATAAAACTTTTTGCGCTTACTATATTGGTAAGAATGGTGTTACTCGTTCTATTATTAATGAAACTAGTGTTGTTGAATGGACTAAAAGTAATCATGAGTCTTCTTTAACTCTTATTAATGGTGATACTGTTAATCAAGCTAAATTAGCTACTATTCTTCAATGCACACAACCTCTTGTTTCTATTCATCTTGCTGACTGGGTAGAAGAATTAGAGGTTGAAGTTCCTTCGCGTCAAAAAACTGCTATCACAACAGATACTAGCGTGAGTGTGAATAATGATTGTTTACAGGATAATCGTAAGCGTGAAACAATAGCTGATTATTTCATGAATTGTTTTGAAACTTGGGATACTGGAAAGTACTCGATATCTCCTGCTAAAGAAGAGTTTGATGATGCTTGCCGTACTGCCTCATATTTTTATGATTCAACAGAAGGTTTAGTAGAAAAAACTGCTAAACAGTTTTCTGATTTATTAACTCATGTTGATAGTAAGTTTACAACGTTAGATAACCTAGTTGCTTACTCTAATAATATTACTTCTTTACTTGATGAGAATGCTAGGCAAGAGCTTATTCAATCGTATAAAGAACGTCTTACTACTATTTCTCGCGCTTTAAAAAAGTTAGAACGCTAGCGCGTATTCGTTTATTTAAGACTTGATTTTTAGGATAGGAATATTAGATGAGTACTTTAGTAGATCAGAAAACTATTATTAATCGTATTAACACATTGTGTGAAGAAATTCATTTAACTAAAGTGTGCGCGCACTGGTTTTTTGCTTGTGGTGAGAATTCTTTAGATGATCTAGTTGATACTGTGAAGCATGAGTTGTGGACTGTTTGGGATGATGATTTCACTTTTTGTGATTGTCCTGACGCTGATTATCCGTCGCGTACTGCTCAAGCATGGGTTTACACGACTGTTAATAACTTGCTTTGTAATATTGCGCGTCAAAATCGTAGTATTGGTATTGTTAATTTTTCTAAGAATACTACTCTCGTGCAGCTTGATGAAATAATTTTAGATACTTTAGAGCAGCGTACGTTTAATAATCAGTCGCATTCTCACGCATTCGCTGACTGTTTGACGGCGCGTCTTGGCTTGTTTGGTTTAGATGAGTTTAGTGTGATTAAGCGCGCGGTTGAAGCTGTTTTGAATTTGAAAAAAGATTTTTCAAAACAATACTCTTATTCAGAGTGGCGTCATATTTGTTCGCTTGTTTACTTGTACCGTAGTAAGCGTTTGAATGATTGTGTTGCTGACTGTATAGCATCGTATTGTAAGGGTGTTAAGCCTGAATTATCATGTTTGCATGTTTTATACACTTCTAAAAATTCTAGATTATGCCGATAATGGCATGATTTTTACAGACGTTTAAAAGTAGATGGTTGATTCTAATTTTAACTAGTTCGCAAGGAGTGTGAAATGAAAACTGAAATTGCAAAAACTGCAAATAATACTGGTTTGTGGGATTATTACATTTCTTTATGGAAAGATGATTGCACATACCGTGGTATTAGTGTTAATACTGTTAGTGTTTGGGAGTATAAGTTACGTTATTTGCAACGTTATACGCATGTTGATAATCCGTTAAATGTTACTGTTGCGAATATTAAGAATTGGAGTAATCGTGGTGTTAAATTAGAAACACGACGTTCTGATTTGAATGCTATTCGCTCGTTTTACAATTTCTTGTATAATGCTAAGTATTTAAAGTATCCGATTGTTGAAGATTTACCTATGCTTAGTAGGCGTAAGCCTAAAAGACAAATTATTGCGTCTTGGAAGCAAATATCTGAATCTATTTCTAAACATCAAGGTGAGAATATTGAGTTGATGATTCGTCTTGCTGCTGAAGGTGGTTTACGTCGTAATGAGATTGCTCGTGTTAACAGTAAAGATATTGTATTAAATAATGGTAATTATTCTTTACTTGTTCATGGCAAGGGTGATAAGGAACGGTTAGTACCGTTGTCTATTTCTTTAGCACAGTTAATGTTGAAACGTCCTAAGGGCTGGCTGTTTCCTTCTGACGATCCTAAGCATTCTGGTGAACATATTATTGGTGATACTGTTTACCGTAAAATTAAACGGTGTACTGGTTACCCTACTCACGCTTTGCGTAGAATGTATGCTACACACTTGTATAATGCAACGCATAATCTTCGTATTGTTCAAGAACTGCTTGGTCATGAGAGTGTTGATACTACTCAACGTTATATTTATGTTTCTAATGCTGATGTTTTTGAGGCATTACATAAACTAGATTTGTATCGTAATCGTTATGGAATTTTAGATAATTAACTTTTTAACGTGTTTGTAAAAAATTTTATTTTACTGTAAGTAACTTTCTTTTATATAAACGGTGTTTTTACGCGTGAACATATTAGTAGATAGTAAAACTACTATCTATACTTTTTGAAAGGATTTTTTATGAGCAAGAGTAAGATTAACCCGTTTGACGTGACTGATAGGCACATTAGTAGTGTTAAAGACATGTTTCGTAATATTGATGAAGAAACTAATGTTGAGTCTCAAGAGGTTCAGGTTGATTTGTTGAAAACTTTCCCTAATCATCCTTTTAGTGTTAAAGATGATGATGCTATGAGCGATTTAGTTGATTCTATTAGCACTCAGGGTGTTATTACTCCTCTTGTTGTTCGTAAGGTTGATGACTCGTATCAGGTTATTTCTGGTCATCGTAGACTTCATGCGGTTAAAAAGCTGGGTTTGAAAACTGTTCCTGTTCTTGTTAAGCAGGTTTCTGATGATGAAGCTACTATTATGATGGTTGATTCTAATTTGCAACGACCACATATCGCTGTTTCAGAATTAGCGCAGGCTTATAAGCAACGTTATGAAGCGTTGAAACATCAAGGTTTTAAAAACGGTAATGGAACTGCTAGAAGCATTATGGCTCAACAGATTAATACTTCAGAGTCTACTGTTGCTCGTCTTGTTAAGCTTGCTGACTTACCTAAGAAACTATTAGAGTGTGTAGATTCGAAACGTCTTGGCGCTAATGCTGCTTGCCGTTTAACAACGCTTCCTACTATTGTGCGTAATACTATAAACGACTTGTATGCTAAAGATGATGATTTTAAACTATCTTCAAATCAATTATCTGCTATTGAAGATTACAGTAAGTCAAATAGCACGTTAGACAAAGATAAGATTAGTGAGCTTGCGAACGGTGATGTAAAAAGTAGTGTTAAAAATGTTAAAAAATATGTTCATATTCCTAGCTCTTGGATTCCTGAAAATGTTAAAGAGTCTGATGTTAAAGAATGGGTTCATACTGCTATTGAGCAGTATTTAAAAAGCTATCAAGAATAATTTGAGTTCATTGTTACACGAATTTTATAATATTTAGGAGAATATTTATGCAACGTACGCTAGGTACATCTTCTTTTAATGATGATGTTTACGCGTCTTCACGTGGTGTTGGTGAAACTAATTTTTGTGTGGAAGCTCAGTGGGCTTGTGCTAGCGCATATAATTTTAATCCTGCTTTAATTGCTGCTTTTCTTGCTGGCTCTCAGTGGGCTTTAACGAAAATAGTGTTACAGGAAGATGAGAAAAACGCTGTGATTAAACGTGGTGTTAAGCCTGAACAGGTTGAAAAAGTACTTCGTTTAATGAATGAAATTCGTCATAATCATTAAAAAGAATAAGCATGTATAATCTAGAACGTTCTTACCGTAAAAAGCCTGAGAAAGTTGATGCTAAAAATAGTAGTAAAAAACTTCTTTCTCAAGATGATGCTACTGCTTTTATGCCTGATGAGAGTAAGTCTAATAGTAGTGTAGGAAAGCAGCATTCATCGTTTTTTGACCAAGTGTCTGATACTGTTACTGTTGCTACTGATACTAGTGATGGTAAGAATTCTGATTTATTACGTGATCTTATTGCGCAAGATATGATGGTTTCTGCTGATGATTCTGTTAAGAAGCGTGAGAGTTCATCTTTTCTTCATAATTTTTTTAAGAAGAAACAAGAAAATGAAGAAACTAGTTTAGAAGAAGCTGGTAGTGAAGGAACTACTGTAGATACTAGTAGTGATGATGATTATGATCTGCTTAATAATATAAGTAGTCAACAGTTATCTGAAGCTAATGATGATAATAGTAAGAGTATTCATGAACATTCGCTACTAGTTAGTGTTAAGAAAGCTGTTGCTAAGCATTTAAAAACTATTATTAGTGTTTTTGTTGCGTTGATACTTCTTATCCTGCTTGTAATGGTTAGTTTTTCTTCTTTACACAGTAAAACAGTGTCGCAATGCAGTATTGTTACTGTTAAGATTAAAGAGTTGCAAGATAAGTATGATTCTGAAGCTAAGCGTAGTAGTAGGCTTGTTTCTCAAGCTAAAAAGCTTTCAAATCGTAGACTTCTTTCGCTAGTTGACAATCTTAATAGCATGGTTTCGCAGAGTCGCCCTGATGTTGTTTCTTGTACTGTTAATTCTGGTTCTGAGCTTAGTGTTATTCAAGGTAGTTTACGGTGGTATGAGAAGTCTTTGAAAGATTTAGTTAAAGCTAATAGGAGGCTTGTTCGTAAGATTCGTGAAGCTAAGGCTGAAAGTAAAAAGTCTAAATTAGAGCATTTAATACAGTCTGCTGAAGAAACGTACGATAAGTATCATGATGTTGATGAAACTTTGTTTGATAGTTTGAAAACTAGTATTGATAGCGCGCACTCTGTGCTTGATAAAGAGTTTACTGTTAAAGAGTTTGAAAATTGTTGGAAAGATTTATCTGACAAGTTAGCTAAAGCTCAGGATGCTGTTGATAAGAAGAATGCTGATGATGCTAGTAAGCAGCAGCAAGCGCAACAGCAACAGTCACAGCAGAAGACACAAAATCAGACTAACAGTTATAGATTTAGACGTCATTTTACGCCTCGTTCTACTAGTCGTCATTCTAATAATGATACGTCTGCTCAACATGAACAATCTTCTGATGATAGTCACAGCAGTAGTAGTAGTTCAAGTGGTTCTACTAGTTACGGTTCAGGAGGCAGTTCTGGTAGTTCGTATAGTGGAGGCTGGAGTGTTCCTAGTCCAAAAGAACAGCCTTTCCCTAAAACTGATGGTAGCTTGTAAAACTGTTTTTAACACTTGAAAACTTGTTTTATATAAACAAGCGTTTTTTTGCGTGCATATATATTGTAGGAGGACTTCAATATATGAGCACTGTGACTGTAGAAGATTTATTAGTTCAAGCGCAAGACTATTTAAACGAATGCGTTAATGATAGGAATAGTTTTAAGCACTTGTGTGATACCATTCGTGTTTTAAATGAGTATGACGCGCCTAGTATCCTACTTATTGCTAAACGTTTTTCTCAAGTTCCTGAGCTTGTTGTTGATGAGGCGTTTATACCTGTTTTAGGCGTAGATGCGCACGATCCTGTGCTACTACTTCAAGCAAATATTGTTCCTCAGTGTATTAAACATTTTGTTTTTAATTCGCATGATATTAAGGTTGTGGCTAGCGCGCAACTTCGTACTGATATTCAGATTGGGTATCGTGATGCTAATGGTATTCATAAGGTTGTTGAAGCGAATTTTAGTAGTTTGAAAACTTTTTGTGTGCCTGTTACTTATGCTTGCGCGCCTTTTATTCGAACTAAATTAGCTTACACACCTAATATTCAATCGTATTCTAATAATATTACGGTTACGCTTAATAGGGATACTAGTAGTGATACGAATAATACTATTACTATTATTTTCTACTCTAATAGTAGTAGGCATTCTAAAGCGTTTATTGGTGAGCATGTGCCTTATGGTAGTGAAATAACATACGTATCACATGGTGCTAGCGTTTGTAAAGCATATGAGAAGAATAGTATAGATGGTTTAATACGATTGTATTATCCAAAAAATAACTTGTCTTACCTTTCATTTCAAGAAATTCTGAACGCACAAAATTTGGGCGAAAATCAGCAAGAAAGGTATTTTAAACGTTTAGAGAAAATACTTGTTCGTGAGAAACAGTTTTCTACTAGTTTTGTTACGTTTAGTAGAAATCTTAGTGTTAGTTCTAATATTACTATTTCAGCTGAAGGTACTGTTAATCTTCCTACTGGCGGTAGTCTAGTTGATTTACTAACTAATGTTCTTGCGTGGAATGCTTATAGTTGTTTAAACTACTGGCATTCTGATTTAGAAGAAGAGTATTTGAGCAAGGTTGCGATTGTTGCGACTTATTTACTCACATACTATTTTGCTATAACAAATTCTGAAACGCTTCTTAATAATACTGTTACGGTTTTAAAAACTTCTGAGAATGCTCTTGACATTCTTCATCTCGCTATTCTTGTGATGCGTTCTGTTGCATACCATTTCCTTCAAAAGGATATGCCTTATGGTTCTGGTAGTTTATCAGCGCACGTTTATCAGAGCCGCCGTGAGAATGTGAGTGATTATTGCGCGTGGATTCCTAGAGAAATAACTATTTTTAGCAAGGGTTTCCTTGTTGCAGCTGAACATAATGATTCTTCTTATAGCGGTGAGGTGACGGTGTGAGCTTGTTGAAGAAAGCGTCGATTGCTGTTACCGCTAGTATTCTTACGCCTGTTTTTATTATGTTTATGCTTATCGGCTGGCTGCTTATTGGAATGGCTGGTGGTAAAGCTTATGCTGACTGTTTAAATAATGGTAATACTAGTTTGTTGAATAATGGTAGTCCTTCTGGCGTTAATCGTAAGGAAGTTTTCACTAAGTCTAATTATCATCCGCCTGAAAAGTCTTCTAATAGTGTTGCTGAAAGTATTGCTACTTATGTTGAGGCTGTAGCGTTGGATAATTCACACGGCTACTCGCAGGCTCGACGTGGTGGTAATCCTGATTATGATTGTTCATCACTAGTATTTTTTGCTGTTAAGAATGCTGGTATTAATTTAATTGGTGGAGCTTTTAACACTCGTTCTATGGGTAGTGTTCTTAAATCTCACGGGTTTAATGAGGGCGTGTGGAGTGGTAATTATCGTAACGCTCAGCATGAGTTGTTGCGTGGCGACATTGTTGTTAATCCTCAAGCGCATACAGAAACTTATTTAGGTGGTGGTCTTTTTGGTGGCGCGCGTCATGCTTGCCCTTCTGGTATTGAAGATGGTAATCCGGGTGATCAGTGTGCTGCTGGTAATGAGGAGATTGGTATAGGAAAGTATTTAGATGCTGGCTTGAACTATTTCTACCGTTATAACGGTAGTGGCGTAGCTTCTTCTAATGCTTCTGGTTCTTCTTCTGCCGGTGTTTCTCAGTCTGCTTCTGGTTCTGTTATTAATATTTCAGGTCTTTGTGAGAAGAACATGAAGGCTGGTGCTGTTAAATATGATGTTTCTGATTGTGCGATTGATCTTAAAAATAAGGGTGTTCATGCTTCACCTGATGAGGCTAAGAGAATAGCAATGTGTGTTATGCACTCTACTTACGGTTGGGGTGATGATGAGTATTCTTGCCTTGTTCAAATGTGGAATAGAGAGTCTGGTTGGCGTTGGAATGCGGAAAATCGTGGTTCAGGAGCATATGGTATTCCTCAGAGTTTACCTGCTGACAAAATGGCGTCTGCTGGCATTGATTGGCGTGATAATGCTGAAACACAGATCAGGTGGGGCTTATCATACATTAAAAATCGTCCTCAGTATGGTTCACCTTGTAAAGCTTTGCAGTGGTGGAATGAGCATCACTGGTATTAAATAGAAAAGAGAATTATTATGCGTATTTTTTACGTTTTTTCAGCAACACAGTTAAAGCCTGATTATGATTGGGTTCCTCAAAGTTTAGTTAGTTTACTTAATGGTATTCTAGGGTTGTCTATTCTTGTTTGCGCTATTGCGTTTATTTGTGGCGTGATTCGTTTTATTTTCTGTAAGTGTACTGGTAATCCTTTTGACGATAGTGCAGGAACACGAATTCTTATTACTGTTTTTCTTGGCGCGTTCGCGTTAAGCATGCTGTCTGGTCTTATGATGTTTGGAATTGACCATTTTAGTTCTTTTGTGACTAATGTTTAAAACATTTTTTGAAACATACTGTGTTTCAAATATCTGTTTTTATGCGTTTATATAAACGGTGTTTTTTACGCGTGAACATATTAGTGTGAACTTATTTCATGAAAGGAGATTGTATGAATAT
Source organism: Gardnerella sp. KA00127 (assembly GCF_049244125.1). Taxonomy (NCBI): domain Bacteria; kingdom Bacillati; phylum Actinomycetota; class Actinomycetes; order Bifidobacteriales; family Bifidobacteriaceae; genus Gardnerella; species Gardnerella sp. KA00127. The sequence continues at coordinate 9,924 of NZ_CP058377.1, forward strand.
GTTCGCAAAAATACTAGCGTTTAGTCCGTCAGATATGAAGCCTGATTTTGACTATTTTCCTTTTATGGGAGCGTTAGGAAATATTGCTAATGGTACTCAGGGTGCTGCTCTGCTGATACTCGCTATTGTGTTTATTATTGCTGTTGCTGGCTGGGTGATAAGCAAGGTTTCTAATAGTGGTGTGGGACAAAAAATTTCTCTTGCTGCAGCGATTATTTGTCTTATAGCAGCGGCTCTGATTGCTTCTTCTGGAGGGCTTATTAACTGGGCTACTCAGCAGAAGATTATCTGATAAACAATGTTTTTCTACATGCGATAGTTAGGAACTTACAGAATGTTTGAATGGTTGACAGATCCTATAAAGTGGCTTGAGAAAAAGTTCATTGAAAGTGCGGTAGACGTTTATAAGCAGACGGCAAGAATTGCGTTGTCTAGCGGTGACGTGTCAACTTCACAATGGGATATCAGTCTTGATACTGCTAATCATATAGCTGGCGTTATGGCGTTTGTAGCTATTGCTTGTGGAATATATGCGATTGTTAAGGCTATGCTTAAAGGTTCTATTGGTGATGCTATTACTAGCATTTTCTTAACTTTAATGGCATGGCCTATAACAGTCATTCTTATTACTTTTGTTATGAGCGCATTGAGTGTTGAGAAAGACGTAACTAGTAGGATTTTAGCTTGGTCTTATTCTAGTGACTCTATAAAAATAGATAGTATTGCGTCTGGTGGCGCTAGTGTTATTTGGGTGATGATTCTTTGCATGATTTGTATTATCGGATCATGCTTTCTTAGTATCACTATGATTGGTAGGGCTTTTCTTCTTATTCTTGCTGTAGCGTTTGCGCCTATTGCTATTATGCTTATTCCTTTAAATTCGCTTCGTTCTAGCGTCAGGCAGTGGGCTAGTTTTATTACTGGCGTAATTTTGTATAAGCCTCTTGTTGCTATTCTCGTATACTTATCTGGTCAATTGTGTTTAACTATTGGTGATTCTGTTAACTGTTTGATGATGGTTACTTTTGCAGTTTATGTTTCTATTTTCTGCCCTTGGGTTCTTGTTCGTATTGTTGATAAAGTTCTTGGTGTTGGTTCTAGTGGCTTGAATACTATGGCAACATCGCAACAGAAAACGGGTAAGGCTGTTGAGGATACTGTTAAACTTGCTGCGACTGTTGCTGTTGCTGTTGCTACTGGTGGAGCGTCCGCGGCGGCAGGAGGATTAGCTGGTGGGGGAATGGCAGCTGGTGGCATGGCTGCTAAAGCTGCTAATGGTATTGGCAGTGTTGCTTCAATGCTTGATAGTAAGATTCCTGGTACTGGTGGCTCTACGTCTGACTTGTTGCGTAATGCTGCGCAAAGTCCTTTTGCTTCAAGCAAGGTGAGGAATGTTTTAAATTCTGCTGCGCAAATGCTTTTTTACCGTGGTAGTAATTCTAATAGTACTGGTACTGGTGATGACCTTAATAATAGTAGTGGTAAGCCATTTTCAACGTTTAATAATGGTGAACACTCTAATGCTGATCGTATAGATGTTCCGCCATCTGTTAATGAGCATGATTCTTCGAATAATAATACTGATAGTTTGAAAGATTCTGATGTTCATACTGTTAATGGTTTAAGTGTTTCAGTTTCTGATAATGATCAGAAGATTCAACCGCCTTCACTGCATGTTACTACGCCTAGTAGTCCACAAATAACACCTAACGTTCGTGTTGATGCTGATGTACATGAGCACACGGTTTCAAACAATAGTACGCCTTCAGTAGACGTTCATGTTACTGAAAATAATAGTTATGAAGAAAGAGAAAGAAAGTAGTTTGCTATGAGTAATCGTATTAGTGCTTCTTTTAGTCCTGTTTCTAATGCTGGTGTGATCCTGTTTTGGAAAACTCATCAGGTTGTTATCGGATTCATGTGTATTATTTGGTGTCTTATGCCACTGTTTCTAGGTGGTAGTCTTTTTCAACTTACTAATATTCCTGCGTTTTTTATTCTTATTATTTCACTGGTTACTTTTCATGGTAGGAGCTTGTGGCAGATTATTGCTATTAGGCTTGGCTTTGGTGTTCGTGAAGCGACTGGTGCTACACGTTGGACGATGAGTCCTATGAGCGCGTTTAGTACTGTTGGTTATATTGATGTTGCTGGTGTTACAGATAAGATTATTAAGCCTGTTGAGGTAGTTAACACTGATTATAACGGTGCTTGCTTCTTGTTTGATAAGGAGAATGGTCAAGCGACGGCTGTTTTAAAGATGACTGCTATACCATTCTTATTTTTGAGTGCTGATACTCAAGATAAGCGCGCGCTGGCTTGGAGTGATTTATTAAGTTCTTTAGCTGAGCATAAGGATATTGTTCGTATTGTTACTCAAGCGCGTTCGCTTCCTGTAGAGAATGTTCGTGATGATAGTTTTACGCGTGAAGAGGATTTTAGCAAGCGTGATACTGGTAATGTTAATTCTCAACTTCATAAGGTTATGAGTCATGATCTGATTTTGACTGTTACTGTTGATGTTGAGAAAGCACAGAATTTTATTACAACGCATGGTGGCGGTATTCGTGGTATTAGTGAATTGTTGAAAACTCGTCTTATACCTATTGTTAGTTTCTTAGAGGATGCTGGTATTGATAAAGAGTTTTCTATTCTTTGGCTTAACTATGGTCAAGTTCGTGGTCTTATGAAAACAATGATTGATCCTAGTAGTAACACTATTTTAAGTAAGCATGGTGAGCTGGATGATACTATTCCTGTTTCTACTTCTTACACTGAGTTTGCGAACGAAGTTCAAGTTGGTAGCATGTATGCGCGCACGTACTGGATTGATAAGTTTCCTGAGAAGAGTGTTTATAGTGGTTTTTTGAAACAGTTTATTGTTCAAAAAACGTATTCTATGGTGTTTACTCAAGTGTGGCGTTGTATTGAAGGTCATAAAGCGCAAAAAGTGCTAGGTAATCGTGTAGCTGAACTTGAGCGTATTAAAAGCATTAATGAGCGTGTTGGGCGCGTGAGTTCTAAAAAGTATGATCAAGAATTAGAGTCTATTCGTCAACGTTTAGAAGAGTTACCTAAATTTAATGCTGAAGTTGAGTTTCAAGGTTATGTTACTTTAATATCTCCTGACTTGTATGTGTTGAATGATCAGACTAACATGCTTGTGACAAAAACTAGTTTTGTTCATTATGATCGTATGATTTGTCAACAGTGGGTGGGTTGGCTTAACGCGCTTCCTATGGGTTTGGCAGGTAGATCATGATTGATGATGGCGATAGAGGGAAAGCGCAGGTTGTTTCTAAAGGAACTTTAAGCGCTTTTAGTGTGCTTCCTGAGTTTACTGCACGCGATTTAGCTCGTTTAGAAACTCATGGTCAAAAATGGTTTGCGAATAATCGTAGTGTTCGCGTGAATAATGCTATTTTTGAAGCTCAGAAACGAACTATTGCTAATATGCAGGCTATTAAGAAAACTAATTATCAGGATCGTTTAGCTGATGAGAAAGCAGTATCTTTAAGCGATGATGGTTTAGTTGTTAGGAAACGTTCATGGGTTCAAAAGCTTACGGGTAATTTTAAGTTTGGTGGCGTTACTAGCGCGTGGATTCCTTGGCATGCGACTTCGATTCGTTCTAGTAGTGTTCTTACACCTATTTTGGCTTCTGGTCGTTCTCTTCTTGACGGTGAGATTATTGGTGTTGACCATTTTACTGGCGTTCCGTTCCGCTTTGATCCGTGGAGTGCTTATAGGAAAGGTATGGTTACTTCTGTGAATGCTATGATTGCTGGTCTTATGGGTAGTGGTAAGAGCATGTGTTTGAAGACTCTTGCTATTCGTGAGATTGCTTACGGCAGGCATATTATTATTGAGGGTGATCCTAAGGGTGAGTGGGCGCGTGTTGCTGAGGCTTTAGGCGGTCAGGTTATTTCTGTTGGCAATGGTAATTATCTTAATCCGCTTGACGCTGGTGTTAAGCCTGAAAATGTTAGTGTTGAACAGTGGCAGAACGTGTGTGCTGATCTTCGTATTAGTGCGCTTAGAAGTTTGATAACTGCTATTCGTTCTGCTAATGAGCCTCTTGTTATGGCTGAGACTGCTGTTCTTGATAAGGTTGTTGAATATTTCGCTCCTGTTAGTGAGCCTACGATTGTTGATTTAGTGAATTTGCTTCTTTCTACCTGGGTTGAGAACAGTAATATAAGAGGTTTAGATACTCGTCAAGCTCGCATTGCTGCGAATAGTCTTATACTTGTTTTTAACCGTCTTATAGAGGGTACTCTTAAAGGTAATTTTGAGAAGAAATCAACAGTTCGTATTGATACTAATGCTCCAATCATTGTGTTTAACACGGGTAGTATTGATGAGCATAATGATGTTAAGCGCGCTACTTATGTTGCTGCTATGAGTGCTGCTATTGACCGTATTTGTTATTCTCATGATGGTTTGTTCCGTCTTGTTATTGCTGAAGAGGGTTGGAATCTGCTTTCTAATCCTGAGCTTGTTGCTGGCTGGGATAAGCGTATTCGTTTAAGTGGTGAGCTTGGTGTTTCAAACTGGATGCTTGTTCATGAGCTTGCTGATTTAGACAAGTTTGCGAACGAAGGTAGCGGTCTTAAAGCTATGATTCAAGGTATTTTTACGAAGAGTGAAATCATGATTTTATACCGTCAGTCTTCGGCATCAATTTCTACTCTTGAAAAACTTATTGAAGATATTACTAGTGAAGAATTAAGTGTTATTGATAAGCTTCCTCAGGGTGTTGGCTTGTGGCGTGTGGGTAAGAGTTTACGTCAACTAGTGTTTCCAATGATGAGCGATGAGGCTTTCAAACTGTTTAATACTGATAAAGGTCGTAAAGGTTAGTTCTATGAGTAGTAAGCGTTTAGGTGTTGGTTTAACCACTTCTCATGAAGAAATGATGAGTGGTAAAGAGAAAATTATCAACGTTTGGCAAAAATTTTTAACAACAAAACTAGGTGTTATTCTTAATGAGCATACTCCACTAGTTCGCGCTATTTCTGAGCCTCAAGCGCGTTTTAGTTCAACACTTTTTCCTACTATTATTTTGCTACTAGTTACTCTTCTTTTAGCATTATTTTCTTACAAGCTTTTAGCTACTACTGCTTTCATACTATGTTTACTCGTGTTTGCTGCGCAAGCTGTTTTTTGGTGGGTTTATAAGGATGATGAGCAGCGTTTTAGAGATGATTTGAATACTCGTAAAGATTTATTAAGGCAACATGGTGCTATTCGTTATCTTTCCGCGCAAGCTGTTTCTAAGAATGCTGAGCATGCTGTTCCTATGATTCGTGACTTGTACCGTCAGAATGGTTGGAAAAATGATAAGCCTCTTCCTGCAAGGTGGACTGGTGTTCATATTGGTGTTTGCCATGGTGTTTCAAGCTGGGTTTGGTCTGAGCAACCGTTGTACTTATTAGCGCCTGCTCGAAGCGGTAAGACTACTAATGTGATTATTCCTATGGTTATGGAGTGTGCTGGGGCGGTTGTTACTACGTCTTCTCGTCGTGATGTTGTTGATGCTACTTGGCATTACCGTTCTAAAGGGTGGTTTGATCCTACTCGCTGGCAGAATGCGCCTAATAAGCCTGATAAGTATGATAAGCCTCTTCATTTTAACGGTGGTAACACTTACTTGTTTGATCCTATGAATGTTGCGGCAAGAACAGATGATGATGATCTTCCGCCTCGCCTTATTTGGAATCCTATAGCTCGTTGCGTTAAGCCTGAGGTTGCTAGAGCTTGCGCTGAAACTATGGTTTCTACTGTTAGTATTGGTGGCGATAATGCTGCTTTCGCTAAAATGAGTGTTGATATTGTACAAGCCTTGCTGTTAGCGGCAGCACTGGAAAATAAATCTCTTGTGGACGTGTATTCTTGGTCTCAGAGTTACACGTCTTGTCAAATTGCTGCTAATATTCTTCTTCGTCATCCTGAGCATTGTGTAGCGTCACAGTGGGCGCAGAATATTCTTGTTTTACAGCATGATGATCCACGTTTGCGTGGTAGTAAAATGTTTGGTGTTGGTGGTGCTTTTAGCGCGCTAAGTCTTCCTCAAGTTCAGCATGCTTTATGCCCTAAAGAGAATGAGAAGTGTATTGATTTAGAAGAGTTTGTTCAGTCAACAGACACAGTGTACTTGTTGTGTGATTTAAAGCCTGATAAGGAGTCTGCTGTTGCTACTGGTGCTGGCGCATTTATGGCAATGTTTTTAACACAAGTACGTGACGCAGCACGGCGCGTAGCACCGCGTTTGAAGGGTGGTCGTCTTCAACCGCCTCTAGCTTTTATTCTTGATGAGATAGCTAATATTGAGCCTTGGACTGAGCTTCCTCAACTTTTTACTGCTGGTACTGGTGAGGGTATTTGGTCTGTGGCATGTTTTCAGTCGCGCAAGCAGGCTGAAGATGCTTATGAGAAAGCTGAAGGTCAAATGTGGGATTCAAGCCATAAAATTATTCTTGGTGGCTTATCGTTGCGCGCTGAGCTGGATGAGATTAGTGAGCTTACTGGTAAGCGTCGCGTAAAGTTTAGTGAAGAAGGTTCTAGTAATAGTATGAGTTTTTTGGATGTTTTAAATACTAGTATTCGTTCTGATCGTTGCGCTGTTATTGAGCCTGATGAGATACGTCGTATTCCTACTGGCATGGCTTTAATTTTACATTCTTCTCATAAGCCTGCGATTATTTCTCTCTTACCTTATTATAAGCGTGCTTACAAGCTTAAGAAAAAACAGGATGGAGTAAATGATGGAAAATAGCGTTATTAAATTGTTCTCTTCTTTTAGGAAACTATACCGTTCAAGTTTGATAGCAAAAATAGTTATTTTAACTATTGTTTGTATCATAGTGTGGGGCGCGTATTTTCTTACTACTTTAAAAACTCAAACTGTTAACGCACCAAAACAGACGACTGTTAAAACTACTAGTACGACTCGCAAAAAAACTTTAAGAAGAACAGATTCTAACAGTAGTAGTTCGAAAGCAAATGTTTTAACGTATGATGATATTACTAGTAAAATAGCTTCCATTAGTAGCGAATATCAGAAACTGTTGAAAACAAAAATTGGGTTAGCTAATCTTAACGACACGTACGCTGACGTGTTAGACAATAATGTTGTTTCTGATGATGCTAAAAACGCGGATTATGCTTTAACTGGCGATATTAATATTGCTGTTCGTCTTCCTAAAACATCTTCTCACGACGTGTTTAAAAAACACATTAATCGTTTAGAAAACGATTGGCAGAAAGTGAATGAACTGTTACACAAGTCTGCTATTGGTTACGTTCATCTTGCGTCAATAAGAAGCATTCAAGACTCTCAACGTTTGGTAGACACGTTGAATAAGTATTCTGATTTTCCTAAAGTGTGTTACACGTACGCTGACTTGTTGAAAAATCCTACACCTATTGATGATAATCTTACTACTTCTAAACAGTTGCAGCAGACAATAGGTTTCTATAATCACACTATAAAACTACAGAACGAATGCTATTCAAGTTTAACTGAAAAACAGAACGCGCTAATTCCTTACACGAGTAATTATTAAAATGGATGATAACACAAATACACAGTTTTCAAACACTAACAATAGCCCGTCAATAGTTTTTGACTGGTATCATGCTAGTAGAAGTGACGTTGAAATAAGAATATGGCAGGTTGCTAGATTTGCTGACTGGCTTTCAAATGTTAATAGTGAGTTTGATCAAGCGTTACCTGAATGTTTCCTACAACACCCATGGATTATAATGCTTGTAGACGCCTTGTATGTGCGCTACTACGATAGTTATGTTAGTCAAGACGCGCCTAATGGTTCTGTACCTTATTTTATTGATTTAGTGTATACGACTATTAGTCGTCTTAACGCTTGGAGGCAAGCTACTGAGCATAATTCAACTTGTTCAGGTGTTCAAACTAGCGTTAGTATTCAACGTGCTAATCGTATTAAAAATGAGGTTTCTAAAGGATACCATGTTGAACATTATTATGAGTTTCCGTTTGATGACGTTGCAAAGAATGTTCATTCTCATGCGAATTCTCAGTATGCTAGCATGGATCAGGCAAGTAAAGAATAATTTATTAAATTAGCGTTGTTAAAACTATTATATGCTGATGCTAGGTGCTGCTTGTTGAATACTATTAAAACGTTTATTATTTTGTTGTAAATCGTATTGTGGTTCACTGTGTTTTACGCGTATACCATAGTTTTCGTAAGATACTTCAGGACACGCTTTTTTCAAATGTTCTACTATCTGTTTTTGTGCTTCAAATCGTTGTTCTACAGGCATGTGTTGAATAATGGTTTTGTTAAGTTTAATGTTTAGTTCTGTAGCCTCATTTGCTGTTAGTTTCTGGTTTGGTGTGAACGCTTTTTCTATGTTCTGCTCCCATAAGTTTTTAGAATATTTTTTTATATTCGTATCATCAACGTTTTTAACGTTAATGTTTCTGATTGTTTTTGCAGCATATTTTTGCGCATCTGATAGCTCGTGTTCTACTATTTGAGTGAAGTTTTTTGACGCGCTGTTTCCTTGCCAAACGTATATTTGACGCGGTTTTGAAAGAGAATAATAGTTTTGAATATTTTTCAAAGCATTATTCATTATCCTATTGTGCTGTTTAATAGTATCGTTCACGCATACTGCAACATAAGGTTGCTTATTTTTAATGAGTGTTTTGTTAATCTGCTGTGCTTCTTCTAGTTTTTGGCATAGAATAATCGCGTAATCAGAATGCTTTTTTAACGTTTGCACACTATTCGCGTTTACTTTTTCAAAACGTTTAAACGTTGATGCTGTTACACGCGATTGTGGCTTTAGTGTTTGTGGAAGTTGAAAATGTTCTTGCTCTAAAAGTATTTTTGATTGCAGGGTTTGCGCGTCTTGAAGTTGCGTTTTACTCATATTATGAGTTTCTAGTTTCCCTAAAGGACTGTAATTATCTTTAATATTGTATTGAGTACGATATGTTATTGTGTCTTGAATAAGCTGTTGCTGCTGTGGTGTTATTTTACTAATATCAGAACGTTGCTGTTGTGTAATAATATTGTTTATCCATGCTGAACTGTTGGTGTCTTCTATGATTGCTTTTACTTGGTTTTGTATCATTTGACTGTTTTGTTCTAAAACGTTTCGAATTCCTTCACGTAATTCTTTATCGGTTAAAGCATCAACTACACTGTTAATGCTCTTACTACTACTATCTTGTTCTAAAGCGTTTACGACTGCTAAGTCTGCTAGCTTATTGTTAAGATTACTGACGATTTCAGAATCGTTAATAACATTATTACTATTGTTTTTAAAGTTTTGTGGATACGTTTCAAGAATGTTTAGCGCGCGCTCAGAATCTACTATGTAAGCTTTCGTAAACGTTTTTACTAGTTTACTATAGTCTTCACTTGCTGTTAGTTTCTGCAAGTATTCTTTACCATGCTTGTTTTCAACTATCTTGTTTAAAACATTACTTGTAGCGTAATCAATAATAGCTGTTTTTTCTGCTAGTAGCGTTCTTATAGAATACGCTTTTTTAGCGCTCACCTGTTTTTGCGTGTGTGCTAATACTCCTCTAGTATTATTGTCACAAATTTTTTGTAACGCTGCTTCCGCTAAATCATCCATTGATGGTATTAAATCTTCGTAAGTGTAAAACATGCTAGCGTCTTCAGGCTTAACTTTACTGCTTTTCCATAAATGTTTTCCTTGTTCCTGAAGTTTCTTTTCTAAATAGTTCCTCCATTGTAAAGCGCTTGTGCTTTGCTGGTCGTGACCTGAAGTAATTTCTTGAGGGTCTTGTACTTCAACATAGAATTCGTTACTTGCTCTACCTCTTGTTGCTGCAACGTACGCAAGGTTTCTTGTTAGATTACTGTCTTCTGCAATAACTACTCTAGCGTTTGTAACAGTCATGCCTTGAGAACGGTGTACTGTGCAAGCGTACCCTCCTTCTGCGTTTTGAGTTACCCACTCGTTCGGCAATGTGATTGTTGCTCTTGTCTGCTGGTTACGAAGTAGCATACTGTTTTTTTGCGTATCAATGTTCTGAATCTGCCATAGATCACCGTTTTTAACGAATGTTCCATCGCTGGCAACTTTTTTACGATCTACTGTTCTTGTACAAATAATGTCACCTTTACCGTAAGTGTTACCATCGTTAAAAACTAGTCGTTTTAACGGGTCTTTTTCTACTAAGCCTTGTTTTTGTCGTTCGTCACTAAAAAGCTTGTTTAAATCTGATAATGTGTCGTTAGTCGCTACTACTAGGACTGAGTCAATACCGTTTTTAATATCTTGTAATGTTGCGTTATACGCTTTAAATCGTACGTCTTCTAATGTTCCGCCGTGTATTCGTTTCATGCTTCTATACTCTTTTATTGCCGTATAGTAGCTTCTGGTTTTATCCATTTTACCTTTAGCAAAATCAACGCTTACTTTCGCTTCGTGTTCATCATAAAATCTCCATACTTTTTCTAGTTTTGCAACTGCCTTGTTTGCGTCTACTACATGGTTGAAACTTCCCTGCCCTACTCCTACACTATCTAACTGGTGAGGGTCTCCGACCATGATCATTCTACTGTTGTACTGTTCACAGAGTTTAGCAAGCTTACTCATGTCTATTGTGTTTGCCATAGACGCTTCGTCAATGATTATTACACCGTTTTGTGGTATTTTAAGACGTTCACGGTTTGCTAATGCTACTGCTAAATCACTTTTTGCTTTCGCACGCGTATTACTGTTAGACGTGCTGTTGTTAAGAATTTTAACAGCGTTTTCAATAGTTTTCTCATTGTAATGGTGTTCTGCTTCGTTAATTATTGCCGCTATCGTGTTACATGGTTTTTCTAATGATGCTTCTAATTCTGCCGCTCCTCTAGCAGACGGTGAAATTCCTAGTATTCTGTCTGAGCCAACTGTTTTATCTAGCACGTTGAACACTGTTTTAAGTGTCGTGGTTTTTCCTGTTCCTGCAGCTCCTACAAGCGCGCTTATACGATGTTTTGATAATAGTAGTTCTTTTGACGCGTTGAACTGGTCGGTTGATAAACGGTGTTTAGCAGTTTTATCGTATTGTGTAAGCATGCTTAATATTTCATCTGGCTGTGCTTTCGCTAAATTATCATTAAGTGTTTGTTCAGAAATTTGAATGAATTTTTCTTCAGCATCCCATAATTCTTTTGTCACGTATAGTTCGTTGCCTGCAGACTTGTCTGCTCCAAAAACGTTTTGATCAGCATAAGCTATAGGTGTGTTTTGTAAGCTTTCAGGCAACGCGTATTTTTGTGTTGTTATTGGTATTAGAGTGTCTACTACTTGTTTAACGATTTTCTGGTTGAAATTGTCACGCGTTTTTGAGTCAATCATAGGAATGCTAGCTGTCATTTCAGATACAGTACTCCATATGTGACCGCGCGTAATACTAGTTTGATGGTCTTGTGCTTTGTAAGCAATGTAGTTTATTGCATCATCCATGTTTTGGATAGTAAATTTTTTATCGTACCGTCCGCTATTATGCGCAAGATCTTGTACTGTTACTTCGCTTAACAGTTCGCTTATTTTACTGCTGTTTAGAACGTTGCTTGTAAAGAATGGTGTTTGATTCTTGTGTAAACAGTTTTGAATTATTTGTTGAATATCATATCCTGCTTTTCTTGCTTGCTGCCTCCATTCTCGTTTTTGGTATTGTATTGGTTCTGGGTCTTTTGGTTTCGGTTTACGCGTATTATGCCAAGCGTTCTTTTTGAGTGTTGCTCTAATTTTTTCATCAGGTTCTATACCGTTTTCTTTAACATATTTTTCAACGTACTGGTTGTATAGTTTGCTGCTTTCAGCTCCCCTAGCTGTGAACTCTTTTAGAAAGTCATCACTCATGCCGTTAATATCCCATACCATTCCGTTTCCTGTTATCGCGTTATGATAGTGGAATTCTACGCCTAATTCTTTTCTTAGCTTATCCATTAGGATCGCGTTGTGATGGTTTGAGAAAGCAACAATATTGTTGAATAGTATTGTTCCATCTAGTGCGCGTATTGTTCCATCTTCGCACGTTACGTAATTACTGAGTGCCACGTGTGAGTGTAAGTGTGGTTCATTATCACGATTCGTGTAATGGTCATACATTATTGCGCTTAACCCGTTTACGCGTTCGCGTAACACTCCGCCTTTACCTCGCCTCGTGCAAGTGTAGTTTTCTTCTAAAAGACTTATTGTGTCTTGAATAGCTTCATGGTGTATTCGTTCTATTTGTTTAGCAAGTTTTGGATCTGCTAACGCCCATAGAACACTAACACTTTTAGGACATTGAAATGTCATATCATAGCCTGTGACACTTGCTTGATCTTTTTTATTAACACTTACTGGATTAGCTTCGTGAAGTTTTTGACCTGCTTTTAAAGGCTTGTCTGTGTCGGGGTGGTAAAGCTTGTCTAGTAAACGTTGCGCGTCTTCACGCGTTGCTGTTTGACCTTGCACACGGTTAATCATGTTTAGTCCACGTCCAATAAAAACGCCTGCAGGGTTTCCTTCTTGCGTGTAGTATGCTGATGCTGTCATCGTGCTATTAGGTTTCGATAACATTACATCACTTACTGCATCTTCTAAATATGAAACGTATCCTGCGTACATTTTTCTTAGCGTGGCACTCATGTAATTCCTTTATTCTTATTTCTTATTTTTTAGTTGTATTGTGGTTCGTCGTCGAAGAACTCTGAATTAATACTGTTGCTTGTAATCGTGTTTAATGGTTCTTCTTTATCATTGTTTACTGATTCAGCCTGATCACTGTTTTCTTCTAAAACAGTTTGTTTAGTTTCATCTACTACAGTTTCTGTATGCGCTGAATTTTCAGACTGTGGTTCTACTGGCGACTCTGATTGCTCTTGTAAATCACTGTTTACTTCTGCTAGTAGAGTACACAAGGTTTTATCAGTAGACTCAATACCGCCATCAGCTTTAAGCTGCGCTTTGTTTAATATTTTTTCTGCATCAATAGTTCGTATGAAAATCTCATACGCTTTTATCTGCGCTTTTAATCTTCTAACAATACGCTCATGCTGCTTCTTATACTCGTCTAATTTACGCTGCTTGTTTTGTAGCTCTTTAATTTTTTTATCTGCTGCTTCTTGAAGTTCACGAATTTTATCTTGAATACTCACTTATTACTCCTTTACTTAATAATTCAGAATTTCATAAACTGGTTCTTCTACTATTCGAAGAAATCAAAATCATCAAAACTACCGTGTTGTTCATTATGTTTTTCTTTCGGTATGAAAGGTAGAGGACTTTCTTCAACCTGATTAACGTTTTTTCTATTGGGTTCAAACGGTAAAGTTGTTTCTTCAGGCTTTTGCACTTGTTGAAGTAACATGTTTATTGCTGTTGCATCATAATTAGTTGTGTCAGGAAACTCTTCGCCATTGTCTTCTTCCCATGCGCGTATTTGCGCTCTTCTCGCAAGTATTGCTTTTAGCTCAGGGTGCTGTTTAACTATTTTTAATCTCTCGCGACTGAAATCGTTAATCATTTGATTAAGCTTATCTACACTTTCGCTAGGATCACCTGGTACGTCACGTAACAATTGCATGTGTGCGTCGTGCTGTTCTCTAAGCTCATCATATTCACGCAATGCTTTTAATGTTTCTGGAATACCCCACCATGAAAACTTATTTACAATCTTCCGCCAATTAGCTTTTGGATTATGCCACATCTCATAATTCACGGCGTTAGTATTCACGGTAAAATAGTTCTCGCTTATCATACGTTCTAAATCTGTACACAAAATTTTCAAATACTCACGCAACGTATAGTAGTCTGTATAAAGTTTTTCACGCTCATAACAAACTTTCTCGTAACGTTCCATAGAAATATGTAATTCTTGTGTTAATTCAGCATTAGCATCAGACGCTTTTTTAGTTTCATCAGCAGCACGACTAGTAGCTTCTGATTTTTGCTTGTCTAAAAATGCTTTCTTACGGCAGTTAGCAGAACAGTAAATTTGAGAAGAGCCACCTGCTTGATTCTGTGTGAACGCTTGACCACAGTACGCACAATTTTCTGTGTCACTCATAACGGATTTCCCTTTCTAACATGTTATTTCCGTCACTAATATATTCATCTTCTAAAAAAGTTGTTTATATAAATTAAAAGTTCTGAGCGTCATGACGCTCAGAACGCTTGTTTTCGTTGAAATATCAACGATATTTCAACATTCTCGCAACAAGGGTGCATATGTCCATAAAAATTACTTTTTTATTATTTGGTGATGTTTCTTATTTTTTTGTTCTTATTTTTCTTATTTTTCTTTTATTTTTAAAGCTTGTTTTGTAGTTATTTAATTATTTTTTATTCTTCTAGTTTTATTTTTCTTATTCTTATTTTGTTGTATTGTTTTTGTTGTGTTGTGTTTTACTCGTATCAGACGCGTAAAACATTATCGTGTTTTTAGAAAATTTTAGTTTATTAAAACTATTGTTTTGTGCTGTGTGTTTCTAGTTTTTAACGTAAAGCTTTCGAACGTTTAGAGACTGTGTATATTGTTAAGATTTTTATGTTTAGCGCTTGTGGTTAATTATTTTTTACAATCTTGTAAGCACGCTTTGATACATGCGCTTACTTTTGCTTCGTGTTTTAAGCAGGTTTTTGAAAGCTAAGAAAAAGAAAAGGGGGCTTGCGCCCCCTCGCGTTTACTGTAGGTTAATGAGTAGCCATAATGCTCAGCATACTTAGCTTTGCTACAGTTTTGAATTCTTCGCGTATACAATCAACATCCGTTAGAGTTAGATTCTTTGGATCGTTAATAACACCTGGCATATAAGTTATTTCTTCTAAGAGGTCACCAATAGTCAATGGTTCTAGGCTCTGAAAATATTCAGGAGCAGTATCGTAGAAAGCGTCACTCAAATCTTTAAGTGTGGCGTTGTCGTCGTAAGAAAAACTAAGGTCAAAGTAAACGTAGTTCATTTCCATGCGAACGTTTAAATAGTTTTCTTCACTACTATCAACAATAAAATCGTTATCTTCAAGAATGGTTTTGAATTTTTCGACGGCTTTTTGTGTTTCCTTACGCATTTTAAACTTCCTTCCATGAGCTGTTTTTATTCTCAAAGTTTCATTTTTGAACTTTGACAGCGTCAATAAGAGTTAGCCGTGAGTGAATCTGCAAAGCGAAAGCGTCTTCAACACGACCAGCTTTGCTGAGGCGTGGTGAAGTTGCAGTATTTACGCGCGACTAACTATGATTGCTACGAAGTAGAGCGCAAAGTTCAAAACTAATGAAGCTTTGACAAAACAGTTTCATGAAAGGAAAAAATGCGTAAGGAAACACTAGCAGTCGTTATTCAATAAGTATTAGAAGAAAAAGTTCACAGTCTACAACATGATTAGAAAACTAACGTTCGTATGAGAATGAAATACGCTACAAGACCAAAGTTAATTACGTAAGACAACAGACTCACAAAGATGTAGTGAGTTTTAAGATAAGGTTATGAGTATTTGTATGCGCACAATAGCAGAATATAAGAACTTCAAAGGAATGCGAGCAATGCCAAGTGTTGACGACAAAGAATCAAACAACAAGGACATGCTGTACACGTTAGAATAAAACTGCAAGAAAACGCGGTAGTATGTAGCTGCACAAAGTAACCACAGAACAGGGGGAGGGGGCGCAAGACGCACAACGTTTTTCGCGCGAAACTTCTTAAAACTACTACTTGTGTGAATATTTGTAGTCGTGCGAGTAAGAACAGTTTAGAAACTTCTAAAATACTCACGTTACGAATATCAAGAGCGTAAGAAATAGTTTTACGAGGAATACCAGTTAAATGAGAAATATCACTACTATTTTTACCCTTATTAACATACTGAGAATACTCAATAAACGATTTCGCAATCTCACAGGCTGCACGGTTAGTAGAACGTGTTTTACCGTCCGCGCTAAGCACGCGCGGTAAAGTGGCAACTGCGACATTAATGTCGCAGTTGCCATCCTTGATAAATTGTTGTGCGGAACGTCGAACCGTTATCTCATTAATGCCTAGTAGGTGTGCGATTACGCGGTTGCTGATTGCTTCGCGTTTCAGTGTAGGTAGAAGAACCAGTTTATGAATTGTTGAAATAGTTTTAGAACATTGTTACTAACGATGTACCCGTATGCTGCTGCAATAATAAACAATGCTACGATTTCGATGAGCTGTAGTGTGAGTTTAGTAGTGTCGAATGCTTTCGCCAAGACGCCATTAAGCACATGCAATAGTGCGACTACTAGTGATATGAATAGTATTTTAGCGATCATTACTTTTAATACTTCAGGATGCTGTGTCACATACTTACTATATTCGCTTAGCATGTTGAAAACGTTTATGTATTGTGCATCTTTCATTATTGCGCGCCTTTACTAGAGTTAAGTTTTGTTACTTACTTATATATGCACAGAATGTGGAGAACGTTTATATAAGAGAATTGTTGTGTTTGATGATACTATTTTTATAAGGCAGAATGATTCTTTTGATGATGATTTTTGCTGTTGCCTTAACCTTTTAAGGCTGCAACTGGTAAATATATACGAGCATTAGCGTAATACTTTTTTAAGACTGTTTTAAATGTTGCGCTAATGCTTTATTTTTATTCTTATTTCATTATTTTTTTGTTCCTGTGTTTTACGAGAGTTTATGTAAGAGCAACACTAGGTGCAAATCGTGAATAAAGTTATACCCCACGCTTTTCGCGAGGGGTATAACACTTTGTCATAATACTATTTTATTTTATCTCCCATGTCGTGCGTGTGATTCTTGTGTTTTTCCCATGACCAAGCATGCGCCAATTAGAACGCTTGCCATAACTATAGTTAGTAGCACAGTTGCGTTTTCTACACCTGTTTTTGCTAACTGTTTGCGACGGTTTGCTGGTATTGGTGGCAATGGTGCTGTACCGTTCCAATCATCAGTATTGCTTGTCACCTGCGTATCAGTACACAGTGTTACACCGTCTACAGTCACTTTTTGCTGCTTACTTTCTGCAGTAGTAGTAGTGTCTGTTTCCTTACTGGTCTTGCCATCAGACTTAGCAATAGTTTTCTTACCGTCGGTTTTACCGTCTTTTACTGCCGTGTTTGGCTTTGTGACAGTTGTTTTACTTCCGGTGCTTAACCCGTTGTTGTTTGTTACACGGCATGTGAGTAGTGGAATGCCTCTTACTACAGCACGGTTAGTGTGTTTAGTGCCTGCTTTGAACTTGTGTAGTACTCCTTCAACGTCAACACTCTGTTTTGGTTTTAACACTAATGTCTTCCAATTTTCTGGATACTTTAAGTCTGTTACTACGCCTGTTCCTACAATCGTTTTATCTTCTAATTGAAGATCGATTGCTTTGAACCATGCGCCGTACCCGTTAGTATCGGTTTTACTAGTGTTTGTGATAGTGAATACTATAACGTCACCGTCTTTAGCGTTTGGTAACGCGTCTTTAGGATCGTTACGGTCACCTTTAATTTTACCTGATTTTTTATCCCATTTAATAATGTGTAGTGCTGGTGTTAGGTCAGGTGTACGAGTCCACACGAGATTACTTTCGTGCTTATTATTGTTAATAATTTCAGTGAACTTGTTTTCGTGACGTTTGGTTACTTTCATGCGTTCTACTTGAACGTACGCACGCCATCCTGATTCGTGTTCATTATCAGCGGATACTAGTTTCAAGTACTCTTCAGTAGCGCTAATTGTTACCGTATTGTCTTTGAAATTGTAGGTGAATAGGTTACCGTATTTTGCGTCTGCTCCTAAGCCTGCGATTTGCGTGCCTTTAGTAGCAAACACTGTGTTACCTTTGTATAGATCACGTGTAGCGTATACTGCCCATGCTCCTGTAACACGATCGTACGCTGGGTCTAACTTGTCTACTATCTGCCAATTTTTAATCTTCTGATATGCACGATTCTTTGGAAGAATAGCAGTGTCAAGCTGGTATAGGAACGTGTTTTTAAGGTATACGCTTGAACCGTTAGCGCTTTCAGAGCCTACTTTGATTGTCACGTCTTTTTTCGGCTTGATTTTTTTGATTTCGTTTGTAACAGTGTTAGTTTTCTTACTAATGTTATTCACGACTTGTGTAGCAGTGTTGACTACTTTCACACCGTCACCGTCAGTAACCGTGAAAGGCATTTCTACAGTGTATTTCTGCCCTAACAGTTTTTGGTCTATTGAAGGGTTTTCTAACGGCTTGTAGTCTTTACTGTTCGCGTACTGCGCAAGATCTTTCGGCTGTGGGTCGCCTTTAACTGTTACACCTGTAGCGTAAATGAAAGTGTCTACTGTTTTAGCAAACACGTATACAACACCGTTAATAACACTAATGTTGAACTTGCTAGTGTAGTCTTTACCGTCCGCGCCTTTAACATGAATGTCTTTAGCGTCTACTTTCAGGTAACGCTCATCATAATCATCAACGATTCCTGCACGGTGTACTTTATACGCCATGTCGTGTTGTGTTAAGTCAAGCGTTAAATGGTATGCGCCTGTGTCGCCTGTAAGGAACGTTTTACCATTGATTAGTACACTACCGTCACCCTGTTTAGCGCTTTGGTTTACTGTTTTGTGTGGTGTGAATGATGGTGGGTTGTTTCCTACTTCGTTTGATGGCGTAATACTATTATTTAATAGTAGCATCCACTTGTTGTGTACTTTTGTGCTTGTTGGCGCGTTCTTGTCTACTGTTCCTTCGAAGCGGATAAGAATACGCGGATTAGAACCATTCTTCCAGTTTTCTTCAACGTACTTAGGGTCAAAGTTAAGGGTCACAGTGTGAGCAGTATCATCCCATTGTGTCGTGTAATGTTTCTTACTAATTGCTTTAGCGTTTGTAAGATCTGTTACTTCTAGCGTCTGCTTATCAATGTTCAGATACTTGTTGTACGTGTCAACTACTTTCACACTTTTAATAGGGTACGCGAAGTTAGATGGTAGTTTCGGCTGTGTTTGTAAACGGTATTCCACTTTTTGACCAGGAAATACTACTTTACCGTCAGCGGTTTCTTGAGCGCCTCCTTGAGAGCTTTCAGAAACAACGTCTTTCTTAACAGGTGGAACATACAAGCAGATTTTAGGCTCGTTTGTTTTAACGCTCTGAGTATTAACTGTTTGTGAACCACTGTTAGTAAAACTACTGTTTTTAGGCGTAGCACAGGAAGCAACCTCGTCACCAGCTTGTTTACCGTAGTCTTTACGTACTTGTTCAGCACCTTTACCGTGAGCGTAGTTAGCTTTACCGCCAACCATGAGGCTTACTTGTAGTGGTGTGCTCATTCCTTGTAGTTTAGCTAAATACTCTTTGTCTGCGGTAGCAGTGATTCTCGTACCGTCCACGTTTATTTTGAAGTGTTTAGTAACATCAGTTCCAGTGTTCACAATGTTTTGAACGCTTGAAACTGTTGCGCTTGTAGCATTCTGTTCGTAAACGTGAATTTTTTTAGTGTCAGCGTCAAAAATGTAGTCAGCGTTCTTATAGTCGTCAACAAGCGTTAATGTTTTTGGCGCTTCTATAAGATTGGATGCGACTACACCGTTTACAACGCTTCCTATTTTGTCACCGTCAAGAATTGTCATGTTGTCAGCACCCGTGTTATTAGTTTTACCCGGGTCTATAACACTATCCCATGTTTTCTTAGTATCATCCCATTTCACCCAGCTTTTATCAGGCAGTGGTTTCCACGTTTTAAACTCGCGTGGATCTGTACTAATTTCAGGTAAATGGTTTGGTTTAACTGTTGCATGATCATTGATTTTAGAGTTTTCAGGCTGATGCACTGTAACATCGAATGAGAATTCAATATTATGGTTTAATGGCATTTCACCCTGAGCACTCGAACGCGTGGCAGTAACAGTATTACTTGCTTTATCCAAGTTGATTTGGAATTGGTTGCTAACATCACTGTTTGTTGTAGTGTCTGTAAGCTTGTAATTATCAACAGTGTAGCTCATGCCGTTCGGGTTAATTTTGTCTTTTATAACCATTTCGTAAGTTCCACGACCAGTATCAGTACTAATTGTTGTACGGTTTTTCATACTATCCGCACTAACTAGTTTTTGAACGTGTTTGCTTACTTTTCTTGGTGCTTCATACTGAATATTCCATGATTCAAGTGGATCATGATCGCTCGTGTTAATACTGTCTTTCATTAATCCTTGTTTAGGTATTTGCACGTCGAACCAGTAGTTTCCTTCTTGCCAATGACTCATACCAAAATCAGAAGGCGTGAAATCAGGAGATACAGTACTACCATCACTTGGAACACTAACTTGTTTAGTAGCTTGTTTTGAAGAAACGTAATTGTTACCGTCAAAATGCATTATTACTGTTGCGTCAAGACTCTCACCATTACCGCCTGAAACGCTTATCATATCATGAACAGGTTCTGTCGATCCTACACGCGTATCTTTAGGCGCTGAAGCTACTGTAGTTACAGTCGCATTATAAGTTTTAGGTGCAGGATCACCTTTAGGCTCGTACTGGTTTAACGATAGTACGATAGCGTTAACTCTCGGTAGCGTTGTTGCTTCACTAACCATTGAGCCAACACTACGATCAGGAGCATCCTTAAACACGTCATCAACATGATATGGAACTCCGTTATGACTGTATGTTTGTGGTCGTATCAACCTGTTCCACTCATTAATCCACGCCATACGTTGTATATATCCTGTACCATAGTAGCCGTTTGAACGTGATTCAATAACCACACCAACGCCAACCATACGGCAGTTAGCATGACCTGCTTGATCAGGATGCTTCGCGTTGAAACGGTTCTCACAATCACTAAGCGAACGGCTAACAGCAGCCTGTAGAACATTGTCACCACCACGATAGTTAATACCAATGTTTCGTATAGCTTTTATGGCAGTTCCAAGATCCATCCGACCAAGAGAGCCACCATCGTTATCCGTGTACTTCCATCGTACGGCTGGTGTTCCACCACCATGAATAGGGTTTGTAGGAGCGTTACCCCAACCACCATCAGCAAATGCTGGTGTAATACAACACACTGTGGCTAGTGTTGTAACACTAGCTAACAGTCTTTTCCATATTTTGCGCCTGTTAGACGCTTTATGTTTGCTCATTTATTGTTTCCTTACTCGTAAACATGTTTATGAGTAGATAGCAGTTTTACTATCTACTAATATGTTCACGCGTAAAAAACACCGTTTATATAAAAAGGGTAGTAACTTTTTAGTTACTACCCAACAGTTTCAGGAGAGTGTGCATATTTTAAAGTTTATTCAGCCAAGAACGCAAACACCTGTAATAATATCGCAACCGTTTTTATATCTCGACCAATCTATTTTTGCTTCTTCTTCTGGTGTTAAACCTCCTCGTGTGCATGAGTTGTTGAAGTAACATGAAGGATCATTAAGAGCGTTTCCATCTTGCGCATAGTTTGTTTCAGGGTAAGAGTATGTTGCACGCCTGCGTATAGCATTAGCGGTTGCTACTTTTTTAGCATCAGCATCCTGCTTCTTCTTTATGCTCACGTTCACACTATTAACAGCATTCTGAACATCGTTTCTAGCATCACTGAGTTTTTTAACACTCGTGTTCTTCTCGTCTAAGAGGTTT
This sequence comes from Gardnerella sp. KA00127, assembly GCF_049244125.1. Taxonomy (NCBI): domain Bacteria; kingdom Bacillati; phylum Actinomycetota; class Actinomycetes; order Bifidobacteriales; family Bifidobacteriaceae; genus Gardnerella; species Gardnerella sp. KA00127. Next base: position 31,536 of record NZ_CP058377.1, read on the forward strand.
TTAACACTATTAATCTTATTTTCTAATGCTTTCCTAGTATTATCATCTGCCACACGGTTTTTAGAAGACTCTAGTAACGTGTTTGCTTGTTTCAAGATTTCTGCTAACTGTTGTTTCGCGTCTTTAACTTGTTTTTTAAGTTTAGAATCAAACACGCTTATAACAGCTTGTTTCACGCTTTTTACTTGCTTGTTAATAATGTTTGTAAGATTACTGTCTTCTGTTGATGCTTGTTTTAGAGTGTTAATGTTATCTGTTTTACATTCAACCAAGCTTTTATCAGGTTTTACTGTTAATTTTTTTAATGTTTCTACAGTTTTCTTATCTTCTACTTCGCTTTCCTTTATTTTTAATGCTTCTAATGTTTGCTTGTTTGTTAACTGTTTTTCTAATGTTTTAACAGCGTTTTTAGCGCGTGATACTATTTTAGCGCATGTTTCACGCGCGGTTTTGACTTCATTCTGATGGTAGATGAGCATCCCACCTAGGACTGCAACAACAATCATAATGATAATAGTAATGATTATTATTACTTGTTTTTTGGTAAGGTTTTTAAACTTCATATTATACCACACTCCTTTACTTTCTGTGCGTACTGTTAGACCACGCTGTAAATTGCGTGCATGTATCCTGAACAGTACACAAACTGTTTTTACAGTATTATTCTAATATTCTGTTTGATTATTTCTAATTAATAAATCGTGAAACACGTTATCATAATGCTTGTTTAATGCTTGTTTCTCATTGCCAACAGTTCACTAAACACCTGCTCATACTCATACAAGTTTTTAGGAAAAGTACCCATAACAAGTTTCAACGGCTGCCTTTTAACTATAACATTCTGAAAACGTGACACTCTCTGAGCGTCAAGAGCATCAACAAGCGCCTTATACGCTGTGGTATGTGTTTCTGCTCTCGTTATAAGAACTTTAAACGGTGTCGTTGTTGGAATACCCCTCTGAAGATTAAACGTTTGCATGTAGTCAATAGCAGTATCAGATGACGGAATAATAATCAGGTCAGCATTGTAAATAGCTTTTTCTAGTAATGCTCCAGCAGGCGGCGTGTCGAGAAAAACTAGTTCATCATCAATCGTCGGCTTCAACACTGTAGAAATGTTAGCAGGCAAAACGTCAAACGGTAGCGGACTACCGTGTTCAGCACACGCGTCAGCCCAAAGGCTCGCGCTAGCTTGCATGTCAGCATCATATACGCGTGTTTTTAAACCAGCTTTACTAGCAGCGCAAGCTAAATGAATAGCAGTGGTAGTTTTACCAACACCGCCTTTAGCGTTACAAATAACAATTTTCATAATTTTTTCTCCTTCCAAAACCATGTTTGGCTTAGTTTTTTGCTTTCACACGTATGTTTACACCAAAAAAATCTGATTTATATAAATAGGCTTTCACGCGCGTGAATACATGTATAGAGGCTCAAAAAGGAGGTGAAAAAGTGAGCAATGACAACGCGACACGCGCATGGGCTTATACGCTTGAACAAAGCATTATGCGAACAAATGTTCGAGCGTATCCTGATTGTAGTAATACAACTGTTAAACATCGTATTAGTGACGGTATGCCAAACGCTTGGGCAGTATACTTGTGCGATGATAGTAAACACTATAATTTACTTTGTTTTGATTTCGACGTACACAATAATAGTGACGAAGAACGCAACCTTGTAGTAAGCCAGAGTGAAGAATTATGTCTTCTTTTAGATGAAAAGCATATTGAGTACACGCTTTGCCAGTCAGGACCTTCAGGAGGCAGACACGTGTGGATTAGTATGATAGACAAGTTAGAAGCTAGTTTTGTTAGAAACCTTGCGTACGCTTCTAAAAACCATTATTCAACGCTTGATATTACTCCACTTTTAAACACTTCTGAAGGCTGTGCGCGGCCACCACTATCACCACACCGTTTAGGCGGATATTCAAGAGTGATTCGTGGGCGTGAAAACGTTATTTGCTATGCTACTACTAGCAGCCAGCAGATTATTGAGTTACTTAATGTTTTAGAGTCTACTCAACCATCATTAAACGTTATTGATACTTCTATTCAAGAAAACATAGTTTGTTTACAAGGCGCTAAACGCTCATTATCACATGCTACTAGAATACTACTTCAAACACGTGTTACGAACAGTACTGATACTAGTGTTCTTTTATGGCGTATTATGCTTGGGTGCGTGCGCGCACGCTATAAGTTTGAAGACGTGTTACCGTTAGTGGTTTCATATCCTAAAGCTTTTACTCATGCTTTAAGCGTTAAAGTATCATCAAACTCTCGTAAGCCACGTTCTCAAGCACAAGCACAAGCTATTCTTAAATACACTTGGAAGCGTGCTGTAAGTTTCTTAACAAAGCATGATACTGTGCGAACATCGGTTGCTATGAACGATCAGACGTATGTCGAAAGAACTCAGAAAGTAGTAGAAGCCATTCACATACTATGGCAGATTCTAGAAGCACATAATAGTAAGAGTATTAAGGCTAGCAAGGCTAGTGATACCCGTGTTCTTATGGCACTAGCATACTTCATGTTGCAAGCTAACTCACTAACAGTTGAGGCAGACATTAGAAGACTAGCATTGCACACAGGGTTGAGTCGTCAAACAGTATCAGTCGCGCTTAGAAGGCTAGTGGGTTGTGGGGCGGTGTGCTTGTCAAGAAAGGCAGAAGGGCGGCATGGCGCGAAGTGGTCGATGCGCGTGGAATCGTTGCAATTACAAGGAAAACTATTAAAGCTTGACACAAGTGGTAACACGCCCCCGTTTACTGCTGATGCGAATACAGTTACTACTGTTAAAAATTATTTACTATTTACTATTAGTAAGTTCCTTCAGATTGTTTCTCATGATGCCTGCACTTACAGAGGGATCGGCATAAAGAACGGAAACAAGCTAGCTTATGAACTCATGCAAACACTTGATATTTCAAGCATTTCTCAACGGTTAAACTACTTAGCAGAGCAACATTCTTGTGTAGGAATTGTTGAAAATCGCAAAAATTTATACACTTTAGAACGAAAACTATATGCTTGGTATTTGCAAGAACTTGATTTTATGAAACTTCCAATAGAACTTAAACGGACTCTCTCATTTGCTCGCATGCCTCGTAATGATGAGAAAAAGATTGATTTTATGCAAGCACGTGCTTATATAAAGCGCGCTTAGTGAAAACTTCTGTTCAAATTGAACAGAAGTTTTCACTAGTCTGTTGTTGGCGGTATCATATAAGGGTAAATATTTACCAGCGTGGTCAATACACAGTGTGCTCTACCCTTTAAGTCTTGGGTTGTGGGTTCGAGTCCCACAGGGGGCACTTTTTTATACCCAAATTTAGGGTAAGCGAGTAAACTGCAATAAAAAAAACGGGGAGTTGAAGCTCCCCGACGAAAAATTCACTTAAAATCAAAGACGGCAATCAATGCCGTACTTATTGAGAATTAGCTAATTACTTATATAACACAATACTCAACTTGCCCAAACACTAGCATCTTGATCATCTTCATCTATATCGTGACCTACAGGTGCTGGAGAAGAATACGTGTATTCATCATCCACAACGCCAGAATCAGCATCTGCATTAATAGCAGCAAGAACATGCTTATCCATTTTGTACTGAGGAAGCACATTTTTAATATAGCTTGTCACAGCATCTTGCATAGCAACGTCATGGCCAACTTTTTCTGCCATAAACCAACGATGATCCAACACTTCATGGAAGAACTGAGCTGGTTCAATTTGCGAACGGAATTCAGGAGGTATCATACGAACTGTTGGCTCGAAAATTTCACGCATCCAATCAGTTGCGACGATTTCCAGCTCTTCACCTTGACGCCATGTAGAAGTGCGATATGCATCCAAATCGTTTAGCAGCCTTCGAGCCTGATTCTCTTGAACATCCAATCCAGTAAGACGAAGAAGCTTGCGGGAAGCATAGCCAGCATCCACAACTCGAGGTCGAACCAAAACCCTTCGACCATCTTCTGAAGTCTTCATCTCCAACTCATCAACATCGAAACCAAGCTCATTTAGACGATTAACACGACGTTCAATTCGCCACATCTCATCAGGACTGAACTTATCAACGTCAGTAAGCGTACTCCAAAGCGAATGATAGCGATCTACTAGACGATTGCCTATACTGATTTCATCTACTTCTGTCGGTAAAAGCTGACCGGAGCTCAAATCCATAAGCTCACCAATAATGTTGGTCCGAGCTAAATCGATATCGTATTCTCGTTGACCTTCTGTTAAACTTCCATGCAAATCACCAGTTTCTGCGTCAACTAGGAATGCAGAAAAAGCATCTGCATCTCGCAAAAACAGCACGTTGGAAAGCGATACATCGCCCCAATAGAAGCCAGAAAGATGCAAGCGCACCATAAGAACAGCAAGCGCATCGATAAGGCGCTCTGCAGTATCCGGACGCAACGTACGAGCAAATAATGCACGATATGGTAGTGAGAACTTCAAATGTTTCGTAACTAACATTGCCTCAAGCTTTTCACCATTAGCGTCATGGCGTCCTGCAACAACAGCTATAGGAGTAACTGTAGGCAACTCAAGTTTACGAAGCCTACGCAAAAGCTCATACTCACGTTCTGCAACTTGACGAGTAATTTCCTTCATTGCATACACTTCATCGCCAACGTGAACAAATCGCACAACGTGGCGAGAAATACCACGCGGCAAATTCACGAATAAATCAGCAGGCCATTGAGAAAGTGGTAATTCCCAAGGCAGTGTAAACATTTTTGGATTTGAACTAGCCGCAGTAATCTTCAGTGCCTGCGGCTCTTGAGAAGACGCATTCTCGTCCTGTGCAGATACCGAAGTTGCTTGCACAGCACGCGGGTCTAATTGAGGAGCGTCATTCCATTCCATAAAGTTTATTTACCAATCAAGCTCATGCCAACGATATCACTGCATTCCAGATAAACACAGCTCAACCACCGACGAATTATTGATAACAACTATATATAATAAGCGATGCATTGTAATGATGTATTATTGTACACTTATTATGCTGCTTTTTTGTGCCAAAAACGGGGTTCGCGTCATATTGCGAACCCCGCTCTATACCTTATACCAAAAGTTTGCCCATTAGCTTATATAAGCAGGCAAACCAACGTTTTAGTTCAAACGCAACTCCGTAGAAGGTGCGAACAGATGCATCTTAGATGGATCAATCTTGATCTTCACGGTGTCGCCAACCTTTGGAAGAGCACGTGGGTTCACGCGAATAGTCGTGAGCTTATTTTGATCAGACATCATAGTAGATGCTTCCTCAGGAGAACCATCGGTGATGATATTGCCATAGATATAGCCATCAGAACCGAGATCTTCCACGTTCATTACCTTCAAGGAGAACGCATTTGGATCATCGGATGTTGCCAAGCTTGCATCTTCTGGACGGAAGCCAACAATAATCTGTCCGTTATCTTCTGCAGTGAGCTTGTCAACAGCCTCAGCTGGAAGAAGTATAGAATCCTCACCAATCTGAGCTCGACCGTTTACAACTGGATGCTGATTGATATTCATAGATGGTGAACCAATGAAGCCTGCAACGAATACATTTGCAGGGCGGTCATAAAGCTCAGTAGGAGCTCCAACCTGCTGCAATACGCCAAGCTTAATCACTGCAATGCGATCGCCCATGGTCAAAGCTTCGGTCTGATCGTGGGTAACGTACAGAGTAGTAACACCAAGCTGACGCTGCAAAGCAGCAATCTGAGTACGAGTCTGAACGCGGAGCTTAGCGTCGAGGTTGGAAAGAGGCTCATCCATGAGGAAGACTTTTGGTTCACGAACAATTGCGCGACCCATAGCAACACGCTGACGCTGACCACCAGACAAAGCCTTCGGCTTACGATCCAAATACTCTGTCAAATCCAACACTTCTGCAGCTTTTTCAACACGCTTGCGGATTTCTTCCTTAGGAACACCAGCAATCTTCAAAGCAAAGCCCATGTTATCAGCAACTGTCATATGCGGATACAGTGCATAATTCTGGAAGACCATTGCAATATCGCGATCCTTTGGCTGCATTGTAGTAACATCCTGACCACCGATGAGGATACGTCCTTTGTTAACCTCTTCAAGACCTGCCAACATACGCAAAGTAGTTGACTTACCGCAACCAGATGGACCAACGAGTACGAGGAACTCACCATCTTTAATAGTCATGTTCAAGTCATCAACCGAAGGCTTATCGTTGCCCGGGTATATACGAGTCACATGATCAAATACAACTTCTGCCATGATATGTCCTTTCATCGGCAGGTACGTGCCGAACGATCCGTAGTGAAGGGTGTGCACTCATGACCCCAATTCCTACATCGGCGGGTATCAATCGTCCACAGTTTACTTACCTGGTCCATTGAAGGTTCTCTTCGTTGAGCCATGCCTTAATATATCATGTTTATCTTAGAAAAACAGTAAAAAATCAGTATTTTGCATAAACTCGGCGTGTCGAGTAAGGTGCACAAAAGGAGAATAACTATGGATCAACAACAAGAAACAACAAATAATGAAATGCAAAAATCAAATACCCCTTATAGTAAAAGCTTAATTGGCATCGTAATAGCACTAATTATTCTTGCATTCGCTGCAGGAGCTGGGTTTATGACTTATTACAATTCAATCAATAAACCACAAGTAAAAATTGAAAATCCAACAACCAATAAGCCAGATACACAAACTGAGGATACAGCAGACTCCCAAATAACCAAAGAGATTAAAAAATTGCCTTCTTCTGACATCCCACCAGCATCTAATTTACAAGGCGGAATTCTTCTTAGCAAGGATGGGTACGGCAAGCAAGCTGCTGGTGCTCCTACAGTTGCCACTTATTTTGATCCTTTGTGCCCTGGTTGCGGATCCTTTAATCGTACTGTTGATGAAACTTTAATTAAAATGGTTGAAGCAGGTCAAATTAACCTAGAACTTCACCCAATGTCATTCTTAAATCGTTTTAGCTCAGATCAATATTCTTATCGCGTCTCAGGCGGTATTGCCTATATCGCTTCGCACGACAACGATCCAAAGCATTTGCTTAAGTTCATCAATAGTATTTTTAGCGAAAGATTCCAGCCGGAAGAAGGCGACGGATACCAAGCAACACCAAATAAAGCTCTTATTGATTTAGCTGAAGATGCTGGAGTTGCAGATAAGATTGCGAATGAAGCATTTAACTTACACTATGTTAAGTGGCAAGAAGTTATTAATGAGAATACTCCAGAAGAAAAAGCTTTATGGAATGTTTCTGGCTCTAATAAAGGCGCTATGACAACTCCAACAGTAACAATTAACGGTAAGCTAGTAGATCTCAATGCAGCTTCTGAAAAGCAAATGGATCCTTTGGAAGCTATATTAAAGTCTTTGGGAATCGATAAAAAACATGTTGGCAAATCTGGTCATATGCCGAAAGTTACGTATAAGAGTAAGCCGCTTGATTTATAAATAAAATTAAGTAATCTCTATACTAAAACGGACGTTAAGAATACACTTAACGTCCGTTTTTATTTAATAATTTAGATTTCTATAATTTAGCTTATTTACAATGCAATAGGGGAACTAGTGTCAGACACTTTAGGCATCTGACCTGCAACTCCAACTTGTTTTTTATCCAGGCCGATGCAATGAAGCAGAGCATCAAGCACCTTCATTTTTTTCTCATTAATGGCATTCATATCAAGCAATTTATCGTTAATAGTTACAGTCGGCGTTGTCATAGATCCTTTATTTGGACCGCTGACATTCCACAATTCCTTACGATCAGGAGTGTATTTATTAACTAGCAGCTGCCACTTCAAATATTGGCGGTTAAAAGCTTTACTTGCAATTTCGTTTGGAATTCCAGATTTCTTAGCCAGTTTAATCAACTCTTTATTGCTTACAGGCTTATATCCCTCGCTTTCTTCCGGCTGGAATTTTTCGTTAAAAATGCCATTGATAAACTGAAGCAAATGCTTTGGATTGTTATCATATGAAGCGATATAAGCAATAGCACTAGAAACACGAGTCGAGTAATGGTCAGTAGAAAGTCCATCCAAGAATGACATTGGGTGAAGTTCTAGGTTAATTTGACCTGCTTCAACCATTTTAATTAAAGTTTCATCAACAGTACGATTAAAGGATCCGCAACCAGGGCACAAAGGATCAAAATAAGTGGCAACTGTAGGAGCACCAGCAGCTTGCTTGCCGTACCCATCCTTGCTAAAAAGAATGCCATTCTTAGAATTAACACCGCTTGGACGAATACTTGGATCAATATTATCCAAATTATGATTAGATTTTGCAGATTGCTCTATTTTTTTCTGAGGCTGAACGTAAGCTGCCTGATACGCAGTAATGCCTACAGCAGCCAACATAGCCGCAACAATAATTACTACAATAACGCCGATAATTGCTTGCTGACGACGCTCACGCGCCTCACGCGCTGCACGTTCGCGATTTTCTATAGTTCTTTGTAGGCGAGTAGCAGATGAATCTCCCTGCTTATTATCACGCATCTGAATTTTAGGCATTGTTATCCTTCAACCATTTATTTCGCACACTAAGACTCGTTCCTAGCAGCATTCTTGCTAATGAAATAATAACTTCATCACAGTTTAGTAGATGGCATCAACGGAAAATACACATTACGTATCATACTATTTTTATTTTTCAAATGATTTTCCAGAATAAAATACCGCACCTAATCCTAAACGGAATTTTGTAGTCCACTTAACTGCAGCAAAAACAACCCATGCAACAATAAATCCTAGAGCATATCCAACTGCAGTACTTGAAAAAATATTAGGTGAGTAAGTTGGTAAAAGAATACGCAAGGATCCAACATCTATAGAAAGTAATTCAGGATTATTACCGCAGAAAAATGGATATATAACAGCTCCAATACCTCCAGAAACAACAATAGCTATAACTCGTGGAAGCATGTAAACAAATCCTCGAATAATATGCCACGGTAAAGTTGCAATAAGCACTACAGAATCATGGCGAGGAATTATTCCATCGTTAAGTTGCCATCTTCGCAAGCTTGATGAAATACTGTAGCCGGATGTTGCACTAATCCACATAAAAACCATCGCAAAACCAATAGAATCGAGAATGCTTAAGCAAGCAATGGCTAAATGAAGAATTATACAAATCAGCAGTATCCATGTTCCTCTACGCGCATAATCATGTTTATTAAGAACAGGATCAACAGAAGACACTTCATCACTTTTAACGTGTAGAGAATCACCTGCTTCATTTTCAATATTGCCATTATCAAAAGTGTTATCAGAAGAACGAATAAGTTTTGAAGATTGTGCAATGCGTGAATTGTTTGAATTGTCGTCCTGTATATTCTGAAAATCTACATCGTTTAACGCATTAATTCGTGTTTTTTCATCCACACAAAATGTTTTATCGTCTTCACTATTATCTAATGAATGTGGCATAACAGTAGTAGAACGAACAGTTACGGTTGGCATTTCTCCATCAGAATTAAGATTTGTTATGCCAGCTGTACCAGCTGCATCGCAGGTACGAGAATTTGTTAGTATAGCAGTTTTTTCTTTTGTTTCACGACTTGTTTCACACCACATTTTACGCATAGTTATGTTAGTGGCATTACGGTCAAAAGGGCGGTTCACCTCCGGCCAGGCTAAAGGATCCATAGCATCTTGACTAATTGCATTTTCTAAATCAGATGGCATGCAACGCTGCTCTCGAATCGGATTCAAAGCCTTACGAAAAGCAGCCATTGTTCTAGGAGGTAACCCAGTTAAATCTGCATTGCCTGAGGCAGCACGCTCCAAAACCGCCATCATAGGCTTTGTGCCAAAAACAGGCTTACCGGTAGCCGCAAATGCAAGCACAGCAGCAACAGACCACCAATCTGTAAGTTCATCTGAATCTCCACCTTCAATAATTTCTGGAGCAATAAAACCAGGAGTGCCCATCACTAATCCCGTGCGAGTAACATGGCTTTCACCTTCGCCCATCGCAATCCCAAAATCTACCAATACAGGTCCAGTAGCAGAAATCATTACATTAGTTGGTTTAATATCGCGATGAACAATACCGGCTTCATGAACTGCTTTAACAGCTTCAATAAGCTTATGCGCAAGACGCTCCAAATCATCTGCAATATAAGGTCCATTCTCATCCACGTCTTCGCGCAAATTATGTCCTTCAATCAACTCTGTCACAATAAAAGCGATTGAAGCATCTAATTCCATATCCACTATCGCGCAAACACCTGGATGATGAATCCTCTGCAAAGCCAAAGCTTCACGTTTTAAACGTATTCGAGCACGTTCCTGCTCAGAATCTTCATCTTCACTCTGTTTTGCATGAACAGAAGCACGTAATATTTTCATAGCATATTGATTGCCGCCATCGTCATTAACGCGCCAAACTGACCCCATTGCGCCGCCGCCAAGCCTAGAAATAAGCGTGTATCCGCCTACATTAGTCCCTGGTTGCAAATCGAACATGCTTGTATCTTCCATACTGCATTATGTTAATGCCTTATATTGCCAAATACGCAAATATAAACAACAAAAAACACGCCGTTTCTATATTCAACATCGCCGTAATTTTGTAATGACGTGGCATATGGTACACTAATCAATTGTTCTACTTAGCATGATTCGTCATGCTAACGAGAAACTTCGCCTCCTTAGCTCAGATGGCCAGAGCGGCCGCCTTGTAAGCGGCAGGTCGCCGGTTCGATCCCGGCAGGAGGCTCCATTTTTATTCCACTCGTTTCGCGAGTATTTCTTATTTTCCATTCACATATTCCAGAACTATAGTTTTGTTATCTTTCGTATCACATATAATGACGTGAAATGATTAAAGCAGAGGGGATAGTGGCTAATTAACTATTCAAAAATAGAAAAGATTTTTATTTTTCATATACAGTGCCAAATTATGGCGTATTATGAAAATAACAAATCTATATCTGTGCACATGATCATCTTTATAACAAAACTTTTCGCGAGTAAGAACTCGGGAACCTTCCCCCAACTCAGGGTTTCCGAGGTGAGAGTGGAGCGTCCCCCAACCAGCTCCACCTCATAGGGGGCGGGAATATCCCCTTCTCTCCCGCCCCCACTTTTATTTTGTTTTGCACTCAATTTTGAATGCAATACTGAAGGTATAATAGAGAAGTTAGCATTATTGCAAAGGGAGTGATTGTATGGCACGTCGATGGACGCCTAGACGATTAATAGTGATGCGTCGTGCAAGAATAATCGCCTGCGTTTTATCTATATCACTCACAGCAACAAGCTTGTTTATATTTACAGCTAAAAAATCTGTTGCAATGATCATAAATGGAAAAACGCATATTGTAAGCACTTATTCAACAAATCCAATACGTTTATTGGAAGAACAACACGTGCCAGTAAAAACTCACGATCAAATTATTTCTTCTTCTGGAGATATTCTCACAAATCATTCTACTGTAACAGTTCGCAGTGCTTATCAAACTTCTATCACTGTAGATGGAGTAACTATACCGTTCTGGACTGTTGCAACTAGTGTCGATCAATTAATCGGCTTTTTTAAAGCTAATGCTAAGAACGCTTCACGAATTACAGTAAATTTGCAAAATATTTACGATAAACTCACTTGCGGCTTATCAATTAATAAAAAAGGTCCAATTAGCGTTATCGCTGACAGGAAAACACGCATTGTGCAAAATGGAGACTTACCTGCGAGCGCAATTCTTGATTCTCAAGGTATAGTGCTCGGCAAGGAAGATCGCGTAAGCGTAGAAGAAGATGATGGAAATACTGTTTTACGTGTTTCTCGAGTTACTCATGGCAAAGAAACTCGTACAGTTTCATTACCTTTTGCCACACAAACTGTAGTAGATCCTAAACTTCCAGCGAATTCTCGCGTTGTACAACAAGTTGGCGTGAATGGTGAGCGCGAAGATGTTTATAACGTTACATACGTAGATGGCAAAGCAGAAAGCGCAACTTTAGTTTCGCAAAATTTGGTAAAGCCTGCAGTTAATCAAGTTATTGCTGTAGGTAAGGCTGCTCCTGCACCAATTCACAAAAATAATACAAATACGCAAAAGTCAAAACAATCCAAACAACAAACAAACGCTCAACCCAAAAAGCAGAATACTGAGCAACCTGCAAAACAGGAGAAGAAAAACAGCCAACAGCCAACTCAACAACAAACCGCATCTGCAGCTCCCGCACCTGCAGCTAATCCACCTGCACCCGCTCCAAGCTCTAATCCCGATAGCCTTGTACATGCTACTCCAGAACAAGCTAAACTATTCGCTCAGGGCGCAGCTGCGCAAATGGGTTGGACCGGTAAAGAATGGGAAGATCTTTTATGGTTATGGAATAGGGAATCTGGATGGAGATGGAACGCAGAAAATCCTAGCTCACACGCTTATGGCATTCCTCAAGCTCTTCCTGGAAATAAAATGAGCAGTGCAGGAGCTAATTGGCATGAAGATGCCGCAATACAAATTAGCTGGGGTCTAAGTTACATTAAGAGCAAATATAAAACACCTAGTGGAGCAGTAAAGCATTCGCGCGAAATTGGCTGGTATTAAAAGGCAGCAGCGTGTTTTAACGCACTTTGGCGCAACGGATTAATTGTTACGAAATTTGGACGGTAAAACTTTGACAGAAATCAGCATTGAAAATGAAGGTCAGCTTTTAGGTGCAGCAGATATTAGACGTATTGCTGCCGAGGAAGGCATTACTCCTACCAAAAAGTTTGGTCAAAATTTCGTTATTGATCCTGGTACAGTGCGAAAAATAGTAGCGGCAGCTGAAGTTAAATCTGGCGATATCGTTATGGAAGTAGGGCCTGGTCTTGGTTCTCTTACTCTTGCAATATTGCAAACAGGAGCACAGCTTACTGCAGTAGAAATAGACCCTCCGCTAGCTCGACGATTGCCGCATACTGTAGAAGAATTTATGCCTCAATCAATGCAAAAATTTAACGTCATTCTAAAAGACGCTTTGACAGTAAATGCCGATGATGTTCCACAGATTGCGCAGGCTAAACAATTTACTCTTGTTGCAAACCTGCCATACAACGTTGCGACGCCTATTATTCTTACTTTGCTAGAAAAATTTAGTAACTTACAGAATTTTCTAGTTATGGTTCAAAAAGAGGTAGCAGATCGTTTATGCGCACAACCTGGGAATAAAGTATATGGCACACCAAGTGTTAAGTTGGCGTGGTACGGCAAAGCCCAACGCGCAGGGCTTATCGGTCGTAATGTATTTTGGCCATCGCCAAACGTTGATTCAGCATTAGTTTCTTTTACTCGCAATTGCACAGGTAAAGGTGACAATAATGAACGTGAGGGAGTATTCGCTTTCATTGATGCCGCCTTCCAGCAACGACGTAAGACATTGCACGCAGCTCTTAAAAATCAAGTTCCAGAAGAAGCATATAAAAATTCTGGAATTGACCCAACTAGACGCGGCGAGACGCTTACTTGCGATGAATTTATTGCTTTATATCGCGCATGCAAAGATTGTAAATTATAAATAAAACGCATATTTATTCGTTGAATAAATATGCAAAATAAAATATTACGCAATGAAATATTACGTATATTCTGCAGCTTGTGTAAACTTGCTGCTAACAAAGTTACAAACCACAGATCGGAAGTGAACATGACGCAAGAATACGACGAACGTATTGCTCGTAAAGCTTTCATGTATCAAAGAAAAAGATCTGTACTCACTACAGTGGGCGTAGGCTTGGGCGTCACTTTTATATTTGCTTTACTTGTGCAATTCCACGCTTTTGGCATAAATTCTGTGCGTGCTCCAAAAGATAACCCAAATTACGGCGTTCCAGCTCCATGCGCAATAATAGGAAAAGAAGGAGCCAAAGCCCCTTACGTAGATAATAGAGCTGTAGCAATCAGAGTTCTCAACGGCACAAAGTTCCGCGGCCTTGCTCGCGCGGTTGGCGAAGCTTTAAACGCTCGCGGATTTAACTTAACAGAAGTTAACAATAACAAATCCAGTAACATTAAACGAACAATCATTTACTTTGGAAAAAACGCTATTAATGAAGCTTATACAGTAAACGCTAATTTTACCGATGCAATTATGCGAATGGATGATAGAAAAGATAAGCTCGTCGATATTGTGCTTGGCTCTACTTTTAATAATCTTCGCCCTAAAGTAGATGTTCCAGCAGCAGGCGCAACAATACATGAAGTGCAAGGATGTATAAGAGCTGATCTTATGAAAAACATTCCTAAGGCAGATCAGCATAAGGAAGTTAAATAAAAAAGTAGCAGTAAAATATTTTATACTGCTACTCTTTATTTAAGTGAAGAAACTTTTACTTTTTGTACGTTTCCTCATACCATCGCTGTAATTCTTCTACAGCAATATCATGGTCTACCGGACCATTATCGAGACGATAATCAAGCATATGCTTATAAGCCTCACCAACTGTTGGACCTGGTTGCAAATGCAATAATTGCATTATTTCATTACCGTCTACATCAGGTCTAATAGCGTTAAAATCTTCCTGCTTTTTAAGCTCCTTTACGCGCTCTTCCATCTCGTCCATCGCATGCTCAAACATTAACGATTTGCGACGATTCTGAGTGGTTGCATCTGCTCTAGTAAGTCGGTTCAACCGCTCATACAGATGTCCTGAATCTTTTACGTAACGACGAACTGCAGAATCAGTCCACGGTTCATCAACATACCCATGAAAACGCAAATGCAAATTCACTAATTCAGTAACATCTTCGATAAGATGATGATCAAAATGCAGTGCTTTCAAACGTTTACGAGTCATTTTTGCGCCAACAACATCATGGTGGTGGAAACTAACTTTCCCTCCATCTTCAAATTTTCGAGTTTTTGGCTTCCCAATATCATGCAATAAAGCAGCTAGACGCAACGTTAAATCTGGAGACGGCACTGGACCTTCCTGATCTGTTTCCAAAGCTATAGCGCGCTCAAGAACCATCATTGTGTGTTCAAAAACGTCCTTATGACGATGATGCTCGTCAATTTCAAGCTGTAAAGCTGGAATCTCCGGAAGAACACGCTGAGCTATACCAGATTCAACAAGAGCTTCTAATCCTTTACGAGGTCTGTCCGAAAGTAACATTTTAGTAATTTCTTCGCGAATTCTTTCAGCAGAAACAATATCTAACCTATCTGCCATGTCCACAATCGCTTCAGCAGTATTTGCTTCGATACTAAACCCAAGTTGCGCAACAAAACGAACTGCACGCATCATACGCAAAGGATCGTCATCAAAAGATTGACGAGGATCAACCGGGGTTCGCAACACGCCTTTAGCTAAATCACTAGCACCGCCAAAAGGATCTACAAACTGTAAATCTGGCACGCGCAACGCCATTGCGTTGACAGTAAAATCACGCCTAGAAAGATCACCTTCTAAAGTATCGCCATATTGCACTTCAGGTTTACGAGAATCTGGATCGTACACATCAGAACGGTATGTAGTAATTTCAACTTTTACTTCTGTACCATCAGCACGTCGACGCATAGCTCCCAACGTGCCAAATTTGCGACCCATATCCCAAAAACCATCATGTCCCCAACGACGCAAAATAGGTTCAAACTCTTCGGGTCGAGCTGATGTACAAAAATCAAGATCATGCGACACGCGATGCAGTAGCATATCTCTCACAGGACCACCAACTAATGCAAGTTCATAATGACGCTCAGCAAAAAGTCGCCCCAACTCTATAGCTTCAGGCCAAACTTCGAAGTTCTCAGTCACCCTTACCGACACCCTTTCAGCAAAAATCAATCTATATTCCAGCATACCGTTACCCCAATGCACAGCGGATTGAGTAATGTTGACTATATGATTACTCCTGCAGACTTACGACGTACGCTCGCCAAGCTTGCGGATAATCATGCCCAAAATCAAGCTGCTCCTGTTATTACGCCACTTGATTTAGCTAAAATGCATAGAAAAAAGTCTTGCCAGCAAGACAGTTGTGAAGAACAAAATGTTGTTGATATTCCGCTGTTTTCTAAGGATGACAGCACTGCGCAAGACTCAGGATCACCGGAAGATAATCTTCAAAAAACATCTTCTTTCTCAGGCGTATCTCCAGCACTTATGCCACCACGCAGACAGGCAGATACTCCTACAACTTTTGCTTCTTTAGATGCGCAAGACTTGCCAATTATTCGAGAATATTCCGCAGGCGGTTTAGTATTTGACTCTCTCGGGCGTGTCGCAATTATTGCTCGTCATTCAAGAAGCGGACACCTTGAATGGTGTCTACCAAAAGGACATATAGAAAAAGGTGAAACACCCCAAGAAACAGCAGTTCGCGAAATTCATGAGGAAACGGGTATAGTTGGCGAAGTAGTAGATTCGATTGCCACAATCGACTATTGGTTTACAGGCACAACGCATAGAGTACACAAGCTAGTGCACCATTTTGCGTTACGTTACGTAAGTGGCGACTTATCTGTATTAGGAGATCCCGATCACGAAGCAGAAGATGCAATATGGGTGAATTTTAAAGAACTTAATGCAATACTAAGCTATCCAAATGAACGTAAAATTGCATGGCTTTATGCCAAAAAAGCACATAGGCGGTCTAACAGTGAAGAAACTCACGCGTAAACATCAGACCACAAATGCGTCTACTGTTCTAAAGCAGAAGGCACTTTCATACGTATTTTCTTTATTACGAATTACGTTACATACTTGCTTAATTTCTGCACGTTTTATTTTTATATTATTCGTAGTATTTGCAACAATTTTTGCTTTTCCAACAGCAAAATATGCAGGATTAGCAAATTACGCATATGCAAACACGAAAAAAGCAGATTTATCTGACAAAACTTCTACAAGACAAAATAAAAAACAATCTACGTATGAAAATCCGCATAGCAAGGGCATTGAAATAGATATAACTCAAGCAACGCCTGTAGTAACAGATAAAAGCGGATACCACCTTACTGCAACACTAAAAGCCGTAAAAACGGCACTTCCAGAAGGCACTTTACAACTTTCTATAAATTCCAATTACACTTTTGTTTCGCGCACGGACGTGCAAAATTGGTCGCAAGAGGAATCTCTTATACCAACTCCTCAAATTTTAGATTCCGTAAAAACTCCAAGTTTAGCTTCCGGTCACACGTGCACTCTTAGCTTTAACATACCTGCAGATAAACAAGAATTACGTTCCATCCTGAATTGGGGTCCCAAACCATTAAAAATTACGTATTTCTCACAAGATTATTCAAAATACAAATCGATACATTCTTTTTTGACAAGAGCAAATATTGGCATGCACTCAGCTAACTTACCAGCGATGAAACTTACTGCGCTCATGCCAATATTAATTCGTACACAAAACGATTTACGCAATTTTAAAGCTAATAACATTCAACCTAGCGATCATTTAGAAACGTTACTTAGAGCAGACAAAGATAGTATTCACAACATTATTGGGAAAGCTGATTTAGCAAATAAACACTCAAAATTACAAACAATCGCAGATTTAAGCACAATACAAGCATCGCATTTAACACTCAAACCAAGCGCTTATATGCAACAATCTGGTTTTGATATCAGTGCTTATGCAGATGACAATAATGACGATTTGTATAAATCGGCAGGAATTACTAAAGAAAAATGGTCTGCAAAAAATTCGCAATCGCAGAAAAATATTACTAAAGCAAATAATTCAAAACAAACAGACTCAACTAATCATAATTTAAATAAAGCTTATGCATGGCAAACATACGGCAAATGGACTATTCATGCACTAGAGCAAGCAAAACGTAATGGATATGAAACTGTTATTGCAACAGACGAATTTGACAATAATGCTTCACAGTTTGCTGTTAGAAATGGCATATACGATATAGATACGCCTGCAGGGAATGTGCGAGTTTTGTCACCTCAATCAGTGCTTACTCTTCTGGCAAACGGAAAGCCTACAAGCGATAACGCAACAAGCGAACGAACTCAGGCTGGGCGCATTAATCGTTTAGTGGCACAAAGCGCGTTCTACCAAATGGAACAGCCGTATGTTGATAGACATATTCTCATTACTTTTTCGAATAATGCATCTAATTCAAATATTGATGCTGTTATGAACGCATTAGAACAATCTCCTTGGCTGTCGTTAAGCGACTTGCAAACAATGGCAAATACGAAGCAAAATGCCTTGCCTGACTGGAAGAAAAATTCCATAATGCGTGAAATATCTCGCAACAGCTCTATAAGCGAGAATATTACTGAAAAACGACGCTCTTGCCTAAACGATTTGTCACATTCAAGGAAAGACGTTTTACGTTTTACTAAGAATATTCTCGACTATAGTTCCGCTAAGCATCCTCATAATACTGAGGGTGACGCTCAAGCACTTGCAAAACAAACAGCCAAAACAAAAAAACTTATTAACATAAAAGACTTAGAAAAGTATTTATTACGCTTATACGACGATATTTCTTTGCACGAATTTACCAATAATACGATCGAGCAGCAAGATTCAGCCAAAACTACTGCACACAGCAAGAAAAATAACAAGTCTTGTATAAGTAAAAATACTGCTAAGACTTTTGCAAATACACTGATGAATGGCATTCGCATAATCCCACCGCATGATATTACTGCCGTAAGCGAAACAGCAAGCATGCCTATTACGATAAGCAACACATACTCTTACCCTGTGCAAGTGTATTTATCTGCAAATACTCATGCTATGGAAATTGTTACACGCCGTAAAACTTTAGTAAAAATTCCAGCTAATAGCGAAACTCAAGTAACTTTACCACTGAGAATCACTACATCAATTCACACAAAAGCTACTTTTGTGCTTGAAGACAATCAGCATCGCGTATTTGCAAAAGAACAAAGCACACTTATTACTAGTACACTGCAAATTAGTGATAAAAGCGGTACGATTATTATAGTATTTGCTTTCATTCTTGGTCTTCTTGGCCTTTGGAGGCAATTCCACCGTAAGAAGGATCCAGACGAATGAGTTCAGTAGGTCGAAATTCTGTAATTATGGCTAGCGGAACAGCCGCATCACGCATTACAGGTCAAATACGTACTATCTTATTAGCAGCAGCCCTTGGAACAACAGGTTTAGCAGCAAACGCATATCAAGCTGGATCTATGATTCCACAGCTAATATATACGCTTGTTTCAGGTGGAATTTTCAACGCTGTATTAGTACCGCAAATTGTTCGCACTCTCGAAAAGAAAAATGCCGAGGAACGCTTAAATAAACTTATTACATTTGCAATTCTTCTGCTTCTCGCGCTAACAGTTCTTATGTCTATAGCAACGCCTGTGCTCACTATGCTATACGCCGGCGGAAGCGCCGAAATGCAAACATTAACTTGTTCATTTACTTTATGGTGCATGCCTCAAATTTTCTTTTACGGTATTTATACAGTACTTGGGCAAGTTTTGGCGGCAAAAGAGCATTTTGCCATGTACGCGTGGAGTTCAGTTGCAGCAAATATTATTAGTTGCCTAGGCTTTGGCGTTTTTATCATCATCTTTGGTAAAGCAAATAGGATGCCACTAAGTTTTTGGAATGGCAATACTCTTTTGCTCACTGCAGGATTCTGGACTATCGGCGTAGCAGCACAAGCTTTAGTGTTATTCCTACCTCTTATAAAATGCGGAATACACTACAAGCCAAGTTTTGGTATACGAGATATCGGTTTAAGATCAATGGGCCCTGTTGCTGCATGGAGCATGGGCATTGTTATTGTTACACAAATAGTTGTAATGATTACTACGCATATAACAACAAGCGTCCCATTTGTTGCTGAAAAACGTTTAGGCTTAGACCAGTTTGAAGTAGCAGGTAATGCTACTTATCAAAACGCTTACACAATGTTCCTATTGCCATACTCTTTAGTTGCAGTATCCGTTGCAACAGCAATTTTCCCTAAAATTTCACGCTCTATTGCATCTCACGATTTACATAGCGCGCGCAATGATTTAAGTGAAGCACTCAGGCATGTAAGCATAATTATGTGCTTCTTTACAGTCATTTTTATTGTTATTCCGACACCTATTTCGTTAGCTTTAATACCATCAATAAGTGTTCAAGAAGCAAACCTTATGTCTGCACCTCTAATGATGCTAGCTTTTGGCTTGCCTTTAACTAGTAGCTATTTGATTATTCAACGCACATTCTTTGCTTTTGAAGACGGTAAAAGTCCTTTTATTTTCGCAGCAGCGCAACTTCTTACTGAGCTTTTTGCCTTTGTATGTTGCATTAATGTACTGCCACCTACTTATTGGGTTACAGCTTTAGGCTCATCAGTTTCAATAAGCTACTTCTTGACTTTCCCATCACTTGTTCATATGCTTCGAAATCGTTTCAACAATGACTTAGATGATCGAAATCTTGCAATTACGCATATAAAAATTACTATTGCTTCAATAGTATCTATTGTTGTTGGTCTCTTAGTGAGTAAACCGCTATTGCATGTTTTAAACTTCAATTCCCCACATATGCATGGAATATTAAGGTGGGTATACGCAATACTTATTTGCGCAATAACAACAATTATTATTGCTGTTGTTTATCTGTCAGCACTCTTACTTTTGAAGACCAGAGAACTTGTAGATTTGTCTGCCCCAATAATTAGTAAGCTTGCCCAAAAGATTCCTGCTCTTGCTCCTCTTGCTAAAATTTTTGAAGAAACTGCAAAAAGTCAATCACAGCACGAACAGAAAAATCTTAGAATTCCGCGTAGAATACAATCCGATGCAAAATATCATGATTCTTCTAACAGCAAAAACTTCTAAGAGCGTAGTTTCATATTGAGCTTTTCCTTAAAATATGTGATTATTTGGGAAATTATTTCAATAACAGCAAAATGCTGTACATAACATGACGGCTCACCAGTACAATTATGTGTTAGTAAAAATGTTAAGTTACTTATTGCACATGCGTAGGAAGATGAGGAACAAATGGAACCTCGGTTAGGAGATATTGTACTAAATCGATACGTACTAGTATCGCTTTTGCGCAACGAAGCAGGCTTGCAAGTATGGCAAGCCAATGACCGCATACTTACGCAGGATTGCCAGCTTTTTATTGTACGAGATTCACGTTTTTTGCCGCAAGTAAATACAATTGCATCAACCTTGGCTTTATCGCATAGCCGCAAGTTTACGCAAGTACTTCAATTACGGCATCATGATTCTGTTGCAATTATTGTTACAGCTTTAGATCGCGGTATTACTATCAATGATTATTTGGCTCTTAAAAAAGCACCTTTAAGCTACGAAGCAATAAGAACTATTGTTGCAGAAACTGCACAAGCTTTAAGCAGATTACTTGCTAGCAATATTACTCACCACGCTGTTTCTAGTGACACTGTTCGCATAAGTTCTTCAGGAATTGAGTTAGCAGATACTCCAGTAAGTCCTCTTTTGGAAGATGTGACTCAAAAAGATGATGATCAAATTCCAAGGCAAAATGTTGAACATATTGCAACTAAGCAACTTGCATCATTGTTATACACTTTGATTACTAGAACTTCTTCTCGAATACAAGCTCGTTTTGATGCGTCTCTTTTGCCAGATAATACTCCTTCAGAATTTAGGATGATTTGCACAAGAAGCCTAGCTTCAAATAAAAATAACAACGTAATACCTATGGCGTCTATTGCAGAATTAGTAGCATTATTAGGTTCATACACGCCTTTATCGAAGCTCACAACAAGAGATATTGTGCTTGATGGTAAAACAAGTGTTGCTTCTATTAGCAATGTTCGACTTCGCGAAGCAAAAGATGATTGTATACTACCTTTGCCTGAAGGTCTTTCACAAAGTGAAGAAGAATTTGATGCACAATTAATGCAAAGAAATAATCAGGATTCTAACGATTTTTCTTCAACTAATTCAGCCAACACTATTTCAAATAATACAAATGGATCCGCTAAGTTAAGTGATAGCTTCAAAAATGCTGGAAGAACATTGGGATCTCTTCTTAAAAGAAGCAATACTAACTCAGATTCTGAAGGCATTGGTAACAATAGTTTTAGTGACGAAACTAACACTAATACAGATATAGATTTTCATGATATTGCAGCAGCAGAAATAGCTAGCATTCTCGCTCCTACAGAACTTGATACAGACGATGCTCTTTTCCCAACATTGTCTGCTTCATATAAACATTTTCCCGATACTGCTACGTCTAAAAATATTTTTGATCACGTTGAAAATACAAGAAATCAAACTTCCAAAAATACTATTAGCGAAACAGGCGTAGTTAGTAGTTTTGATTTTGGGCATCTTCTTACTGAAAATAATCAACACACAGAATTAATCTCAAGACCACAAAACTTAACTTCAGAAGGCGAAGCTACTGGTCGCGTTCCTGTTGTTGATTCTCACGGAAGATTTGTAGCTCCTGGAGAGGAATCAGCAAGAGCACTTAGAGACGAAATAAACAATGACCAAAACGACGATATCCAAGAAAATGGAGCACCTTCTTTGCCGCCAAGCTTCCAGCCTCTGGAACAAACTGCTACTTTGCACAAACAAAAGCAGAATACACAAAATAACAACACTATTGCAGATGCTAAAATTTGGTGGGGTCTTTCAACCAAAGTTATTGCTATCGGGGCTGTTTCGTTACTCCTTGTAGCTGGATTAGCTTTGGCATTACATGGTTTATTTGGCAATCATGAAAGCACAGATAGCTTCGGAAACAACGGCTCATGGGATAGCACTAGTCTAGAAAATGTTCCGTTTGGCAGCCAAGGTATTCTTCCTCAAGAAAAACAACCTGCTAAGAAAAATATGGGTCGTAAGCAAGTAAAACCTGTGCCTAAGCCTAAAATTCCTACTAATAACGTTGCTTACGAAGCTGATCGTTATCAATTCTTAAGCTTCCCGGCTAATCAAGCTGGATATGGATACTATATTCACTTAACCGAACCACAAACTGTGTATCGCTTCGTTGTTTCGATACGTTCCTCTGGAGGTCACGCATATTTGTTGGCAGATACTAAGGATGATCCAACTAAGGGAACTCAAGTAGCAGAATTTACATTCGACGAAAGCGGAACAACAGATGTAAAACTTAAGAAGATTGTAAAATCTCAAGATTTCATGCTATGGGTTCCAAAAGATAGCATGCCTAAGAACAGTTTGTACATCAATTCTGTAAAACTGTACTGAATCTCTTATAATAAGTGCTTTAAGGAAATAAGTAATGGAAAATAAACTTCGAAAAGTTATCATAATTGGATCCGGACCTGCAGGATACACTGCTGCAATATATTTGGGTCGCGCTGGGTACAAACCACTTGTTATTGCTGGAGCTCTTACTCCAGGCGGTCAATTGATGAACACAACGGAAGTAGAGAATTATCCAGGATTCCCAGAAGGTATTTTAGGCCCTGACTTAATGGAATCTATGCAAAAACAAGCTGAAAAATTTGGCGCAGAAGTATTGCTGAACGAGGTCGCTTCTGTAGACTTTAAAAGCGCTGTAAAGCTCGTTACTACCGATGACGGTATAACTTATGAGTCCGACGCAGTTATTGTCTCTACGGGCTCGCAAGTGCGCAAATTGGGTGTTCCAGGAGAACTCGAGTACTCCGGCAGAGGTGTATCTTATTGCGCAACTTGTGACGGCTTCTTCTTCCGAGGAAAACCAATTACTGTAGTTGGTGGAGGAGATTCTGCTTTTGAAGAAGCATTGTTCCTCACACGATTTGGTTCTTCTGTTACTTTAATTCACCGCAGAGATGAATTCCGCGCTTCAAAGATTATGGTTGACAGAGCAAAAGAAAACGAAAAAATCAAATTTATTACAAATAGCGTTGTAGATGAAGTGCACGGCAACGATCTAGAAGCTACTTCACTTACTGTTCGCAATGTTATTACAGGAGAAACTCAAGAAGTTGAGTCAGCTGGATTGTTTGTGGCAATTGGTCACACTCCTGCAACAAAGTTCTTAAACGACCAATTAAAACTTAATGAAGATGGAACAATTGTTGTTGATGGTGCAACTACTCGCACTTCTGTTGAAGGCGTTTTTGCTGCGGGAGATGTTGTCGACAACATGTATCGTCAAGCAATTTCTGCAGCAGGAATGGGATGCAGAGCAGCTCTTGATGCTCAAACTTATCTTAACGAAAAATACGCTTAAATCTTACTCATTACACAAAGGCTTACTAAAAGTAAAAGCATAAATACAATTAAATTTACGTGTGACATTACAGTCTAAGCTATTATATTGTAGACAAATGTCACACGTATTTTATTAAAACTACTATTCTTTTTTAGAAACAAGTAAACCAATAATTCGTTGCATTTCTTCAGGAGAAGAAAAGACAATCTCGATTCTTCCATGATTTTCTGTGCCCTTAATAGAAACTTTGGTAGCAAAATGCTCCTCAAGCTGCTTGCGCACAGGCGAAGAAGACCACTGATTATTGCGACGCACACGCGTACGTACTGCTCCATGAGATGTATCTTCATTCTTCAACGAAACAATCTCTTCAGTACTACGAACTGACAATCCTTCTGCAATAATGCGATTGGCTAGACTCTCCATATCTTCTGGATTTTCCAAGCCAAGTAGTGCTCGTGCGTGACCTGCAGAAAGCACGCCTGAGGCGACATGTTTTTGCACGCTAGCAGGAAGATTGAGAAGTCTTAAAGTATTAGCAATTTGTGGACGTGATTTTGATACAGACTGAGAAAGCTGAATCTGTGTTAAACCAAAATCATCTATCATCTGAGAATATGCTGCCGCTTCTTCAAGAGGATTAAGAGCAACGCGATGAAGATTTTCAAGCAATGCATCTCTTAACATATTTTCATCAGCAGTTGTGCGCACAATCGCTGGAACTGTATCAAGTTCAGCTAGCTGAGAAGCACGCCATCTTCTCTCGCCCATAATAAGTTCATAATGTGCAATTTGTTCATCATTTTTATCTGCATCAACAATAGGTCGCACAACTATAGGCTGTAAAACGCCGACTTCTTTAATAGATGACGCAAGTTCTCGCAGCTCATCTTCATCAAAAATTGTTCGAGGTTGATGCGCATTAGGAACAATATCTAACGGCTTAAGATAAGCTAAATATCCACCTTTTACTGGCTTCAAAGGCTCATTTTTTGCGGTTTTATTCGATTTTTCAGCAGCGTTATTTTTTTCACCAATAACGGTTTCTTCATTATTTTTTGCCTTAGACGACATAAATGTCGTTGATGCTGAATCTCCAAAAAAGAAATCCATAGGTCTAGTGACATCTCCAAGAGATGGCATAGTTGAACGTTTATGAGAATGCTTGTTAGTATGAATTGACGGCACGGTTTCACGTGAAACATTCTTTATTTTGTTATTACTCTTATCCGCGTGAGGAGCAATTGAATTGCTCATACTAGGGACCTTTGTTTCATGTGAAACATTTTTTGATTGATTATTATCTTTATGTAACGTTTCACGTGAAACTTTTGCTTGTTCTTCTAATTGACTATCCACAGATTCGGATTTTTTTGTTTCATGTGAAACATTAAATTGCAAATTATTAGATGCATCGGCAAGCGCATCCTCGCCAGGCAAAGCTGGGAACAAAGCACCTAAACCTTTACCCAGGCGAGACTTATTTCCACTCATTATTGATTCTCCTGTTGTTGTTCTTGTCGATTAGCATCTTGCTTTGCTGCAATAACAGATAATACTGTCTTAGACCTTTTCGCTATTTCTAACGCAGCTTCGCGATAAGAAATCGCTCCTGATCCATGAGGATCATAAGTAATAACACTTTGGTTAAAACTTGGCGCTTCAGGTATTTTCACAGTACGAGGAATCGTAGTCTCAAGCACAATATTTGGATAATGTTTTTTAACTTCTTGGAAAACTTCTCTGCCTAATAAAGTTCGCTTGTCAAACATAGTAACAAGCATTGTAGAAACAACTAAAATTGGATTGTAATGTTGCTGGACTAAACCAATAGTTCTTATAAGCTGTCCTAAACCTTCAAGAGCATAATACTCAGCTTGAATTGGTATAAGCATTTCACGTGCTGCACACATGGCATTAATCACTAACAAGCCAAGCGACGGAGGACAATCAATAAAAACATAATCGTAATGTTCGCTGCTATTATCAAGATATTCTTGCAAGGCATCCTTTAACAGATTATTACGATTATCCATATCTGCAAGCTCTAATTCAGCACCACTTAAATCAATGGATGCTGGCACAACATCAAGTCCTTCAATATCTGGGCAAGCATGTTTTACTTCAGCGATACTTTTTCGCCCTTCAAGAACATCGTAAACCGACAAATTACCAGAAGCATGAGGAGTATTTAATGCAGTTGACGCATTCCCTTGTGGATCCATATCAATAAGAAGTACTTTTGATCCACTTACTGCCATAGCTGCAGCAAGATTTACAGCAGAACTTGTTTTTCCTACTCCACCTTTTTGATTAGCAACAGCAATAAAACGCGTTTGCTTAGGCTTAGGATATTTCGCTTGTTCAATGGAATGAAAACGAGATGTCAAATCTGCCAATTCAATACCTAGGGAGGATTTTGAATCTCCAAAAATTCGTTGAATCGTTTCAGCAGCTGATTCCACGACGTATCACCCCCAATTAAATATGCGAAACTCTTAAAACAAAAATATCGTGTTTTAAGTTTCGTCGTTTCCATGGACATAAAAAGCACAAATTTTTTTGATGTTTCACATGAAACATCAACACCTTATTCCATAACTAACTACATATTTTTCTAATCATAGAACACTAATGTTAATGCTGCTGCACACTACAAAATAGAAACAATCAATGCCTCGCTCTCCCCAAAACCTAATTGAACAATTTATATTCATGTGGTGAGATTCTTCGATTTTTCGCATTGATTGGATGCTTGTATGTTTCTGTAGCTTTGCACCAATGCTTTGCAAACGTTGCACATGAAGCTTTGCAGTAATGCTTTGCAAACGGCGATTATTTATTGATTAGCAAACTTTAACAGTATTGCTCTGCGGACGTTGAATATTTATCGCATAGAGAACACTAGCATCCGTGCTGCTGCGCACGTCACACCAGGCACTCCTACCACACCAAAAACACTAGCGGTTTTACTAATAGTGGGAGATAGGAATTGCTTGGTCGAGCAATATAAAAGCGGAACGATAGTAATAATCTTGTTGATGAATACTATTTTTGCAGAAAAAGTAAATAAAAAACTAAACTTAACTACACAACCGCTAAGTCCAAATAAGGTATAAGAGCGGAGCGCTGCGAGACAAGTAATTCCTATCTCACACAGCCACACAAAGAAACCCGCCAGCCAAACACCAGCTAAAACTCACGCCACGCCAAACAAGAACTTTCGAGGCTCATCAGACCGTTTTCAGAAAACACCAGTCAAAACTCATAGACGATACGCAAGAACATCGAAAATAAACTCGCGCCATAGAAAACACAAATTTTAATTAAAAAATTAGGCTTTATTTACTATTACAACTGTAGTTGGTTGTAAGCCAGATGCAACAGGTGCCTCAAAAACATGAGTATCTATTCCACCGGCTTTTCGAATCATTTTTACAGCTTTTTCTACTTCTGCTTGAGCAGATTTACCCTTTAATGCTATTAATTTCCCGTGCTTATTCAATAGAGGAATAGTCCATCCAGCTAATTTCGTCATAGGAGCTACAGCCCTGCATGTTACTACATCAAACGCTGGAATTTCATGTGACTTAACTTTGTCAATAACTTCATCTGATCTGCCGTGAAATATAGTAACATTTTTTAATTTCATAAGAGCAACGCACTCACGCAACCAATCAACACGACGCTCCATAGGTTCAATCAAAGTAACGTCATAATCAGGTAAGCACGCAGCTAAAACTAGACCAGGAAAACCTCCGCCGCTACCTACATCTGCAACTCTTTTATTTTTTCTACCAACTATTGCTTCTTTAATAAAAGGAACAACTGCTGCAGAATTTAATATATGCCTTTCCCAGAGAATATTCATATCTCTAGGACCGATAAGACCTCTTATTAATCCTTCTTGCTGAAGTTTCACGTGAAACAGCTTACACTTTTCTAATGCTTCACCTAAAACCTCGTTCAGCAACGGGGATCCTTCCAATTCGTCCGCTATTTTTTGTGTATTTTCCTCGTATTTTTTATCTAAATTAGCTTCCATATTTTCCCCAAAACAAATAAAAGCAATATAAAAAATAAATAAAAAGTAACACAATAAAACATTTTTTGTTCCATTGTGTTACTTTTCATTTTATTTCTCTTTTCCTTCGAAAAGAAACAATTAAATAAAAATTAATTATTCTTCAGAATATTCGCCTTCTACATCGTCAATTTCATCAATATTCTCATCTTCAGAAGCAACTGAAGGCATGTAAACAGTTACATAGCGGCGTGGTTCTTCCCCATGTGAACGGGAGCGCAAACCTTCATCACGTACAGTATCATGCACAACTTTACGCTCAAAAGAATTCATTGGCTTCAAATTCACAGGTTCACCAGTTTCACGCACCTCATCAACAGCATCTAACGCAATATCGCGCAAATGCTGGCGCTTACGCTTTAAGAATCCATCTACATCAACTATAAGATGCGAACGATCACCAGTTTTTTGTTGAACAGCAAGACGACTCAATTGCTGCAAGGCATCGACAACCTCACCATTGCGACCAATTAAATTCTTAATATCAGTGTCATCATCTGCAACAATCTGAATCATTGGGCGATTATTGCGCACACCCATCTCAATATCACCCTCATAATCAGCAATATCGAGTAAGCCTTCTAAATAATCTGCGGCAATATCAGCTTCTTCATTGAGTTGATCAACCGTCCTCTTCTCATCTTGTACCATTAATTACTCCTTATCGTGAGAAAATTCACGTTTTACAAATTCCTGAAGTCTAGTTTAGCGGATAATAAAGCCAAGTTACTAACTTATTTTCAAGTCATAAAAATGACTTTATATATCCGCAAAATGTATCTAAATATTAGCGCTTTGCCACCTTACGTTTACGTTGTGGCTGTTTGCGCTGGAATCCCTCAATCTCTCTACGCTCAGCTTCTTCACGAGCTTTTTGAAGATTCTCTTCTTCAATAGAAGGCAACCCTTCGCGCTCACGACGAGCAGTTTCTTTTTGATAGTCACGCTTTTCTTTTTCTTCAGCTGCAGGAGATCCAGGAGTTGGGAATGCGTAAACTTGCCAAATTGAACGCAACATATTTATAACATTGTTTACTAACCAGTAAACCAACATTGCAAATGGCATAGCAAACGCAGAGAAAACGTAAATCAACGGGAATCCCCACATCATGAGCTTTTGTACAGTATATTGGCTACCCTGCTTAGACTCAGGCGGAAGATTCTTACGAATATTATTGAATTGCATGTACCACATTGCAGCACACATAAGTACAACAAATATAACTATGACAATTTTACCTGCGCCAGCAGTTGTCATAAAAGTATCTGCAACACCAACCCCAAATACGCGAGTTTTAATGAATTGCTGTGCTGTTGCAATATCAAAGGCACCAAGAGCTGCATGCTTACCACGAGCAATAAAAGGAATAACAGAAAGCGTATACCAAATACTCATAAATGCAGGACCCTGAATCATCATAGGTAGGCACGAACCAGCAGGATTGGCTTTGTTATCTTGATAAAGCTTCATCATTTCACGCTGCATAGCTTCTTTACTTGCAGGATCATTTTTGCCTTTATATTTTTGCTGTATTTTCTTAATCTTAGGCGCAATAGCTTGCATTTTGCGCATGCCTTTAATGCTTTTAATAAATGCAGGGAAAATGCACGCATGCACAACTAATACCAAGAATACGATGGAAAAAACCCAAGAGAAGCCAACTTCATTCATTCCCAGAAGAGTTAATAACTTATGGAATAATGACATAATTTGAGTCATGAGCCACTCAACTGGCGTCAAGATTTTATAAAACCATCCCAAGAATCCATTATCAAGTATGAAGTTATCTTGATTAAACATTAGTTTTCCTTGTCTTCTTCAGCCAAGGGAGTTAGCCGTGGCTCTTCATGTGCTTTAGACCAAGCACATCTGTAAAAAATCGAATATTTGCGGGGTACATCATCAATACTGCAGCTTGTCCAAGGTCTACAGCGTAGAAGGCGTAATAATGCAAGAATACCACCTTTAAACGTGCCATACCTAGCAATTGCTTCAATAGCATAACGCGAACACGTAGGATAGTATCTACAGCAAGCTGGTCTATTTGCAGAAATCGTGCGCTGATACCATCTAATTGCACTAATTACAAACTTAGAACTTAAACTTTTTTTACTACGCATAACAATAACCACCATTTACTCAAAATAATATATTTCAATTATCCTTGATTCTGATTATTCTCATGCATTTTGCAATTTTGTGTAGAACATAAATCTGCACTAATTTTGCCAAAAAGCTTTTGTATCTGGCATTGTAACGAATCAAATGAAGATTGAGCTGCAGAAGGTTTTGCTCTTAGCACCACATCACAACCTGCAGGTAATAAAGATTCATAATTTTTTGCGATTACTCGCAGACGTCTTTTTACCTTATTGCGAACTACAGCTTTCCCCACTGATTTAGATACAGCAAGACCTAGCCTCTTTTTTACATGTTCAAATTTTTGATCATGTAAGAAGGTATCAGAAAATGCCGCGGGAGTATCACTTTCAAAACCCGTGGCAATATAATCTAAACTTGCACTTCTATCTTCGTTAAGTGTGCTCTGCACGGCTATATCGTCACGCATAATGTAATGCGCGACGATATCCCGAGAACTCACCTTGCGCCGTTTTTTTAGCACCGCAACAAAATCACGGTGGCTTTTCAGCCTTTCCATGCCTTACGACGCTACCTTAACTCAGGCAGACAGTGACTTGCGGCCCTTGGCACGACGACGATTAATTACTGCGCGACCTGCACGCGTACGCATGCGAACGCGGAAGCCGTGCTTCATGTGACGACGACGATTATTCGGCTGAAATGTCCTCTTCATAACTAATGCTCCTGTATTCAGCCACGCAAAAGCATGGCCCCGTATGAGTCAAGCTATACCAAAATACTATTACCCCTCACCAATGCTCAAAACTCCACATTTTCTTATTAAAGAATCAACATTGTCAGATATAAATAAAAATGATTTATTCACATTTCTATTACAATTTATTGTACACGCAAAATCGTTGAAAAATAGCCAAATCTCAGCTTTAAACTTATCCACAAATTACACACATGTTATTCACAATTAAACAATTTCAACACGCTAGACTGTGGATAACTTCGTAGGGTCAGAGTAAACATATCTTACTGATACTTATTACACACGTGCGCGCGTAAACAGAATCAGCATTATTACATGTGCTAAATGCAAGTTTGGGGGTGAAATGGCTGATACATTAGGCGATTCTACATCGCAAGCTGCTTTGGTATGGTCTAATACGCTTACTGTTTTACAGCATAACGCCCTTTTAACTGCGCGCGATAAAGGTTGGTTTGAAGGTGTTAAACCAGAAGCAATCTTTGGAACGACCATCGTTTTGTGCGTATCTAATGCTGAAACGCAACAAGCTTTGCAAAATGAATTAAATTCTCCTCTACTTACAGCATTAAAAATTTGCACTGGTAAAGATATGTTTCCTGCTTTTAGGATCGTCCCTCAATCTGAATATCAGGAAAAAGCTGCACAAAATTCTTCAAATTCTTTATCTCATCAAGCACAGAACAATGCGAATTTAAATAAAAATAAAATAGTAACTGATAATACAGTTTTGCCTGTTGATAATATTTCAGTTTCATCATCTAATAATTTGTCATCGGTTACAGCAAATAATTCATCTCCTGTACAACCAGATTTTGATCATGCAACTGGAATATCTACTCTTCAACAAACTGATATTTCTACTGAACAGGCTGCACAGCAAAAAATGCCTGTCTCTGTTCAACGCGATGCAATTACACATTTAAATACGTGCGCAACTTTTGATACTTTTGTGCCTGGCGATTCAAATCGTTTTGCAAGAACTGTAGCTTTGGCAGTCGCAGAGGGTTCCGGCAGAGATTTTAATCCTTTATGTATTTATGGTGGCTCCGGTCTTGGCAAAACTCACTTGCTTAATGCAATTGGCAATTATGCTTTAGTAAAAGATTCTTCACTTAAAGTTCGTTATGTAACAAGTGAGGAATTCACTAATGAATTTATTGAAGCTCTTCAAACACCAAATCAAAGTCAAGGTCAAATCGCTGATTTTAATAGGCGATATCGTGAAGTAGATGTTCTTCTTATTGACGATATTCAGTTCCTTGGTGGAAAAGAAGCAACACTTGAACAATTCTTCCATACTTTTAATTCTTTATATCAAGCAAATAAGCGAATAGTTATAGCTTCAGATGTTGCGCCAAAAAATCTTAAGGGATTTGAAGCACGCTTAATTTCCAGATTTGAATCAGGTCTTACGGTTGATATTAAACCGCCAGATTTGGAGACGCGTATTGCAATTCTGAGAATGATGGCATCAATGAATCACTGTAATGTTCCAAGTGACGTACTTGATTTAATTGCTGAACGTTTTACAGAAAATATTCGTGAACTTGAAGGTGCATTGACACGCGTTACTGCTGTAGCATCTTTAAGTAATCAGCCTGTTAGTAAAGCTTTAGCTGAACAAGCATTACAAGATTTCTTTGCTACAGATATTGAAGTAAGGCCAACTGACATCATTAGTCAAGTAGCTCAGTATTTCCACATGACTTTTGATGAACTTGTTGGTCGTCAGCGCACAAAGAATGTTGCACTCGCTCGTCAAATTGCAATGTATCTTGCAAGAGAAATGACAAGCATGAGTTTGGTTGATATTGGCGAAGTTTTTGGCGGTAGGGATCATACTACAGTTATGCATGCTTATACTCGAGTAAGTGGCGAGATGCAAGAAAAGCAAGAAATTTATAACTACGTTATGGAATTAACTGTTCGTTTAAAACAAAATCCTGTTGAGCGTAGAAATTAAACTTATTTTCCACATATTCATGAATAAATGTTTAAAAGTTTATAAAAAGTTATCCACATACTTAATAACAAATGTGGGTAAAAGCTGAGCATAACTCGTGGAAAACGCCGCTTAAAAATGTTATTAAGTTGTTTATAAGGCATTTAAAAATGTGGAAACTCTAAAAAATAGAAAAAGTTGTGGATAAGTTCCCCACTTATACACATTGTTGTTCTTGTGTTATCCACATCTTTTAATTGTTAATAAGTCTTTTTAAAAGCGGTTTTTAAGCACTTTTCCACATATACACAGTCTTTATTACTACTTTTATTTACTACTTAGTTAATAAGAAAAATAACAATTGCAAAAGCAATGCAAACATTGAAAAATATTTTTTTGTAGACACCCTCATACTGTAGAATAAATGCAGACTTTACAGAAAAGAGGAAGCATGAAAGTAGAAGTCAACTCTGCATCATTTGCTGATGCTGTAGCTTGGACTACACGCGTAATTGACTCACGCCCTGCAAACCCTATTCTTGCAGGCTTAAAAATTGAAGCAGCAAATGGCACATTGCAGCTTTCTGCATTCAACTATCAAATTTCTAGCTGCCATCACATCGAAGCTGGTGTTGACGAAGAGGGAAGCATACTTATTCTAGGCAAATTGATGGCAGATATTACTAAGTCTCTTCCTGCAGAAAAAACTTATCTAAAATCTGAAAATAATACTTTGACTATTACTTCCGGAAAATCAACATTTACTCTACAACTTATGCCTCTTGGAGAGTATCCTGACTTGCCTGAACTGCCTCATAAATTAGGTCAGGTTGATGCACCAACATTTATTCAAGCTGTAAATCAAGCATCTGTTTCTACATCTAGAGAAGAAAATAGACCGGTTCTAACTGGAATTAGGATCCAATTTGAAGATGACACCGTTACTATGACTTCTACTGATAGATTCCGTCTATCTAGATCTACTTTTAAGTGGACACCAGAACATAATGACATTCATTCGACCACTCTTACTCGTGGGTCATTACTAAGAGATATTGCTCATTCTCTCGACGATCATCAAAATGTTATTATCCATTTTAATGAGGAAGATAAGTCACTTTTAGGTTTTGAAAATTCCGGTCGTACAAGTACTTTACAAATAATTGATGGAGAATTCCCTTCTGTAGATCGACTATTCGTAGATGAATATCCTATTCACGCAATTATTAATAAACAATTATTGATAAATGCAATTAAGCGAGTATCTTTAGTCGCCGAAAGAAATGCTCCTATTCGAATGATTTTTTCAAATCAGGAGTTAACTTTGAGTGCTGGTACTGCTGACGAATCACAAGCAAAAGAAGTACTTGATATCGATATGGATGGAGAAGACATAACTGTTGCCTTTAATCCGAACTACTTACTTGAAGGGTTAGGAGCTATTCCAGAGCCATTTGTGCATATGAAAATGGCAACAGCTGTAAAACCTGTTGAATTTAATGGTCAGCAGGAATCAGATGGTGATGAATCAACAGATTATCGCTATTTGCTTGTTCCTATGCGTTTTAATAATTAATATTGTTGCGATATTGCATTGTATTTTAGATTATTTTTTGATGTACAATGTAATATCGCATTTTTCTTTTAAAACTATTAAGAAAGGGTAATTAAGCAATGTATATTTCGCGAATTGCCCTTGATACATTTCGTTCTTGGAACCATATAATTTGTGATTTCAACCCTGGAATAAATGTTATATATGGCAATAATGGTTTAGGAAAAACCAATATTGTAGAAGCATTAGAAGTTACTGGTACTGGAATAAGTCACAGAACATCTTCAACATTGCCTCTTATTAAAAAAGGCTATGAAAAATCAATAATAAGAATAAATACCATTAATAATGATATAAATTATAAAAAAGATGAAACAAATACTGGCTTAAGTAATATTGCATCTTTAGAAAGTAATTTAAATCAAACAACTTATGAAATAGATCTTTATGTAAAAGGTTCTAATAGAGCACATATAAATTCTGGTAAAGCATTATATGTTAAAGACATTGTTGGATTATTGCCAATAGTTTCTTTTACTCCAAGAGACCAATTTCTTATAATTGGTGATCCTAATGTTAGACGTACTTTTATCGATCAAGCTGGATCTTTGTTAATACCAAATTATGTGCAATTATTGCAAGAATTTAAACATATTTCTAAACAGCGTGCTGCATTACTAAAAAATATTAGAGATTTTTCATACAAAAATCAGACAGTTTCATTATCCGGATTAGAAATTTGGACTGGTAAATTTATTGAAAGTGGTATTAACTTAACAAAAGCACGCCAAGAAACTGTGCAAATTATTAATAAATATTTCAAAAATATAATTAAATCTTTTACTAATGAAGAAAATACGGAAATAATATATGTTCCTTCTTTTGAAGAAGTATTATTTGAAAAAAAGAGTGATGAAAATATTGAAGATAAAAACGAGCTTTTTTCTAAAATAAGTGAGCATTTTCAACGTATTTATGATGGAGAGCTAGCTAGAGGATGCAATCTTATTGGCCCTCATCGTGATGATATTGACTTTGCTATTAATAATATTTCTGCTAAAGATTTTGCTTCGAATGGTGAATCTTGGACAATTGCAATAGCTTCAAAAATGGCATTATGCAAGGCATTAGAAGAAAAAAATAATGATAAACCTATTGTTATTCTCGATGATGTATTTGCACAACTTGATGAAAACAGGCGTATAAGAATATTAAATTTTGCACTTAATCAAGGTCAAGTTTTTATTACTACTTCTTCTCTTAGCGACATTCCTAATAAAGAATATATTAAAAAAACAAATCTTATAAATATTGGAAAACTATTAGAAAAAAATAATGAAATTAATAATTTCAGTGAAGAGCATAATAATATTTTGCTTGATGTAATAGAACAAAGAAAAAATAAGCAGGAGGAAAAATAATGATTCCTGTTAATATCCTTTTAAAAATTGATACTCGAAAATTACCTGCAATTATTTTTGATCCTATTAATAGAAAAGCTGAACGCGAAAATAATCGTGAAAAAAATGCAGAACAAGCTTGGGAAAATTTTGGAAAACCTGGTAGAGATCCTAAATCATTCTGTGGTATTTTAAAAAATTTTGCTTCTGAAAGTAATTGGAATAGTCAACTTTCTATAGCAAAATTACGTTCTTCTTGGCATAAAGTAGTAGGGGAAAGTATTGCAAAACATTGTGAAATAAGTCAAGTTGTAAATGGCGTGCTTATTGTTCGTGCTCAATCAACAGTTTGGGCAACTCAACTTTCTTATTTAATTCCACAATTAAAAGAAAAAATTAATAATAACCTTGAAAATATTGAAATAAAAGAAATTAAAGTTATTGGTCCAACAACGAGTGGATTAGGATTTTTAAGAAATAAATTTTAATAATATTATTATATTTTTTAAAAATAGTAAAAATGCCTATTTCTGAAGAGAGGTCATAGTATGTGTGTAGAATGTCATGTATTATGGCTAAAACGCTAGAATCCCCTTTTATGTGCTTTCTGGCATATGTTGGCTCTATAAATGCCTTTTAGTATGAGGCAATTTGTGAAGGGACCTAAAGTGGCAAACACGGAAGATAATTCGATGGATAATGCCGTCGAAGAGCATAAACTCGATGATGCTCAACTCGATGATTCACTTGCTCCTGAACATTATGATGCGAGTGACCTTCGTGTTCTAGAAGGATTAGAGGCAGTTCGTATTAGACCAGGCATGTATATTGGTTCTACCGGTCCTCGTGGATTGCATCATTTGGTTTATGAGATTGTTGATAATTCTGTTGATGAAGCTTTGGCAGGATATGCTTCGCATATTGAAGTAACAATTTTGCCTGATAATGCTATTCGTGTTGTCGATGATGGTCGAGGTATTCCAGTAGATGAAGTGCCAGGCGAAGGTGTTTCTGGTGTTGAAACAGTTATGACTAAGCTTCACGCTGGCGGTAAGTTTGGTGGCGGCGGTTATGCTGTTTCTGGTGGTTTACATGGTGTAGGTATTTCTGTTGTTAATGCACTTTCTACTCGTGTAGAAATTGAAGTTCGTCGTCAAGGATTCCACTGGACTCAAACTTATGTTGATCAGCATCCAACTGCTCCTTTGGCAAAAGGTGAGCCAATGGCAGAAGGAGAATCTACTGGAACTTCTGTGACTTTCTGGCCAGACGGAACAATTTTTGAAACAACAGTTTATGATTTTGAAACCTTGCGTTCTCGCTTCCAGCAGATGGCTTTCTTAAATAAGGGTTTGAAGATTTCTTTAACTGATTTACGTAAGCCAGATGAAGCTGGAGATGAAGTTGCAGGTGATTCCGAATCTTCTAGTGAAGAAAAGCATAGAAGCGTAAGCTACCAGTATGAGCATGGTATTAAAGACTATGTTGATTACTTAGTTAAATCTCGAAAAGCTGTTCCAGTAGAGCCAGATGTTATTGACTTTGAGGCTGAAGATCTTGAAATTGGTATTTCTGCGGAAATTGCTATGCAATGGACTGTTGCTTATTCTGAAGCAGTTCACACTTTTGCTAATACTATTTCGACTACTGAAGGCGGTACTCACGAAGAAGGATTCCGTGCAGCGCTTACTACTTTAGTTAATCGTTATGCTCGCGAAAAGAATATTTTGAAAGAGAAAGATACTAATCTTTCTGGTGATGACGTTCGCGAAGGCTTAACAGCAGTTGTTTCAGTAAAGCTTACAACTCCACAGTTTGAAGGTCAGACTAAAACAAAGCTTGGCAATTCTGAAGCTAAGACTTTTGTGCAAAGAGTCATGACTGAAAAGCTTGGAGATTGGTTTGATGCTCATCCAAATGAAGCAAAAAATATTATTCAAAAAGCTATAGAAGCTTCTCGTGCTCGACTTGCTGCTAAAAAAGCTCGCGAAAATACTCGTCGCAAGTCTATTTTTGAAACTGCTGGAATGCCAGATAAGTTGAAGGATTGCCAGTCAAGTAATCCTGAAGAATGTGAATTATTCATAGTCGAGGGTGATTCTGCAGGTGGCTCAGCAATTCAAGGTCGCGATCCTATTACGCAAGCAATTTTGCCTTTGCGTGGTAAGATTTTGAATACTGAACGTGCTTCAATCGACAGAATGATGAAGTCTGAAACTATTGAATCCTTAATTACTGCTGTTGGTGGTGGTTATGGAGAAGACTTCGATTTAAGCAAGGTTCGATATCACAAAGTCATTATTATGGCTGATGCTGATGTCGACGGTGCTCATATTGCTACTTTGAATTTGACATTATTCTTCCGCTATATGCGTCCTATGATTACTGCAGGATACGTTTATGTTGCTATGCCACCTTTGTACCGTTTGAAGTGGAGCAAGGGAGCACATGATTTTGTTTATACGGATGCTGAGCGAGACAGAGTTTTGGCAGAAGGTAAAGCTGCTGGTCGTCAACTTCCTAAAGGTGAAGGTATTCAGCGATACAAGGGCTTGGGTGAGATGAGTTATCAGGAGTTGTGGGAAACAACAATGGATCCTGAGCATCGTATTTTGAAGCAAATTCATATTGAAGATGCTGCTCGAGCTGATGAAACATTCTCCATGCTTATGGGCGATGAAGTAGAGCCTCGTAGACTCTTTATTCAAAGAAATGCTCATGATGCAAGGTTTATTGACGCTTAAAAGTATTAATTTATTCGAAAAGATAAAAAGAAAAAACTTTAATTTTTATAAGATTAAGAAGGAATTGAAGTGGTAGACGAAATAAATTCCGCTCGTGATGATGCTGAGCGAGATCAGCTTCCAGATGGTTCTATGGAACCACAGAGCCCTCAGGAAGCAGATAATACTGATTATGGCTTAATGAAGGGTGCTCGCGTAAAGAACATGGATTTGCAGCAGGAAATGCGCGAATCTTATTTAGCTTACGCATTATCTGTTATTGTTGAGCGTGCTTTACCAGATGTTCGTGATGGTTTAAAACCTGTTCACCGTCGTGTTATTTATGCAATGTATGATGGAGGATACAGGCCTGATCGCGGATATAACAAGTGTTCTCGCGTTGTCGGTGATGTTATGGGTAAGTATCACCCTCATGGTGATTCTGCTATCTATGACACTTTAGTGCGTATGGCTCAGTCTTGGTCAATGCGCTATATGCTTGTTGATGGTCAAGGAAACTTTGGTTCTCCTGGTGATGATCCTGCAGCAGCAATGCGTTATACGGAATGCCGTATGGCACCGTTGGCTATGGAAATGGTACGAGATATCGATAAAGATACCGTTGATTTCCTGCCAAATTATGATGGTAAAACTCAAGAGCCTACGGTTTTGCCAGCTCGTTTCCCGAATCTTTTAGTTAATGGTTCTGCTGGTATTGCTGTTGGTATGGCAACCAATATTCCACCTCATAATATGCGTGAAGTGGCTGATGGTGTGCACTGGGCGTTGGATCATCCTGATGCAAGCAAAGAAGAACTTCTTGAAGCTTTAATTCAGCGAATTAAAGGACCTGATTTCCCTACTGGAGCAACAATCTTAGGTCACAAGGGAATTGAGCAAGCGTACCGCACAGGTCGCGGCTTAATTACAATGCGAGCAGTAGTTAATACTGAGGAAATTAAGGGACGCATGTGCTTGGTTGTTACCGAGCTTCCATACCAAGTTAATCCTGATCGCTTAGCTGCTTCTATTCGTGAAGCTGTACGAGATGGCAAAATTCAAGGTATTGCAGATATGCGCGACGAAACGTCTGGTCGTACTGGTCAGCGTTTGGTTCTTGTTCTTAAGCGTGATGCTGTTCCAAAAGTTGTTTTAAATAATTTGTATAAGCATTCGCAATTGCAGCAAACTTTCGGCGCAAATATGCTTGCTTTGGTTGATGGCGTTCCTAGAACTTTGAGTTTGGATGCGTTTATTCGTCATTGGGTAACTCATCAGCTTGAAGTAATTGATAGGCGTACACGTTACTTAAAGCGTGAAGCTGAAGAGCGAGATCATATTTTGCAAGGCTATTTGAAAGCTTTGGATATGATTGATGAAGTTGTGGCTTTAATTCGTTCATCTAAAGATGTTGAAACTGCTCGTACTGGTTTAATGAATTTGCTTGATGTTGATGAAGTTCAAGCGGATGCCATTCTTGCAATGCAACTTCGTAGACTTGCAGCTTTGGAACGTCAGAAGATTCTCGACGAGCATGAAGATTTGATGATTAAAATTGCTGATTACAACGATATTTTGGCAAGCCCAGAACGTCAGCGCAAAATTGTTGGCGATGAACTTGATGAAATTGTTGCAAAATATGGTGATGATCGCAGAACTAAGATTCTTCCATTCTCTGGTGAAATGAATGTTGAAGATCTTATTGCTGAAGAAAACGTTGTTGTAACAGTAACTCGCGCAGGTTATATTAAGCGTACTAAGGCAGACGAGTATCGTGCTCAACACCGCGGTGGTAAAGGCATTAAGGGTGCAAAGCTTCGTGAAGATGATGTAGTTGATCACTTCTTCTTAACTTCTACACACAATTGGTTGCTCTTCTTTACTAATCGTGGTCGAGTTTATCGTCTGAAAGCCTACGAACTTCCAGAAGGATCTCGCGATTCTAAAGGTCAGCATGTTGCTAATTTGTTGCAATTTACTCCTGGAGAAACAATTCAAGCAGTGTTATCAATTCCAAATTATGATGTTGCTAAATACTTGGTATTGGCAACTCGTTCCGGGAAAGTTAAGAAAACTGCATTGCAAGAGTATGATTCTCCACGTCAAGGCGGTTTGATTGCTGTACGTTTGATGGCAAATGAAGAAACAGGTGAACCTGTCGACGAGCTTATTGGTGCAGCTTTGTGCAATTCAGAAGATGACATTATTCTTGTTTCTAAGCTTGGAATGAGTTTGAAGTTTAGAGCAGATGATGAACAACTTCGACCAATGGGTCGTCAGACTGCCGGCGTTCAGGGTATGAGATTCCGTGAAGGTGACGAATTACTCGATATGGACGTTGTTGCGGCAGAAACTAGTAAAGATCTTCTTGTTGTTACTAATGAAGGTTTTGCTAAGCGAACTGCTATTGAAGAGTATCGTTTGCAAGGAAGAAACGGCTACGGTGTTAAAGCTGTTCAACTTGCAGAGGGTCGTGGTTCATTAGTTGGAGCTTTGATTGTTGAAGAAACAGATCAAGTAATGGCAATTATGAAGTCCG
Source organism: Gardnerella sp. KA00127 (assembly GCF_049244125.1). Classification (NCBI taxonomy): domain Bacteria; kingdom Bacillati; phylum Actinomycetota; class Actinomycetes; order Bifidobacteriales; family Bifidobacteriaceae; genus Gardnerella; species Gardnerella sp. KA00127. The sequence continues at coordinate 72,785 of NZ_CP058377.1, forward strand.
GTAAGGTAATTCGTTCTGACATTAATGAAGTGAAGCGCACTGGTAGAACAACTCAAGGCGTAACCTTAGCTAAGCCGGATAAAGGCGATGAAATTATTTCTATTGCCCGTAATGAAGAAACGGATGACGAAGAAAATCAATTAGAAGAAAAAGAAGCTACTTCAGAAAATGAGGAAGCTTAAGAAACTTCTTATGTGGAATAATATTATTAATACTATTCCACAAAAATTTGAGAGTACTAATAAAAACTGTTCTAGTCTGTTTTTATTGGTACTCTCATTGGTATAATGACACTGATTATAGGCAAATTAATAAGAGAAGGAACACTGAGATGAGCGAAAATTTTGAGCCATCGCAAAATCCGATGAATATGAATGAGGAATCTGCAAGATTTTTGTCTAATGACACAGAATTATCTGCAGAAAAAATGGTTCCTTCTAAGGAAGTTAATTATTCAAGTGAAGAAAATAATTTTGATGAAATATCTGGTAATTCTTCTTTAGGAAATATTGTTAAAAATTCATCATCTTCTGGACGTGTTAGTGGTAGTTCCAATACGTATCGTCGTACAATTGGTGGTGCTGCTTCATCTATTTCCAATAAATCAAATGCAACAAAATCAGGACGTGTTCCGCGTGCTCGTCGTATGAGTCTTTCTTTAGTAAGAGTAGATGCATGGTCTGTAGCAAAAGTAACATTCCTTTTAAGCGTTGCAGGAGGAATTATTCAAGTTATTGCTGCAGGTTTAGTGTGGTTGTTCTTGAATATGATTGGTGTATTTGATCAAGTAACGCAGATTGTTTCTTCTACTGGTTTGGATAGTAACGGTTTTAATCTTGCAGATGTGTTCTCACTCCCAACAGTATTAAGTACTGTGACTATTTTTTCAATTGTAGAAATAATTATAATAACCGTATTATCTGCAATAATTGCTCTTCTATATAACGTTGTTGGTTCATTAGTTGGAGGAATTCACATTACTTTAGGTGACGACTGATAGTGTGAATAATTTAGCTTTGGAGAATAAAATTCCCACTGTTTACTACGAAGCAGTGGGAATTTTTTATAAGAAAAATAAGAAATTAACGTTTTACTAGTTCGTCACGAATATCTTGTAACAGTTGAATAGTTTTTTCTTCACGCTCTTTTCTTTTTTCTTCTTCAGTTTTTTCATGTTCAATTTGCAACAAATCTGCACCAATTTCACGCAATTTATTAATAGGTAAAACAATGCAGAAATAAACTGCTGTAGCAACAATAAGGAAATTCAATAATGCTCCAATTACTGCGCCAAAAGAAATTGTTGCACCATTCATACTAATAGTTAGAACACCATTAAGTTCTGGCTTTCCACAAATCATTGCAATAAGAGGATTAATAATATAATTAACTATCGTTGTTACTACTGCAGTTACTGCACTACCCATAACAACACCGACAGCCATGTCGATTACGCTGCCTCGTAAAATAAATTTTTTAAATCCTTTTATCATTAGTATTTTCTTCCTTTTATATATTATTGAATATTAGATTGTGAGTTAAAATCTAATATTTGTTCTTCGTAAGTAGATTTGTCATTATTTCTGTTGTCAATATATAAATTATGTCGCTGGAACGAGCGCAAAATTGTAACAGAAAGTAGTGGATATATAATTGCTGCAGCTAATACATCCGTAGGGAAATGAGCAGCGACAATAATACGTGAAACAGCAACTATAACAACAAGAATTGCGCTAAAAAGTAATCCAAATTGAATTGATGATGGTTTATTGATGTAAAGAATCAACATTGCCATAACGCAAACTGCTACAGCTGCTGAAGTGTGTCCACTTGGGAAACTTGGATCAGTTGGTAATTTAATATTCAAACCAATGTGGGGACGCGGACGATTTACAGCAAATTTAACTGCAAAAATGTAAATCATAGGAAGAAGCGAAATTAAAAGTTGAATTATTGTCATCTTCCAATTTTTATTTACAAATAATGAAAGAACTGCTAATAAAACGAGTATTGCTATGCAACCCTTAGTTGAAAAAACTAAAGCTAATATTTTTGAAATACTGAGAATTACAGAGGGAACACTCTTGTGGAACCAGGAGACTATGGATGATTCATAAGTGCGCTCTTTACTCGTAACTAATAGTGCTTTTCCTAAGAACGGAATAACAACTGCGAGTAATAGTGTAAAAATAGTAGCGGAATTTCTAGTGAAAACCGATAATCCGCTGTGATTACTGTTATTTTTCTGCATCATACTTGTTAAGATTACACGCACAATGATGTAAATGCACGTTGGAGAGTACGAAATAATATGTATAAAAAAGAAAATATATTAGAAGAAAAGCGTGTGGTAGTTGAACACCGTACCCGGTGACGAGTACTATGATGAACAGATAGAAAGGGTTTACCATGAGCGTGTTTGACCGATTTGAGAAGAGCGTGGAAGGTGCAATGAACAGCGTCTTCGCAAAATTCGGCTCCAAAGATTTGCAGCCAGTCGATTTTTCGAGTGCTTTGGAACGTGAAATTGACGCTGAAGCCATGCCTATTGGCAGAGATCACACAGTTGCTCCAAATGAGTACCGTTTTAAGCTGAGTACGCCTGATTTTGATCATATTGAACAATGGGGTAGTGAAGCATTAGCTAATGAGCTTGCAGATAATCTTACTCAATATGCTAAGAGTCAGCATTATGCTTTCGTAGGACCTGTAGTTGTTATTTTTGAAGAGGATTTGGAATTAACTAAAGGTAATTTCCATTTGACATCTGAATCTGTTCAGGGTAATGCTGTTCCTGTTACTACTGAGGATCAATCGCAGAATCACCCGATGCTTGAAATTAATGGTAACCAGTACTTGCTTACAAAGGATCGTACTATTTTAGGACGTGGGTCTGGTTGCGATATTGTAATAGATGATCCAGGTATTTCTCGTCATCATCTTGGTATTGATATAACTCCTGACGGTGTTATTGCTCGTGATCTTGGATCTACGAATGGTACATATGTAGAAGGTCATCAGGTTCCTGCAGCAACATTGGTTGATGGCAACACTATTACTATTGGTCGTACGCGTATTCTTTATTGGGCATCGTCTCAAGACCAGGAGTAATAAGTATTTCCGAGCTAGGAGACGATAACGCGCATGATGTTTACTGAATTAACGTTTGCAATACTTAAGTATGGCTTTTTAGTCTTACTTTGGATTTTTGTATGGTGCGCTATCCGTTCGCTTCGCTGCGATATTGAAGTATTTAGTCCTAAAAAATCTCGTTTTTGGAAGAAAAGTTCTCGTCGTAATTCTCGTGAAGCAAAGTTTTCACAAGTTATGCAAGTGCGTGAGACGCCAGTATTTGCCAAAGCAGAAAATCAAGAAAATACATCCGGTTCTCCAACTTTGTTAGTTGTTATTGATGGACCTTTGGCAGGATCTTCATTCCCATTGAACGCTGCTGGTGTGACTCTTGGTCGTGCTGCTTCTAATACAGTCGTATTAAATGATGAATTTGTATCTTCACACCATGCTCGTGTTTATTTTAATCAATCAGTTAATTCTTGGGTTCTTGAAGATTTAGGCAGCACAAATGGAACCATGATTGGTCATAATCGTGTTACTGAGCCTGTTATATTAGCTCCGCGTACTTCTGTGCGAATCGGCGCAACAATGTTTGAATTGAGGTAACAAATGAAACAAATCAATTCAAATAACGAAGAAGAAATTCAGACCGCAGTTACTGGGCAAATAGAAAAAATATCATCTATAACAGATAAAAATGATATTAAAGAAAATCGCGCAAATTCTGTAGAAAAAATACTTTTTATGTATGCTACGGCTGTCAGTGATGTTGGAACTGTTCGTAGTAATAATCAAGATTCTGCATTTGCTGGTGAACATTTAGCTGCAATTTGCGACGGAATGGGTGGTCATGCTGGAGGAGATACAGCTTCTACTATAGCGATTCGTTCTCTTGCACATATTGAACAAGATTCAAGACCGCATGATGTTAAAACTGTTTCTTCAATGATGGAAACATCGATTATGGCTGCTCATGATGCGATTGTTGGTAAAGCTAAGCGTGAGCGCCGTCTTGCTGGAATGGGAACGACAGTTACTGCAGTAACTCTTGTAAGAGGATACTGGGTTCTGGCTCATTTAGGTGATTCTAGAGCGTATCTACTAAGAGATAATCATCTTATGCGCATGACTACTGATCATAGTTATGTTCAGCATTTGATTGATACAGGTCATATTACGCCTGAAGAAGCGCGAAATCATCCTCAACGAAATGTTGTTATGCGAGTACTAGGTGATTTTGATATAGATCCTCGTCCTGATATTGCTTTGCGTTCAGCTCATCCTTCTGATCGTTGGCTTCTTTGCTCTGATGGATTGTGTGGAGTTCTTGAAGATTCAACTATTCAAGATGTGATGAGTAGTATTTCTAATCAAGAAGAATGCGCTCAAAAATTAGTATCTATGGCACTTCGTGCTGGTAGTACAGATAATGTTACAGCCGTTATTGCAGATGCAACGCTTGCACTTGATGCTGATGCATTTGATCTTCCGCATCAAACTCCACTTATTGGAGGAGCTGCAAGTAAGGATCTCGAGTCAATTGCAGATATCGTAAATAAAGCAGTAGCTTCAGCACCGGCATTGCGCGAAGATAAGAATTCACCAGCTCAAAGAGCAGCCGCGCTAGCTCAAGATGATGATAATTCTAAAAATCCAGATGAAGGAACAATATCTATTACAAGAATTGTGCAACCTTCACACATTCGTGAAGAAGTTGGAGAATTACATACACCTGACACTAATGAGATCCCTATAGTCAAAAAAAAGAATGGTAAAGTTTCAACAGATCCTCATGATCCAGATGTTGCTCGTGCTGTTAAACATGAGCAGGATGAGGCACATCGTGCTCATTCATTGAGGCGTAGATGGACTCGCATAGGCATATCTTTGGGAATATTACTAGTATTATTTGTTATTTCTGGAGTAGGTTACGGAGTATATGCGTGGACTCAAACGCAATATTATATTGGAAAAGACAGTAACAAAGTTGTTATTTATCAAGGAGTGCCAACAAATATTTTTGGTATTGCATTATCTCACAAAGTGGAATCTACTGACATCCCTGTTAATAAACTAGATAAATCTTGGCAGGATCAATTAAAAGAAGGTATTAGTTTTGGCAGCTTAGTTGAGGCTCGTGGTCATGCTTCGTTAATTCGTCGAGAAATGCGTGCGCGAGAACAAGAAAAACTTAATGAACAGAATCAAAAGAAATTAGAAAATAAAATAAATAAAAATAAAGATAACGCGAAGCAAGGGGGTAAAACCTCATGAATATGATTGCTACGCGTATCAGACAGATAGCATTGTTGCTTTTTGCAACATTGCTTTCTGGCATGGCATTTTTACAGATGTTTTTCCGTATTGACGGTTATATTTCTGCTAATTATGCAGCAATGTTGATTCTCGTTATGGCACTGTTTTTCGTATTTTGGGGTGTTCTTCTTGTTAAACAGCCATATGCAAGTCAAGCTATTTTACCTTGTATTATGCTTTTAACTGCAATTGGAACAGTTCTTATAGCTAGAATCGATAGGCAAAATAATACAAATGTTGCAATAAAACAAATGGTGTGGATTTGTGCAGCATTAGTATTATCAATTATTTTCGTTATTCTTTTGAAAGATTATCGCATTTTAAGGCGTTTTTCTTATGTGAATATGGTTATAGGCTTGATTCTTTTGCTTTCACCTATGGTTCCTGGATTAGGTAAAGAAATTGGTGGAGCGAGAATTTGGATAGGTTTTGGAGATCACACAGTGCAACCAGGAGAGTTTGCTAAGCTTTTCCTGTCATTCTTCTTTGCTGCGTACCTGTTTAATCATCGTGATCGACTTGCTGTAGGTGGAAATAAGGTTTTGGGAGTTCACCTTCCTCGATTACAAGACATGGGACCTATTGCTTTAGTATGGGCAGCATCAATGGGTGTGCTTGTTATCCAGCATGATCTTGGAACGTCATTGATGTTCTTCGCAATGTTTGTGTCAATGTTGTATGTGGCAACAGGTCGAAGAGGATGGATTGCTGTTGGGGGTATTGCTTTTGTAGCTGGATGCTTGATGGCAGTAAAGTTATTCGCACATGTGCAATATCGTGTGGATTCGTGGCTTCATCCATTTGATAATGCGGTTTATAATCGTTTCCCTGGTGGCTCAGCGCAAATTGTATCTGGATTGTTTGGTTTGGCTGCTGGAGGAACAACTGGAACAGGTTTAGGACAAGGTCATCCTTCTATAACACCGCTAGCTAATTCTGATTTTATTTATGCTTCTGTTGGTGAAGAGCTTGGTCTTACTGGGCTTCTAGCCGTATTGGTTTTGTATTTAATTATTATTGCATCCGGAATGATTACTGCAATGAAAATTAAAGATGGCTTTGGAAAATTATTAGCTTCAGGGCTTGTTTTTACTATGGCTTTCCAAGTGTTTACTGTTGTTGGTGGAATTACTTTGGTTATTCCATTAACCGGTTTAACTTTGCCGTATATGGCAGCTGGAGGTTCTTCTTTAGTAGCAAATTATTTGCTTGCATCTTTGCTTATTGTTATTTCTCACGCTGCAAATAAACCTGAACCTGCTCCTGTTTCAGATACTTTCCAATACGCTGCCTTAGCAGCGTTGCGCGAGCGTGAATTGCAAGAGCGAGCTAATACGAATACAAATAATAGTGAATATAACAATACAGATTATGAAAATAATATAGATGCTTCTGCTGTTATTTCCTCTTCAGAAAGAGGTGATAACAATGAATAAAAGTCTTAGAGAACTTTTTACTGCAGTATTGGTACTTTTTGTAATACTTGGTATTTCAAGTACAATTATTACTTCTATTAAAGCGAATGCTCTAAATTCTGATCCTCGAAATCGCAGAGCTTTATACCATGAGTTTGGAGCTCCACGTGGAGCAATACTTACATCAGATGGCACAGTTATAGTGAAATCTGAACCATCTAAAGATGCTTTTGTGTATCAACGTCAGTATTCTAACGGATTAGTATATGCTCCAGTTACTGGATATTTTTCTATTAGCCAGCGTGCAGATAGAGGAATTGAAGCTTCTCGTAATAGTTTATTAAGTGGAGAATCAGATGCTCTGTTCTGGCAAAGATTCCGTTCATTATTTACTGGAGCAACTAATCGCGGAGCTTCTATAGAAACATCAATTGATTCACGTTTGCAAAATCTTGCTTACAATCTTCTTAAAGGCAAAGACGCAGCTTTAGTTGCAATTGAGCCAAAAACCGGAAGAATTCGCGCCATGGTAAGCACTCCAAGTTATGATCCGAATGATCTTGCTCTTCACAATATTAATGAAGTAAATAAATCGTATGAGAGAATAACATCAGATGTGTCAAATCCTATGCTGAATCGTGCTGTTTCTGAGCTTTATGCTCCTGGCTCTACGTTCAAAACTGTTGTTGCAGCAGCAGCATTAGAATCTGGAAAATACAAGCCTGATACGAAAATACCTGCTGGTGCGAGCTATGTTTTGCCTGGAACCAAGACGTCTCTTACAAATGTCACTTACCAAGCGAATGGCGTTGATGGAAAAATATCTTTTGAGGATGCTTTAGCATATTCGTCTAATACTGCTTTTGCTCAATTGGGTAATTCTTTAGGATCTGACGTAATTGTAAAGCAGGCAAGAAAGTTTGGATTCTTCGATTCGCTGCCTATTGATGGTTCTGATTCTACTGGATTCCCAATACGATCCGTGAAATCTACTTTTTCTATTAAGCCAACTCCAGATAGACTAGCTCTGGAATCAATAGGTCAAGGTGATGCAAAGGTTACACCTTTGCAAAACGCTATGATTGCGGCAGCTATTGCAAATAATGGAACATTGATGAAGCCTACTCTTGTTGATTGTGTAAGATCTAGCGATTTGTCAGTATTGTCACAAACTAGACCAACCGTTATGAACCAAGTAATGAGTAGTGACAGTGCATCTAAATTAACTTCTATGATGCAGGCTGTTGTTACAAAAGAAAATCCTAATCTTGCTTTACCTAATATTCATGTTGCGGCTAAAACAGGTACTGCACAGATTGGAATGTATAATCAAGCTGCTAATGGTTGGGTTATTGGATTTGCTCCTGCTGAAAATCCTAGAATAGCTATAGCGGTTATAGTACATAACACAAGTACATTTGGTAGTTACGCGGCAGGACCTATTATGCGACAAGTGATGGAGGAGGCGCTTAAACAATGAAACTCGTTGAAGGACAGTTAGTTCATCATCGTTATAGACTTGATCGCCGCCTTGCTCAAGGCGGTATGGGAGAAGTTTGGAAAGGCTTTGATATTCAACTTGGGCGAATTGTTGCCATTAAGGCGTTACGTACAGATACCGTAAACGTTGAAGCAAAATTACGTCGTCTTCGTGCTGAAGCGCATAATTCAGCAAATTTAGCGCATCCTAATATTGCAGCATTATTTGACTATTATGAGCACGATGGTATTGGATTCCTAATTATGGAATATGTGCCAAGTAAATCATTGGCAGATTTGTATCATAAAGAAAAAATAATTGATCCTACCAAGTTACTTCCTATTCTTATCCAAACAGCTCGAGGACTTTTTGTAGCTCATTCTCATGGCGTAATTCATCGCGATGTAAAACCTGCAAATATTATGGTTTCTGATACTGGCAATGTGAAAATCACAGATTTTGGTGTGTCATATTCCAGTGACCAAGAACAGATCACTCAAGATGGCATGGTAGTTGGAACAGCTCAATATATTTCTCCAGAACAAGCACAAGGTGAACAAGCTACTGCACAATCTGATATTTATTCGTTAGGTGTTGTGGCATATGAAGGTTTGTGCGGACATCGTCCATTTACTGGAGCAACGCCGGTAGATATTGCTGCTGCACATGTTAATGATCCTGTACCACCTTTGCCAGAAAATGTTGATTTGCAATTACAACAGTTTATTATGTCTATGCTTGCAAAGAATCCAAAAGATCGTCCAAAAGATGCATTAGTTGTGTCGAAAGTATTATCTCGTATTGAGCGCAGACTGCTAGATCAAGAAACAGCCTTCAACAATACAACAGGAGTACTTTCTACAAATTTGCGACAACGAAGATGTATTAAAAGTATGCCGCAAAACCAAGTAAATATTATTAATATTTTTAATACCAATGATCGCAAGGAGCAGCAATGAATACCACAATGCCCACCTTATTAGCGAATGGTCGATACGAATTAGGGGAGCTTATTGGCCGCGGCGGCATGGCGGAAGTGCGTGTTGCTGTTGATAAGCGCTTAGGTCGTACAGTTGCTGTGAAAATCATGCGTTCTGATTTAGCGAACGATGAGATTTTCCTTTCGCGATTCCGCAGGGAAGCGCATGCCATTGCGCAGATGAACAATCCTAATATTGTGAATATTTATGATTCTGGAGAAGAATCTGTTATAGCAGAAAATGGCTTAGAAGAGCGTTTACCGTATCTTGTAATGGAATACATTAAAGGTAAAACATTACGCGATATTCTAAAAATGAATGGAGCTTTAAGTCAGAGAGACGCTGAACAAGTTATGCTTGGCGTGCTCAATGCTTTAGAGTACTCACACAGAATGGGTATTATTCACCGCGATATTAAGCCTGGAAATATTATGATTTCCGAGCAGGGCATGGTGAAGGTAATGGACTTCGGCATTGCTCGTGCTCTTGACGATTCTGCAACAACTATGACACAGTCTCAAGGTGTTGTTGGAACAGCACAATATTTGTCTCCAGAGCAGGCTCGTGGTGAACAAGTAGATATGCGCTCTGATTTGTATTCTGCAGGGTGTGTGCTGTATGAAATGCTAACTGGACGTCCTCCTTTTATTGGAGATTCAGCTGTTGCCATCGCATATCAGCATGTTTCAGAAGTGGCGACACCTCTTAGCACACTTGTTCCAGGCATGCCTGCTATGTGGGACAAGATTTGTGCTAAAGCAATGGCAAAAGATAGACAAAATAGATATGCCACAGCATCAGAGTTTAAGAATGACATTCTAGCGTTTATGAACGGCGGAGTGCCTGTTGCAGCAGCGTTTAATCCATTGACTGATTTAGCTAATATGAAGGCGCGTAAGCAGGCTGAACAGGATGCTGCAACTATGGCTATGGGCATGACAGATGGTGCTGCAACTCAATCGTTTAATCCTATTACTGGTCAAGTTGAATCTGCAAATATTGCATTTTCTCCTAGCACGCGCGCGTCACAAAGAGCAACAATGCAAGCGCAACGTCGTAAACGAGTAGTAATCGGATCTATAGTTGGAGTATTAGTAACAGTATTAGTTCTTCTGGGTGTGCTGTTTATGCTCAATCGAAGTCGTGCTACTGGAGATGTTGTAGTTCCAACATTTATGGAGACAACAACGCAGGATGCTGCTCGTGAAAAGTTGCGTGCACTTGGTTTGGTTCCAGATATTCGTGAAGATGATCATTCTTCTCAACCTGAGGGAACTTTTACTAAGCAATCACCGCGTGGAGGTGAGCATGTTGCTTCTGGATCCAAGGTGACTGTATGGTTCTCGGTTGGACCACAATCAACTCGCGTGCCAGATGTAAGTGGTAAAACGCAAGAAGCTGCTCGTAAAATGCTTGAGCGTGCTGGGTTTAAGATTGCTAATGTTCGAGTAGAAGATAGTGCAGATATTAAGAAAGATCATGTAACTCGCACAGATCCTGACGCAGATTCGTTTGCTGATAAGGGTACGTTAATTACTTTATATATTGCATCCGGTTTAACTAAAATTCCTGACGGTCTTGTTGGTCAAAGCAAAGACATTGTGGTTAGCCAATTAGAGAATTTTGGTTTTACTACGGATGTAGTTAAGGAAGATTCAGATAATGTGCCTGAAGGTTCTGTAACTCGACTAAATCCGTCGTCTGGTTCCTCTGTTAAACCACACAGCTCTATTACTGTGTATGTTTCTCAAGGTGCTTCGAAAGTTGAAGTTCCTAGTATAGATCTTGGTACTGTTACCTTCAAACAGGCGAAGAAAATACTTGAAGCAAAAGGTTTGAGAGTAGTATCTGATTCAATGGCAAAAGATGACGATATAGTCATGAGCATGTCTGAGGAAGCAGGAAGCAAGGTTGAGAAGGGCAAAGCGATTACATTAGTTACACGTCCAAGCCTTGGTTCTTCATCTGATTCAGACTGATTTAGATTTGTATTAGATTAAGTCTGTAAAAAATAATGTATATGCTGCTTGTTCTACAAGAAAAGTAGAACAAGCAGCATTTTTGTATCTCTAATGTTTGTATCTCTAATAAAATTCGTATATTACTTATAAAAATTGATGCGTGAAAATAGATCTGCATAAATAGACTTATATTAGGTTGCAAAGTATGTGATAAAACGAAAAAATAGCTGTTTAAGATATGTTTGTTTATTTAGACATAGTTTTACAGCAATGCGTTATTTTATGTGTTTCTATAGGCTTTTATTTTATTAATATAAACAAAAGGCGACTGCGCTTCATACGCAATCGCCTTAAATGTTTTTATTTTGTAAGTTTTAAAGCAATCGTAAGAATATTTAAAACTTACTACTTAACCCGTTATCATACAGTTGTTGAGTAATTAGACATCTGCTGAAGGAATGGAATTGTAGATGCGCCCCAAGGGAAAATCCACTGGAATAATGCTAATACAATGAAGAAATAAATCAGAATCGAAAGAATCCAACGAATCGCTGTAATACCTGGTTGTATGCGCAAAAGACCGCCAAAAATGCTTGCATCAGGCTTTTTCTTTAATCCAGAATGAATAGCGCGAAGTTCTGGCCATTGCCAAGCAATTGCTCCTGCTACGAAAATCATCATATACACTAATAAAACAACCACCATAACTGGCACTAGTGAAGAAAGACGAGAAACTAGAGATTGTTGCTCATTGTTAATAAACTTCACTTTTCCTTGCTCATCAATAGTAGAAAGTTCTTTTGGAATGCCATCGCTAATCTTTGCCCAATAAGCGAATTTTGCGTAGCTAATCCAGCGATGAGTTGCAGCAGTATACTTAGGTTCGCACGTTGTAAGAGTAAGCATACGTTTTGTTGGTTTCTCACCAGGATGATCAGGATTTGCATCAATAACTTCACCGTGATCTGGTGTAACAATCTTGTAAGAAGTGTACTTATAGACGAACCAATAATCCTTTGTGCGAACTACTATTGCGTCGCCAGGCTTCAGTAAGTCTACATCTCCCAATGGCTGACCATAACCATTTCGGTGACCTGCTACTGCAAAATTACCTATTGCACCAGGCATTTGTGTGGTTGGATAATGACCTAAACCACGCTTGCTTAAGATGTCTGGCGTAATGCCTTCTACAACATTTCGTTCCCACTGATTTCCAAAACGTGGTATGTATAAACGAGCTACAAGGTCTTCAGACTTTGGTTTGCTTAAAGCAGGTGGGTCAGTATTCTGTGGTAAAGCAATCTTCGTTTTATCACCAGTTTTTGGGTTTTGCCAAGATATTGCTTGACGTGCCTCTACTTGAGTGTGCTCAGCCTGCTCTCCAGTCCACCACATTTGCCATGCAATGTACAATGCGCAAATAACTGCAAAAGCTATCAACAGTTCGCCAATAATTCCAGCGGCTTGCCACCAGAAATTCGAGCTGCTACGCTTCGTTTTTCCTTCCTGCATATTAGCAGATTGCATAGTGTGCTACTCCTTTATTGATGTATGAAGACTTTGCAACATATTTTATTTGTTTAGCACTTTAGGAACTGTTGCGTACCTTAATGGTTGCAACAAAGCCGATGCTTCAGGGAATCGCAGATTATTCTTTTTCTCCACTTTCCATCCTAATCCAAACGAACTTACATACTCCTTGTAGGTGTGTATGGCTGGTGAATTGTTTAGAGCATCAACCATGCTATCCATTGGACCAATAGCAGATATTTTATACGGTGGCGAGTACTGATGACCTTGCAACATAAGAACGTTACCAATACAAACAACTGCGGAGTTAAATAATACTCGCTGATCCTGAATAGTTATTGCTTCTGCTCCGCCGCGCCACAAAGCATTTACTACAGCTTCAATATCTTGCTGGTGGATTACGTAATCATTAATGGTTCCGGATGTTCCGGAACCATTAACTGCGCCTTTCCATAGAGGAGAGTCGTTAAGAGTTACAACAATTCCAGGTCCTTCAAGTTTTGGAAGTACGGTACTACTTCCAGTATCAGAAGATTCTTTTCCTTCACTAGTGCTGCTACCAAGCGTTTTATTAAGTAAATTAATTTTAGAATCTAAAGATTTTATATCTTCTCGTAAATTTTTTGTGCGCTGTGAATTTCTTTCAACCATTTGACTCGTATTAGAAGTCACAAAAGCAGAGCGGTTTACGCGCAAGTTAAGAACGAATAAATAGCCGGTAAGAAATACTGCAACGGCAACAGCAAAACTGCTTAACAGCGAGTGTTGAGCACGATGTTTCCCAGTTCTCTTAGCCATATTTTATCTTCATCCTTCACGCGTTCGAGTGTAACCACTATTATAGCGTGTAGCCGATTGATTGGAGAGTTACAGTTATGGCTGATGAAGAATTGCACACGACTGCAGCTGACGACGCTGCAAAGAAGAGCGATACGTCAAATGAGAATACTTATGGCGTTCCTATGGACGAAGTTGAAGCAGTGTTGAATGCTACTGCGGATAAAGCAGCGCTTTCTCCACAGATTCAGCAAATGATGCAGAGACAAGCTGAAAATAGGCGACGTGTCGAAGAAAGCATTAAAGGCACAAAAGCTAATGCTGCATGGTTTGTGCCGCTGTTCTGCACATTAATGGTCGTTGGATTAATTTGGGCTGTTGTTTATTATTTGAACCCTGTGCTTCCAATTCCTGGAATTGGTGCATGGAATTTAGTTATTGCATTAGTAATAGTAATGACTGGATTCATTATGACAATGTGGTGGCGTTAGTCTGTAAAACAAACTGCTTAATATGTTTTAAAAGTAGTTATGCAAATATTGCGTAGCTACTTTTTATTTTGTTGCTGCTGCGGCGCGAATAAGTATATGATTTTTATTGCTATCAGTTGTTGCAATAATTCTTGTATTTCCGCCATCTTGTAAGTTTAATTTTTTGCGCAATGCTTCTACAGGTATTGGAAAGTTACGAGTAACAATATTTGCATGAGTAATATCAGCAAAAGTTTGTTTTATTTCTCGTTTATTCATGCTGCATATATTTTCAATTTTCCATATTTTTCCTGGAAATTCTGAGTAGTATTCTTCCGATACGTAAACATGACTATTCGCACTGATTTGTTGTATATTGTATTGAGTTTCTAACAATGAAAAACAGCCAGCTTTCATGATTGCTGCATTTGGCTCATAAACGTATTGCGACCATTCTTGCCAGTTATTTATATCTAAAATTTTATCTTTTTTATTATTTTCTTCTCTATTATTTAAAACATTTGACCCAGGCTGTATTGATACCTGATTTGTTGAAGTATTGTAAGTTGCTTGTACAACAGTTATCTGATCATCGTTTGCGCAATATACTGGTACTTTTGTGTGCTGAGAGTTGCTGAGTATTATCAATAGTTCCTTGCACTCGTTACTATGTGCGACTATATGTACGGCTTCTACATTGCCACTAAAATCGCTAACTGTTTTGTGCCAATCAAGCATTGGAGAAAGTTTAATAATCACTATTTCTGCTTTAGTGAGCAATTGATTTTTAAGATCTAATACGTTTGGAGTGCAATCTTCAATAGCGTATGTGCGAGATCCTTGTTTGTTACGACGAGCTGGATCGACGTATATTATCGTTGACTTAGGAATATTTTTGAGTGCATCAAGACTATTGTTGTTGTAGCATTTTACGTTTGTAATACCAAGTGCATTCATATTGTGATGTGCAATGCTAGAAAGTTCGTTTTGCTGTTCAATACAAATAGCAGAATCGAAAACTTCAGACATTATTGCGCAATCAACGCCAAAGCCGCCAGTAAGATCCACAAGTGTGCTACTAAAATTTTCTGAATTTAATTTGTTGAGTAATTCTTTTGCAACATTTGCCTTGTATTGTGCTGTTGATTGAGAAGAACACTGTTCCATAGAAATATGCGCAGGGTATATAACTTCGTTGCAGGAAGCCCATTTTGGCAGTTTTTGTTGCGCGATCTGCCTACCTGCTATTTGGTTAATTGCAAAAGGTATGTCGATATTTGCGTTGCGTGGTGCTTTAAGAGCAGCTTTGCTTGGTGACAATTGTGCGTTTTCTTTAATAAAAGTGAGTGTAGAAGCGTTTGCTGGTTCGATTGTTTTTGGAACTTGAAGTGTAGGCATGAATCTCATTCCTTGTTGAGGTGTAGAAAATTTTAGAGCAAGTAAAGATTAAAATTATGTAGTCGATAGTTTAGTCCACAAAAAACTTAAATTGTGGATAACTCTTATACACTTGTGCACAGGTTCAAAAAAGGCAAGTTATCAACGTTTGTGATTAACTATGTGGATAACTTATATAGTTGTCACCAATTTAGGCACAACTTATACACAATCCTGTGCACATTGGTGGAAAACTACACACGTGTAATTTAACAAATTATGCCTTCAAACAAAACATTGCACAAGCAGTGAGAATAGCAAATAGTGATACAAAATATACTAAGAAACGCGTATTAAACGAAGCTTTTTTAAGTAGCGGATTTTGTACTCCGAGCAATGCTGCAATTGCGGTACCAGAAACTAAGCCTCCAACGTGTGATTGCCAAGCGATATTAGGCACAATGACTGGCATAGCGAGAGTAATAGCAATCCAAATAATTGTTCCTCGCATGTTTTCTCCTAGTCGCCATTGTGCTACGAGAAGTGCACCTATAAGCCCCATAATAGCTCCCGAAGCACCGTATGAAGCAACGAACCAATTATTAGTGAGTTTGCACCATACAATATCAGCTACGCTTCCACCAAAGCCGGATATTAAATACAATCCAAAAAACTTCCATTTACCGAAGAATCGTTCTAATTCAACTCCGAGCGACCAAAGACATAGCATATTGAAGAAAATATGGGTTAAATTTGGTGCGTGAACAAACATTGATGTGAACCAAGTCCAAGGTGTTTGTAACGCAGTAATTGGAAGAAACGCAGTATAGCTTATTAGAGTCGAATAATAATTTGGATATGCAAAGTTCAGTATCATTTCCAATATCCAAATAAAAATGCATGAATATACTAAAATGGCTGTGGTTGTGTTAAAACGAAGTCTTATATTATTTAAAATATTTTTAATATCAAAGTTGTGCATATGCTTATGATATCGGTTTTACTTCACAAATTTAATCAATAACATTATTTAAAAAAGATGCAACTCTGAAGAAAAGCAACTATGATAGTTATTACGCGACAAAAAGCGGTATAGATTGTTGACTTGGACGAGCAGGTCAGCTTAACCGGAAAGGAGCCATCATGGAGAACAGATCCTCTGGCGGTTGGAAGTTCTTTGCACTGCTCTTCGGAGCACTGCTCGCAGGTATTGCTGCGTTGTATGTGTACAAGCAGCATAATCCTGATTATGACCCTTGGGAGGAACCATGGGAGAACAGTTCTTCGCCAATTGACCTAGGGTTAGAAAAAGAAGAGAAAGAAGCTAACGATACTCCTGCCGCCGAGGCATAAGTGACATTTGCTTTATACAGTCCAAAATAAAGGCGATTGCGTATATTCGTAGTCGCCTTTATTTGTAATTACTAAAGAATTGTTGCAAACAAAAGCGTTTGTCTTACATGCAATTTAACTAAAATCTACACAAAAAGGCGGAAACTGATTAACAGCCTCCGCCTTTTATTTTCTATGTATTGCTATTGGAGAATACTCAATTACTCAGCAACAGGTGTTGGAAGAGCACCAGTGTGCCAAATGCGATCGAGGTAATCTTCGATAGAGCGGTCAGAAGAGAAGTAACCAGAGTTGGCTACGTTCAAGACTGCCATGCGAGCCCACTTCATTGGATCGCGGTAAGTTTCCTCAATCTGAGCCTGAATATCCATATAAGAGCTGAAGTCAGCCATTGCCATGAAGTAATCATGGGTAAGCCAATCGTTAACGAGTGGCTCATACACGCTCTTGTCGCCGTTGGAGAAGGTGCCGTCAGCAACCATATCCACAGCAGTCTTCAAGCGAGGATCAGATTCATAGTACTTACGGGAGCCGCCGTGATCATAGCCTTCAGCGTAGAGCTTCTCAACCTCGTCAACGGTCATGCCGAAGAGGAAGAAGTTCTCAGCACCAACGCGCTCGCGAATCTCAACATTTGCACCATCGAGAGTACCAACAGTCAAAGCACCGTTCAAAGCGAACTTCATGTTACCAGTGCCAGAAGCTTCCTTACCAGCTTGAGAAATCTGCTCATCCAAATCGGTTGCAGGAATCAAGTTCATAGCAAGTTCAATGTTGTAGTTTGGTGGGAAGAACACTGCGAGCTTGCCCTTGCAAGCTGGGTCGTTGTTCACAACGCGAGCAACATTGTTGATGAGCTGAATCGTAAGCTTTGCCATAGCATAGCCTGGAGCAGACTTAGCGCCGAAGAACACGGTGCGTGGAAGCATCTTGTCTACGTCGATTGTGCCATTCTTGATTCCAGCGTATGTGGAGATAACCTGGAGGATCTTCATGGACTGGCGCTTGTACTCGTGCAAACGCTTAACAATGGTGTTGAACATTGTGTCTGGGTTGATCTCAAAGCCATACTTCTGCTTTGCGAAATCAACGAAGGCAAGCTTGTTCTGCTTCTTAACTTCAGCAAACTTCTTAACGAACGCCTTGTCGTCAGCCAATGGCTTCAAGCCTTCGAGAAGCTCCAAATTACCCTGCCATGCGTCTGTGCCCAAGCCCTCAGTAATAAGAGCAGACATGCGTGGGTTGCTCAAGCGCACGAAACGACGAGGAGTTACGCCGTTAGTAACGTTCTTGAACTTATCTGGGTAAACGCTGGAGAAGTCCTTCAAAGTGACATCCTTCAACAACTCAGAGTGAAGTTCAGCAACACCGTTAACGTAAGAACCGCCGTAGGTAGCCAAGTAAGCCATGCGAACTACAGCACCTTCGCCATTTTCGTCAGCGTCGGTAGCGATGCGCATGCGCTCAACCTGATCCTCAGCAACGCCCTTACCGCGAAGCTCGTTGCGGAACTGCTCGCTAATGCCCTGAATGATTTCAAGGTGGCGTGGCAACAGTTCGCCAATAAGCTTGGCTGGCCAAACTTCCAAAGCTTCTGGAAGCAAGGTGTGGCAAGTGTAGTTGAAGGTCTTGGTGGTGATACCCCAAGCGGTGTTCCAATCGTAGCCGTACTCGTCCATAAGAACGCGCATAAGCTCTGGAATGCCGATAACTGGGTGAGTGTCGTTCAACTGGAAGTTAATCTTGCTTGGGAAGGTAGTGAGATCCGGCTTATCCTGACCTGGGTAGAATACGCGGATTGCATCATGAATAGAAGCAGCTACGAAGAAGTACTGCTGCTCAAGACGCAAAGCCTTACCTTCTGGAGTGGAATCTTCTGGGTAAAGAATCTTAGAAATGTTTTCTGCTGCAACCTGTGGCTTTACAGCATCCAAGTACTCGGACTTGTTGAAGGTGAGCAAATCAAACTCATCGTAAGACTTAGCGGTCCACAAACGAAGAGTATTTACGCGACCAGAATTATAACCTGGAACCATGTAGTCAACTGGTACTGCGCGAACAGACCAAGCTGGCTTCCAAACGCGCTTGCCGTTTTCCTCTACAACTTCACCACCGAAGTTGACGCGCTGGTCACGACCATAATCAATGTGACCCCATGGCTCTTCGTTGCTAAGCCAGTAATCAGGGGTTTCAACCTGCTTACCTTCTTCATCAAAGCGCTGCTTGAAGATGCCGTAACGATACTGGATGCCGTAGCCAAATGCTGGAACGCCAATAGAGGCGAGTGAATCGATGAAGCAGGCTGCGAGACGACCCAAACCGCCGTTACCTAAACCTGGTTCATACTCGGCATCGATAACAGCTTTTGGATCGAAGCCAAGCTTAGTAACAGCCTTATTGAATTGGTCAGTAAGACCAGCGTTCAACAAAGCGTTCTCAAGCTGCTTACCCATCAAGAACTCTGCGCTCAAATAGCCCACAGCCTTGGTGTTGCCATTAACCATGTCATGCTGAGTCTGCATCCAAGAGTCCATCAAGTGACGACGAACTGCGGTAGCAGCGGCAACATACACATCTGCCGTAGTGGCCTGCTCTGGCGTTACACCCTGGGTGTACTTGAGGTGCTCTTGAAGTTCTTTGGCAAATGCCGTCGCAGTAGTTTTGGCTTTCGGCGCGACGTGTTTAGTCATATTTGACTCCTTGTGCCGTTTGATATATTTCCTAAAAGTGTGCAGCCTAAAACTTTGTGTTTAGGCAATTAAACCATCACCATTTTGCAGATAACTTTTGAAGATAACTACAAGAGGCATGTGAATGCACACGATAACCCCGAGAATACCACAACCTAATCCCTTTAAATATTTGTATATAACGTCTTAATACAAATATATTGCTGAAAGTAGGTTGTTTAGAAGATAATAAAAATATGTCAGTAATACTTGAACGAGATATAAAACGAGGACAATGTGCTTGGCAATTCTGGCGTGAATCTGCTATTAAAGCACTTGGCAATGGCATAGAAGCCATGCAAATAAATAGTAATATTTTAAATATCTCTTTAAACGACGAAGCTTTAGCGGTTAGATATTCGCTATATCTTCTTGAGAATAAAGTGCCTGGGTGCGCAGTAGAAGTAAGGGTTGCGCCTTTTGGTGCAGTAAAAATTTTGGAAGGACCAGCTTCGGATCCGCATAATCTCACACCGCCAGATGTTATTGAACTTGAGCCTAAAGTATGGCTTAGATTAGCGAGTGGTGTTACTAAATGGCATCAGGAACAGGACTTTGGCAACATAAGTGCAATTGGCGAGCGTGATGATTTAAGCGATATTTTGCCGCTGTAAGTTGACTTTATTGTAGCTTAATTGCGTATTTACAGCGTGTATTTACAAATATCCTGGGCAAACAGTATTTCGAATGCCCAGGATACGTAAATAAAATAATTTTAATAAATTTAATTTTTAATTGTCGTGTTTGTGTATGAAGTTTGGAATTGGCATAGGGATATGATGATGCGCTGGCGTGTGCGCTCCCGAGTTTGTAGAAGAGTTTTCGCTGCTAACGGCTTTTGCAGCTGCTTCCGCAGCCCACTTGGCATACTCGTCTAAATCATCTTCGTTTGAAGCATCAACGACATCATTTTCTTGATCTGTGTCATTCTCTTCTGGAAGATATGTATCTTCCTCATAGCTTTCGCTCGACGCAAATGGATCGAAGGATCCTTGTCCGGGTTCGCTGGAATTAAGTTCCTTAGCAAGCTCGTCATAATCCGTATCGGTCGTCAGGTATTTGAGCTTACGGGCAATTTTCTGTTGCTTTGCCTTCTGTCGTCCGCGGCCCATCTGACCCCCTCTAAAAATTAAGTAACAATCAGTTCATCACACAAGAGCGTACCACTTAACCGCAACCGAGTATATTGTCTGTGTAAACTTTTACCATAAAAGCCATATTTTCAGCGTAAAAATACGCACAATTAAGGAGCCTAAAATGCCGGAAGAAGCACAGGTTACAGCTGCTGGTAATGAGATGAGCGCAAGCTTCCTTGCAGCGCGTAAACGTTCAGATGCAACGCTTGAAAAGTTACAAGCTAGCCCTTCGTCTTTTACTATGCTTACTGGAGATCGCCCAACTGGTCGTTTGCATTTAGGACATTATTTTGGATCTATTCGTGAGCGTGTTGCAATGCAGCAGCGCGGAGTAAAAACCAATATTATTATTGCAGATTATCAAGTAATTACTGATCGTGACACCACTGAGCATATTGAAGATAATGTTTTGAATTTAGTGCTGGATTATATGGCTGCCGGAATTGATCCTGAAAAAACAATGATATTTACTCATTCCGCAGTTCCTGCAGCAAATCAGCTTATGTTGCCTTTCCTTTCGCTTGTTACAGAAGCAGAATTACACAGGAATCCTACTGTAAAGTCGGAAATGGAATCATCTGGACATGCTTTAACCGGATTGCTCCTTACGTACCCAGTGCACCAGGCTTGCGATATTTTGTTCTGTAAAGCTAATGTTGTGCCGATTGGTAAAGATAATTTGCCGCATGTTGAAATCACTCGTACAATTGCGCGTCGTTTTAATGAGAGATACGCAAAAAAGAATCCAGTGTTCCCAGAGCCAGCAGCAATTTTGTCTGATGCTCCTGAAATTCCAGGATTGGACGGACGAAAGATGAGCAAATCTTACGGTAACTCGATTATGCTCGGGGCTACTGCCGAAGAAACTGCCAAATTAATTAAGAAGAGTCCAACTGATTCTGAGAGGATGATTACTTTTGATCCAGTAACTCGTCCGCAAGTTTCTGCACTTCTTACTACTGCAGGTTTAGTTACAGGTAGGGATCCTAAAGAGATTGCTGAAGAAATTGGTAACGCTGGTGCTGGCGCATTGAAAGCTTACGTAATTGAAAATGTAAATAATTTCTTGGCACCTCACCGTGAGCGTCGTGCAGAACTTGCAAAAGATATGGATACTGTTCGAGACATTTTGCATGATGGCAATAAGCGTGCAAATGCTATTGCAGAAGAAACGCTTTCCCAAGTGCGAGATGCTATGGGAATGAAGTATTAATTAAATTTCAATAAGTAAATTAATAAAAAATAAAGCCGCTCGCAAGAAAACTTGTAAGCGGCTTTTTGTTAAAAATTAACGAACTGAAACTTAGAACATCACACGTCGTAACGCCAGCTTTTATCTGTAATAACGCGTGCTACAGCAAGACCAATAGGTAAGCAAATAATTACCATGAAAGCGCGGAAAGTCCAGTCTAACGCTGGAAGCGTGTGAAATTGACCAAGATAAAACATTGCGCGATACATATAAAGTCCAGGAACCATAATTACGATAGATGGAACCGTAAGACCTATTCGTGGATAACCCAAATATTGAGGCGCTAATCCGTGACGAACGATAGTTCTCCAAGCAGAAGCTAGCAAACCTGCCAATAAAGCACCGCTGAAAGCTGCAATTTCGGCAGCAACTCCAAAATCTGTCATAGTTAAACGCAATGTGTCAGTAATAGCGCCAATAACGCCAGCAACTAAGCACATTCGTTGTGGAGAATTAAATAGAACTGAGAAGCCCCATACTCCGGCAAAAGCTGTAATAAGTCGAAGAACTGCGTTAAGCCAAGGATTTAATCCGAGAGGAGGGAAGCCTTGAGGATTGAGATGTACAAGGCTTGCAACTGTCCATCCCGCAAGAGTTCCCATCAAAATAATAGCCATTGTGTAACAAAGTCGTTGAATTCCTGAAGGGAAATCAATTTTTGCAATATCTAAACCGCCTGTAATAAGAGGGAATCCAGGAATAACAAACAACACTGAGCCAATATATGCAGTTGTATGATTGAGCGCGCTAGGGTCAAAGAAGCCAATAAGACGTAAAGCCCCAATGCATGATAGTGCACCTATTGCAACAGCTACGAATGTAACTACAAACTGGTTTAGATGCTTCATAAACATTCTGCGACGAATATAGTGACCGATTCCTGCTCCAATAAAAGCACCAATCATGTCGTAAATGCCGCCGCCAAGCAAGAACGCAAAGGATGCGCAAGCAACTGCCGAAGCAAGACCAGCAAACCACGGTTTGTATAGCGGTTTCCTATTTTTAATCAAATCAAGACGGTCATGTACTTCTCTAACCGTAAGAGGATGATTATTTTTAGGCTCGCCATTACTACTGGATGTGTTTACGTGTGAAAAATGTTCAGCATAAGCACTTTCTGGCTGTAATGCAAAAATGCCGCGTGGTTTTTCTTTTTTTATAGCTTCTTGCAACGCTTTCTTTTTTGCAATTTTAGTAGCATTTTCTTCAGACTGCTTAGCTGTTTGTACAATGGTATGTTCGTCGTCGCTCGCTTGCAATGTGTCAACTAATTCCTTAGAAACAGCAGCTTTAGAGTGATATAAAGAATCGTTTCCAAGCTTGACGTTAAACCAATCTGCAAAATGTTCTAGAAGCCAAATGCGCTCAGTGTTAACACCTGTGGTTGGAAGATCTACAACTTCAGTAATTCGCTCATGCTTATCAGTACAAGTTGCTTCAATATCTGTGAGATTCACGTCCGCGCGCACATGTACACCCATTGGTTCGCCGATTCTGTGCATAAGCTCGCGAACTCGGTAGCTTCCTGTGCCTGCTCCTAAGCCGAGCGCACCGACGCGAATAATAATACTCGATTTTGCAGCAATTCCTGCTTGTGTAACTGGCTTATCCCAATCTCGCTCAACATCGTCCATATCGAGTGGAATAGCATGAGTATGAAAACGCCCAGAAGGTTTTCCGACTATATGACCAGTCGAAAGAATTTCAGGCTTATCGCAATCGCAGTTGTTGATGCTGTTGTCGTATTCATTATTCTCAATATTATTCTCTGCTGTACTCACAATTTTTTAGTATACGCAACCCCGTTGCCGAGTTATATTTTGTTGATAAATCAGCATTCTTTACTACGTCCGGTGGTAGTTTCACAATTAACTTGGTATCTCGCTGGAAACAAGGCTGTGGGCTTGCAACTTCTGACCTACATAACCGCGGAGGAGCTGCGGAAGTCAGACGACCAAGCAACCTTAGTCTGGCGTAAGGAGGTCTGATGGCAACAGAAAATCAGCAGGTTACTCCGGCAGACGCAACTATTGTTACGTCTGGTTTAGGGCGAAAAGGCCCAGAGGAGCGTGACCTTCCAGCATCACTTAAGCAAGACATGGATTTGTGCTTGCATATTCTTCGCGATGTTCTTGGCGAATTCGATGAAAAATTATTAGCAGTATTCGACGATGTGCGTTTGAATGCTGTAGAAGCTAGTGCGGCTCATTTTGCGCAAATGGTAGACGCAAAAGTAACTGCAGATGATGGCTTAAGTAAAGCTGTTAGCAGGCTCAACGGAATGAATTTGCACGATACGCAGCTTTTAGCTCGTGCTTTCGCAACATATTTCCACTTGGCAAATTTGTGCGAGGAAAATTATCGTGTTTCTGTACTTCATCAGCGTGAATGTGAAGTTGAAGATTCATTGCCTGTTGATCCAGTTAACGAACTAACTTGTGCTTATCACAAGTTGCTCACTGAAATGAGCCCTGCTGAAGCGAAAGAATTGCTTGCAAAGCTTGAGTTTCATCCTGTATTTACCGCGCACCCAACCGAAGCTCGTCGTAAAGCCGTTGCAGGTAAGATTCGCAGAATTTCGCAATTATTAAGCGAACATCATCGTTTAGGTGGATCTGATAAGCGCGAAAATTATCGTCGTCTCTATAACGAAATTGATGCGCTTCTTCGTACTTCTCCGATTGCTTTAAAGAAGCCGACTCCGGTTGAAGAAGCGGATACTATTCTTGACATTTTTGACGCCACTTTGTTTGACACGATTCCAGTCGTGTATCGTCGATTTGACGATTGGCTGCTTGGTAAGAAGGCTGGATTAGTTCCTCCGCGTTGCCCTGCATTCTTCCATCCAGGAAGCTGGATTGGTTCAGATCGAGATGGCAATCCTAATGTGACAGCTAAAGTGAGCCGTCAAGTCGCTCGAAAGTTTAGCGATCACGTGCTTGCAGCTTTGGAGAATCGCACGCGCGAAGTTGGCAAGTGCTTAACTATGGAAACTCGCACAACTCCTCCAAGCGTGGAGTTGCTTGAATTATGGAATCGTCAGCGCGAAATGAGCGAACAGCTTACAGAAAACGCTTCAGACGTTTCTAATAGTGAGCCACATCGTGCAGTAATGTTGGTAATGGCTGACCGTTTGCATCGCACTATTAGCCGCGATACGGATTTGATGTATCATTCTTGCGAAGATTTCATTGAGGATTTGCAAATTGTGCAACGCTCTTTGGCAGAAGGCGGAGATCCTCGTGCTGCATATGGTCCTTTGCAGGATTTGATTTGGCAAGCGCAAACCTTTGGATTCCACATGGTTGAAATGGAATTCCGTCAGCATTCTCTCGTGCATTCTCGCGCTTTGGAAGATATTCGCGAACATGGATTGCATGGCGAACGCGGTCCGCTTCAGCCAATGACTCGTGAAGTACTCGATACGTTCCGCGCCTTAGGAGCAATTCAAAAGCGCAACGGTATGCGCGCTGCTCGACGTTATATTATTTCCTTCGCAAAATCTGCTCAGCATGTACGTGACGTATTTGAGCTAAATCGTCTTGCTTTCGCTCACCCACAGGATGCGCCAACAATCGACGTCATTCCGCTGTTTGAGCAGTTGGAAGATTTGCAAAACTCTGTAAATGTGCTTGAGGAGATTATTAAAATTCCTGAAGTGCAAGCTCGTCTTAAGGCTACTGGCCGCAAGATGGAAGTTATGCTTGGCTACTCGGATTCTTCCAAGGATGCTGGTCCTACTTCCGCAACGCTTGCTTTGCATTCTGCTCAGGAGCGCATTGCTAAGTGGGCTAAGAAGCACGATATTGATTTGACACTGTTCCACGGCCGCGGCGGTGCTGTTGGTCGCGGTGGCGGTCCTGCAAACCGTGCAGTGCTTGCTCAGCCAGTTGGTTCCGTCAACTGCCGCTTCAAGCTTACTGAGCAGGGCGAAGTTATTTTCGCACGATATGGCAATCCAATTCTTGCTATTCGTCACGTTGAATCCGTTGCTTCTGCAACTTTGCTTCAGTCTTCGCCAAGTGTTGAGAAAACTAACACTGATATGACGAAGAAGTATGCGGATATGGCTGCAAAACTTGATGTTGCAGCTCATGAGCGTTTCCTTGATTTGCTGCAAACGGATGACTTTACTCCATGGTTCTCTACGGTTACGCCGCTTAGTGAGATTGGTTTGCTTCCAATCGGTTCTCGCCCAGCTAAGCGCGGTTTGGGTGCGAAGTCGTTGGATGATTTGCGCACAATCCCGTGGGTGTTCTCCTGGGCTCAGGCTCGCATTAACTTAGCAGCATGGTACGGATTGGGTACTGCTTGCGAAAAGTTTGGCGATTTGGAAACTTTGCGTCGCGCTTACGAAGAGTGGCCGCTGTTTAGTACTTTTATTGACAATATTGAGATGTCTTTGGCTAAAACGGATGAGCGTATTGCTCGCATGTACTTAAGCCTTGGAGATCGCGAAGATTTGAGTGATAAAGTACTTTCAGAAATGCAGCTTACTCGCAAGTGGGTTTTGCAAATTGTTGACGACAAGTGGCCTTTGCAACATCGTCACGTGCTCGGTCAGGCAATCCGCGTGCGCTCGCCTTATGTTGACGCGCTGTCTGTAATCCAGTCGCTTGCATTGCACAAGCTTCGCAACAAGGTAGACAAAGAAGAGCTTAGCGAAAGCCAACAGGCAGAGTTCATCTACCTTATTCTTTGCACTGTTTCTGGTGTTGCTGCAGGCTTGCAGAATACTGGATGATTTTATAAGTTTATGTGATTAAGAAAAGCCTTCGTACTGCT
This sequence comes from Gardnerella sp. KA00127, assembly GCF_049244125.1. Lineage (NCBI taxonomy): Bacteria > Bacillati > Actinomycetota > Actinomycetes > Bifidobacteriales > Bifidobacteriaceae > Gardnerella > Gardnerella sp. KA00127. The sequence goes on from NZ_CP058377.1 coordinate 99,421, forward strand.
TTATTAGCTGTGCGTTGGCTTTTCTTTTTATAATCATATTTTATAAATTTTGTTAGCTTTTATAGCATATTTTCTATTTAACACAGTAACGATAGAATATGTTTTATAAGTCGAAGTGTTTTTCAAAATTTGTTGATAGCTTGTATTTGTCATCTTTGCGCAAGCGCATCAATACAAGGAGGTAATAATGCACGAGACAGTCAAAGAAGATCTTTTAAAAGAAGATTCACTTTTGGCTACATCTGTGTGGAGCGCGATGCTAGCTGGTAATCGTAAGTTTGCAGAAGGCTCATTAAATTGCCATGGACTTAGTGAAGAAACGAGATTATCTCTTATTGAAGGTCAGCATCCTGGAGCTGTTGTTCTTTCCTGTGCTGACTCGCGCGTGGCTCCAGAATTTGTGTTTGGTGCTGGTTTAGGTGATATTTTTTCTGTCCGCACTGCAGGCGAAGTGCTTGATGATGCTGTAATTGCATCTTTAGAATACGCTGTAAGCGATTTGGGAGTAAAAGTGCTTGTTGTTCTTGGACACGAGCATTGCGGTGCTGTACAAGCCGTTTTGCCGAATGTGCAAAAGCTGGTTTCTAAATACGGCGAAGATGAAACAAGCGAAATAATTGAGTCTAGCGGGTCAATATTGCTTCGTTCTTTAGGGCCGGCTGCGCTCGCAGGTATTGAAGAAGACTTGAGCACGGACGATATTGAGCGCATTCACGTGTCTAATATGTTGGCTGAAATTTGCGATAAATCTCAAATTATTCGTGAAGCCGCTTTTAACGATAACCTTATGCTAGTTGGCGCTAGGTATAGAATGAGTGATGGTTTAGTAGAGGTTCTTTCATGCTAAGTAGCATGTAGTCGCATTTTTAACAGAATTATTAATACGTTGTTAGGTTACAGATATGAATCAATCATCTAAAGATACGCTTGATGCAAATTCTGCAAATTCTGCAAATTCCGCTAATTCTGCGAACTATCTTTTCTTGCTTGTCGGAGCTCCTTTAGTAGCTTTTATTATTGCAGCTGCTCCTGCTTTACAAGGGCAACATCCTTGGTTTCTCGTTGATACAACAATTCGAGGTGTTTCCGGATTGTTGCTACAAGCTATACCTTTTACGCTCATAGGTGTGCTTGTTTCTGCTGCAGTAGAAACTTGGGTAACTGCTGATTTTATTGAGAAACATGTTCCAAAATCTACAGCAAATGGTTTCTTGGCTGCCATATTAGCCGGCGTCTGTATGCCGGTTTGTGATTGTGTAGTCGTTCCAACGTTTTCTCGTTTAGTTGCAAGAAAACTACCATTGCCGTGCGCCATAACTTTTCTATGTGCAGTTCCTGTTGTAAATCCAGTATCTGTATTGGCAACATTTTATGCGTTTTCTGACGCTCCAGCTGTTGCTATTATGCGTATTGCTCTAGGTGTTGGTATTGCATTATTAGTTGGATTAAGTTTTGTTATATTCCCTTCGAAAACCAATATTTTGCGTAAGAAAATTTTAGTAGAAAGCGAATCTTCTTTACATTGTTCTTGCGAATTGAATAACGAAAGTAATCTCACAAAAAATAATATTGAAAAGCATAGTATTTCTGCGCAAATTCGCAAATATGTGCAGCATATACATCAGGATTTAATAAAATTAATTCCAATTATTGTATGTGGAACTATAGTTGCTTCTGTAATTCGCGCATGGCTCGGAGCTGATCCTGCTTCTCGCGTGCAAGTGAGTAATGTTTTCATTGCTATTCCTGTAATGATGGCTATTGCGTACGCAAGCTCTCTATGCTCCAGCTCAGATGCTGTAATTGCAAGAAGTTTAGCAACATCATTGCCTATGTCGTCGGTGCTAGTATTTCTGCTGTTTGGTCCTATGCTTGATTTAAAGAATACGCTTATGCTCGTTGAGGATTGCTGTGGTAAATTTGTGTGGCGCTTAACATTAACTATTGCTTTTGCGTGCTTCCTAGCGTCATTATTAGCTCACTGGGCTTGGGGGTTCATCGCATGAAAAAGCAAAAATGTGTTGAGCATAATGCTTGTAAAAAAATCACTTTAGCTCAATTGGTAGAAGCTATTTTATTGCTATTTTTTGCAGTCATAATTGCGAAAGTTACTTTAAGCGGTAGATATACGCTTTTTACTACGCCTAGAGCATATTATTATTTGTTAATTACTGCTATTTTGCTATTTATTTTGTCTATATGTGCTGCGATTGGATGGTTTTCTGTTTCTTCGCGCGATGTTTGGCGTATGTTTGTAGCTTTCGTTGTTCCTGCGCTACTTATTATTGTTCCTTTGCGTTACGCTCAAAATATTAGTGTAGATGGATTCGACCAGTATGCTGGCGGTCGTGCTATTGCTATTCGTAGCCAAAATTATCCTTTGCCAGGATTGTATGAAAAATCTCATGAGATAACAGTTGATGATGATGATTTCGGCTCCTGGTATGACGAAATCGATCATAATGCTGCAAAATATGATGGATACGCGATTACTCTTACAGGTTTTGTCAGCAGAGATTCTACGTTGAATGCAAATCAATTTAGGGTATCTCGTCAGCTTATGTCATGCTGTATTCTCGACATGTCTCCGTTTGGATTAGTTGCCGAAAAATCAAATATTGGCGAAATTCAAGATCATGAATGGGTGCGTGTTCGTGCACGCGTTTCTAGAGGCAATATTGGCATTCCTGGATATCAGCATCCTGGAGTTGTGCTGCACGTTATATCAATGCAAACAGCTCAAGCTCCAACTGGATATTTTTATCGCCCATAAATAATTTATCTTCGTTAATGGTGATAATTATTTTAGAATTGTTGATATCGCATAGAAGTAAACTAAGATAACAAGTATGGCGATTGGTTTTAATATTCTACTCATTATGATTTTTTTGCTATTTGGTTCCGTATTTGCGGCAACCGAATTAGCTTTAGTGAGCTTGAGAAGTTCGCAAATTGATCGCATGGAATTGCAGGATGCGCGTGGTGCTAGAGTTGCAAAAATTGCCCGCGATCCTAACACTTTTCTATCTGCTCTACAAATTGGAGTAACTCTTTCTGGCTTTCTTTCTGCATCGTTTGGTGAGTCTGCTTTAGCTCCGTATGTTGTGCCGGTTGTATGTTCATGGGGTGTTTCTTCGCACGTTGCTGGTCCACTTACAACAATCTTTCTAACTCTTGTTATTTCTTACTGTTCTATTGTTATTTCTGAATTAGTTCCAAAACGTATTGCTATGCAGCGTGCTGAGCAGATTGCGCGAGCGGTTGTGCCGGCGGTTGATGTTTTCTCAAAGATTTGCAAGCCTTTAATTTGGCTTATTGGAAAGAATACTAACGGTTTTGTGCGCATTCTTGGCTTTGATCCTAATGAGAAGGAAAGCGAAGTTTCTGACGAAGAATTGCGCGTGCTTGTCAATAGCAATAAGCGTTTAAGTCAAGATGAGCGCACTATTTTGGATGATGTGTTTGATGCGTCTGAAACTATTGTTGCTGAAGTAATGCGTCCTCGTGCTGATGTTGAGTTTTTGGATGGTTCATTGAGCCTTGAAGAAGCTGCCGCGAAAATTCGTGAGCTTCCGTATTCTCGCTACCCTGTTATTGGCAAAGATTTTGATGATGTTATAGGTTTTGTGCATGTTCGTGATTTGCTAGATGTGCGTGATCCAAATGCAAAAACTGTTGCAGATGTAACTCGCGAAGGAATTAGTCTTCCTGGAACTTCCAAACTATTGCCGAGCCTGGAACTTCTTCGTAAACGTGGTATTCATTTGGCTGTTGTCATCGATGAATATGGTGGAACTGACGGTATTGTTACGCTCGAGGACATGACAGAAGAGCTAGTTGGAGATATTCGCGATGAATATGATTTGCCTGGTGAAACTGAGCAAAATAATGTGAATAAAACAACTGCTTTTGTAAATGGTGTTGCAAAAATTGATGGCGGTATGACCATTGAAGATTTTGCTGACATTACCGGCATTGAGCTTGAGGACGGTCCGTATGAGACTGTTGCAGGCTACTTTTTAGCGCATACTGGCTCAATGGGAAGTGTTGGAGCTGTTTTGCATGATGCGGATGGTTACGATATGACTGTAACTGCGGTTGATGGTAGGCGTATTGCGACGATTGAAGTGCGTCGCCGTGCGTAGTTTAAGCCATAGCAGTAGAATAATAACGGTATTAACAAACCTAAGGAAGGATAGAACATGGCTTTGTTGCATATTTTGCCAGGTCTCGACGAAGCGGCCAGTGAAAAGGCTGTTGCCATTTTACAGAATCGTTTAAGCCACGAGCAGGAGGCTGCTTTGGTGCTTAAGCATGCGCATTGGAATGTTACTGGCCCAGATTTTATTGCTGTGCACGAAATGCTTGATCCGCAGGTTGCTGAAGTTTTGGCGCAGGCGGATGAAACTGCTGAGCGAATTGCAACTTTGGGTGGCTCTCCACTTGGCCGCGCAGACGATGTTGTTGCAGCTCGCACATGGAAGCGTTTTGCTTTGACTGGTCGCAAGTCTACAAAGGAGTATTTGCAAGCACTTATTGAGTACTATAACGATATGATTGCAGACGATCGCAAGGCTATCGCGGAACTTGATGAGCTTGATTTAGTTAGCTCAAATATTATTCAAGATCATGTTCAACAGTTGGAAAAGTTCCAGTGGTTCATGCGTAGCCATCTTGATTAATTATTCTCTGTTTAATTTTTTTGATTCAAACCGCAACACGCTGTTTTCTTTTTATGGCGTGTTGCGGTTTGACATTTTCTGTGTCTGTGCTAATGTAACTACTTGTATGTTTTAGGCATACGAGTTGGGCCCGTAGCTCAGGTGGTTAGAGCGCATCCCTGATAAGGATGAGGTCGGAGGTTCAAGTCCTCCCGGGCCCACGATAGAATGACATCATTCTTTCAAATGGGGCTATGGCGCAGCTGGTAGCGCATCTGCTTTGCAAGCAGAGGGTCAGGAGTTCGAGTCTCCTTAGCTCCACGAACAGGGTTCTGATTGATTTTTCAATCAGAACTTTTTGTTTATTAATTTATTTCTTGTCGCGTGCCCATTCAATTTTTGGGGAATAACCCAATTTTTTACTGATTACCCCTAATAAAATTAGGGTGACACCCTGATATTTGTCAGTGTTGTAAAAAATATAAAAATGTTTAAATGGTTGAATCTCTTCCCAGAGATTGCGGCATATATTTTGCTGTGGAACTATACACAATATATTGTTAACTTGAAAGGTATTAAAGAGAGATGAAAACCATAAAGGTTTTCATTTTAGACGGAAGGATGTAAAAAATGATTTATAAGATAAAACAAAATATTGCTGATATTTCTGCTGGCGTAGTTTCTTTATTAGTAGCTTCATTTGTTAAAGGTCAAGGTTGGAATATTCAAAATATTATGATTTGGCTTGCAACATTCGTAGCAACATATATCACACTACGTCTATTATTTATGCTTTTCAAAATTGTAAGAACTCTTTTCACTAAAGAACAGTAAATTTTAGGGTTATAGGCCGAATCTATGGCAAATAAATTTGCCTATAACCTAAATTTTAAAAAGATATGAAGCATAAACTTATTAATTTAATAATTCAAATAGTACAATTAGTAATTGTTGGAACTCATTATGGTGCTTTTTTGGAAGCATAATATTTACATGAGAATGCTTCTCATCAAGGCCTATTGGTATACTAATCACATATAAATAAACATGAATATCTTTACGCCGTGTATTGAGTGCAGCTAAATCAAATCTGCTCTCAATGGGTTAACAAGGCGTGAAATCGTGTGTTAGCAGCGTCTTAAGCGGTTAACCTGATCAGCGTAAGGAAAGTGTATGCGTAAACTTTTAGCATATTGCCGTCGTGCACCTCAATTAACAGTCGTAATTCTTGCTTTTCCGTTTATTGCGGCTTTGTACTCGTATAATTTGCCTATATTAACTACTTTCTGTGAGCAAATATCTAATCTTTCGCAGCAAATCTTTGATTTCTTAAATCTTGGTTGCGATATTTCCATAAGTCTTAGTATCGGGAAAACTATTATCGCTATTCTCGTTTTATATACCAGCCTTATTTCTTTGCGCAACATGATTAAAAATTTATTGCGCGGAACTTTAGGCATTGATTTGCTAGCTTTTGTTGCATTACTTGCAACGCTTTGTATTGGTGAGTTTTGGGCAAGCTATTTGATTGTTGTAATGGTTTGGACGGGAGAGGCAATTGAAGATTTTGCGCATATGAAAGCCCAGCGCAATCTATCTCTTTTAGTAAGCGCAGCACCAAAAACTGCTCACCTTATGACTTTGCCAGGCCTTGAGCATGGAATGGATAATAATCAAGCAAATGATGAATCATACGAACCGCCATGTTTGAGTGAAAATCAGTGCAAGCCTAGCTCGTGTGTGCTGTGCCAGCATGCTGAATTTAGAAAAGTAGATGCCGCTAATTCTAAGCAATCTAATATTAGCGAGCAAAATTGCGACTATAAACACAATATTTGTTCATTTTTGCAAGCGTCTACAGACGGCGAAATCTCCTCAAATTTGCAGCGTTACAAAACGGTTCCAGTTGATGAATTAAATATTGGAAACGTAATTATTGTGCTTCCTGGCGAAACTGTGCCAGTTGATGGTGAGCTGTTAAGCGGTTCTGCAATTTTAGACACAAGTGCTATTAACGGAGAATCCGTTCCTAGAGAAGTCTATGCGGGAGCTGCAGTGCTTTCAGGCTGTGTAAACGGTGGAGTTGTGCTTATTATGCGCGTAACAAAGCTGTCTAAAAACTCGCAGTATCAGAAAATCATGCAGCTTGTTGAGTCTGCTAGGTCTTCTAAAGCTGCAGTAGTTAGATTTGCAGACATGTTATCTGTGCCATTTACTGTTTTGTCTTTTGTAATTGCTGGTTTTGCTTGGGGCTTTTCTGGAGATGCTCTTAGATTTGCGCAAGTGCTAGTTTTGGCAACTCCTTGCCCGCTGCTTATTGCGGTGCCGGTTGCGTGCATGGCTGGAACTGGGCGTTTAGCGAAACTTGGAATTGTTGTTAAAAGTCAGGATGTGCTTGAGCAATTAAGTCGTGTAACAGATGTATTTTTTGACAAAACTGGCACGTTGACTGTAAAACAGCCGCAAGTTGTAAACGTAGACGTAATCGATACTACGCAGAAGGCTGATCGTATTGTAATGCTCGCAGGTGTTCTAGAGACGTATTCTCAGCACATACTTGCAGGTGGTATTGCTAAAGCGGGAGCAAGCTTGTGGGAAAATGCTCACCCATCGTCGGTTCCGCAGCTTCCTAGCGTGCGAGAATACCCTGTAGTGCACAGTGTTAAAGAAACTGCAGGTCAGGGTATTCAGGGCGTTGTAGACGGTATTTTAGTACGTGTAGGCAGACGCAAGTACGTTACAGAGCAAAACGCGAATCAAACTATAGGCAAATCTCTCGCAGCAGACGAAATGGCAACCTACGTGTCTTTTGACGGCGTGCTGGTAGGAAGAATCGTATTAAAAGACGTGCCGCGCGATAATGCGAAATCAACTATTGACACATTGCGTACACTTGGTGCGCGCTCAATATCTATTCTTACTGGCGATAGTTTGCAAGCTGCAACAACAATTGGTAAAAGTGTTGGAATTGACACAATATATGCAGATTTGCTTCCGCAAGATAAATTAGCGTATGTAAAAAAGCACAATTACAATGCAGCCAAAAGTAAGAAAGATTCGACTGTAACAATGATGGTTGGAGACGGTGTAAACGATGCTCCAGTGCTTGCGGCTGCAGATATTGGCGTAGCGGTAACGGATGGCACAGATACGGCAGCATCTGAATGCGCACAGGTAGTTATTATGAACAACGATATTTCTTCTGTTGCAAGCGCAATAAGAGTAGCAAAACATACTAAACGCGTTATGGTTCAGTCAGTATTGATGGGCATTGGATTAGCAATTATAAGTATGATTTTTGCGGCTTTCGGTTTTATTCCAGCAGTTATTGGCGCAATGATGCAAGAAGCAATTGATGTTGTTGCTATTATGTGGGCTTTAACAGCATTGCGCGAACGAAAATAAAAATATTTTTTGGCAATATTTTTACGATATTCATTACGACACCTTTAATAATATTCGTTTGAGTATTTTATCGTTTGAGCATGTTGTAAGACGAAGTAATGCGCTAGTCTAATTATGAAAGCATACGAGTTAGCTGCAAACGGTAACGGCTCAAGCTTGTACGTAACTTATTTCTGGCGAAGAATTACATATAAACGCTTTACAGTTACGCTGCTGAGCTGATGGCAACCTGTGCTTGTAGGCCGCGCTAAATAGCGCGAAAACGGCGAAAAGTGCCGTATAATACAGTTCAATATGGGGATAATAATGAAAAAAAATAATTTAAGCGAAAATATTTCACGAGAAACATCTCAACTGCGTATTGCTGTAATAGGAGCAGGTCCTGCAGGAGTGTACTCTTCCGATATCTTCTTACGTCAGATTGCAAAGCGTGGAGAAGAATTGGGATTAGGCTCTAGCGCTCGCATTGATCTTTTTGAAAAATTGCCAGTGCCTTTCGGCTTAGTGCGTTACGGAGTAGCTCCTGACCATCCAAGTATCAAATTTATTGCGGATGCGCTTGAAAAGACGCTTGATAATCCAAATATTCATCTTTATGCAAATGTTGAATTTGGTAAAGATATTGCATTAGAAGATTTACTTCATAGATATGATGCTGTGTTATTTGCAACGGGTGCTGTGAAAGATAGGTCTCTTCGAGGAGTTTCAGGTGCCGATTTAGACGGAGTGTATGGAGCTGCAAAATTCGTAGAATGGTACGATGGATACCCAACTAGCAATCGAGAATGGCCGCTTGAAGCCAAGGAAGTAGCTGTTATTGGTGGCGGAAATGTGGCAATGGATGTTGCTCGTGAGCTTTTACGAGATCCTGATTATTTGCGCGCTCATACGGATATTCCAGACGATGTGTATGAAGGATTGAAACAAAATCGCACTCAAACTTTACATCTATTTATTCGACGAGGTGTAGCTCAAGCGAAATTCTCAGTGCAAGAATTGCGTGAAATGGAAAAGTTACAGGGTGTGCAAATAATTATTAACGAAGATGATTTTGAACTTGACGATGAGACTATTGAAGTAGCCGGTAACGATAAGCTCACGCGTCAAATGGTTGAGGAGCTTTTCGCTATTCGCGATATGGCTGAAGACATGGAAGATGGCGGAAACGTTGATTTTGAGGGGAAGCCAGCCAACAAACGCTATATTATCCACTTCAACTGTGCGCCGGTAGAAATTCTTGGTGAAGATGGACATGTGAAGGCAATACGAGTTGAGCGCACGACTACAAGCGCCGATGGCAAAATGACTCGTACTGGAGAGTTCGAGGAATACGCCGTTCAAGCTGTATACCATGCCATTGGCTACCATCCTGCAGAAGTTGCAGGTATTGCTTACGACGAAAAGCGTACTTTGCTTGCAAATATTGATGGGCGCTTAGTGGAGTCTGTAGAAAATGGCGAAGTTCGTGAGCGATTGTATGCAACTGGCTGGGCTAAGCGTGGGCCGGTAGGATTAATCGGCTCTACAAAATCTGATGCTCTTTTGATTGTTAATAATATGCTTGAAGATTTATCTAAAGCTGGCAATGCTGGGCGAATCGCACCTGATCGCGATGAAAATTCTATAGATAAATTATTGGCAGAAAAGGGCATTAAACCAATTGATTACGCCGGTTGGAAGCGAGTTGACTCTTATGAGCGTGAACTTGGAGCCAATGAGCAGAGAACTCGAAAGAAAGTTGTTTCAGCTTCTGAACTTGTAAATATTGCTTTAGGTAGCAAATAATGCCCTAAATAAACTGAAAATATTACTTAGTATTTAAGTTTGTAGTTAGTAAATACGCAGTATATATTCAGAAAAATTTAAGTTCGCATTATTAAGATAGCTCATATGTTGAAAGGCTTGAGAATACACTATGGCAGCTTAAAAGCCGCACTATTTTTTGTTGTTGTGTGGCTTTTTCTTGCCTTATGTTGGGTTCTTACTGGCTCGCATCTGTCTTCACTAATATGGTTCATTATTCCTGGTATTGCATTTAGTGTTTTTGCTTATTGGTGCTCAAGTAAGCTTGCGATTATTGCTATGCATGCTACAGAGGTTAGTGAAGAAGAAGAGCCTGTGCTTTACGCAATGGTCAGAGATTTGTCTGCTCGAATTGGTAAACCTATGCCGCGAGTAATGGTTTCTCCCTACGAAAGTCCTAATGCTTTTGCAACTGGTAGAAGTGAGCGTCATGCGAGTATATGTTGTACTCGTGGTTTGATTAATATTCTTAACGAGCGCGAGTTACGTAGTGTTATTGGTCATGAATTAACTCATATTTATAATCATGATATTCTCGCTTCTTCGCTGGCTACTGCTACAGCAACAGTATTAACGTACGTTGGTTCTTGGCTTGTTTATGTCGGTGATACATATCGTCGTGATATTCGCAAGTATTGCAAATTTATTGGTAAGTTTTTGAATATTTTATTCGCTCCTGTTGCTTCTGTTATTATCAATGCAATTATTCCTGGTTCGCGTGAATTTGACGCAGATAAGGGAAGTAGTGAAATTACTGGAGATTTTGCTGCGCTTGCTTCCGCGCTTAATAAAATTACTTACGGCATGCAGCTTCACGAGATGAAATCTACTGCTGGATTGCAGGCTGTTGCTTCTTTGATGATTATTTGTCCATGGAATAATAACGCTCCTGCGCTTGTGCGTTTGTGTACTGCGCGTCCTACTGTTCAGGATAGGATTGGGCGTTTAATGAGCATTGCTGCATGAATATTTTGTTTGTTGAACTTGCTTGTCTTGTTTATTGAGTTCATAAACTGATTCCTAAATATTGAAGCGGTAAGCTGTGCATGATACCCTTAGATGGTTGTTGAAACTAGTTTGCTTTTAAGTTACAGCATGCGGATGTAGTTCATCGGTAGAATGGAAGCTTCCCAAGCTTCAGAGGCGGGTTCGACTCCCGTCATCCGCTCCATTCAGATTGTAAAATTGTATAAGTTGTAGTTTTTGTACATTGGATGTATAAAAACTACAACTTACGCGTTAGTTAAACTTTCTTTTTCTTGCAATTGTCACGATTGTGCTAACAAACAGCATTAATGCAACGCTAAGTACAATTGGAATTATTTGTATTCCAGTACGAGGGAGTGCATTATTGGCTATTGTGGATTGTTTGTGTAAATGAGGGTCTTTCTTTACTAAAGTATTCGTCCACGCAACTTGTTTACCGTTTTCGTCAATAAGGACAATCGTATGATTGCCTTTATATTCTTCTGGGATAACTACGTCGAATACAATTCTGCCATATTCATTAATGTGAACTGTTACATATTTCATTCCATTTGCGCTATAAAGAAGTTTAGGGTTGGAATATATGTAGGCATAAGCTTTTACTGCTTTTTCTAGTTGTAATCTGCGCATGAATTCTGATGTTGCATTTACTGTAACAGTGATATGGTTATTTTTTCCCGCATAAGCAATGTTATTATTCCCGACGGTGAGAGTGTTGCACAACGCTGGAAGTAAATCTGCAATACTCTTTGGTGCTGATGGAATCTGTTGCTGTAATGTGTGTGATTCTGAGTTTGCGTTAAGCTCTATGTGGTTTTCGCGCATAGAATCGTTACTAACTGCAGGAGTTTGTAGAGTTTTGGAAGGATGTGTTGGTTCGGGAAATCCCATGCTTGGAATTTCCTTATGGTCTTGATCGAACTTATTAGTCTGTGGGGTTGTGCTATTTGCAGACTTATCAGGTTCGCCATTGCTAGAGTGTTCACTGTTGTCAGAATGAGATTCTGGTGTTGGTGGAACAGGTTGTGACTCTGGTTTAGGCGCAGGCGTTGGTTCCGGTGTTGGTGGTACAGGTGTCGGAGGTACGGGAGTTGGTGTTGGAGTTGGTGTCACTGGCGTCGCTGGTGTTAGCTCGACCCATGGTGTTGATTTCTTTGCAGGAATTAACTCGGCCCACGTAATACTCTTTTTAGCTGGGTTTAGTGGTGTTGCTGGAATGATTTCTACAACGTGAGCTTTAAGAGTTACTTTCTGTTTTGCTTTGTTTGCAAAGGTTATTTCTATGATAAATGTTGTTTCTCCAGTGTTTGTTGTGTTTGGTTGTTTTACAACTTGTACTGTGCTGTTTTCTGGTAAGTTTTTTAAGTATGGTTTGAAGTCGAAATTATCGGGGATTTTATTGTCTTTTTTGACTTCTATTTTCTTGCCAGGTTCAGCAGTAACATTTGGAAGTTCCTCGATATTAGCCAATCGTTTATGAATGGTTATTGGAACTATAATAGTTTTTAATATTCTACCAGATAGTACGAGTAGTATTTTCCCTTCGTAGTTGCCGCATTGAGAAGTGTCAATTTTGTCGTATTCTGTAATGTCTGTAATGGTAGAGCCTTGCGGTATATCGTTAGGATTAAGAAGATGCTTTATTGTTGTGCCTTTTGGCAATGGATCATTTTCCATAATGTCAATATTCGTAATTTTAGGTTCGAAAGCTTGTTCGTCAGTTTTAATAACTGGTTCGTTAACTAATCCGTCGAGTGCATCAATTTTGCGACCGGTTCCCTCAATTTTATTGCGTTCGCCAACTGTGAATCCTTGGAAAGCATTCATTCTAGGCTCAAAGTAGCTTCTGGATCCATGACCGGCTCCAGAACTTCCTACGCTTATTGCACCTTCGAAATTTCCTATTCCGCCTATTACTGTATCGTTATCAACTTTATAATGAACGGCATAACCTTCTTTAGTTAGTTTATCGCCAAAATCAGATGTTTCCCAAAGCCATCTGTTGAATATATTACCTTTGATTCTCGGAGCGTTAAAAGTATAAGCTTTAATATTAAAAGTTGCGCCACTACTTTTAGCTCGAATTAAGGCTCTTTGTGCTAAGTACCCACCTAAAGAGTGACCTGTAACATATAAATTGCTTACAGTGTTCTTTTGTTTATATTCATCAATTAATTTATCTATATCAGCAGCTTGGCCTGGGTTTGAGCCAGTTCCAAGCAAGACATCATTCCATACATCTGTTGCGCCTTTAGTGCCGCGAATTGCTAATACTTGCACGCCGTTTTGCTTAATAAATGGGTACGCAGGATTCACATTTTCAAAAAGGATAGCGTCAAACCCACTCCCGAAGTGGTAGGTTTCCTTAACTTTCCAGAATGGTGCAAGCTCGTTGTGCATAAGGCGGTACTCATTGCGATTTTCATAAATAATCCTGAGCGGTTTTGAGTAGTCAAGTACTTCTTTGACGTAGCTGTCTTCCCTATACACAAGCTCCATAAAAAGCGCCATATCGCGAGGGCTAATATCCCACCTGCGAGGATTGCTATCGTTTTTGTCATCTAATCCGTCGCCGTCGGTGTCCTTAATAAGTGGATGCGAATTATATCCGTAATATGTGCGTCCGTTTTTTACGTAAGTGTAAAGCTCTTCGCTGTTCTTCAGACCGTCGCCGTCGCTATCTTGATCTGGATCTAGCGCGGCTTTATGGTAAAGCAAAGAATCAATCTGATTATTTTCCAAACGAATTCGACCAGTAGAAATGTCGTGAGCGGTTTGTGCGGTAAGAGGTACGTGCACTGGTGATGTTTCTTCTGCCGCTGCGGTTGTTGCTAGCGAAGGTATGTAAACCAGCGATGAAATGATCAAACCAAAAGTTAATACAATTCCACTAATTGTGTGAACGGTACTTACTTTTCTCATACTGCTATTCCTTACTTTTTGTACAGACTTCTACTTTATTTTGAAAATATTTTTGCGAGCAGCACAACAGATTTAGCTCAACGTGTTGGTTTTATCAGATTTAACAACTTTATAAAATTGTATCTAGTTGAATCAGATAATTTTAATAAGTACCAAAAGTTAATACTTAAGCTGATGCGGTGTAATAGGAAAGAATTTCATTAGATTAATTGATATAGGAAAAGCACTGAGCTACTTGTGATATTAATGAATCATCGGTAAATCAGCACTTAGCTTATTGTTAATAAATTACACGAGATAGCTATCTATTGCTGGTGCTAATTAATAATCATTAATTAGCAGTAATTAGAACGTGCGAACATCGTAGAAGTTGTTAAGTTCTTCCATCCAACGTCCAGTGCCAGAAATATCTCCTCTAGTACCTACGGTGAAACCTGGGAAATTGTTCATACGGGCCTCAAGATAGCTTCGAGAGCTATGTCCTTGCGCAGAATTGCTGACGCTTATAGCTCCAGCAAAATTGCCAACAGAACGAATAACCTTGTCGTTGTCTACTTTGTAATGAACAGCGTAACCTTCTCGAGTGAGCTTATCGCCAGTATTGGCGACGGCACGCAACCAACGGTTGAAAATATTTCCCCAAATTTGTGGTGAATTGAATGTGTAAATTTTCTTAATCCAGTTGTAGCCTTTGCCTTTAGCACGAATTAAAGCACGCTGTGCAAGATATCCTCCGAGGGAATGTCCGGTAATATACAAATTGCTAACAGTATTTTCGCGACCATAACGCTCAATCAACTGCTCAACATCTTTAGCTTGATCTGGGTTATGACCTACAGCTATTGCAAAATCATCATCGTAATCATTAAATTGGGAAGTTCCACGAATTGCTAGTACTTGAACAGTGCCTTGTTCTAAGAATGGGTATGGACTTACATTTTCAAACAAAACAGCATCAAATCCTCCCCTTTTGTGGTAGGTTTCCTTAACTTTCCAGAATGGTGCAAGCTCGTTGTGCATAAGGCGGTACTCACTGCGATTTTTGTAAATGTCGTGAAGCGGTTTAGTGTAATCGAGTACCTTATTTATGTAATTATCATCTCGATAAGAAAGTTCAGAGAATAAAGCCATATCGCGAGGACTAATATCCCACCTGCGAGGATTGCTGTCTTGATTATCTGGAATACCATCGCCATCGGTATCGTTCATCATAGGGTGAGAATTGTACCCATAATAAGTCTTACCGTCTTTAGTGTAAGTGTAAATTTCCTGACTATTAGTTAAGCCGTCACCATCTAAATCAGCTTGTGGATCAAGAGGCTTCTTGTGATATAAAGACATATCCAAAGCCCCAGGTAAATCTAAGCCTATAGTTCCATTTGCGATTTGTTTAGCTGTTTCAGCAGTAAGTGGAGTTTTTGCATAATTATCTGCGGTTGTTGCCATTGCTGGCATTGCGAAAGCAGATAGGCTCAAGAGCATGCATAGGCTAGTTAAAAACCCTGTTACTGCATTGCGTTTCATAGTATCCTCCCATATTTTGTTTAGTTTTGTAGTCAACAAATGTATAGGACGACTGTTTACGATTTGTAGCACCTCTTTGTTAACTACGTGCGTTATATAAATTAATCGAAATTTATTTTGCCGCCACAATTGCTATTCTACACAGTTCATCAATTGTATAGTCTACATAAACAAAAGTCCATACTTCTAAATAAATGTTGTTGCTCCTTTTTTGTTTACTAAAATCATTGACGATGTGTATAAGAGTCATAGAAAACATCTATATAACTAGAATTATCAATAGCCATAATCTATTCTTAATAATGAAAATAAAAGCGCAACGAAGGCGCAAATGACCTATTTAGGAGAATGATATGAGTTTAATGAACACACATATTCTTCCATTCAAAGTAAATGGTTATAAGAATGGCGAATTTGTTGAAGTAAGTGATACTGATGTTCTTGGCAAATGGGCAATTTTCTTCTTCTATCCAGCTGATTTTTCATTCGTATGCCCAACTGAATTGGAAGATCTTGCAAACCACTATGAGGAATTGCAAAAGCTAGGCGTTGAAGTTTACTCAGTCTCTACGGATACACATTTTGTACACAAAGCATGGCATGACGATTCTGAAGCAATTGCAAAAGTAAAGTACACTATGTTGGGTGATCCTTCCGGAGCTCTTTCGCGTAATTTTGACGCTTGGAATCAAGAATCCGGTTTAGCTCACCGAGCTACATTCCTCGTGAATCCGCAAGGTGTGATTCAGTTCTTTGAGATGACCGCAGACGGAATTGGTCGTAACGCCGACGAGCTGCTTCGTAAAGTTAAAGCAGCACAGTATATTGCAGCGCACCCAGGCGAAGTTTGCCCAGCAAAATGGGAGCAGGGCGAAGAAACCTTGGAACCTTCTATCGATTTAGTCGGCAAAATCTGATTTTTGCAATTAAATATTAAAGAATATTTTTTTAAAGAATCATCTCAATGCGTAGGGAGCTACGTTCATAGTTTCCTACGCATTTCTCTTATTTTTGCTTGTGACTAAAATTGCGGAAGGAAGTAAACTATGTCTTTGTTGAATGCATCATTAACTGCTCAGCTTTCAGAATTACTAAAAAAGATGGTATCTAAAATAGAAATCATTTCTTACGTTGATAATTCTGAAACATCTCAAAAAGTTAAATCCTTACTGGAAGAAGTATCTCAGCAAAGTGACAAAATCAGTATTTCTGAAGTAAATAATAATGAAATTAGCAATGTAAAGCGTAAGCCAAGCTTTGAATTGCGTAGAAAACTAGATAATCCAGTAAATGGAGAATCTACTGTATCGGTTAGTTTTGCGGGATTGCCTTTAGGGCACGAATTCAGCTCTTTAGTACTAGCACTTCTACAAGTAAGTGGCTATGCGCCAAAAATTAGTGATGAGCAACGCGATGCAATACTAAAGCTTGGTTCACACAATGTGACAACATACATGTCGGTAATTTGCCTGAATTGCCCAGAAGTTGTGCAATCGCTTAACACCATTTCTATTATTAACCCTAAAATCCAGCATACTGTAGTTGAAGGTAGCGCTTTCCGTGAAGAAGTAGATAAACTCGGTGTAATGAGCGTGCCAGCAGTTTTTGAAAATGGCAAACTTATTTCCTCCGGACGGGCAGGAATTGACGAACTTGTATCTGTGCTCGCAGAACAAGAAAAATCTGTTGAGCAAAATGAGAATGGCAATAATGGTAATAGCGTTTCTTCGGCAAATGTTGCGCTCGCAGAAAAAATGAATTCGCAAAATCCATACGATATTGTTATTGCTGGCGGCGGTCCTGCTGCTTCTGCTGCCGCAATTTACACTGCTCGTAAGGGTTTGCGTACAGCTATGATTATGGATCATCGTGGCGGACAGGTTGTAGAAACTGAAAGTATTGAAAATCATATTTCCCAAACGCATACGACTGGTTCTCAACTAGCAGCAGATTTAACTAAGCATATTTCGCAATACGATATTGACGTATTTACTCCTGATTGGGCAGACTCGCTCGATTTATCTAAGGAACCATATGGGTTGCATACTATTCATGCGCGTTCTGGTGGATCTTTGAAAGCGCGTGCAGTGATTATTGCAACTGGTGCGACTTGGCGTACGTTGGGTATTCCAGGAGAAGATGAGTATAGGAATAGAGGCGTATCATTCTGCCCTCATTGCGACGGTCCACTTTTCAAAGATAAGAATGTTGTCGTTGTTGGCGGCGGAAATTCTGGCGTTGAAGCTGCTATCGATTTAGCAGGAGTTGCAAAACATGTGACGGTGGTTGAGTTCATGGATGTACTTAAAGCGGATCAAGTATTGCTTAATGCTTTGCATAAATTACCTAACACTGAAGTTATTACAAGTGCTGCCGTAAGTAGTATTGAAGGTAATGGTAGTAAAGTTACTGCAATACGTTACATAGATCGCAATAAAGCAGACGATGATGAAAACAGAGAACATATTGTTGAAACTGATGGGGTTTTTGTGCAAATTGGTTTAGCTCCGAATACTCGTTGGCTTGTAAATAATATTTCTCTCAATAATCGAGGAGAAATTATTACGAATCGCGCTGGATGCACTGATACTCCGGGTGTTTTTGCTGCTGGAGATTGTTCAGACGAACCGTATAAGCAGATTGTTACAGCGTATGGTTCTGGAGCCAATGCTGCGTTATCTGCATTTGACTATCTTATCCGCAGCCCGCAAAATAAATAATTTATAAAATTTATTATGCAATAAACAATGGGGGCGTCTTATGAATATTAGAGCGTTAGAATATCTAATAGCTTTTGCACAAGAAGGAAGCTTTACCAAGGCGGCTGTTCGTATGCGCGTCTCTCAGCCTACTCTTTCAACGCAAATTAAAAAACTTGAAGAGACTTTAGACGTAGAACTTATTGAGCGCACTCCCGGGAAACAAATCTTAACTCCTGCTGGGAGGGAAGTGGTTTATTACGCTAAACGTATTCAGGCAGATATGTCACGTATTCGACAAGCTGCAAGACGCTCAGAAGATCCATGGTCATCTACAGTAGTTTTGGGTGTGTTCCCAACGTTAGGACCATACTTACTTCCAAGAATTATGCCTGCACTCAGGCGTTTAAAACCAAAACTTACTATTCGTTTTATAGAAGAAAAATCAGCGAAACTTATTGATTTGCTAGATAGTGGTCAAGTCGACGCAGTTATATTAAGCGAAAGTTTGAATGCGCCTTCAATAAAAGTGTGTCATGTTTTTGACGAAGATTTTCTTCTTGCGACTTCTACAAATTCTTTGCTAGGACACGAGAGTAAACCAATTGAACTTTCAGATTTGTCTACTCAGAAAGTGCTTTTACTAGAAGATGGGCATTGTATGCGTAGAAGCATGCTCGATGTATGCCAAAAAGTGGGGGCGAAGCAATCAGAATTTAGGGCAACGTCGTTAGAAACTTTGCGATATATGGTTGTAGGTAGCAAAGATGTGACATTATTGCCGCGTCTTGCAACTGTACCTCCAATTGTGCAACCAGTTGGTTTGATGTTGCGTGAGTTTAAGAATCCTAAACCTTATCGATCGTTATATTTGAATTGGCGCGCAGCTTCTCCAGTAGACAAAATTATGGAAGGATTGTGCACAATAATTAGTTCAGCATGCTCTGATTTGCATAAAAAATAAGTGGGATATTCTGCTTAAAAATAAAAATAAAAATAAAAATAAAAATAGGCACTTCTGTATGCTATGTTAGCTACAGAAGTGCCATGTTCTTCTTCTCTTACTTTTTATTCTCACTTTATTTTGAGAATTATCTGCCTCGTTTTATTTGCTGTGTTTTATTTGTTGCTAAATTAATGATTTATAATTCAATTCCAAGATAGCGTGCTACTTGATTCACATCCTTATCTCCACGGCCGGAAACTGTTACTAAAACAATGTCATCCTTACTCATCTTTGGAACCATCTTCATAGCTTGTGCTATTGCATGTGAGCTTTCCAAAGCTGGGATGATTCCTTCAACTCTAGAAAGTGCGCGAAAAGCTTGAACTGCTTCATCATCAGTGATTGCGTAGTATTCTGCGCGACCAGAATCCTTTAAATATGAGTGTTCTGGGCCGACTCCAGGGTAATCCAATCCCGCAGAAATAGAGTAGGCTGGAAGCTCGTTACCGTCATCATCCATAAGAACATAAGTTTTCATGCCATCCGTAATGCCAACTTTTCCATTCGTCATAGTAGCAGCATTTTGAGGAGTATCAGCGCCTTTACCTGCGCCTTCAGCACCAATCAATCGTACAGACAGATCATCAATATATGCTGCAAAAGAACCAATTGCATTAGAACCGCCACCAATGCAAGCAATTACAGCATTCGGCAATCTGCCTTCCTTTTCTAGGATTTGCCTTCTCGACTCTTTGCTAATAACGCTTTGAAAATCGCGAACCATTTGTGGATAAGGGTAAGGTCCCACTGCGGAACCAACGATGTAGAAGGTATCATCCAAGTGCTGTGCATAATCCATAAATGCTGCAGTTACAGCATCTTTTAAAGTTTTTGTGCCTTCTTGAACAGCATGAACTTTTGCACCGAGCAAAGTCATTCTAAAAACGTTAAGTTTTTGGCGTTCGCAATCAAGTGCGCCCATAAAAATTTCGCATTCCATGCCGAATCGTGCTGCTGCAGCAGCAGTGGCAACGCCATGCTGACCGGCTCCGGTTTCAGCGATAATGCGCTTTTTACCCATGCGCTGAGCGAGTAAAATTTGTCCGAGAACATTATTCATTTTGTGAGCGCCGAGATGGTTTAAATCTTCGCGCTTTAAATATACTTTTGCGCCGCCTAAATATTTTGTGAAAGATTCAGCATAGTATAAAGGTGTTTCGCGACCGT
This sequence comes from Gardnerella sp. KA00127, assembly GCF_049244125.1. Taxonomy (NCBI): domain Bacteria; kingdom Bacillati; phylum Actinomycetota; class Actinomycetes; order Bifidobacteriales; family Bifidobacteriaceae; genus Gardnerella; species Gardnerella sp. KA00127. Next base: position 119,595 of record NZ_CP058377.1, read on the forward strand.
CGTAATCTTTTAATAATCCAGCTAATTCATTGCGGAACTCTGAATCGTCTTTGTATTGTAAGTAAGCTGCTGCTACTGCGTCGAGTGCTGGACGAATCATATCTGGTACGTACTGTCCGCCAAATTCACCGTAATACATATTTTGTTCAACTGCGTTTACCATAATTTTGCCCTTCTTGTGCGTGCCGAGGAAATCGGCATTAAGTTTGTTCTTTATTATTTTTATGTCGATTATTTTGTAAATTTGAAGGGCGTGTGCTCAGATAACAAAAAAGCTGGATGGCAGCTTATATGCCATTCAGCTCAAATAATGTTGATGATGAATCCGGCATAGCCCCGTTGATTGTTTAAAATCAGCAAGCCCACACCGATATGTGAACTCGCTTTTAACTACGCCAGCTGCGCCAGAAACGAGTATTCATGTTCATCAACCTCCAATCTTGTTGCACAAGTTTAGCCTTAGCTGTGACAATGTCAACCTTTTAGTGTTAATTCGGCGTTTCGTGCAGAAAAAATTTAACCCCGGCGTCTATGCGCCGGGGAAATAAAGGAGAGAAGAAAAGAATAAGTTTTAGGTGCTCTGCACCTGTCTTTTTGTCGACAATATTATATAATCACACTATTCTGAGCAGAACAGTAACGCTAACTGATAATTACCTGAGAATTATCTACTTTTCTTCTAAATCTTGCTATTTTAGGAATTACTTTTCTAAAAACGGAATCATTTTTCTAAAAATATTATTCGCTTAAATCAGCGCGATAGAAATGCTCATACGAACGTGACGGAGTTGGACCGCGCTGACCTTGATAGTGCGATCCGTTAACGGCTGAACCGTATGGGTTTTCACATGGTGAGCTTAACTGGAAGAAACACATTTGACCAATCTTCATGCCAGGCCAAAGTTTAACTGGCAAAGTGCTAACGTTTGAAAGCTCCAAAGTAATATGACCTTCAAAACCTGGATCAATGAAGCCAGCTGTGGAATGTGTCAAAATACCAAGACGACCAAGCGAGCTTTTGCCTTCCAAACGTGCAGCAATAGTAGCGTCAAGTTTTACATACTCCCACGTAGCGCCGAGTGCGAACTCTCCAGGATGAAGAATCCATGGCTCGTCAGGAGCTACCTCGAACTGTTCTGTAAGTTCACCCTGATTTTCTGCAGGATCAACATACGTGTAAGCATGGTTGTTAAATAAGCGGAAAAATCGGTCAAGACGTACGTCAATTGACGCTGGCTGTACCATTTCCGGAGTCCACGGGGTCAAATCAATATGACCCTCATCATGAGCTTTGAGAATGTCGCGATCAGACAACAGCATGACGTCAAATCTCCTTGTGATGTATCAACACATAAACAACTTCATTGTTCGCACGAAATATTTTGTTGCTTATTTTGTACGAAAATTGCAATACAGACAATTGTAGCGCGTGCCGCGGTCTGTGATTATGATGCAAGCTATTTCCTGAAAACAAATAAATATTCATGAGCAATCAGCAAAAAATTTTATAGAAAATAAAAACACAAAACGCGGCACAGAAACGTAGGTTATGTAAAAAACTACGTACTGTACCGCGTATTTGCAAAACAGCTTAATAATGTATTTTATTAAGCGGCAATAGTTAAGGCGTTCGCTGCTTTACGTTTTGCAATGAAACGAAGCGCGCATTTACGCAATTCGGAAGCAATTAACACGACCATTGAAAGACCAAGGCACTCGAACCATTCCGTTACACTCAAAGGAACAGTGCCAAATGGCTCATTCAAGAACGGTATGTAAATTACAGCCAACTGAAGCACAATAGAAACTGCTATAGCACCCCAAAGCCAACGATTTGCAAATAAGCCTACAAATACGCTTTGTGAGTCTGAACGAGATGCTAACGCATTCAGCATTTGCGCAAACACAAGAATTGTAAAGCCCATTGTGCGAGCGTGAGTAAGCTGAGCAGCGTGATCCATAATTCCAACAGAACGGTCTGTAAAGAATCCGCCTGCCAAATGCATATCCATACCGATTAACGTAATAGCAGCCATGATTATGCCGATAAATACAATATCTCCCCACATTCGTCGGTCAATAACGCTATCGGTAAGCTTTCGGGGCTTTCGATCCATTACGTCGTCAGTTTGCGGATCAACGCCCATCGCGAGTGCAGGAGCTGCATCCGTAAGCAAGTTAATCCACAAAAGCTGAGTTGCAAGCAAAGGCAAAGTTACACCAACAGAGTTTGGCTGTGTAATTCCCAGTGCGCCAGCGAAAACAACGCCGCCGAAAACAGTACAAACTTCGCCAACGTTAGAACTGAGCAAGTATCGCAAGAATTTACGAATATTGTCGAAAATTCCGCGACCTTCGCGCACTGCTGCAACAATTGTAGAGAAGTTATCGTCAGCCAAAATCATCTTGGCAGACTCTTTAGTTACTTCTGTACCAGTAATGCCCATAGCAACGCCAATATCGGCAGACTTTACGGCTGGAGCATCGTTTACGCCGTCACCAGTCATAGCAACAATGTTTCCTTGACGTTGAAGCGAAGAAACGATAGCTAACTTGTGCTCAGGGGCTACTCGCGCGTACACGCTAGTTTTACTGATAGCTTCATCAAAAGCAATATTATCGTCGTTGCGTGAAAGCAATTCGTCAAGTTCGTCGCCTGTAAGTGCATGCTCATCTTTTCCAATAATTCCAAGATCTCGAGCAATACGCGTAGCCGTAAGAGGATGGTCGCCTGTAATCATAACAGTACGGATTCCAGCGCGATGAGCTTGAGCTACACTATCTCGAACTTCAATTCGCGGAGGATCAATAATTCCAACCATACCATTCCAAATCAAATCAGATTCTAGTACGTCACTTTGTTCCGCAACGTCCGCGATTTGACCTGCAGCGTTAGAAACCATGCCATCAACTTTTGAAAGACTATCGACTCCAAGCGGCCTATAAGCTATTCCAAGCGTGCGGTAGGCTTCTCCAGAAAGACGTTCAACAGTTGCTAAAATATCTTCGCGATCGCCGTCAGTAAGCGGACGCACGGCACCAGCTACTGCAATACGCGTGCAATAAGAAAGCAGCACGTCCGGAGCGCCCTTAGCGCAAACAATCAGATTTCCAGAATCCGAACCATCTTTAACAACAACAGACATACGTTTGCGTTCAGAAGTAAAAGGTACTTCCGCAACTCGAGTCAAATGAGCGTAACGTTTGTCCGCTTTTGTTTTACGAGCTGCTACTATTAGCGAAACTTCTGTAGGGTCTCCCACGGGCTGCCAACTTTTAGTAGTTTCGTCATAATGCAAATCGCCGTCGTTAGCCAAACATCCGGAGCCTAACGCGCCTAATACTTCTGTAGCAAGATTTTGTGGTACTGCTAAATCTGCGTCCGCAGAACCAATTAATATCATGCGTCCTTCAGGCTTGTAACCGCTTCCTGTAAGCTGAACTTCGCCGCTAGGTGTTACTACGCGTTCAACAGTCATCTCGTTTCGAGTTAAGGTGCCTGTTTTATCGGAGCAAATAACAGAAGCAGAACCAAGTGTTTCCACGGATGAAAGCTTTTTTACAACAGCATGATGCTTCACCATTCGTTGCACGCCAAGCGCAAGAACTACTGTCAAAATCGCAGCTAAACCTTCTGGAACAGCAGCAACAGCTAGGGAAACAGAAAGCAGCAGAGAATCAATAATATCTTGAATACTGTGGAAGCCTTCAATCAGCCACATGGAAGCAAGAACAACAGCTGCAATAATGCACACCGCAATTCCAAGAACTTTAGAAACGTGTACCATTTCTTTCTCGAGAGGTGTTGCTTCGTCATCTGATTTTGAAAGCATATCCGCGATTTTGCCAACTTGTGTGCGCATACCTGTAGAGGTGACTACAGCGCGACCGGTTCCTTGCGTAACAGCAGTTCCGTTGAAAACCATATTTGTGCGATCGCCTAAAGCTTTTGCAGACGAAAGCGTATTCGGACGTTTGCTTACTGCAACAGATTCGCCTGTAAGACTTGCCTCAGCTACGCGTAATGAAGCCGCTGCTATAAGTCGACCGTCTGCAGACACGGCATCTCCTTCGCCAAGCACTAAGATATCGCCTGGCACAACTTCTGCAGTATTAATGCGCACCACGCTACCATCGCGCAAAACTGAAGTTTGCGGAGCACTCATTCTAGCTAAAGCTTCGACTGCTTCTTCTGCTCGCGACTCTTGAATGTAGCCAAGCACTGCGTTTGCAATCAAAATAATGATAATTACGATTGAATCAAACGGCAGAATCTCTCCACCGCTGTTTCCTTTATGTTGTGCGCGCTCAACAAACCACGCAATTGCAGAAATAATAGTTGCTGCAATAAGCAAGTAAACGAGCGGATCTTTAAATTGATCAAGGAACCGTTTCCATGCTGGAATTTTAGGAGCAGCAGCAAGTGCATTTGGGCCGAATTGAGCAAGTCTTTTTGCGGCTTCCTCAGAGCTTAAACCGCATGTAATATCTACGTTAAGTGATTTAGCTACTTGCTGAACATCGCACAATGATGGATCTTTGCTATTAGCTGAAGAGTCAGCTGTTTTATTGGATTGATCAAGAGCGTGATCAACCATATCTTCCCCCTTGGGAGTGCCGCGGAGTAGTCAATAATCGCAATGCTAACGCTATTTTTAGCGCTTCGTATTGTAACTATTGCGCGGTTGTGGAATATTGCAATAGTTTGCAACAATTAAGTACCGTTCTATTATGCCATACAACGCGCCGAGCTTAGAATCAGCAGATTTTGCCAGCTTCAGAAAGCTATTAAACAATGCCTTGGGGGCATGTGAGAATAGGAGTATGACTACGAAAAAAGGGCCGACCAAGGGGTCGGGTGGAAAACATCGCAATGCTTTGCGCGGAAAAGGTCCTACTCCGAAGGCTGAAGATCGCGTGTATCACAAAGCTTATTTTGCTAAGAAAGCTGCTATTAAGCGCACATTTGCAGATCCGCGTTTGGCTGCGCGCCGCAGAGTGGATAAGCTTGGTAGCGATTCAGATGAGTTGGTAATTGGTCGCAATGCTGCTTTAGAGGCGTTAAGAGTTGGAGTTCCAAGCACTCAATTGTATGTGGCTAATCGCATTGAGCATGACGATCGCACGCGCGAAATCGTGAAGTTAGCAGGCATGCAGGGTTTGCGTTTGCTTGAAGCGGATCGCCTTGAAATGGATCGTATTGCGCATAGTACGAATCATCAGGGCATTATTGTGAAAGTTCAGCCTTACCAGTATCACTCTTTGCAAGAATTGGTTGAACGAGCGGAAAAGAAGGCGCGCGCAATGGAAGCTGCTGATTCAGATTCTGCTCGCATTAATGCTCGACCATTGTTTATTGCTTTGGATGGCGTTACGGATCCTCAAAATTTGGGTGCTGTTATTCGTTCTGCAGCAGCTTTCGGTGCTAATGGTGTGATTTTGCCTGAGCGCAGAAGTGCTTCCGTAACTGCTGCTGCTTGGAAGGTTTCTGCTGGTGCTGCAGCTCATTTGCCAGTTGCTAGAGTTGTTAATTTAAATAAGGCAATTCAAGGTTTGCGAGAGCGCGGATGGTATGCAATTGGTCTTGATGGCGGCGGCGATAAGCTTGTTGGAGAAACTGGCTTTGAAACTGATCCGTTAGTTGTTGTGCTCGGCTCTGAAGGTAAGGGCATGAGTCGCCTTACGAGAGAAGCGTGCGATGCTATTGCTGGAATCCCAATTTCTAGCGCGGTTGAATCTCTTAACGCTTCTGTTGCAGCAGGCATCAGTTTGTACGCTGTTGCTAACGCTCGTCGTTTGGCTGCATTGAATCAAAACTGAAATTTTCAAACTTTAAAATCACGCTTGCACTGTATTGTTACGGTGTTAGCGTGATTTTATTTGGTTGGGGCTTTGGATTTGCTGAAGTTTAGTACTTACGCAATTTTGAAAGAAATAATTAAATAGAAATATGCATATTAGCGAAAATACTATAGAAGAAAATAAAACACTTATGAACGAAAATACTGTTACAAATACAGGTACAAATACGAACACAAGTACGTCAAAAACAAAAAAAACTTTAAATGTGACAAAAACTTTAAAAACAACAAATAAATTATGGTTCGTAAAGAATGCTCGTTCACTTATTTTTATTGCATACCTATCTGTCGTCGTAGCAGTTATGTGCTTCCACGAGCCTTGGTTTGATGAAGCTCAAAGTTGGCTTATTGCACGCGATTCTTCGTTTGCTGATTTGTTAACTCTTCGCCCACATTATGAAGGCCATCCGCCGCTTTGGACTTTGCTTCTTTCCATACCTGCAAAAACAGGAGTTCCATACGAAATTGGTCTTAAAGGCGTGCAACTTCTATGCACTGCGCTTTTGGGTGGCTGGCTTATTTTCCGCGCGCCTTTTAGTAAATTGGCTGTGTTTTTGCTTCCGTTTACGTATTTTTTGTGCTTCCAATATGGCGTTACTTCACGCCCGTATGCTCTTCTTTGCGCGGTTTTGTTCATGGTTGCGCATTATTGGAAACAATCTGATTCTAAGTCTTCTGATACTTGGAAACTTGCTCTAAGTCTTGTACTTTTATGTGCAATCAGCGCGTATGGCATTGCTTTAGCAGCAGGTTTTGCTTTTGCGTGGATTTGGAGAGTTGTAAAATCTGCAGGAATTAAAAAAGCTTTCGCTGAAATAGTCTCTAACACTAACAGATTAGTAAGCTGGATAATCCTTGCTTTAGTTGGAATTGCAAGCATTATTTGCATTTGGCCTGCTGCTAACGCTTTCGCATCGCGTGAAACATTCGACGGAAATTCTCCTCTTACGCAATTCTTGTCATTTATTTTCGTTATGCCATCAGAAAGTATGTTCACTCAATTTGCCGGCGATGTTTCTTTACGTAGACTTATGCTAAGCGTACCTTCCGCGATTATTTGCGTTATTATTTCGATTTTAATATGGTCTTTCGCTGTAAGAATCGCTTATCGAAGAGGCATGCTTGTTTCTTTGATACTTCCTTACTTGACTTTTGCGGCAATTGCCACGCAATATTTCACTTTGCATCACGCAGGAATCGTTTTTGTATTCTTCGTATCTCAACTTTGGATGTGTATTGCGCGTAAGCCACTGGAATCTAAAGATATTCCGGCGATTATTTTTAGGTTGTTCAAAGCTGCAAATAAAGCTGAAAATAGCAATAGTAAATCTGCAAGTAAATCTGCCGGAAGCAAAGTTATTGCTGGCATTATTATTGTTGTTTTATTATCCCCAAGCTTGATTTGGAACGGGTATTCTTGCGTTAACGATATTCGATTCGACTATTCAGGTTCGCGCGCACTTGCGCAATTTATTAAGCAAAATCATGCTGAAAACATGCGATTCGTAACGTCTTGGCTACATCAAGATGAAAAAACGGATAAACAAGGTAATGTTATTGTTCCTGAATTTGAAGATATTCATCAATATTCGTGGCAGCTTATTACAGCAAATCCTTATTTCTCGAAGAATCTTATTGATTGCAGTTATAAGAATAGCTCGTTTATTACAAATGAGCAGCCATCTCAAGAACAGGCATCAAATGAAATGGGTGCTTGCAAAGCAAAGAAAGAACCTAAATTCTTTGTCACAGAATCAGATAAGCCTTGGTATTATTTTGTGTATTTAAACTACAATATCGACCATTATACTGAGCATACTATTGCTAAAACAAAATCATCTTGGAAAGCAGGAGTCTCAGAAGGAAGAATTATTGTATATGAGCGCAAAAAATAATTAGCGCATTTATATAATTATATTTAAATATATTTAATTACATTATGAAAATGCCCCTGCGTAAGTTAACTAACTTATTTAGGGGCATTTTTATTACAGTGTCTTACTTTTTAATAGTAAAACATGCGGTTTTATTTACCAGAAACCGAATGGATCAAATATTCCACCATCGTCACCATCGTCATCTCCACGTTGTTGTAAATCGTCATCGTCACCATCGTACGAGTTACTTCCGCGTTTTTTACCAGGCTTCTTTTGGTTTTTCTTTAATTTCTTTTCTTGCTTATTTGTGCCATTAACAGCAGTTTCTTCTTGGTTGAATGTAACTTGCAACTTAAGTGTGTTGCCGTTACGAACTATTGTGAGCGTAGCTTTTTGATTGAACGCTGTTGCTCTCACATACCCGAGGAGTGCGTAATTATTGGATACAGGCTTATCGTCAAAGGCAACAATAGTGTCATTGGCTTTGAGTCCGGCTTTTTCAGCAGGGCTTCCTTGATTGACAGAAACAATTTGAGCTCCTCCGCGAGTAATTCCTTCGGACTCAACTGCTGTGCTTTTAATCATGATCCCTAGTGCTACGTGCTTTACAGAACCATTCTTAATAATTTCTGTAACTACTCGTTTCACCAGATTTGCTGGAATTGCAAAGCCGATGCCGATAGATCCTGTAGTCTCCCCTTGAGCTGATGTCGCTGCAATAGAAGAATTAATACCTATGACCTTTCCGGCAGCGTTAAAAGTTGGGCCGCCTGAATTTCCTGGATTAATAGCTGCATCAATTTGTACTGCATTAGTTACAATTTCAGAGCGGCTTTGGTCGTCCATAACTGATACTGGACGATTTAAAGCCGAAACAATGCCTGTGGTAGCTGTATCGTCATATCCAAGCGGATTTCCGATTGCCATAACCGGTTCGCCAACGGAAAGCAGATTAGAATCTGCAAATTGGACTGTCTTTAAATTATTTGGTGAATTGTCTAATTTAAGTACTGCCAAATCAGTAGTTTTATCTGCTCCGACTAATGTAGCTGAATAAATTTGACCATTAGAAAGGGTTACTTGAATTTCTTTTGCATTAGCAATTACGTGATTGTTTGTTACAACATAACCTTTTGAATCAATAATTGCTCCAGAACCCTTCCCCATGCCTTTCTCTAAACGAGTTTGTATAGAAACAACGGCTCCGGAAACATTTTTTGCAACTCCTTGCCAATCCGGAGATTGTCCGCCTTTAACTACTGCGGTCCCAGGGCCAGAAGAATGAGAGCCGATGTTTGCGAAAGAGCCGCTTTGTGGAATTGAAATAAGACCTTGCGAGATTACAAATAGAACTACAACTACGCAAACTATTGCAGAAATTGCGGAGGATAAAATGGCAACAAAAGCAGTTGACGAAGAGCTTTTTGTTTTTCTTTTGTTACCTTTTTTGTTTGTGTCGTTTGTATTTGCTGCATTTGTGCTAATAATGCTTGTTTTTGCTATATTTTCATTTTCTTCGTTACTTGCATTATTGTTAAAATTCTGTTGCGCTGGTGTTTGATTGCCAACTTCATTATTTGGGTAAGAATTATTGTCTGTGCCGTAATTATACGGATTTCCGAAGCCGTTAAAATTATTATTTCCGTAGTAATTTTGTGATCCAATGTATTGCGTAGGAGCATTGTTGATATTTGTATTATCCGCATCGTTATTTTGGTTTACGGCGTAATTGTTAGCTGGATACTGTGTAGTGTTTGTACCAACTTCATTTTCGTTATTTGTTGGGCCGTAAGCTCCGAATTCAGGAGCTGGGCTATATGTTTGTGCTGGTTGCGTTGTTTGCGTTGGTTGTGCTGGTTGCGTCGGTTGTTCCTGCTGCTCGTAATATCCATTATTTGCAGTTTCATTGGATTCCTGCTGATTTGCACCATACATATCGTCAGCCATTCATCCTCCTTACAAAAGACTCTTAACACACCATAATAAACCATGCCATTATCTATGTAAGAGATAGTATGTTTTTTTATAATTTTTTAAATAATTTGCCTTGTAAATTTCATAAATTTTGCAAATTAATTTGGATATTGTCACAGAAAAATATAAATTGTGTGTGTTTTTTATTTATACTCGTCATGCCTTCTAATAAAGTAAATGCTATGACAAGTCTTCTTGAACATCCACGCGGAGCTGAGCCTGGGAAGCCTGGTGACCGCAAAGAATTTTCGTTTACAACTAAAACGCGACTTTCCAATACTGCTGAAGGTAAAGGTCGTGACGGTGCTCGCTATGGGCGCACCGGCGTAATTCACACGCCTCACGGAGATATTCAGACCCCAGCATTTGTACCTGTTGCAACGCAAGCTGCAATGAAGGCAGTGTTGCCAGAAAGCATTAAGGATTTGGGCGCTCAGTGCATGCTTTCAAACGCTTTTCATTTGTACGAACGTCCTGGCGCGGATGTTCTTGACGAAGCTGGCGGATTGGGAAAGTTTATGAACTGGGATAAGCCAACCTTTACGGATTCTGGCGGTTTTCAGGTTCTTTCTTTGGGTGCTGGTTTTAAGAAGACCCTTGCAATGGACGTTACTGGCATGAAGTCGGATGATGTTATTGCAGCCGGTAAGGAGCGTATGGCTTTTGTTGACGAGGATGGCGTAACTTTTAAGTCTCCTCTTAACGGAGCTAAGCACCGTTTTAGTGCTGAAATTTCTATGGGAATCCAGCATAAGCTGGGCGCGGATATTATGTTTTCTTTCGACGAGCTTACTACTTTGATGAATACTCGCCGATATCAAGAGGAATCTGTAGAGCGCACTTTCCGCTGGGCAAAGCGTTGTGTTGCAGAGCATCAGCGTTTAACCGAGGAGCGTGTAGGCAAGCCGTATCAAGCATTGTATGGCGTTGTGCAGGGTGCTAATTATGAGGATTTGCGTAGGCATGCGGCCGAGCAGATTGCTTCTTTAGATTTTGATGGCGTAGGCATTGGTGGCGCTATTGAGAAGCGAATTATTGGTGATACTTGCGCTTGGATTTGCGATGCTATGCCGGAAAATCGCCCACGCCACGTGCTTGGTATTGCAGCCGTGGATGATATTTTTGCTTGCGTTGAAAACGGCGGAGATACTTTCGACTGCGTGGCTCCAGCTCGCTGCGGAAGAAACGGAGCAATTTTTACTCGTCATGGTCGCTACAACGTAAAACGTGCAGAGTTTAAGCATGATCAGCGTCCGCTTGAAGAAGGCTGCGATTGCTACACTTGCACGCATTATTCCAGAATGTATGTGGATCATTTGTTGCGCGCTAGTGAAATGAATGGATTTACGCTTGCAACCATTCATAATGAGCGTTTCTTTGTGAAGCTGCTCGACGATATTCGAGCTTCTATTGACGGCGGATATTTTGAAGAGTTCCGCGATGAGACTCTTGCACACTATTACGAAAACGGTTCTAAAGGCTGAGAGTAGTTTTGAGCGCAAAATGCTAGGTTAAATATTGCGAATTTATGTTAAATATGATAGCCTTGCACTTTGTATGCGAACGTGGCGGAATGGTAGACGCGCTGTCTTCAGGTGGCAGTGAGCGTATGCTCGTGCGGGTTCAAGTCCCGCCGTTCGCACTAGTTAAAAAGGCTGGAATTGCAAGGGCTTTGCCTCTTACTATTCTGGCCTTTTGTGCAAATATAAGGCAACTATATTGCAACTGCAATGCAAAAAAGTGCGAGTATTGTACAAACTTTTATTTATTACAAGCGACGGTGATGTAATGAACACTAACGATGAACTAAATATCAATAATGTAGGTGACAATTCTTACGATCCACATATTGGTCGCGAATCTCACGTTGTGCCGGGTCGTTTTGGTGAGCCTTTAAAAGTTATGAATGCACAGTATTCGCAAGGGAATGCTTCAGCTCATCCAACGCATCCGCTGCTTTTGCTCCTTCACGGTTGGGGTTCTAACGAGGAAGATTTATTGGATTTGTTGCGAGTAGTTGCACCATATAATGATGCAATCGCTTTACGTGCTCCACTTAAGTTGGCAGAAGGCGCTTACAGTTGGTTCCACGATGCTGTGCCGCAGCGAGAAGATTTAGATTACGATATGTATGCTGCTGCTGTAGCAATTGACGAATGGGTGCATGAAAATATTCCAGCGAATCGCGACATTGTGCCATTTGGTTTTTCGCAAGGCGCTGCGCTCGCGGTGCACGTTTTGCGTTTGAATCCTTCGCGCTACCGTGCGGCCGTTTCGCTTTCCGGGTTCATAGCGCCTAGTGTTCCTGCTTCCTCGGAAGAAATCGCATTACAAGATAACGATTTAGCTGAGCGTAATACTCCTGTATTTTTCGGCTACGGATTAGAGGATGGCGTGATTCCTCCTTACGAATTCTCGGCTGCTGCAGCGTGGCTTGAGGAGCACACTTGGCTTGAAGAACGTCGTTATCGCGGGTTGGATCACGCTGTTGATATGAACGAAATTGGCGATATTCGCAAGTGGTTCGTAACTCACGATATTTCTTCTGGGCTTATGTAAATTTACTTAGATTTATGTAAATTTATTCGATTTTGTTTTTTCTTAATCTGTAAATTAATTTGTAAAGTGATTTCATGAATATGCGCGATGAGATAGTATTTGCAATGAATCAAGCCTTGAATTTGGCTCGAGAGTCTGCTTCTGCAGGCGAAGTCCCAGTTGGAGCAGTTGTGCTTGATGGTAGCGGTAATATTATTGGCAAAGGCGCAAATATGCGAGAGCAGAGCGCTGATCCTTTGGCTCATGCTGAAGTGCTCGCTATGAAAGATGCTGCTACCTCGCGTAAATCTTGGAATCTATCTGACTGTACTCTGGTAGTAACTCTTGAACCTTGCCCTATGTGTGCTGGAGCTGTGCTGCAAACGCGCCTTAAACGCGTGATTTTCGGGGCGTGGGATGCCAAACTTGGTGCGTGTGGTTCTGTATGGGATATTTTGCGAGATCCTCATGTTGGCTCACGTCCGGAAGTCATTGGTTCAGTATGCGAATCTGAGTGTGCTCAACCCTTGCGAAACTTTTTTGCGCATCAACGTTAGATAAGTGTTGCATTATTTTTTAATGTTGCGTTTAATTCAAGATAACGCAGTGCATGAAAAGTAATTTTTAGCGTGTTCCCCTTGTGTTCATTCTAGCAAAATGTTATAGTTGCGGTAACGTTACCGCATGAGGTAAGTTGAAGAAACCGACAATTGTGGGAACGTTATCTCAATTGCGGATTCTATTCAGCGCTGATGAAGCTGCTCATTGAGAATAAGATTGCACAGAGGCTCTTATGCATGGTTGCATAGTGCTGTTTTTCTCCAACGAGAGGAGTATATGGAAAAACGTAGTATAAAACATGGAGTACAAGCTAAAATCAAAACATATCGATAACAGTGCAAAATTGTTAACACTGGTTGAGCATAAGAGATGAGCTGGAGGTGTCATGTCGTACATTACGATTCGCGATGTTGCGCAACGTGCTGGTATATCAGTATCAACTGTTTCTCGCGCATTGAATAATACGGGTCGTATATCGGCAAACACTAAGGCGAAAGTTGAGCGTGCAGTTGCGGAACTAGGTTATATACCAGATTCTCGCGCTCAGGCGATGCGGTCATCTCGTACTAAGACAGTGGGGCTACTTGTGCCAGATATACGCAATGCGTATTTTGCTGAGCTTGCGTATACTGTGCAAGACTCGTTGTTTGATGCCGGCTATTGTGCGTTTATTGGAACATCTTCTGAGAGTGCAGCTCGTCAAGATTCATTCATTACAAGTATTCTTTCTCAACGCATTGATGGTGCGATTATTGTGCCTCAAGGTGAGGAAACTGATGCTATGAGAATGTTGATGGAGCAGCATCTTCCACTTATGTTTATGGATCGACATGTGGAGTCTCGGACTGGCGATTTGACGCATGTGCCAGTTGTGGATTCGGATCCAGAGCAAGGTATTCGTGAAGCATTATTGGATGTTAAACAACATGGTTTTTGCTCAGTTGGCTACGTGTCGGGTCCAATTATCGCTTCACCGTCACTGCAAGAACGTGAACAAGTATTTCGTACAGTGGCTTCGGAGATATTTGGCGAAGAACATGTATTTGTAGAATCTACGGGATTTGAACAATCCTCATGCGCTAGCGTGTTGCATCGCATGATTAGCGTTGGTGTAAAAGCACTTATTGTCGGTTATTCGCCAGATGCGCTGCGAGTGATGGATGTAATGGCTCGTGAAGGATTAGTGATAGGCAGTGATATTTCACTTATCTCGTTTGATGATGTTGAAATATTCCGCTTAGCAACGCCGCGTATTTCTACTATTTCGCAACAAGTTCAGCGCATTGGTCGTACTAGTGCTGCACTTTTTTTGGATATGTTAGAACATAATGTTGATGTTCAATCGCAGCGAGTAGAAACTATGTATATTCCGCGTGAATCGTTAGGAAATGCGTAGCTGTAAGGCTGTTATTCTATAGCTTGACACTATTGTTATTGATTTTTGTACCGTGACTTTGTAAGCGTGTGCAGCAATCACCTGAGCGTACCGTTGTTGTTACGTTTTTGCATGCACATTGCGGCATAATTCTCATCCAAAGTACAAGCGTAATGTAGCGTAATTTATTGCATTTTCGTGGCAGCAGTGGTGCTGTAGCGAAGAAAGAGGTAAGACATGACGGAACTATCGCTAGTAGGAGTATCGAAAATATTCGGTAATTCTACGGTAGTTGACAATGTGTCTGTAACAGTAAAACCAGGTGAAGTGCATGTTCTCCTTGGTGAAAATGGTGCGGGCAAGTCAACAGTTATTAAGATGATGAGCGGCATTTATCAGCCAGATAAAGGTCATATTGAGATCAATGGTGAAACAGCGCGAATTCCTAATGTGGATACTGCTCGCAAATTGGGCATTGCTGTGATTCACCAAGAGTTAAATTTGGTGCCAGAACTTTCTATTATGGAAAATTTGTTCCTTGGTATGCTTCCTACGAAAGCTGGTTTTGTTAGTCGCGCGACGATGCGTGCTCGTGCGGAATCTGCATTGCAAGTTATCGGTTTAGATGAAGATGTCAATAAGCCAATGGGACAACTTGGTGTAGCTCGTCAACAGATGGTAGAAATAGCCAAAGCACTTATGCAGCATGCATCTATCCTTATTCTTGATGAACCAACAGCTGCTCTAACAAAACCAGAATGTGAACAGTTATTTAACATTATGGAAGATTTAAAATCCAAAAATGTTGGAATGGTGTTTATTTCTCATCATTTAGATGAAATTGCGCGTATTGGTGATGTTGTAACCGTACTTCGCGATGGCAAATACGTCGATACTGTTGATGCGCAAGTTCCTGAGAAGGAACTTGTAAAACTCATGGTAGGTCGTGATATTACAAATCAATTCCCTCATGGCAAACGTAGTCAAGGCAAAGAGCTGCTAAAAGTAGAAGGCTTAACGCGAAAAGGTACGTTAGAAAATGTATCCTTCAGCGTTCATGCTGGCGAAGTTGTGGGTCTTGCAGGTTTGGTAGGTGCTGGTCGTACCGAAGTTCTTCGTGCAATATTTGGTGCAGATAGTTATGATTCAGGTTCAATAACTGTTGATGGTAAATCTATTGCAAAAGCGAATATTGCAGGAAGCATCGCAGCTGGTCTTGGTTTAGTCCCAGAAGATCGTCGAGTACAAGGGTTGATTCTTGAAGCATCTGTTGCAGAAAATTTGGGAATTTCTACATTAGTTCCTACAGCACATGCAGGATTTGCGGATTTGAAAGGGCAGCGTACTCGCGAGGAAGAAACTGCAAAAAAATTGCGTATTCGTATGGCAAACATTGATCAACTCGCTGGTTCGCTATCTGGCGGTAATCAACAAAAAATCGTGTTCGGCAAATGGTCTATGGCGAACGTGAAAGTGCTATTGCTGGATGAGCCTACTCGTGGTGTTGATGTTGGTGCTCGTGTAGAAATTTACGAGTTGATTAACAGTATCGTAGAAAATGGAGGTGCTGTGCTGATGGCATCCTCAGATTTGCCTGAAGTGCTTGGCATGTCAGATCGCGTATTGGTGATGTCGAACGGCAGAATCAGCGGTGAATTAGCTGCAAGCGAGGCTACGCAGGAAAGTGTGATGGAACTTGCAGTGACTCACCTTAATACATCTGGTATTTGAGCATACAGGAATGAGTAAAACCTTACTGCTTTCAATATGAAACTGATACATGAGCCATATTGAAATCTTAAAAATTAAAGTTACCAATCAAACGTAAAACTTGCATACAACAATTTATTGCACACAGCAGTGCAGTGAGTTATAGCAAAATTTGTTAAAGGAGTATAAATTATGGCTGCTACGAGTAGTGCAAAATCTGAGCATTTGGGATACGGTGCAGTTGATAAAGGATTTTTGCCTGCAGCGAAAAAGTTTGCATCACGCAATGGCGCTCTTATCGGCTTGATTATCTTGTGTGCTGCGCTTTCGTGCGCCACGCCAGCATTTTTGACAAGTGTGAATATTCTCAATGTGGGTATTCAAGCTGCGACAGTTGCTATTTTGGCATTCGGTCAAACCTTTGTTATCGTGTCCGCTGGTATTGATTTGTCAGTAGGTGCGGTGGCTGCAATTTCTAGTATGTTGGTTGCGTATACAGGCGTTTCTATGGGTTTGCCACCAGTGTTAACTGTTGTTGTAGGCATAGTAACCGGTGCGCTTTTTGGTCTTATTTCAGGTGTTGCAAACGCTTTTCTTAAGTTACCGTCGTTTATTGCTACATTGGCAATGATGTCTGTTGCGCGTGGACTTACCCTTGTTGTTTCAGACGGTCGTCCTATTTCCACTTCTGGCATGGTGAATTTCTTTGGTGCCAAGATATTAGGTATTCCAATGCCAATTGTGATGATGATTATCATGGGTGTTATTGCTGCAGTAATACTGAACTTCACCACTACTGGTCGTTCTATGTATGCTGTTGGTGGAAATATGGAGGCTTCTCGCCTTTCTGGTATCAATATTCATAAAACGCAAATTATGGTGTTTGTTTTTTCCGGTATTTTCGCTGCCATCGCTGGTTTAGTTATTGCCGGTCGTTTACATTCCGCTCAGCCTCAGGCTGCCGCTGGCTATGAAATGGATGCTATTGCTTCTGTTGTTATCGGTGGTGCTTCGCTTTCGGGCGGTAAAGGTAAGATTTCTGGCACTTTCGTAGGAGCAATTTTGCTGGCTGTAATTCGTAATGGCTTGAATATTTTGAATGTTTCCTCCTTCTGGCAGCAAGTAGTTATTGGTTTGGTTATTGCCTTTGCTGTGAGCCTTGACACTTTGCGCCGCAAGGAAGATACGCACTGACAGCAAATTAATACTTTTTATAAACTTGATCTTCTCGTAGGAAGGAGGTGAATCTTGCAAATGTTGATTCGTAAGTGGCGAGTAATCAATATTTTCAGCAAGAATTGAGACGATTTGGAATATTATAACTGAACTTTATAACTCAAAACTACGTAACAATAAGGTAAAGAGATGGTGAAACATCAGCCTTATGTCACTGCAACATTGTGGATTTATCGAACTAAAACTTGCGGTAGCACAGGGCAATAATCAAAGGAGATATGATGAATTATCCAATTATGCGTCGAGGCGTAAAGATTGCTTGCGCGGTTGCAGCAGCATCTGCACTTATTGTCAGCATGAGTGCATGTGGTAGTACTAATGGTGGCGATAAAGTCGCATTGCTAGTTTCTACTTTGAACAATCCGTTCTTTGTGGATTTGCGTGATGGTGCCCAAGCTGAAGCAGAGAAACTTGGTGTTGATTTGCAAGTTTCCGACGCTCAGAATGATTCTGCAAAGCAGCAGGATCAAGCGCAGAATGCTCAATCACAAGGTGCAAAAGCTGTTATTATTAACCCTGTAGATTCTGATGCTGCTGGTCCTGCAGTTGCCCCGTTGCTAAGCGCGAACTTGCCTGTGATTTCTGTTGACCGTTCTGTAACTGGTGAAAAAGTTACTTCGCATATTGCTTCCGATAACGTTGCTGGTGGTGCTCAGGCTGCTGACACGCTAGCTAATAGTATGGGCGAAAAGGGTGAAGTTTTGATTTTGCAAGGTATTCCTGGAGCGGCTTCTACTCGCGACCGTGGCAAAGGATTCAAAGATCGTATTAAGAAATATTCAAATATTAAAGTTGTAGCAGAACAAACTGCTAACTTTGACCGTGCTGAAGCATTAAATGTGGCTACTAATTTGTTGCAATCGCACCCGAATGCAACCGGCATTTACGCCGAAAATGACGAGATGGCATTAGGTGCCATTCAAGCATTAGGAGCTAAAGCTGGTAAAGAAATTAAAGTAGTCGGTTTCGATGGCACTGTTGACGGTATGAAAGCTATTAAGGCCGGCGCAATGGCTGGAACAATTGCTCAGCAGCCAAAGGAACTTGGTCGTTCCGCCGTTGCTGCTGCTGTAAAAGCTATTAAAGGGCAAAGTGTTCCAAAGACTGAACCAATTACTGTGAAAACAGTGACAATAACGAATGTGGGTGATTTTGAGTAATACATATTTGCATAAAACTATGTAATTCTGTATATAAACATTAAAGTTTATGTTGAGTAGTTTTATGGATTAATATAGCTAATGCAAAATTTATATGGTGTTGAGAGCATTCATGATGCTTTCGTGAAAATAATCGCAACAGTAAAATTTATTAATACCGTATGCTTTAGTGTTCTCAACGCCATTGTTTTCTTAATAAGATTTTTTATCATATATGTTCGTGGTGGCGCACTTGTTATGAAGGTGATGATCATTGTTGATGTCACTTTCATGAGCCACGATATGGGGTGAATTATGTTAACTCATGGTATTTTGAACGCACAATTAGCAGCTGCTATTGCAAAATTGAGGCATAAGGATCAATTTGTTGTTTCTGACTGTGGCCTGCCTGTCCCAGCGGGCGTAGAAGTTATTGATTTAGCTTTGGTTTTTGGAATACCGCGATTTCCTGATGTGCTTGCATCAATAAAGGATGATCTTGTTCTTGAGTCTGGTATTATGGCGGAAGAAGCTTGTGATGATGTTCCAGAAACATGGATCAAGGATTTGCTTGGTGTGCCATTGACTTATGTGCCGCATGATGGCGAACGAGGGTTTAAGGCTCTTGTTTCGCAAGCTAAATTCGTGATTCGAACGGGTGAGACTACTCCGTATTCTAACGTGTTGCTGCGTTGTGGCGTTCCATTCTAAGCTTTGTTTTGCGCAATATTTAGGGAGAATTATGTGTAGTTATCATATGCTTGACTCGTTAGAGAGTTTAGAAAAGATTAAAGTCATTCAGCCTGTTAACGTGGCTTTGCAACATGAGACATTGCCTGCGTTACGAAATATGAAGATGCCTACTGTAGCGATAGTTGGTTCTATGAATGCGGATTATACTATTGTTGCTAATCGTCTTCCTATGCCTGGTGAGACCATTAAAGGTAACGAAATACGAATACTGCCTGGAGGCAAGTCAGGTAATCAGGCAGTATCTGCTGCAAAGCTTGGTGCGCACGTATGTATGTTCGGTGCTGTAGGTGATGATGCTAATGCTGATTTTCTTACTGGTGCTTTGCGAGAATCTGGTGTTGATACGACGTATGTACGTCATGTACCCAATTGCAACAGTGGCGCAACAGTGATTACAGTGGATGCGCAAAGTGGCGAAAATACTATTGTTTATGCGCCTGGGTCTAACTCGCAAGTTGATATTGATTATATTCAGTCGCCATCTGTGCAAGCTGCTATTACTAATGCAAAAGTATTAGGGCTTTGCTTGGAAAGTCCATTAGAATCGGTTACGATGTGCGCTCGCTTAGCGCATGAACATGGCGTAAAAGTTTTGCTTAATAATTCGCCTTTTTTGGATACATTACCGCAAGATCTTATACGATCTGCAGATATCTTACTGGTCAATGAGCATGAAATGGCACAGCTATTGCATATTTCAGAACCAGATAGCGGTGATTGGGATTCATTTGATTGGAAGCATACGCTTCATGCAATGCATGAGTTTGGCTTTAATGAGGCAATAGTAACACTTGGCTCACGTGGGTCTATGGTTTTGGATTATGCTGATAATTCGGTGCATCGAATTATGGCTCAGCATGTCAATGCCGTTGATACTACGGGTTGTGGCGATGCTTTTATGGGTACTGTGCTTGCGTGTTTGTCTGTGGATATGCGGTTGGTTGATGCAGCGTCACTCGCTTCTTATGTAGCTGCATATGCTGCTACTGGATTTGGCGCACAAGCTTCTTACGGTACAGTTGCTCAAATTCGTCAATTTTTTCACTTGTAAGTAGGTGATGCATGCATAAATTGTAAGTATATTCAGTTGACGTTCGCGCCTTGCCGATGCGCAGAATTTTGACATTCTTCTAAAACTGTGTAATATGCTATAAAAACCAAAAAGCAGTTGGCTGATTTTAGTCACTACAATCAGCCTTACTGCTTTTTACTATATTTACAGTCGCTTCGACGAATTTTCATGTATGCACGAATTTCGCCTAAGCACATTTTTACCTAAAAGGAGGTGTCACTATGAGTGGCATGAAATATGCAATGATCGGTTCGGGAGCTATGGGATATCGCTATGGCGTTTTGTTGCAGGAAACGGCTGGCATTCATGTTGATTTCATTGATGCCTGGG
This sequence comes from Gardnerella sp. KA00127, assembly GCF_049244125.1. Taxonomy (NCBI): domain Bacteria; kingdom Bacillati; phylum Actinomycetota; class Actinomycetes; order Bifidobacteriales; family Bifidobacteriaceae; genus Gardnerella; species Gardnerella sp. KA00127. The sequence goes on from NZ_CP058377.1 coordinate 140,021, forward strand.
ATGAGAATGTGAATAAAGTTCGCGAGCAAGGCGGCGTAATGGTGAGCCGTGACCATGAAAACCGTCATTTGGTGCCGATTAATATGTATACGCCTGAAGATTATGACGGCGATCCAGACGTGTGGATTGTGTTTATGAAGCAAATGCAGCTTGCGGAAATGTTGGAGCGTTGTAAGCATCTGTTTAAAGAGCATCAGGTTGTGTTTGCTGCTATGAATGGCTGGGGTCATTTTGAAAAGTTGCAGCAGTACTTCCCGGATGATCATATTTACGGCGGAACTGCCATGATTGCAACCGTTTTGAACGGTCCAGGCGACGTTGATTTTATTGGTAAAGTTGGCGTTGGAACTATGAATATGTGCGCGTTGAACGAGCAGGTGAGTGACGTTGAGCTTGCTATGCGAGACGACTTTAAAGCTGCCGGATTGAATCCTACTATTACGGAAGATTTCAAGGGTACGTGCATGGCGAAGGTAGTTTTCAATTCCGTAGTTAACACTTTGTGCACAATGTATCAGATTCAAATGGGTCAGTTTATTTCGTACCCTGGGGCTATGGATATGGCTCAACAGCTTATTAACGAAGCGTACGACGTGTGCGATCGTGCCGGAATTCGTATGGTTAATACGCGTCAGCAGGAGCTAGAGGCTATCGATTACGTAAGTCGCGTTGCAAATCCTCTGCACTATCCTTCTATGTACCAAGATATGAGTCGCGGACGAAAGACTGAAGTCGATTACATTAATGGTTACATAGCAAAGCTCGGTCGCGAAAATGATTACGTTTGCCGCACTCACGAATTCTTAACGCATGGAGTTCATTTGGCAGAACTCGCGTTCAAACTTCATAATCAGCAATAATTTAGAGAGTATCCCTATAGCTCTTGCAATGAATGAGAAGGAGGCGCGGCTCGCGGTTTTTACTGCGGGCCGCTTTTTATTATCCGCGCGTAACATCTAGTATGATGATAAAGTTTAGAGTCTAAAATCATAAATATTATTAAGTAAATAGAATTATTTGTAATAAATAAAACTGCAATAAAAATACTTATCAATGTAAATTAATGGGGATTAAATGACTACTTTTGACAGAGCAAACTTGCCAGAATCCGTGCGTACGAACGGCGCTACTCCAAACCCTTGGTGGGCGAATGCAGTAGTGTATCAGATTTATCCGCGAAGCTTCCAGGACACAAACGGTGACGGCATTGGAGATTTGAAGGGAATTACTTCTCGCCTTGATTACTTGGCTGATTTAGGCGTTGACGTGCTCTGGCTCAGCCCTGTTTACAAGTCCCCACAAGACGATAACGGTTACGATATTTCCGACTATCAAGATATTGATCCGCTTTTCGGAACTTTGGAAGATATGGACGAGCTGCTGGCTGGAGCTCACGAGCGCGGTCTTAAAGTCGTGATGGATTTAGTAGTAAATCACACTTCTGACGAGCACGCTTGGTTCCAGGCTTCAAGAGATGCTTCTAGTGATTACGCTGATTGGTATTGGTGGAGGCCTGCGCGTGAAGGTTGTGTGCCTGGTGAGCCGGGTGCGGAGCCGAATAAGTGGGGTTCGTATTTCGGCGGTTCCGCGTGGACTTACGATCCGAAGCGCGGAGAATACTTCCTTCACCAGTATTCGCCAAAGCAGCCAGATTTGAATTGGGAAAATCCCGCGGTTCGCGCTGCCGTGTACAAGATGATGAATTGGTGGATGGATCGCGGAATTGATGGCTTCCGCATGGATGTGATTACGCAAATTTCCAAGCATGTTGATTCTGAAGGTCGTTTGCCGGGTGAAGATGGCTGCCAAATTGAAGATTTGCCAGCTGGTGCTGACGGCTATTCTTCGCCATTCCCGTTCTGCTCGGACGGTCCTCGTTTAGACGAATTCTTGCGCGAGATGCGTGCAGAAGTTTTCGACGGTCGCGAAGGTTATCTTACTGTTGGCGAGGCTCCGGGAATTTCTCCGCACCGTAATACTTATATTACTGACCCTGCTCACAGCGAACTTGACATGTTATTCCTGTTCAATCATGTGGATATCGATTGCGAAAACGGTACTAAGTGGAATCCTGTGCCGCTAAAGCTTACGGCATTAAAGAGCGTGATGGCAGAGCAGCAACAAGCGGTAGTGGATGCTGGTTGGGCGAGCCTGTTCTTTAATAATCACGATCAGCCGCGTGCGCTTTCTCGCTGGGGTAGTGAGGCTAGCGAGGAGATGCGCGTGCGCTCTGCTAAGGCGATTGCCATGCTTCTTCACATGCACCGCGGCACGCCTTACGTGTACCAAGGCGAGGAAATTGGTATGACTAACGCGCACTTTACGCGTCTCGAGCAGTATCGCGATTTGGAAGCGTTGAATATGTTTAAGCAGCGCGTAGAAAAAGCGCATATTCAGTCTGCTGAGTCGATGATGGATGCGCTCGCAAAGCGCGGCCGCGACAATTCTCGAACTCCAATGCAGTGGAATGCTTCTAAATACGCGGGATTCATGCCTTTTAATGTTCAGTCGGTAAATAACGCAGAGCCGTGGATTAGTGTGAATCCTAATTATGTGGATATTAACGCAGCAGAGCAGATGGAAGATTCAGATTCCGTTTACGCTTTCTATAAGTATTTGATTGCGCTTCGTCATTCGGAGACGATTGTTTCTGCTGGTTCTTGGGATTTGGTTGATGCAGATGACGAGTGCGTGTATGCTTTTGTGCGCGAGCTTAAATCTGGTTGCGAAAAGCAGGAAGATTCTGCAGAGACTGCTGCGGAATCTGCTGCAAATTCCGCGGAATCTACAGAACGCATGCTCGTAATGGTTAATATGACTGACTCAACTGTGCCTATCCCTACGCAGAGCGCGCAATTATTGCAAAATCGCGCCTCTAACGCTTTTGTGGGGCGTGACGTAATGGTTACAACCTACGACGTGAATCACGCGCTTACATCGCTTAAAAACGGTACGCTTGCGCCTTGGGAAGGTATAGCTGTTACTTTGCAATAGTTTTAATAGCATTAATTTGCAATAATCACTTTGCAATAGTTTCGTCTACTAACTTTGGCAGAGCTTTCGCAATATCTTCGCGAATAATACGCTCTGCCAAATAGTCGTATTGCGTAGAGCCCAGGTTCATTATCGTAATCGGCACTCCAGCGCGCGCAGCTAACGGCACGAGGCTGGCAGCTGGAAATACTTCCAGCGTGGAACCAATAACCCACAGCTCGTCCGCTTTAACTATTGCTTGCGCACTGCGTTCCATAGCACCTTCTGGAAGCGCTTCTCCAAAATAAACAACGTCTGTTTTTATGAGACCGTTACAAGGCATATTGCTGCGGTACGGCAGAGTGCGTCTGCAATGCGGATCCGGGTGCTCATCTAAATCTGCCATAATATCGGCAGTTTTATAGCTCGCGTGGCAGCTCATGCAGTGCGAAGTTCCGATGCTTCCATGCAAGTTCACTATAATATTTGGGTTATTGCCAGCTTTTTCGTGAAGCGCATCAAAGTTTTGGGTGGCTATAAGGTCGAGCATTCCTGCCTTCTCGAGTTTTACAAGTGCTTTGTGCGCAGTCCCCGGCTGTGCGTTCCAAACGGGAGACTCTTTTTGCCAGCGCCAAGAGTAGACGCGTTCCTCTTTACTGCTTAAAAATGCGTCTATGTCATAAACGTTCATTTGCTCTGGGTGCTTAGTCCAAACTCCATCTGGACCGCGAAAGTCAGGAATGCCTGCGCTTGTGGAGATTCCTGCGCCTGTGAGCACAACAATGTGGTGTGCTTTATTGCTCGATTGCTTGTTGCTCATTCTTCTGCTCCTTCTTTTATTAATGTCTGTTAATACCCTATTCTTATTTTCTTATTTTTCTTTTTTCTTTATGCGCTTTACGCTTTTTGTGTTTTTATGTGCTTTGTATGCTTTATAAAAGTTTATTTAATAAGTATCTATTTATATAGGTATTTTTTATTCCGTATGTATTCCATATATCGCGCTCATATATTTTTGTGTATATCTAATCGTATATCTCATCTTTTTCTGCTTTTATTGTGTATTTTTCGCGTTGATTCTGTATTAATTGCGTTTTTTGCTGTTTTGTTTGGAGTATGGCGGTGCGACACTCCCGGTTTTGATGTTTTTGGGGCTATTCTTGATTATTTTTTGTTGGTTTTGATTATTGTTCCTGGTCTTGTGTTGGTTTTTTGGTGTTTTTTCGCGATTTTCGACACGCCGGTGTTTTGGCTTGTTTTCAATGGTTTTGGGGTGTTTGTTTTTGGTGGGTTTGCGTTTTAGCGTGGGTTGGTGTAAGTTTATCTCTTGCTGCTCAGCGCGGCTGGTTCTCCTCGGTTGAGGTTGATGGGCCGGCTGGTGTGGTGGTGGTTTGAGAACTCAAGAGCGTGTCTGTACTACTTATTAGTTAATTATTGCCAGTTCATTGCCTGCCTTGCAGATTGCAGGGTGCCTGAGAGATGGTTAAATGGTGGTGAGGTTTTTGTTGGGATGTTCTTTCCTTAAAGAATGTCTCGTCTTTTTCTTTTTAATATTGGAGCCTTTTGTTGGCTCTTCATTGAAGTTTTTTCGTGGAGGGTTCGATTCTGGCTCAGGATGAACGCTGGCGGCGTGCTTAACACATGCAAGTCGAACGGGATCTGACCAGCTTGCTGGTTGGTGAGAGTGGCGAACGGGTGAGTAATGCGTGACCAACCTGCCCCATGCTCCAGAATAGCTCTTGGAAACGGGTGGTAATGCTGGATGCTCCAACTTGACGCATGTCTTGTTGGGAAAGTGTTTAGTGGCATGGGATGGGGTCGCGTCCTATCAGCTTGTAGGCGGGGTAATGGCCCACCTAGGCTTCGACGGGTAGCCGGCCTGAGAGGGCGGACGGCCACATTGGGACTGAGATACGGCCCAGACTCCTACGGGAGGCAGCAGTGGGGAATATTGCGCAATGGGGGAAACCCTGACGCAGCGACGCCGCGTGCGGGATGAAGGCCTTCGGGTTGTAAACCGCTTTTGATTGGGAGCAAGCTTTCGGGTGAGTGTACCTTTCGAATAAGCGCCGGCTAACTACGTGCCAGCAGCCGCGGTAATACGTAGGGCGCAAGCGTTATCCGGAATTATTGGGCGTAAAGAGCTTGTAGGCGGTTCGTCGCGTCTGGTGTGAAAGCCCATCGCTTAACGGTGGGTCTGCGCCGGGTACGGGCGGGCTAGAGTGCAGTAGGGGAGACTGGAATTCCCGGTGTAACGGTGGAATGTGTAGATATCGGGAAGAACACCAATGGCGAAGGCAGGTCTCTGGGCTGTTACTGACGCTGAGAAGCGAAAGCGTGGGGAGCGAACAGGATTAGATACCCTGGTAGTCCACGCCGTAAACGGTGGACGCTGGATGTGGGGCCCATTCCACGGGTTCCGTGTCGGAGCTAACGCGTTAAGCGTCCCGCCTGGGGAGTACGGCCGCAAGGCTAAAACTCAAAGAAATTGACGGGGGCCCGCACAAGCGGCGGAGCATGCGGATTAATTCGATGCAACGCGAAGAACCTTACCTGGGCTTGACATGTGCCTGTCGACTGCAGAGATGTGGTTTCCCTTCGGGGCAGGTTCACAGGTGGTGCATGGTCGTCGTCAGCTCGTGTCGTGAGATGTTGGGTTAAGTCCCGCAACGAGCGCAACCCTCGCCCTGTGTTGCCAGCGGGTTATGCCGGGAACTCACGGGGGACCGCCGGGGTTAACTCGGAGGAAGGTGGGGATGACGTCAGATCATCATGCCCCTTACGTCCAGGGCTTCACGCATGCTACAATGGCCGGTACAACGGGATGCGACATGGTGACATGGAGCGGATCCCTTAAAACCGGTCTCAGTTCGGATCGTAGTCTGCAACTCGACTACGTGAAGGCGGAGTCGCTAGTAATCGCGAATCAGCAACGTCGCGGTGAATGCGTTCCCGGGCCTTGTACACACCGCCCGTCAAGTCATGAAAGTGGGCAGCACCCGAAGCCGGTGGCCTAACCCTTTTGGGATGGAGCCGTCTAAGGTGAGGCTCGTGATTGGGACTAAGTCGTAACAAGGTAGCCGTACCGGAAGGTGCGGCTGGATCACCTCCTTTCTACGGAGTTTTTTGTGCACGCTCGGTTTGAGTGTGGTTACTGGTGTGGAAAACAATAGTTGACGTTTTTAGATGAGTTTGTTGGGCATGCTTTTGGGTTCCCGGATTGCCACCCCCCTTTTTGTTTGGGGTTGCGGTCCTTGACTCACAGGATTTCAGGTTGATGCTTTTGAGTGTTTGGCTTGGGTTTTGTGGTGTTGTGGTGGTTTGAGAACTGGATAGTGGACGCGAGTAAAATGCGAAACTTTTTTGTTTCGATTTTTTTGCTTTTATCAATTTCAACCGGCTCCTTTTGTTGGAGTCGCTTGATCGTTTTGTGATCGTTTAGTGTGATGATTTTTTGTCTAGAGAATTTTGCTGATGGGTTCTTACTTTAGTGTTTGTCACTGGTAAGGGCGTATGGTGGATGCCTTGGTAGACAGGACCGATGAAGGACGTGACGGGCTGCGATATGCCTCGGGGAGCTGCCGAGTGGGCTTTGATCCGAGGATTTCCGAATGGGGAGACCCGGCCACTGTTATGAGTGGTCACCACAGTTTTTGTGGGGGGTACGCAGGGAAGTGAAACATCTCAGTACCTGCAGGAAAGGATACTCCGTGAGTAGTGGCGAGCGAAAGCGGATCAGGCTAAACCGGGTGCGTGTGATAGCCGTCAGGTGTTGCGCATTCGGGGTCGTGGGATGGACTGTTCAGCCTCTGACGGGGTTGAGGAGAGTGATAAAATGTCGTGCTAGGTGAATGGGATTGAATTCCCAGCCGTAGAGGGTGATGGCCCCGTAGCTTGTCGTGCGATGTCTCTTTATGTTTATTCCCAAGTAGCGCGGGACTCGTGGAATCCCGCGTGAATCTGCCCAGACCGTTGGGTAAGCCTAAGTATTCCTGTCTGACCGATAGTGTACTAGTACCGTGAGGGAAAGGTGAAAAGCACCCCGGGAGGGGAGTGAAATAGTTCCTGAAACCGTGCGCTTACAATCCGTCGGAGCCTTCTTTGTGGGGTGACGGCGTGCCTATCGAAAAATGAGTCTGCGAGTCAGTGGTATGTGGCGAGGCTAACCCGGGTGGGGGAGCCGTAGCGAAAGCGAGTTTTAAAAGGCGTTTGAGTCGCATGTCCTGGACCCGAAGCGGGATGATCTAGCCCTGAGCAGGTTGAAGCGCGGGTAAGACCGTGTGGAGGACCGAACCCACCTAGGTTGAAAACTGGGGGGATGACTTGGGGTTAGGGGTGAAAGGCCAATCAAATTCCGTGATAGCTGGTTCTCTCCGAAATGCATTTAGGTGCAGCGTCGTGTTATTGCTTACAGGGGGTAGAGCTACTGGATGCTTGCGGGCCCATACCGGGTACCAATAGCAGCCAAACTCCGAATACCTGTTAGGTTTATCACGGCAGTGAGTCGGCGGGGGATAAGCTCCGTCGTCAAAAGGGAAACAGCCCTGATCGTCGTCTAAGGTCCCGAAGCGCGTGCTAAGTGGGAAAGGATGTGGAGTCGCATAGACAGCCAGGAGGTTGGCTCAGAAGCAGCCATCCTTGAAAGAGTGCGTAACAGCTCACTGGTCTAGTGGTTCCGCGCCGACAATGTAGCGGGGCTTAAGCACGCCACCGAAGACGCGGCTGCATGATTTGTTTCATGCGGGGTAGGAGAGCGTCCTGTATGGGGTGAAGCGGCAGTGTGAACTTGTCGTGGACTTTACAGGAGTGAGAATGCAGACATGAGTAGCGAGAGACGGGTGTGAATCCCGTCCGCTGAATGACTAAGGGTTCCGGGGCCACGTTCGTCGTCCCCGGGTGAGTCGAGTCCTAAGGCGAGGCCGACAGGCGTAGTCGAATGGATGAACGGGTTGATATTCCCGTACCGGTGTTACACCGTTCGAACTGAATCTGAGAGTACTAACCTTCATTTGCTGGTTGATTGCCTTTCGGGGTTGTTGGCTGGTTTGTGTTGGGACTGTATCGGTAGTAGGTTAGCGTGGGAGTGACGCGGGTAGGTAGCCGGCTGCGGAGGTGGTTTTCCGTGGCTAAGCGTGTGGGCTGTCTCCTAGGTAAATCCGGGGGATGTTAAAGCTGAGGCGTGATGGGTAGGCTGTAAGGCTGATTCCGGTGATCCTGCTTGCCAAGAAAAGCTTCAACGTGAGGTGTGATTCCGCTCGTACCCTAAACCGACACTGGTGGTCTGGTAGAGTATACCGAAGCGATCGGGCGAATCCTGGCCAAGGAACTCGGCAAATTACTCCCGTGCCTTCGGCATAAGGGAGACCCCTGATGGTGATATGGTTTTACACTGTTGAGCTGTTGGGGGTGGCACAAGCTAGGGGGTAGCGACTGTTTACCAAAAACACAGGAGCGTGCGAAGGCGTAAGCCGCTGTATACGCTCTGACGCCTGCCCGGTGCCGGAAGGTTAAGAGGATCCGTTAGCTTCGGTGAAGCGGTGAATTTAAGCCCCGGTAAACGGCGGTGGTAACTATAACCATCCTAAGGTAGCGAAATTCCTTGTCGGGTAAGTTCCGACCTGCACGAATGGCGTAACGACTTCCCCACTGTCTCGGCCAGGAGCCCGGCGAAATTGCAGTACGAGTAAAGATGCTCGTTAAGCGCAGAAGGACGAAAAGACCCCGGGACCTTTACTATACCTTGGTATTGTCGTTAGGTGTGGATCGTGTAGCATAGGCGGGAGGCTGTGAAGCGTGGGCGCTAGCTTGCGTGGAGTCGACAGGTGAAATACCGCTCTTTCCATATCTGGCGTCTAACCTCGACACGTTATCCGTGTCAGGGACAGTGCCTGGCGGGTAGTTTAACTGGGGCGGTTGCCTCCTAAAGAGTAACGGAGGCGCTCAATGGTCCGCTCAGCCCGGTTGGCAATCGGGTGTTGAGTGTAATCGCACAAGCGGGCTTGACTGTGAGACTGACGGGTCGAGCAGGGACGAAAGTCGGAGATAGTGATCCGGTGCCGGCGTACGGACGTGGCATCGCTCAACGGATAAAAGGTACCCCGGGGATAACAGGCTGATCATTCCCAAGAGTCCATATCGACGGGATGGTTTGGCACCTCGATGTCGGCTCGTCGCATCCTGGGGCTGGAGCAGGTCCCAAGGGTTCGGCTGTTCGCCGATTAAAGCGGCACGCGAGCTGGGTTCAGAACGTCGTGAGACAGTTTGGTCTCTATCCTCTGCGCTCGTTGGAATGTTGAGGAGACCTGCCCATAGTACGAGAGGACCTGGGTGGACGAACCTCTGGTATGCCGGTCGTCACGCCAGTGGCGCTGCCGGTTAGCTACGTTCGGAAGGGATAACCGCTGAAAGCATCTAAGCGGGAAGCCTGCTCCAAGATAAGCATTCCTTGCACTTTAGTGTGTGAGCCCCCATGTAGAACACGTGGTTGATAGGCTAGATGTGGAAGCCCTGTAAGGGGTGGAGCTGACTAGTACTAACGGGCGATGGTGACATTCTTCCTCACTTTTGTGAGTGGGGAGGGTGAGTTTCTGTGAGTATTATTCTTCTAGCGTTAATGAGTACTGAATGTTTTGCTTAACGATCAGTTGGTAAGAGAGTTTTTATTCGCGTTCATGTCCGGTTCCCTAACCGCCACGTGTTGCCACTCAATGGTTTTGAGTGTATAATCTAGTTTTGCGGTGGTCATGGCTCAGGTGAGACGCCCGGTCCCATTCCGAACCCGGAAGCTAAGGCCTGACACGGCGAGGGTACTGCACTCGATAGGGTGTGGGAGACTAGCACGCTGCCGCATTATTTTTCTAGCGGGGAGTTTTCACTCCCCGCTTTTTTTATTTTCGTATACTACTGTTTTTGTAATCCTCCAAACTCTGGACAACGCTCGCGCTATAAGCGCTCACTGCTGAGCAAGCTCACGCTCCGAATTGCTTTCGCGCGCGCAATGCTGCGCTCAAGCAGGTCGCCTCGCAAACGCGAGGAAAGTACTGCGTGCGTATTTGGTGCGATATACTAAAAGCATGACTACACAAACTTTTGAAGTACTCGCAAAGTCGCGATTTTCTGCACGTGATTTTCTAAATAAGCCAGTCGATTCTAAAATACTTGAAACTATTTTGCAAACAGCTGCACAATCGCCGAGCTGGTCTAACACTCGTGGCTACATGCTCGCTATTGCTCAAGGAGAACGCAAGCAGCAGCTTATTGATGCTTATACGCAAAAATGCAAAGCAATGTTTCGTACTAAAGACGCTACCCTTAGCGAAGACGAGCGCATGATAGCCCAGAAAATGAGCCAGCCGGATGGAGATTTTCCTGTAATGGCTCCGTATCCGCAATCGCTTAAAGAGCGCAGTGCGCGTTTAGGGTTGGCGTTGTATAAACATTTAAATATTGATCGTAAAGATTTTCCTGCTCGAAATGCTCACACTTTGCGCAACTTCCAGGCGTTTGGTGCGCCAGTTATGGGATTTGTGCTTGTACGCCGTGATTTTCTACCATTTGCTGCGCTGGATGCTGGAATTATGCTGCAAACGTTACTGTTGGCTGCCAAAGAGCAAGGCGTAGATTCATGCCCGCTTGGCGTTCTTGCTACATGGCGTTCGCCGCTTGACGAAGTATTCGACATTCCGCCGGAGTATGCGCTGATTACTGGTTTTGCGTTAGGGTATGCGTCTGAAGCGCACGTAAATGCTTTCCGTGCGGAGCATCCGCCAATCGAGCTTGCGCAGGAAAAGTAACTTCGCATAAACCAATCTATCTTGCAAAGCGCAAAGTACTTTGGAAAATATCAGATAGAATTGCTAAATATGTCCTATTTTCGCTAATTCTATCTTGCAAAAACCAAAGTACTTTGCTAAATTGAAGATAGAAGTGGAAGGAAAAGGAATGCGAATGATTTTCAATCGTCAAAGTTACATAAGGAAACTTAACCAGCTTAGTTGGAATGGTCTGGTTAAAATCATTACTGGTGTGCGCCGCGCGGGAAAGTCGTTCATTCTTAACGAGCTGTTCTATAATTCTCTTATTTCTCAAGGTGTTTTGCAGAAGAATATTATTCGGTTTGCCTTTGATGCAGACGAAGATATTGATCGTCTTGAGCCATTCGCAAATGGCGAGCCAGTAAAAATCGCAGATAAAAAACTTGGCTACGTTATAAATGCTAAAGTGTTCCGTCGCTACATTGCGTCGCAAATAAATGATAGCGACAAGTTTTACATTTTCCTCGACGAAGTGCAATTGCTTGATAATTTTGTTGGCACACTTAACAGTTACTTAAGGCACGCAAATTTAGACATATATGTTACTGAATCTAACTCCCGTTTTCTTTCATCAGACATTGTTACTGAATTTAAGGGGAGAAGCACAGAAGTTCACGTTCAACCTCTTACTTTTGCCGAATATATGGAAAGTTCTAGCAAAACGATTTCAGAATCTTGGGCAGATTACATTATTGCTGGCGGAATACCGCTTGTAGCAAGAATGCAAAATGTTGAGGAACAAATAAAATATCTTGAAAATCTTGTTAAAGAAACTTATTTGAAAGATGTAGTTCAACGAAACGGCGTGCGAAAAGAGCAGGCTCTTTCTGAAACCTTGCAAGTAATAGCTTCGTCAATAGGCGCTCCTGTTAACCCAAGGAAACTTTCTAACACGTTTATTAGCCACGGATATGGAGAAATTACTTCAGAAACTGTTAGTCGTTTCATAGACTACTACAGTGATGCTTTTCTTGTAAGCAAAGCTCAAAAGTACAATATTAAGGGCAAAAAATACATTGATTCCTTGTTCAAAATCTACTTTGAAGACATTGGTGTACGCAACGCTTTACTTAATTTTAGGCAAATCGAAGAGTCGCATATTATGGAAAATGTTATATACAACGAGTTAAGATATCGCGGATATAACGTGGATATTGGCGAAATGAATATTGCTGAAAATACTGGTCGAAAAGATAAAAATAACCATGATATTTATTCGCAAAAATCTTTGGAAATAGATTTTATTGCTACTTTGGGAAGTGAAAAATATTATATACAATCTGCGCTCGCTATGCCAACGGAAGAAAAATCATTGCAAGAAAAGCGCTCGCTTTACTATATTGATAATTCTTTTAAAAAGATAGTAGTTACGAAAAATGGGTTACATGTTACAAGAGATAATCGTGGAGTAATCACCATGGACCTATTTGATTTTTTGCTTAATGAGGATAGCCTTAAGCTGTGATTTAATGCAATGCGGTTGGGGCTATGCACAAGCAAGTTGCTCAGTAGTGTATAAACTCTATGCAGAACAAATCAATAGCGGATAAATAAGTAAAGGTCAAGCTGTAGGATGTGTGGCTACAACTTGACCTTTGAAAATTGCGATATGTTTTTAAGTTAAAATCGTAGTCTAATGCTTTTATTTATTCTTGGCAATTCCAAGAGCTTTTGAACTTTCATCCTTGTCAAGGCCTATAAATAAAAGCACGATTATGCCAATAATCAGCGGAACATAACCGTATCCAGATCCGTGGATTATGCCGAATATTTCCATAAGCCCATTTGCTATTACGACTAGTGAAGATACTATAAAATATAGCTGCGCGCACCACGGTTTTTTAATGAGAAACATGGTTGCAAGTCCAAATAATCCAGCGATAATTTGAGGCACTCCCCATAGATAATCATTACGCATTACAATCAGCGCAATTCCGCTAGCAAGAAATACGCCATTGGCTATTGTCCAAAATACGGATGGAATTTGTGCTTTTGTATATTCTGAATTACTCATATTTTTCCTACTATAGCAGCATCATAATTGCTTTTGTTACAACCCAAGCCATCCAATCTGGCATCCCTGCTGATTTGCAGGCATTATAAATTCCGTCTTCAATCTTTCCAGTCCAATGCTCCAAAAATTTTATAAGCTCATTTAATCCTAAATGACTTTTAATGAATTGTTTAACTTGCTTAGGTAGTTTATGATAAATAGTTTTAATTGTTTTAACTACAAGACTAATTTTTCCACGTTCTTGTAATATGTTACGAAGCTCTGCTTGCGTTGGTTCTGCGTTAGATGCTGGAATTTTAATGAGATATCCATTAACTACATACACGCGGTAACCATCTTTTGTTGTGATGTGTTCGCATGCTATGTTTTTTTCAACGGTGCTATCTGTTGGCTCAAGAGCGAGTGCAGTAGAAGAAGGAACAACAATACTGCTAAAAATTAATGAAGCAGATAATACGCATGCTATAGCTAACTTCTTCATAATATGCCTTTCTGTACGAGAAGTAACTGTTTATGCCAAAAATCTTGACAATTTATAAATTAATGGCGTGCTAAAAGGTAAACAATATCTTGTATATGAAAACCTTTACAAATAATTACTATCTAAAACTGTTTAAGATTCATTAATCTTTTAAACTGAATCAGTAAGGCATACTATCTATATAGTTATGTTTATTTTTTAAAGGTATAACTGCATTACATTCCCAATACTTACCAAAGGCTCGAAAATAGAGTGAACCGCCTAAATGCTTTATGGTATCGCGATGAAGCAGAAGTCCTTTTTGAGATACTGAGCGAATTGCATCTTTACTTTTTCCGCCCAAAAATCGAACATTGAACTGTTTTATAACAATTTGTTTTTTACGTATCGAAATTCTGATGTAATAAACTAAAGAAGCATATTTTCGCATGTTCAAATATAGTTCTTCGATTAATTCAATAACTTCACAGATGATTTCATCGCTAATGTCTTCAGGAATATCGTTACTAGATATATTGCATATGGATCTTCCTTTTAATCCACAAGATGTATTGATTGAGTCGTTCATTTGTAGTGTATCTTCAATGTGCTGAATGAACTCGCTTCGAGCATCTTGCTTAGCAGTATTTCCACGTAGAATGTCGATAATATTATGTCCTTCTTCAAAAGCCTGATCTGCCAAATCATTTATTGCCTCAATAGCACTTCGCTGTTTTTTAGAAATAGACTTGTCAAGTAATGCTATTTTACTTTGTAGTGCAATATCTGCAATCTTATTAGTTAATCTATCGTGCATTCGCACAGCCAGATGAAGATTATTAATTGTTTGCTTATCTTTTTCATAAAGAACCATTTTTTGGTGAGAAATACGCAAAATAATACCAGTGCAAACGCAAAATATATTTATTAAAAGGTAAGCAATAAGATACTTGAAAGATAAAGTTGATAGGTATCGGTATGCAACGTAGTGTAATGCGTCTATTACTAAGAATAAAGGTAGTGTAAATTGAATCGGATATAAATACGAAATAAAAACAAATGATATGATGAGCCCGAAAGTTACTGGTGGAAGATTCAGACTAGGAATAGCAAGAATGCTGAGATGCACAAAAATATAGCACATGCTCATAAAATGCGGAAGCAAGCAAAGGAACAGATTTATAGCAGCAAGAATCATGTAAACTATAACAAGTTGTATTGTGCTATTGTCGCTATTCGAGTAAATATACGCATCCATTGCGCTCGACAAACATCCCAATAGTAAAAATGTTTTATTGTCAATAAGCTTTTCTCGTAAACGACGCATTAAGAAAATAATCATTGTGTATCATTTCCTAAATATTCATCATGCAGCCATGTAGTAATAAGTTGTGAACGATTCGTCACATTCAGTTTTTTGAACACGCGACGAAGGATAGTTTCCACAGTACAAGTTTCAACAAATAAACGTTTAGCGATTTGCGCATTAGTCATTCCTCTACTGCACAACTTTACAATTTCAGTCTCATGATCCGTTAAAGCAAGGCGTCCATTTTTTGGCTTATTTTGCAAACGTTGAAATGCTGTCGTCGTGTCGTCAAAATGAAGATTGCCTATTATTTGTGGCTTGAATGTGCCATGGGCAATACTGCTAAGCATGGCGCAAATAGTTTCTGGGTGGTTCTTTCCAACAATGCCTTGTGCGCCTGCTGTTGATGCTTTTAAAGCATAATCGTTTATAGGGAATGAAGTTATAGCAATTATTATTGGGAGTGAGTATCTTCTTCGCAATTCGTATAATATTTTAATTCCCGAAACCCCAGACATATACATGTCAATTAGCAGCACGTCTGGGCATTGATTTTGACAAAATTGAATTGCTTGATTGGCGTACGCGGATAACCAGCAAATACTGCAGGACGGAACAACCTGCTCAATATATGTTTTTAGGCCGTGTAGACAAAAACAATCATCATCAACAATGCCAACAGTAATATGCTTTGCTATCATATTGCTCCTTTAGAAAAGCATTATTTAAGTAATAATAGTACTTGAATTTGTATGATGAATATCTTGTCTAGGAAAACCTTTACAAAGCAGATTGTATAAAGGTAGTTACTGGAGCTTACGGGGGGTTACTCCGCAGCGAATAAGTTCGATTAAAGCTTAGTGATTTAATCACAATGTGGTTGCGTCTATGCGCAAGCAAGTTGCTCAGTAGTGTATAAACTCTATGCAAAATAAATCATTCTCTGGTATTACGCAAGCTCCAATAATCATAAATAAAATCATCATTTAGTATGATGCAAACTCTTTACGGCGATTATAAGCTATTAACCAAGAGCTGAAATTCTAAATGAAGTGGTAATCATAAAAGCGTTAATTGCAGCATTGCCGAGCCTTTTATTTATTTTGGATCAGTTTGAGAGGCTTGTTTCGACGCATCCTATGTGTCTACGAGTTTGGAGAGTAAGGAACTTTGTGTTATGCGTAAGTTTACGAAAGTATTCTTGTTAGCTGCTCTGCCAGCGTGTTTGCTTACTGCATGCGCTGGTAGAGCAGCTGATGATAGTCAACAGCAGGCATCGCATGATTCAGTTCCACTTATTTCAGTCAAAAAACAGCCTTTAACACAAGTTGTGTCGGGTAAAGCAACAATAGAACAATCGTCTACCTTTGTTATCACTGCTGTAAGTAGAGGGAATTTTTCTCCGTCGGTAAAAGCAGGAAGTGCTGTAAAAGCTGGAAGTATTTTAGGCTACAATGCTGGTAACAAAGTTATTGCTCCAGTAGACGCTAAAGTTGTGTCAGTGGCTGAATCATCTGCGGACGTGCCTAAATCTTTCCCGCTATTTACTCTTAAATATGAAGGTTTTTCAATAAGCCTTAATGCAAAAGCTTTACTTCGTTCTGCGGATATTGCAGATGTTAAAGGTCGCTTCCAAGTTGAAGATGGTGTTGGGCCAACCAATTGTTTGCAAATAGTACAAAGCGGTGGAACTTCTACAGATGTTGCAGCTTCGGGTAGTAGCAAGAATGATAATGCTGATTCAACTCAAACAGATGAGTCGAGTGCGCAAAGTACGCCTAGTGTATCGTCAAAAGTTTTAACGTGTTTAATAGATAAAAGCACAGAAGTAGAATCAGGCCAAAATGCGACGCTTGTTTTTAATGGCAAGCATAAACAATCGGTTCTAACTCTGCCTGTTAGTGCAGTTGCTGGAAGAGTCCAAAAAGGATTAGTCTCATACAAGAAAGGCGATAATTGGGAGCGTAAAGAAGTTGGTCTTGGAATCAGTGACGGCGCTAATATTGAAATTACGTCTGGTTTGCATGAGGGTGATGTTGTAGCAGGTGTTTCTCCTGATCTCATTCCAGGAGTGCAATGATTATGGAGAACAATCCTGTTCCACTGGTTGAACTACAAGACGTGTCAGCGCGTGTAAAACTAGGCAATGGCGAATGGCTTACCACTGTCAACTCTGCTTCTATGTTACTTAATCAAGGTGAAACATACGCGGTAGTTGGCAGGTCTGGCTCCGGCAAAACAAGTCTTATTTCTATTATTGGATTTTTGAATAAAAATTTTACTGGAAAATACTATTATTCTGGCAAATCAATCCAAAAGTGTAGTGATGCTACAGTATCGCATATGCGCGCTCGAAATATTGGTTTTGTTTTTCAAAACTATTCGCTTATTAAGCATTTAAGCATTAGAGAAAATGTTGAGTTGCCGCTTTTATACGCAGGACTACAACAAAGCAAGCAGACAAGAAGAAAAACGATAGAAGAAGCATTATGTGCTGTTGGATTGCAAGATAAACTAAATGAATACCCTGGAAGGCTATCAGGCGGTGAACAACAGAGAGTTGCGATAGCGCGTGCTCTCGTTACTAATCCCGAATTACTTATTTGCGATGAGCCAACTGGTGCGCTCGATAGTAGTACGGGAGAAAAAGTGCTTCAAGTGTTGCATGATCGTGTTCAAGAATCTGGAACAACATTACTATTAGTCACTCATGATATGAAAGTGGCTCGTTCTTGCTCTCACATTTTTACTATGGAAAGCGGTGTTCTTTATGATTATGCTGCTTAAAGATTTGCGCCTGTCTCCTATGAGATCCTTCCTCACAGGTTTTTCAATATTTATTGGCATCGTTACCGTTATTGCGTCAGTGCTTATCGGCACGGTTGGTAAGGACTATCTTATTGCAACTAACGAACAGCTAAACGGTCGTAGGCCAACATACGAGATTACTTTTTCAGCACAAAATTTTGACGAATATTCAGTATTTAACAAATTTTTAAATCGCATTGAATCCGCAAACCGTAACGCTAACGTTATGCTACAACCAAACACTGGGCTACTGTTTAGCGCTTCTATGCCAGCTTTGAAGAGCGTAAAAATAAGCAAAGAATATAAAACCAGCGATCTTCAATATGTCGACGCTGTTTACACTACGGCAGGATACAACAAAGTTTATAACTTACCTATTGTAAGTGGAAGATGGTTTAGTAATAGCGCTAAAAGCAACGCATTAGAAATGGTAGTAAACCAATCTGCTAGCAAAAGATACAAGATTGGTGAAGTAGCATTTATTACTTCTCGCAAAACAACACAAATGAGTCCTATAAGGATTGTTGGAGTTGTGAACGATGGCGTAGACTCAGCAAAAGTATACGTGAATATTCTAGGATTATTACGTTACGCTCCAACTCTTTGGGAATATTCTGGAAAAGAAGCTCAAGGCTCAATCTACTGGTTGAATAAAGAAAATCGTTCTCAAAAATCAATTAAATCTTATGTTTCAGATGCTCTTTATGACTGTTGTGGTGGGCAAGTAAACGAAATTAGAAGACATGATAATAGTGATAATTACGAGAATGTGATAACAGTATTGCAATTAAGTTTTGCTATCGTAGCAGCATTATTGCTTTTTGTTTCCGCGCTAGGTTTAATCAATATTGGTTTAGCATCGTTGGAGCAGCGCACGCATGAACTGCTTATACGCAGAGCTTTGGGTGCTACTAGATGGTCGATTGCTTCACTTGTGTTAGGCAGTGCGATTATTTTAGCGTTGATAGTTTCTATTGTTGCCGTCGTTGTTTCTTTTGGTCTTGTGTCTATTGCATCAAGTTTTTGGGATGCATCAAGCCCAGTTAGTCCGCCAGTTTACCCATATGAAGCCGCTATTGGAGCTGTTATTGCGGCTTTTATCACAGCACTTGCTGGAAGTGTGGTGCCGGCAATAAAAGCATCGCGCCTACAACCAGCATTAGCATTGCGATAATTTTCAAAAAATAAGAAAGAAGGAATAATGAATAATCATACTATTAGTAAAACAACTCTTATTATTGGTGTGCTTAGTGCGCTTCTTATGTTTAATGCGTGTGGAGGAGTAGGTAACAATAATACGAGTGGTATGGGTGGCGCGCGCTCGCAAAATAGTTCGCCTAGAGAGATTGTTGATTTTGCTCATATAGAGAAGGAATATCAGGAATCTGTGGCAAAGCTTAGTTGGCCTGAAAAATATAAAGCTCCTGCAAACTTGGTTGGAGAAGAAAAAGACAGTCAGTTCCAGAGTGGATATGGCGATACGCAAGCATCTAATTATTATCAGTGTGCTTGGGAGCGGCAATGGCTAGACACGTATGCTAGTGATGAACAAGCGGCAAGTAAAGCTTTGCATGAGCTTGAAAAAGTGCCTAGCATGCCGTTTATGGGTCCAGATCGTTGTGATGATGCAACGCGAAACTTTTTCAAAGAGCACATGCGTAAAGCAAAACTTGGAGATCCATCAGGATTCCAACAGGATGTGCAAACTAATTGCCCTGTGATGTAATTGCATTTGTATAGCTTTATTGTGCTTTCGCGCTAAATAGCTTGTTATATGCTTCTTTTTACCCATGTTGATGGTGTCCAATAATCTTTGGTAAGCATTGATGGGTATGTTTGTTTACGAGCTTGAATAATCCATAAGGCTATACCTGTTGAAACAAGTATTACACCAGCTGCAATCATTATGAATAATGATGAATTTAGATTTCCCCATGCTAGTACGCTTGCATATCCCACGATAATTCCGCATTGCTCCATAATGGAAGTAAAAGTAGTAGTCGCGCCGAGAATGCGTGTTGGTATGCCGTCGAGAAGAGCTGTTTGCCCATAGACGATAGTTGCGTCAAAAATAATACCTGCAATGAAAGCAGAGCAAAGAAAAAGAGCAATCCAATTATTAAGTGCGAAAATAAGTAAAGGAATAGAAAGGAATCCAGGTAATAAAATAGAGTATAAAATCTCATAATGTAGCACAATGTATTTGCATAATACTGAACCTACAATCATGCCAATGTTAAATATGCTGACTATTGAACCCCACGTGGATGCCGAATGAAAAAGTGTAAGACAATGGTGTGCTCCCATTAGTCTGAATGCAGCAAGCCATGAGCCTGATTGTAATGCTGATACTACTCCTAAGACTATTAACCATGGTGTAGATTTCATATAGTGTAGAGAAGCTGCAAAACCAGCAGTTTTATTGCTTCCTGTCTTCGTATTGTTTGCGCTATTTTGTGCTTGCTGGTTTAGATTAACTAACAGTAGAGGTAGCGCCGCTAGTATCATCACAATAGCAATGCTCGTAAAGAAAATGAGCGGATTACATATATCAACAAATATGCCAGTAATCGCAGGTGCAGCAAGCCTGCTGAGATTAATCCACATACGCATGCTTGCCAAAAACTTGGTTTTTTCGCCAGTTGGTGCACTATACGCCATCAATACTTTTTGATTAGGCGAAGAAAATGCGGTAAAGAACCCGAATATTATGCCGAGTAGTGTAACCGTAATAGCAATAAGATTATGCTGTGCTACTAAAGCGAAACCGTATCCAGTACACAACAAGGCAAAACAAAACGTTAGTGCTATAAACAATCTAGTTGGTGGATATTTATCTGCAATAATTCCGCCAAGCGGTGCCGCTACGCAGGTCATAAGTGCTACGGACACTGCGTTAAGCGCTGCGTGAGATAAGTCGACATGCATTAAAAGATATAGACTCACGCCAAATCTACAGCTTGTTAAAAGAAAAGCATTAAGCGATAAAACGGCAATAATAAGAGTTGTGCGAATTCGTGCCGCAGCGTTCATTTCCTTCTCTTTTTTCTTTCATGTTATGAATGTCTTTCATATTCTGAATGATATATGCCTATTGATATACACCTTTTTCTGGACTGCGAGTGAAATTAGTGTTTTCTTGCGGTGTTTTACTCTTAACTACTTCGAACTACCCTTAACTACTCCGGAATGTACGTACTTTTGCGCTTTGTTGTTCGTGTAGTGATTCGCATCGCTGTGGTTTGCAAGCAAGATACATAAATTACTGGCGATAGTAGGAGGGGAAGTTAGAGAGTTTGCCCCATTGCGTCACGAAGTGTTTGCAAGCGTAGCAAGTAGATGACATGTAATTATTTTAAGGGATTGACGTTTGTTTAACAATGTAGTAAATTGATTTACAAGAGTTTAGCATTACGGTTCAAAGGAGACTGAAATGAACTCTCGAGCGATGAAGTTTAGCGCATTTATGCGTAGGATTTTATTTTTTATAGTTTCATTTTTTATTAGTGTAATGTTACTTTTTAATTCATCTACTTCTGCTTTTGCGAACACTGCTCATAGTGTGCGACCATTGGAAGAAGGTGATGTTATTTATCAAGTCTTAGTTGATAGATTTGCGGATGGTGATTCATCCAACAATGATTTTGGTCATGGTGAATATAACCCTAATGATTTAGGTTTTTATCATGGTGGCGACTGGAAAGGTCTAACTAATCATTTGGACTATATAGCAGGGTTGGGTGTTACTGCAATTTGGATTTCTCCTGTGTCTGAACAAGAACCGTTGTCAAAAGACGGTAAAGAAGCAAGCTATCATGGTTATTTCACTAAAGATTTTGCAACACCAAATAAACATTTTGGTAGTAGAGCTGATTTGCAAAGGCTTATTAATGAAGCTCATAATCGTGGATTAAAGATGATTCTCGATGTTGTGCCAAATCACACGTCAGACTATCTTGATGCTTATGCTCGTAAATATAATGGGGCATATCATCCAGAAGGGTTTTTGAATAATCCAGCATTTTATCATCATTTTGGTGATTGTAAATTCGATAATACTGAATCGCAGTCTGATATAGAGCAATGTGATCTTGGTGGTTTAGATGATCTTGATCAGTCTAATCCGCAAGTCTCTAAATATCTTATTAAGACATATAAAGATTGGATTGATATGGGCTTTGATGGAATGAGAGTAGATGCTGCTCGTTCTATC
Organism: Gardnerella sp. KA00127; assembly: GCF_049244125.1. NCBI lineage: Bacteria > Bacillati > Actinomycetota > Actinomycetes > Bifidobacteriales > Bifidobacteriaceae > Gardnerella > Gardnerella sp. KA00127. The sequence goes on from NZ_CP058377.1 coordinate 161,612, forward strand.
CCGAAACCTTGGTTAAAGAAATTTGAGAAAGAAGTTGGGGTTCCATCATTTGGAGAAATATTTGTTGGTGATGTTGATTATGTTGCTGATTACCAAAACTACGAATGGGGTGCATTAGATTTTCCTTATTTCTTCACTGTGCGTAGAACTTTTTCAGCAGACACGGATATGCGTGACTTAGGGAAGCTATTTTCGCAGGATACGAAATATAGGAATCCAAACCAATTAGAGACATTTATTGATAATCATGACAGAGCAAGGTTTTTGACTTGGGCAAATGATGATTATCAACGTTTACGTTCTGCCTTGTCGTTTATGATGACTACCCGTGGTTTGCCAATTATTTATTATGGCACTGAACAGGCTGATGACGGTAATGGCAATGGTTCAGAAGTCCCTATTGCAAATAAGGATAATCGTAAAGATATGAAATCGTTTAACACTAAATCTCCGTTATACCAGCATATTAAACGATTAACAGAGATTCGTCGTAAGCACACTTCATTGAGGACAGGTCGTCAACTTGAGATGTGGTCTGCCAAAGATGTGTATGCTTTCTCTCGTATGGCCAAGGATAATAGCGATGAGGTTATTACAGTTGCTCATAATACTTGGGGTGAAAAGATGGTTACTATACCTCTTAGAGCAGAAAGTCATATCTCTGTAGGAACTGTTTTGACAGATATGATGAATACGAATCGTAAGGCAACTGTTGTGCCAGGAGGAGTAACCGGTAAACAGATTAAGGTGCTATTATCTTCGCATGATGTCGCTATTTTTGCCGCAGAGACGTCTACTTCTGAGTATCACCCAGTTCGTCGGAATCTTACGAAGATTATGGTTCATGCGAATGTTCCTTTAGGTCATTCGCTAACTGTAAGAGGAGATACTTATCCACTTTCTTGGAATTATGGTCGTGCATGTCATTATTTGGGTAACGACATATGGGAATTTGAAATGGAAAGAATACCTAAAGGTAAAAAGTTCCAATTTAAGGCATTGCTTGATGACAAACAGTGGGTGTCTAAAGATAATGCCTTCGGAGTTGGAGGGGAGGAGGTAGAAACAAGCATGCATTTTTGATTTTGGTGTCTGTATGAACATGACATGTAGATTTATATGAGCCAGTGTTTGTGGCAATTAAAAAACTGTTTGCTTGTTATGTAGTCATACAACAAAGAATAAAAAATTATTAGTTTGTTTTCTGATGCTTTAGAGAATCGTTCGTCATCCATTTTCTAAATGCAAAATGAGTGCAAGTTAACGTATGAATATAAAAAGAAGGTTACAATGAAGAAATTTACAAAAATATGTGCACTGATTGGTGCTGCTGCAATGATTGTTAGCGTAAGTGCGTGCGGTAGTACGAAATCGTCCGACGCTAATGGTGCAACATCGCTTACCATTTGGCATTATTGGGATGGCGCTAACGCCGATACCTTTGATGCAATGGTGAAGGATTTTAATGCTTCGCATAAAAATATTAAGATTAAGACTGCGAGCGTCCCGAATTCTGATTTTATGACGAAGCTTCGTGCATCGGCTTCGTCGAAGAGCTTGCCAGATATTTCTATAAGTGATTTGGTATGGGTGCCACAGATTGCAAAAATGGGCAATTTGACTGATCTTTCTAAGGTTATCAGCTCGAAAACGCTCGATGATGTGACTCCTGCATTGATTGACTATGGTCATATTGACGGCAAACAAGTTTCTGTGCCAGTGACTGCCAATAATCTTGCGTACATGTACAACAAGGATGTTTATAAAGAAGCTGGGTTAGATCCTAACAAGCCACCGCAAACATGGGATGAGTTGAAGAAAGTTGCCAAGACAATCAAGGAAAAGACGGGCAAGCCAGGGTATGATTTGCTTACTCAAGCAGGAGATAACGGCGAAGGTTTAACTTGGAACTTCCAGGTCAACTTGTGGCAAGCTGGCGGCGAATTCTTGACGAAGGATAATTCTAAGGCTGCATTCAATACGCCAGAAGGCAAGAAGGCTATGAACTTCTGGATGGATCTCATCAAGAGCGGCGTGAGCCCATATGCTAAGTGGGGCGAATTTGAAAAGGGCAAGGGTGGTTCTGCTCAGGAAGGTAGCTGGATGGTTGGCATCTGGGCGCCAGATCCACCATTTGATTTCGGTGTAGCAAAAGCCCCTCATCCAAAGGATGGTAAGGAGGCAACCAATCTCGGTGGTGAACAAGCAATCGTCTTCCACAATTCTGACGCTCGTGCCAAGGCTGCTGGCGAGTTCTTGAATTGGTTCTTGCAGCCAGAACAGGTGATCAAGTGGTCGCAAAAGACTGGCATGCTTCCTGTAACGAAGAGTGTTGCAAAGTCTGATAAGTATTTGGATTGGGTTAAGAAGGAACAGCCTCGTTTAATTCCGTTTGTGGAACAAATGGAGATTGCTCATACACGTCCAAATACGCCATTGTATCCAAAGATTTCCTTCGAATTTGCAAAGGCTGTGGAGAAGGCTTTCGCTGGAGAGCAGAGTGTTGATGAAGCGCTTGCGAATGCTGAAAAGGCAGTAAACGACGTGATTGCCAAAGGCTGATTGCATAAATACTGTGCCGATAGCTGGGTCGAATGAAATAAAGTTGGCTCAGCTATCGGAGTTCTTTGCATCAAGGAGTATGTAATGAAAAAACGTCATTTTCTCAAGTCTGCGCACAGGCACTACCAGAAAGATCAGGTAATTTGTGCTGCGGTATTCTTGTTGCCAGCAGTGCTTATTATTGGTGGTTTCGTGCTGTACCCTGTGTTGTCTGCTGTATATATTTCACTAACATCGTGGGATGGATTCTCTCCAGAAAAGAAATTTATTGGCTTGGAAAACTATGCTCGTCTTTTCCAAGATCCTGAGTTTTTCAACAGCTTAATGGTAACAATTATTTATGCTGCTGGTGTATGTGTATTAAGTGTGCTGACTGGATTGTTGCTCGCGCTTTTGCTTGATGCACCTATACGAGGTAGGAGTATTTATCGTAGTATTTACTTCCTTCCAGTGGTTACATCTTCTGTGGCTGCAGCCATTGTGTGGAAATATATGCTCGATCCTTCTGGATTCGTGAACAGTGTGTTGATGAAATTCAATATACACGGACCAGATTGGTTACAAAATCGCTGGCTTGCGCTTATTGCATTAATTCTTTTGACCGTGTGGAAAAATATTGGTTTTAACGCTATTTTGTATTTAACTGCGTTACAAGCATTGCCAAAAAGTGTGTATGAAGCGGCTGCATTAGATGGAGCTACTGGGTGGCAAAAATTATGGAAGATTACTTTCCCATTGCTGTCTCCAATGACGTTTTTTGTAGTAGTTCAGGCATTGGTGACGAGCTTCCAATCCTTCGACCTTGCATACATGCTCACGGGTGGTGGGCCTCGCGGAGGCACGGAAGTGCTTGGCATGATGATGTATCGGGATGCGTTCAAGCTTGGTGATTTTGGCTATGGAACAGCAATAGCGTTTATTACACTTGCGCTAGTGCTAGGCGTGACGATGGTTCAATGGAAAGTTTCTGGAGCACAAGGAGAAGAATAATGAAATCATCATTATGGTCGCGTTTGGCGCGTCATGCGATTCTGATTTTAGGTTCAGCAACAGTAATCATTCCATTTTTGTGGATGTTCACTACTTCTTTGCAAATGCGTGCTGAAACATACACGAATACTTCAATTTTTCCTACATCATGGCATTGGGAAAACTATATTCACGCTTGGCAAGCTGCGCCGTTTGCACAATATTACTGGAATACGCTATTGATGACGGTAGGAATTGTTGTAGGACATTTAATATTTGATGCCTTTGCTGCCTACGCTTTTGCGCGCTTAGAATTTCCTTTGAAGAAAACAATATTCATTCTGCTGCTTTCTGCATTGATGATTCCTAATTTTGTGATTGTTATTCCGTCCTATGAGATAGTCGCTAATTTGGGGTGGGTTGATACGCTGTATGCTTTGGTTGTTCCTAGACTTGCAGATGTGTTTGGCATTATTTTACTTCGCCAATATTTTGCAACAATTCCTCGAGAGCTTGATGAGGCAGCGCGCATTGACGGTTGTGGCAGGTTTGGAATATTCTTCAAACTGATTGTTCCATTGTCATATCCAGCGTTTGCGACGCTTGGTATTTTCAGTTTTCTCTTTGCGTGGAATGATTTCCTTTGGCCGTTATTGGTTACGAATACGGATGAAACTCGTACAATCCAGATTGGTTTAGCATCCTTCGTAGGGCGTTATGGAACCTCTTGGAATTATTTGATGGCAGGAACTTTGACTGCAACAATACCAAGTATCATTGTGTTCCTTTTCTTCCAACGTGCGCTCGTTAGAGGAATTGCAAATACGGGTATGAAAGATTAGAAATTGTAGAAATATTAAGGATGGGGTTTATTATGTCTATACCACAGTGGTTGCCTGATGCAAGATTTTATCAGATTTTTCCTGATCGTTTCCATCGTTGTGAAGGCTACGGTATGCTAACTGAAGGTCATGTGCCGCTTGATCCATGGGATGCTGAGCCTACGCGTGAGAATTTCTTAGGCGGTAATATTGCTGGAATTACAGAAAAACTTGATTATATTCATGATTTAGGGTGCAACGCGCTCTATTTGAATCCAATTTTTTCTGCTGCAACAAATCATCGTTATGATGCAAACGATTATTTCAAAATCGATCCACTTTTAGGAACGCTTGAAGATTTTCATACATTGGTAGATGAAGCGCATAAGCGGAATATACGTATAGTACTAGATGCAGTTTTAAATCATTGTGGTAAAACTCATTGGATGTTTCAAGATGTTGTTAAAAATGAAGAGAATTCAGAATATGTGAATTATTTTTCAGTGAAAAACTTTCCAGTTAAGTCATTGCCTGTGCCTAATTATAAAACCTGTTCTGGTTGTGAATATCTACCGAAGTGGAATGTGTTTAATCCAAAGGTGCGTGAGCATCATTTTAATGTTGCAAGATATTGGATTGATCAAGGTATCGATGGCTATCGTCTTGACGTTCCATATTTTATTTATCCAGAATTTTGGCAGGACTTTAGGCAAGTTGTTAAAGCAAAAAATTCGGAATTATGTTTGATAGCTGAAGAGTGGAGAGACCCTGCTCAATGGTTGCAAGGAGACACTACTGATAGCACAATGAATTATACTCTGCGTGATTTAGTTTTAGGTTTTACTGCGACAAAGCGATTCAATGCATACGATTTTGTTAACGGTATTAACCGTTTGCAGGAGCGCATACCGTATGGATATCACCATGGAATGATGAATTTGTTGGGTAGCCACGATACTGAGCGTGTTTTAACTGCGCATCAAAATAATACTGAGGATTGCATAACCGCGTACTATTGCATGTTTGCCTGCGAAGGTGCTCCAATGATTTATTACGGTGATGAGCTTGGTATGGTTGGCGATAATGATCCAGGGTGCCGTTCTGGTATGCAGTGGGATAGTCTTGATGCAAATGCTGAAATATTCCGTACAATTGTTCAATTAAATGCATTGCGGCGTGATCATATTGCGTTGCGAAGAGGCACGCAAAGTTGTTACGCTGTTGACGAAGATACTGTCATTATTTCTCGAGAGCATAAGGAAGAATCTCTTTTGATGATTATTTCACGTAATAATTTGGTAGAATATAATTCATCGAAGCTACCTCAACAATTGCAAAATCATAATTGGCGAATTATAAATGGTGTAACTGTTGGAAATAGTTGGCGCCCCAATAAAGATAATTCTATGATTGTATTGCAAGCTCAACAGTAAAAATAATGTAGAAGTAAGAAGTGTGAGACATGGGAAAGAAAATTACAATGCAGGATATTGCTGATGCAGCGCGTGTCTCTAAATCTGCTGTCTCCTTTGCGTATAATACTCCTGATCGCTTATCATCAGAAACTGTAGAACACATATTTTCAGTTGCAAAGGAACTAGGATATGTGCGTAATCCTGTTGCTTATATGCTGCGAACTCAAAAGACAAATAGTTTGGGATTGTTACTACCACAGCAATTAGGGCGAGTGCTAGAAAATCCATACTATTCGGAATTTATTCAAGGTATTGGGCAAATCTGTGAGCGAGAGGGACTGACGCTTCTTTTAGTGCCTCCACTTCGTAATTCTATGTTAAAAGCAATTCCTTATGCTGCAGTTGACGGTTTTATAGTAACTGGTTTAGAAGAAGATCGTGGTGAAGTTGAAGCTCTTATGCAGCAAGGAAAGCCATTTGTTATTGTTGACAGTGAGGTGCATAGTCAGGCTCCAAGTATCAATATTGATGAGACGCGCGCTATGAAGGAATTAACTGAGCATCTTATTTCATTGGGCCATCGCAATTTTGTGGTGATTTCTCCAGAATCAGGCAATGATGATGGGTATCTTTCTTGGCATGGAACAATTCGTCGCCGTATTGATGGTGTGATTTCTGCTTTAGAAGAGAATGGAATAGCCCCACTGGTCGATAAGAAAAATGTTATTGAAGTGCCATGCACTCGTGCTGGAGGAAAAGAAGCTTTTGCACAAATAACTAAACAAAATAATTCTGCATTCCCAACTGCGTTCATCTGCTTTAGTGATGTTATTGCGTTTGGAGTAATGGATGCTGCTAGACAGTTTGGTTTGCAAATCCCACGTGATATTTCTGTTACAGGTTTTGATGATCTAGATGAGTCTGCATGTAGTAATCCACCGTTGACAACAGTTAAACAGCCTGTTACAACTAAAGGACGTTTAGCTGCTGAATATATAGTAGAGACTTTGAATGCTGGGTATGAACGAGCATCATCCCGTCACGTATGTCTACCTATTACTGTGCTGCTGCGTGAGTCAATTGGCCCAGCAGCATCTATAAGAGAATAGGCTGCTTAGTAAATACTTTGATTCCTTCCTCCTATGAAAAATATAGTGCCACGTTAAGTTTTTTTAGCGTGGCACTATATGCATAATTTTTTTGTTTATATAAAAATTATTTTTTCTACTGGCGATAGTAGGAGAGGAAGTTAGCGAGTTTGCCCATTGCGTCACGAAGCGTTTGCAAGCGCGGCAAGTAGACTACGCGGAAGTAGCCTGGAGTCTGCCAATTAAAGCCTTTGCCGTGCACAATCAGCAACTTCTGATCGCGTAGCAAATCAAGCGCAAACTGTTCGTCGTCGTGAATGTTGTATCGACTTGGATCGAGCTTTACAAACATGTAGAAAGCAGCGTCTGGTCGCTCAACGCTTACGCCATCCATCTCTTGAAGCGCGTTATAGCAATACTCGCGCTGCTCATACACGCGTCCGCCTGGTTCCAAATACTTTTCAACGCTCTGGTATCCGCCCAAAGCAGTCTGAATAATTGACTGCGCAGGAACGTTCGAGCACAAGCGCATATTAGACAGCATATTAAGACCCATAATGTAGTCGCGAGCCTTGGATTTATCTCCCGAAAGACTCATCCAACCAATACGGAAGCCAGCAATCATATGCGACTTAGAAAGTCCGCTGAAAGTTACGCAGAATACGTCTGGAGCAAGAGAAGCAATCGAAATATGCTTCTTGCCATCCATAACAAGACGGTCGTAAATCTCGTCCGCAAAAATAATCAAATTAAACTCGCGCGCAATCTTAACAATCTCTTCCAAAACTTCGCGACTATACAGCACACCCGTAGGATTATTCGGGTTAATAATCACGATTGCTTTAGTGCGAGGCGTGATTTTAGAGCGAATGTCGGCAATATCTGGGTACCAATGCGACTTTTCGTCACACATGTAGTGCACAGGAGTACCTCCAGCCAGGCTAGCGCACGCAGTCCACAACGGATAGTCTGGGCTTGGGATAAGAATCTCGTCGCCGCAATCAAGCAGCGCTTGCATAGAAAGATTAATCAGCTCGGAAACTCCGTTTCCAGTGTAAATATCTTCCATTTGCACGCCTGGAATGCCCTTAAGCTGATCGTATTGCATAATCGCCTTGCGAGCGGAGAAAAGTCCACGACTATCCGAGTAGCCTTCGCAGTCAATAAGCTGCTGTTGCATGTCGTAAATCACTTCGTCTGGAGCGCGGAATCCGAAAGGCGCAGGATTTCCAATGTTGAGCTTTAGAATATGCGTTCCGTTCGCTTCCATGCGGTTTGCTTCTTCAACAACTGGGCCGCGAACGTCATAAAGCACGTGCTCGAGTTTGGTTGATTTGTTGAAGGTTCTATGTTTGAGTGTTTGGGAAAGTTCAGCTTCTGTAAGCTGTGGCTGATTTAATTGTGGTTCTTCTGCAGACTGGCAGTTTTGCTCGATTTTTGCACAAGAATGACCGCCTTTGATTCCGTCGCTGCTGATTCCAAGAATTTCAGCTAGCATGTTACGTACGTCTTTGCGAGGCTCGGTTTTGCCGCTTAAATACTGGCTTAACTGGCTTTTACCAAGTTTATGACCGTTTTTTGCTGCAAGCTCGATTACGTCAATCTGCTTGTACCCCTTACGCTTCATAGCTTTTTTAAGCTCATCAGCAAAATTCTGTGCCATAATCTGTCTTTCTTGTAAAATCGGCATTTATAAATTGAACAAGTTTATAGCAAAGTTCAAAATATAAGTATTAAATTGAACTATTTATATTTTTAGTGATGATTTTACGCGCAAATTTGTATTTTGCAAAGTAAAAATTGAATTTATTTTGAACTTTTGCGAATATGTTTGGTGACTTAAATTTAGGAATGCTGCATTATTTCGCGCTATTGCACGCAACTCGTAGAATCTGTGTTAAGCGGTTTGCTACCATAAAAGCTATGTATTTCTTTACTCCGAGGCGCTGCGAATCTACCCAAAAAATCATGTACAAGAATAAAGGGCAGGCTCTTATGGCAGCGGAGCAAAGTTTGCGAGAGCGTGGAACACAGTTATGGGTTTATGCTTGTGAATATTGTGGTTGCTGGCATTTGACGCATAAAAACCCGGTAAATCGCATGTATTCCGATATGCGCTCGCCATCCGCAAGCACGAAGCCTAAATCTAGAAAGCGCGGGTACAAGCCAAGACGGCGTTAAGTTAAAACGGCACTAAATTAAAACGGTGTTAAATCTTATGCAACATTAAAACCTTGCCTTGCAACCTGCTCAACATCTTCTGCTTCGTGTTTTTTGGCAATATCGTCTGCTGCTATAGCAAGAATTTGCGCGCTGAAAGCGTCAACCGGTCTGCTAGTATTTCGCAAATCGTAATATTGATGCACGCGATTGTCGAAATCGGCAAGATTCTCTAGTAATTCAGCATCGTCAGCAGGGTAAGTGTTTTCAAAAATCTGCATGCTAGTACTCATGCGCGGCTTTAATTCCGGATTTTGTGCAGGCTTACCAATTGCCAAGCCGAGCACGGGATACGTGTATTCAGGCAAATCCAAAATATCAATAAGCTGAGTTCTACTGTTCAAAATTGAACCGAGGATTACGCAACCAAGACCCAAAGATTCCGCGGCAGTTTCCATGGTGTGAAGTGCCAAAAGACGTCGTTTTGAGCTTGAGTAAAGCGGTAACGAGTTTTAAGCATAAATTCGTCGCTGCCTGTATCGATGCCATTTTTTTGTGCAATTGCAGCGTTTCTGTGCTGGTCAATAATAAAAACGTACAACAGCGGAGCTGTAGCAATATATGTTTGATTGCCAATTTCGGAAAGCTTCTGCTTAATTGAGCTATTCGTAATTTTAATCGCTGACCAGTCGTTCAAAAACTGGCTGCAAGCAGCGCGTTGAGCCACGGTTTCAAGAGTCGCGACTGTATCTTCGTCAATTGCTTCGCTGCAAAAAGCGCGAATAGATCGGCGGTTCAGTAGAGTATCAATAGTTTCGTTGTGACGTAAGTTTTGCACGTTATTCTTATTCCTTACTTTCCTTATTCTTCGATTATTTCTGCATTTAGTTTCATTTGTTCAAAATTAGAATTTATTTTTTCGAAACTGTCGCTTTCTTTGCCTCCGCGCAACATAAGACAAGGTTCCGTGACTTACTAAGCGACCAACAATCGTAGTAAGAATCGCAGAAAATACTGCAAATCCAAGAGACATTAGCAATGGTTCTTCTTGCTTAACACGTTGCTTTTGTGTGATTTTTTCTTTAGAAAGATTGTTAGGACGATTATTAGAGTTTAAATTGATTTTTCTAGTATCAACATGTTTTTCCCATATTAAGTGCGCAATCTGTCCAGCTATAAACGTTGCAAAAGACGGAAGTGCGGCTTTAAGCAACGAATCTCCTAAAGTATTTGGATTTTTTAATCGGCGCTCGCGAAGCGCATCAATCTTACGATTCGCTGCATTCAGTCGTTGCACGGTAGCTTGAGTCACACGATGGTTTCGTTGAGTTTTAGTATTAGCCGATGATAATTGCGTCATATTTTCTATGTTAATGGTAACGAAATACCAATTTTGGCGGTACCATGGAACAGTAATCTTGATTTGCGGCAAAGTGGCTGCAAGTTAAGAAATGCTTACGTAAAGCAATCGTGCTGCTAGGCGTCCAGTGCGATGTGTGTACATGGCGCTGGTGAGGAATGTGAAGACTATGCAAAATAACGGCACTAAAGAATCCTCTCAGAAAGAATGCTCGAAGCAGGGTTGCTTGGTGTTACTTCGTCACGGTCAAACCGCTTGGAGTGTGTCTGGTCAGCATACTGGGCGCACGGATTTGCCTCTTACTGAAGTTGGTGTTGAGCAAGCAAAAGAGGCTGGTGCTAGATTGCAGCGTGTGTTCACAAAAGGTTTTGATGAGGATTGTGTGCTTGTAAGCCCGCTTCGTCGCGCGCAGCAAACAGCTCAGTTTGCTGGATTTGCTTCGTATACAATTTGCGATAGCGCGCTGGAGTGGGATTATGGTGCTGCTGAGGGTCGCACGCGCGCTGATATTTCTAAACTAAGTGGAGTTGAGGCGTGGGATGTGTGGAAACATGGTCCTAAAGTTCTTCCTTTTCACATGGTTAGTGATGCTAAAGAAGTGCTTCCTAGTGGAGAGACAGTGGATGTGCACAGGACTTCTGGAGAAAGCTTGCAAGAGGTTTCGGATCGTACTCAAAAGATTATTGATATGGCAATGCCTAAATTGAAATTAGGTAAGGACGTGCTTGTTGTTGCGCATGCTCATGTGTTGCGTATTCTTACTGCGCGCTGGCTTGGAATAAACCCAGATTTTGCGCGACTTCTTCGTATGGATACCGCGCATTATTCTGTGTTGGGCACGTATAAAGGCGACAATGTAATTGTGCATTGGAATTGTTGAAATACGGTTTTAAAATTTCAGATATTTTCATATATTTTAGTGCGATTTGCGCAAATTTTTTGCAAAGATATTTATATATTTGAGTCTTGCGTTTGCTGTAATATTAGCTCACTACGGTGATTTAAATAGTATTCAATAGCAGTAATTAGTTAGTTCGTAAGAGATTAGCAGTATATGGAAAGGTTCGATGATGAGTCGTTCGGTTAAGTCGATTATTGCGCTAGTAGTTTGCGCTGTTTTGGCGGCTTGTGCGTTTACTGCTTTTGGTTTTTCTCAGTCTTTTGGCGCAAATGCCGATAGGTCTGCTAATGGGAAGGTTATTTTCTTCAACTTGAAGCCTGAAGCTACTGCTATGTGGGAAGAAGTTGCTAAAGAATACACAAAACAGACTGGTGTTACAGTAAGCATAGTTACACCAACTGGCGGTCAGTATGAAAAGAGACTTAAAACCGAAGTTGAGAAATATAAAGATAATCCAGATAGCATGCCTACGTTATTCCAGATTAACGGTCCTGTTGGCTACGCTAACTGGAAGGATTACACTGCTGATTTAACTAATTCCCCTCTTTATACGCAACTTAGCAATAAAAATCTTGCTTTTATGGATAACGGTAAGCCGGTTGCTGTGCCATATGTTACTGAAAATTACGGCTTGATTTACAACAAGGCTTTGCTTGCTAGGTATGCGGATCTTAAAGATGCAAAGTTGCAACCAGAAGAAAACGGCAAATCTTTTGAAGATCAAATAACTAATTTCGCTACGTTGAAGGCTGTTGCAGACGATTTGCAAAAGCGCAAGGATGAGCTTGGTATTGACGGTGCTTTTGCGTCCGCAGGTTTTGATTTAAGCTCCGACTGGCGTTTTAAGACGCATCTTGCAAATATGCCTTTGTATTATCAATTCGTTAAGAATAACGTTAATGGTCAGCCTCAGTCAATTAATTACGACTATGTTGATAATTTCAGGAAGATTTTTGACCTTTATATTTCTGATTCCACAACTCCTGTAAGCCAGTTAAGTACTAAAACTGGCGAGGATGCTGTTTATGAGTTTGCTCTTGGTAAAGCTGTGTTCTACCAGAATGGTACTTGGGCTTGGGGTGATCTTTCAAAAGCTGGCATAAAGCCTGACGATGTTGGCATGCTACCAATTTATATTGGTGCTAAGGGCGAAGAGAAACAAGGCATGGCTACCGGTTCGGAAAATTATTGGTGCATTAATAAAAAGGCTTCAAGGCGGAATCAGGAAGCAACTAATGCCTTCCTTAATTGGTTACTTACTACAAATTATGGTAAGGATGCTTTGGCTAATAAAATGGGCTTTGCTACTCCTTTCAAAGGTTTCCCTAAAGCAGAAAATCCTCTAGTTCAGGCTGCTGTTGATTACACTGCTAAGCCTGGCAAATTGCCTGTTAAGTGGGTGTTTGTTACTATGCCATCTAACGGTTGGAAAGACGATGTTGGCTCTGATTTGCTTACATACGCTCAAGCAACAAAAGACGGTATGACTTCTATTGGCGCTAATAAGGCATGGACTACTCTTAAATCCGCGTTTGTTGACGGCTGGGCTAAGGAATATAAGATTGCTCATGGGCAGAGTTAGCTTAATTAAATAATTTGTTTTGAACTATAATCCTCAAGGGGTTGCACAATCGTTTGCTAAATTGTTGTGCAATCCCTTTAATTATTGCCAAAAATACGTGCTAATTTTATCGAATATATTAGTGGGTAGTGTTTTTATAATGACACGCGTCAATTTACTTATGCTATCGTTTGCAATATTGCAGCAGTTGAGGCATAATAAATATTGTCGATAAGGACACCGAGAGGTGTGGCAGTCCAATGACGGGATTGTCGGCATAGGAGAAAGGTTCGATGATGAATCGTACAATTAAATCAACAATTGCACTGGTAGCTTGCTCGGCAATGGCTTTTGGCGCGCTTGCAGCTTGCGGATCCTCCTCAAGTGACAGCTCTGCTAAAGGTAAGGTTTACTTCTTGAACTTTAAGCCAGAAGCTGCAGATCAGTGGAAGGAAGTAGCTAAGGCATACACCAAGAAAACAGGTGTTGAGGTTAAGGTTCAAACTGCTGCTTCCGGAACTTATGAGCAGTCTTTGAAGAGTGAAATCAGCAAGGGTAATGAAGCTCCTACACTCTTCCAGATCAACGGTCCAGTTGGTTACGCAAGCTGGAAGGATTACACTGCTGATTTGAAGGATACTGAGCTTTATAGCCAACTTCAGAACAAGGATATTGCTTTGAAGGATGGAGATAAGGTTGTTGGTATTCCATATGCAATGGAAACCTACGGCTTGATTTACAACAAGGCTTTGCTTAAGAAGTACACCGAGCTTAAGGATGCTAAGGTAAAGTCTGCTGAAGAAATCAACTCCTTCGATAAGTTGAAGGCTGTTGCAGATGATATTCAAAAGCACAAGTCAGATCTTGGCGTTGAAGGCGCCTTTACTTCTGCTGGTTTTGATTCCAGCTCTGATTGGCGTTTTAAGACCCACCTTGCAAATCTTCCTTTGTACTATGAGTTCAAGGAAGATCATGTTACCAAGCAGCCTGCAAAGGTAAAGGGTAGCTTCCTTGACGGTTATAAGAAGATTTTCGATCTTTACATTACTGATTCCACTACACCAGCAACAAAGATTGGTTCCAAGACTGGTGAAGATGCTAATGCTGAGTTCTCCCAGGGTAAAGCTGTGTTCTACCAGAATGGTACTTGGGCTTGGGGTGACCTCTCCAAGGCTGGTATGAAGGCTGAAGACCTTGGTATGCTTCCAATTTATATTGGTGCTAAGGGCGAAGAGAAGCAAGGCTTGGCAACTGGTTCTGAGAACTATTGGTGCATAAATGAGAAGACGTCTGATGCTAACAAGAAGGCAACTAAGGACTTCTTGAAGTGGTTGCTTACTTCCGATGCTGGTAAGGATGCTTTGTCTAAGAAGATGGGCTTCACTACTCCATTCAAGAGCTTCGCAGATATCAAGTCCGACAACCCATTGACTCAAGCAGCCGTTGAAGATGCTAAGTCTGGTAAGACTCCAGTAAGCTGGAACTTCACCGTAATGCCATCTGATAACTGGAAGAACGACCTTGGCTCCGCTTTGCTTGAGTACGCTCAGGGCACCGGCAAGTGGGATAAGGTCAAGACAGCATTCGTGGATGGTTGGGCTAAGGAATATTCTCAGGCTCACGAAGATGACAACTGATCCATTAATAAACAAACAGACGTTATACCTGCTGACGTAAGCAAGCAAAGGTGACGTAAGCAAATCCGCTAGGATACTGGCACATCATAGTGCTAAGTCCTAGCGGATTTTGTTATTTCGATATTTTGTTATTTCGATATTTTCTAGAAAACTATAAAAGGTCTACTCTTTTAATAATGCAGCTGTGCTCGAACGCACAATAAGTTGCGCTGGAACAATGCGATATGGATCTTCAACTTCCTCTGCGTTTATAAGCGCAAGCGTGATATTTGCCGCAGTAGAAGCAATATCAACTGGATCCTGTCTAATAGTAGTTAAGCCAGTTTCATGCGCGTAAAAACTATCGTCAAAACCAATAATTGACACATCTTTTGGAGTAGAATACCCGCTGCGTGCAAGCTGAAACATAAGCGGTATTGCAATACCATCTTCTTGGCATGCAATTGCTGTTGGCATAATTGAACTTCCAAGAAGCATAGAAACTATGGCGCTTATGCGATCAGAATTAGCAGGTGCCACAATTTCTGTAGGTGTGATTCCGCTATTTTGGCATTCATCAATAAAAGAATGGTAACGCTGCAATACGCTGAAATGTAGTGAAACGTCACGAGTTGTGCGTACATATGCAATATTGCGATGCCCTAAACCGATTAAGTGGCGTGCCATAAGTCTTGCACCTTGGTCATCGTCAATATTGATAGTCGCGTCAAAATCGCATTTTTGTGGATATAAGCAGTTTATGCCAACAATTGGCACACCTGTTGATTTAAGTTGTGCGATTTCATCGGTATTTACGTCAAAGGAGCACACAACAACAGCGTCAGCATTACGTCTAGTTGGGAGCATTGTGAAAAATTCGCTACGCTCTTTGCTGCTGGAAATCTGAAAAATTGACAAATCGTATCCAGCTGTGTGGAATACTTGATTCAATCCTTGAATAATAGATGCAGAAAACCATAGACGAATTTGATCGCTAATCAATAAAGCGATGCGCAAGGTTTTACCAGATTTTAGTGCTGCTGCAGATTTCGAAATAGAAAAATTCAATTGTTCAGCAATGGCCAATACTTTATTGCGAGTGGATGCAGATACTAAGTTTGGTCGTGTAAATGAACGCGACACAGTAGAAACTGACACATGAGCTTTATTCGCTACATCTTGAATATTTGCCGACATGTGAACTCCTTTATTCGCGTATAACAAACGTGTAGCACAGCCTTGTGTTTAATTGTTTAGTGCGAACTTTTATAGTTCGAAACAAACAAACGTTTGCAGACATTTCTATTCTAGCAAATTTTGCTGGAATGCCAACGATAATAAGCAATTTTTTTAAAACTAAATTCTGATATTTGTTTGAAGTGACATATCGAAAATGACAACGTTTGACATAGCTAATTCATGTAGTAGAATGAAGTTATTGGTTCGGGACAGCGATGTCTACGTGGATGTCGCGCTCAAGGAGGAGAAAGTGACGAGTCATGATTAGTATGAGCGGAAAAGCAATACGTAAATGGTGGTGGTTATTTGCGCTGCCAACGTTTGCTGCGTTTATTGTTGGCTTCTTAGTGCCATTTATTATGGGTGTGTACTTGAGCTTTAGAAAATTCACTACTGTGACTGATGGTAAGTTTGTGGGTTTTCGTAACTACTATAGAGCTTTAAAAGATCCGCATCTTGTTTATTCGTTTTTGTTCACAACGCTTTTTGCAGTTATTACAACAATAATTATTAATGTTATTGCTTTTGCAATTGCGTACATGCTTACTAAGAAGTTCAAGGGCACGACGATATTCAGAGCCGTGTTCTTTATGCCAAATCTTATTGGCGGTATCGTTTTAAGCTATATTTGGCAGCTCTTGTTAAATGGTATACTCGGCTACTTCAATCGTACGATTACGTTCTCTGAAGTATTCGGTTTCTGGGGTCTTGTGATTGTTGTTTGCTGGCAGCAAATTGGCTATATGATGATTATTTATATCGCAGGAATGCAGGCTCTTCCAGGAGATGTTATGGAAGCAGCTGCTGTCGATGGTGCAAGCCCAAGGCAGACTTTATTCAAGATTACTATTCCATTGATGATGCCTTCTATTACTGTTTGCACATTCTTAACAATTACCAACGGCTTCAAGCTTTTCGATCAGAACTTCGCATTAACTAACGGTGGTCCGTCAAGGAAAACAGAGATGTTAGCTCTTAATATTTATAGAACTTTCACTACTCCAAGATGTGAAGGCGTTGGCCAGGCTCAGGCAGTCATGTTCTTCATTGTTGTGGCTGTTATTGCTATGGTTCAGAATATGCTCACTAGGTCAAAGGAGGTAGCGGCATGAACGAGAAAACAAAGCATCCTGCGTTATGGACGGTGCTGTTCACTCTTATAAGCTTGTTATGGATTTTTCCTATAGCTTTAGTAGTGCTGAATTCTTTCAAGTCTAAGGTTGATATTGCCAGCAATCCTTTTACTTTTAGTTCAAAATCGTTTGTTGGAATGTCTAACTACGTATTAGGCTCAAATCGTACTGATTTTCCGATGAGTTTCCTCTGGACCATTGTTGTAACTGTTGGTTCTGTGATTCTCATTCTTCTGTGCACGTCAATGTGTGCATGGTGGATTGTTCGTGTGAACAATTGGGCAGCAAAACTTCTATACGTTTTGTTCCTGTTTAACATGATTGTGCCATTCCAGATGGTTATGTACACCCTTGCTTACATTACGAACACTTTAAAGTTGAATACTCCATGGGGATTGTGGATTATTTACTTAGGCTTTGGTGCAGGACTTGCAGTGTTTATTTTCACTGGTGTGATTAAGGGTATTCCGCAAGAACTCGAAGAGTCTGCAATGATTGATGGTGCTTCTGTACCACGTATATTCTTCCAGATTATTGTGCCGATTATGCGACCTGCTATTATTTCGGTTTCAATCTTGCAGGCAATGTGGATTTGGAATGACTTCCTGCTTCCATTCTTGACGCTCGATCTCAACAAGTATAAGACTATTTCTATAGCTGTTCAGTATTTGAAGGGCGGCTATGGATCTGTCGAGATGGGCGCAATGATGGGCTGCTTGGTTATGGCAATTGTTCCAATCATAATCTTCTACCTCATCTGCCAGAAGTACATTATTAAAGGTGTTATGTCTGGTGCAGTAAAGGGATAAATTAATTCTCCTCCAAAATTCAGGTGGCAGTGAAAGCGGCGGTGTGTGCATACTATTACGTTTGTGCACGCCGCCATTATTTTTAATAGTTACGTTAGTTTGTAATTAGGTGGTAGAGTTCGTTATTAGAGTATCTATAGATAGTAAAGCATAGGAATTGCGTCATAAAACCAGGAGATAGTATAGAATGATTTTCTCGTTTGGAAGCCCAGATTCAAAGTTTGCGCAAAGCATGGAAACATTTGCTGATGCCGTGTGGCTTACAATATTGATGATTTTAACAAGCTTTCCTTTAATTACTATCGGCGCTTCTCTTTGTGCTGGTCATGATGCTGCAAGACGTACAGAGCAAGGTGAAGGACATATTACTGCAGCTTATTTTCGCGCGTTTGCTAGCAATTTTCTGGAATCTACTATTATTTGGGCTGTAATGGGACCAGTTTTGCTTGCTATTATTTGGCTATGGCTTTGCGTGTGGTCTACTCCACTTTTAATTATTAAATTTATTCTAAGCATATTGTGGGTTATTGTTGCCGAATGGGTGTTTGCACTACAAGCGCGTTTTAAAAATTCAATTGATAAAACAGTGGTTAATTCTCTTATTTTTGGTATTTCGTATTGGAAAGAAACTCTTATAATGACACTGCTAGATATAGTGTTTATTGTGTTAATATTTGCATCAATCGTATATTTGCCGCAGGGTTTGCCTTTGTTGGTATTCATTGGTTGGGGATCGCTTATTATGCTGCATACTCCGATTTTAGAGCGTGTATTTGCAAAGTATATTAAGAAGTAATTTCTGCGTTATGGCGTGACGACCTGCTTGAGCGCAGCATTGTGCGCGCGAAAGCAACTCGGAGTGCCGAGCTTGCTTAGGGTTGAAAGCACGGTGTGCTTTCAACGCAAGCGGGGTCTGCCTTCGTCAATAAAGACGAAGGCAGGGCAGGTTTGTGTGGCTGTGCTTTAGAAATTAGGTTGTGACTGGTGTGCGCTGATGACCTGCTTGAGCGCTGCGATTTAGCGCGCGAGTGTTGCTGCTTATTTGTGTTATTGACGCAGATTACGTACTGCGCGAGTAACGGTGTTGAGACAGGGGGTTTGCTTCTTACTCCATAACCCCCATAACCCCATAATTAATGAGGCGAGCACTATTATAGATGCTCGCCTCACATAGGACATCATGTAAGAAATATTTTGATTTGCTACTATGCAAATCATATTCCTTACGAGGGGGGGAATAGAGTCAGTTCATCGGTAAACCAACTATTAAATTATACATGCTTCCGTGTATTTTCGCCGCGCATAACTGCCGTCATAGATAGCACTCGTGGTGACTTAAATACTTCATCGGTGTGAACTACACGACCATCAGCATCAGCAAGTGGAATACGCCAGTTTGGATACTCTGTACTAGTTCCAGGCTGATTCTGTGAACGCTTCTCGCCGACAGCATCAACCAAAGCTACTTGCAAAAGCAAAGATGGGGAAGTGAGCATAATTGCATGCATAGCTTCCACAATTTCTTGTGCATGACCTTCAACATCCTCAGCAGCATCTTTGCTAATCCAACCGTTCTCAAGAAGCATCTTCATCATTGCATCGCGTTCAGCTTGAGCAGCCTCCTGGAACGTTTCTACGGAGTCTGTAAGCAGATGAAGTTGCTCGCGAAGCTTGACATGCTCAAAGGCAAGATAACCAGCTGTAGGTGGCATATCGTGCGTAGTAACGGAAGCAAGAGCATACTCTCGATATGTAGACGGATTAGCAAAAATAATTTGCTTCTTTCCAGCCTTCTTAGTAGCGGCTTCAGCTTCGTCGTCGTGGGTGAACCACTCAACAACAGTGCCAAGCACGCCATGAGATGCAAGAACCTTAGAAACATACTTCGGCACAGTGCCCAAATCTTCGCCAATAACAACACCGCCTGCGCGAGTTGCTTCAATAGTGAGAACTGCGAGCATTGCATCTACATTGTAGTACACATACGCGCCGTTTCTAGCACCCTGTCCTTGTGGAATCCACCACAAGCGGAACAATCCAAGAACGTGATCAATACGAGCAGCTCCTGCATGCAAGAACACGTTATGAACCATGTCTCGGTAAGCAATATAGCCAGTTTCATCCAAATAATTTGGATCGAATGGAGGTTGACCCCAATCCTGACCTTGCTGGTTATAGAAATCAGGAGGAGCACCAACGCTTACACCATTAGCAAATCGTTCCGGACTCCACCAAACGTCAGCACCGTAGCCGTGTACGCCAACTGCCATGTCTTGCATAAGACCAATTGCCATACCAGCAGCTTTAGCTTCAGCGTGAGCTGTAGCAACTTGCTCATCAGCAATCCACTGAAGCCAACGATGGAACTCAAACAAGTCAGCATGTTCGCGCTTAAGTCGCTCAATTTGCGGAGTGCCTTTGCCTGTAGTGTCAAACCACAAATTCTCGCCCCAAGGAGCACCCCAAACCTCAAACGCAACACACCAAGTTGCAAAGGCGTCAAGATCTTCACCAGAACGATGCTTAAACTCACTAAACTCGCGCTCGCGCTCGGTAGAACGAGGTTGCTTGAAAATAATACGCAACGCAGGAAGCTTGGCATCCCATGCAGCGTTGATATCTATAGGATTTGGATTATTGTTTTGAGGAGCAATAGACTCATGCAATTGCTCTACTTTAGCAAGATCTTCACCACTTAATTCAGCATATTCCGGAATATCTTGCGGACGAATATAAGTGACATTCAAGAACCTACGAGACTCAGGTAAGTACGGTGAAGGCTCAAGAGGTGTTACTGGAGCGCACGCATGAATTGGATTAATCAGCATAAAATCAGCCTTGCCGATTTCTCCAGCATCCTTAAGTAGGCGACGCAAATCGCCATAATCGCCAATTCCCCAAGAATCTTTTGAACGCACAGAATACATTTGCGTCATGAATCCCCAACGGTGCTTTTGCTTAACGCTTTCAGGCAATGGAATACGCGCAGGTGCGGCAATCAATGTGACATCAGCATGTTGAGCCGTCTCGCCATTCGCGCTGATTACTTTGGCATGCAAAGTGTGGTAGCCCATTGGCAAATCATCCGGAAGTTCAATGAACAAGTCTCCATCGTCTTCGGATTGAATATCGCCTAACGAGTCTTCATAATCTGTTCCATCTTCGAGTGTAAGAGAAATGTGAATTTGCTCTTTTTTGGCATCTCCTGCGTGAATTGGTACGCAAGTTTTTGCGCCATTAAACGAAACGACAGTTGGTGGCAATAACTCGCTAGAGCGTTTGCGCTGAACCTTCTCGTATGAAATTGCAATATTGTCTTGAGTGTCGGCAGGCATGCCTAATGCATCAAGTACTCCAACTAATGCTTCATCTGTAATTTCGGTGTAGCTTCCTTGCTGATCAATATAAAAAGTGGCAACGCCGCACGCCTTAGCAAGCTTAATAAGTGGACGTGCAAGACGTTCTGCGCTTTCTTCCATAGGCTTATCAGCATCAGCTTTGCCAGTAGCTGTTGTTGTCATGGTGCTCCTTCTACTTTATGATTTGGCACATTCCTAACATCGTCGTAAGCGTGCCAAATGTGCAACTATGGCGATAGCGTGTAAATCAATACATCTCTGGATTGAAATACACCCTGCCTGTCAATTATATAAATACCTGACATCGTTTGCAAATTAGCGTTGCGACATATTTGCTAGTTTTTATAAGTAATTGCAACTAAACACAAGTGTTGTGATTACTCATGTTTAGTTGCAATCGTCTGACAGTTTATTATTTTTTTACTTACTAAAACGCAATTACTTGTTGCTAAGCACAACAAAAGTTCTGATAGGCAAGTGTAGGGTAGCAGCGCTTTTTTCAGTTGTAATATTTACCGCGGTGTCAGGTTGTTTTCCAGTCCACTTAGCAAAATAATCACTTGAATTAAGTACGCAATGCCACTCTTGAGCCTTTGCGCTATGAATAGCAGGTAGCTGAATAGTTGCATCTTCATGATACATAGGATTTGCGCAAACAATTAAATTATTGCCAATGCGCGTAGCCAAAACAGTATGGTTAGACGTTTCAAGTTGTTTGCGTTTGCCATCATACAATGAGCTATATTCAGCGCGAAGCTTTATAAGTGCACGATACCATTGAACAAGCGGATTGAAACGTTCAGCGCGCGCCCAGTCAAGCTGGTTCATTAGTACACCGCGATTATAAGAATTATCGCAACCGTGCTTAGTACGTCCAAACTCTTCTCCGCTTAGCATAAACGGCGTGCCTGCAGAGCACAAAACAATTCCAGCTGCAAACATATTAGCGTTCAAAATATCCGCAACTTGTTGTGCATCTTGAGCGTCAAACTCAAAATCGCTAGCATTCTCGCGCATAGAGATACAAAGCTTATCCCAGAAAGTCAAATCGTCGTGAGCAGAAGTATATTGAACAATCTGTCCAACTTCTTTACCTGCAGAAGGAGTATCACGCCATGCATTAAGAGTTTGGCGAGCCGCATCTGAGCACCAGAGCTCATTGCCATTTACATACCCGCGGTCGAGATGGTTCATGACGTTGCCTTTGAGGGAATCGCGAGACTCGTCACTAAACCAGCCTATGCGCTCGTTAAGAGTGCTTCTGCCGTCTTTATCTCCCATCGGAACTTTTTCATCAACAGCAGGGTCCGAAGCACTCCACGGTTCTCCATACATAACAATATCTTTACCGCCAGGAAGCTCATCTAATGCAGCTCGTGCCTGATTTAAGGTTTCAGTATCAGTCAATCCCATAAGATCAAAACGGAAGCCATCAATGTGATAGCAGCGTGCCCAATGCAGCAAAGATTCAATAATAAACCTGCGGAACATAGGATGTTCAGAAGCCATTTCATTTCCACAGCCAGAGCCGTTAGCAAAAGATCCGTCAGAGTCTCGCCTGCAGAAATACCCAGGAGCCATGCATTCGAAAGCGTTTTCTGCAGACTTGTACATGTGATTATAAACAACATCCATAATTACGCGTTGGCCATTAGCATGTAATGCCGCAATCATTGCTTTGCATTCGCGAATTCGCGCAGTGCCGTCGTAAGGATTGCTAGAATAAGCACCTTCAGGAACGTTGTAAGCGTGAGGATCATAACCCCAGTTGTATAGAGAATCTAATTCTTCTGCTGAAGCACCGTTTTTGCGCGCATTGTCGATTGCGGATTCGTCAACTGTTGCAAAATCGTAAATAGGTTCGAGTTGCACATGAGTAATGCCAAGCTGCTTTAAATAATCCAAGCCAGTAGGGAAGTTGCATTCAGAAGAATCTGGATTTTGCAAAGATGTATGTTCATCAGTAAAAGCGAGATATTGGCCTCTATGCTCTGGCTTAAAGCCGCCATTAGGATTGCTGCTGAAATCTGCAACATGCGTTTCCCACACAACCATTGCATGACGCACAAACTTAGGAGACTTATCTTTATGCCAATTGGCAGGAGACACTCGCTCATCGTCTATGACAAGGCTGCGCTCACCATTTACACCGCTTGCTACACCCCAAGGGTCACTAGTTCGATTTACTGTGCCATCTTGGAAAGTAACAAGATAATCGTAGTATATGCCGTCTAAACGCTTACGGAAATTAATCCGCCAAGCTCCGTCATGCAACGGTTTCAATTCGTGTGTTTGAATTGGCTCACTGTTGTTTCCGGTTTCAAAAAGTCTTAACGTCACATTCTGTGCAGTTGGTGCCCATACAGTAAATGTTGTAGATTTAGCGTTTAAAGTAAATCCAAGAGGTCCTTCGTATACAGGCCATGTTGCCGAAGATGGAGTCGTCATATAGGGTATCCTTCTTCCTTCGCTATTTTGCGAATTGTCTAAATTTTCTAAATTATTTAATCGTATTAGTAATTATACAGTTTTTAAATTTTATTATTTACTTATTGTTCTGTTATCAAGTTTTTTATGTTTTGCGGCACTATTTGGCTAAACACGGTAGGGTTTATGCGATAGCCATTATCGTATTAAGTCAAACGGCGAGTGTGTTAAGTTATTTTTTATTTTTTATGTGTTCGTGTTGTCTAGCGAAAGAGAAGGCTGAAACGCTCGAAAGCGTCTCAGCCTTCAGTAGATTTATATCCTGTAAATTATCAGCCTTTAACGGAGCCAGACATGGACTCTTCGTAGAAGCGCTGCATAATAATGAACAGGATTACGATTGGTATGGAAATGCACACAGCACCTGCCGCGAATGCAGCGTACCAATCAGGTAGATACTTTTTGGTAAGCATCTCCATTAATCCGTAAGCAACTGTGTAGTTTTCCTTATTGTCTCTCACTACTGTCTTCACCATAACGAAGTCTAGCCATGGTCCCAAGAATCCAGTAATTGCTTGGAATACAATCATAGGCTTGCAGATTGGAACAATAATCTTCCAGAATACTTGCCACTTTGTGCATCCATCCAAGTATGCAGCTTCATCCAAAGACTTTGGAATAGTATCCATGTAGCCCTTCATAATGTAGAAGCCAGCACCGCTACCTGCAGAATAAACGATAATAAGTGCGATTAATACAATCGAACCTTTTGTTAAACCAAGAGCCTTCAAAATGAAGTAGATAGCAATAACAGCCATGATACCTGGGAACATACCAAGAATCAGAGCAAGATTCATGAATGTCTTGCGCCCTTTGAAACGGAGACGAGACATGCAGAAGGACACTGCTAACACAAACACCAAAGAAATAATGCACACGAAAATTGACACGATCAAAGTGTTGAGGAACATTCGTGGGAAATTAATGTCATCGGTATCGGTAAATAACTTTATATAGTTATTTAGTGAGTATTCAGTTGGGAAGAAGGTTTTCTGATAGGAACCAGTGTTCTTGTTGAAGCTTTCTAACAAAACCCACAAGATTGGAATCAGCCAAATAACTGACAACACCAGCAAGAACAAATGTGAGAAAGTATCTCCAATTACTCTTCTGACATGTTGATCTTTAAGGAAAGAAACACTACGAGTGCTCTTTACAACAGCTTCTTCGTTCTTAGTTGTAGTTTTATCACTCACCGGAATCCCTCCTCATTCTTGTAAGATCCAGAGTTGCGATACGTAATCAGTGCTACGACAGCAAGCACCATGAATGTCAAAATACCAATTACTGCACCTGCGTTGTAGTTTTGCTGGTCAACAGTCAACTTGTAGAGCCATGTGATAAGCAAGTCGGTGCCGCCTGCACTGTTGACTTTGCTACTTGCTGGACCACCTTTTGTTAAGAGGTAAATAACGTTGAAGTTATTGATGTTGCCAGTAAAGGTAGTAATCAAATATGGAGTCATAACAAAGATGATGTACGGCATTGTGACGTTCATGAAACGTTGCCACCAACCTGCGCCATCGAGCTCTGCAGCTTCGTAAAGTTCTGCAGGAACGTTTTGCAAGATACCTGTAATCTGCATGATGGTGAATGGAATACCAACCCAAAGATTGATAAGAATTACCGTCACTCGAGCCCAAGTTACATCCGTAAGGAAAGGAAGTTCCTGATGTATCCAACCGTTTTGCTTAAAGACAATGTTAATAACACCGTTCTGGCTAAGCATATTGTTCATAATAAGCAATGAAACAAACTGTGGAACTGCAATTGTAAGGGAGAAGCAAGTTCGCCACAATCCCTTAAGACGAGTGGACTTTCTATTGATTATCATTGCAATGAACATGCCGAGGAAGAAGTTCAGGAAGGTTGCAAGGAATGCCCAAACAAGAGTCCAGATTAATACGTCAAAGAATACGTCAGCTTTAATTAAATCACTTTTTCCGGTTAAGAATTGAGAAAAAACGTCTAACCCAATCCAGCTGAATTTTTGTTGATGATTCTCGTCATAGCTTGTGAAAGCCATAGAAATCATGAAGAACAATGGCAAAATTGTGAATAACACAATGCCAGCAGTTGGAAGAGTCATAAAACCGACGTGTGCTTTTTCGTCAAGAAGAGTCTTAGCATCATCAATGAAATTAAGTGGCTTCTTGCCGTCTGCCATTACAGATTGCGCTTTGTACGCGCTGCGAAGAGCGAGAGTTGCCAGATATACAAGCAATACAATCGCTAATATCGACATAACTCCATACAGTAAAATTTCTACAGAATTATCGCCTGCACTGTATCGCCAGAATCCGTTGACTTTAACTCTGCCCTGTTCTACTGTGCCAAGAGTGTTGAGTTTTGGAAGATAATCCAATCCAATTGTAAATAAGAATACGAATAAAGTTGCTTCGCACGCTAAGAATATAACGCCTTTGATGTATTGCTTGCGGACAAAATTGCCAAAGCCAAATATGACAACAGAAATCCATGAAAGAATGTCCGCATGTTTTGCAGCCTCTTTCAGTGAATAAGGTGAAGGAGCAAAGCGTTCTGCAGTTGACGTCTTCTTCTGGCGTCTTTCTCGCTTTGTGGATGTCGTGCCAGTCATGACATGCCTTTCATGTAAACAAAATTATTTTGTAGAAGATAAACAATGCGCCCCACCCCTTGCCGGAGCGGGGGCTGGGGCGCATTGTTTTACTCAAAGTGCATAAAACACTGCTTATGCATCTATTTAGATTTGTTGGCTAGAGTAAGTTTTGTTTACTTACTTCTCTAAGCCCTTAGCAAATTCTGCGGTCTGCGCGGCAGCATTATCGCCAGTAATCTTACCGGTGGAGATAGAAGTGCCGAATGCTTGAACTGGATCCCAGAACTTACCCATTTCAGGAATTGCTGGCTGCAAGACAGAAGTCTTAGCAATGGTTTCCATCTGAGCAACAGCAGCTGGCTCTGCCTTTACGCTGTCAGCAAGGGACTTGTCAGAAGGAATTGCACCTTCCTTTTCGAAAGCAATCTGCTGGGACTTCTTGGAGCCCAAGAATGCAGCGAACTTAGCAGCCATCTCTGGAGACTTGGTGTTGGTGTTGTAAGCAACAGCCTTAGAACCAGCGAAGGACTTCATCTGGTGCTCGCCAGACTCAGTCTTGAAGGTTGGAAGAGCAGCTGCAGCATAGTTATCCTTCAAGGCGTCCTTAACCTTGGCTGCATCCCAAGAACCGGAGAACATTGCATCAACGGAGCCGTCCTTCAAGCCAGCCAAGCCGCGACCATTTCCATCAAGTACGAAGTGCTTTTCGTTTCCAACGAGCTTTGTTGCAATGTACTTGGTAACTTCAGCAGCCTTATCACTGAGCTTCATGCCAGCCTTAGCATCGTTTCCATTTTCGCCGAAGAGCGTCTATTGCCATCGAGGTAGAAGCCTGGGAGATACCAAGCATTAGCAAGATCGAATGAAACCTTGCCCTTTTCAAGCATCTTGTCGAGGGACTTAACGTCATCAGCGGAGAACTTGGACTTGTTGTAGTACATGAACCAAGTGTTGCCGGTGTAAGGAACGCCGTAAAGTTTACCGTCCTGAGCGGTAACAGACTTAATCAAAGTATCTTCGTTCTGTTCCTTAACTTGCTTTGTGGCGTCATCGCTTAATTCGCCGATTGCTCCAGCCTTTACCAAGTCGCCGAGCTGATCGTTAGGGAAG
This sequence comes from Gardnerella sp. KA00127, assembly GCF_049244125.1. Classification (NCBI taxonomy): domain Bacteria; kingdom Bacillati; phylum Actinomycetota; class Actinomycetes; order Bifidobacteriales; family Bifidobacteriaceae; genus Gardnerella; species Gardnerella sp. KA00127. Next base: position 188,783 of record NZ_CP058377.1, read on the forward strand.
AGGAACACATCAGCAGCAGCCTTAGCATCCTGCTTAACAGCCTTAGCAGCGTCTGGTGGTTCAACAACAGCGTTCTTGAAAGTAACGTTTGGATTTTCCTTCTTGAATTCTGCTTCAACAGTCTTAATCCAGCCGCCATCTTTCTGATCGTCAGCAGAACCCCAAACGGTGAGCTGAACAGGTGCTGAATCAGCAGCTTTCTTAGTGCTATTGTTAGTGCTTGAACCGCAAGCTGCAAATCCAAACAAAGTAGCAACTGCAAGACCTGCACCCAGCATCTTCTTAATATTCGTCATCCTTGACCTCCTATATCATGCCAAAAATTGGCATATCATTTGGTGGCGTAGTAACGGACTCCGTTGTGGTGCAACATCGCGATTGCTGCGTAGAGCAGCGTCACAAGTCTCACAAATCCGTTCGTAAGCACTGTGTAGTATACACGGATATCGTGTCGTTTGCAAATGAGTGGCGGGTTAATCTGTATATTTAACCCTATAAATTTTTTCAAGTGGTTGCGTGTAAACTAAGTAGCACAACGCTAGAAGGGTGAAATAATGGCATTATACGATCATGCTCAGTGGCTTAAAGACGCGGTTTTTTACGAAATCTATCCGCAAAGTTTTTGTGATTCCAATGGCGATGGCATAGGCGATATTCAAGGAATTATCGAAAAGTTAGACTATGTAAAATCGCTTGGTTGCAACGCAATTTGGCTTAATCCTTGCTATGACTCGCCTTTTAAAGATGCGGGCTATGACGTGCGCGACTACAAAAAAGTAGCTGCGCGTTACGGAACGAACGAAGATTTAAAGCAGCTTTTTAGTGAAGCTCACAATCAAGGAATCCGCATATTGCTTGATTTAGTGCCAGGTCACACTAGTGAAGAACATGAATGGTTCCGCGAAAGTTCGAAAGCTGAAGAAAACGAGTTTAGCAAGCGATATATTTGGACAGACAGTGCGTTTAGCGGCTATTCTATGCCGTTTATTGGCGGTGAAACTGAGCGTGACGCCACTTATATTCTAAACTTCTTCAAATGTCAGCCTGCATTAAACTACGGTTTTGCACATAGGGATCGAGCTTGGCAATCCGCTCCAGATTCCAAAGAAGCGGCAAAAACTCGCGCTGCAATAGTTGATATTATGCGATTTTGGCTTTCGCTTGGTGCGGATGGCTTCCGAGTCGATATGGCTGATTCGCTTGTAAAAAACGATGACAATAATGGCGAAGGAAGCCTTGGAAAAGACAATACAATTCGCGCATGGCAGGAAATGCTTGGCACTGTAAAAGAAGAGTATCCGCAGGCTGCTTTTGTGTCCGAATGGGGCAGACCGCGTCAGGCTCTTACTGCAGGATTCGACATGGACTTCTATTTGAATTGGCGCTGGGATGGCAATCCTAATGGTTATGCGCGTTTACTTCGTGACGTTGATAACGCTTTAGATAACAATTCTGAGCGCGATCACAGCTACTTTAATGCGCACGGTGGCGGAAGCATTTGCCCATTCTTGGACGACTACTGCCCGCAGTATGAATCAACCTGTAATCAAGGCTACTTTAGTTTCATCACATGCAATCACGATACGCCGCGTCTTGCTCCGCGTCTTGACGATCGTGAGCGTCGCGTGGCTTTCGGCATGATACTCACTATGCCAGGCGTGCCATTCGTGTACTATGGCGACGAAATTGGCATGAAATATCGCGATATCCCAACAAAAGAAGGCGGCTACGCTCGTACGGGCACTCGTACGCCAATGCAATGGGACGATGCAAAGAATTTTGGCTTCTCAATGGCTGCAAAATCTAAATTATACTTGCCTGTTGAAGCGCGAGCAGACGGAAGAACTTGCGCAAATTCTCGAAAACAAGCAGTGGGAAGTGGTGAAATTCCAACTGTTTCTGCGCAAATTAATTGCGAAGATTCCTTCCTTTCGTGGGTGCGCTCGCTTATTGCGCTTCGTCATAGCCGCAAATCTTTGCAAGCTGACGCTTCTTGGAGAGTGCTGTATGCTCCTGTTGACGGGCGCGGCTTTGCTTACGAGCGTTGCGCAAAAGGTGACGCAGGAGAATCAGCTGTGGAACGAAGCATTGTGGTTATGAACCCAGGTGTAAATAGTGAAACAGTTTCATTAGAAGCATTAGCGAATCTTACGCAAGAATCTGCTTACAATCCATTACTGAAAATTGGAGAAATATCAGTTGATGGTGATTGCTTAACACTCGGCGCTCAAAGTTTTGCAGTGTTTGGAATGTAAATTACAGGTTAGTTAGATACGCGACTACGGATAAAATTTATATAAACTAGGTATGCGCAAATAAACAAGGACGTGCAATGAGTATTAATAGTGGTAAAGCAATAATGCGTGATAGCGGTAACGCGAATAAGGAAATGCTTGATGCAAACGGCAAACCAATTCGCGCTGACCGTAACATAAAAACTGGAATCACGCTCAATAAACTCAAAATGCTCGGCGCTTTTATGCTTATGCTAGGTGCATTTAGTAACACAGTAATTGCACGAATGTTCGGCGGAACAGTAACCAATAATATGTTTGCATTGACAGTCATATTAGTTTGTGAATTTATAAGCTGGACTGCAGTGCCATGGTATGCGTGGATACTAGTACGCGGATACCATAACACGCATAATTTGAATCTTTACATGTTGAGATTGCTGATTTTAGCAGTGGTTTGCGAAGTTCCATACGATTTGGTGAATTCAAAATGTTTGTTCGACATGCGTTCGCAAAATCCTGTATTTGCAATGGTTGTTTCCCTATTCGTACTTTCGAGTATAGATACAATTAGGGAACGTTTAAGCGGATTTAGTAAAGGTTTTGCTATTACCGTGCTTATCATTGCGGGTCTTCTTTGGAATTTGATAGGAAAAGTTTTTGTGCAGCATGGAATTTTCTTCGGCGGCGTAACTTTGCTTATTTTCGTACTTCTTTTTGAATTATTAAAAAAGCGCGAAATTACTATGGAGATGACTGCAGGAATGTTCGGCGCTATGTCGATGCTTACACCTGGTATTGGTGTAGCTGTGTTGCATTATCGTAGCCCTTATGGTGATGGTCCTAAAAACTCGACGACGTTCCGTTGTGTTATGTATGCGTGGTATCCGCTGATGTTGATCATTGCCGCATTATTTGCAGTATTCTTGCGTTGAAAACATTTCGTAGCAGTTTTTGGATTTGTTTGTAAGGCGAGTTTTACCGCAAATCAGGGTTTGCTATAAAGCGAGTTTGGTACTACGCCTTGCATAGCGTTTGAACCTAGTTTTCTAATCTGATTCGCTAATCTGATTCGCTAATCAGTTTGCAGATGTAATGTCTGGGGCAGGACCAGTTGAGTTTCGGATTAGAAGCTGAAGCGGAGCTGTAATATGGCGTCTTGTGATTGGCTGCTCGTTAATAAGTGCTAAAGCAATATTTGCGGCTTGCTGAGCCATCAGACATGGATTTTGTCGAATGGTAGTTAAGCCTAATGCTTCTGCAAAAGTACTATTGTCAAAACCAATAATAGACAAATCTTCTGGCACTCGTATGCCTAGTTTTTGTAAACGAAACAGGAATGGTATAGCTGTGGAATCTTGGTGAAAGCACAGTGCAGTAGGAGGGTTGCTGCTTGAAAATAGTTCTGAAATAGTGGCATCTAAGGGGTTGTCTCCAAAGTCAATTGGTAAGATTTTCCCTTGGACTCCGGGTGTATCGTTGCATATTGTTTCAAAGCTGGTGATTCGCCTTGAAGAGCTGAAGCGAAGTGGTGACTTAAAATGTTCGTAAACATACAGTATTTTTTTGTGTCCTAAAGTAGTAAGATGGCGCACTGCAAGTTTAATTCCTGCAGCATCGTCAATGCTGATTGCTGCAGAAAGAATTTTAGACGCTACACAATTAATGCCCACAATAGGTACTTTTATGCGTTGAAGCTGCTCTGCCTCATTGTTGCTGATATCGAAAGAAGATACGATTACGGCATCAGTATTACCGCGTAAAGGTAGTTCTTTGAAGAAAGTTTTACGCTGTTCGATACCATCTACTGAATAAATTACTAGATCGTATCCGGCTGCGTGCAACGTAGCGTTTAATCCTTCAATAATAGAAGCGCTAAACCATTCTATGCGACTGCTACCAATGAGTAGTGCTATGCGGTATGATTTACCTGATTTCAGTAATCCTGCGGTTCTTGATACGGTAAAGTCGAGTTGTTCTGCTGCTTGCCTAACTTTTGCTCGTGTTGCTGGCGTTACTTTGTCTGGGTGGGCAAAAGTTCTAGAGACAGTGGCTATGGAAACTCCTGCTAGCGTAGCTACATCGCTAATACTGTTTTTTGACATTTTATTTCTTCTGTTCTTTCTGTTTCTTTTGTTTTTGCTCAAATATGAAGAGTGTTATATATACGCTTCAAAAAGAACATATAAGTGTTATGTAAATACAATAAATGTAAAGGTTTACATTTTTAGACACGCGGGTAAAAAAGTATTTATTTTTGCAAAAATAGTGCAGTTTAACGGATTTGAAATGAAAACCTTTACATTCACATTTTTTCTGTTTGACCAGTAAAAACTTTTCGCAATATCATAGATTTTACCCATTAATTTCACGAAGAAGTGGAGTAACAATGAATATCAGAAAAATGTTTATTTCATGTGTCGCCGTTTTAGGCATGCTTGCTAGTGTTAGCGCATGCGGCAGCAATTCTGCCGGTGTCACCGACACGAAAAAAGACAAAGGTTTGCCGGTAATGGGCGAGGCATTGAAATATGATCCCAACCACCTTGTTAATCAAGGCAAGCCAATTGCTTTGGAATATTGGAGCTGGGGAGACAGTAGTACCGACCCAATCTACGATATGATCAAGCAGTACACGAAAATCTACCCTAACGTAACGTTCAAAACAAAGAACGTTGCTTGGGACGATTATTGGACGAAACTGCCGTTAGTACTCAAAGGTAAAAGCGGTCCGGCTCTGTTCAATATTCACAATTCCAAGGATGAGCTTATACGCCCATACTCTGCCGACTACAACGTTGACAAGGCAGCAATGGAAGCTGACTACAGCTCCTCTGTTGCACACGAAGATGCCAACGGAAAAGTAAAGTATATTGACTCGGTTATCAATACCGGCAATATTTACTACAATAAAAAGCTTTGGAAAGAAGCCGGTTTAACAGAAGCAGATATTCCTACGACTTGGGAGGAGTTACGCGAGGTGGCAAAGAAACTCACCAAGTGGAACGGTTCTAAGATGGTACAAGCCGGTTTCAACGTTAATGGTGACGCATACGCTGCAATCAACCAAGGCTTGAACTATCAACGTGGCGAACTTGCGTTCGATAAAAGTGGCAAAAAGCCTAACTTTGACAACAAAATTACGCGCGAAAACATGCAATTCCTAAAGAATTTGTACGACAAAGACAAAGTTATTGCAACAGACTTCGGTACTGATTACACGCAAAGTTTTGGCAACGGACAATCCGGAATGGTATACGCTTGGGGCTGGCTTGAAGGCCTACTGAAAGAAAAATATCCGAATGTAGAATACGGTATTTTCCCAACTCCAACATTCACGAAAGAAACGCCATTCGCTTATGATCGCTACAACGGCGAATCTACTCCAGGAATCAACGCTCACCAAAGCAAAGAACAGCAAGCCGTGGCACAAGATTTTATCAAGTTCATTCTCGCTAACGACGCTTTTATTCGCTCTGCAGTGAAACATCTGAACTCGTTCCCAGCGAAGAAATCGCTACAGAACGATCCAGAGATTCTCAAGGCCCCGGTAATGGCGGCTATTCAGCCTCGCGTGAATAGGTTGATTTGGCCAGGCATCACTCCTTCTACGGTGGAAACCAGCAGCAAGGCAGCGTTCCAAAACGTTATGCAAAATGGTCAATCTATTGATTCCGCAGTAAAAGAAGCACAGGCGACCATGGTAAAAGACATGAAGAATTCCAACTTTAAGTCTGCAGAAAGCAAGTATGAATTCTTCAAAGAACACAAGTAAAGATTCATAAACTGAAGTGTGTTCTTTCAAGTAAGGCAAGGGAAATCATGGAACAAGTAGATCAGAAATCTCATTCAACTCCTCTGAGGAAAAAATTTGGTGGTATAGCAAAAGTAACCGCTGCGTTGTCTCGAACCTTCTCCTTTCGCAATGTGGCAGTGACATTTCTGGTTGCTTATTTCGCGATTTTCCTTGCCTATCCTATTTATAAAGCGTTTGCCGGCAGCTTCCACGAGTGGAATCCGTTGGTTGGAACGTACAACTGGGTTGGGTTCGATAATTTCAAGCAGATTTTAACCGACGGTTTATTCTGGAAGTCAATCGGGAATACAGCTGTTTTCATGGCAATATCCGTGATTTTCCGCATTGTTCTCGGTTTGGGTTTGGCAATGTTGCTCAGCTCCAAGCTCGTGCATTGCAAAGATTCGCTGCGTGGCCTATTTTATATGCCAACGATTACGCCACTTGTGGCAGTAAGCTTCGTGTGGATGTGGATGTTTGATCCGCAGTTTGGCATGATTGATAAAGTCACTGGATTGAATATTAATTGGTTGCACAGTTCTACTTGGGCTATGCCGGCAATTATTATCATGACCATTTGGAAAGATTTTGGCTACGCAACCGTGCTATATTTGGCAGGCTTAATGAACCTTCCCAAAGACGTGTATGAAGCAGCCGATATTGATGGTGCTAACAGTGTGCAAAAATTCTTCCGCATTACTTTGCCGCTACTCAAACCGACAACGTTATTTATTGTGATTACGTCAATGATTGCTTACCTGCAAGCCTACGTGCAGATTTTGGTTATGACTAACGGTGGCCCAGGAACAGCAACTTACACTATTAGCTACTTGATCTTTGATCAAGCCTTCCAAAAGTATAACTTTGGTATTGCGTCAGCCATGAGCGTAGTGCTTTTTATCTTTACTGGCGTACTCACGATAATCATGTTCAAAGCTTCTGAGGACGGTGAGTTGGTATGAGTAATAAAACGGAAACGGCGGAAGTTGTTGTTACGGCGCAGCCTAATGGGGGTATTGTGAAAAAATTACGTAACCGCGCAAGAAACAGCACTCGTCATGCTGTGTTGAGTTGGTCTCTTACTATTTTTCTTTTTCTGCTTTCTGCGCTAACAATTATTCCATTTGTATGGATGTTCATTTCTTCATTTGCACCAAATAGTGATATTGTTCGCGTCGATGGTGGACTATTCCCTATGCCTAGTACGTTTGATAACTACGTTGGTATTCAGGAAAAATTTGATTTCTTGAGATTATTCTGCAACTCGTTGTTTGTTGCTGTAGCAAAAACGGTAATTGCCATTTATACCAGCGCAGTGTTGGGATATGTATTTGCAAAAATGCGTTTCCGTTGCCGTAATTTGCTTTTTGGTATAGTGATGAGTACCATGATGGTTCCGTGGGCTGTAACTATTATTCCGCAGTACGATATGATGACAAGTTTCGGTTGGCAAGATACGTACCGAGCCTTAATCGTTCCAGGATTAATTAGTGCTTTTGGTATTTTCCTCTTCCGCCAGTCAATAACAGGCATTTCTGACGAACTCATTGAAGCTGCGAAACTCGACGGAGCATCTGATTTTCGTATTTTCCACAGTATTATCCTTCCTATGAGCCATAACACGATTGCGGCGCTTGCCATCTTTACTTTCTTGTGGAACTGGGAAGACTATCTGTGGCCGTTCTTGATGATTTCGGACGAGAAGAAGCAGCTGCTCGCGGTGGGCTTGAAGGTATTTAGTGGGCGATATGGCACTGATTATGGTGGCTTGTTTGCAGCGACTTCTTTGGCGATTGTGCCAGTTATTATAGTGTACGTAATTTTCCAAAAGCAGTTTATTGCCGGTATTTCCACTGGTAGCGGTAAGTAACACGCATAAGTGAAGAAGATACGTAAGTGTTGTGCGCGAAAGTGTGGTATGACAAGTGTTGTGTGACAAATGTTGCAGTATGGCATTGCGTACTGAGTAAAGGTGCTGCTATGAGTGTAGTAAATATGAGCAAGCAAGATAAATCACAAATTATCGGTGAAGCTGTGGCGTATTCGGATTCGCAATCTCAAATTTTTGCTGACGTTGCAAATTCGCAGTACGCAAAGGCGCAGGATAGTCAGGTAATTAAGGGCGAAAAGTGGCGAATTACGGTTATTACGGATTCTCTTATTCGTCTTGAATGGAGCGATGATGGAAAGTTTGTTGACAATCCTACGCAAACTGTGATTTGTCGCAATTTTGCTCAGAAGAGCGTGGACGCTCAGCCGCAATTTAGTGCGCGCACAAACGAAAATGAATGGCTGGAAGTCGAAACTGAAAAGCTTCACCTTACTTATAATTGCGAAGCTTTTAGCAAAGAAGGTTTAAGTATTGTTGTGCGCGGAGTGCCGTGCACGCAGTTTAATACGTGGCATTACGGCGACGCGTGCCCGGGAAATCTTCTTGGAACTTTTAGAACTTTGGATCAGGCGAATGGCCCGGTAAAACTTGGTAAAGGAATACTTTCGCGCGACGGATGGTCTATTTTAGACGATTCTGCAACTTGCGAAATTGCTCCGGCTGAGGAAATAAATGGCAAACCAAACCCGTATGGGGCTTGGGTTAAGTCGCGTGCGCAAAAAGTTAGCGAGCAATCAGGCAGATACAAGGACTTGTATTTCTTCGGTTATGGACACCGCTATATTCAAGCAATTCAAGACTTTTATAAGCTTACGGGCGCTCAGCCGCTGCTGCCACGTTTTGCGCTAAGCAATTGGTGGAGCCGCTACTATCGCTACCGTCAAGACGAATATTTGCAATTGCATAATCGTTTTAAGCGCGAAGGCATACCTTTTAGCACGGCTGTTATTGACATGGATTGGCATGTGACTGATGTTGATCCGAAGTATGGATCCGGTTGGACGGGCTATACGTGGAACGAGGAACTTTTCCCGGATCATCGTGCTTTTTTGCGTAAACTTAACGCTGCTGGATTGTCTCCAACTTTGAACTTGCATCCGCGCGACGGCGTGCGTGCGTTTGAAAAAGATTATCCGCAAGTTGCGCAAGATGCTGGCATTGATCCGGCAAGCGGCAAAGCTGTGGAATTTGATTTAACGAACCCGCAGTTTGTGAAGGCTTACTTCAACATGCATCATCGTATGGAAGATGAAGGTGTGCGATTTTGGTGGATTGACTGGCAGCAGGGGGGAGTGACGCGCGAGCCTGGCTTGGATCCTCTTTGGATGCTGAACCACATGCATTATGAGGACGCTGCGCGCGAAGGTCGCTGGCCTATTACGTTCTCTCGTTATGCTGGCCCTGGTTCGCATCGCTACCCAGTTGGATTCTCGGGAGATACCGTTACTACTTGGGATTCCCTTGCTTTCCAAACGTACTTCACTTCTACAGCTTCAAATATTGGCTACGGATGGTGGAGTCACGATATTGGCGGACACATGCTTGGCGTTAGAAATAACGAGTTGGAAGCGCGATGGTACGCTTTCGGCGCGTTTAGTCCTATTAATCGTTTGCACTCGACTTGCTCACCGTTTGCTGGAAAAGAGCCGTGGAATTTCCCTCAGGAAACTCGCGAAGCAATGGTGAAAATGCTTCGATTGCGCGCGGAACTCTTGCCATACGTTTATACGATGAATTATCGTGCAGCTTTTGAAGGCAGGCCGATTATTGAGCCAATGTACTGGCAGTCGCCGGAAGTTGGCATGGCTTACGAAATTCCTAACGAATACCGTTTTGGAAGCGAGCTTATAGTAGCACCGATTGTTTCGTCTAACGATGCGGCTGCTTTGCGCGGATGTGCTGGAGTTTGGTTGCCGGAAGGCGATTGGTACGATTTGTTTGACGGACGCAGGTATGTGTCTCGCTGCTGGAATGGCCGCAGATTTGAAGCGTGGCGTTCACTTGACCGCGTGCCGGCTTTTGCGCGCGCTGGAGCGATTGTACCTCTGCAAGTTTTGCCGGAAGTTGCAGATTGCGAGCGTAGTGCTGAGGCCGCTGAATCTGTTAATAGCATTGAAAATCCGCGGGCTTTGCGAGTTCTTGCATTCCCTGGAGCTGACGGCGAATTTGTGATGCGAGAAGATAACGGCGATTTTGCTGCCGCGTCTGCTGGAAATACTGCTAATACACGTATGAATTTTGTGTGGCGAGACGGCAATGGTTCTTCGCAATTTATTATTTCCGGTGTTGCAGGATGTGATGCTGCCGTAGAATCTGTGCCGCAAAAACGCAACTGGAACGTTGTATTTAGAGGAGTTGCTTGCGCAGATTTTGCTCACGTGCGCGTGTTTGTTGGGAGCCGAGAGCTTAACGCAAGCGAGTTTGCGGTTTCTTACGAAGGCGAAGAGGTGACTTTGAGCTTGTCGGTTTCTGTGAAAGACGTGCCAGCTCGTTCGGAAGTTCGCGTAATTGTTGACGGTGGATTGCAAATCGCTGCCGACCCTAAAGTTGGCGACGCTTACCGATTCCTGCTTCAAGCGCAAGTGCCGTACAGAGGCAAGGAAATGGCTTTTGATGCAGTGCGAGATTCTGGCGGAAGTGCAAGTGCTATTGCTGAAATCTCAACTCTTGAATACGAGAACGAATCGGAAGCAGAAAAGTATCGCAACAGCGTTGATATGCTTAACGCTTACGCAACCGACCAGCCTTCCGTAGTTAAGTGGGAGCAATGGCGTTGCACACTGCCTGTTTCGGTAAAGCACGCGCTTGAGGAGATTTTGCTGCGCTCGGTTGAGTAATTCCGTCAGCGCGAGCGCGACGACCTGCCTGAGCGCATAGAGCGTAGCGCGCGAAGGCAACTCGGAGCGGAAACTCGCTTAAGTTGGAAGTCCAGTGGACTTCCAACGCGAGTTTCGCGCGCGAGCGTAATCCGCGCGAGCGCTGTCTGCGCCAGTAACGAAAAAACGGAGTTATACGTTACTCGCGCAGAAACCGTACTGCGTCAGTAACGAAATTGCTTAGTTTTGCGATTTGACATGCCATCTCAATTAACCAATTTTTCACAGAAGTGCTAGAATACTGCACGGTAGTGTGACGAAAATCACATATTTTCGTTGCGTCTATCTGTAGCGTTTGTAATATCGCTAAAGTTGGCAATATTACAGCTTTACAATCGCAGTTTTGAAAGTCAAAGCTACGAAACGCGGGAGCTTGTTCTATACAGGCTGAGAGGGCGAAAGCCGACCGTAAACCTGATGCGGGTAATGCCGCCGTAGGGAAGGAGTATTATGCGAAATATTCGTATTATTGGTGCAGGTATTATTGGTTTAGCAACAGCGTGGAGACTTACGGAAGCTGGCGTAAAAGTTAGCATAATTGATCCAGATCCAGTCTCGGGCGCTTCTCACCATGCTGCTGGCATGTTAGCTCCTACCGCAGAAATGCAATATCAGCAAGAAGCGTTGTATCCTCTTATGTTTGAGTCTGCAACTATGTATAAGGAATTGGTTGATTCGGTTGCAAAGTACACCGATAAGCCAACTGGCTACTTAGAGTGCGGCTCTTACGTAATTGGCGGTGACGCTGCAGATAACGAGCACGTAAACGAGTTGCTAAACTTGCAGCATCGTTACGGCCGTAGAGCTGAGCATATTTCTGTGAGTAAGCTTCGTGAGATTGAGCCTGCTCTTTCGCCAACTATTGCTGGCGCTGTAAGCGTGCCGGACGACCATCAAATCAACCCTCGTCTTTTCACTGCAGCAATGATTGATGCACTCGAAAAGCGCGGTGTTGTTATTGAGCGTCGCGCAAGCACTCCAGACGATTTGGGTCCAGACACAGTTTTGGCATCCGGCTTGGGTGCTAAGGATATGCTTCCTCAGCTTAAGCTTCGCGCTGTGTGGGGCGATATGATTCGTATGACTATTCCAGAGCCTTTGCGCCCAATTTTGAGCTCTGTGGTTCGTGGATTTGTGCATGATCGTCCAGTTTATTTGGTTCCTCGCGCTAAGGAAACAGGCGAGCTTGTGCTTGGCGCTACTTCTCGCGAAGATGACCGCGATATTCCAAAGGTTGGTGGCGTACTCGACTTACTTCGCGATGCTGCAAGCGTGCTTCCTGGCATTCAGGAATGCTCGATTACTGAGGTTACCGCTGGCGGCCGCCCTGGAACTCCGGACGATTTGCCATTCATTGGTATTGATCCTAAGACGCATACCACGATTTCCACTGGTTACTTCCGTCACGGCATTTTGCTCACCGCTTTGGGTTCTTCTTTGACTACAAAGCTTGTGCTTGAGCAAGAATTGACCGAGAAGGAAAAGGGCTTCTTGGAAAGCTGCAATCCTGCTCGCTTTTAATCGCTAATTCCAGTGAATTCGTTATATTCCGCTGCGAATTGTGTGAAGCGTTCAAATATAGACGTAAGTGTGATGCAGAAAGTACTTTTAGTAATTCAGCTTTTAGTTAGTAAAGGTTAGATTATGCAAATCGTAGTCAATGGTGAAATTGTTGAAGCGCAAGACGGATTAACTGTTGCTCAGCTTATTGCGCAACGTTATGGTTCGGATGCAGGACTTGGTATAGCGGTCGCAATTGGCGACGATGTGCTTTCTCGCGCACAATGGGAATCAGCCGTCATATGTGATGGTAATCAAATCGAGATTCTTAGCGCAGTTCAAGGCGGCTGATTTCAAATAATTTGAGTATAGTTTCAAAAAAATTTAAATAAAAGGCTTAAAATGACAGAAAATAATACAGAAGAAAGTGCCGATACTTGGCAGTTTTGCGGTAAGACTTTACATTCAAGGCTTTTGCTTGGCACTGGCGGCATGACGAGCATTGACATTATGGAAAAGTCACTTGTAGCTTCAGGTGCGGAAGTGGCTACGGTTGCAATGCGCCGTCACGCAAAAACAGGCGTGGATATTTACGGCATGTTGCAGCGTCACAATATTAACGTTTTGCCAAATACTGCAGGCTGCAAAACTGCGCATGACGCTGTGCTTACAGCAAAAATGGCTCGTGAGTCGCTTGGAACTGACTGGATTAAGCTCGAAGTAATTGCAGACGACGATACTTTACTTCCAGATACTCGTGAAGTATTACTTGCTGCAGAAAAGCTTATTGAAGAAGGCTTTAGCGTTCTTTGCTACACGAATGACGACCCGATTGTGGCTCGTCGCTTGGTTTCGCTTGGTGTGAAGGCTGTTATGCCTGGTGGTGCTCCAATTGGAACTGGTCTTGGTATTTTGAATCCTCAAAATATTGAGCTGATTGTCCAAGAATGCAAGGAAGCTGGCGTTCCTGTGATTTTGGATGCTGGCGTTGGCACTGCTTCCGACGTTGTTAAGGCTTTTGAAATCGGCTGCTCCGGCGTGCTTCTTGCAAGTGCTGTAACTCGTTGCCCAGATCCAGTGAAGATGGGCCGCGCAATGGCTGCTGCTGTAACTGCTGGAAAGCTTGCTCACGACGCTGGACGTATTCCAATGCGAAATCATGCTCTCGCTTCCTCGCCTGTTGAGGGCCGCGCTTGGGCTGATTCTGTGCTGTAAATTTTGTACTGTAATTTTTCGGCATATTATTCAACATGACGATTAATAAAATTTACGACAACCTGCAGGAGCTTGAGGTGGAACGCACTAGCCGCCACTTGCTCCTGCCGGGCTTTACGCATGAACATCAGCAGTTACTTCGCGATGCGAAAATCTGCATGGTCGGAGCAGGTGGACTTGGTTCGCCATGCTTGCTTTCGCTTGCTGCAGCAGGAGTTGGCGAAATTACGATTTGTGATGACGACGTTGTTGAGCTTTCTAATTTGCAAAGGCAGACTTTATATACTGTCGATCAGTGTGGCAAATCTAAAGTGCAACTTGCGGCTAAGCGTCTGCAAGCGTTATCTCCGGGTTTAAAAATCAACCTTGTAGATAGATTTAATGAAGACAACGCAAAGCAACTTGTAGAAAGTCACGACTTAATAATTGATGGTTGCGATAATTTTGCTACTCGCTTTTTGATTGCGGATGCTGCTTGGAGCGCTGGTACGCCGGAAGTTTACGGATCGGTGCTTTATTATGAAGGTCAAGTAAGCGTTTTTATGCCTGGGGAGGGACCAGGATTGCGCGACTTGTACCCTTGTCCTCCGCCTAAAGAAAAAGTGCCAAAATCGGCAGTATTGGGCGCGACTGCGGCTATTGTTGGTGCAATGATGGCAACTGAAGCAATCAAACTCATAACCGGTATTGGCACGCCGCTTATTGGTGTTTTGGCGCGCTACAATGCTCTGGATAATTCTTTGCGTCGTTTTAAGTTCAGCGTGTGAATGCTACTGAATCTCATTGAATTTTGCAGAATTTCCCCTTAATTTTGCTTAAATTGCAAAACTTGAGTCTAGTTGTATAAAGTTTTTTGTAATTTTTGGGAATAAAAGTTGACTTTTATAAGTTGAGTGTAGTAGGCTCAAGTTTTGGAAAGTAAAAAAGCTGGTGATTTACCTAGTTTCCAACAAGGAATCTAAATAAGGTTCAGCTTACGTAACTACAAAACTTGAAGGAAAGCGTAATTGCACAAAAGGTGCAATACCTAGTTAAGGAGAAATTATGGGACGCGCAGTAGGTATTGATTTGGGAACAACCAACTCTTGCATTGCTACTCTTGAAGGTGGCAGCCCAACAGTTATTGTAAACGCTGAAGGCGCACGTACCACGCCATCTGTTGTGGCATTCAGCAAGTCTGGCGAAATCTTGGTTGGTGAAGTTGCTAAGCGTCAGGCTGTAACAAACGTTGATCGCACGATTAGCTCAGTAAAGCGTCATATGGGCACTGATTGGACTGTTGATATCGACGGCAAGAAGTGGACTCCACAAGAGATTTCTGCACAGGTTTTAATGAAGTTGAAGCGCGATGCTGAAGCTTACTTGGGCGAGCCGGTAACCGATGCCGTTATTACATGCCCAGCTTACTTCAACGATGCTCAGCGTCAGGCAACTAAGGATGCAGGTAAGATTGCAGGCTTGAACGTGCTTCGTATTATTAACGAACCAACTGCTGCAGCTTTGGCTTACGGCCTCGAAAAGGGCAAGGAAGACGAGCGCATTTTGGTATTCGACTTGGGTGGCGGTACTTTCGATGTGTCCTTGCTTGAAATTGGTAAGGATGATGACGGATTCTCCACAATTCAGGTGCAAGCAACTAATGGCGATAACCACTTGGGTGGCGACGACTGGGATCAGAAGATTATCGACTGGCTTGTTGGCGAGGTTAAGAACAAGTATGGCGTTGATTTGAGCAAGGATAAGATTGCTTTGCAGCGCTTGAAGGAAGCTGCTGAGCAGGCAAAGAAGGAGCTTAGCTCTTCTACTTCCACCTCAATTTCTATGCAGTACTTGGCAATGACTCCTGACGGCACTCCAGTGCATTTGGATGAGACTTTGACTCGTGCTCACTTTGAGGAAATGACTTCCGACTTGCTCGGCCGCTGCCGTACGCCATTTAACAACGTTCTTTCTGACGCTGGAATTTCAGTAAGCCAGATTGATCACGTGGTTCTTGTTGGTGGCTCTACTCGTATGCCAGCTGTGAAGGATTTGGTGAAGAAACTTACTGGCGGTAAGGAAGCTAACCAGTCCGTGAACCCAGATGAAGTCGTGGCCGTTGGTGCAGCCGTGCAGTCGGGCGTTATTAAGGGAGATCGCAAAGACGTTCTGCTTATTGATGTAACTCCACTTTCCTTGGGTATTGAAACCAAGGGTGGAATTATGACAAAGCTTATTGAGCGTAATACCGCAATTCCAACTAAGCGCTCGGAAGTATTCTCTACTGCTGAAGACAATCAGCCATCCGTGTTGATTCAGGTTTACCAGGGCGAACGTGAGTTTGCTCGCGATAACAAGCCTCTTGGCACTTTTGAGTTGACTGGAATTGCTCCAGCTCCTCGTGGCGTTCCGCAGATTGAAGTCACTTTCGATATTGATGCTAACGGCATTGTGCACGTTTCCGCTAAGGATAAGGGCACTGGTAAGGAACAGTCCATGACTATTACCGGTGGTTCTGGTTTGCCAAAGGACGAAATTGACCGCATGGTGAAGGAAGCTGAAGCTCACGAAGCTGAAGATAAGAAGCGTAAGGAAGAAGCTGAAGTTCGCAACCAAGCAGAAGCCTTTGCTTACCAGACTGAAAAGCTTGTGAACGACAATAAAGACAAGCTTTCCGATGAAATCTCTAAGGAAGTTACCGACAAGGTTAATGCTTTGAAGGAAGCTTTGAAGGGTGACGACGTTGAGAAGATTAAGTCTGCTCAAAGCGAGTTGATGACTTCTGCTCAGAAGATCGGTCAGCAGCTTTACGCTCAGCAGGGTGCTGCTGGTGCCGAAGCTGGCGCTCAGTCTGCTGCTGGCGCTCAGGCTGGCTCTGCAGCTAAGGATGATGATGTAGTTGACGCCGAAGTGGTGGACGACGACAAGGACGATAAGGACAATAAGTAATGTCCGACTTTAACGCCAACGAATATTTGCAAGATATGGAAGATGCTGACTCGCTGGGTGTAAAAGCTACAGGTGATTCTGCGAAATCGTCTGCGCAATCTTCATCGAAAGCTGCTGAAGATGCAAATCCTGCAGAAACGAAAGCTGATGCACAAGCTGATGCTAACGTTTCTGCGGATTCCGCAAATTCTGAGGATACAGCGAATTCCACTGAATCCTCAGAATCGAAAGACAGCCAAGACGCGGATAGCGGCAGTTTAACTCCCTTAGGTAAAGCTAAGAAAGAAGCTGCAGAGTACTTGGAAGCGTTACAGCGAGAGCGTGCTGAGTTTATAAACTTCAGAAATCGTTCTGCCAAAGAGCAGGATCGTTTCAGACAGCATGGAATTATTGACGTGCTGACAGCATTGCTTCCGGCATTGGATGACATTGACCGCATTCGCGAGCATAGCGAAATGGATGATTCATTCAAGGCTGTTGCAACTAAGATAGATAAAGCTTTTGAAAAGTTTGGTGTGGAAAAGTTTGGTGAGAAGGGCGAAGATTTTGACCCGACCAAGCATGATGCAATTTTGCACAGGCCAGATCCAGACGCTACAAAAGAAACTGTTGATGCTGTAGTTGAAGCAGGATATCGAATAGGAGATCGCGTTATTCGCGCCGCTCGTGTGGTCGTTTCTTCGCCAAGTAATGACTAACGAAACTCTTAGTCGTGACTTTATTGCATAACTTGCTCGTGCTGACTCATAAGAGTTAGCACGAGCAGACTATATTTGGTCAAAAGCGAAATAGCCAATGTGCTTGTGAAGAAAGGAGGCACAAATGGCTGAAAATGAATGGTTAGCTAAGGATTTTTATAAGGTTCTCGGTGTCTCCAAAGACGCAGATGAGGCAACGATTACCAAAGCGTATCGCAAACTTGCTCGTAAATATCACCCTGATTTAAACAAAACAAAAGAAGCTGAAGAAAAATTTAAGGATGTTTCTGAAGCTTACGACGTACTAAAAGATAGTCAAACTCGCCAACGTTACGATGCTATCCGCCAATTTGGTGCTGGTGGTGCTCGTTTCGCTGGAGGAGCAGGTGGTGCTGGCGGTTTCGATGCGTCGAGCTTCTCGGACATTTTCTCTATGTTCAACGGCGGCTCTGGCATGGGCAGCATGGGTGGCATGGGCGGAAACGGTTCGCGCATTCGCTTTACATCCAACGGTGCTGGACCAAATATGAGCGACATTTTCTCTATGTTTGGTGGAGGTCAGCGCTCTCAAGATTCAGCAGGATTCCAGGGTACGAGTGGCTTTGGTGGTGAGAGGTATTCTCAACCGCAGGAAGCTAATGTGCCTGAAGTTGGCGAAGATATAACAACCGATATAAAGCTCACATTTAAGCAAGCTTTTAAAGGCGCTACAGTATCGTTGCGTGCGGCTGGTGAAACTTTTAAAACGCATATTCCAGCTGGTGTAAAAACCGGACAGAAAATTCGTTTGAAAGGAAAAGGCAAGCCAGGCAAGTTCGGTGGTGCTGCAGGTGACTTGTACTTGCATGTTCAAGTAGAAGCATCAGATAAATTTACTTTGCGAGGCGACGATTTGATTTCTACATTGCCGCTAACGTTAAGTGAAGCAGTGCATGGTGCAAAAGTTAGTATAAACGACCTAGACGGCAACCCTGTTACTTTCAAAGTTCCAGCTTGTGTTTCAAGCGGCGATGAAGTTCGTATAGAAGGTGCTGGAGTGCCGGGGGAAAATGGCGATTTTGTTGGCGTTGTGCAGATTCGTTTGCCAAAGCGTTCAAGTATGTCTCTTAGACGCGTTGCAAAAGAATTTGATAAAACTGCTGGCGAAACTTATGCTGAAGAAATTAAAAAATTAAGACAAAACTAAGTTAACAATAATTTAGTAGGTTGAACACTGTTGAATTGCTTGTAACAGTGCTTTAAACATACTAAAAGGGCAAAGGAAGGCGTGCTATGACACCAATAACGCGTGAAACTAAAGCACTGTATGAAATGTGTGCAGTTGCTTTAGTGCGTGGTACTGCAACGCTTGACGGGGCAGATGAAGTAGGATTTGTTCTTGATTTGCCAATATTTACCGTAAGCCATGTGGCACGCCTAACCAATACGCACCCGCAAACTTTACGACAGTATGATCGGCTTCATTTAATAATGCCGAATAGAACTGAAGGCGGCGCTCGCCGTTATTCTTTGCGAGATATAGACAGGATTGTGCAAACTCAGCATTTAAGCCAAAATGAAGGCATTAATCTTGCTGGCATCATGCAAATACTTGATTTGCAAGAAGAAAATCGACAGCTTAAAAGACAAGTAAGGCATTTGTTAGATTCTGCAGAGTCTTCAGAGCGCAATATTTTTGCTGCAAATGCAGATGGTGACATTGTGGAAATGCAGCGTTCTCGCAATGCGCGTCGCTGGAGGCGGGATATTCTTGCAGAGAGACGAGCGTTACCTTCGTCGTATTCTTCAGAAAGCTATAACAGTAATTATAAAAATCGAAAGTCTTTGGATGAAAAATCTGTGGTGTTGTGGAGAGCGTGGAGCATATAGTAACGTAGGCATGGCTACTTATTGTGCTTAAGTGAGAAATTAGCGAGAAGAATTAATAGTGCGAAAAGTAATACAAAATTAGTGCGAAATAATGCGCTACAAAAGCTAAAGCAAATATATGCAATATAAAGGATTGTGAATGGCTGAACAGACGACGAATGTGTGTGTAAGTACTCTTAACTCTAGTGAAGAAAAACATGTGTTGCGTGCAGTTTTTTGGGACATGGATGGCACTCTTATAGATTCCGAGCCGTATTGGCATGAGTCGGAATTTTATTTAGTAAAAAAATACGGTGGTTACTGGGATGAAGATTTAGCTTGGGAATGTTCCGGCGGATCCCTTGAAACTGTTGCCAATAAAATGATTCCAAGCGGTACAAAACTTACTGTAGAAGAAATCGGCAAAGGTATGGTTGATTACGTTGCTGCTCGTGAAGCTGAATCCGTGCCATGGGTTCCAGGAGTTTTAGACGTACTTAAAAGCCTTACGGATGCTGGCATTCCTTCAATTTTGGTGAGTAATTCGCCGCGTTGTTTGGTTGAAAATATTGTGAATCACGCTCCAGAAGGCGCTTTCGCTGGGTATGTGTGTGGAGATGATGGATTTAAACCAAAGCCTAGTGCTGAGCCATATCTTGCTGCAGGAAAAATGGTTGGCATTGAGGGTACGGACGAGGAAGTTGCGAAGCAGATGGCTAATTGCATTGCCATAGAAGATTCTCTATCTGGTCTTACTGCCGCAATTAATTCCGGAGCAACTGTAATTGCACAAACAGGTTTTTCGCGCGCAAACATATCTGAAAGCAAGCATCACGCAGAACTTAACGGTTATGAAAATGTGACTGCTAAAATGCTTGAGAACATTGTTTTGAGTCGAAACTAATTAACAAACTAGCAAAACTAATTAATAAACTATTTAGTTATTTATTTAGATAGCTATTCGCATATCTGTTTGTAAATTAGCTACAGTTGATTTACTAGTTTCCTCCAGTTGTGTCATAGTTATTGTCATAACCATGACCGCCAGAATTATTATCGTAGCTGCCAACGCCGCCCGATGATGAATCGTCACGACCATACAGCTGGCTATCAAGGTCTAAATCGTTGTCGTTGTCCTTGTCTTTATCTTTGTCCTTGTTTTTATCCTTATCTTCATTCTCAGTTTTTGCGTGCGTGAATGTGTGTTGTTCGCCTAATCCCCATTTTCCATCAGGTCCGCCAATTTTGCCTGTGTCTTTTGCTTCAGGGAATTTAGTATTCGGGGTTCCTATTACCGCTTGACGCATGTATCTTGTAAACAAGTGCACAGGGTAGGCGCTTCCGCCAAGATATCCGTGGAACGGTTTAATTACTTGTGGGCTACCTTTTGCGTCTGGATTCCATATGGCAAATGCGGTAACAATATTTGGCGTAAATCCTACAAAGCTACCAGCAGTTTCATCGTTTGCTGTTCCAGACTTTCCTGCAATTTCTCTACCTACAGCGCGAGCTTCAGTTGCTGTACCATGTTGCACTACGCCAATCATTGCTTTTGTAGCTAGAGCGGCATCGGCTGGTGAGAATACTTGCTTTCCAGCTGTTGGTGCACGGTAGAACTCTTTACCGTCAGGATTTTTTACGCTGGCAACAATATGCAAATCTGGGCGTCTTCCTTGGTTTGCAAATGTTGCATATGCGCGCGCAATTTCGCTTACATGTACAGAATCGTTTCCGAGCACAGTAAACGGATTCTTACCATTGACTCGTTCAGGATTTAAGCCTGCCATAACTGCGGTATGAGCAACTTTTTTAGCGCCAAGTTTACTTTGCAAATCCATATACACTGTGTTCACAGAATTTGCAGTTGCATTGTATAAGTTAATGGTGCCATAGCTCATGTTTGCAAAGTTTCCAACAGGTTTATCGATCCCATCAAACTTGCGTGGAGAATTGCCATTGAACATCGTATCCAAGCTAGTGCCAGCCTGAATTGCTCCCATAAGTGCAAAAGGCTTCATAGTAGAGCCTGGCTCATAAAGTGCCTGTGTGGCGTTATTAAGCTGTTTCTTTAGATAATCGTCTCCTGCGTAAACGGAAATGATTGAACCATCTTTTGCATTTATTGAAATTCCGCCAACTTGCAGTCCTTCTGGCACAATTCCTCGTCCATCTTGAGAAGGACTTGCAACTTTGAACATTAAATCTTGCTTAGCTTTATCGATAGTAGTAATAATGCGATATCCACCACTGTCGAGATCTTCCTGTGTAAAAGCGCCATTCCTAGTTAACTCATCGCGAACCATATGCAATAAGTAACCTTGTTGACCTGCGTAAATGTTTTGAGTCGTCTGAGTAATAGTTTTAGGCATTTTTGCTTGCGCTGCCTGAGAGGCTGTAATGTAGCCATCTTCTTTCATAATGCGTAACACGCGCTTAAAACGAATGCCTGCTTCTTTTGGACCAATTGCAGGATCCCAGCTACTTGGTGCTGGAATAATACCTGCTAAAAGTGCAGCTTGCGAAAGTGACAAATCTTTTGCTTCTATGCCGAAATATGCTTTGGCTGCAGCTTGAATTCCGTATGCTCCTCTACCCAAGTAAATAGTATTCATATAATTGCAAAGTACTGTATTTTTATCTTGAGTTTGCGCAATTTTCAAAGCTAAAATAGCTTCTTTTAGTTTTCCAAAATAAGTTTTTGTTTCACCGAGATAATATCTTTCCGCATATTGTTGCGTAATAGTTGAGCCGCCCCAACGCCCGTGCTTTGTGATGTTATGAAGTAGTGCGCGTCCAATTCCTTTAAAATCTATTCCGCCATCGTGGTAGAAGGAACGATTTTCTGAAGCAACTATTGCTTTACCAACATATTTAGGTAGTACTGAACAATTGATAATTTCGCGATTTTGCTCAGCGAACGAACCTAATTCAGTTTTGCCATCTGAATAATACACTTTCGTCTTATCTGCCATAGCAACTTTGTCTGGTGCCGGTATGTCTGTAGTTGCATACAGATAAGCAAAAACAATTGTGCCTAGCAAAATTGGCACAAAAATAACGATAAGCGCCCAAAAAATAATAGGATGTCTGCCTCGCCAAGTTCTACGACGCCTTCTGCGTGTTGCTGCGCGAGAACGTTCGAATCTTGAATTACGGCTGCTTTTGTTTGATTCAAAAGAATACGAATTTGGACGATATGATTCTTGTCCGCGTGGTGGGACAGATGAAGGCATATTCGTATTTTTTTGTGATTGTGACGATACGCTTCGAGTAGCTTTCTCATGCGAAGTAGACGCTCGTCTTCCATCTTTACGTGCAACCATACATTCCACCGTAGCGTCCGGTGTTGAATTTTTCTACAAAACAGCATGTTTTTGTTTAGAAAAGATTAAAAATATTGAATATTAGTACATATTTGTTAAAGCAATAGTATTATGAAATGTGTATGGTGCGGCATAATGTAATGTCGCTTATTTTGCAGGGCAAGGAGTCTATATGAGCATCCGCGTTGCCATTGCCGGTGTCGGCAATTGTGCTTCGTCGCTGGTTCAGGGCGTTGAATATTACAAAAACGCTGATGACGGTGAGAAAATTCCAGGGTTGATGCACGCTGTATTTGGTCAGTATCGTGTGCGCGATATTGAGTTTGTTACGGCGTTTGATGTTGATTCTCTAAAGGTTGGGCATGATTTAAGTGAAGCAATTGGCGCTTCACAAAATAACACAATTCGTTTTGCTGATGTACCAAATTTGGGTGTAGAAGTATTGCGTGGTCCAACTTATGACGGCTTAGGTGATTATTACCGTGAAATGATCGATGAGTCCGAAGCTGAACCTGTTGACGTTGCTCAAGTTTTGCGAGATAAGCATGTGGATGTGCTTGTTTCTTATCTTCCAGTAGGATCTGAGCAAGCCGATAAAGCTTATGCAACTGCTGCAATGGAAGCTGGATGCGCATTTGTAAACTGTCTGCCAGTCTTCATTGCTTCTGATCCTGAGTGGGCGCAAAAATTCCGTGATGCTGGAGTTCCTATTATTGGCGATGACATTAAAAGTCAGGTAGGTGCAACTATTACTCACCGCGTTATGGCTCGACTTTTTGAGGATCGCGGTGTGCGCTTGGATCGCACGTATCAGCTGAATGTTGGTGGAAACATGGACTTTATGAACATGCTTCAGCGTTCAAGACTTGAGTCCAAAAAGATTTCTAAGACTCGTGCAGTAACTTCAATCGTGCCTCATGAAATGGATGAGCATAATGTTCATATTGGGCCTTCTGACTACGTAGCTTGGTTGGATGATCGCAAGTTTGCTTTCGTGCGTTTGGAAGGTACTACTTTTGGTGATGTTCCTTTGAATTTGGAGTACAAGCTTGAGGTTTGGGATTCTCCAAATTCTGCCGGAATTGTTATCGATGCTGTTCGAGCCGCAAAAATTGCTTTGGATCGCAAGCTTTCTGGTCCGGTTTTGGCTCCAAGTTCATATTTTATGAAGTCTCCTGCAGTTCAGCATGAAGATAGTGAAGCTCGTCAATTAGTTGAACGCTATATTGCTGGTGATGTTGAAGCTAACGAGTCTCAGCTTGATGAAGATACTGAATTTGCAAAAGAGCACGGCAAGAGCGTGTGGCGCGCATAATTTATTACTACTCGACATGTAGCGAAAATCGTGTAATATAGATAGAGCCTCCGTGTGGCACTAAGTCACCCAATCCCCCCAGGGCAGAAATGCAGCAAGGGTAAGTGGCCTCTGGTGGGTGCGCGGAGGTTTTATTATGCGTAAAACTAGCGCGGTCGTAAATACTGTCGTAAAGTCTAAAGTATGAGTGAAGAATTTGCAGGAATTCAATCCAATAGCATTGACAATCAGCATGATGATTCTGCTGAGAAAAATGATGCGCTGCCGGTAGGTGGAACTTCGCAAGATGTTAATCGCAACAGTGAAGGTGGTGACTATTCGCATCCTTTGGATTCGATTAATACTATTACGCCATTTTCTCCAATCTCATCTGAAGATAATGACGAAAAAATATCGCCTTTATTTCCAGAAAATAATGAAGAAAAATCTTCTAAACAGTCTGTAAAACAGTTTGTGAAACAAACTAAGCGTCAATCTGATTTGTCTGATTTGTCTGGCTCGTCCGATTTGTCGTATTCGACTAATCAGTTATCTTCTAAAGATTCTCTATCAGATGCAGATGATATTGATCAGCTTGGTCAGCTTGTAAAGCGTCCTAGAATATCTACCATATTGTGGTGTGTTGCTATTGCAATTGTTTTCTTGGCTTCTGCTGCGTTCATATGGTTTATTAGTGTGCAAACAGTACTTGGTCAAAGCTATGAAGAAATGGTAATTGATGGATTTGGTTCTCATGGTACGCCATCTTGGCTTGCATTTTGCTTGCGACCTATAAGCGTTTCTATGGTTGTTATAGTTACTAGCATAATAATTGCTCTTGTTTCACTCATAGTAGTTTGTATTCGTAAACGTTGGTGGCTTCTTGGTCAATGTGCTGGAATTATTATTCTTTCGGCTGCTGCTGAACCATTGAAAAAAATTCTTCCGCGCCCAATGCTTATAAGTATTGAATATTTGTCTGCAAATTCAGCACCTTCAGGTCATACCTTACTTATTACTGCATCATGTGCGTTGCTTATTTGCGCAGTTTCGCGTGTTTGGCGCGCATGGGCAGCGGTAGCTGCAGCTTTTATAAGCGTTCTTGTGGAACTTTCGTTGGTTGCAGCGCATTGGCATAGAGTTTCTGACGTTCTTATGTCATTACTTATCGTTGGTGCTGTAACGCTTATTATGCTCGCATGCACTCGCAGTAGTGGAATGGATATGCCAGCTTATCGACGTTCCTCAATTAGCGTTCAAATTGTAGGAAGCTCTATGATTACGATTGGTGTGTTGGCGTGTTTGTATGCACTTTATTTAATATGGCAAATTCTTCCTGGTGTTGATATTTTTGCTCAATGGGCTGCAAGCGTATCTTATGTAGCAACTTATTGGCTGATTATAGGCGTGTCTTTGCTTGTTTTTGGCGTAATTATGGTAATGCGTCACTCTACAGCTTCGCCGTTGAGTAGGCTTGGATTAGTAGGCGCTCCGCCGACGCCGCCATCTGCTTCTAAGTAATATTGTCTACTCTATCTGCTTTTATCCACCGAGGTGGAATGTAATAGACGTATAACTTAAGTTGCGATACAGTTAGCGTGAAACATATAGTTCGGAATTATATGTTCGATTGTGTTAGGAAAGGAGCGAATATGGCAGCACAGAATAAGCTAGTCATTGTGGAGTCTCCCACGAAAGCGCGAAAAATTGGCGGGTATTTAGGAAATGGCTACACCGTCATGGCTTCAGTTGGGCATATTCGCGATCTCGCTCAGCCAAGCCAAGTTCCAGCCTCACGCAAAGCAGCGTTTGGCAAGTTTGGTGTAGATGTCGATCATGGTTTTGCGCCATATTACGTAGTTGGCTCAGATAAAAAGAAAACTGTTTCCGATTTAAAGTCTGCGCTCGCAAAAGCTGACGAATTATATCTGGCAACTGATGAGGATCGCGAAGGTGAAGCTATTGCGTGGCACTTGGTAGAAGCGTTGAAGCCAACTGTGCCAGTAAAGCGTATGGTGTTTCATGAGATTACTAAGGATGCAATTCAAGCCTCGCTTAGTAATACTCGAAATGTTGACGACAATATGGTTGATGCGCAAGAAACTCGTCGTGTGTTAGACCGTTTGTATGGATATGAGCTTTCTCCTGTTTTGTGGAGGAAAGTTGGTCCTGGTCTTTCTGCTGGACGCGTGCAGTCTGTTGCTACTAGGTTGATTGTTGAGCGCGAACGCGAGCGTATGGCGTTTACTAAGGCGTCTTACTGGGATATTAGCGCGGTTTTAAGTTCTAAAGGCTCAGATGGCGAAAATGTTGATTTTGAAGCGCGCATGAGCGAGCTTTCT
This sequence comes from Gardnerella sp. KA00127, assembly GCF_049244125.1. Lineage (NCBI taxonomy): Bacteria > Bacillati > Actinomycetota > Actinomycetes > Bifidobacteriales > Bifidobacteriaceae > Gardnerella > Gardnerella sp. KA00127. The sequence goes on from NZ_CP058377.1 coordinate 214,728, forward strand.
GGTCGTCGTTTGGCTGGTTCTAAAGATTTCAATTCAAAAGGTGAGTTGGTCTCTACAAAAGATGAATCACAAAAAGCTTTGCATGTTGATGCTGATTTTGCATCTAAGCTTTCTAAAGCTCTTGAGAATTCAGATTTTGTAGTTGACTCTATGGAAACGAAGCCGTATCGTCGTCGTCCTTTGCCACCTTTTACTACATCAACTTTGCAGCAAACTGCTGGAAACCGACTTTCAATGAGCTCTCGCCAAACTATGCGAGCTGCACAATCTCTATACGAAAACGGCTATATCACTTACATGCGTACGGATTCCGTAACGCTTTCCAAAGAAGCTATCGAAGCTGCGCGTAGTGCTGCTCGTGCAGCATTTGGCGACGAATATGTTTCGCAATCTCCTAAGCAGTACGCAACTACGTCTGCAGGAGCGCAGGAAGCTCATGAATGTATTCGCCCTGCTGGAGCGCGTTTCTTAAGCCCGGACGAGCTTGCAGATAAATTACCTGCGGATCAGCTAAAATTGTATACGCTTATTTGGCAACGAACCCTTGCGTCACAAATGGCTGATGCTACAGGTTTTACAGCAACTGTTAAGTTAAATGCTTCTGCTGGAGAATATGGAGAAGCTTTGTTCCAAGCTTCTGGAACAGTAATTACTTTTGCTGGTTTTATGAAGGTTTTTGGCAATGCTCATGCAACTGAAGGTGAAAGCGATAAGGCACTTCCTCAAATGCAAGCTGGGGATGTTCTTGAAGCTAAAAGTGTTAGTGCGGATTCTCACGAAACTCAGTCTCCTGCAAGATATACTGAAGCTTCTTTAGTTAAAACTTTGGAAGCTAAGGAAATAGGACGCCCTTCTACTTACGCAACGATTATTTCTACAATTATTGATCGCGGATACGTGTATGAGCGTGGACGTGCGTTAATTCCTTCTTGGCTTGCTTTTGCTGTAATTAAACTTTTGGAAGCGAATTTCCCAAAGTATGTTGATTACGCGTTTACTGCTGATATGGAAAATGGTTTGGACAGAATTGCGCATGGTGAAGAAACCGGTCGCGATTGGCTAACTAGATTCTATTTCGGTTCCGGTGAGGGTGCTGCTAATTCTGCTGATGAAGCTCATATTGGTTTGCAACAGCAGGTTGCAGAGCTTGGTGAAATTGATGCGCGTGAAATAAATACCATAGACATTGGCGATGGTTTGCATGTGCGTATTGGACGCTATGGTCCGTACTTGGAAGACATTAAGAATCTTGATGCTGAAGGCAACCCTCGTCATGCTTCTTTGCCAGAAACTTTAGCTCCAGATGAGTTAACTGTTGATGCTGCTCGAGAATTGCTTGAGAATAATGCTGAAGGTCCACGTGTGCTTGGAGTAGATCCAGAAACGGGTGGGAACGTAGAAGTGCGCAATGGTCGTTTTGGTCCGTACGTGGCACTGGTAGAAGAGCAGGATAACGCGGAAGATTCTAAGTCTTCTAAGGCTTCTAAAGCTCGTCCAAAAATGGCTTCTTTGTTTAAAACCATGGATCCAGCGACTTTGACTTTGCAAGAAGCGTTGCAACTCTTGAATTTGCCACGTTTGGTTGGTGAGTATGAAGAAGTTGATGCCGAAGGCGTTGTAAAACTAGCTCGTATCGAAGCAAATAATGGTCGTTACGGTCCATATTTAACTAAAACATATTCTGCTGTAGATACTTCTGCTGGAGAAACTGTGGAATCTAAGCCGGATACGCGATCCCTTTCTAGTGAAGATGCTATTTTTACTGTTACTTTGCAAGAAGCGAAAGATTTATTTGCGCAACCAAAGTACGTTAAGCGTACTCGTGGTGCCGCCAAGCCGCCTCTTCGTGAGCTTGGCGCAGATCCTGAAACTGGAAAGCCAGTAGTGATTAAGGATGGTTTCTACGGAGCTTATATTACTGATGGTGAAACGAATCGCACTTTGCCAAAGCAGTATACGCCTGAATCGATTGATCCGCAGGATGCGTTTGCACTTTTGGCGCAAAAGCGCGCCGCAGGTCCCGTAAAACGCAAAAAGCGCGCGACTAAGAGCACTGCAAAATCTTCTGAAAAGAAGTCTACTGCGAAAAAATCTATCGCAAAGAAAACTTCTACAAAGAAGACTACTTCAAAGAAATCTACCGCTAAAAAAGCATAGAATAAAATCTAAAGATTAAATAGACCTTGCATATGGAGTCAAAAAATATGGCATCTAAGAATGACGATTTTTCTGGTGGCTGCGCTTGCGGAGGAAACTGCGGCTGCAGAAGTGAGCAATCTTATGCAAATAAAGGTTTATTTATTTCTTTCGAGGGCATTGATGGCGTTGGCAAAACTACGCAAGTTGAGGCTCTTAAAGATCATTTGCAATCTTTGGGGCGAGAAGTTGTAGTGACGCGTGAGCCTGGCGGTACGCAGTTGGGTAAAACTTTGCGCGAAATACTGTTGCATGGCACGAGTGTATCTGCCAGAACAGAAGCTTTGCTTTTTGCTGCGGATCGTGCACAGCATGTTGCGCAAGTGATTCGCCCGGCACTTAGCCGTGGTGCAGTAGTAATAACGGATCGTTATATTGATTCTTCGCTTGCTTACCAAGCAGGCGGTCGCGAATTGACTAAGGATGATGTGCGAACTTTAAGTGAGTGGGCAACGGATTCGCTATGGCCTAATCGCACTTATTTGCTAGATATGCAACCGGAAGATGCTTTTAAGCGTTTGCATCGCGAGCAAGATCGCATGGAATCAGCTGGAATAGATTTCGCTCGTCGCACTAGAGAAGCATTTTTAGATTTAGCGCAGGAGTCTGCAGATCGTTATCGCGTATTAGACGCAACGTTCTCGGCGAAATCATTATTTGAACTTATTGTGCAAGACGTACATAACTTAATTGAAGAAATTGAAACTAAATAAAATGGCGAACTTTATAAAGTGAAGAAGTAGAGAAGCTATGCAGGGGGTGAAGCGATGAGTGTGTGGGATAGCGTTATTGGGCAAGAACAGGTAGTTTCGCGATTGCGAAACATTGCTTGTGCGGACGCTAGCAAAATAGCGCAATCTTGGCTGATTTGCGGATCTGCTGGCTTCGGTAGTGCGCAAGTTGCGCGCGCTTTCGCTGCAGCTCTCGAAAGTCCGGATCATGGAGAAGGCAGTGATGGAATTAGTGGCGAAGGTGAGCTTAGTAAAACTGCCAAAGAAGTTTTAGCAGGATCGCATCCTGATGTGCATACGCTTGCAACAAAAGGCGTAACTCTTAGCATTGACGATGTGCGTGAGGCAATTGGGATTTCTGAGCAGATGCCTAGCACTGCTCCTTGGCGAATCATAATTATTGAAGATGTTGACCGAATGTTGGAACGTAGCACGAACGTTCTTCTTAAAGAGATTGAAGAGCCAAGTGAGCATACGATTTGGCTTTTATGCGCTTCAAGTGTTATGGATGTGCTTCCAACAATTCGTTCGCGTACACAACTTGTGCAATTAGCTACTCCAAACGAGCAGTCTATAGCAGAATATCTTACTAAAAAAACGGATGCGGATAATAAGCTAGCGAGTCGTGCAGCCAGGCTTTCTCAAGGAAATATAGCAACTGCTTTTATTTACGCAAGCGATGAGCGTGCTTTAAGTAGGCGAGATGAGCTTGTTGCAGGATTGCTTCGTATGCATGATGCTGCCGACGCAATTATGCTTGCTGCAATGCTTATTGACGATGCAAAAGCACAAGCAGAAGATGAGGTTCAGCGAAATGTTGAGGATCAACAAAAAGAATTTCGCAGAATTAACGGATTAGGCGATGAGGATCGCATTCCGCCCAAATTGCGCGCAAACTACAATGCAATTGGAAAAAAGGATGATGTAAAACGTAAAGTAACTCGTGTAAGCCGTGACGTGTTATGCCGTTCTCTTGACGCAATCGATAGCGTGTATAGAGACGTTTTAGTTGTTATTAACGACGCGCAAAAGTCTTCGCCAATTATAAATCAGGAATACAAGTCTAGAATTGTCCAGTTGGCACAAAGCATGACAGCAAGTAGAGCCTTGGATTGCGTTGACAGTATTGCTACTGCTCGTCGTCGGCTTTCGAGAAATGGTAACGCAACTCTTGTTTTTGAAGCGCTATTTTGCTCACTTTTGCAAAGTCAATAAAATGCAAAAGTATCATATCCTCCACGGAAGTGACATATCGCTTGTGCCTATTCTTGGTGAATTTGTTGATTCGCGTCGCATGATTTCTGGTCTAAACTCCATATGTGCAGGTAACCAATGTTGCTCTGATTTGTTGACAGCGGTTAGGCGGATTGCTTCGCGTGCAATTTGCTGGTACGGAGGACGGATTGAAGAAAGTTTTGGTTCAGATATTTCTGCCTGTCTGCTATCTCCGTAACCTATTACGAGAACATCCTGCGGAACTTGCAAAGAAAGCTCATCTAAAGCTAGAAGTGCTCCAAGTGCGACAGCGTCATTTGCGCAAATAACAGCGTCTGGTTTGCGAGATTGCTTAGCGGTAGAATCAGAAAAAAGCTGCATTGTATCCTTGAATCCACGTTGATAAGTAAGTTCTCCAAAAGTTGTCCAATCTGGCTCAGAAAGTAAACTTAATCGGCTTGCAGCAGTCTGAAAATTGGCAAATAGGTTTGCGCTTTGTGTGGAGTCAACATTTCCACTTAAATAAGCAATATTATGGGCATCGTGATGCGAAAGATGTATTAAAGCAGCTTCCATCATTGATTCTTGATCCATGCCAACCCAATTGACGTGGAATGAAGTAGCAGTGCCACCAATTTGCACAATGGGAAGATTGTCAACGTAGTTTTCAAGTGTTTTTGTTAAATCACTATTGTTAGATGGCATGACAATAAGACTGTCAACATTATGACCGATAAGCTCTTCTATGCGTTCTTCTTGAGCTTCTGCGTCTTTTCCAGTTCCAACAAGAAGTATTTTATCTATTTCATGAGCTGCTTCATCCAATGCAGAAAGCATATTTACACTGAATGAATCATCTACGTTGCTTGTGCCTATTACTACGCCGATTGTATTAGTTGTGTCACTTCTTAATGCGCTTGCTGCATAATTTACTGAATAATTAAGCTGCTCTGCAGCTTTTCTTACGCGTTTTGCAATATCGTCATCTTTGGCTCGTCTACCAGAAAGTACACGAGATACTGTTGCAATTGAAACTTTTGCAAGAGCTGCTACATGAGTTATGGAGGCGTTTTGATTAGTTTGATTTGTCATATTTGCCCCCGAATAAGTGCGGTGCTGTAATTATTGGTAAACAGCACCGCAAATTGAATATTATTTATTTGTCAGTTTATGTACACTTATTTATTTATATTATTCGCCTTTCGTGACTACATCGACAAGATTGTTAGCTACATTTTCAGCGTCTTCACCATCAACGGTAATTGTGATTGAATCTCCTTTAGTAATACCCAATCCCATAATTGAAAGAATGCTATTCGCACTTACAGGGGTACCTTCGCCTTTCGCAATCGTTACAATGCAATTTGAGGACATCGCGGCTTGAGAAAATTCTGACGCTGGGCGAGCATGTATTCCAACTGAGTCTTCAATAGTAACAGTACGAGTTGCAATTGCCATTTTTTCTCCTTTGAATAATAATTAACAAATTCTGCTTTTATTTTTATTTTTCATATAAAAGCAAACCATATTTTTTTCTTAAGGTTTTTTTGTTTGCTATTTTCAACATTAAGTGTAGCATAATTAATTGAAAAATACAGAAAACGTTTTCACTTGTTGTAACAACGTTTTTAATGGTGTATAGTTTCATTAGTAAGAAACGTTTACCTACAAGAAATGCTTATGCGGCGTTGCGGCCGTAATAAAGTTTCTAAACCTAAAGGAGGGTTTTAAGTATGGTAATCACTGGTGTTGGCATTGGGCGCTCGATGGCATATGGTGAAGTATTGTGTATGGCACCTGCTTTGCATGAGCCAGAGGATTCTCCTCGTGCTGTTAGTGTGTTGGCTGAGGATGCAAAAAAGGCTGTTAAAAATGCTTTAAATGAAGTAAATAAAGACCTAAACCATCGTGCAAGTGAGGCTCTTGAAGCAAAGGATGAGGGGACTCGAAAAGCAGCACCAATTATGCAAGCTCTTGCACAGATGGCATCGGATCCAGCGTTAATAAGTGCAATTGAATCTGGTATTGATAAGGGGAAAACAGCGGAACGTGCCACTTGGGAAGGGTTCGCACAATTTGAAGACATGTTGCGTAATCTTGGTGGTTACATGGCTGAGCGTGCAGGAGATTTGCATGATGTTGGCCAGCGTGTTATTGCATCTTTGATTGGTGTTGAAGCTCCTGGGGTGCCGGAAAGTGATTCGCCTTTTGTGCTGGTTGCTAGGGATCTTTCACCTGCTGATACAGCTTCACTTGATTTAAGCAAGGTTCAGGCAATTGTCACTCTTGATGGTGGTCCTACAAGTCACACTGCTATTCTTGCTCGTGCTCGTGGAATTGTTGCTGTTGTTGGAGCACACGATGCCTCTCAGCTGAAGAATCATCAAATTGTTGTAGTAGATGCCGTTAATGGTCATGTTATAAGCAGTCCTAGTGAAGAAGAGATCGCGCATGTTAAAGAGTCTCGTGAGCGTTTAAGCCGCGCTCGTGAATTGCGTGGATTGCCTGGAAGTACAAAAGATGGTCATTTGATTCCTCTTTTGGCAAATGTAGGAAAGCCCTCAGATGCCGTAACTGCTCATGAGTATGGAGCAGAAGGAGTAGGTCTATTCCGAACGGAATTTCTGTTTATTGGTAACGAGCAACCGCCTAGTATAGAAGAACAAACAGAATCTTATACAGAGTTACTATCTCAGTTTGAAGGCAAGAAAGTTGTTATTCGATTGCTTGATGCTGGAGCAGATAAACCGTTACCATTCTTGACTCCTGAAGATGAACCAAATCCTGCCCTCGGACTTCGAGGTTTGCGTACTCTAAGACAGCATATGGATGTTCTAGATGGTCAGCTGGAGGCATTATCTCGTGCTGATGCTGTGACGAATGCTGACTTATGGGTGATGGCTCCAATGGTTTCAGACGAACATGAAGCAGCATATTTTGTAAAACTTGGTAAATCTAAAGGTCTTAAAAAGGTTGGCATTATGGCAGAGGTGCCTTCTATCGCTCTTGTTGCCGAGGAGGTTGCTCAAGTTGCTGATTTTGTATCTATCGGAACGAATGATTTGACGCAATACACTCTTGCAGCAGATAGAACCCTTGGGTCTGTTTCTAATTATCAAACTGCTTGGCACCCTGCAGTGTTGCGCGCGATCAAAATGATTGCAGACGCTGGTAACGCACATGGTATGCCAGTCGGAGTGTGTGGAGAAGCTGCAGCAGATCCAGACTTAGCGATTGTTCTTACAGGTCTCGGTATTAACTCGCTTTCTATGACGTCAGTTGCTTTGGACGATGTTCGAGCAGAACTTGCTCAAACTACATTTGATGAAGCTAAAGCTAAAGCTCATGAGGCTTTAGCTGGAAAGTTCTACCACTCAATCATGCAAGAATAAGCCAAGGGAGTAATTCAAAATATGATCGTTACGAAGAACATTAAAAATTCGATTACCAATCAGAAATAATCAAGAATAATTAACATGCTTAGAAAAGAGAAAATATGAGTGCTGATATTGATGAGCTTCTCCCGGATTCTGCAGTAAACCTTGATATTGCGGCGAAAGATTGGCGTGATGCTATTTGTCTTGCGGGCAATGCTTTGAAGGAGTCTGGCTTTACTACTGATGAATATACGGATCAGATGATTGAAACAGTTGAAAAAATGGGTCCGTATATTGTTATTGCCCCAGGCTTGGCTTTGGCGCATTCGCGCCCGTCGGAAGCAGTGTTAAAAAGTGGTTTGAGCTGGATTCGTTTAAGTACGCCCGTTAAATTTGGTAACACTGCCAACGATCCGGTCTCTTTAGTAATTGGTCTTGCAGGTCACGATGAAAATGAGCATATTGGCGTTATGTCCGCGGTTGCTGCAGCTTTGTCTAATCCTGTGAAGACTAGAGAACTTGCGCAAGCAAAAAACGCTAAAGAAATTCGCGCAATTCTTAAAAGTTAAATACTAAAGAATTAGCTAATTTTGCAAAATTAAAAAAATACAACTCAACGAAAGAGGTTATCTATGAATATTCTATGTGTATGCGGAAACGGCATTGGCACGTCTGTACTTTTAAAAATCAATGTTGAGGCTGCGGCAGCAGACTTAGGTCTTGATGTTACAGTTACTACTTCCGATGCTGGAAGTGCAAAAGGTACTGCCAATATGAATGATCTTGTGCTCACTTCTCCTCAGCTTGCTCCAGAGCTTGAGGGCACTACCACTCCTGTAGAAACAATTGAAAATTTCATGGATGTTGAAGAGGTGAAGGGTGTGCTTGAGCGTTACGCATAAATTATGTGTAACAAATAAACGTTTGATTATGCTGATTACGTGCTTACTGCTTTGGCATAGTCATACTGTTATTTCATGCGCTATTCGCTTTTTCTAAATAAAAAGAAGGAAATAAGATGAACATTGTAGTTCAGGTTTTAAATTTCATAAGTCAGCAGATTTTGAATGTGCCGGCTTATTTGATTGGTATTATTGCAGCAATCGGTCTTATCGCACTCAAGCGTAGTGCAGGACAGGTGATTGCAGGCGGCTTAAAGGCTGCTATGGGTTACCTCATTTTGGGTGCAGGTGCTGGCGTTGTTGTTGGCGCTCTTGCTCCATTTGGTGACTTGGTTTTGAAGTCTACTGGTGCTCATGGTGTTGTACCTACAAATGAGGTTATTACTGCTCAGGCTGCAGGTCAGTACGGTGCTACTTCTGCGTACATTATTGTGCTCAGCTTCGTTCTTATGCTTCTTGCTGCACGCTTTACTCCTCTGAAGTACATATTCTTGACTGGTCACCACATGGTGTTCATGTCTATGCTTTTGGCTCTAGTTCTTTCCGTTGGTTTTGGCGCAAGCAACCAGTTGCTTATTGTTATTGTCGGCTCTGTCATTATGGCAACGGTTATGGTTGTTCTACCAGCTTTTGCGCAGCCTTTTATGAACCGTATTACTGGTAGCGATAAGCTCTCGATTGGTCACTTTAACTCCTTAAGTTACATTGTTTCTGGTGCTGTTGGTGCTGCTGTTGGTAAGAAGTCTAAGTCTACTGAAGATATCAACTTCCCTAAGGGATTGAGCTTCTTGCGTGATTCAATGGTCTCCACGACTTTGTTGATGGTTGTGCTGTATTTGGTATTCGCAGTGTGGGCTTCGGTTGTGTTGCCAGTAAAGGAACTCTTCAAGATTTTCGCGTCTCATCCTACGGACTATAGTGCCTTCTACATGGCGGCTTTTGCTCAGGCTTTGCAATTTGGAATTGGTGTTAGTGTCATCCTCTACGGCGTTCGTATTATTTTAGGTGAATTGGTTCCTGCATTCCAGGGTATTGCTAACAAGGTCGTTCCAGGCGCTCGTCCAGCATTGGATATTCCAATCGTATTCCCATACGGTGCTAATGCTTCTCTTATTGGCTTCTTGTCTTCCTTCGTTGGAGGTCTTGTAGCTCTCGGACTTATTGCAATTTGGATGGGTCCAGCTTGGGGATTGGCATTGATTCTCCCAGGAATGGTGCCTCACTTCTTCGATGGTGGTGGTGCAGGCGTGTTTGGTAATGCAACCGGTGGTCGTCGTGGTGCTATTCTCGGTGGTTTTATTAACGGTTTAATTATTACATTCCTTCCAGCAGTATTGCTTACTGTTATGGGTTCCTTCGGCTTGGCAAACTCCACCTTCGGCGATGCTGACTTTGGTTGGATTGGTACTGTTGTGGGTAACTTCGCTCACCTCGGTGCTGGCGTTGGTGCTATAAGCTTGATTATTGTTGCTGTTATTCTGTTTGCCTTGGCTTGGGTATGGCAGGTTAAGGTTGTTAACACTGGCTGGCTTCCTGCAGTAAAGCATGCTGAGTTCATTGAAGAAATTAAGAAGCAAGAGCGTGCTGCTAAGAAAGCAGCTATGGCAGCTAAGGCTGCTGAAACTCATGAGGAGGCTGTTACAAAATAAATAGAGTACGGTAAAAAATTACATTTTAGTTAATGCGCCCAGTTTAGATTTTTCTGGGCGCACGTTTTATATTGACCGTCAAATTATGCAGTTAGCGTTGTTTCTGTAGTGTTTTTTGCTTGAGCGTCACAATCTGCTTGAACAATTAAATTACGTGAACGTTTGCGTTTATTTGTTACTCGCGCAGTTGATTAGTGTTGTGTAATGGTAGATACTTAAATTATGAATATTTCTACAGATTTCACTACTGTTCCAGACGATTATTCTAAAGCTGCGCCGGAGCAGAATAAAATCAATGGAATTCCAGTAGTTTCGTTTCCATTTTATATAGATAAATTGCCATCTTTCGTGCATTATTTGCATTGGCGTTTTGTTGACGACGACGCAATACCGGTATGCGGTTTTGAGTGGATTCACTGGACTGCTGCAAACGTGCCTGTTGAAGCGTTAATGTTTGATTTTAACGATTCTCACGCTTTGCAAATACCGGAAGATTTTTCTCGCACGATGACTTCTATGATTCCAGAAGCGCTTCAAGGACGTAACTCGCAAGCTAGCAGATTTATTGGTTGCACTGATCCAGCAATTACTATGCGTTACAACGGCCCGCAGCCTCCTGATAAAGATCACGAATACATGTTTGAAGTTTTTGGTACAGAAAAGCCTTTGCCAAACCTTAAACCGGGATTCTATATGAATGAATTGTTGCGTGAAGTAAGAAACGTAACTTCAGGTGTAGATGCTGATGGCATGTTCCTTACTGGTAAAGCCTAAACGCAAGCACGAGGGCAACCAATTAGGTCAGCAGTTAACGCCTAAGCGTTAGAATCAAACAGTAATAAATCTAAAAATAAAATATAAAATCTAAAAACAGAGGATGCAAATATGGCATGCACAACAATTCTTGTTGGTCGAAAAGCAAGCTACGACGGATCTACGCTTATTGCGCGTAACGAAGACTCCGCAAATGGCGAATTTAATCCAAAGCGCTTAGTGGTAGTAAAGCCGGAAGATCAACCTCGCGTTTATAAGTCTGTTCTTAGCCACGTAACAGTTGAGTTGCCGGATAATCCAATGCAATACACAAGCGTGCCAAACGCAGACTTGCGCGAAGGAATTTGGGGAGAAGCTGGCGTTAACGAAGCAAACGTTGCAATGAGCGCAACTGAAACGCTTACATCCAACGAGCGTGTGTTAGGCGCAGATTCAATGGTTGAGCTTCAAAAAGCGCAAGGCAAAGTTGGGGATGCTGACTATAAGCCGGAAGTGCCGGGTGGAATTGGTGAAGAAGACTTCTTAACGCTTGTTTTGCCTTATATTCGTAGCGCTCGCGAAGGTGTTGAGCGTTTGGGCGCATTGCTTGAAAAGTACGGCACTTATGAGATGAATGGCGTTGCATTTTCGGATGTGAACGAGATTTGGTGGTTTGAAACTGTCGGTGGTCATCATTGGATTGCTAAGCGTGTGCCGGATGAAGCTTATGTTGTTATGCCAAACCAGCTTGGAATTGACGAGTTCGATTTAGATGATGCTTTTGATCTTCAAGAAGAGCATATGTGCTCGGCTGATTTGCTTGAATTTATTGAAGAAAATCACTTGGATTTGTCGGTGGAAAACGCTTCTCCGTTTAACCCTCGTGATGCTTTTGGCTCTCATTCGGATGCTGACCACGTGTACAACACTCCTCGCGCATGGTTCATGGAGCGCTTCTTGAATCCGTATGACGAAGTGTGGGATGGTAAAGACGCTGATCATCGTCCGGACAGCAACGATATTCCTTGGGCTCGCCAGCCTGAGCGCAAGGTAACAATTGAAGACGTTAAGTACGTTTTGAGCTCTCACTATCAGGGTACTGAGTATGATCCTTACGGCAAGCTTGGAGATGAGTATACTCGTCATATGCTGCGTCCAATCGGCATTAACCGTCAAAGCGAGCTTGCTGTAATGCAAATCCGCCCTTACATGCCGGAAGCAATGCGTGCAATTCAGTGGATTACTTACGGTTCTAATCCTTTCAATTCTTTGATTCCGTTCTATCCAAACGTAAATCGCACTCCAAAGTATTTGGAAGATACGACTACTCGCGTAACAAGCGAAAACTTCTATTGGGAGAATCGCATTATTGCTGCTCTTGCGGATGCCGCATTTAACGACACTGCAAACGCGATTGAGCGCTACCAAGAAGTTGTCGGTTCCCTTGGTCACGCAATGGTCAAGTCTACGGATGCTGCCGTGGCAGATATTCTTGGCGTTGATTTGGCTGATTACGAGCCAGAACGTGAAGGTGATGAAGGCGAAGATTACGATGATTTAGTTCGCGATCCCGAAGCTATTATTGCCGAGCTTCGCAACGATAAAGTGCGTGAGGCTTTGGCTGAAGCAAATGACGATATGGCGGCAAAGTTGAAGAAAGAAACCGATTCTTTGCTTGACACGGTGCTGTACATCACTAGCATGCGTATGAAGAATGGTTTTAATCGTTCTGATCACTGAAATGCAATTAAATAAGTTTTCTCGTAATTGATATGGAAAAACTTACGAAAATAATTTAATAACTCAGATGCCTTCCTAAGAAATGAACTTTTTATTTCATGTGGAAGGCATTTTTGTTATCTTTTGTTATTTTGCTATAGACGTTGCTAATAGCGCGTATAGATATTGCGTGTGGTGCCTATGCTGCGAACAAACAATCGTATAGTATGAATCATGTAATTAACATTATCCGCATGCATAGTTGTGCCAATATGCCTATGAAAGAGGGGTACATGAGCATTCTTGATTCATACACTACAACATTCGGTTTGGTTAAAAAAATTGATGCCTTTGGGTACTTGGATTATTTAAAGCAACATCCAGAGGAGCCTAGGAAGCGCGGTAAAGTTCTGCTTGTTACTGCTGATACTCCTTTGAAAGCTTCTCGCGGAGAAGGTAAAACGACTACAACTATTGCGTTGGTTGATGCTTTGCGTGAGCGAGGTGTGGACGCAGCTGCAGTTCTTCGTCAGCCAAGCATGGGCATTACAGCTGCTGGTTCTAAAGGTGGTGCAAGTGGTGGCGGTAAGTCTTCGCTTTCTCACCCTGAGTTGATTGACTGGGGTTTGTGTGGTGAAATGGCTGCTATTGCTTGCGCGCAGAATTTGCTTGTGTCGTTTGCGGAAAAAGCAGTCGACGAGGGTGCCCTTGATACTATTTTAGTTCCTCGAGTTAGCGAAGTTCCTTCGCGATCTTTGCGAAGCATTGCTGTTGATTTTGGCAAGGGGACTGTTCCTGAGCGCGTCGTTTTGACGCCAACTTGCGAGCTCATGCAAATCGTAGTGTTGTCGCGCAGTATGGACGAGATTTCTCATCGTGTTTCTTCAATGATTGCTGGCACAAAAGACGGTAAGTCTGTTCAGTTTGGCGAGTTTGTGGATTTGTGGCGAATCACCAATATTCTTGCCGACGCTGTAAAGCCTGCTAAAACTGAGACGATTAATGGTTCTCCAATTTACGTTCATTGTGGCCCGTTTGCGAACGTTTCGCTTGGTATTCCAAGCCTTGTAAGTGTTGAAATGGCTTGCGCTGAGCATGATGTTGTGGTTGTAGAAGCAGGTTATGGTACGGATGCTGGTGCTCAAAAGTGGTTAGATATTGCTGCTCGCGAGTTTGGTGCAAAGTGGCCTGCTGCTGCAGTTGTAGTTACTCGCGCAACTACTTGGCGAGATGACGAAACTTTGGCTTGGCGTTACCCATTCCATGTTTCTCGTTTGGAATCTCTTAATATCCCTACGTTCCCGTTGATTAATTTGTGGGAAGGTGAAGATAATCAAGTTCCTGAATTGTTGGAACAAGCTAAGTCTTTAGGATTCAGAAAGCCGATTGTTGGCAATTTATTCCGCGATGGTGGCGATGGTTTGGCAAATCAGCTGGACGATTTTGTGTCTGCAATAACTGATGATGTTGAAACGAAAGTTCCAGAAAGTAGGCGTGGAAAGACGCTTAGGGAGCGAATTAACTTGCTGTGCGCAGAAGCTTACGGTGTTCCTACTGAGCGTGTGATCGATAAAGCAGGTTTTGCTGATTCATTGAAAGAAGCGCAGAATTTGTGTGCAAATTCTGGAGTTGTTTTCGATGACCTCGCGCTTGTTGCTGTAAAGTCGCCAGCAACTATGACTGACGATGATCATGCACCTGAAGATTCTCGCACTGTGACATTGAAGAAAGTGGAAGTTCACGCTGGAGCTGGAGTTGTGCAAGTAAATCTCACATCTTCACTAACTACTCCAATGCCAAAAATAGTGTGAAATATTAATAGTGTGATTTTCTCTTAAATATTGAGATTAATTAAAATTACTTATTAATAGCAAGTAACAAAACGTCGTCGACATATCAATCATGGTGTGTGGGCGACGTTTTGTTTTTGCTTTGTTTACCAAATGGGTTAAAAAGGGAACAAACGCGGGAGAGTTGAAGTTAAATTACGCAAAAGTGCGATGCAACCAATCGCAAGCAAGCTTAACCCACTGCTGAACTTCTGGCTGAACAAATTCAGTAAGCACATTTCCGTTTTCGTCGCGTTTTGCTGTTTCTTTAACTGCCAAAGCTAAGCCGTGAGGTCCTTTAGGGAACAGGTGCGCTTCAACACTTACTCCAGCTTCAACGCAAGCGTTCACAAACATTATTGAATTTTCTACTGGAACTGTTTGATCAGTAATGGTTTGCCATACAAATACAGGTGGAGTTTTACGATCCACGTGATTTTCCAGCGAAAGTTTATTGACAAGTTCAGTTCGCTCTTCGTCGTTGCTAACTTCTCCAAATAGACGATCGAACGTTGGCTTATGCGCATATTTCCCAGCAGAAATAACAGGATATGCGAGCATAAGAGCATTTGGTCGCACGTCATCAGCAGCATACCCGTTTGCTTCCTCAACTTCGTCGCTAACGCTAGTTGCAAGGTTTGCAGCCACATGCCCTCCAGCGGAGAATCCAATAATTGCAACTTTTTGCGCATCTACGTGCCATTCTTTTGCGTTTTTGCGAATTAAGCTCATCGCTTCTGCTGCTTCTAAAAGCTGAGTTGGGTATGTGCTTGGAGTAAGCGAGTATCGCAACACAAAAGTGTGGAATCCTTCTGCAGCAAACTTCATGGCAACAGGCTCTGCCTCACGATTCGATACGCGCAAGAAGCCACCGCCTGGCAAAATTAGAATTGCAGGACGGTTTTGCAAGCCTTTGCTATCTAAATTATCGTCTAAAATATACCCAATAAGCTGCGCATCGCTTCCATCTATACTTTTTATTTTCTGATTTATAATCTTCATAGTGTCTCTTTTCGTTTCGCTTATATTGCAATTACACTAAGCATAATTCTAATCAAATACCTCGCTTTGTAAGTGCGTTCTTTTATAAATTCGTGTAGAGTTTTAAGAAGTTTTATAAGGAGATTCAAGATGTGTAACGAAGAAGATAGTTTAGGTAAAGTTGTTTTAGCTGCTACGCCTATCGGGAATATGGCAGACGCTTCTGCACGATTAATTAATCTTCTTGAAACTGCTGATATTGTTGCTGCTGAAGACACGCGTAGGCTTTATGATTTAGCGAATCGCCTTGGTGTACATGTTTCTGGTAGCGTAATCGCATATCACGATCATAATGAGCGAAATAAGGCAGATGGTTTGCTAGACAAAGTTGAGCAGGGTAGCACTGTTCTTGTTGTTTCAGACGCAGGTATGCCTACCATTAACGACCCGGGTCTTGCTGTTGTTCGACGTGCAATAGAGCGAGATTTGCCTGTTACTTGCGCGCCTGGTCCTAGTGCAGTTTTAGATGCGCTTGCTCTTTCTGGATTGCCGACTGATCGCTTCTGTTATGAAGGCTTTTTGCCTCGTAAATCTGGTGAGCGTCAACAGCATTTGCGCTCACTTAAAGCCGAGCGACGAACAATAGTATTTTATGAGGCTCCACATCGTATTGCAGAAGCAATGGAAGACATATTGGCAGTGCTTGGTTCTAATCGTCCAATGGCGTTATGCCGTGAACTTACAAAAGATTTTGAGGAAATTCGTCGTGGAACTGTGCAAAGTATTCACGATGGTGTTTTAGCGGATCCTCCTCGAGGTGAAATAGTTTTAGTTATCGGTGGTGCAAGTGACGAAGAAGTACAGTCTGAAAGCACAGATTTAAGCATTGATGCTCTTGCAAAGCTTTCGCTTGAATGTGCAGAATCCGAAGGTTTGCGCATAAAAGAAGCAATTACAAAAGTAGTAAAAGAGCATCCGTTTGCTGACGGATCTTTTGCTAATCGTAAGCAAGTTTATGCGTCTTGTCTTGAGCATAAACCTAATCAGAAATAAGATTTCTGCTTTTGCTACTATTTTTTGCTTTCTATTCATTGCTGTCATACGCAGAAAATAGCACTTCAAAACTGTAACGAACGTCAGGTCCACCTTGTTGAGAAATATATTCTAAAATTTGCGCGTCTGCTGAAGGGTTTGCAATAATCCATTTTCGAAGTTCCGGTATTTTTTGCGCGATGTACCATAGCACTTCCGTTTTTGTTGCAGGGTCGATAGCAACAGATGGCGTGAGTATTATAGGTGGTTTTGGAGGGCTGTTTGTTTTAGTTGCATAAGAGTTCTTCATTTCCATGGTTTGTTTGCTTCTTTCGCAATGTTTCGTATCCAATTTCTTGCATGTATTGAGCCTGGGAAATATGGGTTTCCGTCAATAGTACGTTTGCATTTTCGCAAGTCAATGCTGTATTTAGATATCAATAGGTGAGCAATATCTTTTCTATAAGGTTCGTGCTCTTCGTTTTCGCTTGGAGTGTACGCTAAATCGCAAATTGTTCGTTCTGGCGTTGTTATTCTAATTTTTCCAAGTATTACGTATTCTTCATTGTTTAAGTGTCTTCGAAATGCGCGAATCGCATGACCGTGCGGCTTTTTTCTTCTGTGCCCATAATCAATAACATCTATATTTTCAGGAAAATGACCTCCTATCCAAACCCATGCTGCAGTAAATAAACAGGCTATGCTTTCTGTAGGCATAAGATTGCTCACAATATTGCTTCTTCCTTGAGTGGAAATAGCTGCCTTATTTGAATATCCTGCATTTAAATCAAGCCTATTGAATACACCAATTTGAGAAAGTTTTTTCATGCACATTGGACCTGGTAAATGGTTGTCGTCAAGTAATTCTGGGAATTGCGTTTGTGTTTCTTCGCAAATATCCAATAAATTGCGCATATTTTGTTGGTTTTTCAATTTTCTTTAATCCTTTCTTTTTGCATATTTATTTTTCAGCGCGATTATTTACGATTCGTATTGTGCATATTGTTGTTTTTTTAGTGCATGTTTTCTAGTGCATTAGTTTCGTAGTGCATAAGTTGAGATTATGTTTATATTTGCTTCAATTCCAGGCTGGTTTTATAACTTGTGGATATGTGGATGAACTCGTGTGAGGCTTGTTATCCAGCGTGTTTTTCTCGTATATTTGGGATTCTTTTTGCAATGTTCTTATGTACTGTCCGCGTTGAACAAGATAATAATTGTCTATGAGTCATATTTTGGTGAATGTTGCTTGGCCGTATGCTAACGGCCCTCGTCATATTGGTCACGTCGCAGGCTTCGGGGTCCCATCAGACGTATATGCGCGTTACGAGCGCATGAAAGGTAATGACGTATTAATGGTGTCTGGCACGGATGAGCACGGTACACCTATTTTGGTTGAAGCAGATAAGGAAGGTGTTTCTGCACAAGAGCTTGCTAATCGTTATAATCGTGTGATTACTAAGGATTTGTGCGATTTAGGTTTGAGCTACGATTTGTTCACGCGTACTACCACTGCAAATCACGAGCATGTTGTGCAAGAAATGTTCCGTCAGTGCTTAAAGAACGGCTATATTTACAAGGGCACTCAGAAGGTTGCTATTTCTCCTTCCACTGGTCGTACTTTGCCAGATCGTTATATTGAAGGCACATGCCCATTGTGTGGCGCAGATGGTGCTCGTGGCGATCAATGTGATGCTTGTGGAAACGAGCTTGATCCGGATGAGCTTATTAATCCAGTTTCTAAAATTAATGGTGAAACTCCGCGCTTTGAAGAAACTGAACATTATTTCCTAGATTTGCCTGCTTTGGCTGAAGCGAATGTTAACTGGCTTCATTCTCGCGAAGGTTGGCGCACGAATGTTATTAATTTCTCGCTTGGATTATTTAATGAAGTAAAGCCGCGAGCTATTACGCGCGATATTGATTGGGGCATTCCTGTTCCTGTTGAAGGATGGATTGATAATCCAAATAAGCGTTTATATGTTTGGTTTGATGCTGTTATTGGCTACTTGTCTGCATCTATTGAATGGGCTCGTCGACAAGGCAAGCCAGAGGCTTGGCGTGATTGGTGGTGTGATCCTAAGTCTCCTGGATACTACTTCATGGGCAAAGATAACATTACTTTCCATTCTCAGATTTGGCCTTCGGAAATGCTTGCCTACAACGGTGCTGGTTCTAAAGGTGGTGAGGCTGGCATTTATGGCCCATTGAACATGCCTGAACAGGTTGTTGCTTCTGAGTTCATGACTATGGAAGGCAAGAAGTTCAGCTCTTCGCGCGGAATCGTGATTTATGTGAAGGATATTTTGGCACGTTACCCTGTAGATGCTGTGCGTTACTACATTTCTATTGCGGGTCCAGAAAATTCTGATGCTGATTTTACTTGGGCTGAGTTTGCTCGTCACAATAACGAAGAACTTGCTGCAAGCTGGGGTAATCTTGTCAATCGTGTGGCAAATCTTATTAATAAGAACTTTGGTGTAATTCCTCCTCTTGATGAAGATTCTATGACTGCAATGGATCGCGCTCTTCTCGATCAAACTTCTGATGCTTTTGCTTTGGTTGGTAGTTTGATTGAGCGTCATCGTCAGAAGAATGCTCTTACTGAAGCAATGCGAGTAGTTGCGGATATTAATAAATATATTTCTGCAACTGAGCCTTGGAAAATTAAAGATGATGAGGCTCGCCTTGGTACTGTGTTGCATGTTGCAGCTCAGGCTGTTTCGGATGCTAATCATCTGCTTGCGCCATTCTTGCCTCATGCAGCTCAAAAAGTTTGGGAAGCACTTGGTGGCACTGGCGTATTCTCGCCTTTGCCTCATATTGAAGAAGTTGAAGATTTGGATAATCCAGACTTCAAGTATCCGATTATTACGGGCGATTATCGCTTGGGGGAAACTGTTCATCCTTGGGAGAGTGAGGAGTTGGTAGCAGGTACGCCTGTGCCTAAGCCAAGTCCTATTTTTGCCAAGATTTCAAAAGAAGCAGTTGAGGAGGAGCTTGAGCGTTTTGCATCTGCTTTGTCCGAGCGTCAGCGTGTCGAAGCGGAAAGACTTGCTGCAGCAAAAAAATCTTTGGAAAATAGTGAGAAATAGGTTGAAATTCTCAATAAATAAATTGTAAAATTAAAGAACATAGCAAATGGTTCTCTAAAAGAAAATATTTTAAGGAAATTTTAAGGAAAAACTCTTTTCTTTGGACGAATGTTTAGCTATACTAACATATGTTAATGGTTCGCCATTAGCGAGGTTCGTTTTCGAACCCCATAATTGAAACCTTCTTCTCTCTTTCTCTCTGCCCCGGCGGGTTTCTCTTCCCGCCGGGCTTCTTTTTAATTTGTGAAAAAAAGTAAAACAAAAAATAAAAGCGCAAACTGCAAAAGCAATCTGCGCTCACATAGTTACCAAACTTAATTTTAATGGTAACGATTTAACGGCAACGCTTCGAAAGTGGCGCCCACGGTTCAAGCATTACTGGTTCTTGATCCAATACAGCTAAAGTTTCTTTGTCAAGGTACTTTTTGTTGATGATTATTTCGTTCACATAACGATCGAACCACTCTGCTGAGCCAACATAATAGCCGTCTTCGCCAGCATCCTTGCCCCAGCTGTTCTCAATCTTCCAGCGATCTGGCTCGCCATCTTTGTTAAGATTCACGCCAGTGAATGTCATTGCGTGATTTCCTGGGCAATCCATATATTCCAAGCCGTGAGCTTTATCGAATGTAAACTTCACATCAAACAATTCATCTACGCGCACAACTGCAGGATCGAAGAAGCCAC
This sequence comes from Gardnerella sp. KA00127, assembly GCF_049244125.1. Lineage (NCBI taxonomy): Bacteria > Bacillati > Actinomycetota > Actinomycetes > Bifidobacteriales > Bifidobacteriaceae > Gardnerella > Gardnerella sp. KA00127. The sequence goes on from NZ_CP058377.1 coordinate 234,894, forward strand.
TGTCACGCAAGGAGAACTGCGTGCAATCGCATGCAAACCAGATTGGATGACCATCTTTTAATTGGTCTACAGCTGCTTTTTTGAATACATCGAGAGGCACATTAACAAATTCCATTTCCTTTGTTTCAGCTACGTTGGTGCTGTACTTAAATTGGTAGAGCTTGTTGAATGGTGTGCGTTCCATAGGCGCGTTGCATATTGTTACGAAGTCGTTTACGTCAACTGGAACGTACTTCTTTGCGAACTCAAGTGGAGTAATTCCGTATTCACAAATCATTGGACGCTCATCTTTGCCGGTTTTTGACTTGTCAGCTTTGCCGGTTTTCTCGCCATCTTTCTTGGTTTCGTCTTTTTCGCCGTCCTTCTTATCGTCATCGTCATCTTTAGTTCGTGCGAAGAAGTCAAACTGTGCAGGTGGTTCACCCAGGGCAATAGTTGTCATGCGATAAACGGTTTCCAAATCGCGAACTTTCATTTCGCGCAATTCTTCCAAAGAAGTTCCGTTCTTATGAGCTTCACGCAATTCGTATGCAAACTCGCGCAACTTGGTATTGATGTATTGTACGAATGCATCAGAGTCGACTGAGTTCTGTGAATCTGGATATGCACTCTTTGGCACAAGTCCGTACTTGTTTACCAAGTTGACGAACATTTGCCACCAGCCGCCGTCATCGATTGGACCATAGTTAATGCTCTCAAAAAGTCGGCTATTAACATCTTCATCAAGTGTTGAAAGCACATTTTCCAAATAAGCGTTTGCTTTTTCAATCTTGTCCCAGAAGAATAGGTAGCTTTCTGAAAACTCAAAGTCGTCTAAATTCCACTTATGCATTACTTCGTATCGCAAAGTATTAAGTGAGGCGAACATCCAGCAGCGTCCGGAGCGCTTCTGATTGGTAATGCTGCCTTGTTTTAATTCTATTGAGAATTCGCGAGGAAGAGCACGCTTGCCTTGGTAGCTTGTTGCGGCTTTAAGCACACCATTTGTTACTGCTGCATTTGCTGCGAGAAGATTTGCGCGCTGTTCGTTGAAATGTTTGGAATAATTTTTTACATGTTCCAGAGTTACGGCTTTGATGTTTTCAGCCATGAGCTTATTCATTCTCCTTTTAGAGTTGAAAGTACGAATAAAAAATATTGTATACTGCTCAATGTCTCGCGTGTGTTTCTTGTCTATGCCTATTTTCGGCATTTGCTTGAATACTATTAATTATTTTAGTAAAACTACAATTTTTTCGGTAAATATTCAGTTTTTGTAATTAAATTTTGAATTTATTATATTTGCTTATAAAACGTATTTTGTATGTATAAAAATACTTTTTTGATTTTAAAATACATATCTTTGTGTAAAAATATAGCTAGAAATCATTGATATTTTGCGCTTTTTTGCATGTTTAGATATGTATAATGTAACTTATATATACGAAATTTTTCCCTTGGGTATTGAGAAAAGTGTTGTGTAAAAATATTTTCTGTTTGTCTCTTTGTACATAGCTTGGCTAAAAATATACTAATTATGTGTCCCGGATTGACAAGGGTCGATTCAAACACGCCCTTTTCAAGGTCGAGTGTTAGATCGGCAATACTGTAAATCACAAGATTTATGGATGCCGAATGGAGGTAAAAAATGGCTAGTCGTAGAAAAGAGTCACAATGATACGATACATCGTTAAACGATGCCTGAATTATGTGGTGATGTTGTTTGTTGCCGTATCCATGACATATTTCTTGACAAGTGCTTTTATGAGACCGCGTTCGAACTACATGTCTAGGCATCCGCATCCACCTATTGCATCAATCAACCGTTCTTTGGATTTGGCAAATATTAACGACCAGACTCCAGTGTTTACTCGTTATTGCCGTTGGATTTACAACATTTTTACTAAGTGGGATTGGGGATTGAGCCCAGATCAGGCTCCAGTTGGCCCGGCAATTATGTCTCGTATTGGCGCATCTGTTCAGCTGGTTACTGGCGCTACAATTCTTGGCATTGTTCTCGGTGTTAGCGTTGGTGTTTACACTGCTATCCGTCAGTACAAGTGGCAAGATAGAGTTCTTAATTCCACCGCAACCTTCCTGTTGGTTGTTCCTGCAGCAGTTTTGGGTTTGATGGTTGTGCTTGCTGCTATTAGCATTAACCACGCAACAGGCGTGCGACTTTTCTACGTTACTGGTTTGCACTCTTACCAAGGTTCTGACCCGTTCATGTTCCTTCTTGACTTCCTTCAGCATTTGATTTTGCCGACGATTGTTATGACAATTCCTGGCATGGTTGGGTATCATTTAACGCAGCGCACGTATCTTCTCGATACTATGAATGCTGATTACGTTCGTACGGCTCGCGCTAAGGGCTTACCTTTGAATTTGGCTATTCGCCGCCACGCTTTGCGTACTTCTTTGATTCCAACAGCTGTTGACGTCGCCTTCTCTATTGCAGGCGTGTTTACGGGTGCTGTGATTACTGAAACCGTGTTTGCTATTAACGGCCTTGGTAGCTACTTCGTTCAGACCATTATGCAGAACGATATTAACGGTTCTGTTGCTATTGCAGCGTTTGGTGCTGTATGTACCTTAGTTGGTGCTCTGCTTGCAGATATCTTCTCTGCTTGGCTCGACCCACGTATTCGTTTGAACTAGCAGAACAGTGTAGGTGAATTTGATATGAATAAAAAAGATGTATCTTCAAAACCTCAAGAATCTGCTGCAGATAGAAAAGCTACTGCTGGTGCCTGGGGCAACTTTAAGCGCACTGGTAAGATGACGCTTTATACGCGTCGATTCTTCCGTCGCCCGTCTGCAGTTGTGGGCTTGGTTATGTTCGTAATTTTGATTCTTTTTGCTTTGTTTGGCTCAAAGATTTCAAAGTGGAGCTACGACGAACCAGACTTTTCTTCTCTAGCAACTCCTCCTTCTGCAGAGCATTGGCTGGGAACTACGCCAGGCGGTTCAGACATGTACGCAATGGTTGTGCGCGGACTTGGTCGTTCACTTTCCATTGGTATTGTTAGCTCTATTACCATTACAGTTATTGCTGCTTTGGTTGGTACTGCTATTTCTTACTTCGAAGGATGGTTTGAGCAGGTTGGTATGTGGCTTTTGGACATGCTGCTGATTGTTCCTTCCTTCCTGCTGATTGCTTTAATCATTAGTGCTTCTAGTGGTGGTAGCGATTGGCTGTGGTTGGCATTTGGCTTAACAGCTTTTGGTTGGATTGGTTACGCTCGTACTCTTCGTACGTTGACTTTGAGCTTGCGCGAACGTGAGTATGTTCGTGCAGCTAAGTTCGAGGGCGTTTCTTCGTTCCGCATTATTGTGCGCCACTTGGTTCCAAACTTGGGTTCTGTATTGATTATTAACACGGTTCTTGGTGTTATTGGTGCGATTAACGGCGAAACTGCTTTGAGCTTCTTGGGCCTTGGTATTAAGGCTCCGGATACTTCTCTTGGTACTTTGCTTAATGCTGGCCAAAGCGTTGTGCAGACTTCTCCGTGGGTGCTTTTGGTGCCGTCTGCAGTGCTTGTTTTGCTAACCTTCTCCGTGCAGCTTATTGGTGACGGTTTGCGTGATGCCATTGATCCATATTCTAGGTCTGTTGGTAAGGCCGACTAACGAGCGTTTGGAGTGATAAACATGACTGATATTGCAAATAACGCTATTAAGGAAGAAACCACGATGGAAGATCAAAACAACGAACCGTTGCTTTCAGTACGCGACTTGCAAATTAGCTTCGCTTCTGAAGCTGGTACTGTGCATGCTGTGCGCGGAATGAATTTTGATTTGTACCGCGGAAAGACTATTGGTATCGTTGGCGAATCTGGTTCTGGTAAGTCGGTTACGTCCTTGGCTGTTATGGGCTTGCTGGATAAAAACGCTAGCGTTAAAGGCTCTGTAAAGTATAAGGGCGAGGAGCTTTTAACTAAGTCTGATGCAGAAATGAGTAAGATTCGTGGCAAGAATATTGCTATGGTGTTCCAGGATCCTCTTTCTGCTTTAACTCCAGTTTTCTCTATTGGTGATCAGCTTAAGGAAGCTTTGGTTATTCATAATCCTGACATGACTGAAGAGCAGATTCGCGAGCGTTCTATTGAATTGCTTGATTTGGTTGGTATTACTAAGCCGGCTGAGCGTTTGAAGGCTTTCCCTCACGAGTTTTCTGGTGGTATGCGCCAGCGCGTGATGATTGCTATGGCTATTGCCAATAATCCTGACATTATTATTGCCGACGAGCCTACTACCGCTTTGGATGTGACTATTCAGGCTCAGGTTTTGGAAGTTTTGAAGAAAGCTCAGCGCGAAACCGGCGCTGCAATGATTTTTATTACTCACGATTTGGGCGTAATTGCTGGCGTTGCAGACGAAGTTATTGTTATGTATGCGGGTCATTTGGTTGAGCATAATAGCGTTGAAGAGATTTTTGCTCACCCAACTCAGCCGTACACTATTGGCTTGTTGGGTGCTGTTCCTCGCGTTGATCAAAAGCGCACTCGTCGTTTGACTCCAATTTCTAAGCCGACTATGGATATGCTTATGGCTGAAGAAGAAAGCGGCGACGACAGCACAATGATGGGTCTTGAAGCTGAAAGCGAAACTGTTCGCTCGTTGCTTCATGCGGAAACCGAAAAGCCAATTAAGCCAATGTTTGAAGGCATTCCTCGTGAACAACGAAAAGTTGTTTTGGATGTTAAGAACTTGGTTAAAACATTCCCAATTACTAGCGGTGGCTTCTTGCGACGCAAGGTTGGCGAAGTTCGCGCGGTTGATGGTGTGAGTATTGAGGTTCGTGAAGGCGAAACTGTGGCTTTGGTTGGCGAGTCTGGTTCTGGTAAGTCCACGACTTTGATGGAGATTATGGGCTTGAAGAAGCCTGAGTCTGGTTCTATTACAGTTTTTGGTACTGAGTTGAACGATAAGTTGACTCGTGAGCAGCGTCGCGAACTTCGTTCTAAGATTCAGTACGTGTTCCAGGACCCAATGAGCTCGCTTGATCCTCGTATGCTTGTTTACGATATTTTGGCCGAGCCTTTGCTCGTGCAAAAGAAGTCGAAGGAAGAAATTCGCCAGCGTATTGCTGAGCTTATGCAATTGGTTGAGTTGAATCCTGATCAAGTTGATCGCTTCCCAACGCAGTTCTCCGGCGGTCAGCGTCAGCGTATCGCTATTGCTCGCGCTTTGGCTGTGAATCCTAAGCTTTTGCTTCTTGATGAGCCAGTTTCGGCTTTGGATGTTTCTATTCAGGCTGGAATTATTAACTTGCTTGAAGATTTGCAAGACAAGTTGGGTGTTGCTTACTTGTTCGTGGCTCACAACATGGCTGTGGTTCGTCACATTTCTAGCCGTATTGCTGTTATGTATCACGGTCGAATTGTTGAATCTGGTGAAACGGATGAGGTGTTTGATAATCCAAAGCACCCTTACACTCAGGCTTTGATTAGCGCTGTGCCAATTCCGGATCCTACAATTGAGAAGAACCGTAAGCGTATTATTCTTTCTGAAGAAGATAATTTTGACGATGTTAGGTAATTCATGACTTGTTGATTTTAGTTAATCTTCATCAATCTGAATAAATTACTTAGTCGCGCATGTTTATTACAACATGCGCGATTTTTTATTGTGTAACATAAATTTAAAAAACGTAATATATTTTGTTTTTTAGCCAAAATAAACTAAAAAATTTTCTGTTTTGCTCATTATAGATAATAAATTATTCTTTTTTGCCTAATTTTCATAAAGTTGAAAAGAAAAAAATCAATATTTTGTGAAAACGATTTGTCGAATGTCATAGAGTTGTATATACTCATACAACATACCGGAAGACGGACATCATCCGGGGAATGAGAGGAATCATGAAAAATACAAATGCAGGTAAACTGACTGTATTTGCCGCAGCTGCACTTTCTGTTGCAATGCTGCTCGGCGCTTGCGGCGGTGCTACTAACAATGCTGGTAAAGCAGGTATGACTGAAGAGCCAGCTGCTGGTGTTGACACTTCTTACACTGGCGAACTTCCAATGCCAGATGTCAACAAGCGTTACGATAATCCACAGTCACGTGACAACGTTAAGGACGGCGGCACTTACACCGTTGCTCTTCCTGTTCTCGGTCCAAACTGGAACTACGCTTCCAACGATGGTAACTCTGGTTACATGAATACTTTGTGGGGCTTCTACCAGCCAAATCTTATGGCTTATGACACCGTTAAGGGTGAAAAGCTTAAGTACAACCCTGACTACATCACTTCCGTCAAGAAGGTTAGCGATAAGCCACTCGTTGTTCAGTACAACTTGAACCCAAAGGCCAAGTGGAATGACGGCACTGATATTGATTACACCGCATTTAAGGCTACTTGGCAGGCTTTGAACGGAAAGAACAAGGATTACTCCGTCCCAAGTACTGAAGGCTATGACTGCATCAAGAGTGTTGAACAAGGTTCCACTCCAAAGCAGGTTATAGTGACTTATGAGAAGCCATGCGCAACATGGGAAATGCTTTTCGCTCCACTGGTTCATCCAAAGGCCGGTGACGTTAAGACCTTCAACCAGGGTTGGGTAAACAATCCTCACAACGAGTGGGGTGCAGGTCCATTCCAGATTGAATCCGCAACCGAAAATCAGGTTGTTTTCACCCGCAATCCAAAGTGGTGGGGTAAGAAGGCAAAGCTCGATAAGGTTGTTGTAAAGCGTATGGAAGATACTGCAGCTTTGAACGCTTTCCAGAACGGTGAAATCGATGCTGTAACCGATACCATTTCTTCTAAGGACGCAATCAAGTCTGCTCGTAGCGTTAAGGGTGCTCAGCTGCGTTACGGCTACAGCACCAAGGTTCGCGTGCTTAACTTCAACGCTAAGTCCAAGCCACTTAACGAACTTGCAGTTCGTAAGGCTGTTGTTCAGGCATTCGACGTTGCTACCTACAACAAGATTCAGTTCCAGGGCATGAACTGGAAGAGCGAGCAGCCAGGTTCTGAGCTTCTCTCCATGTTCCAGGCTGGCTACAAGAACAATCTTCCTGCTGACGGCAAGTACAACACCGAAAACGCTAAGAAGACCCTTGAAGCTGCTGGTTACAAGATGGGCAAGGATGGCTACTACGCCAAGAATGGCAAGACTCTTGAGATTTCCTTCACCTTCTTCGGCGATGATTCTACTCAGGCAGCTCTTGCTAACGCATTCCAGGCCATGATGAAGAAGGCTGGAATTAAGTGCAAGACTGTGAACCATGCTGTTGCTAAGTTCTCCGAGGTTGTTGCTTCGCACGAGTACCAGGTGCTTCCATTGGCATGGCAGTCCACATCTCCATTGAGCTTCTTGTCTGCAGCAAGCCAGGTTTACAAGTCTGATAGCGATTCCAACCTCGGTCTCGTTGGCAATAAGAAGATTGATGCTATGCTCAACAAGATTGGCAAGACCTACGATTACAAGGAACAGACTGATTATGCAAACAAGGCAGAGTCTGCAGCTCTCGCACTCTACGGAACTCTTCCAGTTTCTGCTCCTCCTATTTACCAGGTGTTCAAGAAGGGCTTTGCTAACAACGGCCCTGCTGGTTACGCAAGCACCTACCCAGAGGATATGGGCTGGCAGAAGTAAGTAAATTTGTAGCGATAATTCGCGCAAGTTTACTAAGCTGATTGCTTAACTTATAGCATGTGGCGTGTAGTCTTTTGGCTACACGCCACATCTTTTTGTGTATGCTAATGTGAGAAAATAGTATAAATTTAAAATTAAGTCTCAAAAAGCAAAATCGGAAACAAAGGAGAAGCTGGCGCATGTACGTCAATCCGAATAAACGCAAAGATGCGAGTAACGTGCGCTGGGTATTGCAATACTGTAAGCCGGACATGTGGAAAGTTTGGCTTGCTATTTTTCTATTTATTATCAATGACACGATGGCAATGACAATGCCGTTGCTTTCGGGCTTTATTGTAGACAAAATCATTATTGGCAAACAGCATAATTTGCTTATAAGCGTATGCGTTTTGATGGTAGCAATGATGATTGTTCGCGTTGGCTCAAGGTATATTTACCAGCTTTTAATGGAAAAGTTTGGTCAAAATGCCGTGTATCGCCTGGTGAGCGACGAGTACGAAAAGCTTCATTCTCTCGATTTTACGTACTTTAATCACACGCGCACAGGCGACATTATGAGTCGTATGACATCGGATACTGACGCGATTCGTCATATTTTAAGTTGGGTTTCGTATATGGCGTTAGATTGTGTAGTAATGTTCGTGTTAGCGCTGGTTATAATGTTTTCAATTCAGTGGAAGCTCGCTTTAGCACTTATGTCAATTACGCCATTTTTGTTTCTGCTCGCAAAAATTATGGGCAAAAAAGCTAGACCGAAATTCCTTGCAATTCGTGAATCCTTTGCGCGCATGAATTCAATGGTGGAAGAAAATATCGAGGGGAATCGCGTAGTAAAAGCTTTCGTGCGTGAGGATTACGAAACTAAGAAATTCGATAAGTGCAACGAAGACTACTTTAATTGCAATATTACGCTTGCAAAAAATACTCAAAAATACATGCCTTGGCTCGATGGCATGGGTTTTGTGCTTGAGCTTATAACAGTTGGTTTCGGCGGATGGCTTGTTTTGAATGGCAACATGACTTTAGGTGCATTCGTCACTTTTAATAGCTTCCTTTGGATGCTACACATGCCTGTACGAATGGTGGGCTGGCTTATTAATGATTGGCAGCGTTTTAACGCAGGATGCGTGAATATTCGCAAACTTCTTACGCAAGAATCGCATATTAGACATCCAAAAGAAGCGGACGAAACCGTTAAAATTAGAGGTAAAATTACTTTTGAGCATGTTGATTTTTCATTCCCAGACGATCAAGACTCTCCAATCTTAAAAGATATTGATTTAGACGTTCCTGCTGGAAGCAAACTGGGTATTCTTGGTGAAACTGGTTCCGGCAAATCAACTCTCGTAAGTCTTATAGCAAGATTCTATGATCCTACGCGTGGTCGTGTTTTAATTGACGGAAAAGACGTGCGCGAATGGCCGTTAGAAACTGTTCGTAACCAAGTTAGCATAGTTGCGCAGGAAACATTCCTATTTTCGGACACTATTGCAGGAAATATTAGTTTTGGATTACCTCAAACTAAAGAAAATTGTAAGGAATTAGATAATACCATTCGCACGATGGCAACAATTGCTGCAGCAGACGATTTTATTATGGATATGCCAGAAGGCTATGAAACAGTAGTAGGCGAGCGTGGGGTAGGTCTTTCTGGTGGGCAAAAGCAGCGTTTGAGCTTAGCTAGAGCGTTGGCAAATAATCCTGCAATCTTGATTATGGACGATACAACTTCTGCTGTAGATATGGAAACGGAAGAGCATATTCAGCAGGAGCTGAAAAAGCTTGATGGCACGCGCACAATAATCACTATTGCGCACAGAATCTCATCCGTTAAAGATGCAGACATGATTGTTGTGCTAGATCACGGGAAAATTATTGAACGCGGCACGCATGCTCAGCTTGTTGCAGCGCACGGGAGGTATTGGGAGATCTATAGAAAGCAACTTGGCTTTAAAACTGGCAGGTCTGCAGGATTCGAAACGAAGGGGGAGTAGAAATGGCACAACGTAATACTTATCGTGAAGACGAAGGTCAAGAAGAACACATAAACGTGCACGAACTTATGCGCGTTAGAAAATATATGAAGCCGTATGCTACTAAACTTCTATTCGTAATTATGGTAGTTATTAGCGGCAGCATCATTATGACAGCGATGCCAATGATTACGAAAACGCTAATCGACGTTGTATTGTCTCAGAAAAACGTCAATTATTTATATACAATTATTGCCGTATTCGCACTGCTCATTATATTGTATGAGCTTGGTTTAGCGTACAGAACTTTAGCAATTACGCGCATCGGCCAGATGATAATCAAAGACATGCGACGCGATATTTTTACGCATGTTCAATCATTATCTTTTGATTATTTTGATTCGCGTCCGCATGGGAAAATTCTGATTCGCATCGTAAACTACATCAATACGCTTTCTGACACGCTTTCGTCTGGTTTAATTAACGTATTTTCCGACGTTTTTGTGCTTATTATTACATTAATAACAATGTTTGTTATAGATTGGCGAATGGCTTTGTGGAGCTTAGCGCTATTCCCAATATTTATAATTTGGACGCGAACTTTACAAATTTTGCAAAGAAAAGCGTCTAAAAAATTATCAAATAAACAAAGTAATTTAAATGCGTATTTGCACGAATCAATCGCAGGAGTAAAAACAACGCAAACTTTTGCGCGAGAAGCTACAGCATACGCTACTTTCCAAGAGCAACAAGCAGAAGTAAGAAGTGCTTGGATGCGAAACGTTAGAGTGCAAATGTTACTTTGGCCTGGTGCTTCAATTATTGAGACTGCAGCAATAGCGCTTTTGTATTACTCTGGCATAGCAAACTTAGGTGCAATGAACGTGAGCACGGGAACACTTATAGCATTTGTTTGGTATTCGACTACTTTCTGGGATCCAGTAGTAAATATTGGAAACTTCTATACGCAACTTGTAACGTGCTCAGTTTATTTGGAACGAATTTTTGAAACTCTACGAATTAAGCCAAATATCGTAGATAAGCCAGATGCTATTCAATTGCCTCAAATCGAAGGAAAAGTAGACGTAAACGACGTTGTTTTCCGTTACGAAGAAGATGGAAGGCCAATATTAAACTTGGTTGATTTGCATGTTAATCCTGGCACTACTGTAGCTCTTGTGGGACCTACTGGTGCAGGAAAAACAACTCTCGTAAGTCTTCTTTCTAGATTCTACGACGTTTCAGAAGGCTCGATTACTATAGACGGGTACGATGTACGTTCAGTAACGCTCGCATCTCTTAGAAAACAAATGGGCGTAATGTTGCAAGATAGTTTTATTTTCAGTGGAACCGTACGCGAGAACATCCGTTATGGAAAGCTCGATGCCACTGATGAAGAAATTGAGATTGCAGCGCGTGCAGTTCATGCTCACGAATTTATTGAAGGATTACCGAACGGATACGATACTGAAATTGAAGAGCGCGGAGCCACTCTTTCTGCAGGTCAGCGTCAGCTTATATCGTTTGCGCGAGTATTGCTTGCGAATCCGCGAATTCTTATTCTAGATGAGGCAACAAGTAATATTGATACTCGTACAGAAGAAGCATTACAAGCAGGATTAGCTCAATTACTTAAAAATCGCACATCTTTTGTAATAGCGCATAGGCTTTCGACGATTGAGAATGCGGATTTGATTTGTGTAATCGATCATGGAGAAATTGTTGAAAAAGGCACTCATAACGAGCTTATGGAGGCAAGAGGAGCGTATTATCGTCTTGTAAAATCGCAATATGATGCAATTCGCAAAGCAGTTTTATAAATACTTATCATTCAATAAAAATTGACAGTTGAGTTTGCGAGTAGACTTAAAAATATGAGTAAACATCATCGCGAACATAATTGGGCGCCGGCTTTAGCAACGCAATCTGCAGTATGGGAAAATCTGCTACAAGAAGGAATAACAATTGCAGACGATCATACGCACATGCTTAGCGTTGTGGATTTTGCGCATAATCTAAATCAAGAATTAGCAGAAAAAGGCCGCGATGTAATAGCGGAACCTACTGTAGACGACTTAGTTGCTCAAGCAAAATCATCAGGTGTTTCGCACATGCTAGAAGTCGGATGTGAATATCCAGATTGGGAGCCGACGATTAAGTTTGCTCAAACGCATGAAAATTCAGTTCGCGCAGCAATAGCAATACACCCAAACGAAGCAGTATTACACGGTCACAAAGGAGCTAAAGGTCCTGACGGATTGCCAATAGTTTACAAGCCGTATCACGATATTCCATTTGACGAAGCTATGCAACATTTGCGCTCGCTAGTAATTGCTCATCCAAAAGAAGTAGTGGCAATAGGTGAAACCGGTTTAGACTACTTTCGTACGGGAGAGCCTGCGCGAGAAGCACAAATAGAGGCTTTCCGCGACCACATTGCGCTCGCAAAAGAATTAAACTTGCCTTTGCAAATTCACGATCGTGACGCTCACGAAGACGTAGTAAAAGTCTTACTAAAAGATGGCGCTCCTGAGCGAACAGTATTTCACAGTTATGCTGGTGGTGTGGATTTAGCCGAAATATTGAAAGAGCACGGTTGGTACGCAAGTTTTTCTGGAACTATAAGTTACAAAGGCAATGATGAATTACGCGAATCTGCGCGAATTATTGGCAAAGACCATATAACTGTTGAAACGGATGCGCCTTATTTAACGCCAATGCCGTATCGTGGACGGCCAAACGCGCCTTATATGGTTCCTTATACGCTAGAAACACTTTCTGAAGTTCTAAATATATCGTTATTGCAAGCAGCGAAAGTTACACGCGAAAATACGCGAAAAATTTACGAATTTTAGGAATATAAAATCCTTAATTTTCAAGGATTTTTTAATATTTTTTGCGCGATGCACTATTGTTGTATACAATATCCAAGTACGGAAATAAAACTGTGAGGTGTGAGGTTTATGCGACTTCTTGTTGGCATCAAGAAGATCATATATGGAGGAACAATTAAGCATGACTAAGTCACGCACTGCTGTACCATCAAACGATAGTACAAAGGATCCTCGCAACGGCGCGAAAGATTCCGAGAAAAGCACTAAATCCTTAAAAGGTACTAAGGATGCTATATTGCGAGCTGCCTCGTTTACTAAGGCTCCTCAGGTGTCAAAAAAAACGACAACACGCGAAGAGCGCAAAGTAATAGCTCAGCAGCAAGCGCAAGAGGTAAAAGAAGCAGAAAAGCTTGTTGCTAGTGCAGTACGAGGTCCGTTAGGTAGATGGTGGGCAAAATTGCAAACCAGTTCCGATCGTTTTACATTGGGAATGGCAATTGTTGCTCTTGGCGTTGTTTATGGCGATATTGGTACTTCTCCGCTTTATACTGCGCAAACATTTTTAGCAGGTCAAGGCGGCTTGCAAAACATAAATCGCGCGACTATCTACGGAATGCTTTCGCTACTGTTCTGGTCAATCACATTAATTACAACCGTAAAATACGTATTTGTTGCAATGAGAACAGACAACAAAGGCGAAGGTGGCATTTTTGCTTTATATTCGCTTCTACGTAAAAAAGGCGCGTGGCTTGCAATACCGGCAATGATTGGTGGAGCCGCGTTTTTGGCAGATTCTGTGCTGACTCCTGCAGTCTCCATCTCTTCAGCAGTTGAAGGTTTGCGCACTATTGCAGTGTTTAAGCCAATATTCTTAGAAAATGAGAATTTGTCGATGATGATTACGGTTATTATAATCGTCATACTTTTCTCTGTACAGCAACGCGGAACCGAGCGAATTGGCAAAGTATTTGGCATTGTTGTGATGCTTTGGTTTGCTTTCCTTGCGCTGGTTGGTGTCATGAACATTGGCCAAGATTGGACTATTTTTGAAGCACTTAACCCGATTTATGGCATAAAATTCCTGTTTAGCACGCATAATGTGCAGGGATTAGCGGTTATGGGTGTGATCTTCCTTTCTACTACCGGTGCTGAAGCGTTATATTCTGATATGGGTCATGTTGGTAGAGGCAATGTGTACGCAACCTGGCCGTTTATTAAAATTGCTTTGCTGCTGAATTACTTTGGGCAAGGCGCTTGGATGTTGAAAAATCAAAACGATAAAGCATTATGGTCAATAGAAGGTTTGAACCCGTTCTTCCAAATGCTTGAACCGAATGTGCGATATGTTGCCGTTATTCTTTCGGTTACTGCTGGCATTATTGCTTCTCAAGCACTGATTACAGGCGCATACACAATGGTTTCTGAGGCAACAAGCCTAAATTGGATGCCACATTTGCAAGTGCGATATCCTGCTAGAACTCGTGGACAGCTGTATATTCCAGTTGTGAATGTTGTGCTGTGTGTTGCCACTATTACGGTTCTTGCAGTATTCCGCGATTCTGAACATATCTCTGGCGCATACGGTTTAGCTTTAACTCTAACTATGCTTGCTACGACTATTTTGCTTACAGTGCACATGTGGTATCAGAAGAAGCGATTTGGTGCCTTCATATTTGCAATCGTATTCCTCATGATTGAGATGATGTTCTTTGTGGCTTCCATGGCGAAATTCATGCACGGTGGCTGGTTTACTATGCTGCTCGGTGTTTCAATTTTGATCATTATGGTCACTTGGAAAGATGGAACTAAAATTGAGCGTTCGCAACGTTTGCACATGAAACCGAAAGATTTCCTACCTGTGCTAGATAAGTTGCACGGAGATTTCCGTATTCCGTATTTCGCTGACAATATTGTGTATTTGACTTCCGATTGTGAAATGAAGCGTCTCGATACTGGAATCTTCTTCTCTATTTTTGCCGACCATCCAAAGCGTGCTAGAGCTTGGTGGGCTGTTTCTGTAGAAACAGATGACGCTCCGTTTACTCGTGAGTATTGTGTAGAGAATTTCGGTACGGACTACTTATTCCGCGTAAAAATTAAACTCGGATTTAAAGTGTCGCCTTCTATACCAGCGTATCTTCACCAAATTATGCATGACTTGTCGCACACGGGCGAACTTCCTCAGCAAAAATCCGTGTATCCGAAGGTTGATGCAGATCCAGATATTGGACCAATTCGATATGTTCTGTTGCACAAAGCGTTGATGCCGGAATCTAATATTTCTGTGCGTGGAGCGTTATCTTTAAAGATGAAATATGCAATTAGACATGTTGCTGGTACGCCTGTTAAATGGTTTGGTTTGGCTCCTTACAATCCAGTTGTTGAAGTGCAGCCGTTGTTTATTTCTACTCGCAGACCTCCGCGTTTGAAGCGTGAAGACTGTTCTCAGCGAGCAGTTCAATCTTTGCAAGGTGCCTCAGCGCTTGAAACTAATATTCACGTTGTGAAAGATATCAGACCTACTGATGCGGAGCAGACTGCTGTTATGAACGCACGAGATATTGCTGCTGCTAATGTGATGTTTGCTAACGAAAAACTTGCCAATACTGGGAAAATTAGCCCAGTTCCAATTAAAGAGACAAAAAAAGTTAGCGTGAAGAAGCCTAATAAAGATGGAGCAAATATCGATGCAGCGAATGTAACGCATGCTGTTGTGCAGGCTGTGGAGGATGCTGCTCGTGCCAATGATGCGAATAGTGTGAAATCTGAAAAGAGTGCAGCAACTGAAAAGAGTGCAAAAAATAATCTTAAGTAAGAATCTTAAGGAAGAGCCTTAAAATGGAAAATGGTGCAGAAAGTATACTTAATTGCAACTCGATAAAACTCGCTGATTTACCTGATTTTGGTGAAGTAGAGAAATTGCATAGTGCAACTGCACCATCTTCTGCTGCTTATGAGCTTATTCACGGTCATTGTGTTGTAATCTCAACAATTGCTTGGCAAATTGCTCATCATTGCAATATGCTTTTGTCCGCTGAAAATCGTGCTGCTCAAATGAGTGAAACTTTGCGTAAGCGTGATGAAATAGCAAAAAATTGCCTTCAGGAGCTTGTCGGAGATAGTTATGCAATATTACCTGCGCTTAGTGGTGGCTTAGCTCCAAAACAGTATATTGATGAATACGCAGCTTTAATAGGTGGATTGTTGCACGATATTGGCACGTATTTTGTGCTTGAAAGTGATGGCAGTAGCAACGCTGGTGGTATATTGCGCTTTGATGGTCCGAATTATATTTTGCATGGCTTGCGCGGATATAAATATTTAATTGATAATGGTTTTAGTGAGGATGCTGCGCAATTTGCGCGCAATCATACTGGAGTTGGCTTAACTCGAGAGCAAGTTATTGCGCAAAATTTGTCTCTTCCTGCTGAAGACTATATTCCGCAAACAGTTGAGCAAGAAATTGTTATGGTTGCGGATAAATATAACAGCAAATCGATACCTCCTCGTTTTTTGACAGTCGATTCTTATCGTCGCAAGGCTGCGCGATTTGGCGAAGACAATGCTAATCGTTGGATGCAATTGGTTGCGAAATATGGTGAGCCAGATATTGCAGGTCTGGCAGAAATCTTTAATATGCGTGTTGATGCGTGAGCGTTATTGATTTTTTGCGTATTTTTATCCTATTTTTGTGTATTTTTTAAGAAATCTATTATTTTTTAAAAAGTTTTTATAGATTCAATATCAGATAGCATGCTTTTTTGGTGTTTTTTCGCGATTTTCAACACGCCGGTGTTTTGGCTTGTTTTCAATGTTTTTGGGGTGTTTGTTTTTGGTGGGTTTGCGTTTTAGCGTGGGTTGGTGTAAGTTTATCTCTTGCTGCTCAGCGCGGCTGGTTCTCCTCGGTTGAGGTTGATGAGCCGGCTGGTGTGGTGGTGGTTTGAGAACTCAAGAGCGTGTCTGTACTACTTATTAGTTAATTATTGCCAGTTCATTGCCTGCCTTGCAGATTGCAGGGTGCCTGAGAGATGGTTAAATGGTGGTGAGGTTTTTGTTGGGATGTTCTTTCCTTAAAGAATGTCTCGTCTTTTTCTTTTTAATATTGGAGCCTTTTGTTGGCTCTTCATTGAAGTTTTTTCGTGGAGGGTTCGATTCTGGCTCAGGATGAACGCTGGCGGCGTGCTTAACACATGCAAGTCGAACGGGATCTGACCAGCTTGCTGGTTGGTGAGAGTGGCGAACGGGTGAGTAATGCGTGACCAACCTGCCCCATGCTCCAGAATAGCTCTTGGAAACGGGTGGTAATGCTGGATGCTCCAACTTGACGCATGTCTTGTTGGGAAAGTGTTTAGTGGCATGGGATGGGGTCGCGTCCTATCAGCTTGTAGGCGGGGTAATGGCCCACCTAGGCTTCGACGGGTAGCCGGCCTGAGAGGGCGGACGGCCACATTGGGACTGAGATACGGCCCAGACTCCTACGGGAGGCAGCAGTGGGGAATATTGCGCAATGGGGGAAACCCTGACGCAGCGACGCCGCGTGCGGGATGAAGGCCTTCGGGTTGTAAACCGCTTTTGATTGGGAGCAAGCTTTCGGGTGAGTGTACCTTTCGAATAAGCGCCGGCTAACTACGTGCCAGCAGCCGCGGTAATACGTAGGGCGCAAGCGTTATCCGGAATTATTGGGCGTAAAGAGCTTGTAGGCGGTTCGTCGCGTCTGGTGTGAAAGCCCATCGCTTAACGGTGGGTCTGCGCCGGGTACGGGCGGGCTAGAGTGCAGTAGGGGAGACTGGAATTCCCGGTGTAACGGTGGAATGTGTAGATATCGGGAAGAACACCAATGGCGAAGGCAGGTCTCTGGGCTGTTACTGACGCTGAGAAGCGAAAGCGTGGGGAGCGAACAGGATTAGATACCCTGGTAGTCCACGCCGTAAACGGTGGACGCTGGATGTGGGGCCCATTCCACGGGTTCCGTGTCGGAGCTAACGCGTTAAGCGTCCCGCCTGGGGAGTACGGCCGCAAGGCTAAAACTCAAAGAAATTGACGGGGGCCCGCACAAGCGGCGGAGCATGCGGATTAATTCGATGCAACGCGAAGAACCTTACCTGGGCTTGACATGTGCCTGTCGACTGCAGAGATGTGGTTTCCCTTCGGGGCAGGTTCACAGGTGGTGCATGGTCGTCGTCAGCTCGTGTCGTGAGATGTTGGGTTAAGTCCCGCAACGAGCGCAACCCTCGCCCTGTGTTGCCAGCGGGTTATGCCGGGAACTCACGGGGGACCGCCGGGGTTAACTCGGAGGAAGGTGGGGATGACGTCAGATCATCATGCCCCTTACGTCCAGGGCTTCACGCATGCTACAATGGCCGGTACAACGGGATGCGACATGGTGACATGGAGCGGATCCCTTAAAACCGGTCTCAGTTCGGATCGTAGTCTGCAACTCGACTACGTGAAGGCGGAGTCGCTAGTAATCGCGAATCAGCAACGTCGCGGTGAATGCGTTCCCGGGCCTTGTACACACCGCCCGTCAAGTCATGAAAGTGGGCAGCACCCGAAGCCGGTGGCCTAACCCTTTTGGGATGGAGCCGTCTAAGGTGAGGCTCGTGATTGGGACTAAGTCGTAACAAGGTAGCCGTACCGGAAGGTGCGGCTGGATCACCTCCTTTCTACGGAGTTTTTGTGCACGCTCGGTTTGAGTGTGGTTACTGGTGTGGAAAACAATAGTTGACGTTTTTAGATGAGTTTGTTGGGCATGCTTTTGGGTTCCCGGATTGCCACCCCCCTTTTTGTTTGGGGTTGCGGTCCTTGACTCACAGGATTTCAGGTTGATGCTTTTGAGTGTTTGGCTTGGGTTTTGTGGTGTTGTGGTGGTTTGAGAACTGGATAGTGGACGCGAGTAAAATGCGAAACTTTTTTGTTTCGATTTTTTTGCTTTTATCAATTTCAACCGGCTCCTTTTGTTGGAGTCGCTTGATCGTTTTGTGATCGTTTAGTGTGATGATTTTTTGTCTAGAGAATTTTGCTGATGGGTTCTTACTTTAGTGTTTGTCACTGGTAAGGGCGTATGGTGGATGCCTTGGTAGACAGGACCGATGAAGGACGTGACGGGCTGCGATATGCCTCGGGGAGCTGCCGAGTGGGCTTTGATCCGAGGATTTCCGAATGGGGAGACCCGGCCACTGTTATGAGTGGTCACCACAGTTTTTGTGGGGGGTACGCAGGGAAGTGAAACATCTCAGTACCTGCAGGAAAGGATACTCCGTGAGTAGTGGCGAGCGAAAGCGGATCAGGCTAAACCGGGTGCGTGTGATAGCCGTCAGGTGTTGCGCATTCGGGGTCGTGGGATGGACTGTTCAGCCTCTGACGGGGTTGAGGAGAGTGATAAAATGTCGTGCTAGGTGAATGGGATTGAATTCCCAGCCGTAGAGGGTGATGGCCCCGTAGCTTGTCGTGCGATGTCTCTTTATGTTTATTCCCAAGTAGCGCGGGACTCGTGGAATCCCGCGTGAATCTGCCCAGACCGTTGGGTAAGCCTAAGTATTCCTGTCTGACCGATAGTGTACTAGTACCGTGAGGGAAAGGTGAAAAGCACCCCGGGAGGGGAGTGAAATAGTTCCTGAAACCGTGCGCTTACAATCCGTCGGAGCCTTCTTTGTGGGGTGACGGCGTGCCTATCGAAAAATGAGTCTGCGAGTCAGTGGTATGTGGCGAGGCTAACCCGGGTGGGGGAGCCGTAGCGAAAGCGAGTTTTAAAAGGCGTTTGAGTCGCATGTCCTGGACCCGAAGCGGGATGATCTAGCCCTGAGCAGGTTGAAGCGCGGGTAAGACCGTGTGGAGGACCGAACCCACCTAGGTTGAAAACTGGGGGGATGACTTGGGGTTAGGGGTGAAAGGCCAATCAAATTCCGTGATAGCTGGTTCTCTCCGAAATGCATTTAGGTGCAGCGTCGTGTTATTGCTTACAGGGGGTAGAGCTACTGGATGCTTGCGGGCCCATACCGGGTACCAATAGCAGCCAAACTCCGAATACCTGTTAGGTTTATCACGGCAGTGAGTCGGCGGGGGATAAGCTCCGTCGTCAAAAGGGAAACAGCCCTGATCGTCGTCTAAGGTCCCGAAGCGCGTGCTAAGTGGGAAAGGATGTGGAGTCGCATAGACAGCCAGGAGGTTGGCTCAGAAGCAGCCATCCTTGAAAGAGTGCGTAACAGCTCACTGGTCTAGTGGTTCCGCGCCGACAATGTAGCGGGGCTTAAGCACGCCACCGAAGACGCGGCTGCATGATTTGTTTCATGCGGGGTAGGAGAGCGTCCTGTATGGGGTGAAGCGGCAGTGTGAACTTGTCGTGGACTTTACAGGAGTGAGAATGCAGACATGAGTAGCGAGAGACGGGTGTGAATCCCGTCCGCTGAATGACTAAGGGTTCCGGGGCCACGTTCGTCGTCCCCGGGTGAGTCGAGTCCTAAGGCGAGGCCGACAGGCGTAGTCGAATGGATGAACGGGTTGATATTCCCGTACCGGTGTTACACCGTTCGAACTGAATCTGAGAGTACTAACCTTCATTTGCTGGTTGATTGCCTTTCGGGGTTGTTGGCTGGTTTGTGTTGGGACTGTATCGGTAGTAGGTTAGCGTGGGAGTGACGCGGGTAGGTAGCCGGCTGCGGAGGTGGTTTTCCGTGGCTAAGCGTGTGGGCTGTCTCCTAGGTAAATCCGGGGGATGTTAAAGCTGAGGCGTGATGGGTAGGCTGTAAGGCTGATTCCGGTGATCCTGCTTGCCAAGAAAAGCTTCAACGTGAGGTGTGATTCCGCTCGTACCCTAAACCGACACTGGTGGTCTGGTAGAGTATACCGAAGCGATCGGGCGAATCCTGGCCAAGGAACTCGGCAAATTACTCCCGTGCCTTCGGCATAAGGGAGACCCCTGATGGTGATATGGTTTTACACTGTTGAGCTGTTGGGGGTGGCACAAGCTAGGGGGTAGCGACTGTTTACCAAAAACACAGGAGCGTGCGAAGGCGTAAGCCGCTGTATACGCTCTGACGCCTGCCCGGTGCCGGAAGGTTAAGAGGATCCGTTAGCTTCGGTGAAGCGGTGAATTTAAGCCCCGGTAAACGGCGGTGGTAACTATAACCATCCTAAGGTAGCGAAATTCCTTGTCGGGTAAGTTCCGACCTGCACGAATGGCGTAACGACTTCCCCACTGTCTCGGCCAGGAGCCCGGCGAAATTGCAGTACGAGTAAAGATGCTCGTTAAGCGCAGAAGGACGAAAAGACCCCGGGACCTTTACTATACCTTGGTATTGTCGTTAGGTGTGGATCGTGTAGCATAGGCGGGAGGCTGTGAAGCGTGGGCGCTAGCTTGCGTGGAGTCGACAGGTGAAATACCGCTCTTTCCATATCTGGCGTCTAACCTCGACACGTTATCCGTGTCAGGGACAGTGCCTGGCGGGTAGTTTAACTGGGGCGGTTGCCTCCTAAAGAGTAACGGAGGCGCTCAATGGTCCGCTCAGCCCGGTTGGCAATCGGGTGTTGAGTGTAATCGCACAAGCGGGCTTGACTGTGAGACTGACGGGTCGAGCAGGGACGAAAGTCGGAGATAGTGATCCGGTGCCGGCGTACGGACGTGGCATCGCTCAACGGATAAAAGGTACCCCGGGGATAACAGGCTGATCATTCCCAAGAGTCCATATCGACGGGATGGTTTGGCACCTCGATGTCGGCTCGTCGCATCCTGGGGCTGGAGCAGGTCCCAAGGGTTCGGCTGTTCGCCGATTAAAGCGGCACGCGAGCTGGGTTCAGAACGTCGTGAGACAGTTTGGTCTCTATCCTCTGCGCTCGTTGGAATGTTGAGGAGACCTGCCCATAGTACGAGAGGACCTGGGTGGACGAACCTCTGGTATGCCGGTCGTCACGCCAGTGGCGCTGCCGGTTAGCTACGTTCGGAAGGGATAACCGCTGAAAGCATCTAAGCGGGAAGCCTGCTCCAAGATAAGCATTCCTTGCACTTTAGTGTGTGAGCCCCCATGTAGAACACGTGGTTGATAGGCTAGATGTGGAAGCCCTGTAAGGGGTGGAGCTGACTAGTACTAACGGGCGATGGTGACATTCTTCCTCACTTTTGTGAGTGGGGAGGGTGAGTTTCTGTGAGTATTATTCTTCTAGCGTTAATGAGTACTGAATGTTTTGCTTAACGATCAGTTGGTAAGAGAGTTTTTATTCGCGTTCATGTCCGGTTCCCTAACCGCCACGTGTTGCCACTCAATGGTTTTGAGTGTATAATCTAGTTTTGCGGTGGTCATGGCTCAGGTGAGACGCCCGGTCCCATTCCGAACCCGGAAGCTAAGGCCTGACACGGCGAGGGTACTGCACTCGATAGGGTGTGGGAGACTAGCACGCTGCCGCATTATTTTTCTAGCGGGGAGTTTTCACTCCCCGCTTTTTTATTTTCGTATACTACTGTTTTTGTAATCCTCCAAACTCTGGACAACGCTCGCGCTATAAGCGCTCACTGCTGAGCAAGCTCACGCTCCGAATTGCTTTCGCGCGCGCAATGCTGCGCTCAAGCAGGTCGTCGCGCAAACGCGAGGAAAACTTACGTCAAATGTAGTTAAAAACAGACAACAGAGACATGCGCGCAGAAACCGTACTGCACCAGTAACGAAAAATCCCCGGCAAACGTTTTGTAGCATCATTTGCCGCAAGGTAGTGATTAAATGATGATAGTCGGTGCAGAAGCAAGTGAGCTTTGAGTATTCTTTGAATATTAAGGTATTGCGCCGATTGCAATTGGGCCAGCAATTGAGTTGATAATTGGGCTATCAATTGAAATAAAATCAAGCAATTAAGAATGCGGAATATTGTAACTAAAGCGATTATGCTATTGCAGTAGAGCTATTTGCAATAATGCTGTTAGCAGTAATGCTATTTGCGATTATTCTGTAAATTTCATACAAGGAGTAGGTATGAATAAAGCCCTTATTAACATTGATTATACGAATGATTTTGTGGCAAGCGATGGCTCTCTGACTGTAGGTGAGCCTGCGCAAAAGCTTGAGAAGCGTATTACTGAGATTTCGCAGGAATTTCTTGACGCTGGAGAGTTCGTGGTTTTTGCGATTGATACGCATCATTTGAACGATCCGTATCATCCTGAAACTAAACTTTTCCCACCTCACAATATCGCCGGAACTCACGGTCAGAAGCTGTACGGCGCGCTTGGTGATTTTTACGAGGAAAATAAAGATAAAAGCAATGTGTATTACATTCATAAAACTCGCTACTCGTCGTTTAATGGCACGGATTTGCTGATTAAGCTGCGCGAACGTCATATTGAGGAGTTGCACTTGGTGGGTGTTTGCACGGATATTTGCGTGCTTCACACTGCTGTTGATGCGTATAATCTTGGCTTCAAAATCGTAGTTCACAAAGATGCAGTCGCAAGCTTTGATCCGCAAGGTCACGAATGGGCTTTGCGCCACTTTAAGACTTGCCTTAATGCGGATATTGTAGAAGGCTGAGAATTTTAGCTAAAAATATTTAAATAAGTATTCAATAGTTATTGAGAATAATAGACGCTGGTTGCTTTAAGCTACCAGCGTTTTTGTTTATTCGGAGTGTCGACTTGCTATTAATGAGAATCATTATTATTATTAATAGACGTTGTTAAAAATCTTCCATAATTATTTGCGAAAAGAAGAGCGCATATAACGATAAGAAGATGAAGTGTAGAGAGCGAAATAGTAATTATGACTCAGGTCATTAGGGATATTGTGAAACGTGCTTTTGCAATGGCAAGTGTTGCAATACTTGCCATTGCCGTGCTCGCATCAGGATTTAGTGCAGCTTTACCGGCAGTTGCATTAGAAAATAGTAATCCTGGCGAAAAATACGATCCTACAAAAAAGGAAGTGCTAAGTCACGGCCATACGGACGTATTTTACCCAATTCAATACAACGGTAAATTCATTATGGCCGTCGAAAAAGACGGTGCCACTTTCTTAAAGCCTGAAAACACTACTTTGCGTGTAGCAAAAAACACGTATACTACAAAATCGCAGCTTCCTGCGCTCGCTACTGAATACTACTATCTCGATGGTTCCGGAAATCAAAAAGGAAACCCCCTCTTCCCGGGTTGGGACACAGGTTATGCTGCAACTTTAGTTGGCGCACCTCACGCAGATGACGCAACAGCAGATATTGCAATTCAGCAAGTTACTGGACCAATGAACGGGCGCATTCTGCTTTGGACTACCGATGGTGCTGGTAAAAATTCGAAGAAATTATCGTTTGAAGAGAACGATTTAGACGACGAACCTGATACTGATGGCAGTCGATTTATGCTACCTGGCGTAATTCACCAACATACTGCTGGCCACGTGCATGCAAACTGGGGATTTACGCAGCCTGGCGTTTACAAACTAAAAGTAGCAGCAACTATTACAAATAAGAACACTAAGAAGCAGATTACAACCGAACCTGCAGAATACACTTTTGAAGTAGAAGATACATATTCAGGCGAAGTACCTGCTGGCATTACGGAAACGCTTGATTTGCACCGTCGCGGTGATTCTATTAATCCTGACGATGATGAAGAAGCACACGAAGCTTCCAAAGATCATAAAGACACGGATAAAGACGATGGCGGCGATATGCGCATCGGCAATATTCGTGATTCCGGACCTCATCCGCATTATCATTCATACGAAGGTTATGGTGGTTTAGACTTAAAAGTAGTTAACAAACCAAAGGGTGCTCGTATTGAGTGGAGATATGTGCGTGCTGACGAAGGTCCTGACGCGTATGGAACCACTCTTTTTGCTGAGAGATTGCAGCTTCCAGCTGAGCCTGCAATGAACAAGATGAAAGTGTATGCTCACGCAACTGAAGGTGAAACGCAAGTTGGCAAAGATACTGCGTCTGCAACCATCGCCGTTGAAGATCACGGTGCTGACGGACATCCTGTAGTAAAAGCAATTGCTCCTTATAAGCGTTTCAAACCAGGGGATACTTTACACGCGAAAACAGTATTGCTTAACCCTCATGTTGCAACCGACGGTGTTACCGGTGTGCCAATTGACGATCCGACAAGTCCAGTAACTTCCATAGTCAAAGATTATGTTTGGTTGATAAAAAAGGAAGGAGAAAGCGAATTTAAGCGCATTCCTGGTGCCGTGAACAGCAAGTTGGAGCTAAAACTTGATGCGTCAATGCAAGGTGCAACGATTCGTCCTTCCTTAGTTTTAAAGAACGGTGAACTTTACCGTAATAAAATGTTTGATGAGTTTTGCGATTATGTTATTGAGATGAAAGGTGTTCCTCACTCTCATAACCATGATGGCGATGATGATCAAAGTGGTTCTGATTCTGAAGATGATGAGAACTCTCACGGGAAAAAGCACCATGAGAAGCGTCGTAATAAGCGCAAAAATAAGACTAAGCATTTTGTTGGTGGAAAGAACTTTTTGAAAGGTGTATTCGGCGGCACTGCAAATTCGGGACTATTTGGATCTAGTTCTAATGGTGGATTCCAATTCGAATCTAATTTCTTTAAGAAATCCAACAGAAAATTCAAGCGCACAAAGAAGAATCGCAATAAGACTAACCGCACTAATCGTAAGAATAATTCTAAAAATAATACGCAAAGTGGTGCTAGTTCTGGTTCTAGTTCTTTTACAAGAACAGAAAATTCAAGCGGAACATCGTTACATAATTCATCGCGACGAACTTCTGGCGGAACTCATACTAAGAACAAGAGCTCTAAGAAAAGTGGACAGACTATTCGTAATTTCGTAAGAACAGATAATAATTCTGGCAATAAGTCTAAAAATAGTTCTGTCAATAACTCTGATTTTGTTAAGAATACTGAACGTCATGCTTTGCAAGGTGCAAGGCAATACAACGAAGAATCTGATGAAGCGTATGAAGATGATTCAGATGATACAAAAGGTGATGGTTCCTCGACTAAGTGGGTTGCGGTTGCAGCTTCAGGTGCGAGCGTCGGCTTATGCACAATAACTGGCGCATGCGGAGCATTGATACGTTCTAAATTGAAATTGTTGTAAATGGTATTCGTATTATTACTAGAAAGTTTAAATAATGAATTACAAACAAAATGAAACATTGCAAGTAAAACGAAAGCATGTATATTCTACTGCGCTGCTTGCGCTCATATTTTCTTTAGTAACTTTGGTTGCATCTTTATGTGCACCAAATCCAATGCAGGAAACTGCTTATGCTAATGAAGGCAATCAGCCAGTTATGATTCAAGCAGGTCATGCTGATTTTGGACCAACGCTAATCGACGGCAAATGGAAATTGAAGATTCGTGATGATACTGGTGACGAACCAGTGTGGCGAGACCCAGAAAATGTGGTATTTAAATTAGGTGGCAATTCAATAATTCCTATGCCTGATGATGCTGCCTACAGTTTTATTGGCGAAAAGCCTGGAACCAAGCTTTACGTAATTCCACAAACTCAAAATCCTGATGTGCCGTGGCTTGGTTGGAATACGCAGGAAGGTGGCGTGCTTAACGAGCTCGATCGCGGTGCAAACCTTTCTCTTGAAGGAGTAAGCGGCCCGGGTAAACTGCATGTTTACTTAGAAAATGGCAACAACAATCCACAGCAACTTTGGGATAGTACTAAAGGATATCCGCAAAACAGCTGGATTGAAGCCAACGCTCATACTCACGTGAATTGGGTGTTTTCTAAGCCTGGAATTTATCATGTGAAGCTTACTTTTTCAGGAAAGCTTAAAAATGGACGCGCAGTAAGCGATACGCGTGTTCTTAATTTTGCGGTTGGAGATAATACCGATCCTAATGCTGCTTTAGGTGCGGGTGCTGCTGGAGCAAGTGGCAACGAGGGCGACGAAGAGGGTCAAGATGAAGAAGATAACGATGAATCCGAAAAAGATGAAGCTAATCATCATCACGAACTCCTTCACAACAAGCATAAGCATTCTCACAAAGTATCTGAAAAAAGTGACGATACAGCTTTAGTTCTTCAAATTGTAGGTATTTTTGTGGCTATTATTGCCGTAATTATTGTGATTTTTGTACTAATAGCTGTAGTTAAAAGCAAGAAAGCACGAAATCTTGCGCTTGCTAAGCAAGTTTCTGCACAAGCTAATCAACAGTATGCAAATAATGCAAATTCTGTGAATAATGCAAATGGTGACAATACCTTGCCAAATCTAGTGCGTGATCAAGAAACGACAGTAATGTCACCAATTAATAATTCTCAATATTCTCAATCAGACAATGTGCAATCTGATGGCACTCAGTGGAAATAATGGTGTGACGAAAATGGTTCGTAATAGTATAAAGAAATTATCTCGCGCTTTGTTGGTGGGCGTGTGCTTGTGTGGCATGATGATGGGAACTCCCACGGCTTTTGCTGACAATGGCAGTGACGCAACTGTTGTAAGCGGAAAGAAATCTTCTAAAGATTTTACTGCCATAAAAAAAGCCAATTTTGCAGCGTGTACTGCTGCTAGATTAGATAAAACTGCTTCACAACCTGCGGCTGATAGTAAAGCTACAATGTGCCACGCGTATAAAGGTCATACTGACGTTTTTGCAACTTTCTTTGATGCTACAAGCAAGCGCACGGTATTAGGTACCTTGGGCGATGCGTTTGAAAGTGAAGATCATAATGGCACTCGGTATGATACGAATCGACTTATTTTTGAAGTCGGCTCTAAAAATATCATGCAGTTTTCCAAAGATGAGAACGATCCGATAATAAAAGAAATCTACGCAACAACTCGCGAAGGTGTAGTCTGGTTCTTTGATCAATCTGGAGCTGGAAATACTGGTGCATTATGGCCTGGTTTAGATACTAGACCGTTATATGAGGGAGCTGGTTCTACAAAGGTTAATCCGACAGTTAAATTGTCGCTAACTGGTATCGAAGCACCTCACAACGGCGAAGTTTTTATGTACATTCGCAGCGGTAGCGATTATGAGAAAATGCTCGGTTCTGCTGAAAACTGGCCGAAAGATGTTGATATTACTGAGACTGGCGGAAAGCATTCGCACATGTATTGGTCTTTTAACCGTCCTGGTGTGTACAAGTTAAAAATGAAGGCTACTGCTACCGTTGGTGGCAATGAGCAAAGTTCTGAGCAGACTTATACGTTCCATGTAACTAATCATGATGTAACAGATGGCGATTTTGCTGATTATGATGGCGCATCTTTTGACGGTGACGAAGATGGCGAAGACGACGAAGAAGATTCAGATGATGATGATTCTCAAAGTGATGATCACAGCATTAATGTGCAACAAAGTAACGGATCTTTCTTCATTAACGGTAACAACAACACTGTGTATGTGACTCCATGGTCTGGAGCAAAAATGCAACAACAAGGACTTCTTGGAAGTAATAAAGGACTTTTTGGAAGTAATAATGGTGGTCTTATTCATGGGGAACATAACGCTAAAAGCGGAAAGCAAGTTTCTCAAAGTCAGCAATCTGCTGTGACAAAGTTCAAAGACATCAAGGGCGACAAGCTTGTTATAGACCACGGTCACGTTGATATCGCTGTATATACTGGCGATTCGAATAAAGTTGATATGGCTGTGCAAGAAGATGTGACAGGAAGCCACGTCTTTAGAGACACAGACACAGTTGTATTCGCAGTTGGTGATGCTGGTAAAACTAAGGGCGTGTATCGTATACCGCAAACACAAATTGATGGTGTGCCATGGATGGGTTGGAATAATCAGTCTATGAATCCGCATAAGCCAACTCAATTGAGCCTAACGGGAGTTGAAGGTCCTGGAAACGTACGCGTTTGGATGTTCGGCGGCTTGGGCGTTGGAGATCAAGAGATTTTCTCCACTCAAGGAGCAACAGATTATACGATACCTGCAAATACGCATGCTCATGCGAATTGGGATTTCGACGAACCGGGATATTACACATTGCAATTCCAAGCTTCTGACGGAAATTCTACAGTAACTCGCAATATTCATGTTGCTGTTGGTGTTGATCCACAAGAAACGCCAATGGGGTATGCTGGCGGCCGCGAAGATAATGTAAAAAAGGATCCACGAGGCAGAAAA
Organism: Gardnerella sp. KA00127; assembly: GCF_049244125.1. Taxonomy (NCBI): domain Bacteria; kingdom Bacillati; phylum Actinomycetota; class Actinomycetes; order Bifidobacteriales; family Bifidobacteriaceae; genus Gardnerella; species Gardnerella sp. KA00127. The sequence continues at coordinate 263,353 of NZ_CP058377.1, forward strand.
GGTGATCCTTTTGTACCTTATAATCCACCAAAACCTGCTAATTTGTCTCGTTTTGGCGGAAATCCTTTTGGTTTAGGATTGAACAATTCACACTCTGGAAAACAATTGCCAAGAAAAGCTAAAAAGCATAAAGGTCTTGTTTCAAAAATTAGTAACAAGAGGCTCGCTAAAAGTTTGTACCGACAGAAATTGAACGATAATGACGATGTTGCGAAGTCTGAAGCAAAAGGTGTAACAGGATTATTTAAGCGAAATCCTTTACTTGCTTATTCGCTTCTTGCTGGTGGAATTATTGCTGTGCTTGGCGTTTTGGGTGCAGGGATTTGGTATCTCTACAATCGCGGACTTATTAACTTCAACTGGCTGTTGCGCTATTAGTAGTAGGAGTGTGTGAGGGTGATTCATAGGCCCAGAAGAGTAAAGCAAACTTTGTTTTCTTCGATTGGTGCAATTGCAGTCGTCGCGCTTATTTTGCCGCTTTCTGCTTGTGGTAGTGTTAACGGGAATCGTGCAGGACATCGCGATGGTCGCATTAATGTAGTTACAACTACAGGCGTTTTGCGTGATATGGTGGCGAATGTAGCAGGGGATGCTGCAAATGTGAGTTCAATCGTACCTGATAATGCAGATCCGCACTCTTACGAGCCACGATTGCGTTCAATTCGAGACGTTGTGTATGCGGATGTGGCTTTTAGTAATTACATGATGCTTGAGGAGCATGGTGTTATTACTGCTTTAGACGCAAATTTGCGAAAAGGCGTGCCAAATGTGCAACTTGCTGAAGAAAGCGTGAAACATGCGGCGGATATTATTCCAATGGTCGAAGATGTGTCGTTGGACACTATTTGGCTTGGTCTTGCTACAGAACGCCAAACTTCGCAGACGGTTGAGGAAGCTAAAGATGCTAAAGAGCAACAAAAATCTCAAGAGAAACCTGATAAGTCGCAGTCTTCTCAGGTTTCTCAATCTTCGCAATCAAACGCGCCTTCCACTGTAACGAAAGAAGGACGCGCTACTGTAATAAAGCCAAAAGCATACAACATGAAGCGTTCGGACAGGATCCGCTTGACTGCAACTAAAGTAACTGGTCCTGGTTCGCTTTTCGCTTACCTTACTGGCACTTTTGGAAGTGTAGAAACTTACGTTAATTCAGCAAACGGAATTAACGATGAAGATCATGTAGATTTGCCTGCGGACGCGCACACGCATTTAAGTTGGGCTTTTAGTAAGCCAGGAGAATACACTCTCGACTTTCATGCAGATATGCTCAATGCTCAAAACGAAAGAGTTGCAAGTTTAGGAAACGCAACTATGCGTTTTGCTGTTGGCATTAACGCGCAGAAATTAGCGAAAAAGCGTGGAGCTAGCGTAGTTTTGAATCAAGGCCATGCAGATTTGGCTTACGATTTAGCTAAACGCGGATTTTTGTACAGAGTTGACACTTTGCAAGAAAAGCGGTCAGTTGCGCCAAAGCGCGTATACTATGAGCCGCGAGACGTAGTAGTAGAAGTGCCGACTAATGCTTTAAAAGAAATTCCAGCTGAACAAGGCTATAGATTCCTTGGATTTGCAAGGCAGAAAATTTATCAACTTCCTCAAGCTGTTCTTGGAAAACATGTTCATGGAGATATTGATCCGCATTTATGGCAGTCAGTGAAAAACGGAATTGCTTATGTGCGCACAATAGCTGACCGCTTGTGCGAAGTCGATCCTAAAAATGCTCGCAAATATCGCGCAAATGCGGATCGATATATTAATAAACTTCTCGACGTAGACGCTTATATGCGTAAAAAAGTTGCGTCAATTCCAAAAGAGCGTCGCAACTTGGTTACAACGCATGACGCTTTTGCATACTTAGGTAAAGCTTATGGCGTAAATATTGCGGGATTTGTAACAATCAATCCTTCAAGCGAACCGAGCGTGCAAGATAGGCGCAGACTTTCGCAAATTTTACGCGACTTGGAAATCCCTGCAGTGTTTTTGGAGCCGAATTTGATTTCTCGCTCGTCTGTGCTTAAAGAGCTTGCGTCTGAAGCACATGTGAAAGTTTGTCCAATTTATGGTGACGCTTTCGACGCGAATGTGCGAACTTACGCGGATATGATGCGAGCTAACGCGGATTCTTTAGCGAAATGTTTGAAGTGAAAGTGTTAAAGGTAATAAATATGGAAGAAAATGCAGTAATTTGCGCACAAAATTTGAATATTTCGTACGGGAATCGCGCTGTTGTAAAAGATGTTTCTTTTACCATTAATAGTGGCGAATTCGTGGGATTACTTGGCGCAAACGGTGCCGGTAAAACAACGCTATTTCGTGCAATTATGGGTTTGATTCCGCATACTGGAAAACTCGAAGTGCGTGCTCCTCATATGGAAGGTGCGAAACTTAATTCTCGCGTATCTTACGTTGGATACGTGCCTCAACGTCACGATATTGCGTGGGATTTCCCACTTTCTGTTTTAGATGTAGTGATGATGGGTAGGATTCGTCATATTGGTTACGTTCGTCGCGCTAAAAAAGAAGATTACGAGATCGCATTAAACTCGCTTGAACGCACAGGAATGGCTGATTTCCAAGATCGCACGATTGGTGAACTTTCTGGAGGTCAGCGGCAACGCGTTCTTGTTGCGCGAGCATTGGCTGGAGAGCCGCGTTTACTTTTGCTAGACGAACCGTTTACTGGACTTGATATGCCTACTCAGGAGCTGCTTACCGATTTGTTCTTAAAATTGTCTGCTTCTGGTGAAGCAATTCTCATGAGCTCGCACGATATTATTGGTTCAATTAACTCATGCTCGAGAATAATGCTATTTGATGGCACTATTGTGGGCGACGATGAGCCGCAACATTTGCAAACAGAACAGTGGGTACGAACCTTCCACGTAGCTCCGCAAAATCCGCTTATTAAAGCAGTTGAGCGCGTAATTGGTAAGGAAAGTGTGGTGAAAGAGTAATGTTATCTCCAATAGAATTTATACAAGATTTAACAAATCCAGACCTTTGGTTTTTGCTAAAAGCGCTTATTGTAGCGTGCCTTTCTAGCGTAATTTGCGGTGTAGTTGGATGCTACGTAGTACTTAGAGGAATGGCGTTTATTGGAGATGCTGTAGCTCACTCAGTATTCCCAGGACTTGCTATAGCCTTCGTATTGCAAGGAAATCTGCTATTTGGAGGAGCACTCGCAGGAGTTGCAACTGCGCTAATCGTATCTATTTTTAGCCAAAATCGCAGGCTTCGCGAAGACTCATTTATTGGCGTATTTTTCGTATCTGCTTTCGCTCTTGGAATTGTGATTATTTCTAAAGCATCTGGCTACGCCGGCTCTTTGGAATCCTTCTTGTTTGGCTCGATTACAGGTATTCCTGATTCAGATATTGCTGTTGTTGCTTTTACTGGTTTGATTATTTTGGCTATATTATGCATGTTCCACAAAGAGCTTGTGTGCGTATCGATGGATCGAGAAACTTCGCGCGCAATGGGATTGCCAGTTGCATGGTTAGATGGAATGTTGTACGTGTTAGTGGCTATCGCTGTAGTTGTTTCCGTGCAAATTATTGGAAACGTGCTTGTGCTTGCTCTGCTTGTGACTCCTGCTGCAACTGCGCGACTGCTTACGGATAGGCTGCCAAGAATGATGATTTTAGCTCCTGTTATTGGGTGCGTTTCTTCGATTGTTGGAATGTATATTTCGTGGAGCTTTGATACAGCAACAGGCGGAACAATTGTGCTCGTAGCAACCGCTTTATTCGTGCTCGCTTGGGTGTGCTCTCCTAAACATGGGTTGATTGCAAAAGTGGGTCGTAGCGTAGGTTTATAGCGTGCGGCACAATAGACGTATGGTATCAAAAGGAAAACCTTCGCCAAGAAGTGCAGTAAAACCACTCAGTGATGAGCAAGTAAAGCTTTTAGCAAGTAAACACAATTTAGTTGATCCAACGTATTACTATCCAACAGGAAAACGTAAGCCAAATCAGGCAGAAATTGACGCGCAAAATCCTAAGGCTGCTGAAAGATTGTTAGAAGGAACGTCGCGCGTATTGCGTTCGCGCTGCAAAGTACGCGCGTGGGGATTGGAAAACGTGCCAGAAGAAGGCGTGTTTATTACAGCTTGCACGCATGTGACGATGTTTGACGTTTTCATACCTATGACTGCACTATTCCACCAAGGTCGTCGTCCGCGCTACATGGCAAAAGCGGAACTCGCTCACTGGCCAATCTTAGGCAAATGGTTTCAGCTTGTAGGCATGCAGTCGGTTCCTCGCAGAAGCGGAAAAGCGCGAGAAATAGAAGAAGAATCTATTAAAATCCTCACCAATGGCAGACCTTTAAGTGTATGGCCTGAAGGAACAGTTACGCGCGATCCTAAAAAATGGCCGATGAGCATGAAGCCCGGAGTTGGAATAATCGCTCTCGAAGCATCGCGTAGACTCGGACATCAGATTCCGCTATTTTGCGCGGTTACATGGGGCGCGGCAAGCATTAACCACTGGTGGCCGTGGCCAAAGAAAAATGTTGTAATGTGCTACGATACCCAACTCGATTATTCCGACTTGCTGCAGGGAAGCGAAAATTGGGGAGAGCTACCTCCTCTTGAATCTGCTGAAGAGTTGGCTCGTCGCGTGCGTGTGCGTATGACGCAGATTATGGAAGAAATTCGTGGAGAAAAATCTCCTGCAGGATACTTCGATTACAGGCAGATGAAACGCGTTACGGAAGAATAAAAAATATACAGAAGAATAAAATAAAGTATCTTTTATAAATCCCGTAAAGCGGCATGTGTAGAATTATGTAATAGTGTGATTACAAATAAATAGCTATACAGTAGCTTATAAAACTCACAACCGAAAGGCAGGACGTAAAACATGAACGTTACGGTGTTGGGTGCTGGTGCTTGGGGAACTGCGTTTGGACAAGTACTTGCGGATGCAGGAAATCAAGTGACAATGTGGGCAATAGAGCCGGAAATTGTTGAAGGAATTCGCGATCATCATCATAATGGCGTGCGTCTGCCTAGCGTAGAAAAACTTCCAGAAAACATGACTGCAACTGGGGATCGAGCGGAGGCTGTTGCGAATGCGGATATTGTAGTTGTGGCTATTGCGGCACAGTTTGCTCGCGTTGCGTTAGCAGAATTTGTGGGGCTGATTCCGCAAAATGCGATTGTTGTTTCGCTTATGAAAGGCATTGAGCGCACAACCGGAAAGCGCATGGATGAAGTCGTGTGCGAAGCATTGAACTTGCCGCGTAACCGTTTTGCTGCACTTTCTGGACCAAACTTGAGCAAGGAAGTTGCATCTCGCCACCCGGCTGCAGCAGTAGTTGCTTGCGCAGAAAAGTCTCAGGCAGAAGTAGTTGCAAAAGCATGCTCAAACAGCTACTTTAAAGCATTTGTGTCAACAGACGTAATCGGTGTAGAAATGTGCGGATCGCTTAAAAACGTGGTTGCGCTCGCAGTTGGCATGGCTCGAGGCGCGGGATACGGTGAAAACACGGCGGCTATGATTGAAACGCGCGGTTTGGCAGAATTGACGGCATTGGGCGTTGCAGAAGGCGCAGATTCGCGCACTTTTGCAGGTCTTGCTGGCTTTGGTGATTTAGTTGCAACTTGTGGATCTCCTCTAAGCCGAAATTACACTTTTGGGTCAAATCTTGGTAAAGGCATGAGCGTTGAAGAAGCAACAGCTGTGAGCAATGGTGTTGCAGAAGGCGTGCCAACTACAAGCGCAGTAGTTGCAATGGGCAAGCGTTTGGGTGTTGCGACTCCGCTCGCAAGTGCAATGGCTCGCGTGCTTGAAGAAGGAATCTCCTGCCAAGAAATGCTCGCAATGCTTTTCGACGACGACGTTTGCGAAGAGTAAGTAGCGTTTGCGAAAATAATCAAAACTAGTCCAAAATAATTAGAATAATTCAAAATATATAAAGGAAAAAAATGACGAAAAAGCGTGTAGTGTTCTTGTATGGCGGTAAGGCAGACGAACATTCGATTTCTTGCATATCCGCTGCTGGAGTGCTCAGTGCTGTAGACGAAAATCGTTTTGACATTGTGCGGATCGCAATCACAAAACAAGGCGAATGGATTGTTGGTGGTGAAGATCCTCGTAACTTCCACATGGAAGAGGGTGAGTTGCCAGTAATCACAAAAACCGCTGGAACGCGCGATGTTGTGCTTGACCCTGCCAAAGGCGCAGACGGATTTTTAGCCCGCGAAAATGACGGTACACTTACAAGTTTGGGTCATATTGACGCAGTTTTCCCAGTTCTTCACGGTCCAAACGGTGAAGATGGCACTTTGCAAGGCTTGCTAGAAATGATGCAAGTTCCATACGTTGGTTGTGGAGTGTTGGCTTCGGCTGCGTGCATGGATAAATACTATGCAAAGCAACTGTTTAAAGCTGCCGGAATTGATGTTGCTCCTGGAATTGCACTTGATGCGCGCAAGTTTGCAAGCGACGCGGAAAATCGCTTTGATGCATACGCAGAAGAAATTCTTGCTCAAGTTGAAGCAGCAAAACTCGAGTATCCGCTTTTTGTAAAGCCAAGCCGCGCAGGATCTAGCTTTGGAGTTACAAAAGTTGAATCGCGCGATGCTAAAGCCTTAGCAGAAGCTATTTTTGAGGCTTCAGAGCACGATTGGCGAGTGTTAGTAGAGCAGGGAATTGACGCTCGAGAAATTGAGTGCGCGGTTCTTGCAGCTCGCGACGGCGAAGAACCGAAAGCAAGCTGGCCTGGAGAAGTTGTGCTAGACAAGCGCGAGGCTGGTGAAGACCAGTTCTACGATTTTGACAGCAAATACATGGATTCCGCAGCTTCGCACGTTGAAGTTCCAGCAAACTTGCCAGCGGAAACTTTAGAGCGCGTTCGCAAAACGGCGCTTGCAGCGTTCAAAGCGGCAGATGGACGGGGACTAAGTCGCGTAGATTCTTTTGTAACTAAAGATGGTCGCGTAATTCTTAACGAAATCAACACGATGCCTGGATTTACGCCAATCTCCATGTATCCAAAAGCTTGGGAAGCAACTGGAATAAGCTACAGCGATTTAATCACAAAGCTTATTGAAGGCGTTTTGAAATAATTTAATCAACTGTAAAGCAGAAACAAAAAGCAGCAATTAAATCAGCAGCAAAAGCAGCAATAAAAAGGAATAAGTATGCAAGATTTGCAAAATTCATGGCGCGACGACACTTATTTGTTAGCGCGCAAACGTCAAGGAACTATTGGCATGTCTTTATGCGTATTCCTCGTAGTTTGGATTGCTGTTGCCTATGTTCTTGGAGTCCTTTCTTCACAGTTTGTGCCTAAGAGCATGCTAAGCGACTCTCTTAACACATTACTTGTGTCGGATATTTCGCAGTATTTAGTCGCTTTGCCAATCGCAATGCTTATTATGCGCACTGTTCCTGCGGCAAAAACCCGACAATTCTCTATGAAATTTAGCCAATTTGGCGGATTCTTTGCTGTGTGCATACCGATTATGTACATTGGTAATATAGTTGGCGTTTTCCTAGCAACAGTTCTTAGCGGTGGCAAAGCAGAAAATCGCGTATCAGACACTATTGCAGCGGGAAATATGTGGGAAACCTTCATATTCGTGGTAATTCTTGCGCCAATTGTGGAAGAATGGCTTTTTAGAAAACAGCTGCTTTCTCGTTTGCGCGCGTACGGAGAAAAGCGAGCTATTGTATTTTCTGCACTTGCTTTCGCGCTTTTCCATATGAACATTTTCCAATTCTTCTACGCATTTGGACTTGGACTTGTTTTTGGCTACATTTATATTCGTACGTCCAAGTTGAGCTACAGCATATTTCTTCATATGATTGTGAATTTCCAAGGAAGCATAGTTGCAATGTGGTTGGAAAAGCAGCTGGTTGATGCAAGCGGAAATATGATTAACGTAGAAAAGATGTCTCGTCAGGAATTAACTAGACTGCCAACCGGTTTTATTCTAGCTGGAATTTATGGGATGTTTATGATTGCCATGCTTATAGTAGGCGTGGTTTTGCTAGTTCGCCGCCGCAAGTATCTTGTATTCTTCAATGCTCCGCAAGAACTTCCGAATAAAGCTGGCAACAAAGCATTGTACGGAACTGTTGGAGTAATAGCATTTTTGATTATTTCAATACTTCTTAATTTGCTAATGTTATTTGTGTAAAAGCGAGTAAAAAATAATCGCATAAAAATAAAATATAAAATAAATCAACGAAGGAGGCGAAAGTTATGCAAAGCAATCAGTCGACTAAAACTATTCGCGTAGGCCTACTTGGGGCTGGAACTGTCGGGTCTCAAACAGCGCGACTAATAGTTGAACAGTTCAATGAGCTTAAGAAGCGAATTGGCGCAAATATTGAGCTTGCAGGAGTTGCGTGCTTGCATCCGGAAGAAGTTGACGCTTCTTGGATTAAGCGTGATTTGCTAACTACAGACACTGCCTCTTTGTGCACTCGCGAAGACGTTGATATTGTAATCGAGCTTATTGGCGGACTTGAGCCGGCTCATACTTTTGTAAAAAGTGCGCTATGCCACAGAAAATCTGTTGTTACCGCAAATAAAGCGTTGCTTGCGAAGTTTGGTCCGGAATTATACGAGTGTGCAGAAAGTCACGGAGTTGATTTGTACTTTGAGGCGGCTGTAGCAGGAGCGATTCCTATTGTTCGACCGCTTCGAGAGTCACTTATTGGCGACGAAATTACGCAAATTTTTGGAATCGTAAACGGAACTACCAACTATATTCTTGACGAAATGACTGTGCGCGGACTTGATTTTGACTCGGCTTTACGCGCAGCTCAAGAAAAGGGTTATGCTGAGGCTGATCCAACCGGAGATGTTGAAGGTTTCGATGCTGCAAATAAAGCTGCGATTCTTGCGACTCTCGCATTCCAAATGCCGGTAAGTATTGACGATGTTTCTGTTGAAGGAATTAGCGCGATTACTGCTGAAGATATTGCTGCAGCGAGCGCGGAAAAGCGTGTAATTAAGCTACTTGCAGCAGTTGAAAGGCATTGCGACAGTGAGTCTAACTCGGATGGCGGCGTAAGCGTTAGTGTGTATCCAGCGCTTGTTAGCGCGGAGCATCCTTTGGCATCGGTTCATGGCAGTTTTAATGCTGTGTTTGTGAAGGCGCAGGCTGCAGATGATTTGATGTTCTACGGACGCGGTGCCGGCGGCGCTCCAACTGCAAGTGCTGTTGTTGGAGATGTTGTTAGTGCTGCTCGAAATCTTGTGCGTGGATGCGCAGGTTTTGGCGTGCCAATGTATAACAAGTATGTGCCGGCTTCTAGCGAGCAGACTAGAGCGGATTTTGTGATTCGTTGCAATATGGAAGATACTTCTTTGGCTTTGTGCAGCGAAGTTATGGATGTTTTTGTAGATCATGGCGTTGCAGCTGAACGTTTGGCTTCGGCGTGCCAAGCTAAGTATGCGCAAACTGAAGCTGATTCGGATTGCCCACAGTGCGGTCTTGGTGGACCTGGCAGTGTGCGCGTGCTTGTGCGCGAATGTTCGGAAGCTGCGGTTCAAGCTATTTGCGAGGATTTGCAGAAGTTGGACGTTGTGTGCGGAAAGCCGCTAGTTTTGCACGTTATAAAGTGAAAAGCTGCAGGTGATCGTATGAAGCCAGTGTGTAACAGTGTTTCCGTGCGCGTGCCAGCGACTAGCGCAAACCTTGGTTCTGGGTTTGATACAGCCGGTATTGCGCTTGATTATGCGGATTCTTTAGTTTTTACTCTGGATGATAATCATTCTAAAAATTCGCTTGATTCGCTCGATTATGCTGGAAACGTGCGCGTAATTATTCACGGCGAAGGCGAGGATACGCTTCCAAAAGATGAAACGCATCTAGTTGTAGCGACTTTTCGCAAAGCTTGCAAAATATTTGGTCTGCCAAACTTGCGATTTACGTTAGAAGCGCATAATCGGATTCCGCAAGCGCGCGGTATGGGCTCTTCTGCAGAAGCGATTGTTGCTGCTGTTGCTGCTGCTTGGGCTTTTGCTCACGAAGGTGAGCTTAATCGCGAAGCAATTTTCGAAATCGCGGCCGCAATTGAAGGTCATCCAGACAATGTTGCTCCTGCAGTTTTTGGCGGTTTGACGATGAGCTGGAAGCTTGATGCTGGGGAAGGCAAAGGTTCTGTGCGCGTGGCTGGAGATTGCGAAGCTCCGCTTTCTACCGGTTTTCATACTGTGCGATACAAAGTTTCGCAAGATATTTCTGTGTCGGTATTCGTTCCTGATTTCGAGCTTTCTACAGAGCTTGCTAGACGCGCGCTTCCAGCAAAAGTGCCGTATGGTGACGCAATATTTAACGTGTCGCGAGCTGCAATGCTTCCGGTTGCTTTTGGTGAGTTAAATAGCGATTCTGAAAGTAAATTAGGCACAGTAAAATCTGATATTTCGCGAAATGCGCTACTTTTTGCAGCAACTCAAGATGCTCTTCATCAACTGTATCGTGCAAATCTTATGAAAGATTCATGGAAGCTAGTGGAAACGTTGCGCGAGCATGGTTTTGCTGCAGCGATTTCGGGAGCAGGATCGTGCGTTGCTGTATTTTATGCAGGAGACGCTGAGTACAATAAGAGTGCGGTTCAAAAAATCGACGCGATTGCTGAGCCGTGGCTTTCGCGTGCTGGCTGGCGTGTTTTGCACGTGTCTGTTGATTCTACTGGCGTTGCAATAACTCGCGAATAACCTATGTGAAGTTGTAAAAGGGAAGGGTAAGGTATGACAGTTTCGTTGATTTTGGCCTCGCAGTCTCCTTCGCGTAGAGCGGTTTTGGCGGCAGCTGGCGTGATTCCGGTAATTCACGTAAGCGAAGTGGATGAGCCGGCGGCTTTGCGTGATGCCGCTAGTGAGCGAGGTACGAGCGTTGAGCAGTTGAACGTTGAGCAGCGAGTTTCTATTTTGGCTCGCGCAAAAGCTCAAGCTGTGTACCATGCGTGGAAGTGTGTGGCGGATGCGGCTGCTTCGGCTAGTGGCGATTTAGTTGTGGGGTATCCGCTGGAAGCTGAACCTGCGGGATCTGAATCTTCTGAATCTGCTGATAATGCTTTAGCAAGCGATTCGCAATCAGACGTAACGCATAACGTAGATACGGCGCAAACTCGCGATTTTTCAGGCGTTACTGTTCCTACAAAAACTTTCGATATTCACGATTTTGCATATACAAATAAATCTTCTCATGATTGTAGCGGTGTGCTGATTGTTGGCTGCGATTCCATGTTCTTACTCGATGGTGAGTGCTACGGAAAGCCGCATACTCCTGAAGTGGCATTTGAGAGAATCAAGCAGATGAGCGGAAAAACAGGACAATTGTGGACTGGTCACTGCTTAATCGACGCAAAAACCGGCAAAACTATTTGCAAAACAAGTCATGCAAGCGTAACTTTTGCGCAAATGAATGACGCGGAAATTCGCGCGTATGTAGCAACTGGTGAGCCTCTGGAAGTGGCAGGATCCTTTACGCTAGAAGGTTTTGGCGGAGCTTTTATTGAAAGCATTAATGGAGATCCTCACGGTGTTCTTGGAATCAGCTTGCCGCTGCTGAGACAAATGGTTTCGGAGCTTGGATACGCTTGGCCGGATTTGTGGAATAAGGAAAGCTTGGAAGAAACTGGCGAAAAGAATAATCCGACTTCCACGGAAGTGCCTAAAGAAAATGTGCATCAGCCGGGAGATGGCTGGGTGCATTGCGATTGTGGCCGCAGACATTGGGGTCATAACGGAGCTGCTGGAGTGCTGCTTGCTAGGCGAGATGCTGAAACTGGTCGCGTGACGCACGTTGTGATGCAACATCGTGCTCTTTGGAGCGCTGAAGGTGGCACTTGGGGCATCCCTGGTGGCGCAATTTCCGACGGAGAAAGCGCGATTGAGGGCGCGTTGCGTGAGTCTTTCGAGGAAGCAAATATCACTTCGGGAGATATTGAAGTTGTTGGAGCTTACCGCGAAGATCATGGAAATTGGTGTTATACAACGGTTTTTGCGTTTGAAAAGCCGGGGCATAGTGTGGATCCTTGCGCGCACGACGACGAGAGTATGGAAATTAAGTGGGTGCCGATTGACGACGTGCCTAAGCTGAAGCTGCTTACGGCAATGCGCACTGATTGGCCGTCGTTCCGCGCTCGTCTCGATTCTCTTGCCTCGATTCGCTAGTTGCGCAAAGGTAAGTGCGCAAAGATAGCTTCAATTTGGAAGTAGACTTCTAAGTATGAGTTAGTTTTGCGGAATTTGGAAGTAGACTTCCAACTTTTGCCATTTTGCACTAAACTTGGAAGTAGACTTCCAACTTGCGAAATTTTATTTAGAGTATTGTTTTGGGACTTAACTTTTTTATTTTATCTACGTGTTTGCGTTGCTTTTAATCTATGAAATCTTATAAAATACTACTTATGCGCTGGTGCATGCTAGTTTTCTGCTAGTTGTTAGATGTTTTGTGGCTTGTGCTTGATTTTGTAATTTTGCTTGTGATTCATGGGTTTTGTGTTAAGCGCATAGAAATAAAGTAAACAAATCAAATAAAGCAACTAATTGCGTAAATTTGCGTAAATATTACGGGGCAATTATGTCTAATGCATCAAATATTAAAAAAGATATTATTACAGCAAAAGGCTTTACAATTCAGGTTTATACGGAAGATTTTAGGAATGATTACGTTAGTTTAACCGATATTGCGAGATATAAAAACAAAGAAGAGCCTAAAGATGTTGTTAAAAACTGGCTGAGAGTGAAGAATACTATTGAGTTCTTGGGATTGTGGGAGAGTATTAACAATCCTAATTTTAAAGGGGTCGAATTCGACTCCTTTAAGAATGAGGCTGGTTCTAATGCTTTTACTTTATCTTCTAAAAGATGGGTAGAATCAACAAATGCTATTGGCATAGTTTCCAAATCTGGTAAGAATGGCGGAACTTACGCTCATAAAGATATAGCATTTAAGTTTGCGGCTTGGATCTCAGCAGAATTTGAACTATATATTATCAAAGATTATCAAAGACTTAAATCTGATGAGGGTTCCAGGCTTTCGTTGAATTGGAATTTGAACCGTGAGATTTCGAAGATTAATTACAAGATTCATACGGATGCTATTAAAGAATATTTGTTGAAGGATTTGACTTCTGAGCAGTTGATGTATAAGTATGCAAATGAAGCAGATTTGTTAAATGTTGCATTGTTTAATAAGACTGCTAAGCAATGGAGAGACGCAAATCCTAAGTCAAAAGGAAACATTCGAGACGAGGCGAGTATTAATGAACTTCTGGTATTGGCGAATATGGAAAGCTATAATGCTGTTTTGATTTCTAAGGGTTTACCACAGGAAGATCGAATGGTGGAACTTAGAAATTTGGCGCGAGCGCAGATTTTATCTCTTGAGAATTTGAATAATCCTGGAATAAAGAGTTTGGATTCCGTGTTAAAAAGTTGAGTTTAATCACTTTTTAATTCTGCACTTAATGCTGATATTTACCTCGTCTTCTGGTACGTGTGCAGTACAGTTTCCGCGCGTGTCTTGATTCTCTTGCCTCGACTCGTTAGCTGTGCAAAGATAGCTGCGCAAAGGTAGCTTCAATTTGGAAGTAGACTTCCAAGTATGAGTTAGTTTTGCGGAATCTGAGAGCAGACTTCCAACTTTTGCCAATTTGCATTAGGCTTTTTGCATGCTTTTATTAGTTCGATTAGCCATATTTTGATAATCTCTGGCACAATGTGATAATATTTCGTATACGAAAGTATTGAGAGTTGGGAGATAATATTTATGAAGGTTTTAGTGCATCCTAGAGTTATTCGAAAACGACCTTGGTTCAGCGAAACTGAAGTAATAAATATGTGGAACTCATCTTGTAGAGAGCTTCCCAGGCAAGGTGAATATGAGCTCTTTCCGCTTTTATTGACAATGAGAATCTTCGAGCTTCCCAGGCAAGGTGAATATGAGCCTAGTCAGATGCTTTCACTTGCTTGGGATTCTCGCGGAGTTATTACGGAACTTATTGCATATAAGGGCGAAGATGGGGAATGGATTATTTTTCATGTAGTGCCTGCAACTAAAAAGTTTCTTGCTGAAATGGGATTTAGTCAAGAAGAAATTAGACAAATTTTTGGTAGAAGATAGGTAGGAGTGATTATGGCTAATTTTCGTGGTGAAGGTGGCGTTGATGTCACTGATGAAATGCTTGATAAATGGGAAAGTGATGCTGAAAAAGGCAAATATCACGGTAAAGCTGGTAATTTGCGTATTAAAAAGCCGCTCGGCAGACCGCCTCTTTACAAAGAAGCTATGTTGCCTATAACTTTTCGTATATCTGCTGAAGATGCTGATGCTCTAAAGGCTTCTGCAGATAAGCAGGGTGTGAAGATTGGGGACGTTGTGCGCGAAGCATGCAAACTGCTTCTTGCTCAAAAAGCAAGATGATTACAAAGTGTTGTGATTACAAAGTTCTACGATTGCGCGCGGATTAATCACCCCAAAATAGCGGCGATTACTGCTATGCAAATTGGGCTAGTGACAGTAGAAAACAGTATGCCGTCGCGCGCAAAACTTAAGCCGACGTTGTAGCGCGCAGCATAATTGTAAACGTTTTGACCGGTTGGAAGCGCAGCCAGCACAACGCACGCGTACAAAGTTGCCCCGCGAAAACCCATAACAAAATAAGCTAGCAAAAATGCAATTGCAGGCATAATAAGATTTTTTAGCACAGCAACCGTGGCAATAGCAGCGCGATTGGAATCTTTTCGTAAAGGTTTGCTTCCGTAAAGCGACATTCCAAAAGCCATTAAAATCATTGGAACTGCAGAATCGCCAATCATCTTAATTGGATCGTAAAGAAAATTAGGAACAGGGAAGTAGCCAACTTTTGCGGAAATTGCAGAAATAATAATTCCACCAAGCGAACCAATTAAAAGTGGCTGTTTTAAAGGCTGCTGAGCGATGCGTTTAAGCGAACATTTTCCAGTAGTTGTAATGTCGAGAACCGTCAAACCAACAGGAGTAAATACAGCCTGTTGCATAACTAAAATCGGAGCAACAAGCGCAGGATTTCCCAAAATATAAGTCGCAACCGGCAAGCCAATATTGTTTGAATTTAAATAAAGAGAATTGAGAGCACCTATAGTGCAGTCGGCTGCAGGAAGATGGAAGCAAAAGCGATTAAGCAGCACGAACGCAACTCCAACAATCATTGCAGAAAAGAATGCAACAAAAATCGAAGAGTGAAAAATCTCAAAAATAGGCTCTTTAGAAAGTATTGCAAACATTAAGCAAGGGCTGGAAACGAAAAAACTTACGCGATTTAGGACCATTTGAGCCTGTGAACCGCCAACGCGCATGCGAGCAGTAACGTAGCCTGCAGCAATAACAATGCCAATTACGCAAAAGCCTTGCATTGCGCTGATTAAGCCCATTTCTTGCCTCCAAAATTCGTTAATTGCACGCAAATTGCATGCGTGCGAACCTATGTTGTAACTATAGGAGAGATACGCAACTTTTATGTGCGTTATGGATGAGTTTGAAATTATTGGAATTTTTAGTAACTGCTAATTGGCTTAAAACAGCGATGCAAATTTTAATATTCAACGAGTCATATATTTGACTCGGCAATATGGCATACTAGAGAGCGGTGGCACTGCAAGCCGCCAGGCAATCGATGGCGTCGATCCCCTCGTGAGCGTTTTCCGAGGCTGGCGTCCGCTGTCGCGCAGCTAGACTTTGTAAAGAGCTTTGGGGTGGCTCGCGCACGTGCGTGCTCAACTTAAAGCCAGGGATGCGAGACGATGCAGCGTCTCGTGAGGAGCATAGTGCCCAGAATAATAAGAGAACGCTTCAATGAATTTGAAGCTGAAAATAGTAGAACTGTGTCTAAAACCGCTACTTCTGCGGAAATGTCCGGAATAATGCAATCTACAGATTTTGCGAAAAGTAATATAGCTGCCGGCGATACTTTGCAGCAAAGCTCTGGCGTTACGCGTCGCCGTCGCGGTCGACGAGTTACTCGTGGTGCCGGTGCGGCTGGAGAAGCAATGGAACTAAAAGTTGAGGATTCTAGTACGAAGGATTCTGAGCCGCATGTTGTTAAATCGCGCCCGATAACTTCGCTCCTATTCCAGGAGCCAGTTCTTCCTAAGGTAGTGAACAATCGTAGTGAAGAAAGCAGCAGTTCTCGTAATGACTTGCGTGACAACTCGCGTGATGTCTTGAATGATGATTTGCGTGATGATTTACGTGATATTTCTCGCGGAAGGCGCAACAGCCGCAACGGCCGCGATAGCCGTGATAGTCGCGATAGTCATGATAGCCGTGATAGTAGCGAACGCAAGTCACGTTCTGAAAGACGTGAGAATTCAAGCGAAATAAAGCGTGATAGTGGCAGAGGGAATAGTCGTGAAACATCGCGTGAAACAAGTCATTCTATGTATTCTCAAGATTCTGAGTACGCTAAGAATTTTCAGGATTCGCAAGATGATCGCGATGAAAAAACTCGCAAAAGCCAGCGTTCTCGCCGTTCTCGCAGATTGAATGCTGTTGAGCGACGTGCTGCAGCTGAAGTTGAGCAAATTGAAGAGGATCTTGCATACGACAATATTGTTTATGCTCCCATTGATACGCGCATCGATGAAACTCTTGATGTTAGCGATATTTTATCTGCGGAAAATACTTCAAATAGGCGTTCTAATCGTCGCAATATGTCGAATAACATTTCTAATGATGATGACGTTCGAAATGAAAATGGTGCAGTAGACAGCAGAGGCGGTAGCAATAGCAGAGATAACAGAGATAGCCGCAATAGCAGTGACGAAGGCGAGAACAGAGGTATAAACGACGATTATAATGCAAATAATGGCAACGATGACGATGAAATAATGATTACGCGTCGCCGTCGTCGCCGTCGTAGCTCTCGCACTGATCGAAATGAAAGTCGCAACGAAAGTCGCGATTTTGACATCGATATTTCTAACGATCTTGACGATGACGCGAATTCTCGCACAAAACGCGCAAGAATAGATGAAGTTTCTCAAGAAGATCGCGATTTAATTCCAGATCCAGAAGAACTTCGTGAGCAAGATGAGGAAGAAACTCTTTATACGCGTCGCCGTCGTCGCCGCCGTTCTAAATCCTCCGATGACGCAAATTCCGCGTCTTCTCAGGAAGAGTCATCCGACTACACTAATGCGAACGAGGATGACTTAACTTCTCGCCGCTCGCGCAAGCAGCAGTATATAGACGAAATTACGGATATTGAAGGCTCTACGCGACTTGAGGCAAAGCGCCAACGACGTAGAGATAATAGACGTGAGCGTAGCCGTCAGAACCTTCTTATGGAGCAAGATTTCCTTGCTCGTCGCGAAAATGTTGAACGATTAATGGTTGTTCGTGAGCGCGATCGCCACACGCAAATTTCCGTTATTGAAGACAATATTCTTGTAGAACATTATGTTTCTGATATTCAAGAAGTTGCTACTGTTGGAAATATTTATCTTGGGCGCATTCAAAACGTGCTTCCAAGCATGGAAGCGGCATTCGTAGATATTGGTCAAGCCAGGAATGGCGTGCTTTATGCAGGCGAAGTTAATTGGGATATGGCTCGTCTTGAAGGTCAGCCTCGTAGGATTGAGCTTGCGTTTAAGTCTGGTGATCCTGTGCTTGTGCAGGTTACTAAGGATCCAATTGGGCATAAGGGTGCTCGATTGACTTCGCAAGTAACTCTTGCAGGGCGTTTCTTAGTGCTTGTGCCATCTGGCGGCATGACCGGTGTGAGTCGCAAGCTTTCGGATCGAGAGCGCTCGCGTTTGCGTGCTATTGTGTCGAAGATTGCACCAAAAGATATGGGCGTTATTATTCGTACTGCTGCTGACGGCGCAAGCGAGGAGTCGATTGAAAAAGATTTAGATTCGCTTGTTAAGCAGTGGGAGCGCATTGAAGCTAAGCGCGAAGAATACTTGCATGGAAAGCGCCCTAAGCTGTTACAGGGTGAGCCTGATGTGGCAATTCGTGTTGTGCGCGATATTTTCAACGATGACTTCCAAAAGCTTATTGTTGAAGGCGAGGGAGTGCGTCAGCGAATTGATGAATATCTTGAGATGATGGCTCCAGATTTGCGCAGCAAGGTTGAATATTGGGATCCTGCTGAGCATGAAGGCAAGGACGTTTTCGATAAGTGGCAGATTGATAGTCAACTTCGTAAGGGTATGGAGCGTCAGGTTTATTTGCCGGCTGGTGGCTCTATCGTGATTGACCGTACGGAAGCAATGACTACGATCGATGTGAATACTGGACGATTTATTGGGCGTGGTAAGTCTTTGGAAGAAACGGTTACTCGTTGTAATTTGGAGGCTTCTGAAGAGATTGCGCGCCAGCTTCGTTTGCGCGATATTGGTGGCATGGTCATGATCGATTATGTCGATATGGTTATGCCAGCGAACCGCGATTTAGTTTTGCGTAGGCTTTTGGAATGCTTGGCTAGGGATCGCACGAAGCATCAAGTTGCTGAAGTTACGTCTCTTGGTCTTGTGCAAATGACGCGTAAACGCGTTGGTCAAGGCTTAGTTGAAGCGTTCTCTGAAGAGTGTCCAACGTGCAAGGGACGTGGGTTTATTTTGCACGATGAGCCTACTGTTTCTTCGGAATATGCAGATCCTTACGCGCTTAAGGGCGGAGATCCTTTTGTTAAAACAAACAAGTATGGTCACGGAAGCGCAACGGAACAGCCTGCGCCTGTTAAGCAGCAGGGTTCTAGTGCGGAAGTGAGAGCTAAGTTAGCGCGTATAGCTGCCGCGTCTGTAATTACTGACGCAGCTCATAAATCTGAAGAAGAAACGCAGTATAGCAATTTTTTGAATTCTGATGAAGAGTCTGTATCTTCTAAGGCGGATGAAACTAGCGAAGTTGTGGATGCTGGCGAAACCGCGGAAACTAGTGAAGTGGATAAAACTTCTGAAGAATTAGTTGAAAATAATTTAGAGGATACTACGCAAGAGATTGCTGAGTATACTGCGGAGCAACCTACGCAAGAAACTATGCAGGAAACTGCGCAAGATAATACGCAGGAAATTATGCAAGAAACTACAGAAAGTGATGATTGAGCCTCTGAATAGTGACTAAGTATATGCCTTGAGTACAATATTGAATATTGTCTGCATTGACTCATGAATCTAGCGACTTGACGTTAGTACATGGGTAGGTGTATTTTTGATAGTCGGTGTCTTGCCGCGCGTGTTTTGCTGTGCGCAAGGCAAAAGTAAGCTTTCAATTGAGCTAAGGAACGAATTATGTACGCGATTGTGAAGGCCGGTGGCCATCAAGAGAAGGTCGAGGTTGGCGACGCCATTCTCGTGAACCGTCTCGATGCAAAGAAGGGCGATACCGTGGAATTCCCGGTCGCGCTCGTTGTTGACGGTGCTAAGGTAACCTTGAGTGCCAAGGATCTTGCTAAGATCACGGTGAAGGCAGAAGTCTTGAACGACGAAGCCAAAGGTCCAAAGATTAGCATTATGAAGTATAAGAACAAGACTGGTGTGGCTCGTCGCAAGGGTCATCGTCAGAAGTTGACTCTCGTCAAGATCACGGCCATCGCCTGATTGACGGTGTTATAAACCTGAAAGGACAGTGAGATGGCACATAAGAAGGGTGCGTCTAGCTCGCGCAACGGTCGCGACTCACAAGCGCAATATCTTGGTGTTAAGAAGTTTGGCGGTGAAGCTGTAGTGGCTGGCAACATTATCGTTCGTCAGCGCGGCACTAAGTTCCACGCAGGTCAGAACGTTGCTTTGGGCAAGGATCACACGCTGTACGCTTTGGTGGACGGCAATGTGAAGTTCGGTATTCGTCGCGACCGCAAGGTTGTTGACGTTGTTACCGCCTGAATCTTAGCTAAGCCTAAACAGATTCGACAATAAGTCGACAATAAAACGTTTAAGCCGCACCCCCGTTCGGTGCGGCTTTTTTGTTCTCGCATGTTCCCGAGAATTTAAGTGTTTATCTTCGAGTAAGGTAGCAGTATGAGTGATTTTGTAGACCGCGTAACAGTGCATGTAAAAGGCGGAGATGGTGGAAACGGATCTGCCGGAGTTCGTCGCGAAAAGTACAAGCCATTAGCGGGTCCAAATGGCGGTAATGGCGGTGACGGTGGTTCCGTTATTTTTGTAGCTGATCGTAACGCAAACAGCTTACTTGACTACCGCTTCATGCCTCACCGCACTGCAGAAAACGGTACGATGGGCTTAGGTGACACTAAAGACGGTTCAAAAGGTGCAGACTTAGTGCTTCCGGTGCCTGTTGGAACTGTTGTTTTTACAGCACGCGGTGTCGCAGGCTCTCAAAAGCGACCTGGCGAAGTTTTGGCGGATTTGCAACATGTTGGAGACAAATTCGTTGTGGCGCAGGGGGGTGCCGGCGGTCTTGGCAACGCAGCACTCGCAAACAAAACTCGTCGTGCCCCAGGATTCGCGCTTTTAGGCGAGCCTGGCGAAGAACGCGATGTAATTTTGGAACTCAAGTCTATCGCAGACGTAGCTTTAGTTGGATTCCCTTCTGCAGGAAAATCAAGCTTAGTTGCTTCAATTAGTGCAGCTAAGCCGAAAATTGCTGACTATCCGTTTACTACTTTGGTGCCAAACCTAGGTGTTGTAAGCTTCGGCAACTATCGCTACACAATTGCAGACGTTCCAGGCTTAATTCCAGGAGCTTCCGAAGGAAAAGGCTTAGGTCTTGAGTTTTTGCGTCATATTGAGCGCACAGAAATTATTGCGCATGTAATCGATTGCGCAACGCTGGAGCCAAATCGCGATCCAATTAGCGATTACCACGCTCTTGAGCATGAGCTTGCGCAATACGCTGATAAGCTTGAGCTTCCGTTGGGTGCAATCCCAATTCCAGAGCGTCCGCGCATTATTGTGCTAAATAAAGTCGATGTGCCTGAAGCTAAAGAATTGGCTGATTTTGTACGCGGTGAATTTGAGAAAATGGGATTGACTGTATTTGAGATTTCTACCGCGTCTCACGAAGGCTTGAAAGAGCTCGGTTTTGCGCTTGGACGATTGGTTGAAAAGATGCGCGAGAAGCTCGCTGCCGAGGAAGCAGCACGAGAAGAAGAGCGTGTTGTCATCCAGCCTCTTGAGCAGCAGACTTCAGCTTTGCGTCGTCGCCGCGATGATGGACGTGGAAATAGTGCAGACTTTGAAATTAAGCGCGAGGAAGACAGAAATGGTGATTTTTGGTTCACTGTTACTGGCGCAAAACCTGAGCGCTGGGTTATACAAACGAATTTCGACAACGACGAAGCCGTTGGTTATTTGGCGGATCGCTTGGCAAAGCTTGGCGTTGAGGATGAATTGCGCAAGAAGGGCGCGCGTCCAGGAGACGAAATTCGTATTGGCACTGGGAATCATATGGTTTGCTTCGACTGGGATCCAAGTATCGCTGCCGGTGCAGAAGGATTGGACGGCGCTAACTTGGGTGCGCGTGGCAAGGATTTGCGAATCGAAGCGAACGATCCTCGCGGAGCAAGGCGCACGAATGCTGAGCGTAGACGAGATTATCACAGCATGATGGATGCAAAGAGCGCAGTTCGAGACGCGATGATGGCTGAGCGAAAGTCGGGTCACTGGGCGGATCCTTCTGTGGATGACGATCGCCATGATGAAAATAGTTTGTTTGGTCGTGGAGAAGAGCAGAAAAACTAGAAAAATCAAGGTCAAGGGGAATCTTATGAATAATCCAGAAATTGAGCTTACCGAAGATGGGGTTCGGTGTTCAATTCGTGAGGCGCGCACAATCGTTGTAAAAGTTGGCTCAAGCTCACTTACGAGCGCGTCTGGGCAGCTGGATGTGCAAAAGTTGCGCGCTCTTGTGACTGCAATAAGTCACGCGCAAATGCAAGGTGCTCGCATTGTGCTTGTGTCTTCTGGTGCAATTGCAGCTGGATTTGGTTTGCTCGGCTTTAATGAGCGTCCTAAAGATGTGCCAACTCAGCAGGCAACAGCTTCAGTTGGTCAAGGATTGCTTATGGCTCAATACGAAGCAGCATTTTCGCAATTTGGTTTCAGAGTCGGGCAAATGCTTCTTACTGCGGACGTTACTATTTCGCCGTCTCGCTACCGTAACGCTCAGCGCACAATGCTGCGGCTTCTTGAACTTGGCGTAATTCCAATCGTAAACGAAAATGATGCGCTTTCTAGCAACGAAATTCGATTCGGTGACAACGACAGACTTGCAGCATTAGTTGCGAATATTGTGCGTGCAGAAGCGCTTGTGCTGCTTACAGATGTGGATTCGCTTTATACTGCGCCGCCTAGCGAACCTGGCGCAAAACGAGTGAGCTTTGTGCCAGATGTGACGCGTGCTTTAGAAGAAGTGAAAGTTGGCGCAAGCGTTTCGGGTGTAGGTACTGGGGGTATGGTGACGAAGCTGGAAGCCGCGCATGTGGCGGCAGTTTCGGGTATTCCAACCGTGCTTACTTGCGCTGGAAATGCTGGTCCGGCACTGGCTGGAGATGCTGTTGGCACTGTGTTTGCGCCGGTGCATACGCGCGATTCTTCTAGGCGACTTTGGATTGGGTTTGCGTCTAATCCGCACGGAACTTTGGTGGTTGATTCTGGTGCTGCTAAAGCTGTGCGCGGCGGACGTGCGAGCCTTCTTGCGGCTGGTATTGTTGGTGTGCGCGGCGAGTTTTCGGCGACGGATCCTGTGTGGATTGACGATGAGCAGGGTAACCATTTGGCTAAGGGTTTAGTGGCTTTTGACGCGGAGGAAATTCCGGAGATTATGGGGCGTACGAGCGATGAGCTTGAAGAATCACTCGGCCGTCAGTATGCGCATCCGGTGGTTCATCGCGATAATCTCGTGCTTGTGTAATTGCTAGCGGCTTGTGTTTTGTCGATTTCATCGGTTGGTTTGGTGTTTTCGACAGTTTCGCTTGTTTCGCCCGTTTCGCGGCTTAAGGTTACACTGTAAATCATGGCAGAGAATATTGCAGAAACTTCATCCTCAGAAAATTGGCGCGTATTAAGCGAGCGTATTAACCGAGTCGCTCCGAGCGCAACTTTGGCAGTAGACGGCAAGGCAAAAGCTATGAAAGCTGACGGAATTGACGTCGTAAGCTTTGGTGCAGGAGAGCCAGATTTTCCTACTCCTTCTTACATTGTTGATGCTGCAACACAAGCGTGTAAAGATCCGCGCAACTATCGTTATACTGCTACTGCAGGTTTATCTGAGCTTAGAGAAGCAATTGCTCGTAAAGTGCAGCGAGATTCCGGATACGAAGTTTCCTCAAATCAAGTCGTAGTTACAAACGGCGGAAAGCAAGCTGTGTACGAAGCTTGCCAAATTCTTTTAAATGATGGCGACGAAGTTATTATTCCAGCTCCGTATTGGACGAGTTATCCGGAAGCAGTAAAGCTTGCAGGCGGCGTGCCTGTGCCGGTTTTGGCAGGTGCAGATCGCGGTTTTGAGCCAGATGTTGAGACAATTGAGTCCGCTCGCACTTCACGCACGCGCGCAATTATCGTAACTTCGCCTTCGAATCCTACAGGTGCTATTTGGAGCGCGCAAACTATTCGCGCAATCGGCGAGTGGGCTGTAAAACACCATATTTGGGTTATTTCTGATGAGATTTACGAGCACTTGCATTACGACGGCATTTCGACTTCGTATATTGGCGTCGAGGTGCCGGAAATTCGCGAGCAGCTGCTGATTTTGAATGGTGTTGCTAAAACTTACGCAATGCCTGGCTGGCGTGTTGGCTGGATGGTGGCGCCGGAAGATGTTGCTAAAGCTGCAATTAAGCTTCAAAGCCATATGACTTCTAATGTTTCTA
Source organism: Gardnerella sp. KA00127 (assembly GCF_049244125.1). Classification (NCBI taxonomy): domain Bacteria; kingdom Bacillati; phylum Actinomycetota; class Actinomycetes; order Bifidobacteriales; family Bifidobacteriaceae; genus Gardnerella; species Gardnerella sp. KA00127. The sequence continues at coordinate 287,142 of NZ_CP058377.1, forward strand.
ATATTTCACAGCGCGCAGCAATTGCTGCAGTCGGCGGTTCGCTGGATGTGGTCGCCACTATGCGTGAGGCTTTTGATGCTAGACGCAAAGCAATTGTGGAAGCGTTGAACAATATTGACGGCGTTACTTGCCCTCTTCCTCACGGCGCTTTTTATGCGTTTGCTAACATTGAGGCGTTGCTTGAGCGTCCGCTTGGCGAGAAGCGCGAACTGCCGCATACTTCTTCTCGATTTGCTGAAATGTTGCTTGACGAAGCGCATGTTGCTGCGGTTCCGGGAGAAGCTTTTGGTGCTCCTGGCTATTTGCGATTCTCTTGCGCTCTTGCTGACGACCAGCTTGCTGAGGGCATGCGTCGCATGAAGAAGTGGGTTGAAGCTTAAGCAAGTATGTATTGCAAAATAAGAACTTGCTTGCCGTTGCACAATGCGACACTCGCTTTTTGTGCGACGATATAACGAAATCATGCCCATGAGATAGTATGTCTATCTGGCGGTTTGCTATTTCGTTCCTTTTGGGGTATGATGAGCGAGTTCACCTTAGGGATGTGGCGCAATTGGTAGCGCAACGGTCTCCAAAACCGTAGGTTGTGGGTTCGAGTCCCGCCGTCCCTGCCAGTTTTTTGTTCAAGTTTTTACACGAAGGATTCAAGCATGGCGCAGGCACGCAGTACTAAGAAAGCAGTAAAGCATAACTTGTTCGTGCGTATTGGCATGTTCGTTAAGCAAACTATTGACGAGACGCGCAAGGTTATTGCACCTCATGGCAAAGAGTTGTTTGCTTGGTCGTCTGCAGTTTTCATATTTGTTGTATTTTTGATGGCTTTCGTCACCTGCATGGACTTCGGTTTGGGTAAGTCCGTAATGTGGCTGTTCGGCTGAGTTGAAATTGGCTGAGTTGAAATTTTGAAGGTGTATGCAAGATGACTGATGAATTCAATTTCGAAGAAGCAAGTGAAGCTGATGAGGCTTTTGCTTCTCATGATGCTGACGAAGCAAACGAATCAGCTGTGAATAATGAAGTTGCTGCTTCTAGCGAGTCCGTTGAAGCTGATGTGGCTGAGGAATCTGCTGATGTTGAAGCTGATGTAGCTGATGGTGCAGCTGCTGCTGACGGTGCTGCTGATACTTCTAACGAAACTGGCGAAACTAGCGATGCTGATGAAACTACTGATGCTGACGATGCGAACGAAGCCGACCCAACTGATGCCGGCGCAATCGCTGTAGCAGAATTTTCTAAGAAACTTCGCACTTTGGAAGGCAAGTGGTACGTTCTTCACACGTATTCTGGTTACGAAAAGCGCGTAAAAACTAACGTTGAATCTCGCGTGCAGAACTTTGGTTTGGAAGATAAAATTTTCCAGATTGAAGTTCCTATGGAAGAAGTCGAGAAGCATACGGAAAAGGGTAAGAAGGTTATTACTCGCGTGCGTGTGCCAGGCTATGTGTTGATTCGCATGTGGCCGGATGAGAACGCTCGCCGTATTGTGCGCGAGACTGAGGGCGTGACTGGTTTCGTTGGTCCTTCTAGAGAGCCTGCACCATTGAGCCGCAAAGAAGTTGTGTCAATGATGGCTCCGATGATTGCTTCTGAAGCTTTGAAGAATGCTGGCGATAAGCCGGCTGCAGCACGTAAGCGTAAGGTTGAGGTTGCTTACAAGGTTGGCGATCAGGTAACAGTTACCGACGGTCCATTCTCAACGATGGCAGCTGTGGTTTCGGATGTGGAGCCTACAACTCAGAAGCTTACGGTGTTGGTTTCCATCTTTGGACGTGAAACTCCTGTGGAGCTTGGATTCAACCAAGTGGAGCCGATTGTTTGAGCTGAAAGCCTAGGCTTTTGTAGCTAGCTTTTGTAGATTTTATAGACCGGGGTGCGTATTGCACTCCGGTTTTTTTGTTTTGTTTATTTTTTGTTTTTTGCTTTGCTTGCTTTTGCTTAGTTTTGTTTATTTACCGCGACACGCCGTAAAATGGGGAAATAATCCTAAATTTTCTTGCAATTACAGTGCTTTTATCAATGTAAATAATAAATATTTCCAAATATTTAGTTTGGCTTGCAAATAGGCGTGGGGGGGGTATAGTGCTGAGTGTTTGAGAAGAGCGTTTTTAGCAGAGAATTTTAGCGAGAATTCGAGTTTTTCAGTGCCGTTGTAATAACGACATTATGATATAAGAGGGCGAATTAGAAGGTAGGTGTATATGTTTAATTCGCATATATTTAGCCGTTTCCTTCGACTAGTGCGCTCAATTCGCCGTTCGTTATTTGCTTTTTTCGTGGCAATTACAATGTTGCTTGCTACTTTTGTGATTGCTCCAACTTATGCGTTGAGTGCTGGTGAGAATACTACTGTTACTGAGAAGGTTGAAGGTGCTAAGTCTGGTTCTGCTAAAAATGATGATGAGAATAAGCAGCAGACTAAGCAGAGTGAATCTATTAATACTGAGCCTAATAAGAAAAATACTGATACTTCAAGTACTTTAAATAAAGATAATAAGGAATCGAAGCCTGTTGAAAAGCAGCAGAATGCAGATGTGTCTGTCGATAAAGCTAAGTCTGAGACTGCTGTAAATAAAAAAGCTAAAGATGCTAAAAATAAAGCTGCTGATTCTACGAAAGCTGTTAAAGGCACTGACAGAGGTGCGAATGAAGATCCTCAGCTTCCGAAAGAGTGCAAGGGGAAGAAGAGTTTAAGTTCATGCTACAAGATTAGCTACAATATTGGTAGTCCTACTGTAGATAATGATGGTAAGACTATTTTAATAAAGCGTGGTGAAACTAGAACTATTACCCCAGAGTTCAAATTAAGAAAGACTAGAAAACAAACCGGTGTACCAGGCGGCTTGTGGTTTACGTTAGAAAAAGATGGTGAAGATCCTGTACCAAGTTGGGCGAATTTTGAAAAAGATAATGGTGCCACTAAAGTTAAGGATACTAGTAAAGATAAAACAGGCTTTGATGGTTCTGTTACGTTGCGCCCAGGCAAATGGGATCGCGGTAGTTATACATTCAAAATTGGCATATACCACCCTACTGATACAAAAGGTAAAAAAATTGATGTAAGTGTAAAAATTGACGAATCTGATATATCAAAAAATGATTTATCGCTGAGCTTATACGATTTTAGGAAAGAGAATGATAAAGTTCCTGTAAGCGATGACAAAATTATTATAAAACAGAAGTCTAAAGCTATTACTAATAAGCTTTTTATTGATTCTCAATCCAAAGAAGAGCCTGGTTATATTCATCACCATATGATTTGCCATAAAGAGACTAGTACTAATGGTAGTGCAGAAACTAGTGATAGTGCCGATAGTTATACGTTAGACAGTGTTAATGGTTTGAGTTTAGGTACGCAGACTCAGTTCAAGCACATGGATGGTAAGGATCGACCTTCTACTGGTGCAGAGGATTCTGCTGTATATGAGAATGATGATTATACTGAGGAATCTCAAAGCTGGATTAGTGGCACGCCTACAAAGGCTGGGACTTTTGAGTGCAAAGTGTTTGCTATTAAGGATACTAAGTTAGTAAGTAGCGGTGGAGGTAAACATTTCGAAAGTTCTACAGTATCAGACGAGTTTAATAAAAAAGTCAAAGATGATGCAGGTAAGAAGTCCCTGTTTGAGGGAAACATTGTTGAAGATAAGTGGGACAATAAGGCGGATATTCAACAAGGTGTTGACTGGGATTATAAGACTGTAAAAATCCAAGTTGGAGATGATGATAAGCTTGCGCTTAATGTTTATCCTTTTAAGGGCTCTAATGCGTTGACTAGCAAGAATAACAAGATTTCTGCGATGCTCGGTATGGAGCTTAAGCCGTTTGTTGATGCTACTTCTGCGGCGGATAGCGCGAATAAGATTACATTGCGCGTGCTCTGCTCGAAGGGCAAGAAGAAGGATTCTGGCTCGCGATCTGAGCAACCCTCTGAACCGTCGCAACCGTCTCAAACTGCTGGATCGCCGCAAGCTGAGGAGCCTCTTGTATACAAAACTTGGAGCAGTAATCTTGCCGAGCTTGGTCTGAGTGTGCCTGAGGATACGAAGCAAACTAGATGCAATAAGGCAAATGATGGGGATAAAGAATGTACTGCGGATAAAGTTGCATCTCAAGCTTCTATGGAAGTGACCTTGAAGCCTACTGCTGTTGGCAATTACCAGTGCGTTGTGTACGCGCTAAAGCCTAAAGCACTCACTACGTTTGATGATGCAATAAAAAATACTAAGGCTGACAGTCTAACTCCTGATTCAATAAAATCTGCTCTAACTGCTGCTCCAGCATCTTTTAAAGAACATAAGGATTTTGCTGCTTTTACGCTCAATATTGATTCGGTGAGCAATTTTACTTTGCCGCACACGGGCGGTCAGAGTTGGAATTTGCAGCTGGGTATTCTTGCAGCGCTACTGGTGAATCTGCTGGCTGCTGGCTTTGTGGTAAGTCAAAATGAGCGCGGTCGCAAATTAATTTTGGGAAGGTGGCGAGGCTTATGCAATCACGTATAAAGCAGTTGTATGTGCATTTACTCGCGGTGCTTCGCATAAGGCGATTACGTACGCATTTGCGCATAAAGCCTTCCTGTTTCGCGTATTGTTTTATTGCGTATTGTTTTATTGCGCAGTCTTTCGGGATTCGGGAGCGTGATAACACAAGGTAAATGCCAAAAATTTTAAAACTTTACTCGTATGAGCATGATAAATGCAAATCAATTTTCTACTTGCTGTAAAAAGCAATGAAAGGGGTGAACATGAAAAAGTTCACTAATAAATTCGTGGCGGCGGTGGCGTCGCTCGCGATGGCTGGCACGCTGTGCGTCGCCGGCGCTGTAACTGTATCCAGCGTTGCGTGGGCTAATAAGCCTGGTGTTTCACAACCTTCTGTTAATAAGGGTTCTAAGGCTCCATGGGAGAGTAAAGCTCCGACAACCGGTAGTTTAACTATTGTTAAGTGCAGGAAAAAGGATGTCTCTACAACTACTACTACCGTTGCTTCGTCTAGTACTGCTAATGCGTCCGCATCTAATGAGACAGGCAAAACGCAAGATACATCTTGCCCTGCTGGTTTTGAATCTCTTAAAGATGTTAGTTTCACTGTAACTAAAGTTGCATCCATTAAGGAAGGAACTAATGATGTTACTTTGAATCTTGCTCAGTATGATTCTTGGCAGAAGATTGCTGGTATTGTTTCTAAGTTAAATGCTCATCCGGAAGAAGCTGGAGTTGTAACTCTTGGAACTGGAACTGATGTGCACAATATGACTGCTACAGACAAGGATGGTAAGTCTACACTTAATAATCTTTCTGTTGGTTTGTATAAGATTGTTGAGAAGGTTCCTGATGGTTATGGTGCTTACGATTTCAGTAGTTTCTACATGACTTTGCCTTTGATTGAACAGAAGACTGATAATGGCAAGACCACAACTGTGTATGAGTATAATCCTGTAGTTAAGCCAAAGAATATTGATCTTTCTTCTGCAATTAAGAAGAATGTTGATAAATCTCACATTTTTGCTGGTGTAAAAGATAAAATTTACTACACAATTACCGCAAAGGTGAACAAGACTAAGATTGACAAGGATTTGACTGAGAAGAATCTCAAGGATTACGCTGTGTTCGATGATGCTCCAACCTCAGCGTTTACAGAACCTAATAATCAGGGACTTGATGCTGCTGTGCAGTCTGTAAAGTTCGGTACAGGTAGTGATTCTACCCTTACTAAGGGTGAGAACAACGACTACACCGTTACTGCAAAGGCTAATTCTGATAATGCTGAGATTGCTACAGCTGGAGATACTAAAGGTCTTGCTGCTGGTCACACTCGCATTCTTGTGAAGTTCACTGAAGCAGGTTTGAAGAAAATTGCTTCTAAGTTGAATAACGTTGCTGCTGGATCTGAGGCTCCTCAAGTTGAGGTTGAGCTTGCGTTTGACATAAGTAAAGCCTTCAAGGATTCTACTACAGATAAGACTATTACTAATAAGTCTGGCTTCTTCCCAGCTCATGATGAGGGTACTACTGCACCGAATCCTATAATTCCTAATGTTGATGGCAGTAAGCCTACAGTCAAGTTTGGTTATTTGCAGGTTGATAAGTACAATTCTGAAGATGAGAGTAAAAAGCTTTCTGGTGCTGAATTCAAGATATTTACCGACAAAGGTAAAGCAGATTTGTGCACCAAGTCTCTTAAGGAAAATACAGCAGTAGATGCGAAAGATAGTCCTTGCAAGGCCGCTTCTGCATTTGATGAAACTACTGTTGAAGGCGGTAAATTCTCTAATCCTTACAAGGCTGAAGCTGGTTCAACGCTGTACGTTGTTGAGGTTAAGGCTCCTGAAGGATTTGCTTTGTCTCCTGTGGTTAAGGAAATAACTGTTAAGGATACAACTACCAACGATAATCCTGATACTTTGAAATTCCCTAACATTCCATTGCATGGTGAAAAAGGCGGTAACAAGTTCTGGTTCAATCTTCCTGCAACTGGTGCTGCTGGCGTGATTCTGTTTGCGCTTGCTGGCATGGGCTTGATTGCAGCAAGCGTGTTCCTCTACATGCGCAATCGCAAAGAAGAGGAACAGCAGCAGAACGCTTGATCCGCTTTCTAAAGCTGGTCTTGTAGTCTAATAGCAAAGTGTGAGTCTAGGGTTTACTGAACTAAATCCTAGACTCACTTGCTCTAAAAACGTGTGTTTTCACGCGTAATTTGAAACAAAATTTACGTGTATAAACGTTACAAGGAAGAAGCATGAAATTAAACGACGCTGTTGTTAAAGTATATGCTTTCTTCAAGCAACTCAAAGCAAAACCCGTCGCTTCTGCAACCGAAACAACACCAGCCTCCACAGCAACGCAAACCGCAGCCTCCGCAACTGCAACAAAACCCGCTAAAAAACCCAAATCCAAACTCCGCCGTATTTTAGAGCCAATCGTTCTCGCGCTTGCAGCGATTCTGTGCTTCACGTACCCGATTGCGTCAACGTTGTGGAATAACAAGGTGTCGAAGGAGATTTCTGTAGCTTATGATCGGCTGAGTCGTAAGCAGACTGCGAGCGCTAGAGAGAAGATTTTGAACGCGGCTCGTCGTTATAATGCGCGCCACAAGTCGATTATTACGGCTGATCCGTACGATGGCACGACGGATTATATGAAGACGCCGGAGTATAAGGAGTATGCGAAGCAGCTGGATGAGCCGATGGGGATTATGGGTATTGTGAAAATCCCGAAGATTGGCGTTAAGCTGCCGATTTACCACGGTAGTTCGCAGGAGGTTTTGGCGTATGGCGCTGGACACTTGTATGGCACAGATTTGCCGGTTGGGGGTAAAACGCGTCACGCTGTTGTGACGGCGCATACGGGTTTGCCAAATGCGACCATGTTTGATGATTTAGTGGAGTTGAAGAAGGGTGATTTCTTCTACTTTGACGTGCAGGGGGAGACGCTGCGTTACAGGGTATTCCGCATTAGCGTGGTCGATCCGCATGATATTAGGTTGCTTCAACGCGAGAATGGGCGTGATCTGGCGACGCTGCTTACGTGTACGCCGTATGGTGTTAATACGCAGAGATTGCTGGTGACAGGCTATCGCGTGCTGCCGGATCCTGTTTCCGCGCCGGGCGATAAGTTGCAGTGGCCGCTTTGGATGACGATGTTTGTGCTCGCGCTTATTGGTTGCGCTGTGATTCTTACGACGATGATTATTGCCGCGGTTTGCAAGCGCCACCGCCGTGCTGCTTTACTTGCTCATGCCAAACATATAACTGCTTAGAATTGCTGTAATGCAGCGTGTCGCGAAGATTTAGAGAAATAACACCTTGATTTTCGTGAAAATTCGGCATATATTTACCCCTGATTTCGTGAAAATTTAGCATAAATTGACATTGATTTTCGTGAAATATATACTATAAAACAATAGTATTTTCAACGGTTTTGTGGTAATTAAGAGTGGTGTTATATGTTAAGGCGAAAATTTTATCAAAAAATGCTCGATTGGAAGAATGCTGATCGCGGTTCAACAGCGCTTTTAGTAACAGGTGCTCGAAGAGTTGGGAAAAGTACTATAGTTGAAGAGTTTGCAAGAAACGAATACAAGTCTTATATTCTTATTGATTTTTCGCAAGCATCAAAAGATGCGCTTCGGCTATTTGAAGATTATCGTTCAGATTTAAGCACTTTCTTTACATACATATCTGCACTATATGGTGTGAAACTTTATAACCGTGAATCGGTAATGGTTTTTGACGAAGTGCAATTTTTCCCACAGGCTAGAGAATTTGTAAAACAACTAGTTGCAGATGGCAGATACGACTATATAGAGACTGGCTCGTTATTGTCTATTAAACACAATGTTGAAACAATATTGATTCCATCTGAAGAACAAGAAGAACGCATGTATCCTCTTGATTTTGAAGAATTTTTGTGGGCTTTTGGAGAAGAAAATCTATCGAAAGTTATTAAAGATTCATTTGATGAGTTAAATCCTTTGCCAGATGTTTTACATAAAAAAGCGATGCAACTTTTTAGAGAATATATGCTAGTTGGTGGCATGCCGCAGTCTGTAAATGAATATGTTGATTCGAGAGATTTTGCTCGAGTAGATAGGGTTAAGCGTCGTATTCTTTCGCTCTATAGGCAGGATGCTGCAAAGTTTGCAAAAGGTTATGAAATGAAAGTTATGTCTGTGTTTGATGGAATACCAGCACAGCTTTCCAGACATGAAAAAAGATATAGGATTACTTCCTTAGGTAAGAATGCTCGTATGCGTGACTATAAGGATGCGTTTTTTTGGCTTTCGGATGCGAGTATTACAAATAATTGCTACAAATCTACAGATCCAAATGTGGGATTGAATCTTAATGCAGATGATGCGTTAGTAAAATGTTATATGGCTGATACCGGTTTGTTGACTTCTATGATACTTTCAGATAGTAGTATTGCGTCTAATGATCTGTATAAAGAAATTTTATTTGGAAAAATCTCAATTAATGAAGGAATGCTAGTTGAAAACGTTGTTGCGCAACAGCTAATAGCATCTGGACATCGCCTATTCTTCTATTCAAATAGAGACAAAGAAAATTCGGAAAATACTATGGAAATAGATTTTTTGATTTCTAAAGCTTTTCAGGATTCTGCTGGCAAAATGCGTATATCTCCTATTGAAGTTAAATCTGGGAATGTGTTTAAAACAGTTTCTCTTGATAAATTTAAGAACAAGTTTTCAAAAAGAATTGGAACTAGTTATGTATTTGCTCCTAAACAGCTTAGCGTTAGAAAAGATTTGAATCTCGTAATATTACCACTTTATATGTGTGGATTGGTGTAGCGTTCCGACCTGCCTTCGCGCTGCTATGTAGTGCACTTATTCCTCACGGCTTAGCCGTTTGGCTGATTTGGCATGACATGCCGTAAATCAGGTACAAGCGCACTACATAAATGTGCTGTGCGTTTGTATTAAAACCGATTTTTTTTGTTGCTTTTTATTTGTGGAATCTTATAGAATTATATTTATGCGCTGATGCATGCTAGTTTTGCTAGTTGTTAGATGTTTTATGGCTTGTGATTGATTTTTGGGAATAACCCTGATTGCTTGCGATTCATGGGTTTTGTGTTAGAAATGTAGTTTTTGTTGTACAGCGCTAGGTTTTACGCACATTTTTTAGGAGTGATCTTATGGTAGAGGGGAATAAAAATCTAATTATCGCTGACTCTAAAAACGCGTCTGTTGGAATGATAATAGACGCTGAAACAATAAAAGAGAAAATCTACAACATTCGTAATCAAAAAGTCATGCTTGATTTTGAGCTTGCTGAAATATATGGGTATACTACGGCAAGATTCAACGAGCAGGTAAAAAATAACATAGAAAAGTTTGATGATGACTTTATGTTTCAGCTAACTGCTGATGAGTTCAAAAACTTGATGTCGAAAAATTCTACATCAAGTTGGGGTGGTCGCAGAAAGCTTCCATATGCTTTTACGGAGCAAGGTATTTATATGCTCATGACTGTGTTAAGAGGCGAACTTGCCATAATTCAGTCGAAAGCGCTTATTAGAACCTTTAAGCAAATGAAGGATTATATTGTTGAAAATAAGGATTTTATTGGCGCGAAGGAATTAGCTAAGCTTGCGATTCAAACGAATCAGAATACTAATGATATAGCGGAAATAAAATCTCAAATGGCAACGAAGGAAGATTTTAATAAGGTAATGGATAATTTTATTAATCCAGATTCGTATAAACATTTTCTTCTTATGGACGGCAATAAAATAGAAGCGGATCTTGCGTATTGCAAAATATATAAATCAGCTAAGAAAAGCATTTACGTTGTTGATAATTATATTGGTCTTAAAACATTGGAACTATTACGGTTTGCTGGTGAAGGGGTTGAAATCGTAGTTTTTAGTGATAACGCTAGGAGCAAGAATATGCTTACGGAAAGCATGTTGGGTGATTTTGTAAGCGATTGTCCTGGTGTTGATTTGAAGTTTAAGACTGCTGGCAGAAAGTATCACGATAGGTATGTGGTTATAGATTATGGAACGGATGATGAGGCTGTTTACGTTTGTGGCGCTTCGTCGAAAGATGCTGGCGGCAAAATTTCGACTATTACGCGAATAGAGTCTTTGAATTTGCGCTTGTATCATGCGATGTTTGATGAGTTGTTAAAGAATCCTGAGTTAGAGTTTTAACATTTTATAATGTTCTAGTGTTTTGCGCTCAACTTGGAAGTAGACTTCCAACTTTTGCTGTTGCGCAAATGTAGTTGCGCAAAGGGAGGTGCGTATGACAACAATCTTTAACGTGGCATCGTACATCCTTGATATTGCTGGAACTATTACTACTATGAAGCTTCAGAAGTTAGCTTACTATTCGCAAGCGTATTCTTTGGCTACTACTGGATATCCATTATTTAACGAGGATTTTCAGGCATGGAGAAATGGTCCTGTTTGCCCAGAATTATTCGCATTGCATCGCGGTAAGTTTTTGATTCGTAAAGGGGAGTTTGTGCTTCCTAGCACTGATAAGTTGAATGATGATTCTTTAACAGATGGTCAAAAGCTTCTTGTGGAAAAAGTGTGCAAAAAGTTTGCTGAGTGTTCTGGTAGTGATTTGAGTGCTATGACACATCGTGAGGATCCATGGAAGAATGCTTATGATGCTACTAATAGTTCGGCAATATGCGTTCAAAAAATTACTAAGGATTCTTTGAAAGAGTACTATTCAGTTCATAATTTGCTTAAGTAAATGTGATATTCTCTTGTTCTCTTATTTGCTCTGAGTTAGTTATAGCGTTGCTCGAGATTTGTGGAGTTTGTATTAAGAGCATAGAAGTAAAGCATGATATGGTAGCTTGAAAACAACGCAATACTTATAATTCATGCGAATCGTCTTACAAAGGGATTTTTACAAGAGATAAGGGATGCGAGATGAGTAAGAATACGTATACTGCGGAAAATGGGTTCGTTATTACTGACGATATTGTTGATAAGTGGGCTGAGGAGGCAGAAGATAATTTTCCTGGTGCCACTATTACAGAGTTTGCTGGAAGAGCTTAGGAAGATGAAACTCAGCCGTTGAAACCGCGTACTGTTAGGTTAAGTGATACCGTTTGGCATTTAATCGAAGCCGATGCAAAGCGCAGAAAAATGACTGTGAGTGCGTGGACTAGAAACGCTATACTTAACGAATTGTCTACTGAGATAGCTGCGCAAAGATAGTTGCGCAAAAGTAGCTGCGTAAAAATAGTTGCAGATTTCGTAATGCAGCGTGTCGCGAAGATGTGGCATAATAGGAAGGCTTGTGACTGGAGGAGGAATCCGCTAGCACAGCACAGCAATACAAGATGCGGGAGGAAGCTGCAAAACAGCTTTATAGCAACGTTTCGTAAGTGCTTTACTTCTGTAAGAAGCGACTATATCAGCGTTTGCAACAACCGTTTGAACCGCTTGTACAAGAAAGAAGAACCATATTATGGCTCCGAAAAAGAAAGTCTCCGCGCTTATTAAGCTCGAGATTCAGGCTGGTAAGGCAAATCCAGCCCCACCACTGGGTCCAGCATTAGGCTCCCACGGCGTGAACATCATGGACTTCTGCAAGGCCTATAACGACCAGACGAAGGACAAGATGGGGCAGATTGTCCCAGTAGAGATCACCGTTTATGAAGATCGTTCCTTCACCTTCATTTTGAAGACCCCACCAGCCGCTGCTTTGTTGCTTAAGGCTGCTGGCATTCAGAAGGGCACCGAGAATCCATTGACTCACAAGGTTGGTTCTGTGACCAAGGCTCAGGTGCGCGAAATCGCCGAAATTAAGATGCCTGACCTCTCCGCACGTGACGTCGAGGCCGGTATGAAGATCATCGCGGGCACCGCTCGCTCGATGGGTATTACCGTTACCGACTGAAAGGGAGTGTAGAAATGGCTAAGCGTTCTAAGAAGTATCGTGAAGCGGCTGAGAAGATCGACCGCAATAACCTGTACACCCCAGCTGAAGCAATTGCTTTGTTGCAGAGCATGCCAAAGCACGCTTTCGACGAGTCCGTTGAGGCTGTTATGCGCCTTAATGTGGATCCTCGCAAGGCTGATCAGTTGGTTCGTGGCGTTGTGAACTTGCCAAACGGCACCGGTAAAACCGCTAAGGTTTTGGTGTTTGCTCGTGGCCCAAAGGCTACTGAGGCTCAGGAAGCTGGCGCCGACATCGTTGGTGATGACGAATTGATCGAAAAGGTTGCCGGTGGCTTCCTTGACTTCGATGCAGTTGTTGCAACCCCAGACATGATGGGTAAGGTTGGTCGCTTGGGTCGTGTTCTCGGTCCTCGTAGCTTGATGCCAAACCCAAAGACTGGCACCGTGACTATGGATGTAGCCAAGGCTGTTGCTGATATTAAGGGCGGTAAGATTGAGTTCCGCGTGGATCGCCAGGGCAACCTGTCCTTCCTCTTCGGCAAGCTCTCCTTCGATGCTAAGGCTCTTGAAGAGAACTTCAAGGCTGTCGCAGACGAAATCCGCCGCTTGAAGCCAAGCACCATCAAGGGTCGTTACATTACTAAGGTAACTGTGACTTCTACGATGGCTCCTGGTGTTCCAGTGGATATTGCAAGCATCGCTGCCTGATTTATTGCCTGCGTAGCTTATGCGAAAGCATGGCTGGTAAGTAGTAAATTAAGTTTAGAACTTATAAACGCTGAAAATGTACTCTTTTGAGTCATGTTTTCAGCGTTTTTGTTACTTGCGTTACTGCATTTCTGCGTTAATAACGAATAATTGATGTTTTGCGTTACTGGCGCAGTACGCTATCTGCATTAATAACGAATAGGTGATGGGAGAGGTTACGCCTCTAGAGAGTTCGCGGCGCATGTAGGCGCGCGGCGTGTCGTCCAGGAATGGCTGTTTTGCAACGTTTTGCGGCGCGACGGCCTGCTTGAGTGTAGCATTGCGCGCACGAAAGCAATTCGGAGTGCCGAGCTTGCTCAAAGTTGAAAGTCCAGTGGACTTTCAACGCAAGCGAGGACTGCCTGAGTCAGTAAAGACGAAGGCAGGGTAGATTTGTGTGGTATTGCATTGGGAATTCGGTCGCGCTTACGCAAATGTAGTTTCGGCGTGTCGCACAAGAGTGGCTATATTGCAACGGTTTTGCGGCTGGTTGGGGGAGTATTCAGGAGTTTTCTGAGAGTTTTCTGGGAAAAATCTTTAAAAACCTTGAAATTGATATTTTTACGAAAAGTAACGCATAATACTGTATTTTTTATTCTTAAAAATAGTTTGACTGAAATATTTCCGTAAAAATATAAATGTTTTCTGTTAATGAGTTGTGCGTCTGCTCTTGACTTTTTCGAACGGGGGGGGGTATGTTAATAACAGCTTTCAGCTAGATGCTCTATCTGAAAGTTTATCCACAAGAGATTGATTTTGTGGGTTTATGTTTTTCACCATGTGTTTTAAGCGTGGTGGAGAAGAAGAAAGGAAAATATTATGTTGAATAAGAAGGCTATCGCCGCATTCGCTGCTGGCGCAACTTTGCTTTCCGGTCTCGCTTTCGCGGCTCCAGCTTTCGCTGAGGGTGCCGGTGATCAGACTACTCCAAAGACTGATCAGACTACTCCAAAGACTGATCAGACTGCTAACGATGATGATAATTGGCAATATGAGACTGAGGACCCTGGTGCTCTTGCTGATCGTTTGAATGCTGAGAAGGCTGCTAAGGTTGCGGCTGACGAGAAAGATAAGTATGAGCATACTCCATTTGGCAATATGGACACGGATTACAAGAAGTGTGTGAAGCTTTACGGTGAAGATGCTCTCGAGTGCAAAGCTGTCGCTGACTACCTCAAGCGTCATGGTCAGAAGGTTGATGACAAGGCTAACGACAAGAAGTCTGATAAGAAGTCTGAAGCTAAGAAGTCTTCCGAGAAGAAGGCTGCTCCATTGGCTAAGACCGGTGCTGCTGTAGCTTTGGCTGCTGTTGCTGCTTCTGTGCTTGCTGGCATGGGTGTTGCTCTTCGCAAGATCCGTCACTAAGCTTTTAGCACATTAAGTGTGTTGATTGTTTAATGATTTGTGAGCGCACTGTATGTGAGTATGGTGCGCTCACTTGTTAAATCTTTCACTCAACGTGCTGCGAATGCTGTTTAGTGTTTTGTGGCGGGTTTGCTTTCGGGCTTTTGCATGATTCTACTGTTTTGCCAAATCTCTTTCTTCACGGTAGTGTTGTGCGCTGGTTTTCGGGGGCGTGACTGTTGAGTGTTTGGCTGGCTTGTTTGTTAGGGAAACGAGTCGGTTTTGTTAAAGGGCTTGGGTTTGGTGCTACTAGGGGCATCAGTCTCCAAGCCCTTTTTCGTATGTGTAAAGAGATTGTGCATAATGTACAGTAAGCATAGTAACTTATTAAATACGATTTGAAAACGAAAGTTTTGCGGGCGATGCATTTATGCGTCGCCCGATTTTTTATTTACTGGCCTATAACCCATAAATTATCTTCCTTTTTTAACAGTCTTAGGAATTGCACATTAGTGGCACGCGCGCTTTTAATTATATTATTTGCGTTTTTACTGTGTATTACAATAGCTGCAGTTGTTAGTGATAATATTCAAGACTCAAAGCAAACATATTCTATTATTAATATTTGTGTAGTGTACTTAATATTACTTTTATTGTTTCTTATTTATTTAAAATTTAAGAACAATAAAGTTCTATTTTTAATACCTTCTATCCAGGTTTATCTATATTTTTGTATTTCTGCATATATTTATTATGATACAACTAAGGGTTTGCCAGAATGTTATAAATCGCTAGCAATGTTCATTCTATGGTTTATACCATTATGTCTTTTAATATATAGAAGCGTTAGAATTTTTTTGGAAAAGCAAAAATCATTGATTTTTGGCCTATCAATATTTATTACACTTTTGGGATTTATAAATGAGTCTAATTGGCCTGTAGTTACTTTAATAACAGCATGCATTGTATTTTTGCTTAAATTGGAAAATTTACAGATTCTATGTAAAGGGATATTTGATATAAAAATAGAAGATTCAGATAGTAATAAATATAAATTGATTGTCATTAATATTATGGCAGTAGTTTTTGAAGCAATGTTGTATTTATCTTTGAAACTTTCTGAGTATTTATCAGAATTATTAAATTGGATTTATGATTGCTCCAATGTTAGTGGTGGTACAAAATTGCCAAATAATGAAATTATTACAGAACATATGTGGTTAGGATTTTACAGGTTTATTATTTTATCTGTTATTTTCATTATTGTATGTAATCTTTTTCAAAGTAAGCAGAATACCATCTCATCATGCATAAAGAATATATTTGACTGCGAAGATAACACACAGGTGAATAAGAATTCATGATTATTATCCCAATTTTCATTCATTCATTGATTAATTAATAAGTTCTTCTACTTTTTCAATGAATTTTTCTATGTTATATAAGTAATTAGGGTAAGTATCGTTTAGCTGTTCTTCGTTTTGTGCATAAATAAGTACGCTGTTCAAGTCAGTTATATCTGATGTTTGAGCACTTGACTTATTAACTGTTAAGTTTTTATTTACACTACTGTTATCGATTTCTGCATCCTGAATTTTGTTATCTTCACCGTTTATGCTGCTATTTTCTTTGCTGTTATAATTCGTTATGGCTTTTTCTACACAATCCATAGTGTATGAATGTATGGTTAATTCTTGCGTTTCTCGCGATAACTCCAATAGGTAAAGCCCTTCGCCGCCTTGTGTACTATTTTTTTGCATATTAATAGTTACACTATTGCGCGCAGCTTTAAGATCTTCAATAATTTCTTTAAAATCATTGTTTGTCCGCACTGAATTTGCGAGTTTTTTCTTAGACTCACTGCAAGAATCATCATCATTTTCACAGCAATCAAATAACTTAGAGATTACTTTGAAGAATTGTAAGCAAGATTGTATTCGAGTATTACCTTCACTTATCAAAGTAGGATCTTTGTATTCTACATTATCTATCTCACTCATAGCTTCTACTGCTGTTGACCAATAGTGTTGAAGCTTGGTTCGTATTTGTAGTTCAATCCTATATTGTCTATCTATTTTTTTCTTGGTTTAATGTTTGTTTTACGATTACGTGCAGTGACCTGTATCCGGATTCTTCTGGATTTTTTATATAGTCTTTCGTTTTCTTAATATCGATTTCCCCAGCTTCTTTAAGATTAAGAATTTCATCATAAACTTTGTAAACTTCACTCACAGAATTTACAATCGCCCTACACCCTGCAATGTCATCTATTGCACCAAGCTCAAAATTTCCATTGCTGCGGTATAACTTTTTAAGTATTGATTCTTTGCGTTTAAGACGATACGTAGCCATTGCGTCTGGGTACTTATTTATGATTCCAACAAGTTTTTTGAAAAAGATTTGTGCTGGTTCTTCATGCTGATGGCGCCATGTGTTGAGGATGGATATCTGCTTGCCATACTCTTCTGAGTTTTGCTGATCTCTCAATTCCTTAAGTATTTCGCCAGCTGCGTTAGCTTGCTTTCGGCTAATTATCGTCATACGAATATAATATATAACTTGTATGTTTTATAAAAGGGAGGTGCGTATGACAACAATCTTTAACGTGGCATCGTACATCCTTGATATTACTGGAACTATTACCACTATGAAGCTGCAGAAGCTAGCTTACTATTCGCAAGCGTATTCTTTGGCTGCTACTGGGCATCCGTTATTTAACGAGGATTTTCAGGCATGGAGGAATGGTCCTGTTTGCCCGGAATTATTTGCATTGCATCGTGGGAAGTTTTTGATTCGTAAAGGTGAGCTTGTAATTCCCAATACTGAGAAGCTTCAGGATAATTCTTTAACAGATGTCCAAAAGATTCTTGTGGAAAAGGTATGCGAAAAGTTTGCTGGATATTCTGGTAGTGATTTGAGTGCTATGACACATAGTGAAGATCCATGGAAGAATGCTTATGATGCTACTAATAGTTCGGCAATATGCGTTCAAAAAATTACTAAAGATTCTTTGAAAGATTACTATTCAACTCATAATTTTTTGCGGTAAGCGCTGCGTAGTAGGAGATGTGCAGTAAGAGCTGCATTTTCGATATGTAATACACTTCTACTTATGCGTTGTCTAAGCGACCAAAACAGCACGTGCGTGAGTAGTTTAGGTCGCCTACGCAAGAAAATCCGGTCTAAACATCACGCGCGCGAGTAGTTTAGGCCGCGCGTCTTTATTGTCGTGCACTTCGTTTTAGTGCGAATCACGAATTCTGCCAATTGTTATAGCTGTTTGCAGTACATAAGCGGCGCGCGGATCCGTAGCATCCCATCCTGTAGTTTGCGCAACTTTACGTAAACGGTAACGAACAGTATTTGGATGCACATTAAGTTCGTGTGCTGTTTGGTCAAGAGCTCCACCAAAGCGTAAGAACATGTCAATAGTTTCCAGAGTCGGATCGTCATGATTGTAAGGAGCCAAACTTTGATACACCTTGTTGTAAAGAGTATCAAAAGCTGTGGCATCGCCAATAAGCGCTCGTTCTGGAAGCAAATCATCTGTGTGAATGATTTGCGGCAAATGCTTTACTGCTGGAGCAACAGCAATCGCGGCAAGAGTAGCAGTAAGAGCGGAAGAAATCTGCTCAACGCCTTCAACCATGCTGCTAACACAAATCGTCTTATGAGAATTCTCAAAAACTTTGCACAGCTTCTCTAAAGCCTGATCGCTAGGATTTTCGCGCACAGCAAGCAGAATAATATGAGAAGGCGCTGCAAAAGTAGAAGAATTTTTCGTAGATGCTGATATCAGTGCTTGCGTTTTTTGCCAAGCTCCCGTAATGCGCTGCAAAGCACTACTTTGTGTGCGCTCAACTATTGCATCATACGCATTGCAACTACCAAGCTGTGGCCAAATATTTCGACGCAAAGTGTCAGTGTTATCAGGTGGAATATCTGGTGCTGGCTTGCGATTTGGTCCGTCATCTGGCTTAATTGCAGTGCCGAAAGTTCCTGCAATAACAATAACTTTTGGCGAATCTGACCATTGAAGTAAATGCATGAAAGCGTCAATACGAGCGTCTGCAATACCATTCATTAAACACGTGGCAATAATCGAGTGTAATTGCAAGCGCATCGCCGCGTCAAAAACTTGGCCATCACGATTGTCGAAAATTCTAAGCGGTTCCGAGCTAGTTGATTTTTGCGCGCTGGGCAATGGAGTAAAACTCGGTGAATTATTACCTTTAGTATTTTCAGAAGATTGACTTGAATGACTCGAACGACTTTGATTTGATGAAAGACGATGCCACAAGTGGTGTTTGTGCTTTTCTTCGTTTTCTTGCTCTGCTTTAGATTGCTTTGCTGTAGAAGAGCTTTCTTGATCATTTGATACAGCGTTTACTTGCGTTTTGTTTAACTGTTGATTTTCAAGAGAATTGGCAATATTAGAATCCTCCGCGTGCTTTTCTGCTGCCTGTACGCTTGCTAGTATCGAAAGAAAATCGTTACTAAGTAAGCTGTTTCCTGCAAGTTTATCTTCATAATTTTCTTCGGACATAACAGAAGAAGCAGCGCTGCTATCTTGCGCAAACTGAGGTGTATTCTTCTCGTCCATCTTATGCCTTTGATCCTAACATTCTCTACTATTATAGCGCGATTGAGTAAAAGTATCTCGCCAAAAAGTAAGTGCTACAAAGCAGAAAACAAAAGCTAACGGTAGCATGTGTCGCTCAAAATTATTAGCTGGAGCAAGAATCATAACTCCAACCAGCAAGGCAAGTGGAATGTGCCATAACAATGTGCGCCAACGGCGAAGAATAATTTCTGCAACACCAATAAGTAGTGTAAAAATAACGAAAGTATTTCCGTGAATTGGCCAACTTAAAACAGGAATATCACTAAACGTGCTAATATCTTCTGCAAATTTAGTTCGCCACTTAGGATTCCAATATTTAATCCAATCAGATTTGTGTATGCTGTCAGTGTCTATGTAATATTCTGGCCCAACATACGGGCGGTCAAAAATATCAAAGTATCCGTAAGTCTTCGCAAGAAAAGCGTCAGTTGCAACGAGTGGACTATGCGTAATCATTTGCCACCAAGCGAAATCTAATTTACGAATATTATCTTTAGTAACGTATCGCCAACGATAACTCACTTTTTTAGACTGCAATCCGGAAGATTTCACAGGGTCTGCGTCATAAGGTTTGTATGCTTCTGCAGTTTGATCCAGATTAAAAATTGGTGCAATAATGCGCTTTGCACTACGCGGTATGCTATGCGGATCGAGCTTAGCTATACGTGCAATTTGTTGTAACTGAATGCCGCGACTCTCAATAGGATCGCCGCTAATAATAGCACCGCTCGAAATAAGCATAATTAACGAGCCGTGAATCACAACGATTGGAAGCAAAATTCCGCAAACCCACAAACGCCAGCGTTTGCGCTCAAAAATAATCAAAAGCACGAATTGAACAACCAGAATATACCAAGCGTATTTTGCAGCAATAAGCATTACGCACACTGAAACAATTAATTCCAAAACAGTGTGAAGTCTAGGCTTTTGCGCATTTGGCTTTGTGCTAGGTGTATTTTTAGTGTCCTTCGCATGATAGCAATTAGTTAACTCGTAATTTATACCAAACCACCAAACAAAAGCGAACGCAAAAAGCGGAGATTTTGTAAGCGCAATAGTTGAGCACAACACAAGCGGATTAAGTAAAAACATAAGCAGAATAACGAATCTTGCAAAAGTTGTTGTGCTGCAATTTGTTGAGCTAGATTCTGCATCAAGCCAAGGTTTGTTTAAGAAGCGGTGTGCTGTTGCAGAAACGCACCATGCTGCAAATACAAATTGTGCAAAGGCAAGAACTACAATTCCAGCGTCGTTTGAGTCGGTAAAGTATCTGGAGACTGCTGTTGTTGCGCCATAAATAACAGTTAGAACAATGTTGTGCTGATTTGTTAAATAAGTTGGATAAGTTGGCCACAAGTAGTGCGCAGTTGGGTAAATATCCATTGGGACAAAGCTAAAGAAGCCGATATAAGGCTGATCTAAGCCTGTAATTTTATTCCAAGTCCAACTGTACTCGCGAATTTGCGAGCATATATCTGCACCGTATGCGGCAAGTAACGTAGCTGGAACCCAAATCCAGCCCACGAAAAAAGTAAGAAGTAGGTTTCTTCTGTTGCGAGTGGAGTGGTTAATGAACCATTTAGCGCAATTAAAAAATAGTTTTGCAAATTTTAAAAGAAAATGCGAAATATTGCGGAAAATAGTGTGTTTAGTAGTAAATTTTTGTAATTTTGACTGTTTTTTATTTTCGCTATTTTTTCTTAACGCAATTGACTTTATTAATTTCGTAAAACGTTGATATTTAGGCAAAAACTTTTTATTTTTACCGTAGTAAATAAGCGCAGTCAGTATTAATGCGTATATTATGAAGGCAGCAACGAAAATAAAAGCATTAACCAACGAAAAATCAGCGATTGATCCTAAATGAACTTTAATATCTTGACTGCGGAAAATTGGTCCCAAGCTAGTGCAAAAAGCAAGTACAAAGCATAGCAAAGCAGCAAGAGTGTAATCTAAAAAACGTGCTACAACAGCACGCAATTTGCGCGGCTTCTTGTACTGCGTTTTGCGACGTATGCGCTCCATGTGTTAACACCTGCTTAATTGATGCCTAGCTATTTTGTTTGCTATTGCGCGCAAAACATGCAATGACGCGCGCAAAAATATAATCTGATGTAAATTATACATATGACTATTTTTTCTTCGCAAAGTGTGGCATTGATGCCGCAGACATCAGAAGTAGCAGATTTGGTAAAATATTTCGCAATTACAGATTCTACGCAAAATATTGCGCGAGAAATGATACAAAAAGGCGAAATAATCGCGCGAGATGACGGAAAGCCAACAATAGTTGCGATTGTGGCATACGAGCAAACAGCAGGAAGAGGACGATTAGGGCGTGCGTGGGTAAGTCGGCCGGGAGAAAGCTTTTTAGTTTCATTCGTAACGTTGCTGCCGAAGTCAATTGTTATGGACGCAAGTCACAATGGCTGGCTGCCTATTATTGCAGGGCTTGCAGCTCGTGACGCACTTCTAGAAACGTTTAAAGAGTGCGGAAGTTCGCCGATACACGGTGATGCTTGCGCGATAAAACTTAAATGGCCTAACGACGTGTTTTTGCACGATTGTAAAGAAGGCGGAATCTTAACAGAAATTGTAGCCGATCCAAGCAAAGACAATGTTGTTGGAGTAATTTTTGGAATCGGATTGAATTTGTGCGTGCCGCAAGAAGTGCTGCCAATTAAGATGGCAACTTCGTTGCAAATGCATATGACTGATTTGCCGGAATCTAAAGAATTGCGTGATACGATTGCTGCAAAAATAGTTACTGGATTGAGGACGAGATTGTGCGATTTTATGCGTGATTATCCAAGTAACGCTGCCGATTTGCTTAAAGAGGTAAATGGTGTGTGTTGGACGCTTGGGCGCAAAGTGAACGTGCATCCGGTTGATGGAAGCGTTGTGACAGGAACTGCTGTGCGGCTTGGAGAAGATGCGTCGCTTACAATTCGTGAGGCATCTGGCGAGGAAATTGTGGTAAAAAGTGGCGATGTGCACGCGGTTGCGTATGAAGCGCGACGACATGCTTGAGCGCAGCACAGCGCGCGAAAGCAACTCGGAGCGCCGAGCTTGCTTAGAGTTGAAAGCACGGTGTGCTTTCAACGCAAGCGAGGTCTGCCTTCGTCTCGATTGACGAAGGCAGGGCAGATTCGCGTGGTAGTTCATTAGTAATTCGGCTGTGATTGGCGTGCGCTGACGACATGCTTGAGCTCAGCAGCGAGCGCTTAAAGCGCAAGCGTCAGCTGTTTGCTAGTTATCTCAGTCAAAGAGCAAGTGCGCGGCAATCTTATACAAAACGGCATTCCTTTTACAGTCGTGTAAAGGAAATGCCGTTTTTCTGCAATATAACGTTTCTGCTACGCACGCTTTTTGTTAAGTGCGTTGTACAAGCCGGAGCAAGCCGCGCTCGCAACAAAAGCCTTAATCAAATCGCCAATCATGAAGATAATCAAGGTTGCGGCGGCAGTTGAAAGTGGCATGCCAGTTAGGTAGCTTTGGCCGAAAATGCCGAATGCGTAAATCACGATCGTGCCGATTATAGAAGCTACAGAGTAAGTGCAGAAGCGTGCGAAAGTCTTCTTGAAGGAGTTTTCTGGCATCATTGCGTCAAGAGCTACGTCAAATACGCGCTTCAAAGCTGCAGTTGCGGCAACGCCAAATATGAAACCGGCTAAGAATCCTGCAGTAGGGCCAACAAAAACAGCCCAGCCGCCCTTAAAGCCAGCAAACACAGGCAAACCTGCCGCACCAACAGCAAGATACATAACTACAGAAGCTACGCCTTCTCGCCAGCTCAACGTTAAACCAATAATGCACAAAACAAGAGTTTGCAACGTAATAGGCACAGGAGTAATAGGAAGATAAATTGCGCCTGCCATGGTAGAAAGAGCCAAAAGCACAGTGAGAAGCGCTGGCTTTGCAAGCCATGCTGCAGCTACTTTCAACTTATTTGCAACGTTTGAATTTGCTGATGCTGTTGCTGCATTATTTTGATCTATGTTGGTCATGAAAACCTTCTTTTGGTTATTTCCGGTTTGCCGTTTGCAGCTAATAGGTTGTCAATTAAACGGTTTTGCCGGTTGTTTTCCGTTTCGCTAATCACATTACGTGTTATAAAAATCATGTGCATTGGAGAAGTGTACAAAATTTTGCTCTAGCTTTTGTGTATGTCGACTCATCCGTAAACGCAACTTTTCTAATATCTTGTAACGTATGGTTACGAATATCAAAAAAATCCTCATCGCAAACCGCGGTGAAATTGCCTTGCGAGTTATTCGCACGGCTCACGAAATGGGCATTTCTACCGTTGCTATTTACGCACCGACTGATCGCAACGCGCAGTTTGTAGAAATGGCAGACGAAGCGTACGCACTTTCCGGAGACACATATCGCGATACTTATTTAAACGAAGATGCGATTCTTGACATTATTAAAAGAAGCGGCACGGATGCTGTGCATCCGGGTTACGGTTTCCTTTCGGAAGTTGCGTCTTTTGCGAAAAAAGTTAACGATGCTGGAGTTATTTGGATTGGTCCTCGTCCGGAAGCGCTTATTGATTTGGGAGATAAGATTACGGCTCGTCGCGTGGCAGTTCGCGCGAAAGTGCCGCCAGTTCCAGGAATTTCGGAGCCTGTGAAAGATATTCGAGAACTTTTAACTTTTGCGCAAACTCACGGCTATCCAGTGATGATGAAGCGCACGGATGGCGGCGGCGGACGCGGCATTACAGTCGTTCGTAACGATGACGAGTTGCGAGGCTTTTATATGAATCACGACGCTCTTCAAGGCGGCGACTTAGACGAATATTTTATTGAGCGTTTTATTGACAAAGCTCGCCACGTAGAAACGCAGTGCGGCCGCGACGCTCACGGAAATTTCACCGTATATTCCACGCGCGATTGCTCGGTGCAGCGCCGAAACCAAAAGTTGGTTGAGGAAGCTCCTGCACCGTTCTTGACTGACGATGAAAAGGATCAGCTTTACCGATATTCTCGTAACCTATTTGAAGCTGTTGATTACGTTGGTCTTGGCACGTGCGAATATATGGTGACTTCTCAGCATAAAGTCTACTTCTTGGAAGTTAATCCGCGATTGCAAGTTGAGCACACGGTTAGTGAGGAAGTTAGTGGACTTGATTTAGTGCGAGAACAGCTCAATATTGCTGACGGCGGCGAGTTGATTAAGGATCCAGAGCCTCGCGGACACAGCTTCGAGCTTCGCATTACTTCGGAAGATCCTGCTACGAATTTGACTCCAAGTTCCGGCACTTTGACGAAAATAAAGTGGCCTTCCGGTCCTGGTATTCGCGTCGATTTTGGTGTTGAAGTTGGCGATAATATTTCGCCAAAATTCGATTCGATGATGGGCAAGCTTATTATTACTGCGCAAAGTCGCGAAACTGCTGTTGCTCGCGTGCGTCGCGCTTTGAAGGAACTTTGTATTGAGGGCGTGCCAACTCCTGCGAAACTTTTTGAGCAGATTTTTAACGACCCTGAGTTTACTGCGGAAAATCACAGTTTTGATGTGTCTACTAAGTGGATGGAACGCAAGTATTTGAACCGCGTTCCTGCAGCTTCTTTGGGCGGTCAGCCGGCTTCGCTTGTTTCTGGAAAGTCTGCGGATGAATCCGAAAATAAGCAGCCTGCAATGGAATCCTTCATTATTGAGGTTGATAATAAGCGCGTAAAGCTTACGATTCCGCAAGATATTGTTGACAATTTGACCGGCTCTGCGCGAGTTCGTAGCGTTTCTAGAGCTTCGCAGCCTTTGCGTGGACGTTCGCTTCGCGGAAGTACTCACAAATCTGAAGAACAAAAGCAGATTCCTGGCGTAATCGCAGCACCTATGCAAGCTGTTATTACGCGCGTGAATGTGGCTGAAGGTCAGCAGGTTGCCAAGGGTGATTTGCTTGTGGTGCTTGAGTCTATGAAAATGGAAAATTACGTTTACGCTCCTGCAGCTGGTACTGTTACTGGAATTTTTGTGGGTCCTGGTGACGGCGTGGAATCGGGTGCAAAGCTTGTGACGATTGATCTTGCTGGAGATAAAAGCGCGGATAAGAGCGCAGATAAGTCTTCTGAATCTTCTGAAAAGTCTTCTGAAAAGCCGGAAGGAGAGCAGAAATGAGTACTTTAGCAAAAGAAAAGTCTGAAATCTCTGAAACTTCAGCGAAAATAGTTAATAACTCTTCTGTTAATAGCTCTGCTGACGATACAAACTTGCAGCCTCGTCGCGGAAAAGCTGCAGTTCAGCACGCAGCACAACTTGCTCGTGACGCAGAACAAAAAGCTTTAGAGCGTCAGCACGCAAAAGGTAAAAGCACTGCTCGCGAGCGTCTTGACTTGCTTTTTGACACCGGCTCATTCGTGGAAATCGGACGTTTTAACGGCGGTGACATAAATAACGACGTTGCCGGATGCGCTGTAATCACCGGCTTTGGCGAAGTTTATGGCAGAAAAGTTGCAGTTTACGCACAAGACTTTTCTGTGCGCGGTGGAACTTTAGGCAAAGCTGAGGGCGAGAAAATCTGCCATCTTTTAGATATGGCTGTTGAACTTCGCGTGCCAGTTGTTGCCGTAATTGATTCCGGCGGCGCTCGCATTCAAGAAGGCGTGAGCGCGCTTATGCAATACGGGCGTATCTTCAAAAAAACTTGCGAAGCGAGCGGCTTGATTCCGCAAATCTCAATTATTCTAGGTCCTTGCGCTGGCGGTGCTGTGTATTGCCCTGCGTTAACAGATTTGATTATTATGACTCGCGAGCACTCAAATATGTTCGTAACTGGTCCGGATGTTGTTAAAGCTGCAACCGGCGAGGCTATTAGCATGGACGATTTGGGCGGCGGTCTTGTGCATAACGCAACTTCCGGTGTCGCTCACTATTTGGGAGAGGATGAAGCTGACGCAATCGACTACGCGCGCACAGTTTTGGCTTATTTGCCATCTAGCTGTGAGGTAGAGCCTCCAACTTTTGCCTACGCTGCAACGCGCGCGGATCGCGAAACTGCGCGCGAGTTGGTGAATATTGTGCCGGATAACGACCGTCAGCCTTACGATGTGCTCGACGTGATTCGCAGAATAGTTGACTACGGTGAGTTCGTGCAAGTGCAGGAATTGTACGCTGCGTCTGCAGTGGTTGGTTTTGCTTGCATTGAGGGGCATCCTGTTGGAATCGTAGCAAATCAGCCGAAGGTGAACGCTGGTATTTTGGATGTAAATTCTTCCGAAAAAGTCGCGCGATTTGTGCGATTGTGCGACGCGTTTAATTTGCCTGTGGTGACTTTGGTTGATACTCCAGGTTACAAGCCTGGTTCAGATCAAGAGCACGCAGGAATTATTCGCCGAGGTGCGAAAGTGATTTATGCGTACGCGAACGCGCAAGTTCCGCTGGTTACGGTGATTTTGCGCAAAGCTTTCGGTGGAGCTTATATCGTTATGGGTTCCAAGTCGATGGGTGCGGACGTAAATTACGCGTGGCCAACCAGCCAGATTGCAGTTTTGGGTGCGCAAGGTGCCGTAAATATTATTCACCGCAAGGATTTGCAAAAAGCTAAAGAGCGTGGGCAAGACGTTGCAGCTCTTAGAAAGCAGCTGGTTGACGAGTATGAGGCGACTACTGTGAACGCAAATCTTTCGTTGGAAACTGGTCAGATTGACGCAATGATTGACCCGGAGCAGACTCGCGATATGATTGCCGGCTCATTGAAGCTTTTGCGAAGTAAAAAGCGAGTTTCCAGAACTGGAAAGCATCACGGGAATCAGCCAATGTAAGTGATTTATAAAAATTATAGGGGTTATCAAACTTATAACTAAAAACTATAGAACTTACAAAACTTATAAACCTTACAAAACTTACAGAATTTATAAAACTTATCCAAATCAACGAGAAGGAAACATCATGACAACATACTTTTTCGACCAACTCGCTAATAATCCGCACGCACTCGTGTTTGCAGGTCAGTCGACTCCGTGGGTTGAAGCTTTGCGCGAGCTTGGTTCAGACGAAGAATTAAACGCAGAACTTCATGAGTACGAAGCAGGCGCAAAAGCTTTGCTATCGCCAATTTATTCTGAGCTTTTAGCAAATGCAGGCGGCGACATAAACGTGTTTGACGCGCTAGAAAATAAGCATATTAACGCTGCAAACGCGCTTCTTAGTGTGCCTGGAATTACGCTTGCACAATTCGGTGCAGTGCGCGACTTAACAAATCTTGGATACAACTTTGAAGTAAACAAGCCGTGCGCAGTTTTGGGTCATTCTCAAGGCGTAATCGCAGCAGAAATGGTAAAAGCTCGCATAAAAGCAAAGTCTTGGCAAAAAGCTCGCGCGCAAATCGAAGAATTACTTGCAATTGCCTACTTAATTGGAGCTGCAGGAGATCGTGAATCTCGAATGCTTGAAATTACTGGTGACGGCGAGCACACGCCAATGCTGTCACTTAAAGGAGTTACTAAAAAGCAGGCAGAAGCGTTAATTTCACGCGTAGAGCGCACGCGCGGTGAAGTGTCAATTGCTGTTAAAAACGCTTACAATCACGTGGTTATTGCAGGATACCCGGAAGATATGGAAGCTGTTGCAAACGAAGCGCAAAAAGAAACAAAGCGTTCGAAAAAATTGCGCGAAATGAAAGTTCGCGGTGGAGCTGTATTTGCGCCAGTTGCTGAATATTTGGATGTTACAGTTCCATTCCATTCGCCAATGCTTCAATCTGCAGTTGAGCAGGTAGTAGAGTGGGCAAATGAGGCTGGTTTAAACACTACAGTTGCTCGCGAATTGGCGGATGCAGTGCTTGTAACTCCTGTTGATTGGGCTACGCAAATTGGTGAAGTTTTGGAGCAAAACGACGCGCGCTCGCTTTGGATTTTAGACATGGGTCCTAGCGAAGTGCTCGGAAAGCTTACTGGAGTGCTTGTGCAAGGAACCGGTGCTGGAATAGTAGAGGCTGCTACCTTGCGCTCTCGCGCTGAGCTTTCAACAGCTGACTCTGCTTCTGAGCCAGAGCGTATGGGCTGCTGGGCTGATTTTGCGCCTCGAGTGATCAACACGCCTGCAGGACGCAAAGTGCTTACCAAATTTAGCAAGCTTACAGGCAAAGCTCCTGTGCTTCTTGCAGGAATGACACCAACGACAGTAGAGCCGGAAATCGTTGCTGCAGCAGCAAATGCAGGCTACTGGGCTGAGCTTGCTGGCGGCGGTCAAGTAACTGCAGAAGTTTTCGATCGTCATATGAAGTCGCTTGAAAATCAGCTTCGCGAAGGCGCAACTATCGAATTTAACGCTATGTTTATGGATCGCTACCTGTGGAATTTGCAATTTGGTTCGAAGCGAATCGTGCCAAAAAAGAGGCAGTCGGGAGCTCCTATTGATGGTGTAGTTATTTCTGCTGGCATTCCAGAACTTGACGAAGCCAAGGAATTAGTAGCATCCTTGCAAGCTGATGGATTCCCTTACGTAACATTTA
Organism: Gardnerella sp. KA00127; assembly: GCF_049244125.1. Lineage (NCBI taxonomy): Bacteria > Bacillati > Actinomycetota > Actinomycetes > Bifidobacteriales > Bifidobacteriaceae > Gardnerella > Gardnerella sp. KA00127. Next base: position 315,712 of record NZ_CP058377.1, read on the forward strand.
AGCCTGGAACAGTTGATCAAATTCGTCAAGTTGTGCGAATTGCTAAAGCTGTTGCTCCAGCAACGATTATTGTGCAGGTTGAGGGCGGTGCTGCAGGCGGTCACCATTCGTGGGAATCTCTTGATGATTTGCTTATGACAACTTACGCGCAAGTGCGTGAGTGCGAAAATTTGGTGCTTGTTGCAGGTGGCGGTATTGGCACTCCTGAGCGTGCTGCAGACTACATTTCTGGCGAATGGGCGAATGAATACGGTTTACCAAATATGCCAGTTGATGCTGTAATGATTGGCACAGCTGCAATGACAGCAAAAGAAGCGCATACAAGCCCTGAAGTAAAGCGTATGCTTGTGGAAACTCCGGGTATTGCGATGCCGAAATCTTCCAGCATTGAAGGTTTTGATGAGGATCCGTTCGCACCTTTGGGTGAGCGTTGGGTGCCTTCTGGCAAAGTGATTGGCGGTGTGACGAGTGGTTTAAGCCATTTGCACGCAGATATTTACGAGTTAGAAAACGCTTCTGCTCGCTGCGGTCGGTTGCTCGTTCATATGATGAAACATCCTGAAGAGCTTGAAGTGCGTCGCGATGAAGTAATCGAAGCACTTAACTCTACTGCAAAACCATATTTTGGTGACGTAGAAAGCATGACTTACGCACAATTTGCTCAACGTTTCCTAGATTTGGCATACCCTTGGGTGGATCCGACTTACGTAGATCGCTACATGCATTTGTTGCAGCGTATTGAAGCGCGTTTAATTAATCAAGATTCAGGCGAATTTACTTCTATTCTGCCTTCTATCGAAGAAGTTTCTAAGCACCCTCAAGCTGCTTTATATACGCTGATTGACGCGTTGCCTCAAGCTCGCGAGATGAACGTTGTGCCGATGGATGCCGCTTGGTTCCCAACTTTGGTGCGCGAATATCCTAAGCCAATGCCATTCGTGCCAGTTATTGACAACGATTTGTTGCGTTGGTGGGGTCAAGATCAGCTTTGGCAGTCGGAAGATTCGCGTTACTCAGCAGACGCTGTGCGCGTAATTCCAGGACCGATTTCCGTGGCTGGAATTACGACTATGGATGAGCCGATTGCCGATATTCTGGGACGTTTTGAAGCAGCTATGCTCAATCGTGCAGAATTTGGCTCGGAAACTGGAGTAGAAGCAGAAAATAAGGAAAATGCTGCAAGCAAGTCTTCAAAATCTGCTTTTAGTCAGATTGCTGATGCTAAAAACGTTGAAGCTTACGTGCGCGCATGCCCGAATATTTCTTGGGTTGGTCATGTAACTGCAAACCCTGCTTACGGAACGTCTTTAGGAGACGAAAATTACGTAATTACAGTAACTTCTAGTAATAATGACGTAATTTCGCTTGATTTAGATATTAAGCTAGATACATTCTGGGATGATCAAGAAAATCAGGAAGCACAGAATGCTGCTAAACACTCTACAAAAAACGCTGCAAACTCGCTAAAACGCAAGCACGCGGTACGAGATATTGTAATTCCGCTAACTGTTGATGCAAGTCAAGCTGGAAGCATACCAGTAGTTGACCGCGAGCGCTTGCCAAAGCACGTGTACGAAATGCTTGCAGCAACCGCAGGTATTGGAAATACAGCGATTACTGGCGATGTGCTTGATGCTATGCCTAAGGTTGAAACAGTAAAAGAAGATGGCAGTTTGGCAAAATTGCCGGAAGATTTGCTTGCAGAAGGTTATAGAGATTTCCCGTTTGGATTGGTTCATTCTTCCTATACTTTCTCAAGAAATCTTGGAATTGACCACGAGTCTGCTACTGCTGGAAGACTTCCAGATGGATTGCTTGCTTCTCGCATTGTGCCAGACGCGTTAGTAGGTCCTGCTTGGCCAACTATTTACTCGGCTTTGGGTTCCGTAATGGTTGATGGCTACCCGATTATTGAGGGTCTGCTTAACGCTGTTCACCTAGATCATTTAGTAGAGCTTGACGTCGATGCTGAAGATTTTAAAAAGTACGTCGACAAGCGAATTAATTTGCTCGGCTGGGCTGAGCCGTATGCAGAATCTGCTTCCGGACGCGTGGTAACTATTCACGTTGTGCACACTGCAGCTGACGGCACGCGACTTGCGCACGAAACTGAGCGTTTCGCTATTCGTGGACGAAGCTTCAGCAACGCGCTTCCTGCTCCAGCTGCGCAATATGGCGAAGCTGCAGGATTGCATGGATATGAAATTGAAGACACGCCTCGCAGAGCTTTGCGCAGAGTAGTAGTTCGCGCTCCTCACGATATGACCGCTTTTGCGCGTACTTCTGGAGATTTCAACCCAATCCACACTTCTAAGCGAGGTGCTGCAATTTCCGGTCTTTCTGCTCCTTTGGTACACGGTATGTGGCTTTCTGCAACAGCTCAACATGTGGCTCAAGCAGTTGATGAAAAAGGTGCTCGCTACGAGCTCATTGGCTGGTCCTACAACATGTACGGCATGGTTCAGCTTGATGACGAAGTAGAAATCACAGTTGAGCGCGTTGGAAAAGTTCGTCGCGGCGGACTTGCTTTGGAAGTTACGTGCAGAGTTGATGGGCAAATCGTGTCTAAAGCAAGCGCGCTTACACGCGCTCCACGTGCAGCATTCGTATACCCAGGTCAGGGTATCCAAAAGCAAGGAATGTCGCTGGATGAGCGCGCAAAGTCGCCTGCTGTGCGCGATACTTGGGAGCGAGCAGACAAGCTTACTCGCGAAAAGCTTGGATTCTCAATCCTCGCAGTCGTGCGCGATAATCCAAAGGAGCTTACTGCTCACGGCGTAACTTATCACCATCCTGAAGGATTGCTTAACTTAACACAATTTACGCAAGTTGCGCTCGCAACAGTTGCCTTTGCGCAAACCGCGCGTTTGCGTGAAGCAGGATGCGATATTTGGCCTGCTTACTTTGCAGGACACTCGCTTGGCGAATACAATGCTTTGAGCTCCTTCGCGCAAATTATTCCACTCGAAACTGTGCTTGAATTGGTGTTCCACCGCGGATCTACAATGCATCACTTGATTGAGCGCGATGCACAAGGTCGCTCGAACTACCGCATGGGTGCGCTTCGACCAAACCAGTTTGGAGTGTCAGACGAAGGCGTGAATGCTTACGTTGAGGGCATTTCCAAGGCTACTGGCGAATTCTTGCAAATTGTAAACTACAACTTGGCAGGTCAGCAGTACGCAATTGCTGGAACTATTAAAGGTTTGAAGGCATTGGCTGCAGACGCTTCTAAGCGCGCTAAGGAGTATGGCGGCAAGCCTCCATTCATGTTTGTTCCAGGAATTGACGTGCCGTTCCACTCTCGAATTCTTCGAAAGGGAGTGCCGGAATTCCGCGACAAGCTCGATTCGCTGCTGCCGAAGCATATTGATTACTCTGTGCTTGTAGACCGTTACATTCCAAACCTCGTGGCTTGCCCGTTTGAGCTTACGCGAGAATTTGCGCAAAAGATTTTGGATGTTGTGCCATCTGAGCGCATTGAAGCAGCTTTGGAAGATGAAACTACATGGAAATCTTATGCAGAGGATGAGCAGAAGCTCGGTAGATTGCTTCTTACGGAGCTTCTTTCATGGCAATTTGCTTCTCCAGTTCGCTGGATTGAAACGCAGGCTCTTATGTTTGCCGATCGCGCTCGCGGCGGTCTTGGCGTTGAAGAGTACGTTGAAGTTGGTTTAGGAAACGCGCCAACTTTGGCAAATCTTGGCGCTAAAACTCTTGCTTTGCCGGAGTTTAGTGGCGAAAAAGTGACTGTTTACAACGTTGGTCGTGACGAAGGTCGCGTTTATATGACTGACACGGATTCGCTTGTGCCTGAAGTGTTTACTGAGGAAGATAGTCAAGAAGCAAGTAGCACTGCTGATGCGACTGCTGATCCTGCAGCTCCTGCAGCAAATGTTGTTTCTGCTGCTCCTGCGGCTGCTCCTTCTGCTCAAGTTGCTAACGCAGCAGCAAGCGGACCTGTAGCAGACTTGCCGTTCAAAGCATCCGACGCAATCTCAATGCTGATTGCGTATAGTGCAAAAATCCGTCTTGACCAAATCGGCGACACTGACACAACTGATACGCTTACAAACGGCGTATCTTCGCGCAGAAATCAGCTTCTTATGGATATTAGTTCCGAGCTTGGCGTGGCTAGCGTGGACGGTGCTGCAGAAGCTCCAATGAGTGCGCTTAAAAAGTTAGTTGATTCGGTTGCTCCACGCTACAAGGCTTTTGGTGCAGTGCTTTCCGATATTGTGCGCGAACGTTTGCGTGCACTTTTCGGTGCAGCCGGTGTGAAACCAGCGCAAATTGACAAGCGTATTTCGGAAGTCTGGCAGCTTGGCGAAGGCTGGCGTGCGCACGTGCTTGCGGCTTTGGTTTTGCAAACGCGTGAAGGTGCTAGCGTGCGCGGTGAAAATCTTGCGCAACTTTCAACTGATCCTGCAAAGAATACTGCTGCAGCTGACGCTTTAATCGACGCAGCAATTCAGCAAGTTGCACAAGCTCACGGCGTTAGCGTTTCTCAGCCTGGTGCTGCTGGCGCAGCCGGTGGTGCTGTTGTTGATTCTGCAGCTCTTGACGCTTTTGCGCAGCAAGTTGTTGGCGCAGACGGCGTACTTGCTGCAACTGCTAAGTTTGTGCTAGCAAAGCTTGGTGTTGAAGCTCCTAAAGCAGAAACTGAAAGTGACGAAAATGCTGCTGTTGTAGCTGCTGTTGAAGCAGAATTAGGTGCGGATTGGCCAAAGCAAGTGGCTCCTCGATTTGATGAGCGAAAAGCGATTCTTTTCGACGACCGCTGGGCTTCGGCTCGCGAAGACGTTGCTCGTTTGTACTACAAGTATGCCGGAAAGAATGTTGATATTCAGGTAAATGAAGTTTCTGAAATCTTAAATGATTTTGGTAGTTTCCTCGGTGCCGGGGAAGCAGTAGCTTCGGAAGCTGAGTGGTTTGCAAGTCTTTCTAAATCTCGCGAATTAAACAATCTTGCAACAATATTTAATGGTATTGCTCGCGATTCTCGCACTAAACTTGCACAAAACAACGCCGATACTGCTCAAGCAACTCGTTTTGCAGGAGAAGTTGCAGTAGTTACAGGCGTTGCTCCTAACTCGATTGCTGCTCGCGTAGTAACGGGTTTGCTTAAGGGTGGAGCTACGGTTATTGCAACTTCGCACAGTTTCAAGCCGAGCGTTAAGTCTTGGGCGAAGAAAGCGTATCGCGAAAACGCTCAAATGGGCGCAAAGTTGTGGCTTGTGCCAGCAAACTTGTCTAGTTATCGCGATGTCGATGCGCTTGTAAAGTGGGTTGGCACGGTTTCAAAGAAAGTAAGTGGCGCAACTACTACTATTTTGAAGCCTGCTTATGAGCCGAGCATGTTCTTCCCGTTTGCAGCTCCTCCAGTTCACGGTACTTTGTCTGATTCTGGTTCGCTTTTTGAATCGCAATCGCGCTTAATGCTGTGGGGAGTGGAGCGTGCAATCGCTGGATTTGCGCAGATTGGAGCAGATACAGATGTACAACATCGTATGCACGTTGTGTTACCTGGCTCTCCAAACCGCGGTATGTTCGGCGGCGACGGTGCTTACGGCGAAGTCAAGAGTGCTTTCGACGCGATTGTGAACCGTGCGCATGCGGAAAGCGTGTGGTCGGATCGCGTGACTTTCGCGCATCCTAAGATTGGATGGGTGCGTGGAACCGGCTTAATGGGCGGAAATGATCCGCTTGTGGCTGTAGTTGAGCGTCACGGATTAACTACCTACTCTACGCAAGAAATGGCAGATCGTTTGCTCGATTTGTGCACGAAGGAAGCGCGAGAGCAGGCAGCAATTGCGCCTTTGGATGTTGATTTTACGGGCGGATTAGGCAAGGAGCCTCTTGATTTGAACGCGCTTCGTGCAGAAGCGTTGGAAGATCAGAAGCGTGCTGAAGTTGCGGAAGAAGCGGTGGAAGCTGTAGAAGAAGCTGCAGAATCTTCTGCTAAATCAACCAACAAAGCACTTCCAACTCCTTACGTGCCAACTCAGCCGCGAGTCAACTTGGCTGATTGGAAGAACGTAACAGCGCGTCCAGAAGACGAAATTGTGATCGTCTCCGTTGGCGAGCTTGGACCATGGGGTTCCGGACGTACTCGTTTCGAAGCAGAACTTGGAATTCGCGAAGACGGTTCCGTGGAGCTTTCTGCAGGAGCAGTACTGGAATTGGCTTGGAATATGGGCTTGCTTACTTGGCAGGATTCGCCAAAGCCAGGCTGGTATGATGCGGACGGCACGCTTGTTCCAGAAGAAGATATTGCAGAGAAATATCGCGATGAAGTAGTAGCACGTTCCGGTATTCGACCATTCGAAACCGGTATGGGCGGCGATTACAAGGATGGAGCAAACGAAGAAGAAGCAGAAATCTTCCTCGATCACGACGTGAGTTTCAGCGTTCCAACAGAAACAATTGCGCGCGAATACGTGGCACTTGACGAATCGCACACTGAGATTGCTCGCGATGCAGAATCTGGCGAATGGACTGTTACGCGCAAGGCAGGTTCTATGATTCGCGTGCCGCGTAGGGCTGCAATGACCAGAACCGTCGGTGGACAATTCCCTAAGGGCTTCGATCCGCTGAAGTGGGGTATTCCAGCTTCAATGGTTGGAAGTGTTGACACGATTGCGCTGTGGAATATTGTCACAACTGTAGACGCTTATATTTCTGCTGGTTTCACGCCTTCGGAGATTTTGCAATCTGTGCATCCGTCGATGGTTGCTTCCACGCAAGGAACCGGTTTCGGCGGCATGAGTTCAATGCGAAAACTGTATTTGGATCGCTTTCTTAACCACGAAATTCCTACGGACGTATTGCAAGAGGCGCTTCCAAACGTTGTTGCAGCTCACGTAATGCAAACCTATATCGGCGGCTACGGAAATATGGTTCAGCCGGTGTCGGCATGCGCAACTGCGGCGGTTTCGCTCGAAGAAGGCGTCGACAAGATTGCTCTCGGCAAAGCTGATTTCGTAGTAACTGGCGCAATTGACGATATCGGCGTGGAATCCGTAGTTGGCTTCGGCAATATGAACGCAACTGCCAATAGCGAAGAAATGTATGCGAAGGGCATCAATCCACGATTCTTCTCTCGCGCAAACGATCGCAGACGTGGAGGCTTCCTTGAAGCACAAGGCGGCGGTACGATTTTGGTTACGCGCGGCGATATTGCTTTGAAGCTTGGCTTGCCTGTTGCTGGTGTGGTTGGTTTCATTCACTCCTACGCTGATGGCATTCACACTTCTATTCCTGCTCCGGGCTTGGGTGCTTTGGCTGCGGGCATGGGTGGAGCTAAGTCTAAGCTCGTGCGTGATTTGGCAGCTCTCGGCGTTACTCCGGACGATATTGCTGTGGTTTCTAAGCATGATACGTCTACGAATGCAAACGATCCGAACGAATCTGAGCTGCACAATACTCTTGCGCACGCAATCGGACGCACGGACGGAAATCCGCTGTTCGTAATCAGCCAAAAGACGCTGACTGGACATGCAAAGGGCGGCGCGTGCATCTTCCAAATCAACGGTTTGACTCAACTGTTTAGAAGTGGCGTAATCCCTGGAAACGCATCACTTGACTGCGTGGATCCTAAGCTTGCGCGCGACGACCACATGGTTTGGTTGCGTGAGCCGATGCGCATTGGCGATGGTGCAGGTTCTTGTGCAGTGAAGGCTGCTCTCGCAACTTCGCTCGGCTTCGGTCATGTTAGCGGATTTGTGGCATTGGTTCATCCTGGTGCTTTTGAAGCTGCTGTAGCTGCTAGCGCAGGTGTTAATGTGCTTAAGAATTGGCGTACCAAGGCGAATGTGCGTTTGGCTGCGGGCCAGAGGCGATTTGAGGAAGGCATGATGGGTCGATCTGTACTGTTCGAGCCTGTTGAGAATCGTCACTTGCTGAAGGATGGCACGCGCCTTCCGGATGGCACTCGCTACGATGGTCACGAAGCAGAAAAGGCGATGTTACTTAATCCTGAAGCTCGCCTTAATGCGAACGGATACTACTGCTGAGTCGCTGCTTTAGCTGGTTTTGACTTACAAACGCCGGGGAATTTTCTCCGGCGTTTGTAGTCGTTTTGGCGTTATGTGGAAACATTTGCTGTGAATATTCTCGGCATTTATTTTCGCTCTTGCCTTATTTGACCACATTTGCCGGAAAAATGTAGGGCGATTGGAGTTGCGTTAACAATCACGTAAGTAGCTTTGTAGTTCAGTATGCCATATTTAGTACGTGTAACATTGCGTATGTCGCCTGATATTACTTAATGTCAAGTACGCTGTCATTATCGCAGTGGTGTGCTATCTCGCTACCAGTACCCAGATCATTTAATGGCATCTATGTATCGCACCTATACCTCTGTAGTCTATGTCTCTATAGTCTATGCCTCTATGGCCTATAGCTCTACAGATTTACTACAGATATAACAATGCTCCGTGGTTGAAGGGTTGTCGTAAATTTCGCGAACCCTTTTATCACGGAGCATATGTATATTATTTATTCAATTTTAATATTTGTTGCAACACCAACGTTTAGTCGCGCTTCTTCCTGCGAATAATGACTGCGAGTGCAGCACCTATTGCGGCTGCGAGTGCAGCAACAGCACCTGCTGCAGCAATTGCAGAGCCTGTGTTGGTTAACTTTGATTGCGCAACCTGGCCGGAGGAGTGACGTGCAGGAGACTTAGGAGCTTGTAACTGAGTGTTATTGCTCTTATTCCTGTTGTTTTCACTGTTGCCAGTGTGTTCATCAGAATCATGAGAACCAGATTCATGTTCTGGGGTTGGAGCAGGGGTCGGTGCAGGTGTTGGTTCTGGTTTCTTGGTTGGGTTGTTTCCGACTTTACCGTTTGCCGTGTTGGATGGTTGACCATTCTTCTTGGCTTGCGCGGTAATCGTACTACCATCCTTGATTTGGGTTGCAGGGATGGTGACTTTACCAGTCTTAGGATCAACAGTCACGCCGGTTGGAGTGTTACCGTCAATAGTCCAGTTACCATTCTTATCTTTCCTCACGGTAATTGTTACAGGAGTCGTTGTATCGCCTTCTGGAGTATACGTGATTTCGAGAGTATCAGCGTCTGCTGGTGGGGTAACAGTTGCGGAACCTTGCTCAACACCATCTTGTGGTGTGAGTATAGTCGGCTCACCCGCAGGCGTTGGCGTTGGTTCTGGTGCAGGCTTCTCCTTTTCGGCAACTTTAGCAGTTACCACTTCTGACTTGCTCTTGCCAGTCTTATCGCTACTGTCTTCTGATTGCGCAGTAATAGTGCTACCGCTCTTAATCTTGTTTGCTGGAATCGTAACAACGCCAGTTTGCGGATTAACAGTCACGCCTTCTGGAGCGTCTCCGTCAATCTCCCACTCATGCTTGTCGCCTTTAGCAACAACAGTAATCGTTGCGGTTGTTTCACTGCCTTCTGGAGTGTAAGTAACTACAACCTTGTTCACGCGCGTATCCGTGAGATCAGGCGTCACGCTAGCGCCACCCTCGGCTGGAGTGTCAATCTTTGGCTTAGTTATATTTCCGCTGACAGTAATATTTACACTATCGCCTGTCTTTGCACCATCACCCTTACCGTTGGTTGGTGTGAGGGTGACGATGGCACCAGGCTTTTGCTTGTCGATAGTAATAGTGAAGTCGCCATGAGCATCTGCAGTACCAGTTCCGATTTGCTTTCCATCTTTGTCGGTAACAGTTACTGTTGCGCTCGGAAGAGTTTTTCCAGTGATGATCTGTTTAGTAGAATCATCTGGATTGTCTTTTAGCGTTTGCTCACTAATCTGTGGAGTCTTAAAGCCAGTCACAGCAGTAGCAGGATCAGATGGTTTGTCCGTCTTGTTCTTAGATACTGCAGTAATAGTGCTGCCGTCTTCCAAATTCTTTGTTGGAATAGTAACAACGCCAGTATCTGGATTAACGATTACGCCTTCTGGAGCGTCTCCGTCAATCTTCCACTTACCATCGTTATCATCCTTCTTAGCAATAATTGTGCGAACTGGCTGTTCTGGACCATTGATTGAATTTGGCTTAGCATTGATTTCAATTTTCACAACCGTTGTGTCATCAGTTGGCGGAGTTACAGTTACGTTTCCGTCGTTCTTCTGATTGTCGGTTGGTACCGTAATCGTTGGCTTTTGTGGCTTAGCTGTGACGGTTACAGTAGTTGCGTCACCATCAACTCCACCCTTGCTTGGAACAAGCTTGAGTGTTGTGCCAGGATCCTTCTTATCGATTTCGATAGTGAAGTTTCCGTCTTTGTTGGCATCTCCAGTACCAACAGTATTACCGCCATTGTCTTTGACAGTTACTGTGTTTCCTGGCTGAGTTTTACCAGTAATAGTTGTCTTATCAGACTTATCTGGTGTGTTTTCTGCTTTGCCACCATTAATAAATGGCTTGTTTTGTGCCACAACGTTTACTGTTACTGGTACATTCACAGGTGCGATACCTGGAATATTTACAACAACAGTGCCAGTTTGCTCACCAGTGTTAGAGGTTGATGGTGTACCGTTTATGTCGGTTGACCACTTGAATGTGGTTCCGGTAGGTAACTCACCATTATTGGCAATCATGTCTTTTGGATCCGGCAAATTGCCATTTTGTGGCACGCTTACCTTCTTGCCAACTGGATTTGGCACAACGAGCACGTTGACTGGAATGTCAATATCTGGCTCGCCTGGCACCTTAACGGTCACAACGCCTGGTTGGTTGCCAGTCTTTGAGGTATCAGGCTTCTTCTTCCAAGAAATACTAGCATCCTTAGGTAGATCCTTATGATTCTTAATAACATCCTCTGGCTTAGGGGTAGTGTCAGTTGTGTCACCATTCTTCTTTTGCAACACAGTTACGTCGTTTGCAACAGGTGCTGGTGTCACAGTAATTGTTACTGGCACTTCTTGAGGTGCTTGCCCTGGAATCTTGACAATCACTGTTCCACTAGCAGTGCCTGGCTTGTCGGTCTTTGGAGCAGCATCTTTCTTCCACTCGAATGTGGTTCCCTTAGGGAGTTTGTTGTTGTTATCAATGCTGTTCTTAGGATCAGGATTGCTGTTCTGTGGGACGGTGGTTTCCTTCGTGATAGGCACAGGGTTTACGTTCACTGTTACAGGAACATCAATCGTATAACCAGACTTGCCATTTACGCCTGGAATGGTGACTTTTACTTTACCGCCTGTCTTTTCTCCAACGGTATCTGTAGTTGGTTTGTCACTGTCTTCCCACTCGAACGTAGTGCCATTAGGGAACTTACTCTTATCGCTAGAATCCTTAATAACATCCTTAGCTTCTGGCAGTGTGCCATTTTGTGGAACGTTCACAACATTCGCTTCTGGCTTTGGCAAAACGTTCACTGTTACAGGCACTTCTACAGGGGATTGACCTGGGAGGGTAACAATAATCTTGCCATTCTTTGCGCCAGGATTGTTAGTATCTGGTTTATCTTCAGGTTTCCACTCGAACGTAGTGCCATTAGGGAACTTACTAGTATCGTGAGAATCCTTAATAACATCCTTAGCTTCTGGCAAATCCTTGCCCTGTGGCACGTTGACTTCAGATGCACTTGGGTCAACAACGTTAACCTTTACTTCAACTTCTTGAGGAGTATCAGATCCAGGAATAGTAATCTTTACTTTGCCTTTTACGCTGTTACCTTCCTTAGATGTGTCTGGTTTTCCGTTGTTATCCCACTCGAACTTAGTGCCATTAGGGAACTTATCCTTATTGACAATGCTGTCCTCTGGCTTAGGCTCCACGCCCTTTGGCACAGTCACAACTTTAGCTGTAGCAGTTGGAGCCTTGATAGTTACAGGCACGTTGATAACAGTTGTTGATCCATCCGGATACGTAACTGTTACAGGCACTTCAAACTTGCCAGCCTTATCTCCATTAGGGATCTTAGACTTATCGCCATCAGCAATAGAGTAAGTTGGCTTATTTGTTTCGTTCGTTGGCCAGGTAGGAACACTTACTTTGCCGATAATTTCGTCGTTCGAAGGCTTTTGACCATTATCTTTTTCAAGATTATCTGCCTTAGGTGGGTAAAGTTCAGACTGCTTATTGCTAATAGTTACTGGCACGTCAACAATGTCAGTTGTGCCATCTGGGTAGGTGACTTTAACCTTAACAGTAGAGTTTCCAGGAATCTTACCATCTGGAAGCTTTGTATTAGGCTCGTTCAACTCAATCTTTGGTTGTTCCTTTGAATCTTTTGACCAATCAGGAACAGTTACATTCTTAGTTACATCTTCAGGTGTAACCTTCTCGCCATACTGCTTAACAACAGGTGTTGCCTTTGGCTCAAAAGTATCCGACTGCTTGTTCTTAATAGTCACATCAACAGTAACTTCATCAGTTGTGTTATCTGGGTATGTGACTTTAACCTTAACATGATAGGTGCCAGGGGTATTGCCGTCTGGAATATCCTTATCGTCGCTTGTAATGTCGACTGTTGGCTTATCGCCTTCCTTCTTTGGCTTAAAATCAGGAACAGTTACAGCCTTCTTAACAGCTTCCTTGGTCTTTTCTTTACCAGTGCCATACGGCTCTTCCACAGGGTCAACTGCAGGAGTGTTTGCAGTGGCATCGGTATCTGTAACTACTACAGGTACTTGCACAACAGTGCTGGAACCATCTGGATATGTGACCTTAACAGGTACGTTAGTTGTGCCAGTCTTGTCTGTAGTTGGCAGAGGATTGTTTGGATTTACAAGCTCTACTTTTGTTTCCTTTGGAGCAGTCTTGTCCTTAACTGTAGAAGTCTTTACAGCCTTCTTGATTTCATCAGCATCAGGAGCTTTCTCATTACGCTTCTTGTTGATAGCTTCTGCGCTTGGCTTGTAGGTTTCGTTATCTGGATTGCCAACTGTTACAGGAACTTCCACGCGATCCTCAGAACCGTCAGGGTAGGTAACAGTAACCTTAACGTTTACGGTTCCAGGAGTCTTAGTGTCGATAGGTGTTTGACCATCGTCAACTGTAATTTTTGTACCAGTTGGTTTGTTTGGAACAGTGACTTTAGCAATGATTTCACTGTCAGAAGGACCACTTTCTCCATACTTTTTAGTGATTCCGCTGTTGTCAACCTTTGGCGTGTGAGTTTCACTCTGAGGCTTTCCTACAGTAACCTTTACCGTTGCATTACTCTTAGAACCATCCTTATACGTAATGGTTACAGGAACAGTAAAATCGCCAGGCTGAGTGCCATCTGGAACAGTCTTAGCTTTGTCGTCAATAGCAATACTTGCGCCTTCTGGAAGCGTTATATCTTTGTCTTGCTTATCTTTACCAAAGCTAATGCCTTTATCCTTGCCAACGCCGGTAATCTTGCTGGATATACCTGTATTCGGCGTCTTATTGTAGTCAATGTTAATTGTTTGACCTTCTGGCTTATAAGTTTCGCTTTGTGGCTTCAGCACTTTAACAGTTACTGTTGCAACGTCACTAGAGCCATCCGAATACTTAACATTAACTTGAACTTTGCTCTCGCCAGGCTTATCGGTGTTTGGAACGTCTTTCGTGTTGACGATTTCTACTGTTGGATCTTGCTTTGGAGATTTGCCGTTCCACTTCAAGCCATTGCCACTGCCAAACGACTTAATTTTCTTAGTCAATTCTTCTGGCTTAGTGTTCCATGGAACTTCAACTGTTTGACCCTTTGGATCATAATCCTTAGCATCCTTATGAATCAACACAGGAACATTAACTATTGTAGTTGAATGATCCGGGTATGTAATTGTTACAGGAACAGTGTGAACACCATCATCTTGAGGAATATTTCCAACTGTGAAAGTCAAATCTTTCTTATCAATTGGGGTCTTCTTCGGGTCATCCTTCTTGGTAATAGTAATTGCGTTGGTAATTGCGTTTTGGTCAGGATTCTTTGGTGTAGCATTAGGAGCAGCATTATGCTCTTCAGCATCCGTGTATACGGAAATCTGAACCTTTAGCGTGGATGTATTGCCAGCTTCGTCTGTAACAACAAGCTCACGAGACCACTTATTCGCATCAGGATTCGTATTATCTGCGCGCTTTCCAGTGCCTTTAATATGAATAGTCGCAGGCTTTTCTGCAGAATTCCCGTTTTGATTGTCAATAGTGATTTTTCCGTCGTGGCCTGGGAATGTTGATATTGTTGCGCTACTGATCTTGCCGCTGTTATCGTAAGACTTAATTTCAATATCAAAAGGCTTATCTTTATGTACTTTAAATTGGTAGTACATTTGTTTATCGTCATGTTTCACCTGATTTGTAGCAGGGTTCTCAATAACAGGCGCGATATTGTCTTTAACAGTAACAGTTGTAGTAACGTCTTTAGTTGAACCGTCCTTAAATGTTATGCGAACTTTAGCATCTTTCTGCTCGCCAGGCTTATTCCAATCTGGCTCCTTAGCCCAAGAGTAGGTAGCGTCGCTAGGTAGTTTCTTTAGATCATCTGCATTAATACCGCTCTTAGGATCTGGATGCTTTGTGCCGCTGCCCATGTTGTACGTAACAGGCGTGCCTGTGACTTTGCTATACTTATCTGCCTGCGTCTTAACAACAAACTTCACAGACACGTTTGTAGTGTTGCCCGAAGGATCCACCGCTTTTAAGGTACGCGTATACTCGCCAGGCTTAGTGTTGAGCGGAGTAGTGCCATCAAGCGTCAAAGTCTTAGGATCTTTATCTGTGCCAGTTCCAGTAGGAGTTTTTTCTGTCTCTCCTGGAATCTTAGACGTTAAAGTAAGAGTTGTAACGTTTCCGCTGTTGTCTGTTGCGGTAATCTTAATATCGTTCTTATCACCGCGGTATGTAGTAATAGTTGCTGTTTTAGTAACGACTTTTTGTGAACTATCAACAGTAATCGAAACATTGTTATAGTTGCCATCATTGCCTTTTTGCTTAATCGTAACTTCAGGCTCTTTATGATCCTTAACAGTTACCTTAACGTCAACAGTTTCAACGCGCGGATTCTTTGGATCGTTAGTAGGAATAGTTACAATAACTTTTCCAGTCTTTTCCTTGCCAACAGTGGAAGTGTCTGGAGTTCCGCCAGTTTCAGTGCTCCACTTGAAGGTTGCGCCTGCTTTTTTAAGCTTTCTTCCGTTGGCAATAGCTTTTTCGGCGTCTTTTTCGGTGAGCTTGTGACCTAAGTCAACAGCAATATTCTTTGACTTAATGTCTTCTTTTTTCTCCACTTTTACAGTCACAGTTTTTTCTGTTTTGTGACCAGCAGCATCAGTTGCGGAGAACGTAAGAGTATAAGTGCCAACTTCTTCAGGCTTAAAGCCGGAGAAGCTATAAGTGAAAACCTTTTCCTTATCACTATTCTTCGTGTAATCAGTTTTTGCACGCGCTGCGACAGCCATCATCTTACTGAAATCATTTCGAGCAAAAGCCATCGTTGCTGTTGCTGTGTCAATAGACTCAATCTTTACATCATCTTTTGCAGTAAGCTGAATCTTCAGATCTTCGCCAACTTTTACGGTAATGCTATCTTTATCGGCAGTAAGCGTTGGAGCTTTGTCATCCTTAGTAGCCTTCTTAGCGTCGCTTGCGTCAGAGCTTACGGAATCTGCAGTAGTAGTTACTGCAGTAATGCTTCCTTCAGGAATGCCATTAGCAACTGTAATCGTAACTTTGCCATCGTTGCCAACTTTTCCAGTTCCAATTTGATTGCCCTTGCTATCTTTAAGCGTTACAGTGCTTCCAGCTGTGCCAGGGCCTGCATTAATTTTAACTTCTTTGCCCTTTACGCCTGCAACACCAGTCAAATCAGTTTCAATTGTAGGTTTCTTAGGGCGAACTGTGAAAGTAACCTTTTCTTCCGCTGTGCTGCCGTCATTAAACGTGACTTTAGCAGTGTACTCTCTTTTTCCTGCAACAGCTGTGGAAGGCTCGCCATTAACCCACTCTGCACTCTTGATGTTATCTTTAACCTTCTTATCGGTTATACCAAGATATTCCTTAGCGTCAACCTTGTTTCCTGCTTTAGTAAGAGGGTCTCCAACATTTACTTTAACTTCGTGATCTTTCAGCTCGCTTTTGTGTTGCAATGCGAGCGGCTTTCTGACAATTACAGGAATCGTAACAATATGGTACGAATTGTCTGAATATATTACTTTTGCTGATGTGGATGTTGTAGCAGTATCTTTCCCGTTAAAAGCTATATCTGGTAGTTTAGTCTCTGGGAAAGTATTGAAATCTAGTTGTCCACCGCCTTCAATATTAGAAACATGTTTCTTTAATTCTTCATTAGTTGCCTTATGTCCCCAATCAACAGTAATCGGTGTAGTGGTTGGAGCCTTGTACTTCTGGTTCAGATTTTTAAGATGTACTGTAACTTTCTTTTCTACTTTGTTTCCAGAAGCGTCGGTTGCAGAGACAGTAACCGTGTAGTCAGTATTTGCTGGCGTGTTGCCGTTCTTATATTCAAACTTAACTCTATTAACAACATGGTTGTGATGCTTAGCTTCAGTTGCTTCCATGCCATTACTGTTTTCAGTGACATCTCCATTACCGTTAGGAAGACCCTTAACTGAGAAGCTATTAACCTTTCCGCTGTCATCTGATGTGCCGAAAGTGATTGTAGGAATATCTCCCTGATACACGGTAATGCTGTTGTTGGAATCGCTAATCTCTTTGCCATTAAAATACAGCTTTGGAGGGATTTTATCGCTTTTTGTAGGTGGCACATTTTCATCTTTTGTACGACCAGAAATAAAGGTGTAAGCAGAATGAGTAGTTCTACCATAAGAGCTGCTATTTGCCCAAGTAAAGGCATTTTTGATTTCTTCATCGGTTACGTCTGGTCTAAGCTTCAACTCGCAATGCATGTGAACAGCGTAATCAACGTGAGTTGTTGTTATGCCAATGCCATAGTTGTAGCCGTTATAAGGTCTTTGGTTTGGTGGGAGAGCCTTTTTAATAGCAGAATCCAAAGCATCTGGGTTAACATGGAAGTTATCTTTTATGTCTTGATCACCTGGTCTGCCAGGGCGTACACCTATAGAGTAGTGGTATGTTGAGTTATTGTGATCCTGGCTATCTTTCAAGAAGTCTTGACTGAACGATCTGCTTGCGTCGTGTTCAAACAAGCCAATATCGTGCGAAAGATTTGCATATGTTTGAGGTGATTTGTTATTGCGCTTGTAGAAGTCAAATCTAAGATTGCGCATAGTGTCACCCTTGTAGCCGCCGTTGTTTAAATCGGCAATTGCATAAGGAATTTGCCACACGTATTGCTGCGTTGTTGATGCAGAAACCATGGATTTGCCGTCGTTGTTAAAGAACACGTCGAAAACCATGTATCTGTTATTGCCTTCGCCTTGAACGTGCGCATACATGTCGGTCTTGCTGATGATTTTATCCCAGTCGCCGACTTTGTCGTCTCCAACGTAGCCAAATTCGCCTTTACTGTTTAAGTAACGGTAGCGCTGATACTCAAGAATGTTTGGTGTATGCAGCCAAGGAGTAGGGTCGTTCTTACGCACTTCTTCCGCAAATGCCGCAGTAGTTGGAGGAAGAAGAATATTAGAGGATGCGAGGATTGGCTGACCACCCAAGCAGGTTGCTGCAGTGAGAACTGTGGCAAGTGTGCTCAATGACACCTTGCGCATGGTTGCATACGCAGAAGATGAATCAACGTTTTTAAACGAGCTCTCAACTTGCTCGCGTGCATGCTTTTTGCGGTTGTTATTTGCCATAATAATCCGTAATCCTTTATTCTTGTGCTTCTTAATTTAGCGTTCCCTAATGTGCGTCGTATATAAACGTGTGTCTAGTTCTTCTTCAAACACTAATTCTGTGTTTGCATAAAGCAACGATAGACAATAAGTACGCTTATACACATGCTGCATAATATTATATCGTATTTTTGCTATTTTGTCGTAATTTTTTTATTGTTAAGTATTCCATAACTGTAAAATTTCCTGCCGGGGGGGGGGGTGCTCTATGTATAAAATATTGTCATAACGACGGATTATTTAAAATTATCTAAAAGTTTATCGTTTTATAGTAATTTATTCGTATATGAATTAATCACGCTTGTAGCGTTTCTTGTGCACATGCTTAAGCAATTTGTCGCGTGCGTAATTTTCTGGTGTTTGTTGCTGTTTTGTAGTTTTGGAAAACATTTGCCGGTGACTTTTTCGGCGTTTGCTACTGCAGTAAAAGCGCGTAAGTGATTGTTGATTTAAATATATTTTATACAAGATTTTATATAGTATTTTTGCGTAGAACATAGAAAAGTAGGTATGTGTGTTAAAAGTAGGTGTTTATGATTGCAGGAATAGGGCACGACTTGGTAAACGTTGCGCAGTTTGCTGAACAGATGCAGGATGGCAATGGTTGGCGTGCGCTGTTTTCTGTGCGAGAGCTTCGACAATGTGATCTTCGTGCGCAAGTGAAGAATGATGAGAGAGCTTTACATATTGCAGCACGCTGGGCTGGCAAAGAAGCTGTGATTAAAGCGTGGTCCGAGGCGTTATGCACAATAAATAACCCTTATCCATATACTCTGGATAACATGCCATGGGCGAGTATTGAGATTCTTAACGATTCCCATGGTTGCCCACGCATTATTCTCAGCTCAGATGTGCATTCGCAACTTGTAAAATCGCTTTTCAGTGCGTCCAGCGAGTGTGTAGATAGTAGTGAGCACATAGATAATATTCGTTGGCATATTTCGCTTAGTCATGACGGATTATTAGACGATAATTCAGCTTTTGCATCAGCTGTTGTAATGCTTGAAGTCTTATAAGAAAAGCTACATTATAAGAAAAATATGTTTTGTGCACTTGTGTCGATGTCACAAGCATCTGTATACTTGAACGAGTCGATATTTGTGCGTGAATATTTCGTGCAAATATGGTGCGTAATTGCGGACGTAGCTCAATGGTAGAGTCTCAGTCTTCCAAACTGATTACGCGGGTCCGATTCCCGTCGTCCGCTCCATTTTTTTATTTTTGCTTTACGTTTTGCAATTTTCTTTTTAATGGTTTATTTATTTCAGTTTTTTGTGAAAATCACATGTTTTGCATATTGTTTTCACATTTTCATTGAATTTATGCTTGCTATTAGGGTGCTATTGCTATGGTAATAGCGGAGAGACACGTAAAAAACATGTCTGGAGGACTCGTGGGACAGATTATCGTACGTGTATTAGCTGGATTAGTGTCGGCTGCTACTGCTTTCACTATGAATGTCGTTGCGCCGCAAAAATCTTCATCGATTGAACATGTGCATGCAAATGTGCGTGCTAATGTGCATACCAATGTGCATACCAAAAGTGTTGTTAAGCCTATTATTCAATCACATTCTGGCACTGCGTATCAAAGCTCGTTTATTGATAATGAGTATGGTGCGCATTGGAGTGATGCTGATGGCACTACGGCTTTTATTGATGGAAATGATGATGTGTTCGTTAATAACGCTAAGGCGGTTATTGATGTTTCTGAGCATCAAAAAGAAATTGATTGGGATGCTGTAAAAGCTTCTGGAGTAGATGGTGCGATTATTCGTATTAGCTATGGCTGGGATAATGGATATGACAAGCAAGCTTTGCGCAATATTAGCGAATGCAAGCGTCTTGGTATTCCATTCGGCATTTACATGTATTCCTATGCTGAAAAAGCTGAAGATGGTGCTGCTGAAGGTGCCGACATTGTAAATCTTTTGCAGGGTGCTGGAGTAAGTCCTCAAGATTTAACGTATCCTGTTTATTACGATTTGGAAAAGTGGAGCTGGAGTGGTCATAAACCACCAACATCACCATACGTTTACCAGGATATTGTTGCTTCCTGGTGGAATCAGTTAGTTTCTGCAGGCTACCATAAGCTCGGCGTTTACTCTTATGCAAATTATTTGAGAGGACCATTAAATTCTCAGTATATTCACGAGCGTACAAGCTGGGTTGCTAGCTACGGTTCTCGCGTAGGCTTCCCTATTTCTACAGCATTGCGCGGATGGCAGTACACTTCCGACGGCAGCGTTGACGGAATTGATGGTCGCGTTGATTTGAACGCATTCGGCATGGCTGATGGCGGCGAAATCAATGGTGTTTCTGAGTTTGGTAGCACTATTACTAAGCCTAATTCGTCTAAGCCTTCTGGAGAAACGCGCAACTATGGTAGCTGGACTGTAAAGAGTTTTGGTCGTCGTGAAGTATGGACTAATGGAGACAAGAAGTTTGTGCTCCAGTACGAGCTTCGCGATTCATATTATGCTCATGGCGGTCCTGGTCGTCTTGGTGCTCCTGTTGCTGATGAGGAGAATTTGGGTGCTGGCTGGTGGCGTCAGCGTTGCCAGCACGGCGATGTGTTTACGCAGGGTCGAGATAAGAAGTACGTAATCCAGTACGAATTGCGTGACTCCTACTACAAGCATGGTGGTTATGGTCGTCTTGGTGCTCCTGTTGCTGATGAGGAGAATTTGGGTGCTGGCTGGTGGCGTCAGCACTGCAAGCACGGCGATGTGTTTACGCAAGGCCGAGATAAGAAGTACGTAATCCAGTACGAATTGCGCGACTCCTACTATAAGCACGGAAGCTATTCGCGACTTGGCTCGCCTATTTCCGACGAGGAAAACATGGGTGCTGGCTGGTGGCGTCAGCGTTGCCAGAATGGTGATGTTTGGACGCATGGCAGAGACATTAAGTACGTGATTCAGTTTGAGTTACGCGACTCTTACCAAGGACATCGTGGTGCTGCTTGGCTTGGCGCTCCTGTTGCCGAAGAGGAAAACATGGGCGGCGGCTGGTGGCGTCAGCGTTGCCAGAATGGTGATGTTTGGACGCATGGTAGGGATAAGAAGTTTGTTATCATGTTTGCTCTTCGTGATTCTTACTATAGGCATCGTGGTGCTGGTTGGCTTGGTGCTCCTGTTGCTGATGAGGAGAATTTGGGTGCTGGCTGGTGGCGTCAGCGTTGCCAGAATGGTGATGTTTGGACGCATGGCACAGACAAGAAGTTCGTTATCATGTTCAATCTTCGCAAGGATTATTATGCGCGCGGTGACTTTAAGAAGGTCGGCGCGCCTATTGAAGATGAACACAATGATGGCAATGGCTTATGGCATCAAAAGTGCCAGAATGTTGTGTTAGAAGCCCACTGATAGCATTTGGCTCCATGCAATAAAAGCATCTGGATTTGTGTATTGTATTTCATTCGCAGCTTCTGTGTGATTTGCAAATACAAGCAAGAATCCTAATACTATCGTTAATGTAGTGCATGCAACGATTAGAGTTTGAGTAGACATTTGGTTCCTATTCAATTCGATATTGTTGCATGCATTTTCTTTATCTAATTGCAACTGCGCATCTTGATTAGCTGAGCAATTTCTTCTAGCAAAACCAATAGATGCAATAATCATAAGAATTATTATTGAATCGCAATAATAACGGTAAAGGCTGCCGCCTAAGCAGTAGTTTACGTAGATTAACATAATCGAGAATGTTATTCCGCTTAAGCACATTATGTATTCGATTTTTTGCATGTACTTGCGTCTTATTAAGAAAATGCCCCAAATAAGTGGTATTGATAGCAGACCAAATGTCATGTGATTAAAGAAACTATTTCCATAATCCGAAATGTTTGAGCTGGTTATTGTAATATACGGGAATTCCGTATCTATGCTTGGTGGCTTTATAAAGAAGTTTATTAACAAGTCTTTGATTTTTAGAGGGTCAAATGCTATACGATTAAATCGCAAGTCAAAATTTGTTAATTGTTCTTCGTTACCAAAGTTAAAGAATGAACCAAAACGCAAGTAGTTATATACTAAGATTCCGGCAAACCCAGCTATTGCAGGAGTTAGGAAGCTTAAAGCTGCAGATACTTTATTTACTACGCTTCTGGAGTTGTTAAGCAGTAAAGCAATAAACAGTGGAGCTATAAACGCAACTGTGGAAATGCAAGAATTTGGTCTACAACCGCATTGCAAAGCTAAGCTTAATCCAGCTAAAGCAAATAATGCGTACTGAGCAAATTTAGTCTTAAGCCTTACGGCTTTCAGTGATGCGTAAACAAATAATGTTCCGAAAAATATAGCGCTTACCATAGGAATGTAGTAAATCGATGCAGATGCTTGCAGATAAAAAACAAGGCATCCAAATGGTAAGGCTGCTCCTATAAGCAGCATTGAGCAGTAGTTTATTCGTATTTCAAAGAATGTTATTATTTCTTTCCACAATGCAAATAATGCTGGTATTGTAATTGCTGCAAATAATGTTGTGACCATTATTGCGCTCGGCATCCAAGCTGGGAACAAAGCGTTAAACGGCAAATAAGTTAAAATAAACGGTACTATTCCAAAGTAGCAATAATATTTGCCATTATGCAGCACAACATCCCATATTGCAGGAGTTCCCTCGCGCACTAATTGCATTCTTTTGCCAATGCTAAATGGGTTTGTTGAATGCAATAAGCCATTTGGTGGGTCTTGTAGCAAAGATAGCGATCCTTGTTTCCAGGCTTTTAACTGCTCTGTATATGGGTTTCCGTCTATAAAATCGTATTTATCGTAGGAGAGTGGAACGCGTATTCGATTATAAGTGTTTAATCGGAGCCAAATATACAGTGAGAATCCGGTTACTATTGCGCACAAAGCCCAAAAAATTATGGTTTGAGCTCGATCTCCTTGAGTATAGGCTATTTTGTGCCATTTTTTCTTACGTATAGTTATAATCGCGGATCCAAAAACGAATAATATAGCCCATTTTCCATAGTTTATGTGCAACTTGTATTTTGGATTAATTGTTATATTTTTAACAACGATTCCGTTTGGCGTTTCATTAAAGTGTAATTTTATTTTGTTTAGTTTTCCGTGACTTTCTAAACGTACTTTAGTCGTATTAAATTTTCCTGTTGTTATTTTAAATTGGCTAGCTAAAGCGTATCCAGGAGCTACACCAAAGTCTTCTAATTCTACGCTTCCAGTTACGTAATAAACTGGTTTTGTTTGTTGTAGCGAAATCTCTAATGTTTTGCTGTACGTGTTTAAGTTTGTGAATTCTACATCTGCGCCATTTTTAGATATATGTACGCCGTCATTTTTGTATTTTGCATATATTTCATCACGGCTTGCGTTTGTAGAGTCTTCTGCTTGTTCAGCTTTTACTTCTTTTACTGTGCTTAAATTTATGCTTTGTGTTTTAAATCCTAATTCGGATGCTTGAAATAAGTTACTAAAAAACATTAGTGTTATTAGTCCGCTTATAACAAAGCACACTATATATGGCAAATAAGTTTTTAGTTTAAGATTGTTTTTTATGACGGCTCGCACAGGTTACTACTTTCTATTTCTTTTTATGTAATCAAAAAGGTTTACTTGTTCTATAAAACGTTTGCGCTCATTTTTGGCTAAAATCTCAAGAATAATTCCGGAAATAAAGAATAGTAATCCTGTAATAATTAGCATTACAGCACCAATTAGAGTAGGGAAGCGTGTTACTAGGTGTGTGCGCCAAAATTCTATGAATGGAAGCATGCATGCTCCTACTCCGCACAGTGTTATTATTACGCCAAGTGTTCCAAAGAAAGGCATTGGTTTGTATTCGCGAATCATGTGAAAAATGGTTGAAAGCACTCGAATACCGTCTCCAACTGTGTCTAGCTTGCTAACTGATCCTTCTGGGCGGTCACGATACTGAATTGGCATTTCGTACAGTTTTATATTGTTGTTGAGTGAATGAATAGTCATTTCTGTTTCAACTTCGAATCCGCGCGAAAGTACAGGATAAGTCTTTACGAATGAAAAAGAAAAAGCGCGATAGCCTGTCATAATATCAGTTACTTTTGCGTGGAAAAGCGTGTTGATTGCGCCTCTAACTAAACGATTTCCAAAATTGTGGAATGGTCGCTTATTCTCTTGGAAATACGTAGAACTTAGACGGTCGCCAATAACCATGTCGTAGCCTTCAATAACTTTGGCGACCATGTTTGGTGCCGCTTCAGCGGGATATGTGTCGTCGCCGTCTGCCATTACGTAAACATCTGCGTCTATGTCTTGGAACATTGCACGAATCACATTGCCTTTGCCTTGTCTAGGTTCTTTGCGAACTACAGCACCTGCTTCTTTGGCTATTTTTGCAGTATTGTCCGTTGAGTTGTTGTCGTACACGTATATCGTTGCTTCTGGAAGTGCCGCCTTAAAGTCTTTAACAACTTTTTCAATGGTGATTGCCTCGTTATAGCACGGCAGCAGCACTGCGACAGAAGTCATAATATGTCCCTTCATAATGGCGAATGGTGCGCATGGAATGAGCAGTAATGTTCTTATACTATGTGCATATCACTGTTATCTTACCTATTGTTGTGGATTGTAGTGCAACAATCTATTTGCGTTTATGTGGCAGTGTGCAGTACTGTGCGTAGTACTTGCGCATATAGTCTGCTATACTGTGTGGCAAGTGTTATGTAATTTTTTCAAGTTATGTAATGAATGTGAGTATTAAGAATAGTTATGGTGGCATGCAATACGTATAAAAGTGTATGCTGCAAACAGTGTCAAATGTTCAAAATAAACTAATAATAATTATTTTTTGAACACCTTTGTGCATACTATACTAATGCAACAAAATGTATAGAGTCATCATTATGCACCTCGACTAGTGCATGGAGACACTGTTATGGAAGCATATTCAGCATTAACTCATAACGAATTTGCTGTAATATCAGCATTGCAACGTTTGCCAGGAAGTAATCAACGTACTATAGCTGAGCATACGAAGCTTTCATTAGGCACAGTAAATAGTGCGTTACGCGATGCTATTCAGCATGGGTTTGTTGTTAATGGTGAAGTTACATCAAAAGGTCTTACCGCACTCGAACCGCATCGCGTCCACAATGCGGTGATCATGGCAGCTGGCCTTTCCTCCCGCTTTTCCCCGATTTCTTACGAATTGCCAAAAGGTTTACTCACTGTGCGCGGCGAAGTGCTTATGGAACGACAAATTCGTCAATTACAAGCGGCAGGAATTAAAGATATTAGCGTGGTGGTTGGCTACAAGCAGGAACGTTTCTTCTATTTGGAAGACAAGTTTACTAAAGGCGATTTTTGCGTAAAAATCGTGCCAAATAAGGAATATCGTGAGCGTAACAACAACAGTTCAATCATGGCTGTTGCTCACCTTTTAAGTAACACGTATATTTGTTCTTCTGACAATTATTTCGACGAAAATCCTTTTGAACCATACGTGTGGAAGGCTTACTATTCTGCGCAATATCAGCGGGGCCGCACTAAAGAGTGGTGTATGAGTGTAGGTGCGCACGATCGCATTACTTCGGTAACTATTGGTGGCAGTGATGCGTGGTACATGATTGGTCACGTGTATTTTGACAGCGAATTTTCGGCTAAGTTTGTGCGAATTTTGCGTGCGGAATATGATTTGCCGCAGACTGCTGGCAAGTTGTGGGAAGACATTTTGATTGAGCATTTAGACGAGCTTGATATGCGCATGCGCCGCTACGATGCGCCGATTATTCACGAGTTCGATTCGTTAGATGAGCTTCGCGAGTTTGATCCGCTGTTTTTGGAAAATGTTGACAGTGAAGTTTTTGACCGCATCGTTAAGGTGCTTGGTTGCAAAAAGTCGGATATTCGCGACGTTTACCCGTTGAAAAATGGTTTGACGAATCTTTCTTGCCATTTTATGGTTGGTTCTAACGAGTATGTGTACCGTCATCCGGGGGTTGGCACGGATGTGTTGGTGAATCGCCAGGCTGAGGATGAGGCTTTGCGTGCGGCGCAGCGCCTTGGTTTGGACGGTACGTTGGTTGCGGATGATCCGAAATACGGCTGGAAAATTTCGCATTTTTTGAAAGGTTGTCGTACCGCTGATTTTCACGATTCTTGCGATTTGCGCGAAGGTATGTGTCTGATTCGTAAGCTTCACAACAGTGGTGCTACGGTGAGTAGATGCTTCGATTTTTATGAGGAATCTCAGCGTTATTTGCGCGATTTGCGCGCTCGCCGTGTTGCGTTGCCTGAGGGTGCTGACGCTTTGCTTCATAAGGTTGATTGTTTGCATGAGTGCGTGAGTAAAGATGCTTGTCAAAAAATTTGCTTGGCGCACAACGATATATTGGGTGCGAATGTGCTTGTGGATGTTGCTGGACGCTACCATCTGATTGATTGGGAGTATGCGGGGATGTCGGATTATGCGCAGGATTTGGGTACGTTGTGCGTGTCTGACGCGCTTAATGAGCAGGAATTTGACGCGGTTCTAGCGGAGTATTTTGAGCGCAATCCTACTTGTGCTGAGCGTCGTCATTGCATGGCGTACGTTGGTTTTGCGGGGTGGTGTTGGTATTTGTGGTCGTTGGTAAAAGAGGCTGAGGGGGAGCCTGTAGGTGACTGTCGTTATTTGTATTACCGTTATGCGAAACGTTATGTCGACCGCGCTTCGAGCGAATATGGTGCCGTATCCGCTGAATCCTCTGAATCTGCTGGTTGTGACGGGTCTGCAGGCTCTGTAGCAAAGGTGTGATTTTATGAAATATTCCTTAATAAGCGGCCTTTTTTGGGGAGTCGACACTGCTTTGCTTGCGGTATTGGTTGCGTTATCTGTTCATGGTTTAACACCTTCTGCAGTATGGTATGTGGGCGTTGTGGGTGCTTGCGTTCACGACGTTGTGTGCGCTGTAATATTGTGGATTTATATGGCTTGTCGTTCAAAGTTGCGCGAAACTGTTGCTCTTTGCAAACGTACGAAATTGATTGTGCCTATTGTGTTGAGTTCGCTTCTTGGAGGCCCAATTGGTATGACCGGTTACGCTATTGCGGCAAGCAATATTGGTGCCGGTTACGCTGCTGCGATTTCCGCACTGTACCCGGCTTTTGGCATAGTACTTTCTTCTATTGTGTTGTGCGAACGCTTAAGTGCGTTGAAATATTGTGCTTTTGCTGTAACGCTTATTGCGGTAGGAGTGCTTGGCTACTGTTCTTGCGTGGAATCTTCAACCGCAACTGTCTTCTCTCCGGGCAGCATAGTCTTAGGTTTGATTGCGGCTATTTTCAGTGTTATTGGTTGGGGAAGTGAAGCCGTTGCTTGCGCGTGGGCTACTAGAAAGCAAAGCGTGGACGACGAAGTAATGCTGCACGTGCGCGAAACTGTTTCCGCACTGTCGTACGCCTTACTCATTGTGCCGTTGTGTACGATACTGCCGGTTTTTAGTGTAAAGATTATGCAATCAGCCGGCTTTATTGCGTTAGCTATATTTATAGCGTTACTTGGTACTGCTTCCTACTTGTGCTACTACCGCGGTATTGCTCAGGTTGGTGCGACGCGCGCTATGGCTGGAAATATTACGTACGCGGTGTGGAGCATGATTGCAGCAGCGTTACTTTCTCAAACGATTCCGCCGCTTATTGCGTGGGTTTGTTGCGTGGTGATAATTGCGGGGACGGTAGTGGTGGCTTCCGAAAAATAATCGCAACGGAGTATGATAAACCTGTATTGCATTGTGGCAACAGTTTATAGCAGTACGCTATAGCAAGTATGTTTTTAAATAATGAGGGAGTAATGAACTTATGGTTTCGCAGTTACGTCGCATAGTGAGTTGGATAATAGGC
Source organism: Gardnerella sp. KA00127 (assembly GCF_049244125.1). Taxonomy (NCBI): domain Bacteria; kingdom Bacillati; phylum Actinomycetota; class Actinomycetes; order Bifidobacteriales; family Bifidobacteriaceae; genus Gardnerella; species Gardnerella sp. KA00127. The sequence goes on from NZ_CP058377.1 coordinate 343,264, forward strand.
AGACTCCCTTCGTCAAAACGCTCTATTGTGGAAGTGCGCGAGCAGCTGAGCACTATTCAAACGCAAATTTCTCGATTGCAAGAATGTGTCGACGCTCGCTGCGCTCATCTTGAGGTTGGACAGTATAACGTTGAGAAGTCGTTGCGTGCGGAGATTTTGACGAATCGTGAGCAGTCTTCGATTATGGCTTGGTCAAACTATAGGAAAGATGGCGAAAGTAGCGTGGATGCACATAAGCGTTTCTTCCTTAGTTTGCCGAAAGCTACAGGTTCTATGCGCGTTATACAACGTGGTTGCGCGTCGCTGCTGAGCGAGTTTACGCAGATTGCGCAGCAGCATAATCTTCAGTATTGGGCTGATTTTGGTACGCTGCTCGGTTGCGTGCGTCATCGTGGGTTTATACCTTGGGATGACGATGTTGACTTGGGTATGATGCGAGAGGATATCGATAAGCTGTTAACGATGTTGCGTGAGGATGCCGCGTTGTGCGCGCGCTACCGTGCGGTGCTCGTGTACGATCCGTACGCGTGCTGCCGTCAGTTGCGGTTCCGTTACGCGAATAATAGTAATCCTTGTTTTTTGGATATTTTCTTCTACGATTACGCGCCTGATTTGACGTCTGAACAGCAGCAGAGTTTTGTGTCTTTGCGTAAGGATTTGCAGCAAGAGTTGCGTTCGCAGACTTTTTTCAACACATGGCTTGACCGCGGTTATGTTGAGCAGGGCGGCGAATACACTGCTGATATTGAACAGATTTTTCAGAGTTTCCAAAAGAAGGCTGTAAACCAGGGGCTTGTGGTGAGTAAGTCTTGCGCGCACAACGTGGTGTACGGTTTGGATAATGTTGATGCTGAGAATTTGTATATTGCACAATGTGTCGAAATGTTTCCAGTAAAAATGGCAACTTTTGAAGATTTTTCTGTTGCTATACCGCAGTTATCGGAAGATATTTTGGAACGCGTGTATGGTGATATTTATCAGCTGCCGTCGGATATTATTACGCACTTCCGTCATGTTGACTGTGAATCCTTGCATAGCAGTCATACTGACGATGTAATCGAGCAGGATATTTGTTCAAATCCGTATGCGATCGATTGTGGCAGACTTGAGTGAGTTATGTAACGCTACAAAACGGTAACTCTACAAAACAGTAACGTTAAGAATGGCAATAGTACGAAGGAATTAACAGGTGTGCATATGGGCGATACGAGCAATAGTAACGGTAATGCGACTGCTGTAAATGATGTGGCGGCAGAAAGAAACGTAACGATGGCTGGTAGTGCAGTAAGTAGCACAATAAGTGGTGCAATAAGCAGTGCGATACAGTGCAGTCGCGATTGTACTCGCGCTATGCGTTCTGTTTTACGACGCATATCGCTAATTATGCCGCTTATTATTGTGCTTCTGCTGGAACTTGTATGGTTCAACTTTCCGGCAATCGAATCGTTAGGATTCAATCCAACTCCTGTTCAGAGAGTTTCAATCGGTGCAGGTTTGACGCGTCACGGCGACGTGTATACAGTTACCGGCAAAAACGATCAATACATACAATTGCATTACGCTCGGCCTTCTCAAATAAATAACATTTACGTCGATACGCGTTCGCCTCACACTCGCACACTCGATATTGCTGTGTATGTGTTGGATGGCGGCAATAGTACTTCCTATATTCAAGTTGCGTCTCAGCCAGTTACGTCGAATGTGAACGATACGAAGTATGTGCGCGTGCATGCGGTTGATAAAGTTGCGGGCTTGCGTTTGAGCACGAAGCTTCAGAAAGGCGATTCTTTTACAATTGCTAATCTTGCGTTGAACCAGCGTAGACCGTTACATATTTCACTTGTTCGTGTCGTGATGTTGTTGCTGATTGCTTACGCGATATACGCGTTGGCTCCGCGTTCGCGCATTTATAAAGAAGCACTTGATTTGCGTGTGCGCAAGCAGCAGTTGTGGCTTGTTGCGTTAATGCTAGTGCAGTGCGCAATACTTATTGGAGTAACGAAAGTTACTGGTACTCAACACATGTTTACAGCTGGTGTGTGTAATAACGGCGGCTTTATATGTGACGCCAACCAGTACAATCACCTCGCCAACAGTCTGCTCAAAGGTCACCTGTACTTGGATCTGCCGGTTCCTGACTGGCTGCCGAATATGAGCAACCCTTACGATGCAGGCGCGCGCTACGCCATGTCGATAAAAACTGGTCAACCAACTTACTGGGATTATGCGTTCCACGGAAGCCACTACTTTACTTACTTCGGCGCACTTCCTGCACTGTTACTTTTTGTGCCGTTCAAAGTACTTACCGGCCACGATTTGCGTACAGATTACGCCGTCGCCTTCTTTGCTGTCGCTTTCGCAATTGCTTCTATCTATCTTATGGTGCAATTACTTCGACGCTTCTTCCCAAAGCGATCCTTCGGCTTCCTTGTGCTGTCGCATCTCGTTATGCTCATGTCCAGCGGAGTGCTAATTCAGGTGTATCTGCCGCAAATCTACTCGCTTCCTATGCTGTCATCATTGTGTTTCACCTGCTTAGGACTGGGATTGTGGCTACAAGCGCGAACTACTCAAGATGCTCTTTCTGAAACCCCGTACTTACGGAAGTCGCTACTCATTCTGGGAGCAGTATGTATTGCACTAAACCTATGGTGTAGACCGCAATTTATTCTGGCGTCACTGTTTGCTTTCGTAATTTTTAAGGAAGAAATCGTAAAGTACCGTCTATTTTTTGCCTTCAAACGAAGCAGCGTAATCAATACTATATGCGTAATCGCACCAATGATTCTTATAGGCTTAGCCGCCTGCTGGTACAACTACGCGCGTTTCGGTTCTCCACTCGATTTTGGTGCAACCTACAATCTCACCGGTTTTGACATGGTTCACCGCTCCTACTCTTGGGCGCGAATCCCATGGGGAGTATGGATGTACCTGTTCCAGCCTATTACTATTACGCCAGTTTTTCCGTTTATGGAACAATCCGTGCTGCCGTCAATGTTCCACGGGCAAATCATTATGGAGCCATTCTTTGGCGGCCTACTCGCTTACTCTCCTGTATGCGCAGCCGTAGTACTGTACCCGGTAGTAAAGCAACAATTACGCAAAAAGCAGCTTGCTGGATTCTTTACGCTCGGCTTAACATTGTCGATACTGCTTATGGTATTAGATGCGGAAGTAGTAGGAATTTCCAGCAGGTACTTTAGTGATTTTGGCTGGCTGCTAGCGTTGTGTGCAATTATGGTGATTGCAAGTCTTGTAGACAAAGTCTCGTCTTGCGCGCACATGGTTGACGTTCCTTCTGGTTGCGTCAACGAAACAGGCGAGGAGTCGCCTTCTAAAGCCAACTTTAAGTTAATGCACAAAGTTTTGATTATTCTGGTGATTTCCAGCGTGGGCTTGTGTTCCTTAAACCTCCTTGCCAACGGACGATACTCAGACCTTCAAGGCACTAGGCCGAGTATATACAGAAGTATCGAATCCTGGTTCTCGCCACTTACGTAACAGACGAATCAGTTGCAATTTGGTTACTATTAGTAAATTACAATTCAGATAATTTGAAGAAGAAAATTTTGAAGAAGAAAATATGGTAGTAGAACAGAAACAATCAGCGCAAAAAGTAGCGTCTTCTGCACAAGCTCAAGCGGTATTACAATCGAGCAAAGACCTGCAAAATGGCACGCAAAAAGACCTGCAAGTTGAAGTCTTGCGAATTATTGCAATGCTTATGATTGTGGCCTGCCACATGATCATACATTTGAACATTCGCGAGCACAGTTTCAATATGGAACTTTTGCCGGCTCCAGGCTTGCGTTCAGCACTTAAATTCTTAGTCGTACAATACGGTCAAGTTGGTGTCTCAACCTTCTTTATTATTTCCGGCTACTTTTTATGTCGCAAAACCTTCCGCTACCGACGCGTTTTTGCAGCGTGGGCGCAAATGTTCTTCTACTGCATTATCGTGCTGGCAGTAACCTTCGTAGCAGACTGCTTTGGCTTACTTCCGGAAAATTTGAGCAACTTACTTCACGGAAAAGAACTTGTCTACACGCTGTTATGGAATGTGACGCCATTTACTTACCGAAGCTATTGGTTCATGAGCGCGTACTTAATCATGCTCATGTTCATGCCTTTTATCAACATTCTTATAAGTCACATGACTCAGCGCAATCATGCTATGCTGCTGGTACTTCTTGCGTCAATCTCACTTATTCCGCTATATTTTGGCAAAAATTATACTTGGAACGATATTATTTACGCAATTTTTGGATATTTAGCCGGAGCTTTTATTGCGCAGTACGGTAGCGGAATAAAAAAACTTACTACGAAGCGACTTTGTGCGTGCGTAGCAATATCTACTGTTCTTATGCTCGCTTTCGACTATGTTGCTTCGTCCGGGAATAAGTTTGTGCGAGTTCTTACGTGGGATCAGCAGATCCATGGCGGCATTGGAATACTGCCAATGATTATTGCAATGTGTATTTTCATTCTCGTACACCGAATAAATATGCTGCGAATTAAAGGACTAGCAAGAACTGTAATTTTGCGCGTTTCCAAAGCAACTTTCGGAGTGTACCTTCTTCACGAGCACATGTTTATTTTCATAGCGTTGTGGACGTTCGTGGCGTGGATGCTTCCTACAACTTCCTCAAGCGCACTCATAGTGCTACTTTACGCAATTACTTTAATTTGTACGTACGCAGCACTTTCAGTTGTTGCAGTTGTAATAGATCTCGTTATCAAACCAATTTCCAACCGAATTGCGCTAACTTTGGAGCATGTCGCCAATTGCGTATGTTCTGTGCACAAAACGGATTCGCAATCCAAAATGGAGTAAGTAACTGGTAAACTATATATCTTGTGAAAAACATTGTAGATAAGTTGCGCGCAAGATACCACTATTCGTGGGTGGTTCTTAAAGAGCTGGTGAAAACTGATTTCAAATTGCGCTACCAAGGGTCTTTCTTGGGAGTTGCGTGGTCGGTTTTGCGACCGCTTATGCTGTTTTGCGTAATGTATGCAGTGTTTGCAAAGTTTTTGCGAATGTCGGATGGCACGCCCACCTATCCAGTTGTGCTTTTGCTTGGCATTAGCGCATGGCAGTTCTTTGGCGAGGCTACTTCGATTGGTTTACGTGCGGTGGTAGACCGTGGAGATTTGCTGCGTAAAATCCATTTTCCTAACTATATTGTGGTGGTTTCGGCAACTGTTGGCGCGTTAATCAGTTTTGCAATAAATCTTGTGGTAGTAATCATTTTCGCCATCTGCTCAGGCGTGCAATTTACGTGGTGGGTGCTATTAGTTCCTTTGAATTGTATACAGTTGTACGCATTAGCATTAGGCGTAACGCTGCTGCTAGCAACTATGTACGTGTATTTTCGCGACATTGCGCACTTGTGGGACGTGGCGCAACAAGTACTGTTTTACGCAATGCCAATCATTTACCCTCTAAGCATGGTGATTGGTAATAATTCTTTAGGAAGATGGGGAACGGTTATTGCAAAAGTGCAGTTACTTAACCCTATTGCACAATGTATTCAAGATTTGCGCCACAATCTTGTAGCACCTCTTACTCAGCCTACTGTGTGGAATTTAGTAGGGTCTCCTTTGCTGATGATGGTTCCGGTAGTATTAACCGTAATCTTGTGTGTGCTCGGCGTCGCAGTGTTCCGCAAGTGCAATCGTAAGTTTGCTGAGGTGATGTAATGAGCGAGATTGAGTTGACAAATACTGAAAAAGAAGAGTTGCAACCAGTCGTACTTTCAGTAGAACACGTAGGCAAATACTTTAAGCTACCAACTGAGCAAGCAAGCGGTTTGAAACAGGCGTTTATTAATTGGACGCGTGGTATCAAAGGCTACAAAGAACAGCACGTTCTGCGTGATATCAACTTTGAAGTACGCAAAGGCGACTTCTTCGGCATCGTAGGACGCAACGGAAGCGGCAAATCAACCCTACTCAAACTCATCTCTGGAATCTACGTACCAGACTCCGGACGCATACACGTCAACGGAAAACTCGTGCCATTCATTGAGCTTGGCGTAGGCTTCAACCCAGAACTAACCGGTCGCGAAAACGTGTTTTTAAATGGAGCACTATTAGGTTTTACGCGCTCGCAAATTGAAAACATGTATGACGATATAGTGCATTTTGCAGAACTTGAAGAGTTTATGGATCAAAAACTTAAAAACTACTCTTCTGGTATGCAAGTGCGTCTTGCATTTTCAGTTGCAATTCAAGCTCAGGGAGATATTCTAGTACTTGATGAAGTTCTTGCAGTTGGAGATGAAGCTTTTCAAAGAAAATGCGATGAATATTTTGCAAAGGTTAAAAAAGACGTAAGTAAAACAGTTATTCTCGTTACGCACGATATGAACGCAGTAAAGCGTTATTGCAATAAAGCTATTCTTATTAAGAATGGCGAAGTGATTGTTAACGGAGATAAAGACGATGTTGCAAATCGTTACACCCTAGAAAATCTTTCTAGCCAAAATGGCGGAGAAAGTGAAGATGGTTATGCTGTTGGTTTGAATGAGCGAGTGCCATTTATGCGCATTGTTCCTTTGAGTAAGCAGTTGCTTAGTTGTAAAGAAAAATTCCGTTTTGCTATTGAATATGAATTCAATGAGCCTGGAAAATATTTTATAGCTGTAGCAATGCACGATATAAAACGTGGAGGAATCACGTATGATTCTGGAGCAGATAAAATTGAGCTAGAAGGAACAGGAAGACAAAAAGTTGAATTTGAAGTGCCTCTTAAAATTTTAAATAATGGCGAATTTAAGCTGGTTGCCTCTCTTCGTACTAGAAGCAAAACTGATCCTGAATTAACAGATATGGTTGCGTTTACTAACGACAGTAATTCATGCATGTTTGCTGTAAGAGATAGTCGAAACCGTGAGTATGCGCTCTTAAATGACAATGCAATGACTTTTACTTGCTTAAAGCATTATAAATGCTAGCTTTATTTATTGCTGGTTTTATATGTGTTAAAGGCTAAAAATAAGGGTGTTTTAGTAATGAATTTCTTTAATCTAGATGTTAATGCAAAAGCTTATATAGACTCTTTAAGCGAGCGTCAACGCAGGCTTATTGTGGGTGCTATAAATTATCATTCCCTAACAGCTCCATCTAGAACTTTGCAATATCAAGTTTACATGGGTCAAAAATGGCAGTATCCGCGATTGGCTGATTTTTCAGTTTTTGACGGTGCTTGTACAAAAAACGAAGGATTAAAACCAATCGCAACTTTTAGTGCACGATCAACTGTTAAAACTAATAGCGAATACACAAAAGAATTTTGGAATGAAGGCAAACTGTTTAAAGATAATGGCGTTAGGTATTTGTTGCTGACACCAGATGATGCAACCGACGATGATGTGATGTCTCACTGGGCTTCTGATACGTTAAAGCAGCACATTTACAAAGAGTGTGAATTGCACGCCCCTTCTATGTTTGATGTTGTTAGGGAAGTAATGCGCAAAAAACGCGAGTGTGATTCGAAGAAACCTGTTGAAGAGTATTGTCCTTGGAATAAAAAGAAGTTTTATTATGTTGCAAATGCTCACCAAAGAGAAATTGCAAAACAAGAAAATTGGGATTTATCAAATATAAAAGATGCTAGATTGGACTGTGTTTCTCCTGCTAAAAGAGTTGAAGGAGCTAAAAAAGCTATTATTATAGGTTTGCATTGGCTGCAAGCTGGTGGTGCAGAAAGATGGGCTGTAGAAACAATAAAACTTGCCAAAAAAGCTGGTTTTGTGCCAATTGTTATCACAGATAGAGACGGTCACCAGCCGTGGATTACGAAAGATTTCTGTGATGATGCTCTTGTGTTACCACTTACTCCACCAATTAGAGAATATTGGGCGGATGTTCCACTTTTAAGATCTTTGTTTGAGCAATTTGAGATTAAAGCAATAGCAATACACCATTGCCAATGGCTTTACGACCATATTTGGTGGGTTAAACAATTCTTCCCAGAAACACATATTATTGATTCGCTGCATATTGTTGAATACATAAATTGTGGAGGATATCCGCATGAAGCTGTAACACACGATAAGTGGATTGATTTGCACCATGTTATTTCTCCACAACTTGAAAATTGGTTGCATGATGTGCATGGTATTGAATCTTCCAAGATTGTTGACGCTCCACTTATTGGTCTTACTGCTGGAATTGGAAACGATTGCGTATCGCCGAGAAAAAATAAAAATGTTCTGAATGTTGCTTTTGTTGGAAGGATTGCAAGACAAAAACGTCCAGAAGCGTTTGTTCTTGTTGCAAAAGCTTTAAACAAAAAATATCCAGGGAAATTCCACTTTATTTTGCATGGAGATGGCGAATTAGACACATTTGTTTCAGAACTTATATCTAGGTATGGTCTTGAAAACGTTATTGAGCGCAGATCTATGAAAATTCCAGCTCAAAAAACGTATGATGATGCGGACGTGCTACTTATTAGCTCTGTAAACGAGGGTATTACGCTTACAACTATTGAAGCACTTTCTAATGGAGTTCCAGTAATTTCATCGGATGTTGGATCGCAAAAAACTGTTATAGCAAAAAGTGCGTTATTGCCAAGAATGACTTCTAGTTTTGTTAAAGCGTCTGTAAAGGAATTGTTTAATATTATGGAGAATGATTCATATCGTTCATTATTGTTAAAAGAAGAAGTTGAAAAATTGCGCAATTTCGCAAAACTCGAATCTGCAGAAACGTTATTTACTAAGTTATTTGAAGAATGGAGCAAGTAATGTCAAATGCTCAAGTAGTGAATGCTAATAAATCAAAAGATAGCGTTAATGTTGCGGCTGTTGTAGTAACTTTTAACAGGTTAGAGAAACTAAAAACCGTATTGGCTTCGTTAGAATCTCAAACGCGACTTCCAAATCAACTAATCATTGTTAACAATGCTTCAACTGATGGCACAGATAAATATTTGCAAGAGTACACTCGCGATTTTGCGAATGGTCATTTGGGGAATCGAGTAAATCTTACTGTTGTAAATTTGCCAGAAAACGTTGGCGGTGCAGGTGGCTTTAGTGCTGGTATGCGTAAAGGCTACGAGCTTGGCGCAGATTTCGTGTGGATTTTTGACGACGATGGCTACCCTCAGCCACAAGCTTTGGAAAAGCTTCTAGATGGATTTAATGCTGCCGTAGGTGAGCTTGGTGCGGATGTTCCGTATGCTTGCTCAATGGTTAAGTTTGTTGATGGATCAATATGCGAAATGAACAATCCAGTACCAACGTGGGATTGGGGAAGGCTTATTGCTAAAGGATTTAACAATCTCGTTATGGTTACAAGCTGTTCGTTTGTGTCGGTGCTTATTCCTCGTTGGGTTATAGAAAAGTACGGATTGCCATTTAAAGAATACTTTATTTGGTTCGATGATGCCGAATATACACTTCGTATTACGCGTGTATGCCCGGGCGTGCAGGTTCTCGATAGTGTAATTATGCATGATATGGGAGCAAACAAGGGTGTGAACTTTACAATGATTGACAAAAAGAATGCTTGGAAATTCGCATACGGCGTGCGTAATCAAGCATCTTACCGTTTGCATCACGAAGGTAAGGCAAAATACTTGCTTTTCTGCGCAAATGTAGTTCGTCAAATGCGAAGAGGGCATGTTGAGAGAAAGTTGCGCCGCAAAATGATTGGTCAAATGCTAAAAGCGATTAGATTTAATCCAAAAGTTGATTTTCCTAAAAATAAGTAGCGCAACAAGCGAAATGCTAGGTTAATAACTGGAATAGCTTAATAACGGGAATATATAAAGCATAATTTCAAAATAGACGTATAGACGTATCTTATAAAGGAATAAAATGTACGAAAAAGCAAAATCAGCAACTTACCCAGATTTAGTAGTTGTTGGAGCAGGATTGTTCGGCTTAACTGTAGCTCAGCAAGCAGTGGAGCATACGGGCGCTCGCGTTGAAATTATTGACGTTCGAAATCACATCGGTGGAAATGCTTACTCGTATTTTGACGAGCGCACAGGAATCGAAATTCACAAGTACGGTGCGCATCTTTTTCACACAAGCAATAAGCGCGTGTGGGATTATGTGAACCGTTTTACGTCGTTTACTAACTACGTGCATCGCGTGTATGCAACTCATGACGGCGAAGTTTACCCGTTGCCAATCAACTTGGGTACAATTAACCAGTTCTTCCACGCGCACTACACGCCAGAGGAAGCAAAGGCTTTGATTGCAAGCCAAGCGGGGGAGTTGGCTGGCAAAGATCCGCAAAATTTGAACGATAAGGGCATTAGCTTAATTGGTCGTCCGCTTTATGAAGCGTTTATTAAAAACTACACGGCAAAGCAGTGGCAGACGGATCCTTCCGAGCTTCCTGCTGGAATTATTAAACGCTTGCCTGTGCGATTTAACTACAATAATCGCTATTTTAAAGACACTTGGGAAGGCTTGCCAACGGACGGCTACACAGCTTGGATGCAGCGCATGATTGACGATCCGCGTATTCACGTTTCGCTTGGTGTAGACTTTTTCGACGAGTCGCAGCCGTTTAATAAGCGCGCGTTGGCGGAGGCTGGAGTGCCGGTTGTTTATACCGGTCCGGTTGATAGGTATTTTGACTATGCGCTCGGCGAGTTGAAGTGGCGCACTGTGGACTTTAAGGAAGTGCGTTACGAGGAGAGCGACCACTTTGGCTGCCCAGTTATGAACTATTCGGATGCTGATGTGCCGTTTACGCGCGCGATTGAGTTTAAGAACTTTAATCCAGAGCGCGAGGAAGTTGGCGGAGAGGCTAGTGGCGATGCTGACGATTGCGCAACTTTCGTGCCGGGCAAAAGCGTGAAAGCTGGGGAAACTGTAGTGTGGCAGGAGTATTCTCGCGCTGCAACTCGCGACGATGAGCCTTACTATCCTGTGAATACTGATGCAGATAAAGCCTTGTACGCGCGCTATGCGGAGCTTGCTGCGGCTGAGCCTCGCACAGTTTTCGGCGGTCGCTTGGGAACTTACAGCTATTACGACATGCACAACGTAATCGACATGGCTTTGCGCGCTTACGAATCTCAAGTAGCGCCGTTGCTGGCTTAGGTGGTTTGGTGGGCGTTCTTGCGATTAGCCGCCGCGCGCGTAACCTGAAAGCACGTAACCTGAGCGCGCGCTAAAACGGCAATCAGGGACACGGATGCAGTTTGCTGACTGCGCGAGTGTCCCAAAACAAGCAAAATCCGGCCCTAATGCAGAACGCGATCTGCGCGAGTGTCCCCAAAAAGGTTGTCGGCGCGCGCGAGTTTGCAATATCCGCGATTCGTGGTATTCTATTTAAGTTGTTTGCTTGGCAAGCAGTTTGATTGCTAAGTTAGCAGTTTGGAGAATTCGCCTAGTGGTCTATGGCGCACGCTTGGAAAGCGTGTTGGTGTAACAGCCTCACGAGTTCGAATCTCGTATTCTCCGCGCCTAGGGTTTCTAGCCAATCGCTAGAAGCCCTTTTTTCATGCCGAAAACCCGATTGCCGCTTACCCGACGTCGCGCATGTTACACTCTAATCACTCAGGCAGGTTGTCGAGCGCAATTTCGTCACGCAAATTCAGTGCCCTAATTCAGCGTAATGCTGCTCGACTTGCGCTTTAATAGGCTTCCATAAATCAGCGTGAGAGTCGTACCATGATATTGTTTCTTGCAATTCTTGCTTCAAATTATCGTGTTTAGGCTCCCATTTTAATTGTGTTCGAATTTTCGTAGTATCTAGTGCGTAACGCCTATCCTCGCCTATTCTGGGATTTACATACGTTATATTTGATTCTGGCACGCCCATGAGTTGCATCAAAATCCGCAAAATATTTATGTTGTTAATTTCACAGTTAGCGCCAATATTATATGTTTCACCGATTGTTCCACGCGTTAGAACATGCCATATTGCGTCGCAATTATCTTCAACGTGGATCCAATCGCGTATCGAATCTCCTACGCCGTACAATTTTGCTGGCATATTGCACATAATGTTTGTAATTTGGCGAGGAATAAACTTTTCAATATGCTGTCGTGGCCCGTAATTATTGCTGCTATTCGAAATAGTTGCGCGCAAACCGTAAGTTCTACACCATGCTTTTACCAAGAGATCGCCTGCAGCTTTGCTTGCAGAATATGGACTAGATGGACAATATGGACTTGACTCGTCGAATTTAAGCACGCTGTCAATAGGAAAATCTCCGTAAATTTCATCGGTGCTTACTTGATGGAAGCGAATATTATATTTGTGTGCGAATTTAATGAGTGTATGCGTTCCTAAAATATTTGTGCTTATAAACGGGTCAGAAAACTCGATTGCATTATCGTTGTGTGATTCTGCAGCAAAATTTACGATTGCGTCGATAGCAGGAAGTGTTGTTCCTTCTGCAGTTTTAATTGGATTATGCGGATCTAATAGCTGATCAACTATATTTTCGTCTCGAATATCTCCGCGAATAAAAGCGTATCGGTTGTTTGCAAAATCTTGAGGTAAGTCGTAAAGATTTGCCATATTCCCAGCGTAAGTAAGCAAATCAAGTACCGTAACAGCAACCGTTACATGATATTTAGCTATGTAATGCACAAAATTAGATCCAATAAAACCTGCGCCGCCAGTAACTAAAATGTGGTGTGGTTGAAAAATATTACTGTTTGATGCGTAGTTGTGCATGTTTCCGCCTTCATATGACTAGTGCGTTGGTTTATGGCTTAAGTCACGTTGTTATTTTGGTTTATTTCGTTGATTTTATTGTTTAATGCGCGCGTTTTGAATTGTAATTTTTTAATACTATACATTTCTTTCGTGTGTGCAAGTAGAGTATGTTTTTCTAAAGTGTTGTTTACCAGCAAATTAGTTGAGTAGATGTGCAATAATTACTGCATGTTTGCTTGTTTTGGGGATGCGAGGTGAATCTAATAATGGTTAAGTTTTCTTGGCGTAGCAGTGCGCATGATTTGGATTCATCAAATATTGATTCCTCTTCAACAAAAAAGCAACAATCTTCAAAATTGCAATCAACAGGTTCAAAGACTTTTGACACATCAAAATCTGCAACAAAAGCAATCGAAGGTACTCCAAATAAACCTAATCCAGCGTTAAATCATTCTACAAACGCTATTCTTGTAGGAATATTTTTAACTCTTTTAGGTGGCGCATTTTGGGGTGCAAACGCAACAGTTTCGAAAATCCTCATGTCGACGTATCACGTATCTCCTTTGCAAATCGCTTGCGTTCGTCAAATTGCTGCTGGCATGTTATTTGTCATTACTGCTGCAGCTTGCACTCCTAAGCAGTTAAGTGGTGCTGTGAAAACTGGTCGTACTTGGATTTCAATGGCTATTACGGGAATTGTGTGCGTTCTTCTTACGCAAGTTTCGTATTTATGTACTATTGATTGGACTAATTCTGGCACTGCTACTGTGCTTCAAAGCCTTAACTTACTGTTTGTTTTGGTTTATGCGTGTTTCCACACTCGCCGCGTGCCAACTATGCGCGAAACTATTGGAGTTGTGCTAGCTTTTGCAGGAACTGCTTTAATGGCTACAGGTGGTAATCTTTCTTCACTGTCTTTGCCTGTTATGGGTTTGCTTTGGGGGCTTGCAGATGCTGCGTCTACAGCGGCGCTTGCTATTATGCCTGTGAAATTGATTGCAAAATGGGGAAATCTGACTGTTAATGGCATTACGTTTATTATTTCTGGTTGTATTATGCTCCCGTTTGTGCGACCGTGGGAAACGATGCCTGCATTAGATTTGCGCGCTATGCTGCTTTTTGCTTTTACCGTTATTGCTGGAACTTTTGGAGCATATTGGCTGTTCTTAGAGGGCATTATGCGAGTAGGTTCTGTTCGTGGCACTTTGCTTGGAGCTAGCGAGCCTGTTACTGCTGCAATTACTGCTGTTATGTTTACTGGAGCTGTTTTTTCATGGGCAGATTTTGTGGGATTCGGGCTTATTTTCGTAATGATGATTTTGCTTTGCAAACGTAGTGCTTAGTAATTTTTAAAGTAACGCATTAAAATAAAACGCTTGTTGTGTCGTACGAGGCGTACAGGCTGCTAAAATGGGAAGTGACTATGTCGCGTACACCAGTTTGCAAACGGGAAGGCAATTATGTCAATAATTCTTGAAGGCAATCCAAAAAAGCAGATGATGTTAGTTACGGGTCGTGCATACCCAGAGCTTGCTAATGAGACTGCACAGTATCTTGGTATTGATGTGCTTGAGACTACTGCCTACGATTTTGCGAATGGCGAAATGTATGTGCGCTTTACTCAGCCTGTTCGTGGCTCAGATGTGTTTGTGCTTCAGGCACATACGAATCCTATTAACAATTGGATTATGGAACAGCTGCTTATGGTCGATTCTTTGCGACGCGCATCTGCTCGCAGTATTAACGTGGTTGCACCGTTCTTTGGATATTCGCGTCAGGATAAAAAGCATCAGGGACGTGAGCCTATTACTGCTCGCCTCATGTTTGACTTATTCCGCGCTGCTGGCGCCACGCGCATTTTGACTGTCGACATGCACGCAACTCAGGAGCAAGGTTTCTTTGATGGTCCTGTTGACCATTTGACTGCGATGCCTGTGCTTATTGATTATGTGCGAAACTCTATGAAGCTCGACAACGCAACTATTGTTTCTCCTGATGCTGGTCGCATCAAAGTCTCTGAGCAATGGGCTGCAAAACTCGGAGATTTACCTCTTGCTTTTATTCATAAAACGCGCGATATTACGCGCCCTAATCATGCTGAAGCTCATGGCATTATCGGTGAGATTAAAGGACGCGATTGCATTGTTGTTGACGACATGATTGATACTGCTGGCACTATTTGCGAAGCTGTACGCACTTTGCGTGAGGCTGGAGCAAAATCTGTTACTTTGGTTGCAACGCATGCTTTGCTTTCTGGACCTGCTGTTGAGCGCTTAAAAGCTGCTGGGGTTCGCGAGATCATTGTGACGGATACAGTTCCTGTGCCCGAAGAGAAGCGTCTTGATAATATGACGGTTCTTTCAATTGCGCCGCTTCTTGCTGCTGGCATTCGTTCCGTGTTCCGCTCTGGATCGCTTGTGTCACTTCGCAACGCACTTCCGGAAGATATGAAACAGCATAATATTTACGCATAAAGCGCATAAAACGTACAATATATAAAACAAATAACCGCAAATTCGTGTAACTGCATAAGCTTTATGCATTAACGTACGGGTTCAAAACGGCAGGAGGCAAATATGGTCGCCAATAACACAACAGCAGTTGCAGAAAATAATGAATCGCAAGAAGCGTTGCAATCTGATGCTTTCAGGGCGATTATTACTGTTGTCGGCTGCGATACCGTTGGTATTATTGCAAAAGTTACTTCACATGCTGCCGAGCATAATGTAAATATTTTGAATATTTCTCAAACAATTGTCGATGGATTCTTCAACATGATGATGATTGTTGACGTGTCTACTGTTGATTGCGAATTTGGCGACTTTGCTGCAGGATTAGAAACGCTAGGAGACGAAATTGGCGTGCGTATTCGCTGCCAGCGTAGCAATATTTTCACTGCAATGCACAGAATCTAAAATCCGCAGCAATCTAAGTAAACGTAAGGAAGTACACAATGCTCAACCTGATGGAAGTAAGCGAAACTAATTCGATGATTGAGCAAGAACAGCTCGACGTTCGCACAATCACCATGGGAATTAACCTGCTAGATTGCGCTTGCGAAAACGTGCAGGACGTTTGTAACAAAGTTGAGGAAAAAATCACACGTCTTGCAAAAGATCTCGTCAAAACAGGTAACGATATTTCGCGCGACTATGGAATTCCAATTGTAAACAAGCGAATTACCGTAACTCCAATTTCGCTTGTTGGAGCGTCATCTTGTAAAAAGCCTGAAGATTTTGTGCAAATTGCGCACGCATTAGACAGAGCAGCACACACTGTTGGAGTTGATTTAATTGGTGGGTATTCGGCGCTTCCTGCAAAGTCGATGACTGCAGCAGACCGCATGCTTATTGAGTCGCTTCCACAAGCCTTAAGCGAGACGGAAATTGTGTGCTCGTCTGTGAATGTTGGCTCGACGCGAACTGGTATAGACATGGATTGCGTAGAGCTGCTCGGACGAACAATTAAAAAGATTGCTGAAGCTACAGCTGGAAACGATTCTTACGGTTGTGTTAAATTCGTGGCTTTTTGCAATGCTCCGGACGACAATCCGTTCATGGCAGGCGGCTTCCATGGTGTAACTGAAGGCGATGCTGTGATCAATGTTGGCGTGTCTGGTCCTGGCGTTGTTTCGAGTGCACTCGATGCTGCTAGAGGAAAAGACTTTGCTTTTCTATGCGAAACTATTAAGCGCACTGCGTTTAAGATTACTCGTGTAGGTCAGTTGGTTGCGCAAGAGGCTTCTCGTAGGCTTGGTGTGCCGTTTGGAATTATAGACTTGTCGCTTGCTCCAACTCCTGCAGTTGGCGATTCTGTTGGCGAAGTGCTTGAGAAAATCGGTTTGGACCAGGTTGGTGCTCCTGGCACAACTGCTGCGCTCGCTATGTTGAACGATCAAGTTAAGAAGGGCGGCATTATGGCAAGTAGCTATGTTGGCGGTCTTTCTGGAGCGTTTATACCCGTTTCGGAAGATGCAAATATGATTGCTGCTGCAAAGTCTGGCTGCTTGACTATTGAAAAGCTTGAAGCAATGACATGCGTTTGCTCAGTCGGTCTTGACATGATTGCAATTCCTGGAAACACTTCCGCTGCAACGATTTCTGGCATGATCGCGGATGAATCTGCAATTGGTATGATTAATCAAAAAACTACCGCTGTGCGAATTATTCCAGTAATTGGAAAAGGTGTAGGTGAAATGGCGAACTTTGGTGGATTAATGGGATATGCGCCGATTATGCCAGTAAACCAAACAAGCTGCGAAGCTTTCGTAACTCGCGGTGGACGTATTCCTGCTCCAGTACACAGCTTCAAGAATTAGCGTGCGCTTTGACCGAGCTTGAAATCACAGGATTTCAAGCTCCTTCAAAGCGGAAACTCGCTTAAGTTGGAAGTCCGGGGGACTTCCAACGCGAGTTTCGTAGCGAGCGCGTTACCCGCGCGAGCGTCACCGTTTTTTCGTTACTGGTGCAGTCGTCAGCGCAAATGCCGGAGAACATGCGCGCAATTGGGGACTTACACCCCACATAAGTCCACAAAAACGAGCGCAGCGCTTCGGCAGGTCGTCGCACGCATAAATCCTACTGCACATTAATGATCACTGGCTCGCTGTGAAGCCCTGGCACGCGCTTATGCTCAAGCCGCGCAACGTATGTGCCGCGATCCACCTTCGGTAAATCGTCATCTGCAACACAGCCTTTTCCGACGGTAGTATTGGTATTCCAAGTGATTTTCTTTTCGAAATGATCACCCTTCGCCATAAGCAGCGGCTTTAATGCAGTGTCACAACTATCAGAACGCCATACTGCATGTGATAAGTAGTCAACGCTCTTACTTGCGTCTTTAAAGTCTTTGTTGTCTTTATTATCTTTCTTTTTATTATCTTTAGTTTCTTGCTTACCTTGCGTAACTTCTTCACTACTATTAATAGTTAGAACAGCATTCATATCCGATGCGTCAATAAGGCAAGAAGAGTTTCCTTCGTGCACAAATCGTTCTGTCAACTCAACACTACCGCCCATAGGAACAGTTTGTGACTTAGTAGAAAGCTCAAGACGAATATCTTTATCAGTGCAATGAGGTGTTAATCCAACAGGACGGGGGTCTGGCACTGAATGACGAACAATGGTAACTTCATGACCAGCAATCGCTTTACTAATAGCGGCAATACCCTTGCTCAAGCTAATAACACAAAATATTGCCAACATAATCAAAAGCAACAAAGCAATACCGACAACAATTCTGCGACGACGATACATTCTTCGTTTTGCTGCGCTCATGTTACGTACGGTCTTATGCACGGGTTTGCGCATCGGGTTGCGAACCGATGTTGCACTCGCATTGCGATGCGGCTCACGTGGTGACGTAGTTGGCATTGACATATTTACCATTGTAATACATAAGTCGATGAGATGAACTGTACTCACTACACAAGGTAGACTCTCATACAAAGTAATTAAGCTGTTAATTAAAGAGTTACAAAAGCAGCGTAATGAGTTAGTTACTTAAGGTAATGCTAAAGTGCCATCTGGCAATATAGTGATAAGACTGTCATGATCGAGCGAAGCAATGCATTCGCCAAGTTGTGTTTGATTCGACCATAAATTATTGATCTCGCAACGTTGCAATACCTGCTGTTTTTTATGTGCTTCACGCAATGCCTGCAAAATAATGCCGCGCACTTGCCGATTAGTGCCGGCAAAATGCGGCTGGGGGCGGGTATGGCGGCCAAGACCTGGAAATCCAGCAGCTTTGAAACGGCACCATGTTTGCAAAGGACATGCAGTGCATTGCGGAGATCGTGCTGTGCAAATGGTAGCACCAATTTCCATAATTGCCTGATTCCAAACGGATGAAGTGCAGGTAGTGTTGGTGGTGTTAGTAGCATTAGCAGTGGTAGCAGTAACATGGTTATCTTCTGGCAATACTGCGGCAGCAAGCTCGCGATCAGATTGCGTTGTGCTGCCACCATGCGATTCAGTTCCAGTAAAAGCGCGCATGAGTACGCGGCGAATATTTGTATCAATCACCGCAATGTGCTTGCCATAAGCAAAGCTGAGTATTGCACTTGCTGTGTAATCGCCTACACCTGGCAAGGCAATAAGTTCTTCATAGGTGCATGGCAGCTTATTGCGATATCTTGTTGCTACAACTTGAGCACAAGATTGTAAACGTAACGCGCGTCGAGGGTAGCCGAGACGACCCCAAGCTGTAATAATTTCAGCACTCGTAGCGTGAGCTAGTGATTGTGCATCTGGCCAAGTTTGCATCCAAGTGAGCCAATAGGGTACAACACGGCTCATTTGCGTTTGCTGGCTCATTACTTCACACACAAGCACACCCCAAGGGGTAGTGCGCCCAAACCTCCAAGGCAAATCGCGTGCACAACTATGCCAAAAAAGTGCAACATTATCGCGCGTAAGTGTTGCCAATTCGCGCAATGGCTGAGAAGTTTCTTCGGTGAGATGTTCTTCGGGGAGAGATTGTGAATCTTGTTGCATGCTTAATTATGTAAACGTCGTATACTTTTGTGATTACTTTCCGCCTGTAAAACCGAGTTGCCTCCACGCTTCATACACTGCAATAGAAGCGCAATTTGTAAGATTCAAACTACGAAGTGACGGGCGCATAGGAAGACGCACCTGCTCTGCCACGTGCGGTCCTGCCATAACATCCATTGGATCAGGAATATCTCCTGGTTCTGGTCCAAAAAGCAGAATATCGTTCGGCTTATATTCAATTTCAGTGTAAAGTTTCGTAGCATTCGCAGTAAACGCAATAATTCGCGAATTTGGCATTGACTCAACTAAATTCTCAAAATTCGGGTGCAAAACAACGTGAGCCATATCGTGATAATCCAAGCCTGCGCGACGTAATTTAGTATCGTGCAAATTAAAACCAAGCGGCTCAACCAAATGCAAAATAGTGCCAGTTACAGCGCAAAGTCGAATCGCGGAACCTGTATTTCCTGGAATACGAGGGGAGTAGAAGCAAAGGTGAGGAGTGTGCGTTTCTGCGCGCGCTGCGTCGTCGGCGCTGAGCATTGCGTCCATAACGCTAATTGGATTTCCGTGAGCGTCGGTTACAAGCTCGTCTGGGCCATAATTTGATTTGCGGTAGCCGTACTCGTACATTTGCTCTACGCGGCTTGCTGCTGCTTTGTGTGCTTCGGTTTGTGCTTCGGTTTGCTTTTTGGTTTTGGCTGCTGCTTCTTGCGTATTCTCGCTGTTATTCATGCTATTCCTTAGCTTTTTAAGTATCTTTACGTAACTTCGTAATCGTAACGTATTTAGTTTACTCGCAACTTGTATAGTTTAATGTGGCGCGAGTTTTAGCTGGTGTTTGGCTGGTGTGTTTCTGAAGTGGCTGTGAGTGGTGGGTGTTACTAGCGCGACGACATGCTTGAGCGCAGCATTGTGCTCGCGAAAGCAACTCGGAGCGTGAGCTTGCTCAAGTTGAAAGCACGGTGTGCTTTCAACGCAAGCTCAGTAGCGAGCGCGCTTTGCGCGTGAGCGTTCTTTCGGGCGCTTTATTCTTAAACTTTTTTAACGATAAGCTCGCGTTTTATTACGCTCGCTTGCGAAACTCGCGTTGGAAGTCCACTGGACTTCCAACTTTAGCGAGTTTCCGCATTGAAGTGCCTCCGCGCGCTACGCTTTAAGCGCTCCGGCAAGTCAATGCGCAGTCCTCTTTTAGTGCTCGTAGAGAAATCCCCCAAACTCTGCGTGTTTAATCGTTAATAACCGTGCCTTATCGCAGAGATTTTTCGATTTTTCTTCTTCGCTTGGTGAATCAGCAGCCTGCGGCTCTGACGTTCGCCGCGCTCAGTGCGAAAAATCTCAAATCTCACCACACGAATATTCGTTCCACTGAAGTAGAGAATATTAAGCATCCCAGAAATTGCAAGCGCTAGAGCGGACTTTTTTATTAATAAGGAAGTCTTTAGTTTTTGGTAAAGTAGAGGTTCTGTGTAAGGTGTGTCATATAGCGGGCATGCTCATGGAACCGAAGAAGGCGCCCGCGCATCGCAACTTGCTTATTTGGCAGTTTCGTTTGCCGCGATTTTCTTTAGTTTTTCAAAGATTAAATAGTTAACTAGCGAGTGATAAAGGAACGTCCATTGGCTGCTGAACAAGCTATGACGAGCACCACGAAAGTCATCGCACGTGCTGACGAACATGATATTAAGTTGCATAAAGCGTCAGATCGTGTGAATTTTGGCTCCATTTGTGAGCCTATTGATGTGCCATACCTCCTCGGCGTGCAAACCGACAGCTTTGATTGGTTGATCGGTTCTGAACGCTGGAAGAAGCGCGTTGCAGAAGATGAAGCAAACGGAACTCACACCGTGCCTCATGTTTCTGGTCTCGACGAAGTCTTCCAGGAGATTTCCCCAATTGAGAACTTTGCTGAGACAATGAGTCTCACATTCTCTGATCCATACTTTGAAGAGCCACGCCACACTGTGCTCGAGTGCAAGGAAAAGGATTACACCTATTCTGCTCCACTTTATGTGAATGCTGAGTTTGAAAACGGCGAAACTGGTGAAATTAAGAGCCAAACTGTTTTCATGGGTGATTTTCCACTTCAAACTCCACACGGTACTTTTATTATTGGCGGCACCGAGCGAGTAATTGTTTCGCAGCTTGTGCGCTCTCCAGGCGTGTATTTTGATCGCACGCAGGATCGCACTTCCGACAAGGATGTTTTCGGTGCGAAGATTATTCCAAGCCGTGGTGCATGGCTGGAATTTGAGATCGACAAGCGTGACGTTTTAGGCGTTCGCGTTGACCGCAAGCGTAAGCAGTCTGCAATCGTATTCCTTATGGCTATTGGCATGACGAAAGACGAAATTGCCGATGCTTTCCAAGGATACCCACTTGTTTTGGATGCGCTCGCAAAAGAGCCTATCGAAACGCAAGACGATGCACTTACCGATTTGTACCGTAAGATTCGCCCTGCAGATACTGCAACTCCAGAAGCTGGTCGCAACCTTCTCGATTCCTTCTACTTCAACACAAAGCGTTACGATTTGGCTCGCGTTGGTCGCTATAAGATCAACCGCAAGCTCGGTATTGAAGCAGATTACAGCGATCGTAGCTTGAACCGCGAAGATATTATCGCAACTATTAAGTACTTGGTAACGTTGCATTCCGGCGAAAAGACCTTCCCAGGTAAGCGCGACGGTCAAGACGTGCAGTTGCGCGTTGACGTTGACGATATCGATCATTTCGGCAACCGTCGTATTCGTCAGGTTGGCGAGCTTGTGCAGAATCAGCTTCGTACCGGCTTAAGCCGCATGGAGCGCGTTGTGCGCGAACGTATGACAACTCAGGATGCAGAGGCAATTACTCCTCAGTCCTTGATTAACATTCGTCCAGTAAACGCAACTATTAAGGAATTCTTCGGAACTTCCCAGCTCAGCCAGTTTATGGATCAAAACAATCCTTTGGCAGGAGTTACGAACAAGCGTCGTCTTTCCGCACTTGGTCCTGGTGGTCTTTCTCGCGATCGCGCTTCTATGGAAGTTCGAGACGTGCACCCATCCCACTTCGGACGTATGTGCCCAATCGAATCCCCAGAAGGTCCAAACATCGGTCTTATCGGTTCTTTGGCAACCTTCGGACGCATCAACCCATTCGGCTTCATCGAAACCCCATACCGCAAGGTTGTGAATGGTCACGTAACTAACGAAGTTGAATACATGACTGCAGACCGCGAAGCCGAGCACGTTATTGCTCAAGCAAACCAGGAACTCGACGAAAACGGCAACTTCGTTGGCACTCAAGCACTTGCTCGCGTGGACGAAGAAGAAGCAGTCGATGTGCCTGTAAGCACTGTAGATTACATGGATGTTTCCCCACGTCAGATGGTTTCCCTTGGTGCTTCCTTGATTCCATTCTTGGAGCACGATGAAGGTCACCGCGCATTGATGGGTACGAACATGCAGCGTCAGGCTGTGCCGCTTATTAAGTCGGAGCGACCACTTGTTGGTACCGGCTCTGAATGGCGTGCAGCAGTTGATTCTGGCGACGTAATCTTAGCTGAAAAGCCGGGCGTAGTAACTTACGTTTCTGCAGATATTATTCGCGTTATGAACGACGATGGAACTCAGTCCAGCTACAAGCTTTCAAAGTTCCAGCGTTCTAACCAGACTACTTGCTACAACCAAGTGCCGCTTATTAAAGATGGCGAGCGTGTTGAAGCTGGTACTGTTTTGGCAGACGGTCCTGCAACCGAAAAGGGCGAACTTGCATTGGGTAAGAATTTGCTCGTTGCATTCATGCCTTGGAACGGTTACAACTACGAGGATGCTGTGATTATTTCCCAGCGTCTTGTGCAAGATGATACGCTTTCTTCTATTCATATTGAAGAGTACGAAATCGACGCTCGTGAAACCAAGCTTGGTTCCGAAGAGATTACTCGCGATTTGCCAAACGTTGGTGAAGATGCGATTGCAAATCTTGACGAGCGCGGCATTATTCGCATTGGCGCTGAAGTCGAAGCTGGCGATATTTTGGTTGGTAAGGTGACTCCTAAGGGCGAAACCGAGCTTACTCCAGAAGAGCGTTTGCTCCGCGCAATCTTCGGCGAAAAGAGCCGCGAAGTGCGCGATACTTCTTTGCGCGTGCCACACGGTGAGACTGGTACTGTGATTGCAGTTAAGGAAATCACTCGTGAAGACGCTGAAGATGACGGTGACGAGCTTCCAAACGGCGTGAACCAAATGATTCGCGTTTACATTGCTCAGCATCGTAAGATTACGCAAGGCGATAAGCTTTCCGGTCGTCACGGCAACAAGGGTGTTATTTCCCGCATTTTGCCAGAAGAAGATATGCCATTCTTGGCTGATGGTACTCCAGTTGACATCATGCTTAACCCGTTGGGCGTGCCTTCTCGAATGAACTTGGGTCAGGTGCTCGAGCTTCACTTGGGCTGGATTGCTCACGCTGGCTGGGATATTAACTTGGATCCAGATTTGGAAGCAGCTTGGAAGAAGTACGTGCCACAAGGTGCTGAGCATGGCGATCCATGCACTCCAGTTGCAACACCAGTATTCGACGGTGTGCGCCCAGAAACTTTGAAGGGCTTGCTTTCTACAACACTCGCAAATCGCGATGGTGACAAGCTTGTTGGCTCCGACGGTAAGGCAACCTTATTCGACGGTCGTACTGGTGAACCATTCCCGAAGCCAATTTCTGTGGGCTACATGTACATTTTGAAGCTGCATCACTTGGTTGATGATAAGATTCACGCACGTTCCACTGGTCCTTACTCCATGATTACCCAGCAGCCGTTGGGTGGTAAGGCTCAGTTCGGCGGCCAGCGCTTCGGCGAAATGGAAGTGTGGGCGCTCGAGGCTTATGGTGCTGCTTACACATTGCACGAAATGATGACTACGAAGTCTGATGACGTCGACGGTCGCGTGCGCGTGTATGGTGCTATCGTCAAGGGCGATAACCTGCCACCAGCTGGCATTCCTGAATCCTTCAAGGTGTTGCTTAAGGAAATGCAGTCGCTTTCCCTTAATGTTGAAGTGTTGAACGCTGAAGGCGTTGCAATCGACATGAAGGATGAAGAGGACGACCCAGTTTCATCTTCCGACGATCTTGGCTTCAATATTGGCGCTCGACCAGATTCGTCCGCCAAGGAAGATCAGATTGCTGTTGAACCTGAATACCAGTGATTCGGTAACGAACACACTTTAAGAAATTAAGAAACATTAGAAAACAATTTCATGAGACAGGACGATAAGAGTGCTGGACGTCAACGCATTTGACAAACTGAGGATTGGACTGGCCACCGCCGAAGATATCCGTAGCTGGAGCCACGGCGAAGTAAAGAAGCCAGAAACCATTAATTACCGTACCCTAAAGCCAGAGAAGGACGGTCTGTTCGGTGAGCAGATCTTCGGTCCAACTCGCGATTGGGAGTGCGCGTGTGGTAAGTATAAGCGCGTGCGCTTTAAGGGAATCGTGTGCGAGCGATGCGGCGTGGAAGTTACCCGCAGCCGCGTTCGCCGCGAACGCATGGGTCATATTGAGCTTGCAGCTCCGGTAACGCACATTTGGTTCTTCAAGGGTGTGCCAAGCCGTTTGGGCTACTTGCTCGACATTGCACCTAAGGATCTTGAAAAAGTAATCTACTTCGCAGCCTACATGGTTACGAAAGTCGACGAAGAACAGCGTCATCAAGATCTTCCAGATTTGCAAGACGAATTCGATACCGAAATCAGCAACCTTCGCAAGCGCCGCGATAACGAAATTGAAGCGCGCGCAAAGAAAGTTGAAGAAGACTTGCACGAGCTGGAAGAATCTGGCGAAAGCAAAGGTGCTGCAAAATCTAAGCTGCGCGCTAGTGCAGAACGCGAAATGTCTGCTATTCGCACCCGTTACGACGAGCAGATTCAGCGTTTGAATGCCGTGTTTGACCGCTTCAAGGGCTTGCGTGCCGGAGACATGGAAGGCGACGTTGACTTGTGGCGCGAGATGGAAGATCGCTACGGTGACTACTTCGAAGGCTGCATGGGTGCTGAAGCTATTAAGAAGCGTTTGCAGGACTTCGATTTGAAGTCTGCCGCAGAGGAGCTTCGCGCAGAAATCGACAACGGAACCGGTCAGCGCAAGGCTCGCGCTTTGAAGCGACTGAAGGTTGTAAACGCATTCTTGACTACTGGAAACAAGCCAGAAGCTATGGTTTTGGACGTAATTCCAGTAATCCCACCAGATTTGCGACCAATGGTTCAGCTCGATGGTGGTCGTTTTGCAACTTCCGATTTGAACGATTTGTACCGTCGCGTAATCAACCGTAACAACCGTTTGAAGCGACTTATTGAGCTCGGCGCTCCTGAAATCATGCTTAATAACGAAAAGCGCATGCTTCAGGAAGCAGTCGATTCGCTCTTCGACAACGGTCGCCGCGGACGCCCAGTAACCGGCGCATCCAACCGACCATTAAAGTCGCTTTCCGACATGCTTAAGGGTAAGCAAGGTCGATTCCGCCAGAACTTGCTCGGTAAGCGTGTTGATTACTCCGGCCGTTCCGTAATCGTCGTTGGTCCAAGCCTTCGCATGCATCAGTGCGGTTTGCCAAAGCCAATGGCATTGGAGCTGTTTAAGCCGTTCGTTATTAAGCGTTTGGTAGATCAGGGCTTTGCTCAGAATATGAAGAGCGCAAAGCGTTTGGTTGACCGCGGCGACTCCGAAGTTTGGGGCGTGCTCGAGGAAGTTATTTCCGAGCATCCTGTGCTTCTTAACCGCGCACCTACACTTCACCGCTTGGGTATTCAAGCATTTGAGCCAATTTTGGTTGAAGGTAAAGCAATCCACCTGCCACCACTTGCCTGCGCAGCATTCAACGCAGACTTCGATGGTGACCAGATGGCAGTGCATCTTCCGCTTTCTGCCGAAGCTCAAGCCGAAGCTCGTACTTTGATGATGGCTTCCGACAATATCTTGAAGCCAGCAGACGGTCACACCGTTACAATGCCTTCTCAGGATATGATTCTGGGTCTTTACTACTTGTCTACCGTAATTGACGAAGCAAAAGGTCAAGGTCGAATCTTCTCCTCGCTTGCTGAAGCTGAAATGGCTCTCGACAAGCATGAGATTGACATGCAAGCTAAGGTGCTGATTCGAGTTCCTGCAGACTTCGTATTGCCAAAGAATTGGGAGCCTGCTGAGCTTAAGGTTGTTGACCCTGAGCCAGGCAGCCCGGACGTTGTGCGCGAAGAGCGTTTTAAGGACGGAACTGTACTGTTTGCAACTTCTTGCGGACGCATTTTGTTCAACGGAACTTTGCCAGTCGACTATCCGTTCGTAAACGAGCAGGTGCCAAAGGGCGTACTTTCTAAGATCGTCGACGAAATCGCAACCCGCTATTCTACAGCTCAAGTTGCAGCAACACTCGACGCTTTGAAGGATCTCGGCTTTACTCGCGCTCCTTGGTCTGGCGTAACGATGGCATTCTCCGACATTGTTCTTCCTCCAAATCGCGAACAAATCGCGCAAGATTACGAGGATCAGGCTGCAAAAATCAACTCCCAGTACGATATGGGTCTTCTTACCGACGAAGAACGTCGTCAAGAGTTGATCAACTTGTGGACTGAATGCACCGACAAGGTTGCAGACGCAATGCGCGAAAACTTCCACGACGACAACAACGTGAACATCATGGTTCAGTCAGGCGCACGTGGTAACTGGATGCAGATTCGCCAGATTGCTGGTATGCGAGGCCTCGTGGCAAACCCTAAGGGCGAGATTATTCCTCGACCTGTTAAGTCAAACTACCGCGACGGCTTGTCCGTGTTGGAGTACTTCATCTCCCAGCACGGCGCTCGTAAGGGCCTGGCAGATACCGCACTTCGTACGGCAGAATCTGGCTACTTGACTCGTCGTCTTGTGGACGTTTCGCAGGAAGTAATCGTTCGCGAAGAAGATTGTGGCACTAAGCGCGGTCTTATGATGAAGATTGCTGATCACGACGAAAACGGCAATTTGATGCTTGTTAAGGCTGCTGACGGTGGTCCATACTCGCGCTTGCTTGCTGCAGACGTAGTTGACCCTGCTGATGGCACAACAGTTTTGGCAAAGTGCGGAGATGCGCTTTCTATGGACGTTTTGCGTGATTTGGTTGCGCACGGCGTTGAGGAAGTTAAGGCGCGTTCTGTGCTTACTTGCGAATCCAAGCGTGGTGTTTGCGCAAAGTGCTACGGCTGGTCCTTGGCTACGAGCCGACTCGTGGATGTTGGCGAGGCTGTTGGTATTGTTGCAGCACAGTCCATTGGTGAGCCTGGTACGCAGCTTACGCTTCGTTCCTTCCACTCCGGTGGTGTTGCTTCTGCTTCCGATATTACGCAGGGTCTTCCTCGTGTTACGGAGCTTTTCGAGGCTCGTACTCCTAAGGGCGAGGCTCCAATTGCTGAGTTCCCAGGCGTTGTGAAGGTTGAGGATACCGACCACGGCCGTCAGGTGACTTTGACTCCAGACGACACAACCGTTGAGCCAATCGTTTACCCTGTGACGCGTCGTGCGCCAATGCTGGTAAAGGATGGCGAGCATGTTGACGTTGGTACGCAGCTGATTGAAGGTTCTGTGGATCCTAAGAAGATTCTTCGAATCCTTGGTCCGCGTGCAGCTCAGGTAAATATTGTGGAAGAGGTTCACAACGTTTACCGTTCTCAGGGCGTTGATATTCACGATAAGCACATTGAAGTTATTGTGCACCAGATGCTTCGCCGTATTACGGTGATCGATTCTGGTGATACGGATCTTCTTCCAGGTGAGCTTGTGGATCAAGCAAAGTTCCGCGAGGCAAACTTGGCTGCTGTAAAGAACGGCGGAAAGCCTGCTGCTGGTCGACCAGAGCTTATGGGTATTACCAAGGCTTCGTTGGCTACGGATTCTTGGCTTTCTGCAGCATCGTTCCAGGAGACTACGCGCGTGCTTACTGAGGCCGCCTTGAGCCAGAAGGAAGATGACCTTAAGGGCTTGAAGGAGAATGTGATTATCGGTAAGCTCATCCCAGCTGGTACCGGTTTGGCGCGTTACCGCAATGCTAATGTGGAGCCGGATCCTCAAGTTCGCGACTCTATTTATCCAAACTTCGGTTTGGGCGGTGCGGATAGCACGCCTTCGAACTTCGGTGAGAGCGATATGGGTGATGTTGACTTCTCCAACATTGATTTTGGCGATATGAAGCTCGGCGACGACTTTAATCCAGATGACTTCCTTGACGATCAGGGTGGTCAGAGCGATTATGGCGACGAAGCTGAGTGATTGCGCTAATCTAATATAAAAAATGGGGCTTCAATCTTTCGGGCTTGAAGCTCCTTTTTTGTTGCTGGCACAGTATGCTTTCTGCGTTAATAACGTATAATGCCGTTTTTTCGTTACTGGGCAGCGTGACGACCTGCTTTCGCGCATAGAGCGTAGCGCGCGAAAGCAATTCGGAGCGGAAACTCGCGTTGAAAGCACAGTGTGCTTTCAACGCGAGTTTCGCAAGCGAGCGCGCAATCTGCGCGAGCATTAACTGCGTGCGTGTCTGATTTTGCCTACTTTCGGACACTGGCGCAGTCGGCTTACTGCATGAGTAACACATGAATCGTACTACAACACCTTTTAACCACAATGTTATAAATTTATTGTCTATTCATCGTATTCTCAAATAACTTCAGTAGTATGCCTAAAACTAACAACGAAATGATACGTATGATAAGAGACGCTGAAATAGAGCATAGATGCATCCTACCTATTAATTCAGCTCAAAAACTAATAAATCTACGCACGATGTTGTTTATTTGTTGCTGGCGCAGTTGATTTAAAAAAGTTACGCAGTAAAAGTTACGCAGTACGTGGCGTATTGGGAAAGATATTTAGATAATGTTGGGGGTATTATGGCAGAAGAGAAGAAAGAGATTGTGATAATAGATGAAACTACGATTAAAAGTAAGATTCACTATATAAGAAATCAAAAAGTTATGCTTGATTCGGATTTAGCTGAAATTTATGGATACTCTACAAAAAGATTTAACGAACAGGTTAAAAGGAATATTGAAAAATTTGATGACGATTTTATGTTTCAATTAACCGGTGAAGAAGTATATGAACTTTCAAGGTGCCATTTTGGCACCTTGAACGATGTGCAAGTATATGAACGTTCAAGGTCGCATTTTGCGACCTTGAACAAAGCGCAAGGCAGAGGCAGTAATATTAAATACAAACCTTACGCCTTTACGGAACAGGGCATCTATATGCTTATGACTGTATTAAGGGGAGAACTGGCAGTTAAACAGAGCAAGGCTTTAATACGAATGTTTAAGCAGATGAAAGACTTCATTGTTGAAAATAGAGACTTTCTTAGTTCAAAAGAAATGACGCAACTGTTATTGCAAACAAGTCAAAATACAAATGATATAATGCAGCATTCAAAAGAAATAGCAAATATAAACGATAAAATTAGCACCTTGGCAACAAAAGAAGATTTGAAAAAGGTAATGGATAATTTTATAGATAGTAACACCTACAAGCATTTTCTTTTGCTGAATGGAGATAAGATAGAAGCAGATGTTGCCTATACAAAAATATATAAGTCAGCAAAGAAAAGCATTTATGTTATAGATAACTATATAGGGCTTAAAACTTTGGAACTTTTAAGGGCTGCAAGAGATAACATACAAATCATAGTTTTTAGCGATAATGTAAGAAATAAAGATATGCTTACAAAAAATATTTTAGATGATTTTAGAAAAGATTATCCTAATATAGACCTGAATCTGAAGGTATCCGATAAAAAATACCACGATAGATATATTGCACTAGATTTTGGGGCAGAAAATGAGGTCTTTTATTTTTGTGGAGCATCATCGAAGGATGCGGGAAATAAAATATCAAGTATTACTCAAATAGAAGAATCATCTAAGGATATGTATCATACAATGTTTGCTGGAATGTTAAACAATAAGAATTTGAAAATTTAATACACAAAGAGCAAAGTAGGAAGTTGTATGAACTTTAAAAGGCGGTAGAAGCGAAAATCTATCGTCTTTTTAATTACTGCAAATTAGAGAGCGCGTGTGTTCTGCGTTAGTGTCTGATTTTGCCTACCTTCGGACACTGGCGCAGTACTGTTTCTGCGTTATGGTCTCTGGTTGCTTGTTTTGACAAGATGTATACAAGCGATTATGCTATATATAACATAAGCAGGGGGTTGTGGAATTGTTTGATGTGATTTTTTACAGTGATAAGGATGGTGATAAGCCAGTACGCGAGTTTATTAAAAGTTTAGATGTCAAGTTGCGCGCGAAGGTGGTTTCTGATTTGCATCGCTTGGAGATGTTGGGAAACGATGCGAGGGAACCGCTTAGTAAGCATGTTGGCAACCATATTTTTGAGCTTCGCACTATTTTAGGTAGCAACATAGTGCGTATTTTATACTTTTTTGATGCGGATAAGATTATTGTTGCCACCAACGGATTCGTTAAAAAGCAGCAGAAAACTCCGCGTAGTGAAATATTGGTCGCTATGCAGAGAAGGGCTGAATATTTTAATAGAAAGATGGGCTTGTGATGGAAAAGCAAGAGTTGCAGGGAACGTGCGTAGTGCGAGGAACGCGAGTAATGCAGAGAAAGCAAGAGTTGCTGCGATCGTGCGCAGTGCAGGAGATGCACGTAGTGCGGGGAACACGAGTAATGCAGAGAAAGCAAGAATTGCGGCGAATGTGCGCAGTGCAGGGAGCGCGCGCAGTGCAGGAAACGCGAATGAATGATTTGCATGAACTCACGGACGAGCTTATGAAGGATCCCGAGTTCAAGAAAGAGTATGATGCGCTTCAGCCGGAAAGAGACTTGACTATGTCGCTTGTGATGGCGAGAAAAAGGGCTGGTTTGACTCAGGCTGAGCTGTCGGAGAAGACGGGTATAAGTCAGTCGGATATTAGCAGGTTGGAAAATGGTTCGAGGAATCCGACTATTGCGCTTTTGAATCGTATTGCAAATGCTTTGAATGCGACTTGCAGGATTGAGTTTGTGCCGAATGCGCGTTGACGTGTTTTAGCGCTGCGATTTAGCGCTCAACATGCCTTGTACTTTCCAAACGAACTTGTTGGAAATTCCGACAGGTTGACTTTTCGTTAGGAATATAAAGAAAGCACAACATAATTTCTAAAGCATAGTCACACGAACCTGCCCTGCCTTCGTCAATCGAGACGAAGGCAGACCTCGCTTGCGTTGAAAGCACACTGTGCTTTCAGCATTGAGTCGTCGCTACCGCATTAGAGTATCGAGAAGCACTCTGTGCTGCTTCTCGATACTCTAATGCGACACGCCGATGGTTTGGGTTTTGAGAAAAAATAAAAAACGCAAAAAACAAAAAGAGCTGGTTATTTGTCACCCCCAAATCCGTTGTTTTTCAACGATTTTTGTACCGGGGGGGGGGTAGATGCTCAGAAACATAAACATTTGACTGTGTTATACTACATCTCATTTTTCGTCTAAATATCGATTAATATTATATGTACTCACGGTTGAGCGTTATCGCACAATTTGCGAAGAATAGCTAAATGATGAAAGTTTGCAGTTGTATTTCTGCGTTCGCATCTGTGTGTTTGCACTGATGCTGTCGTCAATGCAATTGTCAGTATGTCATAACGACACAATTGTTAATATGTCATAACCTTTTGTTTAGCTTGTAACCTGCTGTTGAGCCTAAATAAAGATGTAAGACGATTAGTTTACTTATTGAAGAGAGGAAATATGCGTCTACAGGCTTCAAAGTTAAAACGCGCGGTGGCACTCGTAGCTGCCTCCTGCACGCTCGGTACCTGCTGCATCGCTGGATCCATAGCGTGGGCGAATGGTGAACAGGGTAAAGATGGTGCAAATGTTGGAAACATCGATGATACTAAAAAAGACAATGGTACTTCTATAACCATTCACAAGTACCAAAGTCCTGCAACTGATACTAGATCTGATGGATCTAATCAGAGTAATCTTGTTAAGGATAAGAAGCCAGTTAAGGGTGTTGAGTTCAAAGTTTGCAAGGTCACTCTTAAGGAAGGCAAAGATGCTGATGCCAAGAAGATTGATTTGTCTACAGCTGAAGGCTGGAAGAAAATCAAAGACATCCAGGAGCTTGACCCTTCTTCTGCTACGAAGAATGCAGCTTCATTCCTCAAAGGTGATAATGCTAAATTCGTAACGGTCGATACTGATTGCAAAAAACAAACAACTGGTGAAGATGGTTCCACAAAGTTTGATAAGCTTGCCGAATCGCTTTACTACGTTGAAGAATCTGACACAAAGGGTGCTCAAATTAAGGATGCTCAGGGAGCGTGGAAGCCTGTAACTGTTACCGGTAAGGTTGATCCATTCTTCATCACAACGCCTTTGCCTCACAAGACTGCAAATACATGGGAATGGTTGTACGACGTCAATGTGTATCCAAAGAACGACACCAGTGACGACGTTGCTCGTAAGACGCCAAAGACTCCAACCAAGCTTTATACTGATGATGGAGACGCTATTATCCCATGGGATATTTCTATGCCTTTGACTCCTCCTTCTGACAATAAAGCTTATAAGAAGATTGGATTCGTCGATTCTCTTCCTGAAGGTTTGACGTATGATAGCTTAGCTGAAGTTAAGCTTGTTAAGAAGGGGAAAGCGACTGGTTCTACAGCAAGTGATGTATCTCTTACCGAAAATACTGACTACAAGGTTGAGACTGGTACCGATAAGAAAAAAGTAACGTTTAGTCTTTCTGTCTCTAGGCTGAAGACGCTCTCTGAAGATTTCAGTAGAAGTACTTATGTTCTGAAAGTTACTTTAAAGACGAAGGTTGCTAAGGATACCAAGAACGTTACCAACTCGATTAACGGCTGGATTGATGACAGCAAGATTGGTGATAACGGTGATCCGGAGCATCCATGTGTTCCAACTAAGGAAGATCCGAAGAAGTGCGATAAGAACCCTCACGGTACTTCGCATTTTGCTACCTTGAAGATCACCAAGGTTAATGATGCTGCTGATAAAGCTAAGGGCAAGAAGCCATTAAAGGGTGCAGAGTTCACTGTTTACCCAGTTAAAGAAGGTACAAAGTTTACCGATGTTTCAAGTAAAAATGTAACTAAGGAAACTATCGATGGAAAGCTTGATAAAGGTACAAACGATGCCAACGCTATCAAGCTTAAAGCAACTGATGATAATGGTGTAACCACTGCAAACTTGTTCATTGGTACTAACGATGTTGCTTCCAAGATTTACTGCGTTGTTGAGACCAAGGCTCCTGCTGGCTTCAAACTGAATGAAACCCCAACTTGCTACGAGGTTAAAGTAGAAACCAAAGAACAGGCAGCAGCAGGTCTTAATAATGACAACGCTCACGAGATTGTCAACTCCCAGGCAACCGAACTCGACAAGATTCTTGCCAACTTGCCTATGACCGGTGCTCGCGGCTTGGTGATTTTGACAGTTTGCGGCATTGTTGGCATCGCTGGCACGCTCTTCTACGTTGTGATGAAGCGTCGCAAGGAGCAGGAGCAAGAGTAAAACTCGCTCGTTGGCTGAGTTGCTTGGATGGTTGTTCCAGCTGATTTGCTCTGCCGGTTGCGCAGTTTGGTTTCGAAACAAGCTGTGCAGCCGGTTTGAGCGGATTAGCTGCGCGGTCAGGTGTAACGCAAACGCAAGAAATTCTCCGTCAAAGTTCCCGAAGCTTTGCACCAGTGCTTCTGCGAAAAGTGGTTTTGTAGCTTTGCAGTTTTGCTCTGCTGAAGTTGCTTCTGTAGCTTTGCGCCAATGCTTTGCTAACGGCGATTATTTATCGATTAGCGAACTTTAACATTAATGCTCTGCGGACGTTGAGTATTTATTGCTTAAAGAACACTAGCGTCATTGCTGCTGCGCACGCCACACCAGACGCACCTACCACACCAAAGAACACTAGCGGTTTTACTAGTAGTGAGGGGTGGGTGTTGCTTGGTCGAGCAATATAAAAGCGGAACGATAGTAATAATCTCGTTGACGAATACTATTTCTGCAGAAAAAGTAAGTAAAAACTAAATTTAACTACGCAACCGCTAAGTCCAAATAAGGTATAAGAGCGGAGCGCTGCGAGACAAGCAACCCCACCACTCGCAACCCTACAAAGAAATCCGCCAGCCAAACGCCAGCCAAAATTCATAGCCAAAACTCAAGAATGTCGAAAACAAAATCGTGAGAAAAGAAAACCACTCAAACTCGCGCAACAACGCCAAAAACTGGCACTTCTCTAAATCCTGCATAGTCCCTGCTTTGCTGTTGCTTGCATCGTTTGCGTCGCTTATTTATCCGCACGCCGCCATGTGGCTAAGCCAATACCACATGTCGGAAGTTGCTGCTGAGTACGCGAAGCTTATAACTCATGCTGTTCCTGCTCCGCATGAGCAGCTCCGCCGCGCTCGTGAGTATAACAGTCAGCTTTCGTCGGGTGCTAT
This sequence comes from Gardnerella sp. KA00127, assembly GCF_049244125.1. Classification (NCBI taxonomy): domain Bacteria; kingdom Bacillati; phylum Actinomycetota; class Actinomycetes; order Bifidobacteriales; family Bifidobacteriaceae; genus Gardnerella; species Gardnerella sp. KA00127. The sequence goes on from NZ_CP058377.1 coordinate 377,869, forward strand.
TTACGAAGCAAATACTAACATACCGACTTCTCACGGAGTTACTTCCGATGCGAGTCAGGATTATTGGGATCAGTTGAAAGTGAACGACGACGGGTTGATGGCTCGTTTGCGAATCAAAAAAATTGATCTTGATTTGCCTGTGTATCACGGCACAGAAGATGCCACTCTTCTGAAAGGTCTTGGTCATTTGCGTGGAACTTCGCTTCCTGTTGGCGGCAAGGGCACGCGCTCTGTGATTACGGGGCATCGAGGTTTGGCAAGTGCGGAAATGTTCACAAGGCTGGACGAAGTTGGAAAAGGTGACACTTTTACAATTGAGGTTTTCGACGAGATTCTCACCTACAAGGTAGTTGACAAAATCGTTGTGAACCCTGATGAGACGAAGAAGATTGCAGCTGTTCCTGGCAAGGATTTGGTGACACTTATTACTTGCACGCCGCTCGGCATTAACACGCAGCGCATTTTGGTGACTGGTGAGCGAGTTGTGCCAACGCCTGCGGCGGATAAGGCGCTTCGTGGCAAGAAGCCGGATGTTCCGCGATTCCCGTGGTGGGTTTTGGGCTGCTTTGGTAGCTTGTGCGTTGTGGGCGGCTACGTTTGGTGGGCTGGTCTGCCGGTTAAGAAGAAAAAGAAGGAAGACGAAGAAGATAGTGCGAAAGATAGTGCGAAAGATAGTGCGAAAGATAGTGCGAAAGATAGCGAGTCAAGTAGTGCTGCAAGTAGTGCTGCAAGTAGCGAAGAAGATAGAGAGTTAAGTAGCGCGAAAGATAGCGCTGTACGCAGAGAAGATCTTGCGCGTGAGGAAGCTAAGGCGATTAAAAATCGTCCGAAAAAACGGCCGAAAGTCAAAAAGTCTAGTTTGCGCAAGAAACGCAAGCGGAGTGGTCACGGCGAAAAGACTTTCGACTGGCTTATAAGCATCCTTGGTTTATGAGCGATTGCTTATAGGCAATAACAAAACTTAATAGAAAAACTTAATAACAAACTTGTGGTGCCGTGGGGGCGACGCAAAGCAGTTTAAAACAATGCAAAACAGGTGGAAACAATGAAGAGTATTTGGACGATTATGCTAAACGTTCTTGTTCGTATAGGTCAATTGACTCAATGCGCAACTCGTGTAGCTAAACGTACGACTCAGAATATGTACCGTGTGGCTAAGAGCGCGGTTGAGCGTTTAGCTAGTCGTGTGTCTAATCGTTTGGATGATCGTATAGCTAATTGCGTGAATAAACGCTCATCTAAACGCGAGTCTGTTTTTGCATATCGTGCGTTCAGTAGCTCTTTTGCCACTGCTCTTAAAACTGTTCTTGTTTGCTCTCTTTCGGTAGCAATGTTGCTACCTATTTGCATTACTGCTGAAACCGCAGTTGCTTTGGATAGTGCTAATAATTCCGCAAATAATTCCACAAAGTCTGATCCAAAGTCTGATTCTAACTCTAATTCTAATAATCCAGACTCTAATCCAGACTTATCTGCATCATCTCAGTCTTCTGCGTTACAGAGTTTCGACAATTCACAAGGATCTGTAGATTCAGGGAATCTACTCTCTCAATCTTTTAATCCTTCTGCAGGCTCTGGCGCAGGCGTGCCGTTTGCTTCTCCGTTTGCTTCTCCATTTGGTTCTCAATTTGATTCTCCATTTGGTTCTCCGTTCGGATCTCAACCAAAGTCACTTTTTGAGCGCGCTGCAGAAGAAGAAAGAGCAAAAGCGCAAAACCGCGACGCTAAGAATTACTCAGCTCGTGAATCTTACGAAGTGTATCGCCCTGGATGTAACAAGGATTACGCTTTAGGCGCATGCATTACTACTGACGGCGATGGTGCTGGTTTGCGCGCTACGAACGGTCACGATTTGGATGTTAATAGCCTTGGATACAACTTGGAATCTAGCGACCAATTTGCTAGTGCAGCAACGAGACCTCGCGGCCACTACGAAAACGGTTCTGTACCTGAAGATCCTTCTGGCACGGATCATTACGGCGCAACTTACTTTACTCCGTATCCTAAGGGCACTTTTATTATGGGCCGTTTACGCAACATGGCCTTTAACCATAAGGGTTCCGGCGTCGACAGAATTAACTTGCCTATAGATGATACTGCAGATTTCGTGTTTGTAAAGCGCACCCCTAAGCTTTCCGGTGGTGGCTTCGTGTGGGATATTATTTTTAACGCTGGCGGCCGTACTCAAGGCGCTGGTGCTGCTCTTGATTACTTTACGATTCCAAAAGGTCAGATTCTAGACAAGGGTAGCGAAGGCGGAAGGCAGTATATTCAGCGTGTTCTTTACAGTGGCAGGGAAGCTACTGCTTTGTATAAGAAGAATCAAGGCAATAATAATCCTCCTCGCGAAACCTGCTCATTCTCGTGGGATAATCCTAACGGTTTATGCAGCATTAAAACTGACGGTAACGATTTTGATTCTGGAGATGACTTAGTCGCAGCTTGGAATAAGATGCGCGGCACTGACGACAGTAAGAATGGCAATTATTCTAGGATCCTTCCGGATGCTGTAACAACTGAGGATTTGGGTAGTTCTGACGCTATTGGTTGGTGCCGTGATGGTCAAGGTTTGGACTGCATTAGATCCAGTAGCTATGGTGCTTTGGATGAAGGCGATCTTAAAGTTGTTCCTAAAGTTGAAGGAAGCTATAACAGAGGCTATAGTCCTGCTTATGTTGCTCTCGTGCAAAATCTTTATAGATCTATAAAAGATGACACGCAGCGCGTATTTAGTTTTGTGAACAATATTAAGTCTGGCGAGATTGCTTATACGTATAAGATTCACTTCACTACTACAACTTCTACGACTAAAAACAACTCATATTGCTCTTCTAATAACGTGGGTGATGGCACGGGTTGCGAAAACTTTTCATTCTTCTACGCTGCAGGATCTTACTATGGTAAGAGAAAGAGCCAAGGTTTTTATGGTGCTACTGACCCGTTTGGTGTTACTAAAGCCAGTAAATATTCCATGACTAATTTTGGTCGTGACGCTAACTTCTACATGTACACTGTAATGCATCAGCAGTGGTATGGTGCGCCGCGAATTATGGATATTCAGGCTCCTAGATACCACTTCCTTAAGGGTACTGGTTTGGGTCCGTACAACAGTGACAGTGGTAATTATCTTGAGCACAGGCATATTTCATTCTCTAGTGTGTTGCTTGGAATAGTAAATCAGCCTTTGGGAACTTCATATCTTATGAACGAGAACCAAGATATACGCTTATTGCCTGATTATTATTCCCCGAATAACGGCTATGCTCGAGGCAATCAGTGGTTCCGTAATCCTGGTATGAACGACCATAATACGAAGGATTCAGAGCCTGGTAGGCATAAGCTTGAGCTTAGATATAACGATAGAACGTATCATATGAGTGAAACTCAGGATTTGTGGTATAGGGTTATTACGCAAGCAGACGTGTTTAAGCCTTTGCAAACTGAGGAATATGACGAAAATAACAAGACTCCTAAGTATTATTCTTACGATCAGCCGCTTCCTAATCCTCTTATTATTGATAATCGTGATAATAATGCTGGGTTTGTGAATTTTGTTGGCAAGCGTTCTGATTTGTATAGGCAGGTAATGGCTTTCGATCCTAACTTGTTCCCGCCTGTTAATAAAGATGAGTATGGTTCAAGGCATAGGTATGGTTCCATAAAGCAAAAGAAGGGCTCTAAGACAAACGATTATCCGCTTGATGCTAACTATTTGACTAATAATCCGGATGGAGATTCTAATACTCCGCTTAAGAATCTTGCTGTTTATAAAGCTGAGTGGACGAATAAGTGGGGTGATGAGTCTCGCTCGAACACTCTTCAGGATGCTGATTTAAGCGTTGCTGCTAAAGTGCCTATTGTTAGCGTTGTAAATCCTTGCGGTCATTCTAAGATTCTTGACGAATACAAGGATAAAATTAACGGTCAGTCTAGGTCTTCTATTTCATTTAGATCCATAGATAGTGACGATAATTCCGCTGCAAACAACGATCGTGCAGCTATGGGTGAGGATCGTGAAGACAGCATGCCTGAATGCTGGCCTAAAGCGCAAAATGCTACTAAGCGTAATGTTTGGTTTGTAAAAGATGCTCCTAAGACGGGCGATGACGGTAAGGAGTTGAAGCCTGGAGATCCTGTAAGGAAAGACTTGCAAGACAAAGTCTTGGCTAAAACCAAGCGTATTTACAGAACTTGGATGCGCAACAAGTATAGTGCTCAGCTGCAAGATGGCAAGAATCCTAAAGTTTTGCCAAATTACGTGTTTGTAAAGTACGTAAAGATTACGTTCTGGGATAATTCGACTACTGTTATACCTGTTGTATTCCCGTATGTTGATTACGAGAAGCCAACGTTGGATGTAAAAGTGAGCGTGAATAATGGAAATCCTGTTGATGCTCCAGCTGATGGTTTGAAGATTCCTGTCAATAGCAAAATTAAGTTCTGGGTTAAAGGTCATGACGATAAGAGGATTTTGCTTGGCGTAAAGCCGCAGGAAGCTACCGACTACTTTACTAACGATAAAAATAAGAGATTCTTTGATAGTAAAAAAGTTGTTGTGCGCAATGATTTCGATATGATTACCACTCCGCGTGACAAAAAGAATGATTGCGATACTCGCGGTTGCGGCGATTTTACTACAATAAGCTACGATCAATTCATTCATAAAAATGGTGAATCTGATAGTAAGATGGATCAAGTTGGCTGGGTTACTAACAGCAAAAATTCTAAAGATGATGGTTCTCCTACAGTATTAGTGGGCGATCAGAATAGAAATCACGGTGTGCATGATTTGATATTCCACGGTTGGGATGCTGCAGGTAATTCCGTAATAAAGAAAATTAAGCTGATTATTGTATCTCCTGGCTATGGTTTGCCAAACGTTTGGTGGGATAAGAAGCCGAATGGACATTATGTTGGGCGAGTGAATCCTTGGGATGAAGATAAGCGCGTGCGCTCGATTATGGTTAGGATTTGGGCGCGCGGTAAGGAAAAGCCTAGGAAGGATCATAACTACGATAAGCTGTGTCCAAATGATGGCAGTTGCTACGGCATTGTTATTCAGCGAGACGGTAATAAGAAGACTGATCTTTGGCATCAGGTTAATACTTTTAATCACAATAATGATGCTGCAAGCCCGGATGGGTCTAGAGCTGCTGAGGATAGAGCTGCTTTAGAGGACAGAGATGCAGTTGATGACAAGGCAGCTGACGGTAAGTCGGCTGACGGTAAATCTGCTGACGGTAAGGCGAAAGTTGATAATAAAGCTAAAGCTGATAGCGAAAAAACTGATAATGCCAAACCAAGGGAGAACTCTACCCAAAATCAGCAGGATGCGTCGGATGAGCAAGCTAATAAGCCTCAAACTAGCAACAAGCCTGCTTCTTTGAAGATTTCTAAAGCGACTAAGAAGAATGCTAAGAAGAATTCTAAGAATAAGACAGCTAAGAATAGTTCTAAGAAGAATTCTAAAAAGCGCAATGCTCCTGAAAAGCGCAGTAAAGTAAGATTTGCTGTGCTAAACGAAGGTGATTCTTCTAAGAATGCGAATACACAAAAATCTGAAGTAAGTAATGGTAAAAAACAGAGTGATGCTGGTAATACTGCAGAAAACAGTAGCACAAGCGAAGATAATAAGGGCAGTAACGATAGCAAGGACTCTAAGAACGTCAAGGATTCTGAAGATGCTAAGTCAGAAGAATCTAAGGGTCAGGATCGAGATGCTGAAGGAGAAGATCGTTCTGCTAAAAAAACTGCGAAAAGTAACGATGATTGGCGTAAAGAATTTAGTAAGCGCATTCTTACAGCAAAGCTTGGAGATCATATCAAGGGTTGCACTGCTAACGGCGGCGATAAATGCGAAATTACTTTTGATCCTGTAACTGGAAATATTACGATTCCGGAATACTTTGCAGAAATTGGTTCGAGAATTTACGTAGACACTTACTCTGTGCCGGAAAATAATCCAGATTGGCGTCAAGATAAACTTTGGAAGCTTATGGAGCCAGGCAATCTTCAGGATTACGAAGAATCTGACCCGCTTCCGCTCGATATTGCGTGGCCAAACGGCTTAGTGCAAGTGAACCCGTTTGAGCTTAATAATAACGAAATCGTGGCAATGCTTTCTTGGATGAGGCACGATAAGCGTAACGAGCGAATTTTCGGTTACCGCAAGGAAGAAATTGGCGTTAAAGGGCAAAAGAAGTACGATACTTACGACCAGTACGACAGTGGCTTTAAGCCGAAAACTACTCAAGCAAAGTATGCTTATGGTGAAGATAAGCCTAAATTCTCATGCCAGTCGAAGACGGATCAGCAGTGGAAGCTGTGCTTAGATGGCGTTACTGGTATTGGCAAGCTAGATGAGAAACATAAACTTAGCGAAATGCTGTACGCTATAAAGACTCTTTCTTTCCAAAAGTTGGAAGCTGATGACGAGACTACGCTTAACCCGATTGAGCATAAGGTGACGCGCTTCGTTGATATGCGCAAGGACTATACGTGGGGATTAGTAGACAACAACAAGAAAAGTGTTGACGGGCGAAACGATCCTGGATTTGACGGGCCGCAAAACGGCTTGCATGGAAATCAGAAGTTTGGCACGCAATACTTTGTGTACAAGTGGAACATAAACTCATACCGTAAGGGTGGCAATGGTAAGGCGTTAAACCTTCAGGATGCGCTAAAGCTTGTAAAAGGTACGCCGAATATCAATAAGCAAGAAGAAGAAAGTAAGCCGCAGCCTTCGCTAACTCCTATGAGTGCGGCGGATAATAAGCAATTTGATGCATGGAATGGTTCGTACCCTATGGCTGTTGCTGGTGGATTAGGTTACGCTGTGCGTGACAATACATGCGCTGCGTCTATTGCTGCTCATAACGGTGTTGCGCAAGAAGGTAAGTGTCAGTGGCGAAATAAGCTTAATTTAGTGAAGTACACGCCTAAAGAATTTATTATGGATTCTTCTTCATTCTCTTACAATGCTTCTGTAAATATGAAAAACGGAAGTGAAGTACATATTACAGATAAGCTTATTGAAAATAAGGGTAGTCAGCATGCTGGCGAAGATAAGTATGTTAGTGAATATGCTATTCACAAGGACTTCCTTATGCCTGGCGGTGAAGATTTGAACGGTCAAGCAGACGGCGAAAATATTGGCGACATTATAACTAAGAATATTGATGTTGACACTATGAACGACTACGACGCGTACGGTGAGGGTACTTCGAAGCCTGAGGGATACGCAAATAACAGGCCGTTTATGCATGCGCAACTTTATGTGAATAATGGTCAGGTTACGAACGATCTTCTGCTTCGTGAGCCTGGTAAGACGCCAGATAACACAACGAACGTAATAAACGTGTGGTTTATGCCGGTTGATAATGAGAAGCCGACGATTAGTGCGAAGAGTTATCAGGAGTGGGACGGTAAGCCGTGGGATATTCACGGAAGATGCATGATTAATGGCAATATCAATAGTTGTAATACGGTTGATGATGATGTTATTACTCTTGATAAGAAAATTTATGCAGGTAATAAAGCTTGGTATGAAGCTGATAATGCAACGATTAATTTGCCTTCAGCGTTAAAGCTAGATGATGATTTCAATGCTTACGAATCTGGCAAATGCACAAGAGAGTGGAAAAATGGCGGTATATTTAATAAGCAATACGTCACTTTGTGCCCGAATAGTATAAACAGTAAAGTGCTGGTTAATAATCTGAATGTGTATATTCAAGCGAATAATATTCAGGATTCTAGTGGTAAAACTTCTAGTCCGATGGTGAAGTTTGTTAGTAACAGCGTTACAAATAAACATTTGCTTAGAAGGTTTGTTGAAAAATACAGAAGCACAGATTTAGAAAATCCAAGTGTAAATAAGCAAACTGTATTTACAATGTATGCTGAAACTACGGATAGTGCTGGAAAGCAAAGTGCAAAAACTGTTGTTGGATGCTTTAAGGCTACGTGGACAGACATGGTGAAACCATCTGTTGTTGCGTACGATGGTAGAAGCAATGAATTTGCAAAGTATGATGACTGGCTCAGCAAAGATGGTTCTTCACAAAACCGCGATTATAAAGTTGTCGTGAAATCAGGCTATGGAGCTAAAAGAATGGTAGTTTACTATCACCCTGCTTCAGAGCTTGAAAAGCCTGTTACTAGTAATGGTCTTTTTGGCTCTGCTGCAAACTCAAATGAGACTAACTTGGAAACCAGCATTGGTAAAACAATTTCCGTGTGCTGGGATAAATCGTGGAGTGTATGCGCTGGTACTTCCAAGCCGAATGAAGTAACGCTTAATCAAGATGATAAGGGTAATGCTGTTATAACATTCCCTAGTGGTTACCTAGCTCCAGGAAGCGTGGTTCGAGCACGCAGCCGTCTTGAAGTTGGCCCATGGACGTATATGCCTGGTGTTAGAAGCCCTGAAGATCTTTCCGATGATTCGCCTAATAGGGACGGAAATAAGACTGCAAGAAGCGGCGGAAGTAATCGAAGCGGCGGAAATAGCAGAAACAGCGGAAATACGCGTGCTGCAAAAGGTAAAAATGCAAAAGGTCGCGCTGCAAAAGATAAAAACTCCTACAAAGACGACGCTAGTTCAGAAGATACTCTTGACGTGCTGCCAATGGCTTACGCAAAAGAAAAGCCTAGCGAAGTATGCCGTTCGGATTACTGGAGCGCAGACAACTGGTCTGGTTTGAAGAAGCCGTCCGACTGCGTGTACTTCGGTGTTACTATGAAGCGTCAAATAGTGCAAATACACCCAATGCTGCTAAGTGGTCACGAGGAGCGCGCAATACGAATGGATTTGCGCAGCGAAAACAACTTTGCGGGCGAACCAAAGAAGGGAATTTGGCTTCAAAACGATAGTGAAATCGTTACGAATGAGGATCCAAGGCTAGATCCTGGTAGAACTATGGTGACTTTTAGGAAGTATGACTATAATGCTATGGACGATGAGCATAAGCCTTTGAATCCGCCTACCTATAGTGGCCGCCAAGTAGGGAATATACAAGACGTAGCTGTTATGACTCGAGGCTGGAGAAGCCGCGTGCTTGTGCCAAATCCGCGAGAAAATAAGATTACGCGATTTGTGCGATTGCGTGCGCCTGAAAACGTAGATAGTGAGCATGGTAGCGATAGTAAGGGTGCTGCAGACTACTTAGCTGATGCGCCTACTAGCTTCGAAGAAACTAAAGATAATAGTAAAGCTCTGCGCGTAGCTGGGCGTTCGTATGATCCAGGATTCGTTCTTTCGAAAGATAAGAAGTCTCTTCTGTATCTGTATAATGCTTCAACTAAGCGCAACTTTACGCTTAATGATTTGCAATATGCGTTGAAGCTTAAGCGTAACAGTACTTTGCACCCAGCAAACGAGTGTGGAAACTATGTTGATGGAAGTCAATGGGCGTTTGCTGATTGTCAGCCATCCTTGCTGCCAGAAGTAAGAGGTAGCGATAAGGTTGATGGTGAGAAAGGTCGAAACGGCTTCAGCTTTGATTGGAATACGCACTTCTATACGTATAATCCGTCTGAAGACCATAGGTCTGGTGCTGCTTCTGCTGCTAACGGCGCTGATAACGACAATGGTGGTACTACTGAAGAAACTTGGTATGTAAACGTCATAGATATGATTTCAAAGGGTGGTACCGGCGGTGGATATTCTATTCCTAATAGCTCTGGCGTAACGTCTGAAAGTAGTAATACTGGTCTTTCGCTTACCGACTTCGCTAATATTGGCGCATGGGGTAGGTCTGGCAGTATTGGATCTGACTTAATTGGTCATAAGGTTCTTAAGAATCCAGATAATGGTTTGTCGGTTATTATGACATATGGCGATAGCTGGGTTGGAGATACTCATAAAACGCGAGGCAAAGAAGGCGGCTGGAATAACGATGCCAACTACGAATTCGTAATGCCTGTGTACCTGGTGCCTGTTGATAACGTTAAGCCAACTTTTGCTGCAACTGCAGGATCGCTTCTCAGTGGTCACGCGGATGCTAATAATCCTTACGTTGTAACGATGGAGGAGAAGGACTACGCTAAGCTCACGGTTAAGGGTAATCCTGTAGAATACAAGGACGGAAAAGTTTCGAAGTCTCAAAGCAAGGAGAGTGGAAAGACTCTGTTTGCGGATGTCCACGACGATTACGACAGTTTCGGTGATCTCAGCAACTTTAGCCTAGTTGCATGCAAAGTCAAGAAGGCTGGCGGCGCAACTGATTTTGACAGCTGCAAGTCAATAATGGGCAAAGATGGCTCCGTGGATACTGCGGCGTTCAAGAAGTTAAAGACTGACGGTGACGGAGTTGAGTACGCTTTGTATGGACACGCAAAAGATAAGTCCAGCAATGAAAGCGACGGCTTTGGTGATAACGGTAACAGAGGCCACTTAGTCGGATACTTCAGCTTTGGTTACCTGGTTCGTCCGGTTGCTCTGCCTTACAGCGGCGGTCAAGCTGCAATATGGTTCAGCTTCATATTTGGCGTGCTGTTGGCGTTGTTCTTGGCATCCGGCGCGTTCGGTAGGCGCGGATGGCTTGGGTTGGTTCTTAGTGGTCACGGATTCGGCGCACTCACTGACAGCAAGCATTGCGACGCTTCTGCAGAAGTGCTTCGAAGCGGCAAGCCGTTCTTCAAACTCAAGTCAAAGTTCAAGTTCAAGTGGCTTCGACGCTGACGCGTAAAATGCGTATGAGTTTGGACTTATAGCGTTTGCGTAAGTCCAAACTCACCCGCGAAACATATTTGCCTGCGACGCAATAGGTTATATACATCTTAATTGCGCGTTATTCAGTCGCGTGGATATTAGTGTGGTAGAGATTTGAGATTTTTCGCACTGAACGAGGTGAACGTCAGAGCCGCAGGCTGCTGATTCACCGAGTGAAGAAGAAAAATCGAAAAATCTCTGCGATAAGGCACGGTTATTAAACATTAAGCACGCAGAGTTTGGGGGATTTCTCTACGAGCACTAAAAGAGGACTGAGAAGCTACATTCTTTAAAGATAGGCGAACACACTAAACTCTTTTAGCAGCCAGAGCGCACGAAGGACGGGACGTGCGAGGAGAGAAATCCCCCGAAACTCGCGCCACGTTAAACAAAATGTAATATAAACTATACTTTCTCATGAAACTATATTCGCCTGCGACGCAATATAATAAAAGTATGACGCTAGTATCAAGCAAACAGCATGACTTGCAGCATGCGCAATCGTCCGCGCAATCGCCTATACAGCTTTCGCAATCGCCTATGCAGCAATCAGACCCAATCATTCCGCGCGTGCTAAGCATAGCTGGCACAGACCCAACAGGTGGAGCCGGAATACAGGCAGATCTCAAGTCAATTATGGCGGCAGGCGGTTATGGCATGTGCATACCAACTAATTTGGTTGCGCAAAACACGTGCGAAGTGCGCGAAGTATTCACTCCGCCAGTAAGCTTTTTCCGCACTCAACTTTCATGCGTGTACGACGACGTTACAGTTGACGCACTAAAAATCGGCATGCTTGGATGCACAGAATATATTGAAGCAATGCGAGACTGGATGTGCGATAACCCGGTTCCTGTAAGTGTTCTAGACCCGGTGATGATATCAACTTCCGGGAAGCGCTTGCTTGAGGCGAGTGCTGAAAATGCGATGCGAAACTTTATAAGCTGCGTTGATGTAGTGACGCCAAACGTGCCGGAATTGGCGGCTTTGTGCGAATCGCGCGTTGCGGAAAACTTTGAGGAAGCTTGCAACCAGGCGCGCAAGTTGGCTGCAAAAAACAGTGTTGTTGTAATCGTAAAAGGTGGGCACTTAACTAGCGAAGACGTTGGAAATACTGCGGTTTTCCCGGATGGTGACGCGCGGCACGTACCAAGCGAACGAGTTGAAACAAGCACAACTCACGGAACTGGTTGCTCGCTTTCTTCTGCGCTTGCTACGAAAATTGGGCTTGCTTTGCGCGAGGAAAAGAATTTGAGCGATCACGATACTGTACTTTGCGCACTTGAATGGTCAACGGCGTGGCTTCGAGAGGCGATTGCGGCTGGAAGTGAATTACATGTTGGGCGCGGCGGCGAGCGCGGTCATGGACCTGTAAACCACTCCGTACGAATCTTGCGGCAAACTGCGTGAGCGCGCGCTTATAGTGCGAGCGTTGTCTCGCGTTGGCGCGACGACATGCTTGAGCGCAGCACAGTGCGCGCGAAAGCAACTCGGAGCGTCCGATTTACTCAGTAATCACGCTTTTAAGCTCGCGCGCAACTTTCCCAGCATCCTCAGCGCACATAAGCGCCGACACTGTGCAAACTCCGTCAAGCTCAAGACCTCGAATAGGGAACACTGTGTTCTCGTGAATTCCGCCAATTGCCAACGTTTTTACGCCCATAGAGTGCGCAACTTTCGCCACTTCGTTCACTCCGTCAACTCCCAACGGCGGCACGTCGTGCGCTTTCGTATGCGTTTCAAAAGCTGCACCAATGCCAATCACATCCGGCAGCGGAACGTCATTTTCTTTGCACTCGCGGTAAGCTTTCTCCATCAAATCCGGTCGAGCGCAAGAAAGCCCAACCATCCACTCTGCCGGCATCGCTTTTCGCGCCTCAACAAACGGCGTATCCTTTTGCCCAACGTGCAAGTTGAAACCAAGCTGAGCTGCGCAATCAACATGATCGTCTATGAATACAGGCACATCGCCGTGCTCAGAATCAATAAGCGCATGACGCAACTTCTTCGCCTTTGCTGAAATTTCAGCGTCATCAGAATACTTATCGCGCAATTGCACAACTGTAACTCCGCCTTCAACTGACTCTACTGCAACTTCTTCTTCCGGGCGATTTCCCATGCGCGGATCCGTTACCAAATACAGTGTCCAATCAACAGGCTCCACCGTAAACTCAATATTTGTCAAACTAAACATGTCGTTTACGCTAAGAGTTGAAAGCGCATCCATCCACAGTGTGCGGAAAGTGCCGGGAGCTGTGGTTTGACGAGCTGCCCAAGTTCCAGCCGCTGCTGCGTGCACGTGTGCTGCAACAGTTGCTGCGAGCGGACGTTCTGGGTTTGCGCCAACGTATGCTGCAACCAACGCTCCCAAAGCGCAACCGGTTCCAACTACTTTAGTCATAGTTTTATGTCCGCCGGTTACGCGAGCTAAGCAACCGTGAGCGTAAATCGCGTCTTTTTCGCCAGAAATTGCCACTACTGAGCCGTACTTTTTTGCTAATTCGCGCGCGGCTTGAAGAGCATCGTTCACGTTATCGTGAGAATCCACACCTTTGCCGTTGCTCTCTTTGCCTGCAAGCGCCATGATTTCGGAAGCGTTTGCGCGAATTACGGTAGGGTGGTGCTTAATAATTTCGTGTATAAAGCGCGCGCGTGGAGCAAGTGCTGGAACGCCGATTCCAACCGGGTCAAGCACCCACGGAGTATCGGCTTTTTCGCATCCTTCAACAGCTGCGCGCATGTATTCGGAAGTTTCTGGCTGATGGAATGTGCCAACGTTTATGAGCACGCCTGTGGCAATTTGCGCAAGTGCATGCGCTTCTTCTGGGTCGGTTACCATAATCGGCGACGCTCCTGCAGCGAGCAGTGCGTTGGCTGTAATGTCTTGCACGATTACGTTCGTGATGCAATGGGTGAGTGGCTGCTGTGTGCGCACGCGTTCGATACATTGACGCACGTCGTTAAGAAACATGCGGCGGCGTGCGCGTACAGAGAAGCATGTGTCGACTTGCGTTGTTGAGCTTGTGCAGTATTCGTTTGCTTCGTTGCAGTTAGTTGTTTTTTCAGTGTTGCATGTTGTCATAATGTTTCCCTTCGCTAGCACTATCTAGATCAGGTTTTACGGATGTAATCTCAGCGCTTGACTTCACAATTTGTTGCAATTGCGCACTCCGAACCATCCTTCGACTATATCTTTTGTTCGTGACTTACGCTCTTTTGCGTTAGTGTCTCATTTTGCTTGTCTTGCAGCACTTGCAGGAATCTACAAAAATCGCGCCGCATTTTTGCAACTTCTTCTACATATTTTTGCTTTCAATTGTGTAAACATAAATATAGTAAATAAAAAGTAGATTATAGAAGTTACGAAAGCGAGATAACATGGCAAACGATTCCATGCTAGAACAAAAGACTCCGCTCACAGCGCGCGAATACGCGACGCGCACAGCAATACGCGCGATTGCAATCATCGCATCTGTTTATGGTATGGCTGCTTCGTGGGAAGGCTTAATGACCTTCACTTATTTTACGAATCTTTCTAACCTGATGATTTGTGTAGCTCTTGCTGGATCGCTTTTGCTTGATACAGCTGCGTTTATGCGTGCTCATAATTCTGTAGATTCAGCAGCGCAGCAAGATTCCGCAGCATCTTGCGCATGGTTCGACTCAAAATCCAACGCTTGGTACATTTTCAAATTCATGATGACTATCTCAATTGCTGTCACATTCACTTTGTACCTGTGTTTCTTAGCACCTACCAATAAGCTTGGTTTCGTTGGCGCTTACATGAATAACGGATGCAGCAGCCTTTGCGTTCACGCAGTTGCGCCGCTTCTTGCAATCGCTGATTTTGTGCTTTTTGATTATCGTTTCCGCTCTACTCGCGCACATTTGTATGTTTCTACTGTTCCGCCTCTTGCTTATGTTGCTTATGCGGCTATGCTTAGCGAGTTTGCTGGTGTTCGTTGGGGTGTTCATGCAATGCGCGCGCCTTATAATTTCCTCAATTATGGTGCTCCTGCCGGCTGGTTCGGCTTTGCACCGCAAACTTTTAATGCCACTACTTTGGGCGTTGGAGTTGCGTATTTGTTAATTGTGTTTACTCTTATTTTTATTGGTGTCGGCAGTGTATTTCTTGCTCTTAAGGATGCTCGCGCTCGTGCAATATTAAAAGAATAGTATTGTTGCGCGCCACTATTGCCTAATTGCTAGAATTAAACGTATGAGTGAGGATACTGCATTACAAGCATTATTTGACGGTACGTTACGCAATTCTTCTGGCAATGTGACTAATGCGTTGCTTGTGTATGGTGCGCCGAATACTGGTAAAACGCAGTTTGCTGTGCGCGCAGCAATTTCCGGCTATAAGCGTTGGTCGCATAATGTTACTGCGATGGCTGTGCAAAATCGTGTTCTTGCTTCAAAAATTGACAATATCATTATTCGTCAAATTGGTGTAAGTAAGCAGTCTCGTCCAGTTGGCACTTTGGCTTCTTTGGCTTTTACTATCATTTCTGCTTGCTGTAAGTTAAAGAATGAGCCTTCGCCTAAGCTGCTAAATGGTGCTGAGCAGGATTCTTTGCTTCGTAAAGTTTTGCGCGCGCACATTGAGCATGTTATGCGTGGAGATAATGGTGATTGCAATATATGCGCGCTTTTTAAGGATTATTTTGAAACGTCTCAATGGGTTGTTCCATTAACTTGCGCAGTCTCAAACACTTCCAACACTTCCGCGCCTTCTGCGCCTTTCGCGACTCAGGCTGCTCAAGCAGCTTCTTCGTCTTCAGAATTTTTGGCAGATAGTTTCGATATTAACAACGCTTTTATGCATCAATTGCGCGATATGCTCGCTCGTTTAGATGAGCTTGGTATTAGCGATTTTGAAAGCGAAAATTCAGTTCTTTGCGCTCTTAGTGACGAGCAATCTTACGCCAATAATAGTGATATTTTACAAACGTCTGTGCTTATTAAACGTAGATTAACTCAATGGCGTTTGGCGTTTGCTTTGCGTGCTGAATATCGAAAAATAATTGCCGACACTTATAAATCTTCTTTCCGACTTGACGCTTCGCAACTGTTGGTTGAGGGCGCAAAATCTGCGCGCGAATTAGGCGAGCATGGTTTAGTAAACTCTTCTGAAATTCCGGCTCTTCTTGTAGTCGATGATTATCAAGATATTACTTTGGCTGGTTTGAGTTTTATTGAGACTTTGTCGAAGATTGGCACGCGTTTAGTTTTACTTGCGAATCCGGATGAATCTGTGCAATCGTTTAGAGGAGCATACCCGGATTATGCAATTTCTGCAGCTTTGGATGAGTTGAATGCTGCTGAGCAAACTTTAGAATATACGAGTTTTGCTGATTCTTGCGAAAATTCTTCCGACGATTCTGCTAATTCTTCTAAAAATTATTCTGCAGATCCAACTTTTGCAAATTATACCCAAGCACCTTCGATGCGTGAGTTACTCGCTTCGCGCGTTTCTCTTTCGCTTACTTCGCAATATAAAACAGATGTTGCGCTCCCAAATCGCCCTTGGAAAATGCCAAAATTTGCAGGTTCCTTACCGATTGAGCCTATAGAAACCCCACAAAATTCTCATCTCAACTCAGACGACACTGTTTTTACAGCGTTATATCGTTCACAGCGCGAGGAATTAGATGCTGTTATTTGGCAAATGAAGCAATCTCACGTAAATAATAAGCGCAAGTGGAGCGATATGGCGTTAATTGCGCACGACAATTCCACTGTTCGTCTTTTTGGCGAGCAACTTCGCGCTTCTGGAGTTCCTGTGCGTTACTCGTTAGTAACTCGCCCATTAAAAGATGAGCCGTTTGTGCAAGGTTTATTTGCGCTTATTGAACTTGCTCAATTTGCGCAGTACGGTTTTTCTGGAATTGTTGAGCAAGTAAAACATGGTAGAAGTTTGCAAAATTTGGCTTCGTGGGTGCGTTTGCGAGTTCAGAATATTATGGATAGTCCACTTTCCTCGATTACTAAGAACGATTCTGGGTTTTACGGTGATTTAGACGTTGAAATACCTGCGAAGTTATATTCTGTAGATTCGCTTATGCGTTCTCTTTCTTCTCTTTCGGCTGTTTTAATTGAGCAAAATGGTGAAAAGAACAAGAGCTTTGAATCTAATGCGCCTTTGCGAAATCTTGTTCATAACTGGGATTTGTTGCAAAATTCGCTTCATAATGCGCAAAGCAAGGCGTACGTTGAATCTCAAATTTTGGTTGATAATAGTCGTATTGATGGCAGTTCAAATGATCTTATGCCATTGTCTCTTGATGCGTGCTATTTGCTTTGTGTAGCAGATGTTGCACGTTTTATAGATGATGATTCTAATGTTCGTAATGATTCTACAGTGTTGCAAATATTGCAGAATATGGCTCCTCGAAATCCGCACGTTGCAGCTTTTGTAAAACTGTGGAAAAACGTGCAAATTCTCGCTTCTCGTATGCGCAATAATCCTGATTTGAGTAATGCTCAATACGCTCTTGGTGAGGCTTGGAATATTTGTCATGTTGCTGAGCGTTGGCAGCGTATGTCTTTACAGCATAATTCGGAAGGTTATCGAGCCAACGATCGCTTGGATGCTGCAATGCGTCTTTTTGATTATGTTTCTTCATATGTTTCTTCTGATATTTCTTCAATGAATACGTTTGACGATACTTTTAGACAAGAAAATGTTGTAAGTATTGCAGATTTTATAGCTCAAGTTCGTGGCATGGAAATTGAAGCTGATTCTCTTGCTAAAGTAGCACCTGTTCCAGATGCTGTAACGCTTACTACTCCTGCTGGTTCTGTTGGAAAACATTGGAATCTTGTGTGGATGCCTACTTTGCAACAACGTGTGTGGCCAAATCTTGCTTCTCGTAGCACTATGTTTGGCGCAGAAAGTTTAGCGAATATTATTTTGCATTCTAAGATTTCTGCTTCTAAATTGACTGTGAATGCGTCACTTCTTTCGAATAATGATAAATCTGCAGTTTTTGCTTCGGAACAGCGCAGTTTTTTGTTAGCTATTACGCGCGCAACAGAGCGTTTGTATATAAGCGCGCAATATAGCGATAGTGCTGTGCCAAGCGACTTTCTTTATTATTATTTGCCTGAAAGATACTACAATAATGAAAATTCGCGCACGCCTTTTACGGAATTTACTACACCTTTTGCCGGTTTAGATATGGATGCTCGTGGACTAGTGTGTGCTGCTCGTTCGCAAATTTTGCGTGCTTCTTCTATGAAAGAAGAGTTTGGAAATAGTGTAGGTAATGCAGATAGTGCAGATAGTGCAAGTAGTTCCGATATTGCAAATAGTTCCAATAGTGAGAATAGTAAGTCTAGAAATGCGATTATTGACGCTGCTCAAACGTTGCAATTACTTAAAGAAAATGGAGTATTTTGCGCTGATCCTTTTGAGTGGGATTTTATGAGCGATGTCGATGACTATGTTGATAAAAAATCTTCTGTTGAAAAAGACAATGAAAAAAACAATGAAAAAGCTGGCTCTGCTAAAAAAGCTAGTTCTGTTGTAAGCTTGTCTCCTTCAGCTGTAGATAGTTTGTGGGCATGCCCTGTGTGCGGATTGCTAAATCGTCAGCTTTTAGGTCCTCAACCCGGCAGTGCAGCAACGTATTTTGGCACGCTCATTCACGAAACTGCAAGATGGGCAAGCGAAAATCAGCATTACGATATGCCAGAAACTGAAGTTGATGAAACTGAAACAGCGAATAATTCAGCCGAAGTCGCGAATAATTCAGCCGACTATTCTCCCTACTCTCCGCTTGTGCGCCGCAGTAACGCAATCGCAAATCTTATGGAAAAGTATTACCTAAGTATTGCGCCTGAACTTGCAGATATTCGAGATAGTAAGGAGCATTATTCGGCTCTTGCGCGTGAGAAGAATATTAAACGTGCGTTACATGCAATTGCGCAATATTTTGTCACTTCTTACGATCAATCAACATATGCGCTTAACTCAAAAAAGTCAGAAAACGGCATATTAGAATCTCTTACAAAAAGCGAAAAATCTTTAGAAAGTAGCATAGGTAGATTGCAACAAGCGTATTGCGAATTGCAAACAAGCGCGCATTTTGGATTTAATGATATTGCTCGCGTATTGAACAATACTTTTAAGAATGCAAATTTGCAAACCGTTACTACGCATGATTGCTACGAATTGATGGGTGCTTTAGTTGGAGGATGGCCGGATGGCGCAAGTGAAGATATGCAAGTACATATTCACGGTCGAATTGATCGCATGGAAAAGCGCATTAATTCAGATGGTTCCGAGCATATTCGCTTACTGGACTATAAAACAGGAAAGCCTTTAACAGCAAGCGGAGTTTTTAACGATTTGCAGCTAGTTTGCTACCAGCTTGCTTTACTTTTTTCTGATGAGAAACCTCTTATTGATGCGTCGAATGCGCCGATTATTTCGCGAAGTATTCTATTTCACGTTGCTAAGAACGATTATCCTGCTCAAGATCATAACGTTGCTGAAAACGTGTATCAGCCGCCGCTTTGCGTAAAAAATGCTTTAAATAATAATCCGCTTGAGTTACGAGTTGGATTCAAAAATATGGCAAGATTGTTAGATTGTCCGCATCTTGACGATATTGCGAAGAATTGTCCAGAAAATGTAAGCGAAAGCGCTTGGCAGTCGTTTACATCATTAAACCAAAGTGCAAAATGGTCTCTTACTATGATTTCGCGCGTTTGCTATGCTGCTGCGGCAGTTCGTTCGCATAAGATTATTGCGCACCCAACTTCTGAACACTTAAAGTATTGCAACGGAAAACAAGTATGCCCAGCATGCGCAGGTTGTATAGACACTGTATATGAGGTGTTGTAGTTATGATTGATAAAACAAATAAGCAATTTACTCGCAAGAACACCGATAGCGCGGAGCAAGCTGCAGCAATTCAAGCACCAACAAATAAGAACATGATTATTGTTGCAGGAGCTGGAAGCGGCAAAACGTATACGATGACTCGTCGAGTTATCGACCTTATTGAGCGCGGAGTTGCTCCTGAAAGTATTTTGGGTTTGACTTTTACTAATAAAGCAGCTTCTGAGCTGCTTGCAAGAGTTGCTCAAGCTGTAAGTCAGCATAGTAGCGAAATAAATAAGCTTATCAATAACGGAAATTCCGCATCTTCAAGTGGCTTTTTGAAGCCAGAAGTAATGACATACGATGCTTTTTTCCAGTCAATTGTGCGCCAATATGGTTTGCTTGTTGGATTTGATCAAAATACGCAACCTTTAAGCGATGCAGGTGCGCGCGAATTAATAAAACCGCTAGTAAACGATTATGTTACTAATCATGCGGAAGTGCTGTCTTGGTATAGTTTTGATGCGCTTATTGACGACGTGCTTGCGCTCGCAGCAGATATTTCATGCTCGATGATTGGCATAAATAGCAGGGGAGAGTCTATAGATAGCACGTCTAAAGCTGTTTTAGAAATTCAGAAGTGGAATAACGCTTGGATTGAGCATTTGCAAAAAGCAATTAATTGTGCTGAAACTACTGAAATAATTGCAAAAAAGCCTAGCTCTATTAAATTGCGTCGCGGAAAAAACGATTCAGATGAAAAATATTTCGAAAAGTGCGAAAATTACGGAAAAGAATACGTAGAATACCTGAATATTACATTAAAAAATAAGTGTTATGAATCTTGTAATAACTTGCTTGAAGCTGCTGAGAAGCGCAATGTATTACTTGAATTAGTTTTGGCTTTTGACGCAGCAAAGCAGCGCGCAAATATGGCGCAATTTAGCGATTTTACTATTGCTGCATACCGTTTGGTGACGCATTTTCCTTCTATTGCAGAGCAGTATCGCCGCCAATACAGCCAAGTTTTGCTTGATGAATATCAAGATACTTCTACAACTCAAGCAATGCTGATTGCAACGCTGTTTCATAAAAAAACTAACGGTGTGGAAGAAGCTAGCGTTGCTGCGAAAACTAGTGAAAATCAAGACTTTTTAACTACTCAACAAACGAATATTGCTGCAGTAGGTGATCCGTTCCAAGCTATTTACTCGTTTAGAGGAGCTAGTTCCGGAGCTTTCAGAAAGCTTGAGCAAGCACTAAATATCGACCAGTCAAGTGAGTTTTCTCTTACTAGAACGCGACGCAATTCGCAGCTTATTTTAAAAGCTGCAAATTCTATTACGAAACCTTTGCGAGTGCCTGCGCTTCGCCATAGTAGTTCACTTGCTACAGAAGTAGAAGTGAAAAACTTGCAATACTTAGATAATGCACCAAAAGGTACTTTTAGTGTGTTAAATATGCCTACGCAATATCAAGAAGTAGAAGCCGTTGTGCGTTTTGTAAAATATGTAAAACATAATGCGCTATCTGAAAACGACGATACTAATTCTGCATCTGCTCGAGTTGCAGTTCTTTTCCGTAGCAAAAATAATATTCCGTTATATGAAGAAGCATTACAAAAAGCAGGTTTACGCACTCTTACTGTTGGGTATTCTGCATTGCTTGAAAAACCAGAAATTCGAGATGTTTTAGCTCTTCTTTCTGTTGTTGCAGATCACACAAATACTCAAGCTTTGATGAGATTGCTTGCAACTCCTCGTTTTGCGCTTAATACTGACGATTTGGCTGCTATAGCTAATATTGCAACATCAAAGAATATCGAATATGTTTTTCGTGCTTTAGTGCAAGCAGGTTTAGTAAACGCTGAAACTCCTCGCTCTAAGTGGTCGCAAGTTGTTCGAGAACAGCAATCTCAAGCTTCGCAAACCAATAGTATTCATGGTGGAGTTTTTGTGGCGGATGTTTTGCTTGAAGCATACGAAACGCAACTAAGCGAAGAAGCAAAAAATAACGACAACAATAACAATAATTTGCTTTTTGAGCTAAAAAATAATTTAAGCTCTAAAGCTTATATAGCAGTGTTAAGAATAGGGCAAATGATTCATGCAATACAACGTGCTCAATCTGGCTCTTTGCAAGATATTATGCGCGTTGCTGTAGAAACGCTTAACGTTGATATTGACGTTGCGCTATCTCGTGCGCTTATGAATGATACTTCCTCTAATGCAACGCTTCTTGACGATATGCACTCTACTGTCGATTCTATTTGTTTACTAGCAGACGCGTATTTGCAAGAAATGAGCGATTTTACAACTCCTACTTTGCATGGGTTTATGTCTTGGATTTTCAATATAGACAAAATTAACGATCAACCTTCTTCAGTGGATGAGGCTGCGGATGTCGTATTGATGACTATTCACCAATCGAAAGGTTTGGAATGGCCTGCTGTAGCGATAGTTGGGCTTAATGAAGGCGCGTTCCCAAGTAATCAAGGCGATAATTTGCGCGTAATAGCAACGCAACAAAGTGGCGTGTACAGGGAAAGGGCATACGCAACGCTCGAAGTTGCTTCAAAAGTGCCTGTTTCTATGAGAGTGGATGCAAACATATTGCCAAGATTCCCTCACGATGTTGATCTTGAAACTAGCATGGAACCTCAAAAATCTTTGAAAAATATGTTAACTGTAGACGATATCGACGCAGAAGTTTATGGATCAAGAGCTAGAGAAATGTTTGATTTGGCAGAAAAATTCCATGAGCATGAGCAGGCTCCAGTAGAAGCGATTCCTTCAGAAGCTAGCAAAGTGTATGACGCTGTGATGAAAACTGGCACATTGCCTCTTTCACAAGTCGAAGAGCGTGGGCGCGCTTTGCATATTGACGAGCGTCACCTTATGTATGTTGCTTTGACGCGTGCTAAATTCGCAGCATTGCTCACTTGCAGCCAGTCTAATGCTATGAGCGTTGTTGAGAATAAAGAAAATTTTGCCAATAGTGCAGCTTCTTCTGTAGATGAATCTTCAAATATTTCAACTTCTAGAGTTAAAAAACCTTCTGTTTTTTGGCAGGAAATGTATGATTCAATGCGCGGATCTGAAGAATCTCCGGTTCAGGTCACAGCTAAGGTTTCAGATTCTTCAAATCAAGTAGGTTATGTTGTAGGGGAGTCAGCTTCGCAACTTGCGCAATTATTTAGCGAGGAAAGCACTATTCCAACTGAAGATAATGAGAAACAATTATCTTGGCCGAGTGCATCTAGTGAAGCTATACGTAGTGTATTGCAAAAATCTGCGCAAGACGTTGTAAATTCAAAAATGAGTAATCAAATTTCTGGTATTTCAAAAGATAATTCTTTGCTTTACAAAGCTCAAGCTTTGCTACAAGATGCAGATTTAATGCCGAAAATTGATTGGTATCACAACATTCAAGAGTTGAAAAACAGAGCAGAGCAGCTTTCTAATGTTGAAAATGTCAATGTGACTGCTGTGCAAAGACGCGCTATGTTTCGTAATGATTATTCGCGCGCGAATGAAGATTTTAATGATGCGGATGCTAAGCGTTTGCGGAAGGAATGGATGGCAATTATTCGCCCTATTCCTAGCGTTTCTTCGCCTGCTTCTGATTTGGGAACGCGTTTTCATGCTTGGGCTGAACAGTTTGTAAAAGCTGGTTGCGTGAATAAAAATTCTATTCAGTATGACGTTGATGAGACTGCTGTTGAAAACGTTGCTGAAACTTGCGAGAATATTTCGCAAAATGCAAAATCTTCGGAGCGCAAATTGTTGATATGGAAGCAGCGTTTAATAACATCAAAATGGGCGCATCGCCGTCCTATAGCAGCAGAGCAGCCGATTGTAGCTCATGTTCCAGAATTAGGCGATCAAATTATTAATGGCAAAATCGACGCAATATTTGCAGGTGGTTTAAATCCAGAAGATCCAAGCAAATTGTACACGATTGTTGATTGGAAAACTGGTAGAAAACCGACCAAGCCGCAAGATATTGCGCTTAAACTTGGCCAGCTTGACTGGTATCGTCTGCTTTTGTCTCTTATGACTAAGGTTCCGCTTGATGCTATCGATGCCACCCTTTATTATGTGAACATATCGGATGAATGTGAACGGGAAATTCATGCCGAGCAAAAAACGAAAGATGAGATCCTTGCCGAGTTACACTCTGACACGTTAATCTCCCTCGATGATGATGACGCATAAATGTTGCTATTGCAATCATTTTGTCGCAATTTATTTGCTGCAATTTTTGTTTGCTGTAACGTATTTTGCGCCGCGATTGAAACGCATCGTGCATCACTTCGAAAACGTGCAGATTCCTCGTGCAGTGTGTGTGGGCGGGCATACGCACAACATCGATTTGAGTATGAAGTAAGGAAGAATCATGACTGTTGAATTTCGTTCTGTAAAACTCAGTGATATTGATGCAATGGTTAAAGAATATGAACGTACTTGGGGTATTGCGCAAAAAGTTGGGAAAGATGCTTCGTTAAGTCTTTCTCGAAGATGTGTGTTGCATTACTTAGAACCTTCAACGCATGGTACTATTGCTGAAATAGACGGTAAGTTTATGGGTCTGCTTTTGGCGCGAGTTTTTGACGCACCTGTTTTATTTCCAGAAGTAGGGAGAATGCTTCGCGAGCAAGAAGCCGCAATGAAAGAAAATTGTGACAAAAACTATGCTCTCGCTTTAGAAGAAGCGTACGGCATGCGCGCGTTGGAAACTAAACTTGAAGCGAAATCTCATATCAATAATTTAACTCAAGCGGAATTGGAGCTTTTCCTTGTTTCTCCAGATGCTCGTGGGCATGGTGTTGGTGGAGGCTTGTGGAAGCGAACAATGCATATGCTAAGAAATAACGGAGTAAATCGTTACTATTTGCATACTGATTCAGCGTGTGACGTAAGCTTTTATGATTATCACGGGCTTAGAAGAGATGCTTCTTTTATGCGCTCGGATTATCCTTATGAAGCTAAGAACGTGAAATCTTTGGTGGATGACTTGTATATTTACTCAGGTGAGCCGAGAGTTCGTTCAAAGCAAGCAAATGCTCGTTCTAAAATGCGTTAATAAAAATATGCAAATGTATAACGTTGCGTGACTTGCTTGACAAAAAGGAGCAAAGAAATATATGTCGTCCCAAACGGCAACTAAGAAAGCATCGGTATTTTCTCAATATTCTAGATTATTTTCATTTAATGGAGCTAAAGCGTTTTGTGTAGCAGGCGCGATTGCGCGTTTGCCAATGTCTATGATTGCGTTGGGAATTGTTCTTGCATTAAACCATTTGTATAACAACTGGACTATTGCTGGAGCAATGTCTGCGTCGTATGTGCTTGCACAAGCTGCGGTAACTCCTGTGTATGCTAAGCTTTTTGACCGTTTTGGTCAGCGTAAAGTTGGAGTTATTGCGCTAAGTGCACAAGTAATCGCTATGATTTCTTTTGCATGTGCAGCTTTATTTAAGGTTCCTCTTGTTTTGCTTTTTGTGTTAGCAATTGTGATGGGCGTAACTCAGTTTGCTTTTGGCGCGTTGGTGCGTACTCGTTGGGCTTATACATTGCGTGCAGAAGATGACGATTCTTTATTAAACGTTGCTTATGCGTTGGAATCTGGTATCGATGAAATTGTGTTTATATTAGGACCTATTTTAGCCGCGTGGTTAGCAACTTCTGTGCACCCTGTTTCGCAATTATTCGTGCCAGTATTTGCAAGTGGATTGGGCGGAGCTTGGTTCTTTTCTCTAAAAAATACTCAACCTGCTGTGCTCAAAGTAGTGGAAGTTCCAACTGCTGCAGCTGAAGATGTTGATGTATTAATCGCTTCTCAAAAAGAAGATGAAATTTCCAAAGATTATGTGGCATCTCAAAAGCAAGAAGCGAAACGCTCATTTGTAGACAAATTTAGTCTTAAGCAATTGCATAATCATCGCTCAAAAAAGCGCGGCAAAAACGTGCTGCTTTACCGCGGCATTATCCCGCTTGTGCTCATGTTTGTTGTGTTTAATATGAGTTTTAGTGCATTTGACGTGTCTGTAACAGCTGCAATGAAAGCTCAGGGGCTTGATCATTTCATTGGTATGCAGTTGGCATTGTTTGCATGCGGTTCGCTTGTGGGAGCGATTATTTTTGGATCGCATAAATTCCGCGGTTCTGATTGGTCACATCTGATTGTATTTTTGACTGTTCTAACTGTCGGATTTATGCTTATGAGTCTTAATATTGACAGACTTATGTTTATGAGCGTTTTTGAAGTGCTTTCTGGCTTATGCGTTTCGCCAATTTTTGCTACTGGAAATCTTATTGTGAAAGCAACTGTTCCTGAAGAATCGCTTACGGAAGGTCTTTCATGGCTACCAACTGCGTCTGCTGTCGGCTGTTCTTTAGGTTCGATGGCTGCTGGAGCTGCAATCGACTCGTGGAATTCGCATGCCGGAATGATGGTTCCATGGATCTCAACAATGGCAGCTATACCTATCGCCACGCTTGGCTGGTTTATTGTAATGGTGCTTAAAAAGCGACATTAACTGCGCACGTGTGTAAAGTTTATGCCGTTTTCTCGCTTTAATCCGACCGAAATTTTACAGCTGCGTAAAGTTTCTGCCGCTTCAGTGACAAAAGCTGAGTTGAGTCCTAACGGTACACTAGAAAGAAGTGCGCAATATCGCAAGATGTAGTGAGATGAATATGAAAATAGAATATGATGAATGTACTGAGGAAATTCTTGCTGAAGTAGTACGCGATGCGTTGCAATCTGACGCTGATAATATGCGTTCTCTTAATAACCAAGAATCTTCTGCGTCGTCTAAGCAAATTCGACAGTCGGTGGAAAAAGTGAATAAAAAAATGTCTGCTGATACTTCAACTAAATCAGTATCTACTAAAGATGTAAAAACTGCTAAAACTAAATCAACTAAAAAAGCTAAATTCAACAAAGAAACTAAAACAGAAAATGCAAAGTCATCAACTCGTAGAACAGGAAATGTTCTTCCTCCTGTAGTTAACGATCAAAGAGAAGGTGCTCTTATTGCGCCGCCAAAGTATCGTAAAGGATCAATGCGAATCGTACCGCTTGGCGGTTTGGGTGAAATCGGCCGCAATATGAACGTAATTGAATATAACGGTCATATTTTGCTTATCGATTGCGGTGTGCTATTCCCAGAAGAAGAGCAGCCAGGCGTTGATTTGATTCTCCCAGATTTTCACTACATTCAGGATCGTTTAGACAAAGTTGAGGCATTGGTTTTAACGCACGGTCACGAAGATCATATTGGTGGCGTGCCTTACCTTCTTAAGATGCGTCCCGACATTCCGTTAATTGGTTCAAAACTAACTCTTGCTTTTGTGGAAGCTAAGTGCAAAGAGCATCATATTGATCCGGAGCTTATTCGTGTAGAAGGTCGCGATAAGATGAAAGTCGGTCCGTTTAACCTTGAATTTATTACTGTTACGCATTCTATTCCGGATGCGCTCGCTGTGTGCGTAAAAACTCCAGCCGGAACGCTTATTGATACTGGTGATATTAAACTTGACCAGCTTCCTCTTGACCATCGCATTACTGATTTAGTTGAGTTCGGGCGTTTAGGTGAGCAAGGCATAGATTTGCTTATGGCTGATTCCACTAATGCTGAAGTTCCAGGATTTGTAAAGCCTGAAACTTCGATTGGTCCGGCTTTGGATCGCGCTTTTGCTGAAGCTACGCGCAAAATTATTGTTGCTAGCTTCTCAAGTCACGTTCATCGCGTGCAACAAGTGGTTGACGCTGCGCATAAGTTTGGGCGCAAAGTTGTGTTCGTCGGACGCTCGATGGTTCGCAATATGTCAATTGCTGCGGATTTAGGCTACTTGCATATTCCTGAAAATACTGTTGTTGACTTAAAACAGGCGAAGGATATTCAGGATGACAAGCTCGTATACATGTGCACTGGTTCACAAGGCGAGCCTATGGCTGCACTCGGGCGTATTGCAGATGGCAATCACCGAGATATTACTGTTAATGAGTTCGACACTGTTATTCTTGCAAGTTCGCTTATTCCAGGCAACGAGCATGAGGTTTACAAAGTTATTAATAAGCTTGTGCAGTTGGGTGCGCGCGTAATTAACAAAGATAATGCTGCTATTCACGTGTCTGGTCATTGCAATGAAGGCGAGTTGCTGTACTTGTACAACATTGTGAAGCCAAAGTGCGCTATGCCAATTCATGGTGAGCATCGTCACTTGGTTGCAAACGGATTGATTGCAGTAAAAACTGGCGTTGATCCAAATAACGTTGTGCTTGCTGAAGACGGCGATGTTGTGGATTTGTATCATGGCAATGCTGCAGTTGTTGGTTCTGTGCCATGCGGTTACGTGTATGTTGATGGTGATTCTGTTGGTGAGCTTACAGATGAAGAGCTTGAAAAGCGCAGGATTTTGGGCACAGAAGGTTTCGTTTCAAGTTTTGTTGTAGTTGATACAGAGCACGCTGACGTTGTTTCTGGCCCAAAGATTTTCTTGAATGCTGTTGCTGAAGACGAGGCTGATTTTGAGAAGGTTCGTCATCAAATTGTTGAACAGTTGCAAGATGCCATGATGCGCGGAGAGCACGATACTCATAAGTTGCAGCAGATTATGCGACGAACTTTGGGTAGTTGGGTTGCTCGCGCTTTGCGCAGGAAGCCAATGCTTGTACCGGTAGTTGCGGATATTTCGGAAAATAATCAAGAATAATCAAAAATAAAGAAAATATTCGCAATTATTTGTAAATAGCTAAAAATAATCGTAAATATAATCAAAAATAAGAAAAATATAAGGAAGGTACAAAATATGCCAGGAGCAAATCTGACTCGCGTAGAAGCTCAAGAGCGTTTCGACGCTATCCAAATGCCAATTCATTACGATGTTGCGCTTGATTTAGGAAAGGGCGGCCGCGATTTTAAGTCGCGCACAAAGATTGAGTTCGATGCTAAAGCTGGTAGCGCAAGCTTCCTCGATTTAATTGCAAACAGCGTAGAATCCGTGGTGTTAAACGGTGCCGATCTTGACGTTTCTAAAGTTTTTGCAGACAGCCGAATTGAGCTTGCAAATTTGCTGGAGCATAATACCGTAGAAGTTGTAGCAAATTGCCAATATTCCAACACGGGCGAAGGCTTGCACAGAAGCGTCGATCCTTCCGACGGAAACGTTTATCTTTACACGCAGTTCGAAGTTCCGGATGCTCGCCGCGTTTATGCTGTGTTTGATCAGCCAGATTTAAAGGCTGTTTTTGACTTTAGCGTGGACGCTCCAGAAAGCTGGATTGTTACTTCCAACATGCCAGCCGCCAGCGAAACCGTGCTTGAAGGCCGCAAGACGGAAGACGGCACTTTGGAAAATGGCACTGTAGAAGGCATGAAGCGCTGGGTATTTGAGCCAACGCCAAAAATGAGCTCCTACTTAACTGCTATTTGCGCAGGTTCTTACGCCGAATGGCACACAACTTACAACAATGAAGACGGTCGCGTAGTGCCAATGACAATGTACTGCCGTCAGGCACTTAAAGACGCTTTTGCAAAAGACGTTGACTACTTGTTCGATATTACGAAGAAGGGCTTTGCCTTCTACGCTAAGACTTGGGGAGTGCCATATCCGTACGCAAAGTACGATCAGATTTACGTTCCAGAATACAACGCTGGAGCTATGGAAAACATTGGTATGGTTACCATTCGAGACCAGTACGTGTTTGAATCCAAAGTTACGGACGCTTATGCTGAGCGCCGCGTTGTAACAGTTTTGCACGAGCTTGCGCACATGTGGTTCGGCGACTACGTAACTATGAAGTGGTGGAACGACTTGTGGCTTAACGAATCCTTCGCAGAATTCACTTCTACTCTTGCCACCGCTGAAGCAACTGAATGGCACGACGCTTGGAGCACTTTCAATTCCGGCGAAAAAAGCTGGGCGCTTAATCAAGATCAGCTTCCAACAACGCACCCAATCGTGGCTCCAATCAACGATTTGAACGACACTTCCGTCAACTTCGACGGCATCACTTATGCGAAGGGCGCCTCCGTTTTGAAGCAGCTCGTAGCTTACGTTGGTCGCGAAAAGTTCTTTGAAGGAATCCACAACTACTTGAGCAAGCATGCTTACAGCAACGCTACTTTGGCTGATTTGCTTCAAGAACTTGAGCTTACAAGCGGCCGCGATTTGAAGGCGTGGAGTGCTCAGTGGCTTGAAAAAGCTGGAATTAACACGATTTCTACCGAAGTAGAAGAAGCAGGTGACGGCACTATTGCTTCCTTGCGTTTGCGTCAGAGCGCACCAGTTGAGCATCCTGTTCTGCGCGCGCATCGCTTGGCTGTCGGATTCTACAATGTAGACGAAGCAACTGGCGAAATTAAGCGCACAAAGCGAATCGAACTTGACGTTGACGGCGAAGTGACGGAAGTTGTTGAAGCGTGCGGCGAAAAAATGCCAGCACTTATCCTTGTAAACGACGACGACTTGACTTACACAAAGCTACGTTTTGACGAAAAGTCGCTTGAGTTTGCTGCAGAAAACTTGTATCGTTTCAAGGATTCTTTGACTCGCTCGTTTATTTGGCTCACGTTGTGGGATATGACTCGCGACGCAGAATTCCCAGCAGAACGCTTTGTGGAACTGAGCCTTAAGGCCTTGGCAACCGAGCGTGAATCAACTACTTTCCGCTATGCTCTTGGTCAAGTGAAAGTAACTGCAAGCCACTACGTGGTTCCAGAGCGTCAAGCAGAAGTCGCAAAGCATGTTGCTCACGAATTGTGGCAGTTGGCTTTGGCAGCTTCTGCAGGTTCCGACGAGCAATTCCAACTTGTTAAGGCTTATCTTGGCTACGGTGAAGTTGGAGATGCTGAGTTTGTGCGTGTAGCTAACGGTTTGCTCGACGGTTCTGTGAATCTGGAAGGCTTGGGAATCGACAACGACTTACGCTGGAGCATTCTTATTGCGCTCGCAGGTGTGAACGCTTTGGACGAAGCTGGAATTGACGCGGAACTTCAAAAGCGCGACACGACTGAGAATCGCGAATACGCTTACCAGGCTCGTGCAGCTCGCTCAACTGCAGAAGCTAAGGATTGGGCTTTTGAACAGGCTTTGCGTAATCTCGATTTGACGAATATGCAAATGGGCGCTGTGGTTGCTGGCTTTGCAAGCACTGCTAAAGGCGATTTGGTTAAGCCTTACGTTGATCGCTACTTTGCTGAAGTTGAGTGGATTTGGAAGAACCGCACCTTCCACATGGCTGAAGCTTTGATCGAAGGCTTGTATCCTGTGTATGCGCCGGTTGAGGAGCTGGTTAAGCACGGTGAAAAGTGGCTTGAGGCTCATGCTGATGCAGATCAGGCTTTGCGTCGCATGGTGCTCGGCAGCCTTGATTCTTCTCGCCGCACGCTTAAGGTACAGCATTACAACGCTTCCTTGTGCTAGTGCCTTAATTAATGTGGCGCGAGTTTTGCGCGACGACCTGCTTTCGCGCAGCATTGTGCGCGCGAAAGCAACTCGGAGCGTGAGCTTGCGTGGAAAGTCCAGTGGACTTTCCACGCAAGCTCAGCAGCGAGAGCGTTAACCGCGCGAGCGTTGGCCAATTTGTGGAACATTTTCCGGAGTTTTTCCGGCTTTTGTACCACAACCATGTGCGGAGAAATTTTTTATAGCGCGTTATGTAATGTTACGAGTAAGATGGCAAACAGTGTGTGACGCGCTAGTATGCGATGTTGTTTGCTTGCGCGCAGGATGAAGTGATTTTTGCGAAAGAGGCTTTATTATGCCAAGAATGTTTGGTACTGACGGTGTGCGTGGATTGGCGAACCGAGATTTAACAGCGCAACTTGCGTTAGATTTGGGTGATGCTGCAGTGCGCGTTTTAGGGGATAAGCACGCGCCGGTTGCATCTAGCTCTAATGAAAGCGAGACTTCCTCTCACGCTCGCCGTCGCGCGCTTATTGGCAGAGATACGCGTGTTTCTGGTGATTTTCTAGCTTCTGCTCTCGCTGCTGGCATGAGTGCTGGCGGTTTTGATGTTATTGATGCTGGAATTATCCCAACTCCTGGCGTTGCTTTCCTCACTTCCGTGCTTAACGTTGAAATGGGTGCTGTTATTTCTGCGTCGCATAATCCTATGCCAGATAACGGTATTAAATTCTTTGCGCGCGGAGGTTTTAAGCTTCCAGATAGCAAGGAAGATGAGATTGAGACTGTGCTTGGTCAAGATTGGGAGCGTCCAACTGGTGCTGGTGTAGGTCGAGTCAGCCATGATACTACTACAGCTACTAACTTGTATATTGATCATTTAGTTTCTGCTGTTGCGCCTTTAAGCAATGGTTCTACTACGCGTCCAAAGCCTCTTGCAGGCTTGCGTGTTGTAGCAGATTGCGCGAATGGTGCTACTTCTGTTGTTGCTCCTGAAGCTCTTCGTCGCGCTGGTGCGGAAGTAATCGTAATTAACGCTTCTCCTGACGGCTACAATATTAACGATCACGCAGGCTCGACTCATCCTGAGCAGCTGCAAGCCATGGTTAAAGCTTCTAAGGCTGATTTAGGCGTGGCTTTTGACGGTGACGCCGACCGCTGCTTAGCTGTTGACGAGAACGGCAATATGGTTAATGGCGATCAAATTATGGGTATTCTTGCTCGCGCAAAGCAGGCTGAAGGTAAGCTGAATCACGATACGCTCGTTGTAACTGTAATGAGCAATCTTGGCTTAAAGCTTGCGCTCAAAGATATGGGCATTTCAACAGTGCAAACAAACGTCGGCGATCGCTACGTTCTTGAAGAAATGCTTAAGCATGATTATTCACTCGGCGGCGAGCAGTCTGGTCACGTTATTAATCGCGAATTTGCAACAACCGGTGACGGTACGCTTACTGCTTTGACTTTGTGCCGTGAAGTTGTTCGTTCAGGCAAGAAACTTTCGCAAATGGCTGCAGACTTCCCGCAGCTTCCGCAAGCTCTTGTAAATGTGCCAAATGTAGATAAAATGGCTTCGAAAACTAACGCAGCTGTGCTTGCAGCTGTTGAGAAAGAATCGAAGCTTCTTAGAGATACAGGTCGCGTGCTTTTGCGTCCTAGTGGCACAGAGCCGCTTGTGCGCGTTATGTGCGAGGCTGCAACTCAAACTCAGGCAGATGAGGTTTGTGCTCGTCTTGCTCAAGTTGTGGTCGATAATCTGAAGCTATAAGCTTACTTATTTTTTGCGCCTGCTATTTGCTTACATTTCAGTCGGCTCTAGCAGTGCGCAAATAATTTTGATACACTTATATCTTTAGTGCGGCTTTCAAATTCTGCTCGCAGCATGTAGATTTTGTATGTTTTCGCGTTACTGTGCGCGTTACTTAAAACGGTGAAAAGGAGTCCTATGTTTACGCATCACGCAAGTGTTGATACTAAGCTCAGTCGCGCTGTTGAGCGCTTGCTTGATTCCGCTACAGAAGACGGCATTTTGCCGATTGTGCAAGCAGGTGAGCCTGTTCTTCGCCAGCGCACTGTGGCATATGACGGCCAGCTTACACGTGCTACTCTCACAAAACTTATTTCTCTTATGCACAGCACAATGCTGGAGGCTCCAGGCGTAGGTTTGGCTGCTCCACAGATTGGTTTAGGTCTTGCGATTGCTGTTATTGAAGATCATGTTCGTGACGATGAGGATGATCCTCGTGACATTGCAGAGCTTCCGTTTAGAGCTATTATTAATCCTCATTATGAGCCTATTGGTACGCAAACTCGTAGTTTTTATGAAGGTTGCTTAAGTGTTTCCGGCTATCAGGCTGTACGTCAGCGTTGGCTTGATATTCAGGCTACTTGGCAGGATGAGGACGGCAAACAACATTCCGAGCGTTTGCATGGTTGGCCTGCGCGTATTTTCCAGCACGAAACGGATCATCTTCGTGGTGAACTTTATATTGATCGTGCAGAAATGCGTTCGCTTTCCACTGATGAGAACCTTGAGGATTACTGGGCAGATGAAGCAGTTCCTGTAGCTGCTGCTCGCACGCTCGGTTTTGCAATATGATTTTAAAGTTTTAAAAATTATTGCAGTGTCGTTTTGTGCATTTCAATAGTAGTTATAGAATACTCATGTGTGTTTTTGTAATTTACTGCTTAAACGCGTGTATTTACTACATTGAATAAAGGAGAGAAAAATGAAGGTTTGTTCTCAATGTGGTACAGCAAACAACGATTCCGCAAAGTTCTGTAAGGGTTGCGGTAATAATGTTGAAGCCGCTCAACCAGTAGCTCAACCAGTAGCTCAGCCTGTACAACCTGTGTCTCAGGCTCAGCCAATGGCTCAACCAATGCAGCCAATGCAACCTGTGTCCCAGCAGCCAGCTCAGCCAATGTTTGTTCAGCAGAATCCGCAAATGACTCACCCAACTCAACCGGCTCAACCGATGATGCAGCAGGCTCCAGCAATGCAAGGTGCTCCTCACTATACTCAGCCAATGAATCAGATTAATTCTGAACAGATGGTGGACTTCTTCCATTGGCTTATTAGCGCAATTAAGAAGCCTTCTCAGCAGTACCATGTATCTAGCTTGTACGCTGTGCTTGTGTTTGTAATTAGCGCTCTTGTATCTGCAATCCAAACTTATTTCACGGTTCAATCTGGTGCCAACATTTTCAACTCTTTTACTAAAGTTGGCACTAACTTACTTTCGTCAATGTCGGAGCGTTCTATTTCTGCTCCACGAGTTTCCGTGCCTATTTCTGTATTCATTGCCGCTTTCTTCGCAGCAATGATTAGCGTTTACATGACATTCGTTGTGGCTTTGATTGGTGCAAAGATGTTTGGTGACCCAATGTCTGCCAGCCAGTTGCATGTTCAGTTCGCTCAGAAGATGGTTCCGATTGTAACAATTCAGATTTGCGCAGCATTGCTTGGCATTCTTACTCTTTCGACTCCGTCTGTGTTCTTGCAAATCTTTGCAGGATTCTTGACAATGCTTCTTCCATTCTCCTTTGTATCTCACGCTGAATGCACGCGTAAGATAGATCGCGAATGGTTGTGGGTTATTTACGTGTTGGTGGCTGCGATAATTCTTATTATCGTATTCTGCGTCACTATGGGAATCGTAACAAGTGCTATTTCTTCCGCAATATACGGAGCTTTATTGCACTAAAAGAATTTTGCTAATCTAATTAAATAATTCTATAAAAGCTTTTTAATAGAGTGTTTTTCGTAAAATTTGCGTCAGTTTAGCAAAATAACTTAAAAATAAAAATAACTTGGAAAAATTTTATTTCAAAAGTGCTTAGCGTATGAATAATATGCTAAGCACTTTTGTGAAATATTAGGAGTTAATATGAATTGCACTCAATGTGGAAGCCCTATAGATAGTGGCTCAACGTGGTGCTCAAATTGTGGCGCAAAAGTAGAGGATAATGCACAGCAGCCAATGGCGCAGTTTAATCAGTATGAATCTCAAGCGCAGCAGTTTGCTGTAAATACGTATCAGACGCAAACTAATAACACCGTTTTGCCAAATAACGTAAATAACGTAAATAACGCGAATTTTTCAAATAACTCTAATATAGCTTCAGTAAAGATGAGCAAAAAAGAATAAAATCATCCTTATCATAATTGGAGTTTTTAATGGTAGCTCTTGGTGCTGCATATTATGCAATTCAAAACTATGTTTATTCTCCAGAAGCTACAATTAAACAATACGTGAACGCTTTGGAAAGCGGAAACTTTACAGAAGCAAGCAAACTTGTTGACTGGTCTCCTAGCGATATTCAAGAAGGTTCTCGCATCCTTTTGACTAATGAAGTTAGCAGCAAAACTAAAAATCGTATTGAAAATCCAGTAATTACCAACATTAGCTTTGATTCCAGTGTAGTCTCCTACAGAATTAATGGGAAAGAGAATAAAATGTCGCTTCAAGTCTCTTATCCTAAAACTGAGTGGCTTATATTTAAGTCATATAAGCTGTATCCTCGTGTAAACATTATGTATTTAGATATTCCAAACAGGATTAAAAAATCAAAGTTAACGTGCTAGCAAGAAGCTAGAGAAGAAAATTACCAGTGCTGTTAAAAGCAAATTAAGCAGTGCATTAGTGCATCAAATGGATCAGCAGTCCCTGCAAAGATTTGTGTTTTTGGCACCTCCTTGCGTAAGAAGAACTTAGGATTCTTTACATCCTACGACTATTCATATTCAGATGTTAAGAGAAGTGTTAACGGATATCCTAAACTTACATCCATTGATCCAGAAAGTGGAAGTTTCTCTACAGAAGGATTTGAAGAAACTGTAGAGTTCCGTCGTCAGGCTAGTAACGAAGACGAATGGCATGATGGTAATTCTGTAAGCAGATTCTACATCAACAGATCATTTAAAATCAAAGGCAACGACGTAAATATTAAGTTTGAGAACAATACATATCAAGAACAATATTACTAAGGATAAGTATTAAATAAAACTCGTTGCCGCTTTGGACACTCGTGCAGCACTCCGACCTGCCTGAATGCTGTGTTAGTAACAAAAAGCCGACCCCGCAAAATCGTAGGGTCGGCTTTTCGTATGTCGATTATAAGTGCGTATATGCTATACTGGCATATCGTATGTTCGCATACTATATAAAGTTATTTTTCAATGAAGAAAGGTAGTCGATGACGTTTATCTCTCGTGCAATACGCTACATTCTGAGGAAACGAATAAAAACAGCGATAGTTTTCATTATTGTATTTCTTATTTCGACATTGTTATTTTCTACTTCTGCAGTTTCAAGTGCTGCAGGTAGAGAAGGAGAAAAAGTTGAAGCGCAAGCAGAGTCTAGTTTTGTGCTCGCAAATAACCCTCAAATAAACCCTGGAACTCCTAGAGGAGCTGGAACTGTAAAACCTAAAGATGTACAGGCAATTGCAAAATTAAATGGAATTGCTTCCTACGTTGTTCGACAAAATGTAACAGCGGATTTAGTTAATGCTAAAGCGGCAAGAATTCCAGGCGTTCAGGATTATGATCAAAAGCGCGAGCAGCAGTTTGGAAATGCCGTTAATATTGAAGGGACGAATGACTCTACTGGTTTAAATACTTTTAAAACAAAAGCAATAACTATGTCTAAAGGCAAGCATCTTAATGCTAATAACGTTCATGCATCACTGATTCATGAAGATCTCGCTAAAGCTAACGGATTACATGTAGGAGATACTCTTACGCTTCGCGCTAATCCTTACGATGCTGACAATATTCAACAATCAACAGCAACAGTAAAAACTCGTATTGTTGGAATTTATGCCGGAGCAAATAAGCGTCAAGTCGCAACTAGGGCGGAATTGACAGCTAATACCGTGTATACGGATTTGCAAACTACTCGCGAATTATACAAATATGAGCCTGGAAAAGAAATATATCAGGATGCAAGTTTTAGAATAAAGCGCGGTGAGGATGCGGATAATATTATGGCGCAAGCTGCCAAATTGCCTATTGATTTGCAAAACTATCAACTAACTCGTGACGATCAGTTCGTTTCTGGTTTGTTGAAAGCAGCAAAGGGAGTGCGCTCAATAATGACTGTTACAACAATTGCTGTTGTATCATTTGCTATTATTGCTTTGGCATTAGTGCTTTTGCTGTGGATGAATGAGCGACGTAATGAAATTGGTGTGTTTGTTGCAATTGGCACTGGCAAATTATCTATAGTTGGTCAATATCTTGCTGAGATTGTGCTTATTGCAATACCTTCGTTAATTGTGGGTTACCTTTTTGCAAAAGTTATAGCTCCGTTGATGGCTAATGTTGCTCTTGGCTCTGTGCAATCATCAGCCGCTCGTGAATTGAGTAATATGGGTCAAGCTGGTGGAAATCTTGAATCAACTTTGGCAACAAAAACTTTGGAAACACTTAGCGTACAAGTAGACGCTCAGTGTTTTATCGGAGTTTCTACAATTGTTGGTGCAGTAATCGTTATTGCAGTTGTGTTGTCTTATTTGCCAGTTATATGCAAATCTCCTCGTGAGCTCCTCGGATTGCAAAAGTAGAACTATGCTGTTTGGCGGCATAGTTTTCATAATTCGTCGTATGAAAGTTATTTGAAAAGTTAGTGAGTAACATTATGAATGGTGAAGTAATTTCTTTATGTGCTCGAGCGAAACTTGCAATATTGCGCAAACCTCGACGTAACGCAATAATTGTGCTGATTATGACTCTTGTTTTAAGTGCGCTAGTTTCACAAGCTGGTATCAGTGCTTCTGTTGAGGGTGCTAGGGATCGTATTCAATCCAGTATTGGTTTAGGTTTTACTGTACGAGCAAAAACTCGAGGTGAAACTCTTCCAGAGCAAAGTAATACAAATTCTAATTCTGTTGCTACGTCTAATTCTCCAATTCCACAAGATTTGGGCGCGAATGAAGGAATTGACTCTAGTCAAATTCGTAAATTTGCTGCGATTTCGGGCGTAAAAACTGTAGTGGAAGAGCGCGATGTTTTAGCTGTGCCTGTTGGAAAGCAACTTGTGCTTCCTGCGCAGGGTCCAAGACTAGACGATGATGTTTTGGCTCATGCTGCTGGAATTACTGGCACAACAGATTCTCGATTGTCTCAGGGTTTTCAAGAGGGATTATACCGTTTAGAGCAGGGTGAGCATATTACTAATCGTTCTTCTGGTAGAGCAATAGTGCATCGTGATTTTGCTAAGAAGAATAATCTTAATATTGGTTCTACTATAATTCTTAAGCAGGGGTTTAATGTAAAAGTTCGTGTTGTTGGCATTTTTGCCGGCAAATTGCAAACTAAAGGAGCACTTCCTTCGGATACTTCAGAAAATCGCATATTTACTGACTTAAGTTCGGCGTTGTCTTTGGCTGGCTCTTCTAAGCGAGGTGTTTTGCGCTGTGTTGTCGAGCGTTCTGATTTATTAGCTAGTGCAATACGGGAGACTAAAAGTATTGCTGGCAAGTGGGCGGATGTAGAGCAGAATGCTTCGCAATTGTCTGATGTAATAAGCTCGGTTAACTCTGTGCAACAACTTGTGCGAATGATTTTTGTGGCACTAAGTTTTGTTGGTATTTTAGTGCTTGGACTTGTATTAGTGTTCTGGGTTAGAGGACGTATGCACGAGATTGGCGTACTTATGTCTATTGGATTATCTAGAGCAATAATAGTTAGTCAATTGCTTGTTGAAATAACGATACTCAACATTGT
Organism: Gardnerella sp. KA00127; assembly: GCF_049244125.1. Classification (NCBI taxonomy): domain Bacteria; kingdom Bacillati; phylum Actinomycetota; class Actinomycetes; order Bifidobacteriales; family Bifidobacteriaceae; genus Gardnerella; species Gardnerella sp. KA00127. The sequence goes on from NZ_CP058377.1 coordinate 416,565, forward strand.
GTCATTCGTCATTTCGCTAGGCTTCGGTGCTGCTTTTTCTGGCGTTATTGGGTCTGCGATTTTGCATAGTGCTGATTCGTCATTTATTGCGGATGGTATGCCAGTATTGCCATTGTTGCAAACTCTTGCTGCTTTTGTTATTGGTTTGCTTATTTCAATAGTCGCATTACTTGTTGCAGTGCTGCCAATATTAATAAAGAAGCCTCGGCAAATACTAAGTGCTATGAGTTAGCAGAAATATAGTTGCGTATGTGAATTTTCTACTAAAAACACAATCACAAACAGCGCAATCGTATAAATGAAACAAATCTTATAAATCATATTTAAATTATGTAAAAATAAGGAGCTTATTATGTCGGATTTATTGCAATTAAAAAATGTGAAGTACACTTACGGACCTGCAAATATTGCGGTACTAAATGACGTGAATGCAGATTTCGAAATTGGCAAAATGTACAGTATTATGGGAGCTTCTGGAGCAGGAAAGTCTACTATGCTCTCGCTTTTAGCTGGATTAGATACTCCGTATAGTGGCGAAGTGCTTTTTAACGGTGAAAATATTGCAAAAACGGGATATGTTGAGCATCGCAAAAAACATATTTCACTTGTTTTCCAGAATTTTAATCTTATTGACTATTTGACGCCATTAGAAAATTTGCGATTAGTAAATTCACATGCTGATGTTCAAGTGCTAATAGATCTTGGATTAACTGAAGAAGAAGCAAATCGTAACGTCACTAAACTTTCTGGTGGTCAACAGCAGCGTGTTGCAATTGGACGAGCTTTAGTATCTTCTGCGCCGGTAATTTTGGCTGATGAGCCTACTGGAAGTCTTGACCCTGCAACGACTAAAGAAGTTATTGCAATATTAAAAAATGCTGCTAGAGAGCATGGCAAATGTGTGATTGTTGTTACTCATGATTCGAAGGTCGCCTCTCAAGCTGATGTAAAATACGTGCTGAAAAATAAACAGCTAACGCGACAATCTGCTTGAGCGCCAAAAAGCCGACCCCACGAAATCGTAGGGCCGGCTTTTTCGTTAGAGTAGCTTAGCTTATCTTAACTTAGCTGCAAATTAGATGTGGAAGTAAAGCTCATACTCGAGTGGAGTTGGAGCCAAGCGAGCCATATCCATTTCCTCATGCTTCAAATTCAGCCAAGTTTCAATCAAGTCGCTAGTAAATACGTCGCCTTGCATAAGGAAGTCGTGATCCTCTTCCAAAGATTGCAAAGCTTCACCAAGCGAAGAAGGAACTTGCTTAATGCCGTCATGCTCCTCTGGAGGAAGCTCGTACAAATCTTTATCAACAGGGGCAGGAGGCTCAATATGGTTAATAACACCATCCAAACCTGCCATAAGCTGAGCGGAGAATGCTAAGAATGGGTTGCATGAAGGATCCGGTGCACGGAACTCAATACGCTTAGCAGCAGGTTCTGTACCAGCAAGAGGGATACGAATAGCTGCAGAACGGTTACGAGCAGAGTAAACCAAGTTGACTGGAGCTTCGTATCCTGGAACCAAGCGATGGTAAGAGTTAAGCGAAGGATTCGTAAATGCAAGCACAGAAGAAGCGTGCTTAATCAAGCCGCCAATGTACCAACGTGCAATATCAGAAAGTTGAGCGTAGCCAGTTTCCGCATAGAACAATGGCTTGCCATCTTTCCAAAGCGACTGATGGCAGTGCATGCCAGTGCCGTTATCTCCAGCAATTGGCTTTGGCATAAATGTTGCAGCCTTACCAGCTAAAGCAGCAGTTTCATGAACCACATACTTGTATTTCATCAAATCATCGCCAGCATGAACAAGCGTATTGTAACGGTAGTTGATTTCCTGCTGACCTGCGCCGCCGACTTCGTGGTGAGAACGCTCAAGAATCAAACCAACTTTTTGCAAGTTGTAAACCATGTCATCGCGCAAATCCTGATTGTGATCTACTGGTGGCACAGGGAAGTAGCCGTGCTTTACGCGATTCTTAAAACCAATATTGTTGCTACCGTCATCTTCAGTGTCGATGCCAGAATTCCAAGGAGCTTCGTTAGAATCAACCTCATAGAAGGAGCGCTGCATGTCGTTAGCAAAACGCACCTTGTCAAAGATGAAGAACTCAGCTTCAGGGGCAAAGCTTGCAGTGTCAGCAATGCCAGTTGATTTCAAATAGGATTCTGCTTTAATAGCGACCTGACGAGGATCCCTAGAATATGGCTCATCTGTTACAGGGTCAACAATAGAGAAAGCAACATTCAGAGTCTTATGCTTACGGAATGGGTCAATATAAGCAGTGTCAACATCTGGAATAAGCTTCATATCTGATTCGTTAATAGCCTGGAAGCCTTGCATTGAAGAACCATCGAACGCCATTCCATCAGTGAAAGCGCTGTGTAAGAACTCGTCAGCAGGAACAGTAAAGTGCTGCTGAACGCCAATTAAATCAGTAAATCGTACGGATACGTACTCAATGCCTTCCTTTTCAATAAGGGCTGCGGCATCTTCTTTAGTTTGCAAAGTGGTCATGGTCACCATTCCTTTCTTAAAAAACCCAGTAATGAGTTTATGACTATGAATGCCATTTTGGATTTCAGCGACTCGAATATCTCGTTACGTTTGTGTTACATAATGTTACGTGTAGTTGCGTAGATGCGCATAATTGCAATCGTTTAGTAGGAAATAGTAGAAAATTGTAATAAATAGTAATAAATAGCGTAACTATTAAGTATTACAAAAATAGTTACCATTACATGCCGCTAATTCGCATTCATCAGTTCGCGCAGTTACAATAGTACCTATGAATTACCAAGAGCAAGAAATGCATGAATATAAGATGCATGAGCATATTAAGGAAAGTGAAAATAAGCTAGATTTAGCTTCACTTTTCCCAGCTAAAGGCGATGACAGAAGGCCGCCAGATTGGCTAGGTCGTGCACTTATTTACGTTGCAATTATTACTTTTGTGTCTATCTTCCTATGGTTCGCTTGGAATAGCATTTCATTCATTGTTTTCGATGTTGTGATTTCTATTTTTATTGCGCTCGCAATGGAACCGCTTGTTGTTCGGTTAATTAAGCATGGTTGGAGGCGAGGAGTTGCTTCTGGCTTTACGCTAACGGGCTTGCTTGTTGTAATTAGCTTGCTACTTGCTTTGTTTGGTAATTTATTTGCTCAGCAGGTTGTTTCAATGGTTATGGGCTTGCCTGATTTATACAATCAATTTGCAAATTTTGTGCTTCACTATACCGGTTTTAAAATGCCTAATATTGAGCAGCTTGGCATGGAAATTTTGAAGCATGTGCAAACATCTTGGGTTGTTGATTTTGCTGGCCAAGCACTTAACACAACATGGGGATTGATGACTGTTCTGCTTGATTTACTTACCATTATTATGGTTACGTATTACATTTCTGCAGCAGGTCCGGCTATGCGTCGTAGCATGTGCCGTTGGATGAATCCGCAATCTCAGCGTCGTTTCCTATTTATTTGGTCAGTTGTTCAAGAGCAGATTTCGAGCTTCTTATTTTCGCGAATTATTTTGGCAGCGATTAACGCAGTGGGTACCGCAATTTTTCTTATTGTAATGAATATACCGTATTGGCTTCCGCTATCCTTATTCTGCGGAATTGTTTCGCAGTTTGTGCCTACAATTGGTGGCTATTTGGGTGGAGCTTTGCCTATCTTGGTTGCATGGGGTTCCAATGGTTTTGGTGCGGCTGTTGCAACATTAATTTTTATTACGATTTATCAGCAAATTGAGAACATGGTTATTTCGCCGAAGATTTCCGAGAAGACTATGGATCTGAATCCTGCAGTAGCTTTTATTTCAGTTCTTGTAATGGGCGCTGTATTTGGTGCTCTTGGAGCATTTTTGGCTTTGCCTGTGACTGCAAGTTTGCAAGCAATTTTTAGAGTATGCACGAAGCAATATAGTTTAGTTTCTTCTCCGCTTATGAACGATCCTCACCCTGATCATACTTCTATTATTGTTCGTTGCGTTGAAGCGATTGGCCGTAAGTTCATGAATCCAATGAGTGAAAGTGTTCATCGTGTAATGAAAGGCACAAGCTCTCGCATTTCTCTGAACGAGGATATCCTATATTGGTATAAGCAAGCTTATGTGTCAGACTCTGACGATGCGAATGGTAGCAAAGTTTCTTCTATCGATTCTGATCAAACTGACGTATTGGCAACAATGCCAATTTCGCGCGAAATATTAGATGCCGTAAATAAAGATATTGCAAAGCGTAAAGTAGATTCTGAAAATAAGGATTCTTCTAAAGCAAAATTGCAAGTAGGCGAGTCTAAAATAGTAAAAAATACAAAAAATAATAAAAGTAACGTAAAAAATAATCCACGGAGCGGATGGAAGCGATGATTCTTCTATCAATATTTGATGTACTAGTAATACTTATTGGCATAAGCGGTGTTGTGTATCAAGGTGTTTGTGCTGTTGCATCTTTATTCGCTAAGCCTATTGTTTTTCCTGAAGCACCAATGGATAAGCATTATGCTGTGCTTATTTCTGCGCGCAATGAGGAAGCTGTTATAGGTAATCTTATTCATTGCATTCAAACTCAAACATATAGACAAGATTTTATTGATATTTGGCTTGTTGCAGATAATTGCACTGATTCTACTGCGCAGGTTGGCCGCAATTGCGGTTGCAACGTAATTGAACGTTTTGATAAAGAGCATATTGGTAAAGGTTATGCGCTCAGCTATCTTCTCGATCATATTATGAAAATTGGTGCGGATAAAGTTTATGACGCATACTTTGTTTTCGATGCAGACAATAAACTTGATCCGCATTATTTTGAGGAAATGAATAAAGGTTTCCACGCAGGATATCAAATTTTAACCAGCTATCGTAATTCCGTGAATCTTTCAGATAATTGGGTTTCGTCTGGCTCTGCACTTTGGTTTATTCGAGAATCGCGATTTACTAACAACTCTCGAATGCTATTCGGTTCGAGTTGCCATGCTGGTGGAACTGGATTCATGTTCTCGCGTGAGATTATGCACAGAAATAGCGGATGGAAATTCCATCTTCTTACTGAGGATCTTGAATTTACTATGGATGCTATTCTTCACGGAGACAAAGTTGGATATTGCGGTTCTGCAGTATTGTATGATGAACAACCTGTGTCGTTTAGGCAGAGCTGGAGGCAGCGTCTTCGTTGGAGCAAGGGATTCTTGCAGGTATTTCGTTACTATGGAGCAGCTCTTATTCGACATGGTATTCGCGAAAGAGATTTTTCGTCGGTTGATTTTACGCTTATGCTTTTCCCATTTATGGTTTTGGCTGTTGCAAGAATAATACTCGGGTTTATTTTTGCTGCATTTGGATTTGTAACATGGATGAGTCAAATCTATTCAATGATTAACTTCATTACAACTACTGTTACAAGTGTTTTAGGCATGATGATATTTGTGTCGCTCACTATTTTAGTTGAACACGATAAGCTTGGTGCAACGAATAAGGAACTATTTGCGTACGCTCTTAGCTTCCCGATTTTTATGCTTTCGTACGTGCCTATTGCGTTCCAAGCTATTTTCTCAAAGAGCGAGTGGAAGCCGATTCAGCACACTGGTCGCTGAGTGCTCTTGCTTATTGTGGCGCGAGTTTTGGGCTGGTGTTTGGCTGGCGTGTTTCTGAAGTGGCTGTGAGTGGTGGGTGTTACTAGCGCGACGACATGCTTGAGCGCAGCATTGTGCGCGCGAAAGCAATTCGGAGCGTGAGCTTGCTCAGGCGGAAAGTCCAGTGGACTTTCCGTGCAAGCTCAGCCGAACGGCGATTAGCCGTGAGGACAGCGCTCCGCTCTTATACCTTATTTGGACTTAGCGGTTGCGTAGTTAAGTTTAGTTTTTTAGTTACTTTCTTTCAAAGATAGTATTCGTCAGCAAGATTATTACTATCGTTCCGCTTTTATATTGCTCGACCAAGCAACACTCACCCCTCACTACTAGTAAAGTCGCTAGTGTTTTTTGGTGTGGTAAGAGTGCCTGGAGTGGCGAATGCAGTAGCACGGATGCTAGTGTTCGCTAATCAACAGGTAATCAACGTCTGCAGAGCACAACTGCAAAACTTCATAAGCATGCAAACATTCAATCAGTGCGAAAAATCTCAAATCTCTACCACACGAATATGAAGGTAGCGTGCGGATAGTGCTGGCGTTGCGATTGCGCAAAAATTGCGGGTATGAGATAATAGAAGCCTTGATATAAGCGTGTGATTGCGCAATTAATGTAGTGCAATGCGTGCGTTTATCTGTATACTGCGAGGTTTCTATGGTAGATTCTATTCCGTCTGAATATCCGTCCGAGTATCCGTCCGGAAATACTTTTGCTAGCAGCGTTCCAGTTTTTGGCGCAAACACTTACGACGCTACTAACGAAGATGTTCCAGCGGTTTCTATTAGCGGATTTGTTAAGACTTTTGGCAAGAAAGTTGCTGTAGATAATCTTTCGTTGAGCATTCCAGCAGGCTCTTTCTATGGATTAGTCGGCCCGAATGGTGCTGGCAAAACTACTACGATTAAAATGCTTACGGGCTTGCTTATGCCAGATGCTGGCTCGGCTTCGATTTTTGGCAACGATGTTTGGAGTGACGTAAATCGCGCTAAGCGCGCAATCGGTTTAATGCCTCAGGCCGACGAGATTTTTAAGACGATTACTGGCCTTCAGCTTTTAACTTACGCTGGCATGCTTCGCGAGATGAGCCGCGCTGAGGCTGTTCGTCGCGCGAACGATTTGCTTTCTGCATTCGACTTAACAGAAGCTGCAAACACTATGGTTTCGGACTATTCAACTGGTATGACTAAGAAGATTTGCCTTGCAACAGCTATGATTCACAGCCCTCGCGTACTTGTGTTGGACGAGCCTTTTGAGGCAGTGGATCCTGTTTCTAGCGCAAATTTGAAGGATATTCTTGCCGAGTATGTTTCTACTGGCGGAACGGTGATTATTTCTTCGCACGTTATGGAATTGGTTGAAAAAATGTGCTCGCACGTGGCGATTATTAACGAAGGTCATGTTGCGGCTGCTGGCACTCTTGAAGAGGTGGCTCAGGGCAAAGATCTTGAAGATCGCTTTATGGAGCTTGTTGGCGGACGTCACGCAGCTGCGCGCATCGACTGGCTTAACGGCGGCAATAGCGCAACACCAATCGCAAGTAATTACAACGCGTGAGCGAAAGGCGGTAAGTAATTATGTCTATGATTTTTACCATGGTTCGCCTTCGCTGGGCGCTTACTTTTTCTGTTATGCGAAAGTCAATTTGGCAAAAAATTGGCTTTGCTATAGCAATTGTTTTTGGACTTGCGCTTATATGCGCTCTTGGTTTTGCTGGCTGGGAAACTGGCAAGTACATTAATCCAGGAATGCTTGCAGATACTAAAAATTGGCAGGAATTCCAATTGGCTCCAATAATGGTTGCGTCGATTGTGTCAATTTTTACGCTGTTTATAAACGTGTTTATGTTTGGCAGCGACACAACACTAAAATCGCGTAGTTTTGCGCTTTACGGCATTCCTTACGTAAAGCAGCAAGCTGGCATGCTTCTTGGCTCTCTTTTTGGAGCGCTTTCAGTAAGCTGCACAATCGCGCTTGCTTTGTGGTCTTTAGCGTACAGAAGCTTTGGAATTGTGCCGGTTTTAGTCAGCGTAATTGCAGCTCCGCTTTACGTTGCAACAATCGTGTCTTTAAGCAAAATGCTTATTGAGCTTTTGGATACTATTTTAATAAACAAGCGTTCAAGAAACATTTTTTACTTTGCCATTTTTATAGCGTACATGATTTTTGTTTCATCAATGAATACGCATAGCCCTTCGCCAAATGGAATTGCGCTAGGCACAAGTTTCTGTGCTGCGTCCGCTTTTACACCATTAAGTGCAGCTATGGCTTTGCCGCTCGATGCTATTAATGGCAATTGGCTTGCTCTTGCTATTCGCTTCCTTATTTGCGTTGTAACGATTGCTGCTTGCTTTGCAATCTCTGTATTTTGCGCAAAATTAGAGCCGAAGTTGCTTCGTGGTGAGCAAAAAACAGTTGTTAAAACTAAGGGAATCGGCTTGTTTGCAGCAGTTCCAGACAACACAGTTGGTGCGATTATTGCGCGAATTATTAGCGTTATGAGAAGAGATATGCGTCAGCTATTTTTGCTTATTGCGCCGCTTTTTATGCTGGTAGTTGCAGGAGGAAGTAGTTTTAAGGCTAAAGGATTTGATTCTCTAACAGATAACTTAGGTGTTTCTGGATGGATGATGTATGCTGCTTTGCTTATGGGCATGGTTGTTGGAAACAATATTGCTTACGATGGCACAGCTTTTACTATGCATGCGATTATTGGAGTAAAAGGTTTGCACGATCGCTTAGCGAACGCAATAGTTTGGTCAGTGATTTGCGCTGTTTATTTTGCGATTATTGGAGTAGGGGTTTACGTTTTCCTTTTCTTTGTAGCAAATGTTAAGCAAAATGTGAATGCAGTTATGTTCCAAACTCTTTGTCCAATTGGAATAGCTTTTGCTTCCATAGGCATTGGCTTAATTTCTTCGTGCATTGCAATGTACCCTGTGGCATCAATCGAAAAGCCATTTTCTAGGCCGCAAGGAAGTGCTGGCGGGCGAAGTTTTGCAGCTATAGGCTTTATGCTTCTTTCTGTAGTTTGCATGATTCCTTCGGTTGCGGCTGCGATTGCGTTTATGATTCTTGCGCCGCAACTGCTGTGGATTGCAAGCATTTTGTTTGTAGTAAACGGCTTGATTGTGCTGGTTGTTGGCGTGATTCTTGGTGGCAAAGTAATGGATAAGCGCATGATTCGCATTGTTGAAAACTTGCGCAGATTTGCGTCGATTACTGCGTAACTTACGCACGCTTTGTTGCAAGCGCAATGTATAGTTAAGCGCGGTATTTGCAATCGGATTTAAAGGTGTGCTCGCATGGAAAGTAGTAAAGGCTTAAACGATGCCTTAAATATTCCTAATGCGAGCACGCCAACGCAAAGCGGCGAACCCAACAAAAGTATCGAGCCTAAACCAAGTAATGAACAAAAACTAAGTAGTGAATCTAAATCAAGCAGTGAGATTAAACCAAGTAGCGCACAGAAGAAAAGTAAATACGCTGCTATGGTTTTAAGAAGCCAATATCCTTCTCGTTGGCGATTGCTTATTGCATTTATAGCAGTTATAGTTAGTGCAGCAATTATTTTTACTTATTTTTTGCTTGACGTATACGATATTCTTCCTGGTCCTTTGACGTTGCGAAAACAACATTATGCTGTAACTGTTTCTTCTCCTAAATCACTTTTGCGAGTTAAATCACTAGCTAAAGGCGTGACTTATGGTAAAGAAATAAATCATTCGCAAGCTCAAAAACTTATTAACGAGTTGGTTTCCGATGCTTCTATGAGTAGCAGCACTTCAGCAGTAATTATGGATGCTAATGGGCGAGTAGTTGCTTCACATGAGCCAAATGCTTTAAGAGAGCCAGCGTCAACGCTTAAAACTTTAACTGCTAGCGTAGCTTCTCGCACTCTTGACATGGGTTCAACTCTTGATACTCAAGTATTTTTGTTGCCTAAAACAGGCGGTGAACCAGAACGAGCTTCTAGTACGAATGCTAGAAAGCTTGTGCTTCGCGGCAATGGTGACATGCTTCTTGGCGTTGGAGAAAACGATTGGCACCATGTCAATGGCAGAGCAGGTTTAACGACATTAGCGAGAAGAACAGCCAACGCGTTGAAGCTTGAAAATATTCACACAGTTTCTTTAGCTGTTGATGACTCATTGTTTGGCGCAAAACGTGCTCCTGATTTGATTTATGAAACAGATGTTGAACGCCGCTTTTATGCTCAAACGTCATCTTTGGCTATAGATGATGCTCGTCAGCGTGACCTTTCAGTGCAAGGTGTTGACGCTGACGCTATGACAGATTTTCCGCTTTCTGATCCTCATCCTGCTTTAAGTGTCGGTCATGTTTTTGCTAAATTATTAAGCAAACAAGGAATAGTTATAAGTAATTATTCTAATAAAACCGCTTCTGATGAAAAAAATTCCGGTTCAGGCTCGTCTGCAGATGATTCTTCTGAAAACAATAAAGATTCTGAAAATGAAAATAAGTCTGCACAATCTGAAAATCTTGTCATACCAGTAAGCGAAACTCAATCGTTAATATCATCTAATTCGCGTTTAATTGCACAAGTTTCTTCTGCACCTTTAAACGAAATAATGGCATATACGCTTCGTATTTCAGACAACACATTGGCGGAAGAGTTTGGTCGTTTGACTGCGCTTGCAACTCACAAATCCAACTCTCCGGAGGGTGCAGTTCAGGCAGTAAAAGAGGGATTGCGCAAGCTCAATATCGATATACGTGGTTTGCACATGTCTGATTGCTCAGGCTTGTCTCCAAAATCAAGGTTGCGCGCAACAACGCTAGCTCAAGTACAAGTGCTTAATATTAAAGCCGATTCTGGAGGTGCTGCAGCTGCTGAAGGATTGTCTCTTCCTGGTTTAGTTGGAACAGCAAGAAAGCGTTTGGCGGATGAATCTTCTGCTGGTATGCTTCGCGTAAAGACTGGTTCTTTAAGTGAAGTTACTTCTATGGTTGGTAATGTATCTAGGAAAAGTGGTGGAGTGCTAACTTTCGCTGTTGTTGCGAACCAGCCAGCTGATATTTGGGGAGCGTTCGTAGCGATTAATAAGTTTATGGCAGAATTGCCAAAACTATGATTTATGAGTTGCAATTTAGCGTTATTGGCGCGCTACACTAGAAGCTATGGTGTATTCTTCTCGCATACGCGCAGGAATTGGCGCAATCAAGCATTGTTTTGACGAACTTTCATTATGTGCACAAGACGCGCGTTTTTCCGAACATGGCAATCACGCGACAGATGTTGATGCTCCTTTGGTTCTTATTGCGTGCTCTGGAGGTAGAGATTCTCTTGCACTTACAGCATTGAGCGTGATTGTGTGCGCAAGTAGGGGTATTCGTTGCGGCGTCGTAATAGTAGATCACCATTTGCAGCCACACTCAACTGAAATTGCCAATACTGCTGCTAAACATTGTTTGCAATCTGGAATAGATGAAAAGTACGTGTATATTCAATCTGTGAACGTTGAAGATTCGGGAGAAGGCGAAGAATCTGCTGCTAGGAATGCTAGGTATCAAGCAATTATTGAGGTTGCTAAAAAGCAGCAAGCTGCAGCCGTGCTTCTAGCTCATACTGCAAATGATCAAGCAGAAACTGTAATGATGGGGCTAAAAGATTCTGCAGGTTTAGAAGCAGTTGCTGGCATGAAAGCAGTGACATTGCGTCAAAACGTGCTTTTTGCAAGGCCTCTTATTAAGCTTAGTAGAGAAGATACTACTGGTATTTGCGAGGATTTAGGCATTTCATGGTGGGATGATCCTACAAATGGTGACGATATTTCGAAAAATGAGGAACTTTCAGAAAATTATCCATTGAGATCTCGAGTTAGACACACGTTAATGCCTTATATTTCGCGATTTTTTAATGCAAATATGGTTACTTTGCTTTCTCGTGGAGCTGAAATAGCTAGAGACGATCTTGACTATATTAATTCTCAAGTTGACGAAGCTAGTTCACAAGTGATGGAATTTGATAAAAATGCGAAAACTGTTAGGTTAAAAGCTGAGAAGTTAGCGCAATATCATCCATCAATTCGTAAACGAATTATAGTGCGTGCGTTAAGCGAGCTTGGTCTGCGTTTCTCGTCAAGTCACATATCGGCAGTGGACGAACTATGTACAAAATGGCATGGTCAGAAGCCTTTTTCGCTGCCAAATTATTACGAAGCGACTCGGCTCTCGCGCAATATCGTCATTCGCTTATGCAAAGATAGTGAACATGCAAATTGCAGATATACGAGATGACATCGACTATGAATTAATTAGCCACGAAGACCTTATGAAGCGTATTCGTGAAGTCGCTAAACAAGTAAGTGAAGATTACAAAAACAGTAATGTTTTGCTTGTTGCAGTTCTCAAAGGTGCTGTAAATACTCTTGCTGTATTTTCGCAAGAATTAAGCATTAACGCATCAATGGACTTTATGAGCTTGTCTAGTTACGGCAGTGGCACTCAAACTAGCGGACAAATCACTGTTCGCGAAGATTTAAGTACTGATGTGCGTGGTCGAGATGTGCTTATTGTAGAAGACATTGTTGATTCCGGTCGCACGCTAGCTTGGCTTGTAGATGAGCTAAAAGGTCGTGGTGCTGCAAGTGTAAAAGTTTTTGCATTGCTCAGTAAGCCTGCACGTCGCGAAGTAGACGTACAAATCGACTACTCGGGCTTTGAAATTCCTGATGCATTTGTCGTTGGTTTCGGAATGGACTACGACGAACGCTACCGCAATCTCAATAGTATTGCGGTATTAAAGCCATCAGTGTATGGTGCTTGATTTTATAGATTCTATTCAGAATTTTTATATAAATTGAGGAGTTTGAAAGGAGCCTTATTACATGGGCGCTTCTCCTATGACACCGCAAGGCCCAATGGGCGGTCCTGGGCGTGGAAATAACGGGAATAATCCGTTTTTAAATCCACGCAACCCTAGGAATCAGCGAAACAACGGTCAACAGGGCAAGAATAATAAAAATAACGAGAACAACCATAACAATCGTCGTTCCTTCTGGCAGTCGCCATGGACGTGGATTGTGCTTCTTGTGTTGCTTTCAGTTGTCGGATTCCAAATGTTTGTTCATAACGGATCGCAAACTATCGATACTCAGGATGGTATTGAGTTAGTGCGATCTCATAAAGCAAGTTATGTGGAAATTATTGACAATAAACAGTTAGTTAAGCTTACGCTTGATAGTCCGTTTAAGAAGTTCGATAAACGAAGTAAGCAAAAGCGTGACTTTGGCAAGGATGTGCAATTCTACTACGCGTATGCACAAGGTAGGTCAATTGTACAAGAAGTCGAAAAGGCGAAGCCTTCTAACGGCTGGACTGCTAGCTTACAGTCATCTAGCATTATTTCGTATTTGATTACTTCGCTTGCTCCGATATTGTTCTTCCTTGGCATGATTTGGTTCATGTTTAGCAGAATAGGCGGTGCCGGTGGAAGTATGCTTGGCATGGGTGGCGGACGTGGCCGTGGCAAGCTGCTTGAAGGTCAGACTCCTAAAACTAAGTTTGCTGACGTTGCTGGCGAACAAGCTGCTGTTGAAGAAGTTGAAGAGATTAAAGACTTCTTGAAGGATCCTTCGCGCTACAAGGCTTTGGGTGCTCGCATTCCGCGCGGTGTGCTGCTTTATGGTCCTCCAGGAACTGGTAAGACTTTGTTGGCTCGTGCTATTGCAGGCGAAGCTGGTGTGCCGTTCTATGCAATGGCTGGCTCTGACTTCGTGGAAATGTTCGTAGGCTTGGGCGCGTCTCGTGTTCGTGAACTTTTTGACGAAGCTAAGAAGAATGCTCCTGCCATCATCTTTATCGATGAGATTGATGCTGTTGGTCGTCGCCGCGGAAGTGGCATGACTGGCGGTCATGATGAGCGCGAGCAGACACTTAATCAGCTGCTTGTTGAGATGGACGGCTTCGACAACGACACTAATTTGATTATTATTGCCGCAACAAACCGTCCAGATGTGCTTGATTCCGCACTTCTTCGTCCTGGTCGTTTTGACCGTCAGGTGGCTGTTGAGGCTCCTGATTTGGAAGGTCGCGAGGCAATTTTGAAGGTTCACGCTAAGGGTAAGCCTTTTGTGCCGGATGTTGATCTTCATATGGTTGCTGTGCGCACTCCTGGTTTTACTGGTGCAGACTTAGCTAACGTGCTTAACGAAGCTGCGTTGCTTTGCGCTCGCTCTGGTGCTCAATATATCGATAATCGCGCTATTGATGAGGCAATTGATCGTGTTCAAGCAGGACCTCGACGTAAGTCTAAGGGTATGGCTTTGGATGAATTGCGTAACACTGCTTACCATGAGGGTGGTCATGCGCTTGTTGCTGCTGCGTTGCACCACACGGATCCTGTTACTAAAGTAACGATTTTGCCGCGAGGTCACGCACTTGGCTACACTGCTGTGATGCCAACAAGCGACCGTTACTCGCAGTCTCGCAACGAATTGCTGGATCAAATGGCATATGCTATGGGCGGACGCACAGCAGAGGAAGTTGTGTTCCATGATCCAACAACTGGTGCTTCTAACGACATTGAGAAAGCTACTGCTATTGCTCGTAAGATGGTTGTTGAATATGGTTTCTCAGCGAAGCTTGGAGCTGTTAAGTGGATGGATACTGACGAAGATTCTTCCGGTTCACTCGATTCTTTGCAACCTCGTAAGTTCTCGAATCGTACTGCTGAAGTAATCGATGAAGAAGTTCATAAGCTTATCGAAACTGCTCATACTGAAGCGTGGGAGATTATTAACAATAATCGTGACGTATTAGATGAGCTGGTTCGTCAGTTGCTCGCTAAGGAAACTCTTAACGAGAAGGAACTTAAGGAAATCTTCAGTAAGATTCGTAAGGCTCCTGAGCGTACTCTTTGGCTTTCGGACGATAGAAGACCAGATTCTGATCTTCCTCCTGTTGAAATTCCAGAAAGTTTAAAGCGCAACGTTGAAGGTAAGAATGAGCAGAGTGAAGCTTCTGAACTTTCTGAATCTTCCAATAACGCAACTTCACAAAACCAGCAGTCTGATCAGATGTCTGTTGATACGTCTATTCAGACTACTGCACCTGCTCCTCGAACTGTTATTGGAACTGTTAAGCCACCAGTTAATCCGTCTACTAATCAAAATGACGGCACTCAATTTGGTGCTTAATAGTGTAAATACAGTGCTAAAAAGCAGATAAAATACAATCATTAATAAACGCTGATAACAATATAATTTATTGCTGTCAGCGTTTATTTTTATTTTTCTAAGAATTTAATAATAAAAATTAGTGTTATATGCAAAAAATTACGCATGTTGATTTATATCGAGTACAATGTATCGAGATATTAATTTTGCGTATTATAGGTAAGAGTAAAAGATAAATAAACGAATAATTGGAATTTTAAATTGTTTTTATTAGAGAGTAGAAGATGAAATTATGAATACGACCATAAGTTTGAAGGGTATTCGCCCAAGCGGTGACTCAATAGTCATTGGATTATATTCTTCTATTTACATAGATGCTGTTTTAAAAGTTAATTTGAGTAATGCATTAGACGGAGATGAGACTAACGCAATAGATATTCCTCAAATTGCTGAGCGTCTTGCTTTTATGCTTAAACGTTGCGAAAAAGATAGCGAGATTGAGGAGCATCCTGCTATAGCTTTAGAACTTATTGCTAAATCTGTTTTAAATTCTGCTATGCACACTTGGCAAATTAGTGAGGCTGATATTACTGTTCATGCTGCTTTAAGAAGCGAATATTACGGCATGAAAAGCACTGTTGACGATGTTTGCGTTACTTTGAATAGTGTTTCTAGAGAAGAGTTAAATTATTCGGAACGGCATGTAGTTCCTGATTCTCTTGCGCATGTTGCTGTTCGTAGTGGAAGCGTATCAGTTGACGATCTTGAGGAAGGCGAAATAGCAGATTACTATCGTTCTCTTATTGAGGAAGATAGAAAAGAAAAGCAGCGCAAAGAAGACGAGGACGCTGCTGCAGCTGCTAAAGCTGCCGTTGATATCGCAAATTCTTTCGCGGATGATTATGAAAATAATGGAGATTCAGAGTGCTCTTGTGTCGATGAATCTAAAAGTGTCAATTATGGCAGTGAGCTTGTTAAAAGAGAAACTAAGTCTCCTTTGTTCCGTATATGTCCGACTCCGTTACAGACAACTGCAGTAATTTCTATGAAGGGTGTCGCGAAACAAGACACGCGTTCTGCTATGCTGAGAATAGTTGCAATGCTTGAGCAGGATAGAGAATCTCGCGTAGATGGCGTATCGGCACTATATGTTGCCAATATGCTTGAAGGTGATTATTACGCGGCTGTATTTATTCTGTCTTCGGGCGGTGACGAGTATGAACTGCTTCGCTTGCTTCGCGCTGTTGCTACTTTGTATAAAGATAAGGTGACTGTGCGAGTGTTGGGTACGCGTTCATATGGTGCTTCTGCTGCTGATACAAGAACTGTTGATGCAGAAAAATTGCCGCAACAACTAGCGGAAATGGTGATGGTTGACCCTAAGTCGCCTGAACTTATGCCGTGGCTGCAGATAGAGTCGGATGCTGCTTTGGATGACAACTCAGTTTCGTACTCATTAGCGTTTGCTTTTGATGCTCAAACTGTTGGGGTATACTCAGAGCAATGGCTTATAGGGGATGGTTGTTAATGAAAGCGTATCGCACACCTTGGTGGTATCTGGTACTAGGGTTACTGTTTGGCTTTGTGCTGGGCGCATTTCTAGTGTCGTCAACAGAGTCTAGTGCTATGTCGTTAGCAGGAGCTCCGTGGGTTGTTGTTGCAATTATGGTGATTGCTGGCTTAATAACTTTTGTTATGGCGTTGCAAACTCATCAAAGTGTTGCTAACAAAGATAAAAATAAGAAGCGTGTAAGTTCTCAATTTGCTGTTGCAGCTCTTATGCTGTCTAAGGCATTGGGAATGGCAGGTGCTATTTTGTCTGGCTGGTACGTTGGGCAGTTGTTAATGAGTCTGCCACACAGTGAAATAATTCTGTATAACTCTGTTGTGCGTGAATGCTCTATTGCTGGCTTGGTGTGCTTTATTGATATGGTCGTTGGGATTTTGGGCGAGTGGCTCTGCCAGATTCCGCCTGAAGATGATTCTGAGTCTGTCAATAAGTCAAATCGTACGCCAGCAACGTGCTAGTATTTGCTAGCTATTAGTTTGCGTAGTTTTATGTAAGTTGCATCTTGCTTGAATTAAGTAGGTAAAAGTATTAAACGCTTTTTACGCAAGTTGCAACAAACGCTGGAATTTCAACGTTTGTAAGGATGGTATATTACTTTGGCTGAATTTATCTATCAGATGATTAAGGCGCGTAAATCGTACGGAGATCGTGTAATTCTCGACGATGTTACTTTAAGCTTCCTTCCGGGCGCAAAAATTGGTGTTGTGGGTCCGAACGGCATGGGTAAGTCGACGCTGCTGAAAATTATGGCCGGTTTGGAAAATGTGACCAACGGTGAAGCTTCTTTGACTCCTGGCTATACGGTAGGTATTTTGCAGCAGGAACCACCTCTTGATGACACTAAGACGGTTGGCGAAAACATTAAGATGGCTTTTGGTGAGATTGCGCAAAAAGTGGCGCGTTTTAACCAAATCGGCGAAGAAATGGCTAATCCAGACGCTGATTTTGATGCGTTAATGGAAGAAATGGGTAAGCTTCAGACTGAAATTGACGCTGCAAACGGTTGGGATTTGGATTCGCAGCTTGAGCAGGCTATGGATGCTTTGCAATGCCCAGATCCGGATTCGCCTGTTTCTGTGTGCTCTGGTGGTGAAAGGCGTCGAGTTGCATTGTGTAAGCTTCTTCTTGAAGCTCCAGATTTGCTGCTTTTGGATGAGCCTACTAACCATTTGGATGCGGAATCTATTTTGTGGCTTGAACAGTTCTTGCACAAGTACGAGGGTGCTGTTATTGCTGTTACGCACGACCGCTACTTTATGGATAACGTAGCAGAGTGGATTTGCGAAGTTGACCGTGGTCAGCTTTATCCATATAAGGGAAATTACTCAACGTATTTGGAAACTAAAGCAAAGCGTATGGAAATCCAGGGTGCCAAGGATGCCAAGCTTGCTAAGCGTTTGAAGAATGAGCTTGATTGGGTGCGTAGCTCGCCGAAAGCTCGCCAAGCTAAGAACAAGGCTCGTTTGGAACGCTACGACCAAATGGAGCAAGAGGCACGTAATTCCAAGAAGCTTGACTTCTCTGAAATTCAAATTCCAGCAGGTCCACGTTTGGGCTCGCAAGTTTTGGAAGCAAAGCATATTCACAAGGCTTTTGGCGACCGTGTACTTATCGACGACTTGTCGTTTACGCTGCCTCGTAATGGTATTGTTGGTGTGATTGGTCCAAACGGTGTTGGTAAGTCTACGCTGTTCAAGACGATTGTGGGCTTGGAGTCTCTTTCTGGCGGAGAGCTTATTGTTGGCGATACTGTGAAGATTTCTTACGTGGATCAGAATCGTGCAGGATTGGATCCTAATAAGAACTTGTGGGAAGCTGTTTCCGGCGGACTTGATTTTATTGAGGTTGCAGGCGTTGAGATTCCTACTCGCGCATATGTTGCAAGCTTTGGATTTAAAGGTTCGGATCAGCAGAAGCTTACTGGTGTGCTTTCCGGCGGTGAGCGTAACCGTTTGAACTTGGCTTTGACTCTTAAGCAGGGTGGAAACTTGCTTCTTCTCGATGAGCCTACTAACGATTTGGATGTTGAGACTTTGGAAAGCTTGGAAAACGCTTTACTTGATTTCCCAGGCTGCGCTGTTGTGGTTTCGCACGATCGCTGGTTCCTCGACCGAGTTGCAACGCATATTCTTGCTTGGGAAGGCGACGACGAGAATCCTGCAAAGTGGTACTGGTTCGAAGGTAACTTCCAAGCTTACGAAGAAAATAAGATTGCGCGCTTGGGTGAGGAAGCTGCTCGTCCGCATCGCTTGCACCGTAAGCTCACTCGCTAGTTGAGTTTTGTTTTCATTTCTTGGTGGAAACATTTGCTGGTGATTTTCCGGCGTTTGCGCGACGACCTGCTTTCGCGCTTGGAGCGTAGTGTACGAAAGTAACTCGGAGCGTGAGCTTGCATGGAAAGTTCAGTGGACTTTTTCCATGCAAGCTCAGAAGCGAGCGCTTATAGTGCGAGCGTCTCGGCGCTTTTTGACAACATTTGCCGTGATTGTGCCAGGCGTGTGCTAGGCTCGATTAGTTCACGTTTTGAAATTTAAGTTTTGAATACACATATTTTACGAAAGGCTATTGTGCCGCATACTCATCATGCTGCGTTCGCCCAAAAGCGAGGCGCGAAGAATACCAAGAACGTCAAAAATACTAGGAAATCAGCTGAAAAACGCAATCCTTTTGAATATCAGGGTAGTCATAAAAATTACGGTTCTAATCACGAGTTCAATTCGCGCAGGGAGCGAAATCGCAAAGCAGAAAAAGCTCGTCAAAAAGCGCGCGAAAAAGCCTTGCGCTATGAAGAAGTAGCTATTGCGGATGCTGAACAAGATTTTGCTAAAAATAATTTTGCTAAGCATAATATTGATAAAAATAATGTTGTTAAAAATGATATTGCAAAATCTCATAATACAAAACAAAATTCTGCAATATCTTTGCGTCCTACTTCAAAAAAGCAAAATCAAGATTCTCATAACGCAACAATTATTCCAGACTCTGCTATTGAATCTTGTGAAAATTACCGTGACGATGTCACTTTTGCGCAACTTGGAGTCCCAGAGCCCTTGGTAGAAGTGTTGCGTGCTGATGGGAAAACTACTGCATTCCCAATTCAGCAAGCAACGCTTCCTGATTCATTACAAGGTGCGAATATTCTAGGGCGAGGTCGCACAGGAAGTGGTAAAACATTAGCATTTTCTATTCCACTTGTTGCGCGTTTAGCTGAGAATTTTGTTGATTTAATTCATTCTGATAAAAATCGTAAGTCACGCGAGTCTAGTGAAATTCCTGCTCCTAGAGCAATAATTCTTGCTCCAACTCGCGAGCTTGTGCATCAAATTGATGACGTAATAGCGCCGCTTGCTGCAGCTTATGGCATGCGTACTGTGACAGTGTATGGAGGTGTGAGATACCAGCGTCAGGTATCGCAACTTAAGCAGGGTGCGCAGATTGTGCTTGCTTGCCCTGGACGTTTGGAAGATTTGCTGCGTCAAGGAGCACTTACGCTTGAAAAAGTAATGGTTAGCGTGCTTGATGAAGCAGATGAAATGGCGGATATGGGATTCCTTCCTGCTGTTACTAGACTTCTTGAGCAAGTTGCGCCAGATGGTCAACGCATGCTGTTTTCTGCAACGCTTGATAAGCAAGTTTCTACATTAGTTGAGCGTTTCCTTCCAAATGCTGTCGTCCATGCTGTGGATGATGCTGATTGCCAAGTTGACACTATGACGCATCATATTTTTGCTGTGTCTGCAGGGGATAAATACGAAGTTTTGCGAAAGCTTGCTTCCGGAAGGAAACGTTCTATATTCTTTACGCGCACAAAATATCAAGCGAAGAATATGGCGAAAAAATTTGTGCAGCAAGGTATTCCTGCAGTTGATTTGCAAGGTAATTTGTCGCAGAATCAGCGAGATCGTCATTTGGCTGTGTTTGCTGAAGGCTTGGTGCGCGTGCTGGTTGCTACGGACGTTGCTGCGCGAGGTATTGATATTAGCGACGTTGCATTAGTTGTGCAAACTGAGCCTCCTGAGGATCCTAAGTCTTTCTTGCATCGTTCGGGTCGCACTGCTCGAGCTGGTGAAGAAGGCGATGTCGTAACGCTTGTGCTTCCTAATCAGAAGCGCGCTGCTCATATGATGCTTCGTAAGGCTGGAATTCATGCGAAAGCTGAGGATGTGAGTCCTTCTTCATCAGTTCTAGATGAGATTGTTGGTGAAGCTGCCGAGCTTCAAGAAGGCTGGAGTATGCCGGAGCCGGAGCAGCAGAAGCGTAAAGGTCGCGGTCGTGGACGCGGTGGGCGCGGGCGCGTACGTGGGCAACGTGGTGAGCGCAGTGAACGTGGTGAACGTGGTGAACGCAGCGAACGTCGTTGGCACGGTAAACGTGGCGAACGTGGTAGTCGTGTTCATCGCTTCGGTCGTGAGTTTTAGAAACAAATGCTGTGTGTTTTACAGCATTTGTTTTCGTTTTCACTACTTTTGATAACATTCGCCAGTGATTTTCCGGCTTTTGTTTTCGCTTTAGTTTTCTTGTCTGTTGTGGTGCGAGGCTGTGATATTTTTCTCCTCGCGCTTTTTATTTACGTTATTCTTGTATTTTTGTCTATTTCGCCGAATGATTATGTGTTTTCGACAGAATTGCCCTATGTTTTATACATAACATCAACTGGTTTGGTGTTTTCGACAAAACAGCAGCAATACTACAAAAGTAAGTAGCAAGTTGGCAAGCAATAAGCAACTTAGTAATCAGTTAATCAGCCTGTTAAGCAAGTCAACAGTCGGTTGAACTAGTTAAGCCAATTAGCAAATACTTATTTAGATTGACCTTTACCAAATGCGCGCAGTTGAACGCCGTTCCAGTCAGTGCTTACGGTTAACGGAGTGGCTGCGTTCATGCCAGCTGTTTTTGCTGCAGATTGAACGGTACTAGAACTTGGGGAACCTTCGCGACCTGGTTTTGGAGTAAGAACCCACATAGGAGCGTCATTGTCAAGCATATTTGTGGCATCCATAATAGTGTCTGCGAGCTCATCTTCGTCGTCGCCGTCGCGCCACCAAATAATCACACCATCAACAGCAGCGTCATAATCCTCATCTACCAACTCTTCGCCGGTAAGTTTCTCGATGCTTTCGCAAATTGTTTCGTCAACATCGTCATCCCAGAGCCATTGTTGGACAATGTCTCCTGGTTGGAATCCGAATTCCTGTGCATGCTGAAAAGCTATCTGTTCCACGTGATTTAATATATCAAAGCGTCACGAAGTGCGCACATTTAACGGCGTGTATTCAGTAATTTATCGTTTATCAATTACGACACACCAGGACACGCCGCAAAAATCGCGATTGTGACATAAATCACTATATATAGGTGGTTATCTTTGCGTCTTGCCCTAGATATTGTGCATGAGTTGGGTTATAGTAGAGCGAGTTGTTAGAAATAGTTCCCATGTTTGCAACGAGAGATTTTGCTAGAAGGAACAGTGTTTGAGAAAGGTCTGTACCGATGCAGGTTTTGGAAGAAACTGCTGTCACAAGCGCAGAAAATTGTACGGATGATGTAGTTGAAATTCCAGTTTCTCGCGTGCAGGTCGAAAAGCGCGATGGTCGCGTAGTTGATTTTGATCCGCTGAATATCATTATGGCAATCAAGGCTGCTTTTAAGGATTTGGGCAAGGAAGTCGGTCCGCAAGAAGAGCAGTTGATTCGTAATATTTCTGATCATATTGAGGCTGAAATTCAAGATCGTTACAATGGCCCGGCGAAGATTGAAGATATTCAGACCTTGGTTGAGCATAGTCTTATTGAAAATCACCTTTATGAGGTTGCTCGTTGCTACACGAGCTACCGACTGAACCGAGATATAGACCGCGCTAAAGCTACTGATATTAACGAGGCTGTTAACCGTCTTGTAAATCGTGATGAGTCTCTTGTTCGTGAAAACGCAAATAAGGATTCTAATGTTTATGCAACTCAGCGTGATCTTCTTGCAGGTGCTGTTTCTAAAGCTTCTGCGTTCTCTATGCTTCCTCACGCAGTTTCTAACGCTCATATGAAGGGTGATATTCACTTCCATGACGCTGATTATTCGCCATTTACTTGCATGAGCAACTGCTCGCTTCCTGATTTTGGCGATATGCTTGCTAAGGGATTTGCTCTTGGTAATGCAATGATGGATAGTCCAAAGTCTATTGGTACTGCTGCAACTCAGGTTACGCAAATTATTAAGGATATTGCTGGCGCGCAATACGGTGGTCAGACTGTTAATCGCGCTGACGAAATGCTTGAGCCTTACGCTAAGTGCGATTACGACAAGAATCTTGCTATGGCACACGCAATGATTCCTGATTCCACGCCAATTCAAGTCGCAAAAGATATGATTGACGGCTTGAAGGCTCAGGAGCCTAAGAATCTCCACTGCTTGGACAGGGATCCACTGCCTGCTGATACTCCTTTTGATAAGAATTTGGGCGAGTTGGATCAGCTCCGTGAAGTTTACGCAAAGATTATGACGCGTAAGGCGATCTACGACGCTATGCAAACAATGGAATATCAAATCAATTCTAACCGCGTTTCTAACGGTCAGACTCCGTTCGTAACTGTTGGCTTTGGCTTGGGTACTTCTTGGTTTGCTCGTGAAATTCAGCGCGCTATTTTGCTTAACCGTATTCGTGGTCTCGGCAAAGATCGTCATACTGCAATCTTCCCTAAGCTTGTGTTTACTATTAAGCACGGTGTTAACGCGGACGCTGGCGACCCGAACTACGATTTGAAGCAGCTTGCGCTTGAGTGCTCTACAAAGCGCATGTACCCAGACGTTGTGTTCTACGAGAATATTGTTAAGATTACTGGCTCCTTCAAGGCTCCTATGGGTTGCCGTTCGTTCCTTCAGGGTTGGATTGATCCAAAGACCGGCAAGGACGTTGAAGATGGCCGTATGAATCTTGGCGTTGTAACTGTTAACATGCCACGTATTGCTCTTGAATCTCACGGCGATGTGACTCGCTTCTGGAAGCTTTTCGACGAGCGTATGGAAGTAGCTCACCAAGCTTTGCGATTCCGTATTATGCGTTGCAAGCAGGCAACTCCTGTAAATGCTCCAACGCTGTTCCGTTACGGTGCTTTTGGTCGTTTGGAAGCTAACGAAAGCGTGGATCAGTTGTTCCGTAATGAGCGCGCAACTGTTTCTCTTGGCTACATTGGTTTGTACGAAACTACGGCCGTGTTCTTCGGCAAGGATTGGATGCAAGATCACAGCTGGAATGAGGAAGGCAAGGAATTTGCGCTTTCTTTGGTTCGCCGCATGAATAAGCTTTGCCAGCAGTGGTCAAAGGCGGAAGGCTACCATTATTCCGTTTACTCAACTCCTGCTGAGTCTTTGACTGACCGCTTTAACCGCATGGATCGCCAGAAGTTCGGTCGCATTGAAGGCGTAACTGATCACGACTTCTACACTAATTCCTTCCATTACCCGGTTTGGTTGCAGCCAACTCCTATGGAGAAGCTTCGCTACGAGGTTGACTTCCCGTATCTTGCTTCCGGCGGTTTTATTAACTACTGCGAGTTCCCATGCTTGCAGGCAAATCCTAAGGCTTTGGAAGCTGTTTGGGATTACGCTTACAAGATTGGCATCGGCTACTTGGGTACGAATACGCCAATCGATCACTGCTTCGTTTGTGGATTCCAGGGTGATTTTGAGCCGACTAAAGAAGGCTTCCGTTGCCCGGAGTGCGGCAACAGCGACCCAGATAAGTGCAATGTGACTAAGCGTACTTGCGGTTACTTGGGCAATCCTGTTCAGCGTCCAATGGTTCACGGTCGTCACGAAGAAATCGCTCACCGCGTAAAGCACATGTCTGGCGAAACTGGCCATGTGACTCTTAACAACGGTGAGTCTCGTGAATGGTATGAGGAAACAAAATAAACTTAGCTAATTTACTATGTTGAAACTTAGTAAAATAAGTATGACTAGATAATTTAGCTAAATCAATAGCTTTTCTTGTGTTTGTTGTTTGGTGATAATCTGGCCGTTAGAAATGTATTGCATTTTGTGATTGCACTTTCTAACGGCTGGATTTATTTTATTTTCGCAAATTTGGTTGTTTATTTTTTAGTTGTTTATTCGGTTTGGAAGGGGGTTGGATATGGCTCGCATGAGTTTGCACGATTTTGCGCCTGCAGATGTGAATCGTGGACCGTGGATTCCTACCTCTCTTTCCAATAATCCTCGCGCAGGACAGTGGTCTAGTGAGCGCATGAGCCAGGGGATGATCGCCGATTATAAGCGTTTTTTGATGACAGACGGCGAAGGAATTCGTTGCTCGCTTTACGTTTCCGGCTGCCCGTTCCATTGCGTTGAGTGCTATAACGAGTCGATTTGGGATTTTCGCGCAGGTCATCCTTATACTCAAAAGCTTGAAGATCAAATCATGGAAGATTTAGCGCAGCCTTATGTGCAAGGTTTAACGCTTCTTGGCGGCGAGCCGTTGCTTAATACGGGCATTTTGCTGCCTCTTTGCAAGCGTATTAGGAAAGAGTTTGGCAATACAAAAGACATTTGGAGTTGGACTGGATACACTTGGGAAGAGCTTATGCGCCCAGGGGAGACGCCTGATAAGCTTGAGCTTTTGCGTTACATTGATATTCTTGTTGACGGCCGTTATATGAAAGATTTGCACGATTCGCTTTTGCAATTTCGTGGCTCTAGTAATCAACGAATTATCGATGTGCCAAAGTCTCTGGAAAATCCGCAAAATCCTCCTGTAATCTGGGAAAAGCTTCACGATCAGGAGCGTTTTATTCCGTCGATTTACGGAAAAGACCGCGCGCAAGGCGAAGGCGACGCTTCGTAATCCTATTGAATGCGCCACTCATACGATATATTTAACAATGTTTGTGGACGATTATAAGAATGCATACATATACACATGTTAAGCTAAATATAATTAACCTAGTAACATCTGTATTGCAAACTGTCAAAAGAATTATGCTAACTATGCTCATAAATACTGTAACTAAACGATATACAGTTGGGTATGTTTTTTCTTTGCATAAATATAAAAGATAGATTAGTAATATTAATAGGACGAATGCTTGAATGGTGAGACTAACAGTATTAATACAAGTGTTATCGTCTTTTAAGTCCTTCAATTGTTTAAAGAAATAAATAGCTGACGAAATATAACAAAGCAGCGTTATTGGCAGTAGAACTATGTGTTTGCTGTTCATATTGTTCCTCACATAATTGTTGATATTAATGTGGAAATTCTCACTGCAAGTCGACACGAATGCCTTTCTGCTGTGCTACAGCGCCAACTATCTTTGTGTTACTCATAAGTTTCTTCTTGGGTGTTGGCTTGAACTTGCAATGATAGTAAAAAAGACATGGATAATGCTACTGAGCAAGTAAGTATTCTATTAATAGCTTTTTTATATTCATGACAGTACCTCTTTATACATGCGAATATACACTTTTCATTATATAATTTTTTATAAGATGAAATCAATCGTTGTTTATAATTTGAATGTGTAGAAGCACTTTTTCGTATGTGATTTGTCTGTATACTACTATGTCAAAGATTCATCTATTTATGCATTTGGTAATGAAGTAACTCAATACGGAAATGCGCCATGCGCAATAATTCAAATATGTATTTGAAGAAGTGATATTATTAAACCTACACATGACGTTATGTAGGGGAAGGGATGCAATGGCAGAAAAGCCGAAGAACAATTCACGAAAAATTAGCAATAATTCTCCTCGCGCATTGCGTACGATTCTGTTATCTTTAAAAAAGTACCGTTTTCTTGGCGTTTTAACAGTTGTTACTATTCTCGTTGAAGCTGCTATGCAAATTGAGATTCCTACAGTAATGTCAAATCTTATTGATTTTGGCATTATGTCACGTTCTCAAGAAGCTGTGCAATATTATGGTTTGCAATTGCTTATTTTTGCTGCAATTGCAATGATTGCAGGCGTTATTTCTGGTATTTGTTGTGCGCATTCTAGTGCTGGTTTCGGTAAAAATTTACGTCACAACATGTTTTCACGCTTACAAAGTTTAAGTTTTTCTGATTTAGATAAGTTTTCTAGCGGCACTGTTGTTACGCGTATGACTAGCGATGTGTCAAATGTGCAATTTGCTTACCAAATGATTATTCGCTCTGGTGTTCGCAGCGTTATGATTATCATCACTGCTTGGTGGTTTACTTTTTCAATTAGCCCTGCTATCTCGTGGGTTTTTCTTTCATTCGTGCCTATTATTGGTGCAATTGGCGCTGTTGGAGCTAGTATAGTTGCTCCAGCATTTTCTCGAATTTATCGAATGATTGACGAGATGAATAATAGAGTTGGCGAGAATTTGCATAATATTCGCGTCGTAAAGTCTTATGTGCGTTCTGATTATGAAATAAGTCGTTTTACGCGTATTTCACATAAAATCTATGATTATTTTATTAAAGCTGAGTATGTGTTAAATTGTAGTATTCCTTTGTTTAACTTATGTTTTTATTCTGGCATGCTACTTATTGCGTGGTTGGCTTCGCACGAAATTGTGGCTTCGGGAAATAATCCTGCTTTTGGTTTAACAACAGGAAATCTTGCTGCATTAGTAGTGTATGCTTTGCAAATTTTGTTTGCTTTAGCGAATTTAGTTGCAGTTTTTGTAATGTCGTTAACAGCTCGAGCTTCGATGCATCGTATTTCACATGTTTTGCAATCTCGAAATACTGAAGTTGTTTCCAAGCATCCGCTGACAAAGCTTTCTGACGCTTCTGTGCGTTTTGAAAATGTTTCGTTACGCTATCCTCAATCAGATAATACAGATGAATCTGCCCCAGCAGAACAGGAAATTTTACATGATATAAATATATCTATTCCTTCTGGAGCAACTGTTGGTGTTGTTGGTGCAACGGGATCTGGAAAATCAAGTTTAGTGCAATTAATTGCAAGACTTTATGACGTAACTTCTGGCACTCTTTTTGTAGGTGGAAAAGATATTCGCGATTATGATTCTTCTAGTTTGCGTGGAGAAGTTGGCGTTGTTCTACAAAAAAATATTTTGTTTAGTGGCACAATTGCAGAAAATCTTCGCTGGGGTAGAGCGGAAGCAAGCGATGATGATTTGCGTCAAGCTTGCGAAATTGCTTGTGCTGATGAGTTTATTAAAGATTTACCAGATGGCTACAATACGCATATTGATCAGGGCGGTAAGAATGTTTCCGGTGGTCAGCGACAGCGTTTGTGCATTGCGCGCGCACTTTTGAGGAAGCCGAAAATTTTAATCCTTGACGACTCGATGAGTGCAGTTGATATGAAAACTGATAGTAAAATTCGCGATGGCTTGAAAAAGTTTATGCCTGATTCTACGCAAATTATCGTTGCTCAGCGCATATCTTCAATCGAACATGCAGATATTATTGTTGTTCTTAAAGATGGTCGTGTTGTTGCTAACGGTTCGCATGATGAATTATTTAAGTCTTGTGAATTTTACAGAAATATGGCGATTTCTCAAGAAAAAAGTAGCATAACTGGCGCAACTAAAGAAGAAGGAGCTAAATAACAATGGCTAAGAATAAAACGGCTCACTCTTCTAAAAATGATTCAGCTATTAGTTGGGAAACTCTTAGCAGACTTGCCTCTTATGTGCTGGTGTATCGAGTTAAAATTTACGTAATTATTGCATCAATAATAGTTAGCGCAATTGTGCAAGCTGCAAGTGCAGTGTTTTTGCAATCTCTTGTGGACTCGTATATTCTTCCGCTTGTCGGTAAGCATAATCAGGATTGGACGCCTCTTGTTCGCATGATTATTCTGATGGCAAGTGTTTACGCTGTTGGTGTGTTTTGTTCTTGGCTTTGGAGCAGACTTGTTGCGAATATATCTGAAAGTGTTATGCGTGATTTGCGAGATTCTATGTTTAAGCATCAGCAGAAGCTTTCATTGCGTTACTTAGATTCTCAAGGTTACGGCGATATTATGAGTCGTTACACAAACGATACTGAGGTTCTTCGTGAGGCAATTTCGTGGGCATTTCCGGACTCTTTTTCTGCGCTAATGTCGATTTTGGCAGCGTTTATATCTATTATGTGTCTATCGCTTCCGGTTGCAGTTTTTGTAGTTATATTTACTGCAATATTGCTTTATTTAGTGCGTTTTATGCTAAAGAAATCTGGCAGTCTATTTGAGCAATTCCAGCATGCATTAGGTGAGCTAAATGAGTTTGTTGAAGAATCTGCAACAGGCAGCAAAGTGATTAAAATTTTTAATCATGAGGCAGATTCTATTGAAAAATTAGATAATTGCATAGAAAAAGTGCAAAAAATTTCTGCAAGTGCAAATTCTTATGCAAATAATGTAATGCCTGTTATTAGTAATGCAAGCTATTTGCTTTATGTATTAATTGCTTTACTCGGTGCGTGGGCTGCTTCAGCAGGTCTGCCAACGCTGGGATTAGCTGGATCTAGTACTCTTACATTGGGTACACTTATATCTTTGCTGGCACTTTCGCGCGCATTTATTAACCCTATTGGCGAAATTACAATGCAAGCTAACGCACTTATGATGGCTCTTGCAGGAGCTTCTCGTATTTTTGAGTTACTTGATGAAAAGCCAGAACTTGATTCTGGCAGTGTGCAATTAGTTAAAGTGCGTGTACTTCAGTCTGATGAAGATCTTGGAGAAAAATCAGCATTTGATGTGCTTGAAGAAGTAGATGAACAATCTGAAGGAAGCAATATTTATTGGGCTTGGAAAAGATCAAAGCAAGATAATGGTACTAAAGCTAAAAAGCGCGCTCAAAACTTAAGTGAAATGGCTCAAGAGATTGTGTGCCATGCAAAGCGAGATGCTCGCACTTCTAAGGATGGCCGCTATACTTTGCTTCGAGGCGACGTGCGTTTTACGGATGTTGTGTTTGGTTACAAAGAAAATCATCCTGTTTTACACGATATTACGTGGTTTGCAAAACCTGGTCAAAAAGTTGCTCTTGTTGGAGCTACAGGTGCTGGAAAAACTACTATTGCTAACCTTCTTACGCGTTTTTACGACATCGATGATGGGCAAATTTTGTATGATGGCATTGACGTGCGCGATATTTGCAAAACGGATTTGCGCCACGCTATTGGCACTGTTTTGCAAGATGTGAATTTATTTACAGGCACAATAATGGACAATATTCGTTATGGAAATCTTGATGCTAGCGACGAAGATTGTATTCAAGCTGCAAAATTAGCTCATGCTGACGCGTTTATTTCTCATCTTCCTGACGGATACAATACGCAGCTTAACAATGGTGGTGAAGGGCTTTCTCAAGGTCAGAAGCAGCTTATTTCTATTGCTCGTGCTGCAGTAGAAAATCCGCCTGTGTTGATTCTCGATGAAGCAACTTCATCGATTGACACGCATACTGAAGAGTTAGTTCAGCATGGAATGGATTCTTTGATGGAAAGGCGTACTGTGTTTGTAATCGCTCACAGACTGTCTACAGTGCGCAATGCTGATGTGATTATGGTGCTGGATCACGGTCGCATTATTGAGCGCGGTTCACATGAGGAATTATTGGCAAAACGTGGGGAGTATTATCAGCTTTGCACTGGAGCTGTTGAGCTTGAATAATAGCTTGATTTTGTGCGGCAACACGCCGAACACGCGTGGCACTTGCATTTTGCTAAGGATTCTGTAAGATAGTGACTCGGCTGTTCGAGAGAACAAAGCCACGGCCCCGTAGCTCAGTTGGTTAGAGCGCCGCCCTGTCACGGCGGAGGTCACCGGTTCAAGTCCGGCCGGGGTCGCGATTAATAGAATACCCGGTTCGCCGGGTTTTTTATTCGTCATGGCTCTGTAGCTCAGTTGGTAGAGCGAACGACTGAAAATCGTTAGGTCAGCGGATCGATCCCGCTCGGAGCCACAACAAAAACGCGCGACACGATTTGTGCCGCGCGTTTTGTTTTATTCGCTAGTCAAGCTGCTTCCACGAATCAACATCAATATGATGCTCAGGATTTGCCTGCCAAGCTGCCCAAGCAGATTCTACGATATCCTTAACGTCGTAGCGAGCATGCCATCCCATTTCTTCGTTAATTCGCTTCGTGCTGCCAATAAGCTGTGGAGGATCTCCAGCTCTGCGATCAAGAACAGTTTCTTTAAATGGTAAACCGGTAACTCTGCGCACTTCGTCAACAATTTCGCGCACAGACGTGCCCTTACCAGTTCCTACGTTAAAAGCATCGTACTTGCGCTCGTCGCGATCCAAATACGTGAGTGCCGCAATATGCGCGTCTGCTAAATCAGAAACGTGAATATAGTCGCGAATGCAAGTGCCATCAGCAGTAGGATAGTCGTCGCCAAAAATAGCAGGTGCTTTTCCTCGCTGTAGTCTGTCAAGAAGCATAGGAATTAAGTTCAAAATCGCAGGATCTTCCAATTCCACCGGACCGCATCCAGCTACGTTGAAGTAACGCAGTGCGCAGAAGCGAATTCCGTATGTGTGCTCGCAAGCACGTGCCATCCACTCGCCAAAAAGCTTGGTTTGACCATAAGGGTTAATTGGCAACATTGGCACAACATCTTCTGGTACAACTTCAACAGGAGGTACTCCATAAGTTGCTGCAGAAGAAGAAAATACGAGCTTCTTAACTCCGCTATCTTTCATGCCTTCAAGCACATTAAGCATGCCGTTAATATTCTGTTGATAATACCAAAGTGGCTTTTCTACGGACTCTCCAACTTGCTTTCTAGCAGCAAAGTGAATTACAGCATCGACGTGCTCATCTTTCATAATTTGCGCAAGTCGCTTTCCTGCATCAGGAGAAGAGATATCCATACCATAAAGACGTGCGCCTTCAATTCTTGTAGGCTTTCCGTAGCTTAAATCGTCAACGACGACGACATTTTGCTTTGTTTCATGTAAAGCGTGAACTACATGTGCTCCAATGTATCCGCATCCACCTGTAACAAGAACAGTCATTGTCGACCTTCCTTTTGAATAATATCAATACAATCAGTGAGATTATATCTCGTAAAACTGAAGTTTAATGATATGCATCTGTTGCATAACATCTGTTATTCTCGCATTTTGATTCTGCAGCGTATGCTTAACTTGAATGTGTTAGTTGTATTATTTTGTAAGGTGATGTTCGAATGATATTTGTTGCGTTATCTATATTACGTGTGATTATACGCGCTTATTTGATAATAATGATTATTCGAATGGTTGCAGATTGGTTATTTGTGCTTGTTCCTCGTATGCGTCCTAGAGGTGCTTTTAATTTTCTAATACGGATTATTTATTTCATAACAGAACCGCCATTACGCGTATTGCGCAAGTTTATTCCGCCAACTCGTTGTGGAAATATTAGTATTGACGTAAGTTATATGCTTTTATATTTTGCTCTATACGTTCTTCAAATTTGGTTATAGATGAGTTTATGGTTTTTTAACGCGTAATTTTTATAAAAGCGGCGTTTTGTTGCATAAATTTTTGTATTAACCGCACTAATTTTCTGCGGACGTGATAGCATCGAATAGATATATATCAAAGGGCTATGCCCAAAAAGCGAGGTGTAAAGCATATGACTCTGTTGACGCCTAAGGACATTCGAGAGCATACCTTCCAAATTGTACGTTTTAAGGGAGGTTATGACGTTGACGAGGTCGACGAGTTTCTCGATCAGGTTACAGAAACAATAGAAGCACTCGGTCAGCAGGCAGTGCAGGGCCTAGGGGCTTCCACGCAATCTCTTGGCCGTGATGTTGCGGGTTTGAATACGAAGATTGCTGAGTTAACTTCTAAGGTAGAATCCTTAACTAAAGAAAATGAGGCATTGCGTGATGCTTCTAAGAAGCAGGGTGAATCAAATGAAGCTGCTTCTCAACTTGAAGCTACTGCAACTAAGTTGCGTGAAGCTGAAGAAAGTAATCGTGCTTTGACTGCTCAAAACCAGCAGTTGAAGGAACAGTTAGATGGTTTGGGTGCGCAGGTAGATCAGTTAACTGCTCAAACTGCTCAAGCAGACAATGCTAAGCAGGTTCAAAAAGAGCTTGAAACTGTTACTCGCGAGCGTGACGACTTCCGTGCAAGCAGCGAAAACTTGGGTCGCGAGCTTGAAACTGTTCGCCAGCAGCTTGTTGTCACTCAGCAAGAAAACACTAAGATTGAGGAACTTTCCAAGCAGTTGGAAGAGTCTCGTCAGCGTGAAGAGCAGCTTCGAAAGCAGGTTGCTAAGATGGAACCAAATACTGAAACTG
This sequence comes from Gardnerella sp. KA00127, assembly GCF_049244125.1. Taxonomy (NCBI): domain Bacteria; kingdom Bacillati; phylum Actinomycetota; class Actinomycetes; order Bifidobacteriales; family Bifidobacteriaceae; genus Gardnerella; species Gardnerella sp. KA00127. The sequence goes on from NZ_CP058377.1 coordinate 449,125, forward strand.
GTAGCTTGCAAAAGATTGCTGGTGCTGGTGCAGAAGCACAAGGTTCTGAGCCAGAGCGTGCAACTGCAATGTTGACTCTTGCTATGCAATTGCATGATCAATATGTAGATAAAGGCAAGGCTAAGGCTCAACAAATTGTTGAAGAAAGCCAAGCTCGTTATAACGAAACTGTTGCTAAGGCAGATGAATATTCTGCACGCACTCGTTCTGAAGCTGAAGAATACAGCAAGCAGACTCATGCTGATGCTGACGATTACTCTACTCGTACTCGCGGCGATGCTGATTCTTATGCTGCTCGTGCTCACAATGAGGCTGATGCTTACTCTGGTAAGGTTCGTCAAGCTGCTGATGATTACTCTAAGCAGACGCATGATCAAGCTGACCAGTATGAAGCTGAAGTACAGCATCGTGCTGCAGACTATGATTCTACAACTCGTACAGCTGCTGATGCATATGCTCGTCAGGTACGTGAGAATCTTGAGAAGCAAACTCAAGTTATTGAAGGAAATATTCAGAGCCTCAAGCAATTTGAGACTGAATATCGTACTCGCTTGACTGATTTCCTTGGTCAGTTGGTTGCTCAAGTTTCTGATGAAAATACCTATGCTGCATTAGGCAACAAGCAGGGTGAAGAATCTGGTAAGCAAGAGTAGTTTTTAGCAGTGCGTGACTGATATTTTAAAATGTTGCGCACTGCACCGATACTATTTGAATTACTAAAGATCGGATAAATATTGACGCATAGAGATGTGCGTGTGAAACGGCTACGTACTCGCGTAGCCGTTTTTGCACTAATTGTTTTTATTGGTGTTGTGCTAGATCGCATAACAAAACTTTGGGCTTTGGCGACGCTTAGTGACGGGAAAAACATTGAGCTTGTGCCGCACTTGCTTTCTTTAACTCTTGTACGAAATCCTGGAGCATCATTTGGCTTAGGTTCTTCTTTTACGTGGGTTATTAGCGTATTAGCTTGTGCTGCTTGTGGTGCCATGATAGCGGCTATTAAGCACACAAAATCTTTGTATTGGACTATTGCGTTTGCTCTAGCGTTTGCTGGAGCTTTCGGAAACCTCATTGATAGAGCGCAATATGCTCAAGGTTTTTTGAATGGCAAAGTCGTAGATTTTATAAACTACGGTTGGTCTGTTGGGAACGTTGCAGATATTGAGCTTATGTTTGCAGGAATCGCAGTTGTATGCCTTATTTTGATTGGGATTCCTCTTTTCGGGCATGCCGATGAGTGATATTTGCTTTAAAGTTACAAGCCAATTTTCCGGCTGCAGATTTGATGTTTGCTTATCAAAACTAATGGGAGTTTCGCGTGCAAGTGCGATATCTCTTATTGAGCGTAACCAAGCGAAAATCTTAGGTAGAAAATCGCAAAAATCCTCCATTTTGCAAGATGGCGATACGATTGTTGTCGATCAAAAAGAAAGTGCAGAACAAAAAGAAGAGCAAAATAATGAATCTTCTGTATGTAATATTCCAATTATTTACAACGACGACGATGTTGTTGTAATAGATAAGCCTGTTGGAGTTGCCTCTCACGCAGCAAAGGGATGGAGTGGGCCGACAGTTCCAGAATGCCTAGAAGCTGTTGGAATAGATATAAAAACAACGCTGTGCGACGAATCGCGCAAAGGAATCGTAAGCAGATTAGACGTTGGAACAAGCGGATTAATGCTAGTTTGTAAAACAGATTTTGCTTATGAAGTAATGAAAAATCAGTTTGCAAAGCATATCGTTAAAAAAACGTATCATGCGCTTGTTCAAGGAGATTTAGCGCAAGATAAAGCTACTATTGATGCTCCTATAGGTCGCGCAAAAGTATCTGATTTTCGTTTTACTATTACTTCTGACGGCAAGCCTGCTGTTACGCACTGGGATGTGCTTGAGCGTTTTAGTCAAGCAACGTTAGTAAGCGTTAATTTGGAAACTGGTCGTACACATCAAATACGCGTCCATTTTTCGTCTATAGGTCACCCTTTGGTTGGGGATTCAATGTATGGAGCGAACCCAGTTTTGGCTCAAAAACTTGGGTTGCAACGTCAATGGTTGCATTCTATGGAACTTACTTTTACACATCCTCGCACGGGTAAATCAGTGACGGTTAAGTCGCATTATCCTCTTGATTTGCAACACGCGTTAGAAGCTATGCGAGCATTATTAAAGTAACGTTTTTGCATTTTTTCAGTCAACTTTCGCTTATAGAATATCTTTTATGACTCAGCCGGAAACCAACTTCGTACATTTGCACAATCACACGCATTATTCACTTCTAGATGGTGCGTCAAAAATACCTGATTTAGTAGCGCGCGCTAAAGAATTAGGTATGCCGGCTGTAGCTATTACGGATCATGGCAACATGCACGGCGCGTACGAAATGTGGAGTACGGCTGTAAAAGCTGGGATTAAGCCAATTATTGGCATAGAAGCGTATGTTACTCCTGAAACAGCAAGACAAGACAAAAGTCGCGTGCATTGGGGCACGGAAGATCAGCGTGCAGATGACGTTTCTGGCGGCGGTTTAATTACGCATATGACTTTGTGGGCGGAAAACGATACTGGCTTAACAAATCTTCTTAAAGCTTCGTCTGTGGCGAATCTTGAGGGTAGAGTTATGCGCTACCCACGTATGGATAAAGACGTGCTTTCAACCTACTCAAAAGGTGTAATTGCGTCTTCAGGATGCCCTTCTGGAATTATCCAGACGCGTCTTCGCTTAGGTCAGTTCAAAGAGGCTTTACGAGCAGCTGGTGAGTTTCAAGATATTTTCGGGCGTGACAATTTCTTTATCGAGCTTATGAATCACGGGCTTTCTATTGAAACGCGCGTAACTAAAGACTTGCTTGAAATTGCAAAAAAACTTAACGCACCTCTTCTTGCAACAAACGATTTGCATTACGTTCATGAAGAAGATCGTGAAGCGCAAGATGCTATGCTTTGCATTAATTCCGGCTCGCGCTTGGACGATCCTGACCGTTTTAAGTTTGACGGTTCAGGATACTATTTGAAGTCCGCTGAGCAAATGCGTGAGCTTTTTAAAGAATTTCCAGAAGCTTGCGATAACACGCTTGAGATTGCTCGTCGATGCAATGTTATGTTCGACGACGGCGAAGATGGCGCTTTTATGCCGCAATTTGACTGCCCGGAAGGTTGGGATGAGACTTCGCTATTCCTTAAAAAAGTCGAGGAAGGTTTGGAGCGTCGTTACAATAACAACATTCCAATGGAAGTTTTAAAGCAGGCTGATTACGAGTGCGGTGTGATTTGCCAAATGCAATTCTGCGGATACTTTTTAGTTGTTGCAGATTATATTAATTGGGCTAAAGCGCATGGTGTAATGGTAGGTCCTGGTCGTGGTTCTGCTGCAGGCGCTATGGTTGCGTACGCAATGGGCATCACAGAGCTTGATCCTATGAAGCATGGTCTGATTTTTGAACGCTTCTTAAACCCGGAGCGCGTATCCTTGCCTGATATTGATGTTGATTTTGACCCGGATGGCAGGGCCAAAGTTCTTGAATACGTGAGCGAAAAATACGGTAGAGATAAAGTTGCTCAGTGCGTTATTTACGGAACTATTAAAACGAAGCAAGCTCTTAAAGATTCTGCGCGTATTATGGGCTACGAGTTTTCAGTAGGCGAAAAAATTACGAAAGTTCTTCCTCCTGCTAAAAACGGCAAAGATATGAGCTTGCACGATATTTTCGACGAAAAATCAAAGCGTTACGCTGAAGCGCGCGAGTTTCGCGAAATGTACGACACGGATCCAGATACTCATCGCATTACGGAAGAAGCTAAGGGCATTGAAGGTTTGATTCGTCAAACAGGTGTGCATGCTTGTGCAACAATCATGGGCTCGGAGCCAATCACAAACACTTCGCCACTTTTAGAGCGCACTGACGGTACTATTACTACAACTTTTGAGTATCACACTTGTGAAACGCTCGGTCTTGTAAAAATGGACTTTTTGGGTCTTTCCAACTTGACAGTTATTCGCGATACTTTGCGAAATATCGAAAATAATGGGAAGGATCCGATTGATTATACTAAGATTCCGTTAGACGATAAAGCTACTTATCAACTGCTTTCTAGGGGTGATACTTTAGGCGTTTTCCAGCTTGATTCCGACGGTATGCGTGCGCTTCTACGTACTTTGAAACCGGATAATTTCAACGATATTTCGGCTTTGATTGCACTTTACAGGCCTGGTCCTATGGATATGGATTCGCATACGAATTATGCTAAGCGCAAGAATGGTTTGCAAGATATTATCCCTATTCATCCAGAAGTTGCTGAGCCGTTAAAGGAAGTTTTGGACGAAACTTACGGTTTAATTGTTTACCAGGAGCAGGTGCAGTCTGCAGCGCGTATTTTAGCAGGATACAGTCTTGGTAAAGCAGATGTGTTACGTCGAGCAATGGGCAAGAAAAAGCCGGAAGTGCTGGCAAAAGAACAGGTGCCATTCTTTGAAGGTATGAAAGCTCACGGATATTCTGAAGAAGCTGCACAAGCTGTGTGGGATGTTTTGGTTCCGTTCTCTGGTTACGCGTTTAATAAAGCTCACTCTGCAGCTTATGGCTTGATTTCTTACTGGACTGCATACCTAAAAACGCATTATCCTGTGGAATTTATGGCAGCTTTGCTTCAAAACGAACGTACGAATAAAGACAAAACTGCACTGTACTTGGGCGAGGCAAGGCGCATGGGTATTCAAGTTTTGCAACCTGATGTAAACGAGTCTGTTCTTGAGTATTCTGCAGTTGGAGATGTTGTGCGCTTTGGTTTGGGTGCTATTCGTAACGTTGGAGACAAAGCAGTAAACGATATTATTACTGAGCGTGAAGGTGAGCGCGGACGTTTCGTAAACTTTATGGATTTCGTACAACGTGTTCCTATTAGTGCACTTAATCGACGTTTAGTAGAGTCGCTTATTAAAGCTGGAGCTTTTGATTCTATTGATTCAAATCGTCGTGCGCTGTTTCAAATTTGTGATCCTGCAATTGATTCTGTGATTGCGCTTAAGCGCAAGCAGGCAGAGGGTCAGTTTGATTTATTTGCTGATCTTGATTCGTCTTCTGACTCGGATGACGACAACGGTATGGGAGATATGCAAATTACTGTACCTGATGTTGAAGAGTGGGATAAAAAGACAAAGCTTAATTTTGAGCGAGAAATGCTTGGATTGTACGTTTCTGATCATCCACTAAGCGGATTGTCTGCAGTTTTGGCAGATTTACGTGAGATGTCAATCGCTCAACTGATCGACAGAGCAAGAACTATGAGCGATGGTCAGCAAGTAACTATTGCAGGCCTAGTTACGAGCGTAGATAGGCGAGTGTCTCGAAAAGGTAATGCTTGGGCGATTGTCACAGTTGAAGACATGGAAAGTTCAATACAATGCATGTTCTTTGGCAAAGTGTACGAAGCTTCAGCGCAAGAACTTGCAATTGATCAAGTTGTGCGTATTCGTGGACAAGTTGAAGTGCGTGATGAAACTGTTTCCATGCGTGCTACAGAGTTTGAAATACCAACTCTTGAATCAGTGGATGAGAGACCTTTAACAGTTGTTATTCCTCGTAAAGTTCTAGATAAAGGTCGTGTTGCGCAATTAAGTAATATTTTGAGCCGACATCCAGGCTGCTGTGAAGTGCGCTTGGCTCTTGTCGACGATACAGGCAAGGCGCAAGTTCTTACTTTTGGAGATCGTTTCCGCGTAAAACGAGATACTTCTTTGTTTGCTGAAATGAAAATTGTTTTTGGATCTAGTTGTTTGCCTAGCGCGTAGAAAATATGCACTACTGGTTTGATAAAATATAAAACTAGGTATGCTTTAAGAATTACATTGAAAGAGGAGGAAATAACGAATATGTTAAACAACGGTGACGAGCGTAACAGTGACGATAAGCGTAAAAATGATGGTGAGCGTAACAATGACGATTCTGTGCGCACTTCTTTTACTGATGCGGAATTAGATAATGCGCTCGCTGGATTTGAACGTGAATTTAAAGAAGAGTCGCAAGAAAATTTAAATAGCGAAAATTTAGAAAATAACCAAAAAAGCGACGATAATCAAGAAAATGATTTTCTTGATCAAGCTATGCGCAATATTGAAGAAGCTAATTTTGAAGAAGATTTGCAAGGTTTGCTTGGAAATAAAGCAAAAGTTGCGTTAATGATTACGTATGTGCAGCCTGCTCAGTTACTAGCTGCTTTTTGCAAAATGGCTAGTGTTTCAGCACGATGCTTCGATGAAGAGCAAGGTGCTGTTGCAGTATTAAAAAATTTGGACGGCAATGAGCCGGAAGAAGCAGTGCAAAAATTTGTTGATTTCTTCCGTGGAATGGATGTTATGCTCATTACAAATAGAGCTGATAAATTAACTGCAAAAGTTTACGAATATAATTGCGAACCGCAAGAAATAGTTGCGCCTATGGCATTAGCTGTGTGGTCGCGTACAGTAGAAGATTTAGCTATTGGCATGGAAACAGTTGAAACTATTTCGAAACAAAATATAGAAATGTTCAATAGTGACGATTTGAGCGATGCGAACGCGTACGAGCTATTCCAAAAATATGGCAAAAGAAAGTAAAAATAATTAAGCAATTAATTGGCATATTAAATTGAAGAAGTTGCGTTAGAAAGTAGAAATTTCATTACAATTACGTAAATTCATTGCAGATAAGCTCAACATATGAAGCGCAATACGAAATAATACACTACAATTGCACGTGAATATGCATATGTGCGTGGCTATGCATACAACCGGATGATACCCAAGGGGTTTATTATGGATCGACAACAAGAGTTTGCTCTACGTACTGTTGAAGAGCGAGACGTGCGTTTTATTCGACTCTGGTTTACGGACGTCTTAGGCACGCTTAAATCCGTTGCTATTGCCCCTGCTGAATTAGAAGCAGCTTTTGAAGAGGGAATAGGGTTCGACGGCTCAGCAATAGAAGGCATGACTCGCGTCCTAGAAGACGATATGATTGTGAAGCCGGATCCGTCGACGTTCCAAATTCTTCCATGGCATGGAGGTCCGGAAGGCACAGCGCGCATGTTCTGCGATGTGCTAACTCCAGACGGAGAGCCTTCACTGGGAGACCCTCGTCACGTTTTGAAGACTGCGCTCGCAAAAGCGAAAGAAAAAGGATTTACTTTCTACGTTCATCCGGAAATTGAGTTTTATTTGTTTGAAGCTCAAGATGATTGGTCCAAAGCTCCTGTGCCGATTGATGAGGGTGGCTATTTTGACCACGTTCCTAGAAGTTCGGCTATGGATTTCCGTCGTAGTGCAGTTAGTATGCTTGAGCAAATGGGTATTTCTGTAGAATACTCGCATCACGAGGGCGGTCCTGGTCAAAACGAAATTGACTTGCGTTATGCAGATGCTCTTACTACCGCGGACAATATTATGACTTTCCGCACTGTAGTTAAGGAAATTTCTCTTGAGCGCGGAATGTATGCAAGCTTTATGCCAAAGCCGCTAACTGATCAACCTGGATCGGGTATGCATACGCATTTGAGTTTGTTCGAAGGTGACACGAACGCTTTTTATGAGGCAGGTCAAGAATTTAATATGTCTCTTATTGCGCGTCAATTTGCGGCTGGTATTTTGCATCATGCTTCAGAAATTTGCGCTGTAACTGATCAATATGTGAACTCTTACAAGCGTTTGTGGGGTGGTGCGGAAGCTCCTAGCTACGTTTGCTGGGGTCATAGCAACCGTTCTGCACTTCTGCGTGTGCCGCAATACAAGCCTGGTAAAGGCAATTCTTGCCGAATGGAATTCCGTGCGCTAGATCCTGTGGCGAATCCGTATCTTGCTTACTCTGTGCTTCTTGCTGCCGGTTTGGATGGTATTGAAAAGCAAATGACTTTGTGCGATCCAACTAGCGACGATGTTTGGGAGCTTACTGATGCTGAGCGTCAAGCAATGGGTATTCAGCCATTGCCGGAATCCTTGGATGAAGCACTAAAGATTATGGAGCGCTCGGACTTCGTTGCAAGCGTATTAGGTGAACACGCTTTTGAGTACTTCTTGCGCAATAAGCATCAAGAGTGGGAAGAGTACCGTCGTCAGGTTACGCCTTTTGAGCTTGAGAAGTATTTGCCGCGTTTGTAACGCGAGTGACTTTGTACTTTAGAGGCCTTAACGCAGAAACTGTACTGCGTTAGGGCCTTTTGTTTGATGTTTTGGGACACTGCTGCAGATTGCGCTCGCGCGGATTGCGCGCTCGCTTACGAAACTCGCGTTGGAAGTCCACTGGACTTCCAACTTTAGCGAGTTTCCGCTCCGAGTTGCCTTCGCGCTAAATGTCAGCGCTCAGGCAGGTCGTCGCGCACACTAACCACAACCTAGTTTTTAAAGCGCAACCACGCAACTCTGCCCTGCCTTCGTCAATCGAGACGAAGGCAGACCTCGCTTGCGGTGAAAGCACACTGTGCTTTCAACTCTGAGCAAGCTCGGCGCTCCGAGTTGCCTTCGCGCGCTAAATCGCAGCGCTCAGGCAGGTCGTCGCGCTGCGTGAGGGTCTTTTGTTTTCTATTGGTGGTTTGCTTCAAAAAAATCAAAAATTTTGTAAAAAAGTGGGGATTTTTGGGGAGGAATGGGGTAAAATGGTGAACAACGTGTAAATGGCATAGTACATGTTGAGTTAAGGAGGTGGAGTATGGCACGTCGTGCTGCTGATAAGCAACCGCGCAATAACGCCAATTCTTCCTCTTCGCATTCCATAAATCAGGCTCAACAAGCTGCTGATTCAAATGTTTCTCAGCAATCGCAGATGCCACTGCAAATGCAAGATTCACAAGTGTCTCAGCAGCAATACGTTCAGCCTGTTCAACCTGTACAGTCTAAGCAGTCAATTCAGGGTTATTATGGTATGCCTTCAACTGTTATGCCAGCAATGCAGCAATATATGCCAGCACCGGTTTTCACCTCCACTCCGTCCGGCGCTGCTGATTCGTCTGCACAAGCTGCAGCTATGCCAGTTGCACCTTTTTATGCTTCTCAATATCAAGAAGCTGTGTCAACTCATCCAGCAACACCTATTTTGTTAGGCACTTATACTCCAAAAATTGACGATAAAGGTCGTGTTGCACTTCCTGCAAAATTCCGTTCTCAGCTCGGAACTGGTTTTGTTATGGCTCGCGGTCAGGAGCATTGTGTTTACGTGCTACCTATGGTTGAGTTCCAGCGCATGGCAACGCAAATTCAGCGCACATCTATGAGCAATAAGTCAGCTCGCGATTATCTTCGTGTGTTCCTTTCTGGTGCTGTTGATGAAGAGCCAGATAAGCAGGGACGCATTGTTGTGCCGCCAATGTTAAGAGATTACGCCAATTTGGGCGATCAAATTGTTGTTATTGGTGTTGGTACGCGTGCAGAGATTTGGAATAAGTCTGCTTGGGAAGAATATCTTGCCGATCGTGAGCAAGGTTATGCAGATATTGCTGACGATGTACTTCCGGCGGTGATGTGATGACTGATGCTATGAAAGATATTACAGCTATTCACGCACCGGTATTATTGCAGGATTGTGTTGATTTAGTTACTCCTTCTTTGCAACACAAAGGCGCAATAGTAGTAGATTGCACTTTAGGCCTTGCTGGTCATGCGACTGCTTTTCTTAAAGCTGCGCCTTTTGCAACACTTATTGGTATTGATCGTGATTCTGAAGCACTTTCGTTAGCAACGCAAAGAATGCGCAGCGAAGGTCTCGAGAATCGTTTTATTCCTGCACATGCAGCATTCGATGAGATTGATGAAGTGCTACAAGAAAACAGCATTGACCGTATTGATGCTGCTTTTATGGATTTGGGTCTTTCAAGTTTGCAAATTGACGAAACTGATCGCGGTTTTTCTTATTCTCACGATACAGCACTTGACATGCGTATGGATACGACGCAAGCAACTACTGCCGCAACGATTTTAGCTACTTATGATTCTCGAGAATTAACTAGAATTTTCCGAGAGTATGGTGAAGAACGTTTTGCTTCTCCTATTGCTCGTCGTATTGTTGAAGTTCGTGCTACGGAGCCTATTGCTACTTCGGGTCAGTTGGTTAGCTTAGTTGACTCTGTAATTCCGAAAGCTCATCGCGCTACTGGAAATCCAGCAAAACGAGTGTTCCAAGCTTTGCGTATTGAAGTGAACGGTGAATTAGATAAATTGAGCCGTACTCTTCCTAAAATTGCTTTACATCTTCGTGAGCATGGTCGCTTAGTTGTTGAATCTTATCATTCGTTGGAAGATACAGCTGTAAAACGTTTTATGAATCAAGGATTAACAGTTGATGTTCCTGCAAACATGCCTGTTATTCCTGATGATGCTCAGCCGTTCTTTAAAGCTCTTACTCGCGGAGCTATGAAAGCTTCTAAAGAAGAAATTGTTCATAACACTAGATCTTCTTCAGTTCGTTTGCGCGCTGTCGAATTATGCCGCCCTATCCCGGAGCGTTGGATTCCAAGGCTTGAAGATGAGGCGGCTGGTCGTAAAGCTATAAAAGGAGGTCGCTGACATGGTATTGAACATGCAAAATCGTGTTTTGCGCTCTTCTGCGTCTTCTGCTTCAGCTCCAGCTGGTCGTACTAAAGATAATTCGACTCGTAAAGAATACGTACATAATTCTGCTCCTTCGGTGTTTAACCCATCTCAACGTAAATCTTCTGCTGTGCTTGAACGATTCAGCAAGGTTATGACATGGAGCAATACGCGCAAAGTACCTCTTGTGAATTGCATGATTATTGTGATTTTTATGGTTGTTACGTTGTTGACTTCGCTTCTTTTGCGTACGCAAATGGCAGAGATTTCCTTCGACCAAACTGCAGTACAGATGCGTATTTCTCGTTTGCATCAGGATGTGGAAGCTCGTCAAGCGAAATTAGATACTTTGGAATCTGAACTTCCTGCAAGAGCGCAACGAATGGGAATGGTTCCGCAACAAGGTTCTATTTCTATTGACTTGAGTGATTATGCAGCAAAACGAAAACATAGTCATTCTGAGAAAACTAAGCACGAAAAACAAGCCGATAACTCAAAACAAACAAATAACTCAAAACAAACAAATAACTCAAAACAAACAAATAACTCAAAACAAACAAATAACTCAAAACAAACAAATAACTCAAATAAAACTCAAAAACAAGACCAACAAAATCGTCAATATCAACAGAAAGCAAAACAGGAGAAACATTGATGCGCCACTTAATCAAACAACGTTTCGCTCCTCAGCAGATATTTGCGCGTAAGTGCACCGTAATTGCAATTGTTTTTGCGTTAATTGGTGTTGGTGCAATAGTAAAGCTAAGTTTTATACAGATTATTAATGCTCGCTCAACTGCACAAGCAGCTCAGGCTGAGCGTAGTCGTGTGCGACCAATTCTTGCACGTCGTGGGCGCATACTTGATGCTAATGGTGCTGTGTTGGCTCAAAGTGTTGAGCGATTTAATATTATTGGAGATCCACTTAATGCTCAGGCTTTTGTTCCGACTCCTTGCACAAAACAAACCGAGCATAACTGTCATATGCTTAATGGCAAGCCTGTAGAAGGCACGGGCGCTGTGGCGGTCGCCCGTTTGCTTGCTCCGATTTTGCACATGAGTTCTGTAGAACTTGGTGGAAAACTGGCTGGCGTTGGTCGTTACGTTTTATTGAAACGTAACGTGACTCCTGCAATGAAACGTGCCATTGACGATTTGAATCTTTCTGGGTGTATTTATGCAGAGAACAGTAGTGAACGAGTATATTCAAGCGGACCTATTCTTGGATCTGTTATTGGTGCTGTTGCTAATGCCGATGAAGTTAATCGTAAAGATATTAAAGATCGTAAAGGTGAGGTTGGTGTTACTGGTCTTGAATTTACTAAAGATGCAACTTTGAATGGCGTGGACGGATATCAGCGTTATCAAGGTAATAATGCAGGAAATGAGAAAATTCCTGGTACTGTAACTGAATCTAAGCCTGCAATCAACGGAAGTGATGTTAAGCTCACAATCGATAGCGATGTCGATTGGTATGTTAAAAAAGTTTTGCTTGATGGCAAGAAAAAATATCATGCAACTTGGGGTATTGCAATAGTGCAAGATGTTCGTACTGGCGAAATACTTGCTTTGGAAGATACTGATGAGATTAAAGCTGGAACAACGCAAGCTAAGGTGAATGTTTCTAGAGCTGTAAGCCAAACCTTTGAGCCTGGTTCTATTGGTAAAGCTTTCTCAATGTCTGGAATGTTACAAACTGGTGCGCATAAGCTTACTGATAAATTTGCTGTTCCTAATACTCTTAATAAGAACGGTCAAGCATTCCATGATGCTGTTAGCCATGGTGTTGAGCGTTGGACATTAGCTGGTATTCTTTCGGAATCTTCTAACGTCGGTATGGTTATGGCTGGTGAAAAATATCCGATAGATAAACGCTATGAGTATCTTTATAAATTTGGTCTTGGTCAGTACTCGGGATTGAATTTGCAAGGAGAATCTTGTGGCTTGCTTCCTAGCGTTCAAGCTTGGGATGGTCGTAAGAAAGATACCGTTCTGTTTGGTCAGGGTTATGCTGTGAATGCTTTGCAGCTTACTAATGCGATTGCAACTATTGCAAATAAAGGCGTTAGGTTGCGTCAGTCAATAGTTAAATCCGTTATAGATTCTAATGGTAGAGTTACGAAGTCTCCTCGTCCTGCAGGAACGCGCGTTTTGGATGAAAATGTTGCTGCACAAATGATGAATGCTTTGGAAAATTCTGGTGAGCATTATCACAGATTTGCTGGTGTCGATGGTTATCGTGTTGCTGCAAAGAGTGGTACAGCTGAAGTTGCTGGCGCTGATGGTAAACTTAGCTCTACAATCAGCGACTGGTCGGGTGCTATACCAGCGGATAATCCTCGCTTCGTCATAACAGTTGTTTTGCGTGATCCACAAGGTATTTATGGTGGTATGACTGCAGGTCCACTGTTCAAAACTATTGGAGAATTCTTAATGCAAAAGTATGATATTCCAGCTTCTTCTCCACGCACAAATCCTGTTCCTGTGAATTGGTAGTGTACGCATTACAATGTTGTTATCTATAAAGTAGGGTGTGCAATGAGTGCGGTTGATGAATACTCTAGAATTAGAGTGACGCTAGGTTTTGCTGCAAAAAATTATGGTTTTGAAGTTGTTCCTGCGTTTGCTTCAGAGGTAACTATTACTTCTATTGCTCATGATGTGCGTCATGTGCGTCCTGGTGGATTATTTGTGCCAATTGGTCATATCGATCGTCGTCAGCTTGAAGCTGCACGTGATGCTGGGGCATATGCTGCATTAGTTTCACCAGAATTTCGTGGTGAGGCTGCAGATTTAGGTCTGCCTTTGCTTGTTTCTTCTGCTAATCCAGTTGCTTTGGGCAAGCTTGCTTGTGATATTAATGCAGATCCTTCTTCATGCGTTGCAATATTTGCGATTGCTGGTGACGATGATGATGAGATCCATGCTAATGTTTTGCGATTAGCTGATTTTTTGCATATGTTAGGTAATCCTGTTGGTGTTATTAGTGATGCTGGATCTACTTCATTGCAGCGCGAATTGTCTTTGCAATATCCTTTAAATATTGCAGATGTACAGCATGCTTTATCTGTGTGTGCAGAAGATGGTGCTGCAGCTGTTGTTATTGCACTTAATTCTGCAACTTTAGCTAAGAACGCGTTACAATCCGTCAGTATTGATGTTCTTGGCGTTGAGCAAACTCAGAATGAAAGCAATTCTGGCGCAGGGTCTGATTCTCAATCTGATGCTAAGTCTAAAGATAGTTCTGATACTAATTCTGAATCTAAAGATGCAGCCTCAAATGTGAAAGTTAGTGCAAAGGCATCTTCTTCACCGCTTTACCCGGCATATGCAACCGGCATGAGTTTTTATGCGTTGCGTCAACGTTATGGTTTTTCTGGAAGAGAGCACGCTTATTGTGTTACTAGATCGGCTGAGTCTGACGAATTAGCTGAATTAGCGGATCAAATTGGTGGCAATGATGTGCAGCGGCATCTTTCATTATCTATTGCAATGGTGTTAGCTGCTGGTGTTCGTCGTGGGACTATTAAAAGTGCGCTGCGAGTTTCGCATGAACTGCACTGAATTATGCTGATTTCATTCGAGTTTTCAAATAAATTAATTGCGTGAGTTTTGTTTAAGAGCTTTTAATTATGTGGCTAATTTGGAGGATGTTATGAGTTGTGTTGAAACTTCGTGTGCCAGCAATGCTGAGAGTTTAGATCATGCCGATATGATGCCTATGAGCATAAGCGAAATTGCTAAAGCTGTTCATGGGGAAATACACGAGTTTAATAGTTGTGACACAGATTTAGTTGCAAATTCCGTTTTTAGTGATTCTCGTCAAATCCGTAACGGTTCTGTGTTCGTAGCTATAGTTGGTGAACATGTTGACGGTCATGATTATGTAAAGAATGCTGAAAAATCTGGAGCTGTTGTAGCTATTGTTGAACATGTTGTCGAAGGCACTAATCTCAATCAAATAGTTGTGAATAATTCTATAGAAGCGCTGGGCTTGCTAGCTAAACATAATTTGGAACTTCGCCGCAATCTTAACAAACCTTTCACTATTATTGGTATTACTGGTTCCGTTGGCAAAACAACAACGAAAGATATGTTGAAGGCTTTGTTGAGCACGCTAGGCGAAACAGTTGCTCCTGTTGGATCTTTTAATAATAATATTGGTTTGCCTCTTACTGCTTTGCAAGTTGGCAGTAATACTCGATTTTTAATAGCAGAAATGGGAGCTAATCATGTTGGCGAAATTGCCAATTTAACTCATATTGCTCCTCCGGATCTCGCAATAGTGCTTAAAGTTGGTGTGGCTCATTTAGGTGAATTTGGCTCAGTTGAGCGCATTGCGCAAGCAAAAAGTGAGATTGTGCGTGGGCTTTTGCCACATGGCATAGCAGTATTAAATTCCGACGATAAGCGAGTTTCTGCAATGTCTTGTCTTGTAGAAAATAAGCATGTGCGCTGGTTCGGTAGAAATGTTAAAAACGGATTGCTGGAATCAGCTAGTAAAGATGACTACCAACTTTCAGCTAGTAATATAAAGTTAGATTCTTTTGGTAAAGCAGTTTTTACTACCACTGAACGTAGTAATTCTTCTGATCTAATGAATCATATTGAAGTGCATCTTGCTATACAAGGCGAGCATAATGTTATGAATGCGCTTGCAGCAGCAAATGTTGCTAGATATTTGGGAATGACTTTAGATGATATTGCTTCTGTGCTGTCTAAAGTTTCGCATATTAGCCCGCATCGCATGCAATTGAGTACAGTTTCTAAGAATGACGAGAAATTTACACTTATTGATGATTCCTTTAATGCAAATCCTGATTCTATGAAAGCAGGAATCGATGGTTTGTGCGCCTATGAAAATGATTCTTGTAGTGCATCTTCGAAACCTTTCCGTATAGCGGTTCTTGGTTCTATGTTGGAGCTTGGCAGCAACGAAGATGAATTGCACACAAATATTGGAGAATATGTGGCAAATTCGAGTGTCGATGCAGTTGTTGCTGTTGGTTCAAAAACGGACTCTGACTTAGATAAATTAGCTCACTGTATTGCTCAAGGTGCACGTTCTTCTTGGAATAATAAACTACTTTCTTCTCACGATGCAGTCTACTTTGTGCACAGTGCGGATGAGGCTGATGATATTGTTTGGAAAATTGTGGCCGAGCATCCGAGTAGTGTTGTGTTATTGAAAGGCTCTCATGCTTCAGGCTTGAGTGTGCTTGCTGAACATTGGGCAAATATTTAACTGCTCGATGCTCAATATAAGTGTGAAATTAATAAATTAAGTATTATAGCAAACGGAACAGTAAACGGAGGTTAAGCGGTGATTGCGCTTATTGTAGGAATTGTGGTGTCGCTCGTAGTTACGATTGTTGGCACGCCTTTGCTTATTCGTTTAGTGCATCGTTTGCACTACGGTCAGTACATTCGCCAAGATGGACCACAATCTCATTTAGTAAAGCGCGGCACGCCAACTATGGGCGGTGTTGTTATTAACTTTGCTGTAGTAGCAGGTTGGGCTGCTTCTGCTCTTTATAGATATGTTTCTGTTGGTCGCTCGCCTTCATGGTCTGCTGTTTTGGTGCTGTTTGCAATGCTTTCAATGGGTTTGCTTGGCTTTATTGATGATTTTGCTAAGGTTCGTAAAAAGCAGAATCTTGGTCTTTCTGTACATGCGAAGTTTACTGGTCAAATTATTTTTGCAAGTATTTACGCGCTTTTGTCATTGCTATTGCCAACTCAATCTGGTATTGCTAGCGCTCAACCTGGAATGAGTTTTATTGAAAAACCATTTTTTGATTTTTCTATACTCGGCAACGGTGTAGGAATTGTAGTATTTATTGTTTGGGTTAATTTCCTTATTGCTGCTTGGTCTAACGCTGTAAACTTGACTGATGGACTTGATGGTTTAGCTTCTGGATCTTCTATGATTGCTTTTGCTGGTTACGCTTTGATTGCTTTCTGGGAAAGCTACCATGTGCGCGGAGGCGGTCATTTCGGATTCTCTTACGCTGTTTCTGATCCTCTCGATTTAACTATTATTGCTGTTTGTGCTGCTGTTGCTTGCTTTGGATTCTTGTGGTTTAATTCGAATCCTGCTCAAGTATTTATGGGAGATACTGGTTCGTTGGCTTTAGGCGGATTATTTGCAGCTCTTTCTATTGCAACTCACACAGAGTTTTTGGCTGTGATTTTGGGTGGATTATTTGTAATGGAAGCTGCAAGTGACGTTATTCAAGTTGGATTCTTTAAAGCTACGCATAAGCGTGTGTTCAAAATGGCTCCTATTCATCATCATTTTGAATTGCTCGGCTGGACGGAAACTAAGGTTGTTGTGCGATTCTGGATGATTGAGCTTATGTTTGTGCTTTCTGCACTTATGATGTTCTACGCCGATTGGGCAGGGCATTCTGGCTTGCTTATTTAATTTCAAAAATTGGAAGGCTTCAATATGAATATTGTCGATGGCAATGAAGTATCTGTTTCGTCTGAATCTACTTGTAAGTCGTGCACAAGCGATAAAGCATTTGCTTTTAAGCGTGTATTAGTTGCAGGTCTTGGAGTTTCTGGTCGTGGCGCAGCTGAGGTTTTGTGCGCTGTTGGATCTGAGCCTGTGACTGCAGACGAAAATAAGCCTGATGCCGATATACATGATTTTTCAGCAATAGACTGGTCTAAAATCGATGCTGTTGTTACATCTCCAGTATTTAACCCTCGCACGCCATTTTTGCAAGAAGCTGCATCGCGCAATATTCCAATAATGAGCGAAGTTGAATTAGCATGGCGCTTGCGCGTACCTTCTAAGCGCACGAATAAACCTGCTTATTGGATTGGCGTTACTGGCACAAATGGTAAGACTTCTACTACAGAAATGACTTCTGCAATGCTAACCGCTTGCGGATTAAATGCTCCAGCTGTGGGAAATATTGGAAAGTCTGTGTCACATGCTGCTTTGGAATGTGAGCATGATGCCTTATGTGTTGAATTAAGCTCTTTCCAATTGCATTTCACTGATTCTTTAGCTCTTGATTGTGCTGCTATTACTAATATTGCTGCTGATCATTTAGATTGGCATGGTGGCATGGAAGCGTACGCTCGTGACAAGTCAAAAGTATTTAATAATGTGCAAAAAGCTTTGGTTTACAATGCTCAAGATGAGCGTGTAAGCAAATTGGCAGATTGTGCACAAGTTGCTGATGGCTGTAAAAAGATTGGTTTTACGTTAGAAGAGCCTAAAGATGGTGAAATTGGCGTAAAAGATGGTTGGATTGTAGATAACAGCGGTGTTGCTGGAGGAACTAAAGGCACTCTAAAACCTATTGTCGAATTGCGTGAGCTAAAACATCTGTGCGAGCCTGATGGCAGTGTGTATCCGCATTTATTAGCTGATGCTCTTACTGCGTTAGCGTTAGCTTTAGGTTTAACTGGTGACGTAGATTCTTCAGTTCGTGCTTTACGCGAGTTTGCTCCTGGAGGTCATCGCATTCAAACAGTTGCGACTTTGATGTCTGAAGATGAAAATCCTTCGCATTGTATTAGATTTGTAGATGATTCTAAAGCAACTAATGCTCATGCTGCTTGTGCATCTTTAGCTAGTTTTGCTAATAATTCGGTTGTTTGGATTGCTGGCGGTTTAGCTAAAGGTGGTCATTTTGAAGATTTAATTGCAAACC
This sequence comes from Gardnerella sp. KA00127, assembly GCF_049244125.1. NCBI lineage: Bacteria > Bacillati > Actinomycetota > Actinomycetes > Bifidobacteriales > Bifidobacteriaceae > Gardnerella > Gardnerella sp. KA00127. The sequence continues at coordinate 467,347 of NZ_CP058377.1, forward strand.
AACTTCATGTGATTAAAGCAGTTGTTGTTATTGGAATAGATCAACGTCCAATTGTTGAAGCTCTTCACAGTTCAGCTCCTCACATTCCAGTAACTATTGTTTCACAAGATGGTTCTTGCGCTAAATCATATGATTGCGTTGATGACTTAGTTTGTGAGTATATTGAGAATACTTCGCTTGTAAATCCTGATTCTTCATTCGGTGAGGCTGTTATGCGTCAAACTGTAGAAGCTGCTGGGCGTTATGCTAAGCCTGGTGATGTTGTTCTGCTTGCTCCTGCTTGTGCCTCTATGGATCAATTTGTTTCGTACGCCGATCGCGGCAATCGTTTTGCTAAAGAATCTCAACGATGGGTGCATAATCATGGTATTCAACAGTAATAAGCCTAAAAAGTTTTTGCGTTCATTAGCGTGCAAAGTCTCAGAAGTTATTATGGAAGATCATATTGAAACAGATTCAGATTCTTCTCATTCTTCCCAAAAGCAAAAATTTGAATCTTTTAAAAAATCTATTAGAACTTCAGCAAGTAAAGTAGGCGAGTCCGTAAGCAAAGCAGGAGCGTATGCAAGCAAAGCGGGTAAGGAATTAGGCAAATCTGTAGGAAAGTCTGTAAGTAAGTCCGTAAGTAGTTCTGTTACTAAAGTTGGCAAATCTGTAGGTTCTTCTTTAAATGAATCTGTAAAATTTGTAAAAGATGTAAAGAAGTCGAAAGCTGCGAAACCAGCGAAACCAGCAAAGCTAGCGAAACCAGCAAATACAGCAAAGCCGGCAAAGTCAATCAAATACGCAAAATTAGCGCATACTGTATCTGGAATATTTTCCTCGAAAAAAGACTACTCAAAAAACTCGTTAGAGCGCAAAACTCAAGATTCAGAATTAAAGAAATACGTTGGCTTGCGCAGTTTAACTAACCCACTGTGGTGCTTATACGGCATGAGAGTATCAGTGGTTATACTGTCGATTTTCGGCTTATTTATGGTGTTTTCTAGTTCTTCAGTAACTATGATCACCTACGGAATTGCACCTTGGGGTCAAGGCGTAAACCAAACAATGTATTGCGTTTTAGGCTTAATTGGCTATATTTTCGCTTCTCGACTTCCAGTTACAGTTTATAGACGATACGTTGCTGTTATTTACATTATTTCTGTTATTGCACAGTTCTTAACATTTGTTCCAGGTTTACGACGTGAAGTTAATGGTAATGCTGGTTGGATTGCTTTCGGCCCTATGACTTTGCAGCCTGCAGAAATTACAAAACTTGCATTATGTATTTGGCTTCCAGTAGCTTTGATTGCTGCAAAACAAGCATATGAGCGTGTGCAAATGCGCGCGTATATTCCTGTAGCAGCAGGACTTGGCGTATCGTTGTTGCTTGTTATTGCAGGTAAGGATCTTGGTACTGCTTTAATTATTATTCTTATTGCACTTATAGCTTTCTACTTAGGTGGATTCCCAACAAAATGGCTTGTTGGAAGCATATTTATTGCTTGCATAATGGTTGCTCTTTTGGTTTTAACAAGCCAAAATCGTATGCGACGTATTCTTGCTACTTTGCACGGATGTGATGCAAAATCAGCTAAAGGCGTTTGTTTCCAAGCAATTCACGCTCAATATGCAATGGCTTCTGGTGGACTATTAGGCGTTGGCATCGGAAACTCTCGTGAAAAATGGAATTATTTGCCTTACGCTCACAATGACTTTATTTTCGCTATTATTGGCGAAGAGATGGGCTTTTTGGTTGCAGCAGCAGTGATTTTGCTATACGTAATTATTGGTTGGTGCATACTATCTTCAGCATTAAAAGCGAAATCGCAATTTATTTCAATCACATTAATGTGTATTGCAACGTGGATTGTAGGCCAAGGATTAGTTAATATTCTTGTTGTTGTGCAAATACTTCCGGTTATGGGAGTGCCTATGCCGTTTGTGTCCGCAGGTGGTTCTTCGCTTGTTATGTGTTTGGTCGCAATTGGCGTAGCTGATGGTCTTATGCGTTCCAATCCGCAACTTACTATATCGAAGTAGTAAGTATTTACAACTTTTTATAATATGAAAGTTATAACAAGGGTAGTGAAATGAAATTTGATAATGCTATTGAGCATGAAGTGCATATTGTTCTTGCAGGCGGGGGCACTGCAGGTCATGTCAATCCTTTGCTTTCTGTCGCAAACGCTATTAAAAAGCTCAATCCTGAAGCGTTAATTAGTGTAATTGGCACAGAAGTTGGTTTGGAAAAAAGTCTTGTTCCGAATGCAGGGTACGAACTTGACACTATAGAAAAAGTGCCGTTCCCGCGTAAGCCAAATCTAGATGCAATTAAGTTTCCAATTCGATGGATGCGCGAAAAACGCAAAGTGCGAAATATACTAGCCGCTAGAAAAGCAGATATAGTAGTGGGCTTCGGTGGCTATGCTTCTGCTCCAGTATATTCTCAAGCTCATGCGCAGCATATTCCTATTGTGATTCACGAGCAGAATGCTAAATCTGGAATGGCAAATCGCTTGGGCGCAAGTTGGGCTGATGCTGTTGGAACAGTTTATGGGAATACTGATTTGCGCACACGAAAAGGTGTCAAAGTTGAAAGAGTTGGTTTACCTCTTAGACCTGCTATTTCTCAATTGTGTGAAAGATTAGAAAAAGATTATGATTCCGCTCGCGTTGAAGGTGCGCAAAAACTTGGCGTTGACCCTAAACGTCCAATTATTCTTGTTACTGGCGGATCTTTGGGTGCAAAAAGCATAAATCAAGCTGTTGCTGCAGCAGCAGGAGATATTTTAAAACATGCGCAAGTAATTCACTTAACTGGTCGCGCAAAAGCGGAAGAAGTGCGAAATATAGTTGCAAAGCAAGTAGGCGAATCGCAAATAAACGATATTAAACCAGAGCATGCTGGCTGTGGCGATTATCATATTGCAGAATATCTAGAGCGTATTGATTGGGCTTTTGCTTGTGCAGATTTAGTTATATGTCGTGCAGGAGCTGGAACGGTTGCAGAAATTTCTGCACTTGGCTTACCTGCTGTATACGTGCCATTGCCTATTGGCAACGGCGAGCAGCGTTTCAATGCTGAGCCTGTAGTAAATGCAGGGGGAGCAGTAATGGTAAATGATGCTGATTTCAATGCAAAGTGGTTTATAGATGAAGGATTAGCTTTATTGCAAAACAAAAAGCAATTACAAGCTATGCGTACTAAATCTTGGAATTATGGTATTCGTGATGCTGCAGACGTTATGGCGAAGCATATTCTTGAAATCGCAAAAGAAGGCAGAAAGTAATGACTAATCTTAATAGCAATACAACTTCATTTCATAATAATATTGATTTAAACCCAGTAAAATCAGCATTTGATGATTCGCAAACAATTTCAAAATTAGGTCGAGTGCATTTTATTGGTATTGGTGGAGCTGGAATGAGTGTTCTGGCAGAAATGTTGCATGAAGAGGGGGTAAGCGTAAGTGGATGTGATCGCGAAGCAAATGATCACACTCAACGCTTGGAAGAATTAGGTATTGAAGTAGAAATTGGACAAAGTGCTTCACACGTTGAGCATGCAGATGTACTCGTGTATTCAAGCGCTATTAAACCGAGCAATCCGGAGATTATGGCAGCACATGAGCGCGGCATAAAGCTTGTTCATCGCAGCGATATTCTTGCGTTATTATTATCTGCAAAAACTGGCGTGACTGTTGCTGGAGCGCATGGTAAAACAACTACTAGCTCACTTCTTTCTCATATATTAACTGTGGCTGCAGCAGGCGATTTGGCTGATCCAAGCTACGCAATCGGCGGATCTATTCAAGCCGCAGACGGAACAGTTTTAGACGGTGGTCATGCTGGCAATGGAATTGTTATGGTTGCTGAAGCTGACGAATCTGACGGAAGTTTTGAAAAATACAGCCCAAGTATTGCAATCGTAACAAATGCTGAAGCAGATCACTTGGATCATTATGGCTCTAGTGAACGATACAGAGAAGCATTTGTTGAGCACGTAAGTCATGCTATTAATAACGTAATAATTTGTGCAGAAGACGAAGGTGCTAGAAAAGTACTTGAAGCTATGCCGGATAATATTTTAAACAAAACAATTGCTTACGGTAATTTGGATACTTGGAGCATGAAAGTCAGCTCGCGCGTACAAAAATTAGCTATGTTCGCAAGTATTGAGCATGAAAATGAGCAAGCTGTAAGTGGTCGAGAAATGTTTACGCTTGTATTGCCAGAAAAAATTTTGGATGAACATGCTAAATGTTCGAATAAGGTGCAAGTTAGCTTGTTAATACCAGGTTTGCATAATGCGCTTAATGCTTCTGCAGCGATTGTTGCTGCAGTATTGCTCGGTATGAATCCAGAAGATGCGGCTCGTGGTGCAGAAAGCTTCCGAGGTGCGTCTCGTCGTTTTGATATTCGTGGATGTGTTGATGGTGTGACAGTTGTGGACGATTATGCTCACCATCCAACTGAAATAGCTGCACTATTGCGCGCTGCGCGAAGAAAGTACACTTCTTCTACTCTTCGCGTGCTGTTTCAGCCTCATTTGTTCTCCAGAACGCAGGCTTTTGCTAGTGAGTTTGCAAAATCTTTGGCTCTTGCAGACGACGTAATTGTTACAGGAATTTTCCCAGCTCGCGAAAAGCAGGAAGATTTTCCAAATATTAATGCTGAAACTATTGTTAAAGCTGCAAAATTGCAGAATCTTGATGTAAAAATTGAAGCGGTTGACGATATGCGCGAAGCTGCGTTGAAACTGGCTTCGCGTGCAAAATCTGGTGATGTGCTGCTTACAGTTGGTGCAGGAAGTATTACTGCTATGACGTCTGTTATGCTAGAAGCATTGTAGTGCTTTGAAATTAAGCGATTAAAATATAAATAGATTATTACGAGAGGTAATTATGGGTCGCGTGAGGTCAAGCAAATCGTACGATGCTGATGCAAATAATTCGCATCGTCGTACCGTTTCAAGTCTTAATATTGCGCGTACTGAAGAGTCTCGTAGTAATAAATCCAGCAGCATTACGTCTCGTAGCAGTGCGTCTCGTAGTGCTGAATTGCTTAATAATGAATTGCGTAGTGGTGTAGCTCGTGGTGCGAAATCTAATATCGGAAAATCTAATATAAAAAAATCTAGTATCAAAAAAACGCGTGATGAAAAAATTCATATTTCTAAACCTAGATCTGCTTCGTCGTTGCGCAAAGACCAGCGTTTTCAAAGGCATATAATCAGCCAAAACACATCGCAAATACGAGTAGCTGATATCAATGAAAAAAATCATCAAGGTAAGTTTGTTGACGCTAGACTTTTGCCGAAGCTTGATTTTGTAAGAAAAACTTTAAGTCAAACTTCTGGTTCTCTTGGAATGATTACTCGTCCTAGAATAATTAATTTTCGAGAGCGTTTGAAAGAACGTAAATCTGCTTATTTGCAATTTACTGTTAAACGAATTCTTGCAATTCTTGCAGTGATTGCTTCTGTTTCAGCGATTGTTTGGTTTTTATTCTTCTCGCCAGTTTTTCTTCTTAAGTCTAACGATATAAGTATTTCTGGTTCTAACGAGTGGGTGAGTGAGCAAAAAATTGCTTCAATTGCGTCAACTCAGGTTGGTAAATCGCTATTTTTAGTTTCTTCTCAAGAAGTAATTAACCAACTTAACGATATTCCTGGTGTAACTGAAGCAAAAGTTTCTAAGAATTTCCCTAATGGTTTGCATGTTTCTGTACATGCGCAACGTCCTGCAGCAATGCTCAAAACTCGAGATAGCAATAAATTAACTGCTGTTGACGCTAAAGGTCGCGTGTTAAATGCCGTAGCTCAAGTTCCAACGCAAGGAATACCTGTTATCGAAGTTTCAAATGTGCAAAGAAGTTTGAATAATAGAGCGGTACTTGAAGCTGTAAAAATTGTTAGTTCACTTTCGGAATCTTTGCGAGCTAGAGTTACGAAAGTTAGTGCAAAAACTCAAGATTCTGTCGAAACAGAATTAGGGGATGTTAAAAAAACTATCATATGGGGCAATTCGTCTCAGATTGAGTTAAAGAAAGCTATTGTTGCCAAGATTATTGATGATCCTAGTAAAATTGGCAATAAACGCAGCTTAGATGTGTCTGCTCCTGTGCGTCCAATTCTTAAATAGGGTTTTAAAACTTTATTAATTGCATTGTCAAGATTAGGTGTATAATAGCAATTTGTGTGTGCCAACAACGTGCCTTATGTTATAGGCGTGTTGGTTGGGATATCCCAAGTGCCAAAGATAGCGCGCAGTAATGTGTGGCTGGAGGTGCGAGGGCCATCGGGCCGGTGGACTGTGGCTTTTACTCTTTAACCGATTCTTTGGTTATGGTGTGCTGCAGTGTGGCGGTTTTCACCAAATAGAAGATAACAATGAATCGGAGAACTTAAGTTGCCTACGATTGAACAACTTGTCCGTAAAGGACGTCAGGCCAAGCCGAAAAAGTCAAAGACTTTGGCCTTGAAGGGTAGCCCGCTGCGTCGTGGCGTATGCACCCGTGTATACACCACCACTCCTAAGAAGCCAAATTCCGCGCTTCGTAAGGTTGCTCGTGTGCGCCTCAGCTCTGGTATTGAAGTAACCGCCTATATTCCAGGCGAAGGTCACAACTTGCAGGAGCACTCCATCGTGCTCGTGCGTGGTGGCCGTGTGAAGGATCTCCCAGGTGTGCGTTACCACATCGTGCGTGGCGCATTAGATACCCAGGGTGTCAAGGACCGCAAGCAGGGTCGTTCCCTGTATGGAGCAAAGAAGGCGAAGTAAAACATGTCACGTAAAGGACCTGCAAAAAAGCATCAACTGCTTCCTGATCCAATCTACGGCTCGACCGTCGTGGCTCAGTTGATTAACAAAATCCTTCTCGATGGTAAGAAGTCCATCGCAGAAAACATCGTCTACACCGCTCTTGAGCAGGTGAAGGCAAAGACCGAGCAGGAGCCAGTTTCTGTATTGAAGCGCGCTCTTGATAACATTCGTCCAAATCTTGAGGTTCGTTCTCGCCGCGTTGGTGGTGCAACTTATCAGGTTCCAGTCGAAGTTAAGCCTGCTCGCGCAAACACTCTTTCCCTCCGCTGGCTTACTGACTTCTCACGCGCTCGTCGTGAAAAGACTATGGCTGAGCGCTTGGCCAACGAAATTCTCGATGCCTCCAATGGCTTGGGTGCTTCCGTGAAGCGCCGCGAGGATACCCACAAGATGGCAGAAGCAAACAAGGCTTTTGCTCACTATCGCTGGTAATCCACAAGATAATCGGTATCTTAAAGAGCTAAGGATAAGAATATGGCACAAGATGTGCTTAACGACCTGAATATGGTTCGTAATATCGGCATCATGGCGCACATTGATGCTGGTAAGACTACTACCACCGAACGTATTCTTTATTACACTGGTAAGAACTACAAAATCGGTGAAACTCATGATGGTGCTTCTACCATGGACTTCATGGCTCAGGAGCAGGAGCGCGGTATTACTATTCAGTCTGCTGCAACTACCTGCTTCTGGAAGCGTCAAACTCATGACGTTGATGACCGCTATCAGATCAACATCATCGATACCCCAGGTCACGTGGACTTCACCGCTGAGGTGGAACGTTCCCTTCGCGTGCTCGATGGTGCTGTAGCAGTTTTCGATGGTAAGGAAGGTGTGGAACCTCAGTCTGAAACCGTGTGGCGTCAGGCAGATAAGTACAGCGTTCCACGTATTTGCTTCATCAACAAGATGGATAAGCTTGGCGCTGATTTCTACTATTCCGTCAAGACCATCAAGGAGAAGCTCGGTGCAACTCCACTCGTTATTCAGCTTCCAATCGGTGCTGAAAACGACTTCGTTGGCGTTGTTGACTTAATTCGTATGAAGGCTTACGTCTGGAATGACGTTAAGGACGATATGGGTGCTCACTATGACACCGTTGACATTCCTGAAGATTTGCAGGAACGTGCAGAGCAGTATCGTGCTGAACTTATGGATCAGGTTGCTGAAGCTGACGATGAGCTGGTTGAGAAGTACCTCGAAACTGGCGAACTTACTGAAGAAGAAATGCGCGCTGGTATCCGTAAGCTTACCATTGAGCGTAAGGCATTCCCAGTAACTTGCGGTTCTGCATTCAAGGATAAGGGTGTTCAGCCAATGCTGGATGCTGTTGTCGACTTCCTCCCAAGCCCAGAAGATGTTCCATCTATTAAGGGCTTCAAGCCAGGCGACGAATCTGTTGAAATTGACCGTAAGCCAGTTAATACAGATCCATTCGCAGCATTGGTATTCAAGATTTCAACCCATCCATTCTATGGCAAGCTCGTGTTCGTGCGCGTTTATTCTGGCGAAGTAAAGCCAGGCGATTCCGTGTACGATTCCACGAAGTCCAAGAAGGAACGCGTTGGTAAGATTTTCCAGATGCATGCTGATAAGGAAAATCCTGTAGATTCAGCTGAAGCTGGTAACATCTACACCTTCGTTGGTTTGAAGAACGTCAGCACTGGTGATACTTTGTGCGACGAAAAGAACCCAATTTCTTTGGAATCCATGACATTCCCAGATCCTGTTATTGAGGTTGCTGTGGAGCCAAAGACGAAGGCTGATCAGGAAAAGATGAGCTTGGCTTTGGCTAAGCTTTCTGACGAGGATCCTACATTCCAGGTTAAGACCGATGAGGAATCTGGTCAGACTTTGATTTCCGGTATGGGCGAGCTTCAGCTTGACATTATCGTTGATCGTATGCGTCGTGAGTTCAAGGTCGAAGCGAATGTTGGTAAGCCACAGGTTGCTTACCGTGAGACGATTCGTAAGGCTGTTATGAACCAGGAATACACTCACAAGAAGCAGACCGGTGGTTCTGGTCAGTTTGCAAAGGTTTTGATGAACTTCGAACCTCTCGACACAGAATCTGGCGAAACCTACCAGTTTGTCAACGAAGTTACCGGCGGCCACATCACCAAGGAATTCATTCCTTCAATCGATGCAGGCGTGCAGGAAGCTATGGAATCCGGCGTTTTGGCTGGCTTCCCAGTTGTGGGTGTAAAGGCAACCGTCACCGACGGTCAGACTCACGATGTCGATTCTTCGGAAATGGCCTTCAAGATTGCAGGTTCCATGTGCTTCAAGGAAGCTGCTCCTAAGGCTAATCCGGTAATTCTCGAACCAATTATGGCTGTCGAAGTCCGTACTCCAGAAGAGTACATGGGCGACGTCATGGGCGATTTGAACTCTCGTCGCGGTAACATCCAGTCTATGACTGATGCCACTGGCGTGAAAGTTATCGACGCCAAGGTGCCGCTGAGCGAAATGTTCGGCTACATTGGCGATCTTCGTTCCAAGACTCAGGGCCGCGCAATGTTCACCATGCAGATGGACTCTTACGCGGAGGTCCCGAAGGCCGTTTCGGACGAGATTATTAAGGCTCAGCGCGGCGAATAAAGCGCACGCTACTTCGGTGTTTTCTGTCCCCGGTCAACGCTAGAATTTCCTACGTTGACTGGGTTCTGGCACCGAAGTGGCACCTAACCCAGAAACCCAGTAATATGTAGCGAAAGACCTCTCACAAATGTGTGAGGCAAACTACGAGACGTCCAGGAGGACAAACACATGGCAAAGGAAAAGTACGAGCGTACTAAGCCGCATGTTAACATTGGTACCATTGGTCACGTTGATCACGGTAAGACTACCTTGACCGCGGCTATTTCTAAGGTGCTGCATGGCGAGTATCCAGATCTGAACCCTCAGTATGACTTCGATCAGATTGATGCCGCTCCAGAAGAGAAGGAACGCGGCATTACCATTAACATCGCACACATCGAGTATCAGACCGCTGAGCGTCACTACGCTCACGTGGACGCTCCAGGCCACGCTGATTACGTGAAGAACATGATCACCGGTGCTGCTCAGATGGATGGCGCAATCCTCGTGGTTGCTGCTACCGATGGTCCTATGGCTCAGACCCGTGAGCACGTTTTGCTCGCTAAGCAGGTCGGTGTCCCGAAGATCCTCGTTGCTTTGAACAAGTGCGATATGGTTGATGATCCAGAACTTATCGACCTCGTCGAAGAAGAGGTTCGTGACCTCCTCGAAGAAAACGGCTTCGATCGCGACTGCCCAGTCATCCGCACCTCTGCTTACGGTGCTTTGCATGATGACGCTCCAGATCACGAGAAGTGGGTAGAGACCGTCAAGGAGCTCATGAAGGCTGTTGACGAGTACATCCCAACCCCAACTCACGATCTTGACAAGCCATTCTTGATGCCAATCGAAGATGTGTTCACCATCTCCGGTCGTGGTACCGTTGTCACCGGTCGTGTTGAGCGTGGTAAGCTCCCAATCAACACCCCAGTTGAGATCGTTGGTTTGCGTCCAACTCAGACCACCACCGTTACCTCCATCGAGACCTTCCACAAGCAGATGGATGAGGCCGAGGCTGGCGATAACACTGGTCTTCTTCTCCGTGGTATCAACCGTACCGATGTTGAGCGTGGTCAGGTTGTGGCTGCTCCAGGTTCTGTGACCCCACACACCAAGTTCGAAGGCGAAGTTTACGTCTTGACCAAGGACGAAGGTGGCCGTCACTCGCCGTTCTTCTCCAACTACCGTCCACAGTTCTACTTCCGCACCACCGACGTCACCGGCGTTATCACCTTGCCAGACGGCGTTGAGATGGTTCAGCCAGGCGATCACGCAACCTTCACTGTTGAGTTGATTCAGGCAATCGCAATGGAAGAGGGCTTGACCTTCGCAGTTCGTGAAGGTGGCCGTACCGTTGGTTCCGGTCGTGTGACCAAGATTCTTGCCTAGTATTTTTTCTAACTGAAAAATATTAGCTAAGGCTTAATAAAGACCCCGCGAGGAAACTCGTGGGGTCTTTTGTTGTATGCGCTTGTTTTATCAGCGCGACGACCTGCTTGAGCGCGCGATTTAGCGCGCGAAAGCAATTCGGAGCGCCGAGCTTGCTTAGAGTTGAAAGCACGGTGTGCTTTCAACGCAAGCGAGGTCTGCCTTCGTCAATAAAGACGAAGGCAGGGCAGATTAGTGGGGTAGTGTTCTCTTGTTTGGAGTGTTTTGGTGGGTTTGGAGCTCCAATCGCGGGATTTGATGCTCACGTTGGCGCGACGACCTGCTTGAGCGCTGCGATTTAGCGCGCGAAAGCAACTCGGAGCGGAAACTCGCTTAGGTTGGAAGTCCGGGGGACTTCCAACGCGAGTTTCGTAAGCGAGCGCGTTACCCGCGTGAGCGCCACTGTTTTTTCGTTACTGGTGCAGTTTGTGTTCTGCGTTAGTGTCTGTCTCTGGTAGGTGATTTGAGAAGTGTGTGAGAGATGGGTGTTAGTAACGCTCGGCACTGTTAACGCGTTCGCGTTTGGAGTACAGAGAGCATAATAAAACCCTGCCAAATACTAATCTGGCAGGGTTAAATAGCTAAGCAACTAACACACGTATGTTAGTTTTAGTATTGCTAATCTCTATTATCTCCAAGCAACTCTAGCAAGTAGATGAACATGTTAATGAAGTCCAAGAACAGCTGGAATGCGCAGAAAATAGATACTTTCTTAACCATTTCAGGCTGATTTTCATATTGTGCAAGTAATGCGCGAGTTTGCTGAGCATCGTAAGCTGTTAAACCTGCAAAAATAACGATGCCAATTCCAGCCATAAGACGCATTGTTCCAGTATCTTGCCCAATAAACGAAATAATAATTTGCGCAACAACGAATACAAGTAATGCAACCATTAAAATTGGACCAGCTTTAAGCAAATCCTTTTTTGTAGTAAGTGCAAGCATTGTCAAGCACAGGAAGAATCCTGCAGTTAAAGCAAATACTAATGCCACAGATCCAAGGCTAAATACTTGAAAGACTGAGCTTAAAGTAAATCCTGTTAAAGCAGCATAAGCATAGAACAAAACTCGTACTGTTGTCTCACTCATTTTCATTAAGCGTGTTCCAAGAACAACTGCTATCACAACCTGAGCAATTGCCAACATTATCCAACCCCATCCGCGGGTTGCAAACATAAATCTAAGCCAGAAATTACCGCTCTGAGTGAACAGTGCCACAAGAGTTGTAACAATCAATCCAAGCGTCATTTCGCCATAAGTGCGTCCTACTGAAACTCTTTTTGCTTCTTCAAAAGCATATGTTGCCTGAGTGTCAATAACTTCAGGAGCACCGCTTCTGTAATAATCTTGAGTAAAGTTTGTCATTATTTCTCCTTAACAGCTATGAAATAAAACGCTGTCAAGACAACGTTCTCACATAATTATAATTAAAGCATCTGGGAAAATGCTAAAAAAATACAGCATAATTTATACGTTCGTACAATAAGCTGGTTTTAATCTTGCATAAGATTACGCCTAATATGGCATAAGCTTGCGCTTCGTATTTATATTATGCCTTACTATTAGGTGCTTCTTCAACTTGAGGAGCACCATTAATATCGCGGTGAATACCTTGCATTTGTGTTTCAATATTTTGCAAGCTATGCGCGCAATCGAGCAAAGTTTGAGAGTGCTCAGCCAACTTTGCATCCGGCAAACCGGCTTTGTATCTTAAAGCGTGCTCCAAGCTAGCCCAATAATCCATAGCAATAGTTCGGAATTGCACTTCAACTGGCGTGTAGTGTGCTCCAGAAGACAAGAACACAGGAACTGCATAAATTACGTGCAAACTGCGGTATCCATTAGGTTTTGGATTCTTAATATAATCCTTAACTTGCAATACTTGAATGTCTGTTTGTTTAGAAAGATATTGCGCTACAGAATACACATCGTCGCAGTAGTTGCAAATTACGCGAATTCCAGCTACGTCGAAAAGATTATCGCGTATAGAGCGTGTGGAAATATCTAGATGACGCCTTTGCAGTTTCTCAAAAATTGAGTGTACTGATTTAAGACGACGCTCCATGTGATGAATTGGGTCGTGAGAGAACCGCACCTGAAATTCGCTATCTAGAATCTCGAGCTTTGTACTTATTTCGTACATTGCTCCTTCGTAAATTTGCATCATGTTTACAAATTCGTCGATTTGGTCTTCAGGAAGCATAAGCGAATTAGTTTTGCCGCATTGGGAGCAATTTTGTTGGTTTTTTGTATTGTCAACATTGCTGCTAACGTTGCTGCTTTCATTAGCTGCTTCGTTGCTATGAAGACGCGCATAGAGTTCTGCTGCGTTTACGCGGTTATGACGATCAAGTATCACGTCTTTTAATAATACTATAAAAACTGCTAAACGTCTGGGAGTGCGTATGTAAATGTAATATTCTTTGCAAAGCGTGATATAAATATCTTAGGTAATTGAGCGCAAGCAAAATCTAGCAAAGTATTTTGACGAGGAGTGTATTTTGTCTGAAAATAAGCAGGATAATATTCCTAAAGTAATTTCAATAGTTGGTCCTACGGCTTCAGGCAAAACTAGTCTTGGTATTGCGCTTGCGAAAAAATTAGCTGAGCGTGGGATTCGTGCGGAAATCATCAACGCAGACGCGTATCAAATGTATCGTTACATGGATATTGGCACGGCTAAGGCGAGTGCGCAGGAGCAGGCGGAAGTACCACACCATTTGCTTGACATAATTGATCCTGAAGAAACGATGACGGTTGCGCGATTTCAAGTTTTGGCCAGACAGTGTATTAGTGAGTTGCAATCGCGTGGTGTGAGGCCGATTTTAGTTGGAGGATCGGGATTGTATGCTCGTGCTGCTGTGGATGATATTACATTTCCAGGCACGGATGAGTCTATTCGTGCAGCTTTGGAGGAGCGCGAGCACAAAGAGGGAGCGAGTGCGCTGTTTGATGAGTTGCAACAAAAGGATCCGGTTGCTGCGGCTCATATGGATGCGCGCAATCCGCGACGTACAATTCGCGCGCTTGAAGTGATTGAGCTTACGGGAAAGCCTTATTCCGCAACGCTTCCGAAGTATAAGTATGTGATTGATTGCGTGCAAATTGGCTTAGATTTGCGTCGTGAAGATTTAGATAAGCGCGTGGATTTACGTACGCAAATTATGCGTGAGCAGGGTTTTGTGGATGAGGTGCGCGCGATTCGAGGGCGATTGGGTGTGACTGCATCTCGTGCTCTTGGCTACCAGCAGATTATGGATTATTTGGATGGCGTGTGGAGAGAGGATGAGGCTTTTGCGGATATTGCACAAAAAACTCGACGACTTGCACGCAAACAAATGGGTTGGTTTGGTAGGGATGCTCGCATCCACTGGTTGGACGCGTTGCGACCGGATCTTGCGGAAGCTGCGCTCGCGATTGTTGATGCTGCGGATGCGGGGGAGTTTGATTGCAATAGTTCTGATGCTACTGAGCACGCTACTCAGCACCATCTCGGAGATGCTTTCGAAGCTTAACTTAAATCTTGGAAACATTGGGATTTACTACAAAAAACGCCACTGTTTTAGCAGTGGCGTTATTGCGTTTGTGGAGTCGCGGGGAATTGAACCCCGGTCCGGTGACCGTACCCTCGGTCTTCTACGTGCGTAGTCTGCTGGCCGCACGGCAGTTTTTCTGCCCCCATGTTATAGCAGACAATTCATGGCGAGCATATCTACAGTAAAAGTCCCTGAATTGCCCTGCAGCCCAGCAATTCAAGCAAGTCTTCTCATGACGTTCAGCACCACTCCGAAGACGTGAGTGGGTGGACGGAGCAGCTGCTCACTGGTTAATCCTGGCGCGAAGCTCAGGCAGCGAGAGCGAACTCAGTGCGATTAGATTTAGCACTTATTCTTTTGCGAAAGGACGTTTACGAGTGGACTTCCGCATTCTCGGCACGCTTCCCCGCGGCGAACAGATCGCCGTCGAAACCGATCGACCCCTTTTGATTTTTCAAACAATTGTTGCTCTAGAGCACACATTTCTACATTGTATCATATTTTAACGTTACGAACTGCTTGAGCACTTATTCCTCACGGCATAGTCGTTCGGGTGATTTTTTTTTGGGGGGGGGGGGTATTGATTAGTATATTATTAGTTAGGTGATTTTATTTGCCAAGCGTAAATATGAGTTGTAGTTGATTTGTAATGAATAAAAGATTATAACAAAATGTTTATTTTATGCCCATATACTGTATTCATGTATAGTACATATGAAGATTTATAAGTATGCGTGGTCTACTTGAAATTGGTTGGAGTGAGGAGAAATAATGGCAGAGCGTAAAGATTTACACGGTGATGTGGCACCAAGAAGAACACTTCGTAAGGCTCATGCGGTGAAGCGTTCTCGTGCTTTGCATAAGGGAGTTGCTGGAGTTGCTGTTGCTTCAACTTTGGCAATGATGCTGCCATCTGTTGTAGCTTCCGCGCTTCAGCCTACTCAAAAAGATATTATCGATGCGTCTAATATGACGCAAAAAATGGGCAAAGGTAAGCCTGATGTAGAAGAATTGAACATGCAGCGTTGGGGTGCTGGCGTACTCAATAAGGGTGCACAAATTCAAAAGTTTGTAGAGCTTGCGCGGCATGATGCACAAATGCAAAAGTTGCGTGAAGCACAACAGCGTGAGATTGAGCAGCGTGAAATAAGTAAGAGTGAAGCAAAACAGCACGAATCGCAACAACAAGAAGCACAACAGCGCGAAATTGACTCGCAGTTAGGCAGTTCTTCAGAACAGGTTAATTTCGGACATTCTTATGAGACTATTGAGAACGCTCAGAATGCACGTGTTTTGCAGAATGCGAAGAATTTGCAAAATGCGAAGAATATTGAGTCTGCAAATTCTAATAAAGCTTCTAATAGTGTTCAGTCTGCTACGCATACAAATATTTCTGAGATTAAAAATGCAACTTCAGGTTCAGAGGCAAATGTTACTGAAAATACGGTAAATGCCGTTGGATCTGTTGTATCTGCTGCAGTAAGTGCGCCTGCGCCAGTGCAGAATACAAGCGCACAATCTTCAAGCACTCACGCAGAAAATGCTCCTGCATTAAGTAATGCAAATGCGCCAAAGGGGCGTGTTCGTAGGTCTGTTGAGAGCGGCGATGGTGCTTCCGACGGGAATAGTGTAACTACTACAACAAGTGCGCCTGCAACCTCGACTGCACCGTCTGCAAATAATGCGTCTGCAGCTCCGACTGCGAACACTGTAGATAATACGACTGCACCGTCTGCTCCTGCACCTTCAACAGGTACAGCGTCTAACGCTGGTGCTGGAACTACAGCGAACCCAAGTACAGAAAATACAACTGCACAAGGTGCAAATGCAAACGTCTCAGGCGAAGAGAAAAGCACTACGCCTGCTTCGAACAATGAGCATCCTTCACCTGCTTCTACATCGAACGCTGGCACAACAACTAATAACGCAGCAACTGATCCAAACAGCCAGGTAATTAAGCCGAATGAGCAGCATCCAACTGCTGAAAACACAGAGCAAGCCAACGAACAGGTACAAACCGACAAAAAGCCAAAAGCTACGTATAATTTGCAAATTCGCTATACGATTGGCGGAGCTGCGAATAAGCAGCTTGTGCAGCCGTATGAGCTTACAATTGATCAAGAAGACTTCGATAATCTAGGCAAAGATGGCAAGTACGAGTACATTGAGCTTCCAAAGGCTGCTGGATACCGCCCATCTGTATATCATTCAGGCACATACCAGTACTACATTAAAAACGATAAAAACGAGTTCGTTATTGACGACGGTACGAATGCGGACGCTGTTCGTTACTTGCGTCTAGACAAAAATCTTATTAAAGAATACGCTGTAAAGAAAAGGCAGGCTGTTGGAGGCAATAACGGCGCTCAAGCTCCGCAAACTTCGTCATCTCAAACAACGACAACTACGCAATCTTCATCGTCTGCTCAGCCACAAGCAAAAGACGGCATTCAGTACTACGGCGAGTTGAATATCAACTACGCTCCTAAAACAGCTAAGTACTATGTGCGTCACTTGGTGCAGGATCTTAAGGATAAGGATAACTTTATCGATGCTCCTAATTTGGGTATAGGTAAAGTAATTACTGTAACGCATAAGGATGGCACTACTGAAAAAATACACGTTACGGAGATTACGGGCACAGTTGGCTCGGATGTAACAGCTGTTTCAACGTACATCCCAGGCTATGAACCGGAGCATAATCTTATTAGCTCGCCGCTTTCGGATTCTGAAGATGAAAAAGACAAGCTAGTTTTGAACCTTCGCTACTACCGTAAAGCGTATGAAGTTACGTACGATTCTGATGGCGGCACGGATGTTACTGCTCAAAAAGTGTATTACCAGCAAGATGTGCCACAAGTTACGAACCCAACTAGGCGCGGTTACACTTTTAAAGGATGGTCTTTAGTAGATCCTAGCAAAGAGAGTGATCCGCTTTATGCTGAGAATACTATTGTTTCTCTTGATGACTACAAGATGCCGGATCACAATGTGCAATTCCGCGCTAATTGGGAAGCGAACAATACTACTAGCTACCGCGTGAACGTGTGGGTGCAAAAAGCTGATTTGGTTGATAAAGAGCATCCGGATTCGCTTGCAAACTACGACTTTGTTGGTCTTGTTGAGCGCAAGAATGTGAAGACAGACAGTGAAGTTGCGCTTAATAAAATGGATGATGCCGGCGTTATTAAGGACGCTAATGCTCTTAATGGAACAAGCGCGGATGATTATGTAAGTGCCCCAGAGCTTGGCTTAACTAAAGAAGAGCTGCAGGGAAAAGATTCTGACCATAAAACTGGCTTAATTTCAAAGTTCAACTGGATGAACGATACGCCTGTAACAAGCTTAGGAGAGTATGATACTAAGAATCCTGGTGACGCTAAAAACAAAGGCAAGGATTTATTTACGCGCTACTTCCATGTGAATAAGGATCTTACTAAAAAGCTTAACAGTGCTGAATATGATCTTGTGCCTGACCGCCCAGATTTAGGCAAACGCAGTAAATCGCAGCTTTGCGCGAACGACTTAAACAACACTCTTAACTTAGTTTACGACCGCAATACTTACGAGCTTATTTTTGCTAAGCCTGCTGGTATAAAAAATGATAGCTTAAACAATGCTGCTATAAAAAGAAAAGACGAAAACGGCAAAACAACTATTTATTGCTATGCTGGCGGCGGCAATTGCTCAGATGAGTATGATGACAAAAACGAAGATGACAGCGGTAATGCAATTAACCATAAAGGTTACCGCGTAAATGTTCGTTACGGTCAAAGGCTTACTGATATTTGGCCTGATGTAAATGAATTAGATTTTAATAAAGAAAACACAGGCTCTTTAGGTTGGACACTTGGATATGCAGGAGATGATAGACGTTGCTATCGTGACACTCCTCCGTATCGTTTTACTAAAAAAGAATTCGCTGACCCTAGTTTGCGTGTTGATCTTAAGAATGGTGCTGGCATAGCACCTAGAATTAGCGATGACCCTTCGAATCCTAGTGCACAGCAATACGAGCTAAAAGATAATCAGCGTCTGCTTACTGCTGATATCAGTAGTAAAAGTGCGCCTATACAGGTGATTATTAGGAAGCAAAGTATTGCGTCTGCTAAAAACGGTGGCGATGATATAGGCGACAATGATTATGAGCTTTCAACTGATTCATATAGCAAAGATGATACTGACAATTCGGGTTATTTATATACAGCTCCATCTATTGCAGGTTTTAATCCTGCTGATGGTTATGATAAGACAAAAGTTGGTGATTCGTTAGATCCATTCGACTTTGAAGATAATCGGGAAGAGTGGTATAACGAATCTCATGGTCATGGGAATTGGGATGATTTAAGTGATGATGAGAAGAATGCTTTTGCTAAAAAGTATCATTTAGCATTTCGAAAGTATAGGGGCGTTCCAGTAGATGAACAAGAAGATTATTCTGGTGATGCAACTGAATTTGAAACTAACAAACTACTTGAATTTAGGTACAACCGCAAGTCGTACGATGTGCAGTTTTATAATGCGGATGGCAATGCTATAAAGGACGGCAATGGCTCTGCTAAAGAGAGCCTGCCGTTCGAGTATAGCTTGACTAAGCGCGGCAAAAAAGATTTGACGGGCGAAGACAAAGATTTATACGGAAACGATACATCTTATGATGCTTCTGTAACTAAAGATGGTGGTGATAACACCGCAACTCAGTTCGATGGCAAGTACACATTCACACTTAACGGCAAGACTTACTCCATCGTTCGTCCTGAAAATTTGCCAAAAGACTACGTGTTTAAAGGCTGGGCTGTTGATCAGGCTGGTACTCAGTTTATAAATGGCGAAAACAAAGATATTACAATGCCAGTCAACGGCATTAAGCTTTACGCTGCCTGGGGTAAGCCAACTAATATTAAGCACACTGTGACGCTTGACTACCATATGCCTGGAACTGACGAAAACGGCAATACTATCCAAGATGTAGTTAAGAAAAAAGAGTTCGCTCGCTACAATGTTATTGACGAAAAGAATGATATAAAGGTTCCAACGCGTAAGGGCTACGACTTCTACGGTTGGGAAATTACTAAGAACGGCAAAACTTTGCCGTACGCTTTTGGCAATAAAGTAGTAGAAGATATAAAGCTTGATGCAGTGTGGGTTAGGGATACTCGCTACAACGGTACTTTTAAGCACATATTCTTAAAGCCAGGGTACACGTTTGCTGACTATAACAAAGAGGGTCTTTCAGACGCAGAAAAAGCCGCGATGGTTGACCACGTTTCTACTCAAACGGTTTCAGGTTTGCGCGAGCATTTGCGCTACAATGCTGAAGCAGTCTACAGTGACGAAACGCACTTCCCAGATAAGCATTTCACGAGCTTTGAAGCTTCGAGTGATGAGAGTCAGAATACTGGCGAGTTTATTTACCAAACGTACAATACGCGCAAGTATAAGGTAAAGTATATTGATCAAAACGGCAAGGAGCTTCTTCCAGAAAGCGAAGTCAGCTCTGTAAATAGAAACTATGACGTAGCATTCTATAAGCCGATTGAAGGCTTTATGCCGGAAACTACGCAGAAGAATATTATTTATACTACTGATAGCGAAGGTAAGCAGACTAACGGTATCCCTACAATCACCTTCAAGTATAAAGACGTTCGCGTGCTTAAGCGCCAGGACGATAATCAGTATCGCCCAACCAACTACACGCGCTACGTGTTCAAAGTGGATGATAAGCAAGGCTCTATGGGTAGCGTTGTTGACTGGCAAAATAATAGTGTAGCTGACGGCTCTGCTCTTGTGTACGACGCAATTAAGGGCACGAAGGCATACCAGATGCCACTTCCAACAGTGAAAGCAAAGCCTGGATTTGAGTTTGTTGGTTGGACTTCAAAAGTCGGTTCGTCTGAAGTTGGCTCGCATACGCTTCAGTATGCTGATGGCGTAAGTCGCTTGCCGATTCGCTCCGAAGAGCAGAACAGTCCTGAGGTAATTTACACTGCTAAATTCAAGCTAAAAGCTCCTGTTGCTGCAGCTCCGCAAGTGCTTAAGCCAACTGAGAATATTAGTATTGCAAATAGTGATGATGCTAAGAAGCTTATAACGAATGCTGGTGATTATCCAGATGGTGCTAAGTTCAGCTTTGCTGATGGTGAAAAGTTTGACAACACTCCAGGCTTGCACAAGATTAAAGTGCAAGTGAAGCTTGGTGATAACAGTGCTGAAGCTGAAGTGCTGTACCGCGTGCTGCCAGATTTGGTGTACGCAAGCGATTGGGATAAGTTTAAGACTAGCAACTACGGCAAAGCGCATATTGACGAGTATGCGCCGATTACTTTTACCGGCAAGAATGATGAAGGCACTATTGTTGGTCACGATGGAGATAATGCTAATCATCCTGCTGGCGGAGAAACTACTCTTACTGCGTACGTTTATAAGGGTAAGGAAGTTAGAATCCGCGTGCCGCAAGCCTTCGGTAAGGATCACGGTCAAGATAATTACTACTATGTGTTCAAGGGCTGGGCAACGGAAGTCGTAAAGCCTACTGCCGAGACGCCTAAGCCAGAGCAGAAGTTTGATATAGATTCTGAAAGCCGTTATAAAGATATTACGGTGAAAGTTGATGCTGGCAAAACTTACACCGCTGTTTACAAGAAGATTGAATACTTCTCTAGCACTTCTGACGGTGGTGAAGTTCCTAAGGATGCTGTAGTCGCAATCTTCAAGCCTGCTCCAGGGCGATTGTGGAAGGATGGCACAAGCGGCCCTAAAGTGTTCTACGTAAAGAAGGGCACTGATCTTGAGAAGATTACAAAAGAAGGAAGTGGCGCATTAGCTTGGCTTAATGATCAGCTAACTGGCGCTAAGGGAACTTGGTCTCGAAGCAGCATGCTTAACGATGGTAAGAAGGTTGATTCAATTCCAAATGTCGCTGACTCTGACAACAAGTGGAAAGTCAACGAGCCATTCCAAGAGTTCGTTGCAGATCAAACTCCTTGGACAGAGCCAACAGTGCAGGCTGATTACTTGGTTGCTGTGCAAGGTAAGGAAGATTCGCTTCCGAAGTTAACCGATTTTATAACTAATATGCCTCAACTCAAAGCAGATGCTGCTATGAATAATGGTGTAGAAGACATAAAAGTCGAATATGATTTACCAACTGAAGCTGAACAAAATACATTAAAGCAGAAGATGCTTAAGAAACCTGCTTTGTACACTGTTCCTTTGAAAGTTACAGTTAAGTATAAGGATGCAGCAGATTACAAGACTTATAGACTTGTAGGACGCTTAAAGGTGATTTACCAGCTGATGTACGATAAGAGCCTACCGAAGAATGAGGCAGGTACTCAGCCTGGTACTACTACTGAAACTACTCTTACTGGTGTTGCAGCAGAGCGTGACCTTGTTCTCAATCAAGAGAAGTATGTTAAGGTCAACTTTATAAATGCCAATCAAGTTGATCATAAAGATCAGGGCAGCCTTGATAAAGATGCTACTAAGCTGTACTACGTTCTTAAAGACGATGTTACGGGCGTAAAAGCTCCACAAGCTGTTGGAAGTGATTATGACGCTGATGGATACCATTACGTGTTCAAAGGTTGGAGGAAGCTTGAGAATTTTGTTGATAATGATAATTCTGATGCTCGTTCGCGTGCAAAAAGAAGCTTAGTAAATCAATCTACAATTCCTGTCACTACTTTGATGGTAAGTGAACCAGCATCTGCAACTAGCGTTGATGTGCAAAACGCGAATGGTGAAAAGTTGTTAACGAATGATGAGATTCGTAAATTAAAGTACTCTGAAAATACTACATATCAAGCAGTGTATGAAAAGGTGATGAACATCATCGACGCGAAGAGTAATGAGAAAATTCCAGATAACTACGTGCCGTATGTGTTCTTACCAGCTTTCGGAAGGAAGTGGGATGATGGCTCATACAAACCGAAAGTTATCTACTTTAAGTCCGATAGTGCTACATATGAAAATGACGTTAATAATAAAACTAATGAGTTAAAGCAACAGCTTAAGGGCTTTAGCAAGTGGGAAGTTTATGATGCAGGCAACAAGCCTGTTCCGTCAACTGACACAAATAAGAATAGACAAATTCGCGTATATGTTGCAAATCAGATTGCTGATATGCCTGTGAATGTATCTCAGTTTGTTAAGAGTGTTGGAGATGAAGTTCCTGCTCCTGATGAGCTTGTGTCTGGTGTTGATCCTAATAACCTAGAGATTGCGGGCATGCACGGTGCTGGTGTAGTTTATTCTTCCGGTGCAAATTCTGTTCGAATTGCGAAGCCTGGAATTACTACCGTTAGAGTGAAGGTTGAAACATCTGATCCAAATAAGAAGGGTGCAAAGATAGTACGTTATGAAAATGTACCTATTCAAGTGCTTCCGAATGTGATTGCAGAGCGAGATTTGCCTTCAGCTGGCAGCCAAGCAGGAAAGTTCATTTTAGAAAACTATACAAAGGTAACGTATGTAGCTGGCAATGGCGGAACTATGCAGTCACCAATGCATACATACTGGGTGCGTAAAGATAGAATGTCTGAAATAAAGAATTATATTCCAGACGTTCTTGCTAACAAAGGTTACATATTCAAGAATTGGGATGAAGTATCTTACTCTAAACATATTGATACCATCTATAACAGTGCTGATAACCACAAATCAACTGATATTGAGCGTGAAACATTAGCTAAGATTGCTGAACGCTATGGCATGTCGTTTACAGCTAATGTAATCCGCAAATCTAAGAATTCTACATTTGCGGCTATAAAGAATATTCTTGCTGAAGCTATAAATAACGAGAATATGAGTTATGAAGCAAGTCGTAATAGATTGGCTATTGTTGCTGAAACATTAGGAAAGTCATATACGGCAAAAATAATTCGTAATTCACAACACTCAACTATTGAAGCTTTGAAGAATTTACTTGTGCAAGCTGGTATTACTGACGCTGATATTGCAATGGTATTCCCAGAAACTGAAACCATTATTACTGCAAACTTCGAGAAGATGGCTCCTATGAAGTTTAAGTTTAGTGGTTCTGCTCGCGAGGGTGTTTTAACGAACTTCAGATTGCAAAACATGACTGAAGGAGATGTTAATAACACAACGGTTACAGTAGACGGCAAGAAAGTAACTATTAACGAGTTAGTTGCTCAAGGCTTAACTTCTGTAAACGGCATTAACGCAAATTGCGCTGGTACTGAATGCAAGATTTCTGGCACGCCTAAGATTGTTGACGGCAAGCCGAAAGTTGAGCTAACGTTTACTACTACCGACAAGTATGGTCGCGAAGCGGAAATTACTGTTGAAATTGATGTGATTTCTGAGAGCAAACCTGCTCCAACGCCTGAACAAGCTATTCCTTCTCTTGATTCTTATACTTCATATGACGTAACTATTGAGAATGAAAAGAAGCAAGAAAAGGATGTAAAAGAAACTGCTGAAGCAAAGCCGGAATTAGCTAAAACTGGTAGCAATACGGTTTCTTCTGCATCCGCTGGTATTTTGTCGGCAGCAATCGCAGCAATTGGTCTCGCGGTTGTAAAGACTGGCAAACACCATCGCAAGCGTCGCAATAATAAATAATTTATTTAAATTTGGAGCGTTTGAATTTTTCATGCGCTCCATTTTTATGCGGATTATAAGCGCGTCGAGGGTGGTGACTAGAATTGCGAAGGTTCCGGTTCACGCTTAGCTATTGGGGCTTTGCGACCCGGGTCGCCCGAATTCCATAGGAGACATTATGAAGCAGGGTATTCATCCCGACTATCACGCAGTGCAGGTTACCTGCTCTTGCGGAAGCACTTTCGTAACTCGTTCTACCGCTGATGGCGATCACATGACGGTTGACGTGTGCTCAAAGTGCCACCCATTCTATACCGGCAAGCAGAAGATTCTCGACACCGGCGGTCGCGTGGCTCGCTTCGAGAAGCGCTACGGTAAGAAGACTAAGTAGCTTTTGTGACGCCAGCCCTGCTTTCGTGTAACTCGCGGAATCGGGGCTGGCGTTTTATGTGCTAAACATGTGTGTTTAATATTTAACATTTAAATTTTTGATTTACAATCCGCGTTAAGCGTGACTACAAAGGAATATGATGGCTGAGTCAGTAGAGGAACAATTCCCGGCAGCAGTTACCGCGTTAGAAGAGTATCGCGATATTGAAAGTCGTATGGGAAGCCCGGAAGTTGCGTCAAATCCGGATGCTATTCGTAAGCTCGGTCGTAGGCACGCAGAACTTGGATCAATCGTAAACGCTTACCTAAATTACAAACAGCTTTGCGACGACTTTGAAGCCGCAAACGAAATGGCAAGCGATGACCCAGATTTTGCTGAAGAAGCTAAGCGCTTAGAAGAGCAGATTCCAGCAGCAAAAGAAAAGCTTCGCACTGCATTAATTCCTAGGGATCCGGATGATGCGCGCGATATGATTATGGAAATTAAAGCTGGCACAGGCGGCGAAGAAGCGGCTTTGTTTGCTGGCGATTTATTGCGTATGTACATGCGTTACGCGGAAAAGCGCGGATGGACTACCGTAATCCAAAGCGAAAATTCAACGGAACTTGGCGGCGTAAAAGACGTGCAGCTTGCGATTCGAGCAAAAGGTACGCCTGCTCCAGAAGATGGCGTGTGGGCAAGCATGAAGTATGAGGGCGGAGTGCATCGCGTGCAGCGAATCCCAGTTACGGAATCGCAGGGACGTATTCAAACTTCCGCAGCTGGCGTAATCGTGTTCCCAGAAGCAGACGAAGATGACGACGAAATCGAAATCGATCCAAAAGATTTGAAGATCGACATTTTCATGAGCTCCGGCCCTGGTGGACAGTCCGTGAACACTACTTATTCCGCGGTCCGCATGACGCATATTCCAACCGGAATTGTTGTTAGCATGCAAGACGAAAAATCGCAGATTCAAAACCGTGCGGCAGCCCTTCGCGTGTTAAAGTCTCGTTTGCTTGCCATGAAGCACGAGCAGGAGGCAGCAGAAGCGGCGGATATGCGCCACTCACAGGTGCGTTCACTCGACCGCTCTGAGCGAATCCGCACGTACAATTTCCCAGAAAATCGTATTGTGGATCATCGCACGAATTACAAGGCTTACAATCTTGATCAGGTTCTTGACGGCGATTTGCAGCCTGTTATCGACAGTGATATTCAGGCGGATGAAGCTGACCGCTTAGCGCAAGCCAAGTAAGTCAAGTAAAATTACTGAAATAACCAAGCAATTCTTAAAATGCAAGAACTTTTGCGAGTTTTGCGCGATGCTGTTAAAAAGCTTGATTCTGCAGGCGTGGAGTCAGCAGAATATGATGCACGCTTGCTGCTGGCTCATGCT
Organism: Gardnerella sp. KA00127; assembly: GCF_049244125.1. Classification (NCBI taxonomy): domain Bacteria; kingdom Bacillati; phylum Actinomycetota; class Actinomycetes; order Bifidobacteriales; family Bifidobacteriaceae; genus Gardnerella; species Gardnerella sp. KA00127. The sequence continues at coordinate 493,039 of NZ_CP058377.1, forward strand.
TGCGGCGTAAGCTTAGCTGAGCTGAACAAGGCGCTAATACTTGGCGATTTAACCGATTTTTCGCAAGATTATGCTAGTAAATATAGCGATTTTGTATCTAGGCGTGCTTCTCGTGAGCCGTTGCAGCATATTGTTGGTCGCGCGCCTTTTCGTTACTTGGATTTGCAAGTTGGTAAGGGCGTTTTTGTACCGCGGCCGGAAACGGAAATTGTTGTTGAAGCTGGATTGGATTGGCTTAGAGAGTCTGGTATTAGCAAGCTGACGGTAGTCGATTTATGCGCCGGATCGGGCGCAATTGGATTGTCGATTGCGGCGGAAGTTGCAGACGCGCAAGTATGGGCTGTAGAAAAATCTCCTGAAGCTTTCCAATATTTGCAAAAAAATTTCGAAGAAACTGCAAAAAAGTGGGAAAATATTCAGATTTTCAGTCGCTATCATGCTGTGCTTGCAGACGCAACCAAATCGCATATTTCGGATTGCACGCCGGAACTTCACGCAATTTGCGGCAAAGTAGATTTAGTAATAACGAATCCGCCTTACGTGCCGGAAAGTCAAGTGCCAGAACAAGTTGAAGTGCGAGAGTACGATCCGCCGGTTGCGCTTTATGGTGGTTCTGCGGACGGCTTGCTTATTCCGGAGCAGATTATGCGTGCGGCTTTTGCGCTGCTTAAGTCTGGGGGAGCGATGGTTATGGAGCACGATATTTCGCAAGGAGATGCGCTTAAAAAGTATGCGGAAAGCGTAGGTTTTTCGCGTGCGCGCGTTGGAAATGACTTAACTGGCAGACCGCGATACACTTTTGCGCAAAAGTAAGATTTGACTAAAACGAAAGACTTTACTCAAACGAAAGATTTGACTCAAACAGAATAAAATAAGCAAATAAACAAAAGCAACAAGATAAATAAAAGCAACAAAAGAGGCTAAAAATGAGTAAAATTTGCACGATTAACGAAGAATCACTGCAAATGGCAGCGCAAATTATTAATGAGGGTGGCGTAATCGTAGTGCCGACTGACACCGTATACGGCGTTGCTTGCGACCCGTTTAACGAAGCTGCAGTTGCAAAAATTTACGAGCTTAAGCGCAGACCGCGCACGAAGGCGTTGCAAATTTTAATGAGCGGAGTGGAAGATTTAGAAAAACTTGGGCTGTATTTGCCGTCTCCGCTGGATATTTTAGGCAAAAAGTTCCTTCCGGGTGGATATTCTCCGATTGCGCGCGCTAAGAAGGACTCGGTTGCGTCCAAACTTGCAACGCTGTGCAAAACGAATGAGACTGATGAGAAAACTCAAGAAACTGAAACAACTCAAGCAATCGAATCAACTCAAGGCGTGCGCGTGCCGGATTGTCCGGAATTAATGCAAATTTTGCGAGTCACCGGTCCACTGGCTGCTTCTAGCGCGAATCGCAGCGGTAACGAAAGTGCAGACAGTGTGGAAGAAGCATTTGCGGCTTTCGGCAACGAAATTCCACTGTATTTGAACGCAGGCCCGACTCGCTCGCACGTGGCAAGCACTGTAGTTGGTGCGGATTCAAACGATAAAGACGGCATTGTGATTTTGCGCGAAGGTGTGATTTCGGAGTGCGAAATTCGTAATGCGTTAAGTGAGTAAGTTTATTAACTTATTTCTGGTACTAAATTTCTGGTACTAACAAATCGCTACAATCAAAATAAGCAAGCGAAAATTTAGCAAACGCTGCTAAAACCAACGAAGTAATCGCATAGCAAAGGACGCATTCATGAGGGTATACCTGTTTATTGCAGCAATTGCAGGCGGTGCTACGTGGCTTATTATGCCGCTTGTTCGTCACCTTGCGATCCGTATGGGTGCTGTTGGCAAAGTTCGCGCTCGCGACGTGCATACTATTCCAACGCCACGTATGGGTGGTGTAGGTATGCTTTTTGGTTTTGCAGTTGCGATGGCATTCGCTAGTTCTATGCCATTTATTTCCGGGCTTTTTGCAGGAACGCACCAGCCGTGGGTTGTACTAGCAGGAGCCGTTATGATATGCCTGCTTGGGGTATGCGACGACATTTGGGATTTAGATTGGATGCTAAAGCTTGCCGGTCAGCTGCTTATAGCTGTTTTTGTAGCGTGGGGAGGGTTGCAAATCGTAACTTTGCCGCTCGGTTCGCTCGTGACGGCATCTCCAAGCGTGTCAATCGCAATAACTGCAATACTAATCGTTGCTTCAATTAATGCAGTAAATTTTGTAGACGGATTAGACGGCTTGGCTTCCGGAATTGTTGCAATTGGCGGAATCGCTTTCGCAACCTACTCCTACATGCTCGCGCGCACGTCGCCATCCTACGCTTCAATGGCAACTCTTATTGATGTTGCAATGGTAGGTATGTGCGTTGGATTTATCATGCACAATTGGCATCCTGCGAAACTTTTTATGGGCGATTCCGGCTCCATGCTAATCGGCTACTTAATTACTTGCGCGTCGATTATTATGACCGGTCATTTGGATCCGTCGGCTGTGCATACGAGTATTTATTTGCCTGTATTTATGCCGATTTTGTTGCCGATTCTTGTGCTGTTTTTGCCAGTTCTTGACATGTGCTTGGCTATTTTTAGGCGTGTTGCTAAAGGGCAGTCGCCAATGCATCCGGATCGCATGCACTTGCATCACCGCATGCTTAGAATCGGACATTCTGTGCAGGGTGCTGTGCTGATTTTATGGGGATGGGCGGCGCTGATTGCGTTTGGCTCTATTATGATTCTGTTCTTTAAAGCTGTGTATGTGCTTGTTGGAATGATTCTTGCTGCTGCGCTACTTACTGTGCTCACAATGATGCCGTACTTGCGTCGTCGCCTGCCCGAGCTTCGCAATTCGTAGCGTTTCGTTCGGAGTTTCGGCAAACGTCATAGCAAAAACGTATAGTAACCCTATGGCTACAACTGATATTAACACGAAATCCGTGTATGCTCCTGTTCCACCAATTTTCGAGAAGCTCGGTCTCGCTTATGACGATGTCCTTTTGCTTCCAAACGAAACTGATGTTATTCCGTCCGAAGTGGATACTTCCACTCGTCTGACTCGCGAAATTACCATGAAAGTGCCGACTATTTCGGCAGCTATGGATACTGTTACCGAGTCCGATATGGCTATTGCCATGGCGCGTAACGGTGGTATTGGAGTACTTCACCGCAATCTTTCTATTGATGATCAAGCTGCGCAGGTTGATATTGTTAAGCGCAGTGAATCCGGTATGATTACCGACCCGCTTACTGTTCACCCAGATGCTACGCTCGCCGATTTAGATAAATTGTGCGGGCGTTTCCATATTTCTGGTCTTCCGGTAGTGGATAGCGAAAATCATTTAGTTGGTATTATTACCAACCGTGACATGCGTTTTATTGCTTCCGAAGATTACGATCGCTTGAAAGTTAAGGACGTGATGACGCGCGAAAATCTCGTCACTGGTCCTTCCGATATTTCTAAGGAAGATGCTCACCGCTTGCTTGCGGATAACAAGATTGAAAAGTTGCCTTTGGTTGATGCTGAAGGTAAGCTTACAGGCTTGATTACTGTTAAGGACTTTGTGAAGACTGAACAGTATCCGGATGCTACTAAGGATGATCAGGGCCGCTTGCGCGTTGCTGCTGGCATTGGCTTCCTTGGTGATGCTTGGCAGCGTGCGTGCGCTCTTATGGAAGCTGGAGTTGACGTGCTTGTGGTCGATACCGCAAACGGCGAGGCTCGCTTGGCTCTCGACATGATTCGTCGCATTAAGGCAGATAAGGCTTTCGACGGTGTGCAAATTATTGGCGGAAATATTGCAACTCGCCAAGGCGCACAGGCTATGATTGACGCTGGTGTTGATGCTGTAAAGGTTGGCGTTGGCCCAGGTTCTATTTGCACTACGCGTGTTGTTGCAGGCGTTGGTGTACCTCAACTTACTGCAGTTTACGACGCTGCTCAGGCTTGCAAGGCTGCTGGTATTCCATGCATTGCAGACGGCGGCATTCACTATTCCGGCGATATTGCTAAAGCTTTGGTTGCAGGTGCGGACACCGTTATGCTCGGCGGCACTTTGGCTGGATGTGAGGAAGCTCCTGGTGAGAAGGTTCTTCTTCACGGCAAGCAGTACAAGCTTTACCGCGGCATGGGTTCGCTTGGCGCAATGGCTCCTCGCGGTAAGAAGTCTTATTCGAAGGATCGTTACTTCCAGGCAGACGTTACCAGCTCCGACAAGGTGGTTCCAGAAGGCGTTGAAGGCGAAGTTCCATATCGCGGTCCACTTAACGCTGTGCTTTACCAATTGCTTGGCGGCTTGCATCAGTCCATGTTCTACGTTGGTGCTCACAATATTAAGGAAATGCAAGAGCGCGGACGCTTTATTCGTATTACTGATGCAGGTCTTCGTGAATCTCATCCTCACGATATTGTGATGACTGCAGAAGCACCAAACTACAGCGGTTTCCACAACTAAGTCGCGTGGTGCGTAAGTTGCGCGATTAAATCGCGTATAAATCGCGTATAAATCGCAAGTAATTTTGCATTAAACGACGAAAAGTTAAGCAAGTTATCTACAACTTGCCTGCTTTTCGTCGTTTTTAATACGCGTCTCGTCGGTACGAAGATGTAGGCTGATGGGTTCGAAAAAATATTAGGAAAGGAACGAAAATGGCTGAAGCTAAGGAAGATCTTACGTTTACGCCGGAAGAGTCGCGCTTAATTTGGATTGATTGCGAGATGACTGGACTCGATATTTTCCATGACGAATTATGCGAAGTATCTGTAGTTCCAACTGATTTTAATCTGAAAGTTTTGGACGACGGAATTGATTTAGTGATTAAGCCAAGCGACGCTGCTGTGGCTCATATGAACGATTTTGTGCGCAATATGCACACTTCTTCTGGACTTGTTGACGAGTGGAATAAAAACGGTTTGCCTTTGGAAGAAGCGCAAAAGCAGGTAGTTGAATACGTAAAACGCTTCCTGCCGGCTCGCGGAAAAGCTCATCTTGCTGGAAACTCCGTTGGTTCCGACAAAAAGTTCCTCGACCGTTACATGCCAGATTTAATGGCAAATCTGCACTATCGTGTAATCGACGTAAGTACGTTGAAGGAAATTTCGCGCAGGCTTTACCCGGACGTTTACCGCAATAAGCCGGCAAAACACGGCGGTCACCGCGCGCTCGCGGATATTATTGAGTCGATTGATGAGCTTCGTTACTACCGCGATATGATGTTCGTTCCAGCTCCAGGCCCAAGCGAGTCTCAAGCAAAAGCCGGTGCGCAACACATTGAAAGCACGAGCTTGCTTCGTGACTATGAGCGTCGCGGAGAGGCGCTAGAAGACGTAAATTCCGCAGAAAAGCGCGACTACTAAACACAACGCTACTATTAAATAAAGCGCGACTACTAAACGCAATAAAAGGTACTGCCAATGAAGCAATCCGAAGCCTTAACCATAATCAACGCTGGCGCGAGCGCGTTCATTACCGGCGCTCCGGGTGCAGGTAAAACCTACGTATTAAACGAAGCTATTCGCGCAATGCGAAAGAACGGTTTAAGCGTTGCTGTAACTGCCTCTACCGGTATTGCGGCAACGCACTTAAACGGTCAAACCATTCACTCGTGGAGTGGAGTTGGAGTTTCAAACGCGCTTACGGATACGCTTCTTAAAACAATTAGAGCTAGGCGAGGAAAGCGCATAAAAGCCACGGACGTGCTCGTGTTGGACGAAGTTTCCATGATTCACGCGTGGCTTTTTGACATGGTTGATGAAGTTTGCCGGAAGGTGCGCAAAAATCCCGCTCCTTTCGGCGGGCTTCAAGTAGTTATTTCGGGCGACTTCTTCCAATTGCCGCCTGTTAGCACTTCTATGCGAAATCGTGACGTGTTCGAGCCGAGCTCGGAGTTTATTTCGTCGCGCGAAAAGTATACTGCAGCTGGAAAAAATCCGGAAGGCTATATTACGGAATCGTTTGCATGGGACGCTTTGAAACCTGTTGTGTGCTATTTAACTGAGCAACATCGTCAGGATGACGGCAAGTTGCTAGAAGTTTTGACGGATATTCGTAGCGGTCTCGTGAGTGACGACGATAAGCAAGTGCTTGCTAGCCGCCTTGGTGAGTATCCGCAAGATGACGAAGTTGCAGTACATCTTTTCCCAACGAACTCGCAAGCAGATGGCTTAAATAATATGCAGCTTGCGGAAATTGATTCTGAGCCTCACGAATTCGTTGCAACGGAAGCAGGACCTAAAAATCTCGTTGAGCGCTTAAAAAAGAATATGCTTGCTCCGGAGCGTTTAGTTTTGAAGGCCGGAGCTGCTGTGATGGCGTTGCGAAACGATCAGGAAAAGCAGTACGTAAATGGCTCTGTTGGGCGTGTCTTGCGTTTTGCGCCTGAATCTAAGGGCGGCTGGCCGATTGTTGAGTTTGAAAACGGCAATATTGTAACTCTTAAGCCTGCAGCGTGGGAAATGACGGACGGTGAGACTGTACTTGCTAGCGTAAATCAAGTGCCGCTTCGTTGCGCGTGGGGAATTACGATTCATAAGTCGCAAGGTATGACGCTCGATAGTGCGGTAATGGATTTGCGTAGAACTTTCGCTCCCGGAATGGGATATGTTGCGCTTTCTCGCGTGGAAAATCTGGGCGGTCTTTATTTGGAAGGTATTAACGATCGCGCGTTTAGTGTTTCGGCGGATGCTGTACTGCTAGACGGATCTTTGCGTGAGGCGTCAAGGTGCGCAAGTGAGCTGCTTGCTAGCGATGGGGCTTCCTCGTTTGTTGCCAAAAAAGCAGATGGTGATTTTGCGGATCAGCAGGAGTTTAGTCTTTTTGAAAATGCTGGTGATGGCGTTACGGACGAATTTTCTTTCGACGACGAGTTTTAATATTCTAAGCTTTTGCCTTGTGCACGGCATAAACTACTCGCGGCTGAGTCGTTTTGGTCGCTTTGTTATATTTTTGCACGTTATGATTTAATCGAGTATTACTTTTGTTGATGCGTGTAAACAAGTGTTTATGTCCTCATGCGCAAATAGATTGGAACGCATGAATTCCAATGTACTTCGTATGTCTCAGCTATTCCTTCGTACGCTGCGCGAGGATCCTGCAGACGCGGACGTGACTTCCGCAAAACTTATGCAGCGCGCAGGCTATATTCGTAAATCTGCACCAGGTGTGTGGACTTGGCTTCCGCTAGGACTTAAGGTTTTGAACAAGGTTCAGGCGATTATTCGCGACGAAATCAACGGTATCGGTGCGCAGGAAGTTCACTTCCCGGCACTTCTTCCGCGCGAGCCTTACGAGGCTACCAACCGTTGGGAAGAATATGGCGACAATATCTTCCGTCTTAAAGATCGTCATGAGGCTGACTATCTTCTTGCTCCAACGCACGAAGAAGTTTTCACGCTCCTTGTTAAGGATATGTATTCTTCTTACAAGGATTTGCCTGTTACTTTGTACCAGATTCAAACGAAGTATCGCGACGAATTTCGCCCGCGCGCTGGTCTTATTCGCGGCCGCGAGTTTATTATGCAGGATGGTTACTCGTTCTCGATTGACGAAGATGGTTTGAAATCTGCTTACGTTGAGGAGCGCGCTGCTTACGCTCGTATTTTCGACCGTTTGGGCATTAAATACGTGATTGTTCACGCTGTTTCCGGCCCAATGGGTGGTTCTGATTCCGAGGAATTCTTGGCTCCAATGCCAATTGGTGAAGATACTTTTGCGCTCGCACCTTCAGGAAAAGCTTGGAATGTTGAGGCTCTTACCACTCCAGAAATGCAAGATGTTGATTACTCAGCAACTCCTGCAGCGCAATCTCTCGAAACTCCAGACGCTAAGACGATTGAAGCTTTGGTTAAGGTTTCTAACGACTTGCATCCGCGTAAAGATGGTCGCGAATGGCAAGCTTCCGACACTTTGAAGAACCTTATTATTGCTGTTAAGCACCCAGCTGATGCTGAAGGCGGCGAGCATGAGGAACCATGGCGCGAAATCGTGGCGATTGGTATTCCAGGGGATCGCCAAGTAGATATGAAGCGTCTTGAAGCTCAGTTTGCTCCTGCAGAAATCGAAGAAGCAACTGAGGATGATTTGAAGTCTCATCCTGAGTTTGTTAAGGGCTACATTGGTTTTAGCGTATTAGGTCCTCAAGCTCGCAAAGAGGGTAGGGGTATTGCAAATCCTGTCCGCTACTTGATGGATGCTCACGTTGCAAAGGGAAGTGCCTGGATTACAGGAGCTGACGAAGACGGAAAGCATGTTTACAACGCTGTTTACGGTCGCGATTTTGAAGCTGATGGTGTTGTTGAAGCAGCCCAGGTTCGCGATGGTGATATGAGCCCAGATGGTTCCGGTCCGTTGAGCTTCGAACGCGGTGTGGAAATTGGTCAAGTGTTCCAGCTTGGCTTAAAGTATTCTAAGGCTTTGGGCTTAAGCGTTCTTAACGAAAACGGTAAGGCTGTGCCGGTTTGGATGGGCTGCTACGGCATTGGCGTTAGCCGCGTAATTGCATGCTTGGCAGAAACGCATCACGATGACGCTGGTCTAGCATGGCCTATGGCAATTGCTCCAGCTCAAGTTCATGTTGTTGCAACAGGCAAGGATCAGGTTGCTTTCGACGCTGCTGAAAAGGTTGTTGAGGAGCTTAGCAAGCAAGGCATCGAAGTAATCTTTGACGACCGTCCAAAGGTTTCTCCAGGCGTAAAGTTCAAGGATGCTGAGCTTGTTGGCGTGCCGCTGATTGCTGTTGCTGGTCGCGATACCGTGAACAATGGCACTATTGAAATCCGCAATCGTGATGGCTCAAACGTTGAGGCAGTTCCAGTTGACGAAGCTGCCGCTCGAATCGTATCTCGCGTAAACGATTTGCTTAAGTAACGGCCTGTTTTACAATTTGCCGCCAGGAATATTGATTCTTGGCGGCATTATTTTATTGTATTCATATTAATTTATTGTGCTGTGAGTTTAGTGGATTTCTCGAATTGCGATTTTATTTTCCTTAAATATCAGTTTCGCCTCCAAATTCGTCATTCGAAATGTTTGCGTTAGAGTTATTTTGTTGTGCATTGTTCTTCTGCTGTACTTGATTACTTTCTTTCGTATGATCATTTTTAGCGGAATCAGCGTTTCGCTTTGTAAATTGCGTAGTTCCACGATTTAAATCGTGACCAATAGCAGAAGCTTCCAAAATTACGCGATTATAATCGTTTCCATCTTTCGTCCAGTTTTCTGTACTCAAATTGCCATATACAACGATTGCATCGCCTTTATGAACGCTTTTTAGCACGTTTGAAGCCAAAGTCCTATACGCTTTCACAGTCATCCAAGTAGTTGGACGCTCATGCCATTGCTGTTCGTCGTTGCGGTAATATGATTGCGTGCTCGCGATTCGTAGCGAACAAGCCGGAGAATTTTCACTTCGCCCAAAGTTTACAGGCTCAGCGCCTACGTATCCACTAATAGTCACGGTCGACTGTTGTTGTGCCATATTTCATAGTCCTTTCACAATTTGGACTGCAGCCATTTCAGCCCCGAAATACAGAGCCATCATTGCCTCTGAGCTTCGCAGCCACGAGGAAATGCCGCAGTAATAACAACTATGAACTTTGCGCAACAACTTTGCCAGCAAACTTTTCTATTGTGGTTAAAACCTAGGTTTTATCCACAATGTAATTAATCTCTTGACTACAGAAAAATATTTAGTAAAAGCTCAACAATTAACTGTACATGCGTAATCATTCCTCATTGCAGGGTAGTATTGAGCAAACGTATTGAAAATATTGAATGTAGTGAAGAAGATATTTATGGTGGAAAGTAATCAGCAATATGCGAAGCATAAATCTAATATGCGCATAAGTTAGGTTAGTATTCTTGTTATTTCGGCTGTATGCCTAACTGTGTGTGCAATATCGCAAAATTTTGCTGATTTTACTTTAGAACATTCTAAGGCGTATCATCAGGCGTATAATCGCGAATATCATCACGAATATCATCAAAATCCAATAATTCAAACAACTAATTCTGCTTCTTCTGCAGCTTTTATTCAGTCAAGTAATGTAGCGCGTTACGTTCTTTCGTCTATTCAAAACGCAAGATCTAGGCTTTACGATGATCGCAGCACGTATTTTAATGGCGTTCCTTTGCAAGATTACGTGAGCCGCTACGGTCTTACTAAAGAAGCGTATGTTAATAATATTCAGTACGATTCTGACAATGAAGAGGATGCTTTTCCGTCGCGCGCAAGAAACCGCTCAGCATGGGCAGTTTGGCCATTTTGGCCCAGATGGTGTTAGTGAGCCTGATTACACTGGCCGAAAGGCGTGGGGTGAAAATTTAAGTTGGGGTGTGGATCTTGCTGGTTCTATGCAATTGTGGATTCAAGATGAAGAGTCGGCTTTGCGCGCAACCGGCGAAAGTTTTAACGAAGATAATGGTCATTTGTATCAGATTTTGAATCCTAGCAATATTTCTTTCGGTTACGGAGAGGCTTCGGGCGGCCCTTATGGTGTTGTTGGAGCGTTGACACTGTCGGAATATAACGGTGATATTGATTATCTGGATGGCAAGATTGGCCCAGAATCTCCCGAAGAGCAAAAAAGCGTGCTGAAGAGGAGCGAAAGAAGAAGGAAGAGCAGAAGCGTAAAGACGAGGAAGCTAAGAAGAAAAAAGCTTTGGCTAAAAAGAAGCATTTGAAGCATAAGCATCATAAAAAGTTGGCGAAAGCTATGAAGAAAAATGCTTCAACGTATAAATTTATTGTGATTATTTTTGCGATTTTAAGCGTGCTGGTTTTGTGCACTATTGCAGTGGTGGCTTGGATTTTCTTAAGACGAAGAATGATTTCTAAAAATAGAAAATAATAAGCCTGCAAACGTTTATTAAGCGTCTGCAGGCTTCTATTTTTGACTTATTCGCGACTTATTTGCGATTTATTTGCGATTTATTCGCAACTTACCAAATGTGCACGCGCTCAGCAGGGTCGAGCCACATCTCGTCGCCTTCTTTAACGTCGAAGGCATCGTAGAACAAGTCTACGTTACGAGCAATGCCGTTAGTGCGGCATTCGGCTGGGGAGTGCGGGTCGATTTGAAGCAGCTGTTCCGCAATTTCATTACGAGCCTTGGAACGCCATACTAACGCGTAGCTTAAGAAGAATCGCTGCAAAGCAGTGAAACCATCTACTTCAGGAGCGTTCAGCAAAGTTTCGCGAATCGCATCTTCACTTCCGTCAATTTCATGCCCTTCACTCTTTTGCAAAGCGAAAGCGTATGCTTTAAGCGCAATAGTCACGCCGCTTAAATCGCCAATATTTTCGCCGATTGTTAAAGCACCGTTTACGTGAGGCATCGCATTGCGCTCTTCTTTGCTCTTCAAGTGAGAGTACTTAACAATAAGCTGCGTTGGTGTGAAAGCATTGTATTGCTCAATAAGCTTCTTAGTGCGCTCAGTGAAGTTGGTTTTGTCTTCTTCAGTCCACCAATTGTTAAGCATGCCGTCGCCGTCGTATTCGCAACCTTGGTCGTCAAAACCGTGGCCGATTTCGTGGCCAATCACTGCACCAATAGCGCCATAATTTGCTGCGTCTGGAGCGCTCGGGTTAAAGAATGGTGGTTGCAAAATTGCAGCAGGGAATACGATTACGTTAAGCAATGGATCGTAGTAAGCGTTCACAGTTTGCGGAGTCATCTGCCATTCTTCGCGATCCACGGGCTTTCCAGCTTTCGCAGTATTCTTACCGAAGCCAAATCGATAAACTTCGCGCATATTTTCAACTAAACCAGCGTCTTCCTTAATATTTAACGCAGAGTAGTCAACCCAATGGTTTGTGTAACCAATATTTGGCTCAAATTTACTAATCTTTTCCAAAGCCTTCGCTTTAGTTTCCTCACCAAGCCAGCTGCTGTGAGAAATCGACTCGCGGTAAGCGTTAATAAGATTGTCAACTAAGCCTTGCATATATTCCTTAGAAGACTCAGGGAAATGCAATCGCACGTATTCGCGTCCAACTTCCTCGCCGCAGGCATCGTCAACAACTCCGACTGCTCGCTTCCAGCGGTCGCGCTGCTTTGTGGCACCAGAAAGCACTTTGCCGTAGAAGTCGAATCGCGCTTGTGCAAAATCTTCACTAAGTAAGCTTGCCCAGCGCAAAATCACGTGCACGCGCGCCCAAAGCTTTAAATCTTCTAAGTCGGCTTCTTGCCAAATCTTATTCAAACCTTCCATAAAGCTTGGCTCGTGAACTACAACTTTGTTAAAAGCTTCACGAAGGTTGATTGGCTGATTTGTTGCTTCTTCGCAATTATCGTACGCTTTTTGAGTAGCGTCTAAGAAAGCGTCGAGATTAAGCGCTTCAAGAGTTTTTGCTAAATCGGCATAATTGTAAGGATTATAGGTTTTTTGAGAATCGCGAGTTGCTACGTTATCCCAATGGTAGCTCGCTATTTTAGTTTCAACATTCAAGAAACGCTCGGCTTGCGCTTGTGTAGTAGTTGCGTCTCCGTAGCCTGCTAAGCGCAGCAAAGAAGCTACCATTTTTACATATTCAGTGCGAATTGGAGCGTAGTTATCTTCGCGATAGTATGCTTCGTCTGGCAAGCCCAATCCCGATTGCTCAATATGCATAATATTCGTCTTAGGATCTTTAGGGTCTCCGTAAACGCCAAAATAAAACATTGCATCTGGACCGCCGTACGGATTAAGCGCGCCAATAGTGCGAACCAAATCTTCCTTAGTTTCTGCTGAATCCACAGCGTCTAAATCGCCCTTAATTGGCGTAATTCCAGCTTTTTCAATAGATGCGGTATCCAAGTAGTTACGGTATAAGGTTTGCGACTTTTTGGCTGGGCAATTTTCGTTTTCTAAAATATCTCGAATTTGCTTTTCTGCATCTTCCGCAAGCTTGTGGAAAGCACCATACATTGGTTTGTCTTCTGGGAGAGTGTAAGTGTCAATCCAAGGACCGTTTATGTAACGGAACAAGTCGTCTTGTGGACGAATAACCGACGAGAAGGAGACTGGGTCAAAATCTACAGCAGAAATTTCCTTCTGTGATTCTTTATTATTTTCATTGTTATTAAGCATGAATTTAGCTTACAAGTATTAAGCGACACTATTAGCTAGTATTTTCGCAATATTTTCGCCATATTTTGCGCTATTTTCGTGCCTGCGCGTTAGTCTTAAAGCATGATTGAACTTAAAACTCCATCTGAAATTGAAGCGATGAAGCCTGCAGGTCGCTTTGTCGGTAGTATTCTTAAAGACTTGAAAGCAATGACCAAAGTTGGCACGAATCTTCTTGAGATTGATGATTTCGTTCGTCAGAGAATTATGAGCCGCAAAGGTGCGTCTTCTTGCTATGTTGATTACGCTCCTGATTTTGGTACAGGACCTTTTGCGCACTATATTTGCACTTCTGTAAACGATGCTGTTCTTCACGGAGTTCCATACGATTACAACCTTAAAGACGGCGATTTGTTGACTCTTGATTTGGCAATTAACGTCGACGGATGGGTTGGTGATTCCGCTATTAGTTTTGTGGTTGGAAATCATGCTGATCCTGAGGATTTACGCTTAATTAAGTGCACTGAGGAAGCTCTTGAGGCTGGTATTAATATGGCTCAGCCTGGCAACCGTCTTGGCGATATTTCTGCAGCTGTTGGTTGCGTTGCTCACGAGTATGGTTACAGCGTAAACCTTGAGTTTGGTGGCCACGGAGTCGGTCATATTATGCACGGAGATCCGCACGTTCCTAACGATGGCATTGCTCACCATGGTTATAAGCTTCGCCCAGGTCTTGTGATTGCAATTGAGCCATGGTTCCTAAAAACTACTGACGAAATTTATCAGGATTCTAAGGATGGTTGGACTCTTCGTTCTGCTGATGGTTCTCGCGGTGCGCACACTGAACATACGATTGCAATTACGGAAAACGGTCCTGAGATTTTGACCGTGCGCTAAACTTATCAATAGTTGATTTTGTAAGTATTTTGCGAATAGTAATTGCGTAAAACAGGTATGTAAAGAGGTACTTTAAGTAAATGGCGGAATTTGATTTTTCCCAAGCATTAAATGATGTTGAAGCAAAGTATTCTTCGATTTCTAAAGCACTAGACGTTGATTCGTTGAAAGTTACGATTGCTGATTTAGAAAAGCAGGCTGCTGAGCCTGGGCTTTGGGATGATTCGGAGCATGCTCAGCAGGTTACGAGTAAGCTTTCCGCGGCTCAGTCTCAGTTGAAGCGTTTGCAAGCTGTAGATCAGCGCATTGAAGATACTAAGACTTTAATTGAGCTTGGCCAAGAAGAAGGCGATGCTGATTCTATGAGCGAGGCTCAAGATGAGCTTGGCTCTATTGCTCACGAGTTGGACGATATGGAGGTTCAGACTCTTCTTGACGGCGAATATGATGCTCGTTCTGCAGTTGTTACGATTCGCTCTGGTGCGGGCGGCGTGGATGCTGCTGATTTTGCTCAAATGCTTCTTCGTATGTACTTGCGCTGGGCTGAGCGAAACGGTTACAAAACTAAGATGATGGACACGTCTTATGCGGAAGAAGCTGGTATTAAATCTGCTACTTTCCAAGTGGATGCCCCGTACGCGTATGGTCGTCTTTCTGTAGAAGGCGGCACTCACAGAATGGTTCGTATTTCGCCATTCGATAATCAAGGCCGTCGACAGACAGGCTTTAGCGCAGTGGAAGTAATCCCTTTGGTTGAAGCTACAGATCATATTGATATTCCAGATTCGGATATTCGCGTTGATACTTTCCAAGCTTCAGGGCCAGGAGGTCAGGGCGTGAACACTACGTATTCTGCTGTTCGTATTACGCATTTGCCAACCGGCTTGGTTGTTTCTATGCAAGATGAGCGCAGCCAGATTCAAAACCGCGCAGCTGCAATGGCTGTTTTACAATCGCGTTTGCTTGTGCTTAAGCATGCTGAGGAAGCTGCAAAAAAGAAGGAACTTGCTGGAGATATTAAGGCAAGTTGGGGAGATCAAATGCGCTCTTACGTGCTTCACCCTTATCAGATGGTGAAGGATTTGCGCACTGGTTACGAAACTTCACAAACTCAAGCTGTTTTTGACGGCGATATTGACGGTTTTATTGAAGCTGGCATTCGTTGGCGTCACGAGCAGCGAGTTGCAGCTCAAAAAGAAGCTGAAGCAGAATCTTAAATAAAACTAAAGCTAGAACTAAAAACCAACAATTACACATAATCTTCGGAAGGAATTGAAACAATGTCGCTGATTTCATTAGATCATGTGTCAAAAATATATCCTCGAGGTACACGTCCTGCATTAGACGATGTGTCTTTGCATGTAGATCGCGGAGATTTTGTGTTTCTTGTTGGCGCTTCCGGTTCTGGTAAAACTACATTGCTTAGTTTGCTGCTTCGTGAAGAAGAAGCAAATGGTGGGGAAATTCACGTAGCTGGTAACGATTTGCGCAGACTTTCTAACCGACAAGTGCCGCAGTATCGTAGATCTCTTGGCTTTATTTTCCAGGATTATAAGCTGCTTAATAATAAAACAGTTTACCAAAATGTTGCTTTTGCTTTGGAAGTGATTGGTACAAGTAGAGCGACTATTCGTTCGCTTGTTCCTCGTGTTCTTGAAACGGTTGGTTTGACTGGTAAAGAAAATAATTACCCACACGAGCTTTCTGGTGGTGAGGCGCAGCGAGTTGCAATTGCTCGCGCATACGTCAATCACCCTCAAATTATTCTTGCAGATGAGCCTACTGGTAATTTGGATCCAACTACTTCTCTTGGAATTATGGAAGTTTTGGATGCTATTAACCGAACTGGCACAACGATTGTTATGGCTACGCATAATGAGGAAATTGTGAACTCAATGCGTAAGCGAGTTGTGGAGCTTCATGCTGGAAAAATTGTGCGTGATGAGCGTGAAGGATCATATGATTCTGCATTGTATTTCCCAGATAGTGAAGTTGAGCATAATTCTAAAGCACAACAAACTGTTGAAAATTCTCAAGATCAATCAGATCGTGGTGCTCAAAAGTCAATTGCTCAATCTGAGCATACTGAACGTCATAAGAGGCTTTCTAAAAAAGCTCAACGTGCTGCTCAGGCGCGTGAAGTTGTTGACATGGTAACGCAATCGTTGAAGAGCGACACTTCAGAAAATGAAGGAATTGCACGTTTGGCTCAGTCTGTTCATTCTGGCAGAACTGGTCGTTACGGCGAAGTGTTCCAGTCTTTGGAAACAACGATGACTTGGGGACGAGGATTGATTTCTTCAAACGATAATGAAGATGTTGAAGAGAATGATTCAGAAGTTGAGATTTCGGAAGATAATAAAGAATCCTCTGAAGTTGCCGGAAATTCTGAAACTGCAGAAACTGCTAATACTACTGAGACTACTGAGACTGCTGATAATCACGAAACTGCAGAAACTAATGAATCTCACGAATCTCACGAAACTGCTGAAACTAATGAATCTACTGAATCTACTGAAAACTCTGAAGTGAGCGAAGAATCACAATCCGAAACCGGCGATGAGTTGCAGTCAGAAGCAGAAAGTAAGTTACAATCCGATGCTGAATCTGAGCGTAAATCTCAGCTTCCTCCTATGCCTCCAGCTCCGCCTAAGCCACCTGTTGCAGCTGAAAATACTAATAATGAGAACATTAGTGTTGACGATAGCAATAATGACATTAATAAAACTGAAGGAGCAGAGTAATGCGTTTACGATTTATTTTTTCCGAAACTTGCATTAGTTTGCGTCGTAATGTTTCGATGATTCTTTCGGTTATGCTTGTAACGTTCATCTCTTTCCTTTTTATTGGTGTTTCAGTGCTTATGCAAGCGCAGATTACCAAGGCAAAAGGTGACTGGTATGACAAAGTAGAAGTGGTTGCCTGGCTGTGCCCGGATGGAACTAGCCAATCTCCTTCTTGTGCTTCTGGGAAAGCGCCTACTAATGCCGAAATTGTAAAATTGGAGCATATTATTCACCAAGAATTAGGCGATGATGTTTCAAATATCACTTATGTTAGCCGCAATGAATTTTATAAAAACACATTCTTAAAGCAATATCCTAACGGAATGTATCAAGGACGTACTTTAACTGCGGCAGACATGCAAGATTCGTTGCGCTTGAAGCTTACTAATCCTATGAAATATCAGGTTGTTTCAGAAGTTCTTTCTGGACGCGATGGTGTGGAAGAAGTTGTTGATCAGCGTCAGATTTTTGATCCTGTTTTCAGTGTGCTTAATCGCGCTACTGTTGTGACAATTGTGCTTGCAGCAGTTATGGTTGTTGTAGCGATTATGCTTACTGGCACTACGATTCGAATGTCTGCTGCTAGCCGTCGTCAAGAAACCGAAATTATGCGCTTAGTTGGTGCCTCTAACTGGACTATTCGTATGCCGTTTATTCTTGAAGGAGCGTTCGCGTCGTTTGTAGGTTCTTTACTTGCTGGTGCTGCGCTAAGTTTAGTAGTTAAAGTTTTTGTAACTGATTGGCTTGCGCAGAATGTGCGTTGGATGCCATTTGTTACTCAAACAACTGTGTGGCTATGCGTTCCAATACTTGTAGCTGGTGCAGTAGTGTTATCTATAGTTGCTTCTGCTATTGCTTTGAGGCGATACTTAAAAGCTTAAAATGCAAAATAATAGGTGCGTAATTATTTGCGTTATTTTCGCATGAGCATTGTGAAAGTAATATTTTAGAAGATTTGAAGTAGAAACTCGCGTGATTCCTTGCATTACGGTATAATTCGCAATAGTGATGTTGAAAGGGAAGTGATATGAGCGAAGATCGACATAGCATGTATGCAATTCGACGCACTCACACTGTAGTGAGTTTAATAGTTGCTATTTCAATGATGTTTGCTGGTGTTGCTGGTGCATTATTTAATGCGTCTACAGCAAGTGCTGTCAACATGAAGGAATATAGGCGCAAAATACAACGAAACGAGAATTTGAAGCGCCAACTTGCTGGTGTAAGTAAACAACTTGCAAATAAGATCATTGAATTGAATGATTTAAATGAGCATAAAATTCCAAATCAAATACGAGCTGCTCAACAAGCAGAAGAGCAAGCTTCTCAGGCGCGCAGTCTTGTAGAATCAACGCAGCAGCGTCTAGAGTCTGCACAAAAAGATAAGCGTGATTTGGAAGAGAAAATTAAAAAAACTGGTGAAGATTTTGATGATGCTAAGGCTGCTGTAGCACAGCTTGCTCGTAAGAGTTTCCATGGTTCTCAGGCATCTAATGTTATGGATATTGTGACTAAATCAACTACTACAGAACAGTTTGTTGGAAAGTTACAATCCGAGGCTGCTGTTGCTAGAAGTGAAGCAAATGCTGCTAATGATGCTGCTATTAAGTTGAATACTTCTATGAATCGTCGTCAGCGTTTGGCTGCTATTGAAGCAGAAATAACCAAGTTAAAGCAGCAGGCGGATGTTCAAGCGCAAAGTGCTCAAATCGCTGCGAAAGCCGCCAATGATCGCAAAAAGTCCTTGCAAAGTTTGCGAGATCATGGTGAAGAGATTCGTAAGCAGCTGGAAGGTCAAAAGAGTAGTTTGACTTCTCAGTCTGCGCGTGAGGCTGCAGAAATTGTAGCAATGAAATCTGCCATCGATGCTCAAGCGCGTGCTCTTGCTAATAAGTCATTCGCTAAGGCTGATCCGAATGCTGGTAATCGCCAGCAATTGAATGGAAGCTCTGGAAAGAATGTTTACCTTCCTCCGATGCAACTTTCTAATGGTGCTGCTAATGGTATGAATTATACTGTTCCTGGAAATTGCGCAGAAGGTTCTAAGTTCTGCTACGGGCATAATACTGGAAACACTGTTGGTGGTTCTGCTTATCCTGCTCGTCAATGCACGTTATGGGCTTATTTGCGTCGTTCGCAACTTGGTTTGCCTGTTGGCTCCTACATGGGTAATGGTGCTGAGTGGGCGAATACTGGTCGTAGGTTTGGATATTTAGTTAATAGAATTCCACATGTTGGTGCTGTTATGGTGTTTGCTCGTGGTCAACGTGTTGGTAATTGGAATGCTGATTGGCAATATGGACATGTTGCGGTTGTGGAACGTGTGAATGCTGATGGATCAGTTCTTATTTCTGAAGGTGGAACTGGTTTTTCGACATTCCCTGCTTATGAAACTATTTATAATCCAGGCGATTACGAGTATGTGCATTATTAAATATAAGTACTTCAAAGTTTTCAATTTGTTGAAATTGAAAACTTTGTAAGTTTACGACTTATTGTTCTTGCCATAAGATAGTAGTATCTTATGGCAAGTTTCTTTTGTGTGTGATGTGTACTGGAGGGGAATTATGGCAAATAAGCCTGCGCAAGATGGCACTGTTACTGTGGCACAAAACCGTAAAGCGCATCATGATTATGTAATTGAAGATTGTTATGAAGCAGGTCTTGCTCTTACTGGTACTGAAGTTAAGTCACTTCGCGAAGGGCGTGCTTCTTTAGCTGAATCATTTGTGAATATTGATCGTCGTGGTGAAATGTGGCTTGAAGGAGCAAATATTCCTGAATATTTAAACGGCACATGGAATAATCATGCTCCTAAGCGCAAGCGTAAGCTTCTGCTTCACGCTGCTGAGATTGCTAAGCTTTCTAGGCAAACTGAGGCGAAAGGCTACACTGTTGTGCCTTTGCGTTTGTATTTTAAGGGAAGCTACGTAAAAGTAGAAATTGCTTTAGCGCGCGGTAAAAAGGAATTTGATAAGCGTCAGGCTTTGCGTGAGGAGCAAGATAAGCGAGAGGCTTTGCGTGAAATGCGTTACCGTAATCTGCGTTCTCGTAGTATTGATTAAGAGTTGACGCTTCTTTTTTATGCGTTTGTGAAACACTTGCTTGCTTCGCACGTGATAAAAAGTGAGGCAATGCGACACGCACATATTATACATTATTGCGAATAATATGCAGTTTTTGTTTATGAAAAGCATAATTATTGTGCAGATGTACCGCATGAGTATCTTTGTATATTCAATAATCGTATAAAAGGCTGTTGAATTTGTAGGGTTATCGTGTATAGTTATACACATTAATGCAAATTATAGATTCTTACTACATACATGAGGAGAAGAACTATGTTTAAATCTATGAAGCCTGTTGCTATTGTTGCATCTTTAGTAATGATTGGCAGTATTGCTGCATGTGGACCTGCTGATTCTAAAGAAGCAGACCCTGATGTTGCTCGTAGCTATGATGTAAGTCATGTGCAAAAAGATGATGCTGTTGCAGCCTTGGTACCAGCACCAGTTGCAAAAACAGGAGAGTTAACTGTTGGTGTAAACGTAAGTTATGCCCCTGCAGAATTCTTTGCTGCAGACGGTAAAACTCCTGTAGGTTACGAAATTGATTTTTCGAAGGCCCTTGCAAAGGTCATGGGCTTAAAAGCAAAAATTATGCATGCTCAGTTTGACTCAATTATTCCAGCAATAGGAAGCAAATATAATGTTGGTATTTCTGGTTTTACAGTAAATGCTGAACGTATGAAGTCTGTAGACTTTATTACTTATGCAAACGCAGGTTTGTCTTTTGAAGTGCGTAAGGGAAATCCTACTAAAGTAGATCCAAAGAACCTTTGTGGCAAGAAAGTAACTTTGGAAACTGGAACTGTTGGCGAACCTATTATGGAAGAAGCAAAGAAACAGTGCGCAGCTAAAGGAAATAAGCCTCTTGAAATCATGAGCTTCAAGGAGCAAACTGACGCAACTACCGCACTTCTTTCCGGTCGCGCTGATGTTATGTATGCAGATACTCCTGTTGCAGGTTACGCTTCAATTAAGAATCCTGGAAAGCTTGAAATTTTGGAAAATAGCAAGGATTCTGAACCAATGGGAGCGGCTGTTAAAAAGGGTGATGCAGCGATGCTGAAGGCTGTAAAAGCTGGCATTGATAAGCTTATGAAGTCCGGCGTCTACAAGGATATCTTGAAGAAGTGGGGCGTTGAAGATGTTGCTATTGAAAAGTCTGTAGTTAATCCAAAACTATAAAACTTTAGCTATGAAACTTTAGCTATCAAATAATTGAATAATTATCTAAAATGATATTGTTAATCTGAGTCGTGATTGAATTCTCGGCTCAGATTGTTTCTTTACTTTGCTGTTTTTGTATAAACGTACTTATTGGAGCATATTTTGAATTCTTTAATTGGTAACTCTGCTAAGAGCAAGTCCGGAGTAACTAACTCTGAACGTATTTTGCCAGTAAAAAAGCCAGGACCTATTATTGCCGGAGTCATTGTAGCTGTAATAGCATGTTCGCTTCTTTACAGTATTATTACTAACCCTCGTTTTGAATGGCAAGTAGTCGGAATATATTTAATAAGCGATAACGTGCTTTCTGGTATTGGCTGGACGTTACTTCTTACGCTAATTGCTATGGTAATTTCAATCGTGTTTGCTGTAGGCTTAGCGATGATGCGCAAGTCAGTTAATCCTGTGCTTCGTGGCGTAAGTTGGTTCTTTATTTGGTTTTTCCGTGGTACTCCTGTTTATACGCAGCTTGTATTTTGGGGCATGTTTGCAGTGCTTGTGCCGAGAATTAGTATTGGCATTCCTTTTACTTCTGTAGAATTTTGGTCTATTGATTCTAATGTAATTATGACTTCTCTTACTGCTGCTGTAGTTGGTTTGTCTTTGAATGAATCCGCTTATTTGTCGGAAATTGTTCGAGCAGGATTGGAAGCCGTTGATAGTGGACAAGTTGAAGCTGCTAAGGCTCTTGGAATGGGTAGAGCTTTAACTATGAGGCGTGTAATTCTTCCTCAAGCAATGCGTATTATTGTTCCTCCGCTTGGTAACGAAACAATCGGTATGCTAAAAACGACTTCGTTAGTTCTTGCAGTTCCGTTTACTCTTGAATTGCAATTTGCTACAAATGCTATTGCTAACCGTATCTATAAACCAATTCCGCTTCTTCTTGTTGCGAGTATTTGGTATTTGATTATTACTTCCATTTTGATGGTTTTGCAATACATGCTCGAGAAGCATTTTGCTAAAGGCTTTGAAGCAAGAGATATTGTAAAACATGCTCAACTTAATACTGATTCTGATCAGCGCGGCGATCAATCATTAGATGCTAAACGGAAAAATGTTAAAGGACGAAATGATGCTGCTATGCTCGGATTTAATGCTTAAATAAGCGCATAATAGCTTAAATTTTAAATATTTTTCTTTGTAAACTTTAAATTTTGCATGAAACAAACAAATTGGATGTGAATAAATGGTAGAAGCAAAATCTAATCTTCCTGCGGTTGCTATTAACGATGTGCAAAAATCTTTCGGTCAATTGCATGTACTTAACGGTATTAATATGACGGTGAACCCAGGTAGCGTAACAGTTATTTTGGGTCCGTCCGGTTCTGGAAAATCGACGTTATTGCGTTTAATTAATCAATTAGAAACTTTGACTGCAGGAAGTATAAGTATTTATGGCGAGCGCATCGGTGTAAAGCAAGTAATGCATAAAGGTGAGAAGTGCCTGCAGGCTCTTAACGACAAAGAAATTGCTCAACAGCGTGCGAAGCTTGGCATGGTATTCCAGCGTTTTAATTTATTCCCTCATATGACGGCTTTAGAGAACGTTATGGAAGCTCCTGTTCATGTTATGCATATGAAAGCTCAAGAAGCGCGCGATTTAGCTATTGAAGAACTAAAGCGAGTTGGCATGGATGAGCGTATGAACCATTATCCTGCAGAACTTTCAGGCGGTCAGCAGCAGCGCGTTGCAATTGCTCGCGCTCTTGCTATGAAACCGGAAATTATGCTATTTGACGAGCCAACATCCGCGTTAGATCCAGAGCTTGTAGGTGAGGTGTTAACCGTTATGCGAAATCTTGCTAAAGATGGCATGACTATGATTGTAGTAACTCACGAAATTGGTTTTGCGCGTGAGGTTGCAGATCAGGTTGTGTTTATGGATGGCGGTGTCATAGTTGAGCAGGGTAGTGCAGATATTATTACTAGTCCGCAAACTGATCGTTTTAAAGATTTCCTAAATCACGTATTGTAATTTACGTAAGAAACGTATCTTATTTATGTAGTTTTGCATAGTTTTTGTGTGCTTCTCTGGCGTGCGCTCGCTCGCATAACGTACAATAGAAGATTATGTGTGGCATTGTAGGATACGCAGGTTTTGGAAAAGTTTGTGCAAAACCTTTAGAAGTTTGTTTAGGTGGGTTAGAGCGTCTAGAATATCGCGGATATGACTCTTCGGGCGTAGCTTTAGTTGCTCCTGGGATGAAATGTGCGACTGTGCGAAAGAAAGCTGGTCGTTTATCTGTTCTTCGCAACGATATTGATGCAAATCCTATGCCTGAAGCGAGTGCAGCTATTGGTCATACTCGTTGGGCTACTAATGGTGCTCCTTGTGACATTAATGCGCATCCTCATACTAGTGCAGATGGCAAAATCGCGCTTATTCATAATGGCATTATTGAAAATGCTGTTGTATTAAAAGAGCAACTTCACGAAGAAGGATACGAATTTTCTTCTCAAACAGATACTGAAGTTGCTGCAAAATTACTTGGCAAAATTGCGAATGATATTGTAAACGAAACTGGTAAGCCGGATTTATTCACAGCTCTTCGTCGTACTGCAAAAATGTTAAAAGGAGCTTTCACATTACTTGCTGTTGACGTTCGTCAGCCAGGTATTGTGGCTGCCGTTCGTCACGATTCGCCGTTGGTTGTAGGTCTTGGAGACGGTGAATATTTCCTTGGCTCTGACGTTGCAGCTTTTGTTGCTTATACGGATCGAGTCTTGGAAGTTGGTCAAGATCAAGCGGTGTGCATTGGAGATGTAGATGGCAGTGGCAAAGCATCTTTGCTTCTAACTGATTTTGACAATAATATTGTTGAAAATCCTACTTGTTTTACAGTTGACTGGGATGCGTCTGCTGTAGAAAAAGGCGGCTGGGATTCCTTTATGGATAAGGAAATTCATGAAGATCCGCACGCTGTTGCAGACACTTTGCGCGGGCGTTTTGACGCTCAGGGAAATATTGTTCTTGACGAAGTTCATATTAGCCAAGACGTGTTGCGCGCAATTGACAAAATTATTGTTGTTGCTTGCGGAACGGCAAGTTACGCAGGTTTGGTTGCAAAATATGCTATTGAGCACTGGGTGCGCGTGCCGGTTGAGGTGGAGCTTGCGCACGAGTTTCGCTACCGTGACCCTATTTTGACGCATCGAACATTGGTGGTTGCAATATCGCAGTCTGGCGAAACAATGGACACGCTTATGGCTTTGCGCCATGCGCGCGAGCAAGGTAGTAGAGTTCTTGCAATTTGCAATACGCAAGGTTCTAGCATTCCGCGCGAATCTGATGCAGTTCTTTACACGCATGCAGGTCCAGAAATAGCAGTTGCATCTACTAAAGCTTTTGTTGCGCAAATAGTTGCAGCCTATATGCTTGGTCTGTTTTTGGCGCAAGTAAAAGGCACTATGTATCGCGACGAAATTCAGCAAATAGTTGCGCAATTAAAAGAGATGCCGGATAAAATTCAGCGTGTACTTGATACACAATCTGAATCAATTATGAAAGCTGCTGAGCATACTCTGGAAGCTAAATCTTTCCTTTTCTTAGGTCGACATGTTGGATATCCTGTTGCGCTAGAAGGTGCGTTGAAGCTTAAGGAAATTGCGTATACCTTTACTGAAGGTTTTGCTGCAGGTGAGCTTAAGCACGGTCCTATTGCGCTTGTAGATGAAGGTGAGCCGGTAGTTGTGATTGTGCCATCTTCTCGCGGTCGTGATGTGCTTCATGCGAAAGTTATTTCTGGAATTGAAGAAGTTAAAGCGCGCGGAGCTTTCACTATAGCTGTTGCAGAAGAGGGTGATCCAGATGCTTTTCGCTATGCAGATATTGTGTTCTGGCGTCCTAAATGTGCGACTTTGCTAAGTCCTCTTGTAGATGTAGTTGCATTGCAATTATTTGCAATGGATATGGCAAAGTTAAAAGGTTATGATGTTGATAAGCCTCGTAATCTTGCAAAGTCTGTAACTGTTGAGTAATCGCATAACAACGTTGAGTAACATAAAGTAACGGATGGCAAATCTTATGTCTGCATTTGCAAGAATTTTGCAACAACGCAATCATTTTTCGCGCTTGCTTCTGTCGATACTTTGTGTTTTTTCTTTGCTATTTTCTTGCGGATGCGGAACTAAAGATTCTAGAACTCAAATTAGTGTTTGGTCTTGGGAACCAAGCATGAAGCGACTTGCTGAAGAATTTGAACTACATAATCCGGATGTTCATGTAATTGTAAAAGATACTAGCGGATATAGCAATCTTAATAGCGCTATTCAAGATGGCTATGGTATGCCAGATATTGTTCAATTAGAATATTTTGCTCTTCCGCAATATGCTGTAAGTGGACAGCTTTTAGATATTACTGATTGTGTGAAAAATACTCGCACTTTCTATACTCCTGGAACATGGTCTTCTGTGCAACTTGGTGGACGTGTTTACGGTTTACCAATGGATTCTGGCCCAATGGCTTGGTTTTATAATGATGACGTGTTTAAGCAGGCTGGTGTAGATGCCACAAAAATACACACTTGGGAAGATTACCGTCATGCTGCTCGTAAGCTTAAAGATATCGGTGTGTATATTGCAGCAGACTCAGGTGACGCAAGTTTTTATAACGCTATGATTTGGCTTGCAGGTGGACACCCGTTTATGACTTCTCATGATGGGAAAACAGTTACTGTTAGATTGAGTAAAGATAAGGGTACTGAAGAGTTCACAAAGTTCTGGCAATCAATGATTGATGAAGGATTGATTGACATTAGAACTAGAACTTGGAGTCAACGTTGGAAGAACGGTGTTGGAGCTGGCAAGATTGCTTCTGTTTTCTCAGGAGCCTGGATGCCGTCTTTGCTGCTGGAAAATGTGCCTGGAACTGCAGGATTATGGAAGGTAACGAATGTGCCAACTATGCACGGAGAAAAGCGTAATGCAGAAATGGGCGGTTCTTCGTTATCTGTGCTTAAATCGAGTCGTAAGCCTGAAGCAGCAATGCGATTTGTGAATTTTGTATGCCATGATATGCATGGAATTCGTACTCGTGTCAATGGTGGAGCGTTTCCTGCAGATGTTGTTACGCTTAGAGATAAGTCATTTTTAGATAGAGCTACTATTCGTGATTCACGAGGTATTGATATACCCTATTTTGGCGGCCAGAAGTTTAATCGTGTATTTGCAGATGCCGCTAATCGCGTGGATACGGGATACAGGTATTTGCCTTTTGAAGTGTATTCGCGAAGTGATTTTAGAGCAACTATGGGTCAAGCATATGACTGGAGTGTTAAATCTTTAGCTAGATTAAACGTGCAAGCCATGATTGATGCTGGTGTTACTCAAGATGATGGAAGTAAATTGTGGCTTCCAGATGATCCTGGTAAGCGAATTTCTTTAAAAGATGGTCTTTTATTGTGGGAAAAAGATCTTCAAGAATATGGTTACAATCAAGGATTTGTAGTTAGATAATTTCGTAACTTATTACAATTAAGTGATTTCGTAAAAGCAGCTTAATTTTGCGTAAAAGTAAGATTATTAACAAAAGTAGTATAAATACAATAGGATAGTATACATACACATACAATACGTGCGCACGTGATTGCAGATTAACTTAATTAATCCGTAAATGCCAATATAGGAAGTAGGCACACATGTTATTAGCAGTAGACATTGGTAATACGAATATTGTGCTGGGTTTTTTGGAAAATAACCGAATTGTTGGCACTTATCGTATGACAACAAAGTCTAATCATACATCAGACGAGTATGGCATTATGATTGCGCAATTTTTGCATTTAAGCGGATTTACAATAAACGATGTTGAAGATGTTATCGTTGCTTCTGTTGTGCCGAAAGTTATGCATTCATTCCGCGCTAGTATTATCAAATTTCTTCATATTGATCCTATGATTGTAGGCCCTGGTGTTAAAACCGGTATGAATATTCGTATTGATGAGCCAAGAACTCTTGGCGCGGATTGTTTAGCTGATTGCGTTGGTGCGTTTAGTGAGTATGGAGGATCTGTACTAGTTATTGATTTTGGTACGGCAACAACTTACAACTATATAGATAAAAGTGGTGCTATTACTTGCGGACTTATTTGCACAGGTATTCGTACTGCAGCTGCGGCACTTTGGGATAACACGGCTCAGCTTCCAGAAGTGGAAATAGCTAGACCGCAGTCTGTTCTTGCAAAATCTACTAAACTCGCAATGCAAGCTGGATTATATTACAGCTTCTTGGGTGGAATTGAGCGTACAATTGCACAGTTTAAAACTGAAATAGACGAGCCATTTAAGGTAGTTGCTACTGGTGGCTTGGGTAGGCTTTTTGAAAATGACGTGCAATCGATTGACTATTACGATCCGGATCTTATTTTCAAAGGTATGGCTGAAATTTATAAGCGCAACCTGCGGTAGTGCGGTAGTGCGACTTTGGTGCAATAGGTTGTTATATAAATTTGTTATATTATTCTTTCGGGTTTAGGCGTATAATGGTGGATGGTTGTGTGTAAAGATTGCGTTCGCCGGTGAACCGTCTTGGGTATGTATTTTTTTGCATACTGTTTATGCGCTGGCTGTGGATTCGTTCACATTTGAGAGGAAGTTTGATGATGAGTAGTAGGAAACATCGTATTCTTTCGACAATTGGTGCCGTTTCATGCGTAGTCTCTATGATTTTAAGCGTAACTGTGCTGCCTGCGATAGCTTATGCCAACGTAACGAAGAATCCATTGTTTGTTGCTGCTATGGCTGCTGCTGCCGAGAATAATAGGGGTCAAAATAAGTCGGGTGAAGGGGGATCTAAAAAGGGAGTTCAAGGGGAAGCTGGTAAAGGTACTGGTAAAGAAGTTAAAGGGGATAAGGCTAAAGGGGTAGATAAAAAAGAAGGAAACAGGGCAGCTAAAGGGGAAGCTGTTAAAGATAATGAAGTAGTAGACAATAAAGGTAGTAAGGGGAATGGTGAAAATCCTAATGGGGGGGGGGCTGTAGATAACGGCAGTGCTGGCAAAGATGCTGGCAAAGATGCTGGCGATGCTGCCGGGAATGCTGCAAAATCTGGCAAAGACGCTAACAACGCTGACAACAAATCTGCCAAAAAAGATGGAAAAGCTGGCAAAGATCGCAGCGCGGGTGGTGTTGAGAAATTAAGCCTAGATGCAGTTAAAGCACTTCCTGCTTGCGTGGCTAGTGTCATGGCAACTAATGCAGATGGAACAATCAGTACTCTTTCAATCGAACCTCCATCCGGAGAAAACAAGTGTGCTGTTAGTGCTGATCAACGCAGTGATGAGTTTGGTAAAATTATAAATGAAATAAAAAAACTTGCTCCTACAGATAGCTCGTTTGGTTTTTACGGTGGCAAAGTGTATGCGTACGGGCGTTTGTCAAAATTGGACGGGAAGAATTATGTAGGTCTTTTTTCAGGGAAAAATATTAGTAACATTGATAACATCGAAAAGTTTGATATAAGTTATGTTACAGACATGTCCCACCTTTTTAAGGATTCCTCATTAACTGATTTTAGTTTTTTGAGTAGCTGGGATGTGAGCAATGTTACGAACATGCAAAGCATGTTCGAGGGGTGCACTGGTTTAGAAGATATTAGCGGTTTGGCTAATTGGAAGGTTGACAATGTTACGAATATGGAGGGCATGTTCGAGGGGTGCACTAGTCTGAAATCTCTTAAAGGGTTGGAAGATTGGGATGTAAGCAATGTTAGAAGTATGTCTGGAATGTTCGCGTCTGTTATTAAGGATCAAGATCAACATGATGCTTTGAATCCAGTAGACGGGTATGCAGGTGAGATGGCGATTGATTCGGTTAAACCTTTACGTAAGTGGAATGTTAGCAATGTTATGAACATGAACAGAATGTTTGAGGGTTGCACTAGCATAACAGATTTTACTGGTTTGGAAGGTTGGGATACTAAAAGCGTTGTGGCAATGATCGGTATGTTCGAATACTGCAAGAGTATGAGTTCGCTTGGATTTTTGAAAAAGTGGACTGTAAAGAACGTTGAATATATGATGGCAATGTTTGCGCTGTGCGACAAGATTAAAAATACTGAGGGCCTAGAAAATTGGAATGTTAGTAACGTTAAAAAAATGGATGACATGTTTGCAGAATGCTCTAGCCTCGATAGTATCAGTGGATTATCTAATTGGAATACAAGCGGTAAGAGCAGTACAAGCAAATTAACTAGCACGTATAGAATGTTCGATAACTGCAGTTTTCTTTCTGATCTTCAACCTTTGAGCGGTTGGAATGTTGGCAGTGTTACTGACATGCATGACATGTTTAACAATTGCGGCAGTCTTACTGGTCTTGAACCTTTGAGTGGTTGGGATGTTGGCAGTGTTAAGAACATGAACAGCATGTTCAGCAGTTGTAATGGTTTAACTAGTCTTGAGTCTTTGAGTAAGTGGTTGAATGATAAGAGCAGTGTCACGGACATGAGTAGCATGTTCAGCGGTTGTAATAGCTTGAGTGACCTTAAAGGTCTAGAAAATTGGAATGTCGGCAATGTTAAGAACATGAGCAGCATGTTCAGCGGTTGCGCTACGGATATCTACGGTTCTGGAGATGATCCTAATCCTATTGGTATAAAAGGATTGGCTGATATAAGTGCATTAAGTGGTTGGGATGTTGGCAGTGTCACGGACATGAGTAGCATGTTCAGCGGTTGTAATAGCTTGAGTGACCTTAAAGGTCTAGAAAATTGGAATGTTGGCAGTGTTAAGAACATGAGCAGCATGTTCAGCCATGAGGTTAGTGGTTCTGATTTTGATAAGCTGACTGATATAAGTGGATTGAGTAAGTGGAATGTTAGCAATGTTAAGGACATGTCTAGCATGTTCAATAGTTGTGTAACGTTGGAGAGTATTAATCCTTTGAGCGGCTGGAATGTTAGCAATGTTAAGGACATGTCTAGCATGTTTGCATATTGCAAAAAACTTACCGGCGCTGCAGATTTAAGCAAGTGGAATATTTCAAAAGTTACGAATCTTAGTTCAATGTTTTCCAATGCAGGAGCAGAAAGCGGCGACAGTCTTATATTAGATTTCAGCGATAAGGCTTTTACAAAATCGGATACACCTGTATACGCGGATGACGAAGGGAAGCAGCGTTACTTTTCTGTTGATAGTATGTTCAGTGGTTTTAAAGGCACGCTGATTGCGAATAACTTGAAGTCTAGTGGTTTTGAGAATAATCCTGAGGATGATCCTATCGCAAATTTTGCTAGTGGTTACATATTCTCCCTCGATGAGAATGGTCACAGCAATAATATAGTCGTAACTAATAATGTTACGATTTTAGATACAATTTCAAACGATGATGATCTTAAAAAGATTGCATACTACATTCCTGTTAAAGCCAAGCTGATGGAGCCTGGAGATATAAAAAATGACAATATGACATGTGATTGCAATAGAGATTCGGGTGGCACTACTTATACTTACTATGTTCCTGCACTGTATAATTCGAGTAATTTAGAGAAGAAACAGGATGAAAAATCGCAGGATTATGCGTACAGAATTGTAAAAAATAGTTTCGCTTCAAAGTTGCGGTACGCTATAGATTCTCAATCGGGCAAAGGTACTAGTACTGAGGAACCAGGTGGAGATGAACCTGGCGGAGATGAACCTGGCGGAGATGAACCTGGCGGAGATGAACCTGGTGAAGGTGAAGGTGGCGATGAATCAGGTGGTGATACTGATACTGGCTCGCGTAGTGCAACGTTGAAATCGCGTGTAAAGAAACTGCGATCCGCAAGGAAATCGCGATCTGTAAGAGATGGCGATGATGAAGATGAAAATCCTGAACCTGAGCCTGACGAAAAACAGGGTAATACTTATAAAATCATGTTTAAGAAGTCAAGCGAAGGTGGTTGCACTTGGACAGAACTTGGCGATGGTGATGGTGCTGTGCCTGTTAGCGATCCAAAGTCGCCTTTAGTGTTCTTCACTGCAACGTACTATTTGGAGACTTTTGTTAAGCCAGTGCCTTTGCCGCATACTGGCGGTCAGTCGGCTGTTATGTTCACGTTCTTGTCGATTGGACTGTTCTCAATGTTCGCTGTTGCTGGGGCATTTGGTCGTCATGGATGGGTTGCGTCTGTGCTTCCAAGCTCTGCTTTAGCTGGGTTTTCGAAGGCTTTTGGTGGCGGCGCGCTCGATATTGCTTCTGGTGCTAAGCACTGCTTCGCGCATCCTGTTGTAAGTGGCTCGATGATTAAATCTGCTGTAAGTGCGGCAACCGGCTTCTTTGCTCGGTTCCGAAGTGACGATTCCACCTTCGGCAAGCACAACAAACAGCGCTAAATCGCAGCGCACGCAAAACACAACCGAATTCCCAATGAACTACCACACAAATCTGTCCTGCCTTCGTCAATTGAGACTAAGGCAGACCTCGCTTGCGTTGAAAGCACACTGTGATTTCAACGCTTAGCAACTCGCAGCGCTACTCGTTGAATACGTCTGAGTGTGTTCCCGTGCGAGAAAGCACAAGTACCACATCATCGTTATCTATGCGATATATAAGAAGCCAATTTGGTTTTACATGGCATTACGGAATCCTAAATAGTTGCCTGTAAGTGCGTGGTCACAGTATCTTTCAGCAAGTTTCTCTTGCGGCGCAATCATTCGCACGACGCTATCTAAGAGCTTATATCGTATCCTCGTTTTTTGATTCGCTTAAGATCTCTTTTGAATGAATTTAATAATACGACTTTTAGGCTCATTTTAGTGCGTCCTCCAATGCTTCGGTAACATTGTCGTAGCGCTTGTACTCTTCTGGATGTGCTTTCATGTAGTCGTATTCCTTAAACGCGGCGATTGTTTCTTTATTGTATTTTGGCTGTTTTAAGTCGAAGGGGAGTCCTTCTACCATAAGTGATTTGTGTAAGAACATGTTGATTGCTTCGCTAAGAGTTATGCCGAAGCTGGCGAATAATTCTTCTGCTTGCGCTTTAACATCCTTGGTGACGCGCACGTTGATGCTTGCGGTTTTCGCTGCGGTTTTTGCTGCTGCTGGGGTTGCGGTTGCGGTTGCGCTGATTGTCATAATATGCTCCTTGATTTTATACTTATAATTTTTGCTTCTATAAGTGCGTTAGTTTTCTTGACTCGTTAATTTTGTTTAATTTTGATTTGTTTTTCTAGTTTTTCTAGCTTTTTGTGATATTCAGCTATCAACTTTTATTGCATTCTACAATGTGTTACACGTTTTACAATATTATATAAACGTTTTACATTGTATTACGATTGCATTACGTTTACCGCATGTATACGTTTACTATGCAAATTACATAAAATTCAAAGTTTTTGACGTCCGCGTTAAAAAGTGTGTTGTTATTGCAGATTGCGTTCTGCGTGAGTAACGAAAAACAGCCAACGCTCGCGCGAGCGTTGGCTGTTTTATGGAACATTTGCCGGAGTTACGAATCCGCTTACAAATCCAAGAAAAGCTGGTGGATTCGCGTATCGTTGTCAAGCTCCGGGTGGAAGGATGTGCCGATTTGCTTTCCTTGGCGCGCGGCGACAACATGACCTTCTACAGTTGCAAGAGCTTTGGCATTAGAGCCTACTTCTGCAATGTAAGGTGCGCGAATAAACGTCATCGGCACATTGCCTAGCTCACCAAACTCAGCCTCGCAATGGAAGCTTCCGAGCTGACGTCCGTAAGCATTGCGCTTAACTGTTACGTCTAAAGTGCCAAAACCGTTTACTTCGTCACCTTCCACGTTTTTCGCAAGCAAAATCAAACCTGCGCAAGTGCCAAGAACAGGCATTCCTCCTGCAATGCGCTCACGCAAAGGTTCGAGCATATTTTGCTCACGAAGAAGCTTAGCTTGCACAGTGCTTTCGCCGCCCGGAAGTACTAAGCGGTCAAAAGACTGCTCCAAGTCGCGCGCTTGACGAAGTTCAATAACGTGTGCGCCTAATTTTTCAAGCATTAAGCGATGTTCAAGAAAAGCACCTTGAACAGCTAAAACTGCTACAGTATGAGCGGAGTTATCAGTATTGGTAGGTGAGTTTGACAAAATTACTCGCCTCGCTCAGCCATTAAAAGCTTGATTTCCTGCTCGTTAATGCCAACCATAGCTTCGCCCAAGTTTTCGGAAAGCTTAGCAATCATCTTGGCGTCCTTGTAATTAGTTACAGCTTTAACGATTGCTGCAGCACGCTTTGCCGGGTCTCCAGACTTAAAGATACCGGAGCCAACGAATACGCCTTCGGCACCAAGCTGCATCATTAAAGCAGCGTCGGCTGGGGTAGCAACGCCGCCGGCTGCGAAGTTAACAACAGGGAGCTTGCCGTTTTGTGCAACGTATTTTACGAGTTCGAAAGGCACGCGCAAATTTTTGGCTTCTTCAAAAAGCTCATCCTCGCGCATGCTTGTAAGCTTACGAATTGCGGAATTCATCATACGCATGTGACGCACAGCTTGAATCACGTCACCAGTTCCAGGCTCGCCCTTAGTGCGAATCATGGAAGCGCCTTCGTTGATTCTGCGCAAAGCTTCACCCAAATCCTTAGCGCCGCAAACGAAAGGCACAGCAAAATCGCGCTTATTGATGTGATACACGTCGTCGGCTGGAGAAAGCACTTCGCTTTCGTCGATGTAGTCGATCTCGATAGCCTCAAGCACTTGTGCTTCAACAAAGTGACCGATACGGCATTTTGCCATAACAGGAATAGACACAGCCTCTTGAATGCTGTGAATCATAGCCGGGTCGCTCATACGAGAAACGCCGCCTGCTGCACGAATATCGGCAGGAATACGCTCCAAAGCCATAACTGCGCATGCGCCAGAATCTTCAGCAATTCGTGCCTGCTCTGGGGTGGTGACGTCCATAATCACGCCGCCTTTAAGCATTTGTGCCAGTTGACGGTTCAATGCTGTACGGTCTTCGCCGCTTTTGTTTTGCGGATCCGAGGATTCGTTCACAGTTACCGTAGTATTCAAGTTCTCAGCCATCATTCCTCGCTTTAGCTTTAACATATGAGCTTTAACATATGAGATACGTGTATGCATCTTAATATTTCGTGAATTTGCGCGCTTCTACGCTTTAATCTTATGTCGATTATTGCGTACGTTTGCAAGTTTACGTTCTGTTGGAATTTAACCACATTCGTAGGATATATCTCATATGTATTGGCATAAAAATATTACAAAAATATACAAAATATGATTTGATTTTTTGGACGCGCCATAGGTGAGACTGGCTTGTCAATCGACTACGATTAGTAATGCAGTCGACTTGTATTTGGGTTTATGCGGTATGCAAATAGTTATGTTTGCAAATGTGCATTTCCAATAAAGCGGCGAGCTATAAGACAAAAATAAATAAAGAATAAATAAAGAATAAATAAAGAATAAATAATAACAAAATAAAATAATGTTTATATGCCATTAAGAAAGGTTTATGGTATG
Source organism: Gardnerella sp. KA00127 (assembly GCF_049244125.1). Classification (NCBI taxonomy): domain Bacteria; kingdom Bacillati; phylum Actinomycetota; class Actinomycetes; order Bifidobacteriales; family Bifidobacteriaceae; genus Gardnerella; species Gardnerella sp. KA00127. The sequence continues at coordinate 527,475 of NZ_CP058377.1, forward strand.
TCTAACAGCAAACCTGAGGAAAGCGTGCACGAAGAAAACGGCGCGACTGAAAAATTCTCCGGTAAAACTAACGATGAAGCTAACAAAAGCACTTCTTTCGCTGCGAGCACTGACTCTTCACTGAATGAAGCTGAAAAATATGCTTATTCAGGCTCGAAACGCAAAATGGGCAAGATATGGCTATTTGGCTTAGCTATTGTTTTGGTAGTAGTGTTTAGTGCAATTTTTGCAACTCTTACTACATCTAATAAACCAAATAAATCAAACTCAGTATCGGAAATTTCGAACAAAACTATATCTATAGGTCTAAAGCTAGCTCCTACGAATCTTGATATCCGTAATCAATCAGGTTCATCGCTTGACCAGTTGCTTATTGGCAATGTGTATGAAGGCTTAGTTGCTCGCGATGCTACTAATCAGGTAGTTCCTTCGTTAGCTCAAAGCTGGGAAGTAAGTAAAGATGGTTTGCGTTACACATTCCACATTCGTAAGGGTGCTGTATTTTCTAATGGTGATAAACTTACTGCGCATGATGTGGAATGGTCGTTTAACGAGCTTATTGCTAAAAAATATCGCGGCTCTAACATGGTTGGAAAAGTTGAGTCTGCTAAAGCAAAAGATGATTACACGTTTGAAATCACTCTTAAAGAGCCAAATGCTAAGCTTTTGTGGGCACTTTGCAGTCGTTCAGGTTTAGTTTTTGATAAAAGCGCAAAGTATGATGCAAAAACTCAAGCAGTCGGTTCTGGACCGTATCTAATTGACAAATTTGTGCCAAATGATCGTGTTGTTTTAAAAGCAAATCCGCGTTATAAAGGTATTCATCGTGCGCAAACTAATAAGATAGTAGTTCGCTATTTTGTTGACGATAACGCAGCAGTTGACGCACTTTCTTCCGGTTCTGTGCAAGCATTAGCTCCTATTTCTGGTCAACTTGCTAAGCCTTTTAAAGATGATTCCAAGCGTTACGTTGTCAGTGCAGGTAATGGCACAGATAAATTTGTTCTAGCTATGAATATGAAAGGCGAACGTACTAAAGATAAGCGCGTGCGCAAAGCTATTCGTTACGCGATTGATCACAAGCAAATTATTGCATCTCGTGGCGGCACGGATTTAGCTCTTGGTGGTCCAATTCCTTCTCTTGACCCTGGTTATGAGGATTTAACTAAGCTGTATCCGCATGATTTGCAGCGCGCTAAGGAGTTAATGAAGGAAGTCGGATTTAACGAATCGCATCCTATGGATTTGACGCTTACTTATCCGAATATTTACGGCACGCAAATTGGCGATCAGCTGCGCTCGCAATTGAAGCCTATTGGAATCAATTTGAAAGTTAATATTGTTGAGTTTACTACTTGGCTTCAAGATGTTTATAAGAATAAGCAGTATGATTTGTCGATGGTTGATCACAATGAGAGTCACGATTTTGGGCAGTGGGCGGATCCTACGTATTACTACGGTTATGACAATAAGCAAGTCCAGGATTTGTATGCTAAAGCTATGCTTTGTGCGGATCCTAAAGAGTCAGATAAATTGCTTGCTCAAGCTGCGCGAATTATTAGCGAGGATGCTCCTGCTGATTGGCTGTTTAACTATCGCGTTGTAACTGCGAAAGTGAAGAATCTTGAAGGAATGTCTTTTGATATGAATCAAGAGATTTTGCCGCTATACAACCTGCGACTTAGTTGATTTTTATTTGCTAGTCGCCATCTAGTTTCTAATGTAGAAATGAAACTGCGCGCGTGTCCGAAAACCACTAATCAGAGACACTCGCGCAGTATGTAATCTGCGTGAGTGTCCCAAAATGGGCAAAATAAGACACTCGCGCAGCGCGCAAACTGCACTAGTGTCCGAATTTGTGTATTTGTGGTGTGTTTCGACTAGAAGAACATAGAAAGTAGGCATTTTATGTTTCGTATGATTTGCTACAGAGTATTGCTGTTTCTTCTTGCTTTACTTGGCATTTCTGTAGTTATTTTCATATCGTTACGTGTACTTCCAGGCGATGTTGCGCAAGTTATGGCCGGCTTAAACGCTCCTCGCGGAAAAGTAGAGGAGCTTAGAGCAGAACTTGGTATTAATAAACCACTTTTTACGCAGTATGTTGACTGGATTTGTGGTGTTTTCTGCGGTGACTTTGGTGTGTCTATGTTGACTGGTCGTTCTGTAAGTTCAACTATTGCGATGCGTGCTTCTATTACTTTTCCGCTGATTCTTTTGGGTCTGTTTATTGCTTTAGTAGTTGGTATTTCACTTGGATGTTTGCAAATTACTCATGAAGGCAAACTTCCACAGGCAATTATGCGCTTTTTGGCTATTACAGCAGGCTCTGTTCCAGCATTATGGGGTTGCATGCTACTTATTTTGCTATTAGGACGCGGTATTGGCGTGTTCAGCTTGCTGCCAACTCAAGGTTTCCCTACAGATGGCTGGAGCGAATTTCCTGAAGCTTTTGCGTCTCTTCTTATTCCGGCTCTTACAGTAGGACTTATTGTTGGCTCTAGTTTTATGCGTTACACTGCTGCAACTGTTGAAAATATTGTTAAAAGTGAAGTAGCTTCTCAAGCTATGGCTTGCGGAATGACTCGCAAACAAGTTGTGTGGCGTGTTGGTTTGCGACTTGCTCTTCCTCAACTTGTATCTGTTATTGGTTTAACTTTCGCTCATATGGTCATGGGCGTGATGGTTATTGAAAACCTGTTTTCCTTACCTGGTATTGGTACGGGAATGGTTCGAGATGTTGGTTTGCGTGATCTAATTGCAGTGCAAGGTGAGCTTTTTATGCTTGCTGCATTGTTCTTACTAATCGGCTTTGTAGTTGACATTACGCACCGACTACTTGATCCTAGGTTATCTAAAGATAGTTTGAATTAATTTCCTATTGTTGAATCTAACATGCGAATAAGGTGAGTTTTTATGTGCAATATGTCTAAAAAAAGTATCAAAGTAAAATCTACTTTATGTAAGCGCGTATGGAATGCTACTTTCGGTAAATTTGTGTGTTTAACGTTTGCAATATGGTTTTTTGTTGCTTTGCTTTCGCTTTTATGGACTCCGTACTCACTTTTAGAAACTAACGGTTTTAAAGTATGGCAGAAGCCGTCTTTTTCGCATTGGCTTGGCACGGACGGCACTGGTTCGGATATGCTTAGTTGGCTTATGGCAGGTTCAAGAATTGAGCTGATTCTCGTTTTTTCTACTGTTCTAGTTGCTGCTTGTGTTGGGTTTGTTGTTTTGAGCTTTATGATTTCTAGTTCACAAATGGTTCGCACAATAAGCATTATGTCTGTTGACGCATTGATTTCTATTCCAACTGTTTTAATTGCGCTTATGCTTGCAGTTCCGTTTGGAGCTAGTGTTGTTGTGATTGTTATTGCTTGTGGAACTGGCTATGGCTTGAATTTAGCACGTATTGTACGGCCGAGTGCGCAGCTTGCGTTGCAATCTGATTATGTGACTTCAGCTGTTTTGCAAGGTTCATCGCGTAAATATGTTCTTATTCATCATGTTTTACCAAATATTATTCCTGTTGCATTTGTTGAGCTTTCTCTTTCTGCAGGAACTGTTATTTTGGCTGAAAGTGGCTTAACATACTTGGGTATTGGAGTTCCTGCTGGAGTTCCCAGCTGGGGGCGCGTGTTGGCTACTTCTGTTTCGTTAATTCACGTAAATCCTTTATCGGTTGTCTGGCCAGGTTTGATTGTGACTGTAGTTGTTGTTGCTCTTAATCTTTTTGGTGACGTATTGCGCAAAGTTTTAGATCCTTCATCAAAAAGTGCGAATAAAGTAGGGGAAAAATGAGCTTAAATATTCAAAATCTCACGCTAAAACTTGGCGGAAAACTAATTCTTGACAACGTATCAATTGAGATTTCTGACGGTGAGCGTGTTGGCTTAGTTGGTTCTTCTGGCTCTGGCAAATCTATGCTAATTCGAGCTATAACTGGATTATTGCCGTCAAATGCTGAAATTTCAGGCTCTTGTATGCTTGGCAATCTTCAAACAGTGAAAGCAAAAGATGAAAATTTAGCTTCTATTCGTGGAAAATACGTTGGTGTAGTATTTCAGCAAGCTAATAGAGCGCTTAATCCAATGTTAAGCGTTGAAAAACAAATTTCTTTGCCTTTGCGAATACATTACAATCTAGATGATGACGATATTCACAATCGAGTATGCATGATGCTTGAAAAAGTAGGGTTGTCGAAAAATCTCGCATCTCAACGCACGTTTGAGCTTTCTGGAGGTCAACAGCAGCGAGTTGGTATTGCTACAGCTTTGATCACCTCTCCGCGTTTGATTTTGGCTGATGAGCCTACTACTGCGCTTGACTCGGTTACACAAAGTGAAGTTGTGCGAATGCTTGCTTCACTTGTAGATGATATGGGCGCTTCAATGCTTTTTGTAACGCACGATTTTTCTGTGCTTTCGCATGCTGCTAATCGTTGCTATGTGCTCGATTCTGGGCGTGTGGTCGATAGTGAAAATGTTAAGAATTTGCTTGATAATCCGCGTATTTCTTCTACTAAACAATTAGTGAGTGCTGCTAAAAAGTTGACTTTTAGAGCGCAAAATTTGGGTTCTAAAAATTTAGATTCTGCAAAAGTGGGTTCTGCAAATACTGGTTCTGCAAACGTTGATTCTGAAAACGCTGATTTTAAGAAATTTAATTCCCATATTGGCAACAGTGAAGAAAATTCGCTTATAAATGCAAAAAATATTCACGTTACTTTAGGTCGAGCAAAAACTCGTGCTGAAGTGTTAAGCGGTGTAGATTTACATCTTAATATTGGCGAATCTTTGGCGATTATTGGCGGATCTGGTTCCGGCAAAACAACTCTTATACGCGCTATGTTGGGGCTTGAAACTCTTTGCGAAGGTAACGTTACTTATTGCGGTGAAATCGTAAATAATGCAAATTTATTAGAAGTAAATAAAAATGCTTGTACGCTTATGAGACGCGAATCGTCGCTTGTATTTCAGCATCCGTTTGCTGCATTGGATCCACACTGGACAGTTCAAAAAAGTGTTGCTGAGCCTCTTAGAATATGGCGAAAATCGCTTAAATTAGACGATGCAACTATTGAGCAGCGTGTTTGCGAAATGTTGAAATTAGTAGGCTTAAAACCTGAAGATTTTTTGGAACGTCACCCTCACGAGCTTTCTGGCGGTCAAGCGCAATGTGTTTGTATTGCTCGCGCCTTAATTAATAATCCTCGAGTTTTGCTTGCTGACGAGCCTATGAGTGCAATTGACGTTGCTGAAAGAACTCGCATTTTAGACGCTTTTGCGTCCATTCGCTCCGAGCGTAAAAGCATGTCATGCATATTTGTAAGTCATGATTTGGGTATGATCCGGCATTTAGCAACGCGAGTTATTGTTCTTAATGAAGGAAAAGTTGTGGAATGTGGCAGTGTAAATGATGTGCTCAATAATCCACAAAATGACTACACTCGTGCTCTTGTAAACGCAGCAATCATGTAAATAAATCTTTCAACTAATAAATCTTTCAACTAATTAGGCAACTACCGTCTACTATAGAAGTACTTAGTACATAAAGAGTACGTTGTTTATTGTGTAGTTAAGCGAAGGGAATACTTATGAATAAGCAGGATGCGTCTAGACCTAGACCAGAAAGTTTTGAACTAGATCATACTAAAGTAAAAGCACCTTATGTGCGCTATATCAATACGCAAAAAGGTCCTAATGGGGATGTTATTTCCAACTATGATATTCGTTTAACGCAGCCTAATGAGGAAGCGATTCCTACTGCAGCTTTGCACACAATTGAGCATATGATTGCAGTGTTACTTCGCGAGCGTATTGATGGCTATATTGATTGCTCACCTTTTGGTTGCAGAACTGGTTTTCATCTGCTAACTTGGGGCGAACACAGCACAGAAGATGTGGCGCGCGCTTTAAAGGAATCTCTTGAGTTTATTGCGTTTAAGGCCACCTGGGATGATGTTCCTGCAACAACTATTGAATCTTGTGGCAACTATAGAGACCACAGTTTATTTGGTGCTAGTCAATGGTGTAAAGATATTCTAGCGAAGGGAATTAGTTCGGATCCTTTTGAGCGCAAACTTGTGTAAGTAATAATTAGCTAATTTTGCGTAGTTTTATTTGCTTTCTTTTTAGAGGTTGACATGGAAGATATAACATTGAGAAAAGCAACTCTTGGTGACTTGCGAAATATTGAGCATATTTATGAAAATGCTCGCAAATTTATGCGTGTTACAGGCAATCCTCATCAGTGGGGGAATAGTTTTCCACTTGTTTCAAGTGTTATTGAGGATATTCGTTTAAAACGTTTCTATTTGATTGTTGACGAGGACCCAGAATCATGTAACGAGCGTATTCTAGCGCAATTCGCATTATGCGAAGGTGTTGATGAAGTGTATGCCAGTATTGACGGTGCGTGGCTTGATGATATTTCCCCCTATGTAACAATTCACCGCTTAGCATCTTCGGGAATAAAACCAAAAATGGCAACAGCGTGCTTGCATTGGGTGCAGCAAAACTATAATAATGTACGCATTGACACGCATCCAGATAACGTGATTATGCAAAAAGTAATTACGCGTGCGGGTTTTAGTCGTTGTGGGTTGGTCGTTATTCCAGATCGCGCACACAGTGCAGTACGTATTGCATACCAATGGGTGCAAACACTTAATCATGTCATATGAAATGCGCATGTGTTCTTAAAAGCTTATGGAGAGTATACAAAAGAGCATGTAGCATTAAAAGCATACTAAATCAGTTAGGTGAGTTATGAGTACAGATTTAAGTAATGCGGCAAGTAATAGTGCAAGTAATGCGGCAATGTTAGAAGCAAACTATGCTCGCGCGTTAAGTGCATACCCTGGGCAGGTAATCGTCGATTTGAAGGCACTTCGAGACAATATGCGCACTTTGGTTACGCGCGTTTCGCAAGATTTGCAGCCTGGTCAGAATGCGCCGGAAGTTATGGGAGTCGTAAAAGCAGACGGATACGGTCACGGGCTTATTCCTAGTGCACTAGCAGCATTAGCTGGAGGCGCTACTTGGCTTGGCACAGCTCAACCATACGAAGCGTTACGTTTGCGCGCAGCAGGTATTGATTCCAGCCGTTGCCATATTCTCACTTGGCTTACTAGTGCTCCAACTACGAGATTTGCAGATCTGATTACAGCAGATATTGATATTTCAGTAGGCTCTGTTGACTCTCTTGATGCTGTAGCTTTTGCTGCACGTAATTTAGCAAAGCCTGCTCGCGTGCACGTAAAAGTTGATACTGGTTTTGGGCGAAACGGTTTTACGCCAGAAGGTTTTAGTGCCGCTTTAGCAAAGTTAAAGCAGTATGCGAGCGAAGGTGTAATTGAGGTTATTGGTCAATGGAGTCACTTAGCTGTGGCAGATTCGCCGGACGTTCCAGAATTTGTAGATGCAACCGACCGGCAAATCCAACAATTCCACGAGTTTACAAATCGCATGAGTGAAGCTGGTTTAGCACCTAAAATCCGCCATTTAGCGAATACTGCTGCAACGCTTAATCGTCCAGAAATTCGTTTTGAGCTTGTTCGTCCAGGAATTGGTTTGTACGGATACGAGCCGGATCCTGCAATGGGGGATTCGCAAACTTATGGATTGCAACCAGCTATGACGCTTCAAGCGCAACTTGGCACTGTAAAAGCTGTAGAAGAAGGGCATGGAATTTCTTACGGGCGTACGTATTTAACTCCAAATAATACGAGTACTGCTATTGTGCCGCTTGGTTACGCTGACGGAATTTTGCGTTCTGCCTCTGGATTTGATATGCAAGGTGCTCGTCATATTGATAAGCCGGGCGGACCGGTTAGAGTAGAAACCAATAAAGGTGCGCGAATTTTGAACGTTTCTGGGCGAGTTTGTATGGATCAGTTCATAGTTGATTTAAAAGGAGATGCTTCAGAGTTAGGCGTTCGAGAAGGCGATACTGTAACGCTTTTTGGACCTGGAAGAGGCGTGAAATTTGCTGAGCCTACTGCAGACGATTGGGCAGAAGCTGCAGGAACAATCAGCTACGAAATCATGACTGGAATTGGGCCTCGCGTGCCGCGGCTTTACCGCAACGCTTACGAAGTGCTATCTTCTAGCGATATTGCAAAACTGGACGCAAAAAGTCTTATATAGCTTGTTACTGCTTGTTTTAGAAGGTTAATAATAGCCTTAATTGCAAATAAAAGAGGTGCTGTATGTGCAACGAAGTAATTGCATCGGATAATGAGATCGTTGGCGAATACGATTTGCATGATACTGAGCGCTGGGCGAGTGAGCCTCATCACACTCGTGTGAGAACGCCTTTTGAACGAGATCGCGCGCGAATCATACACTCGTCTGCGCTTCGTCGATTGGGTGCAAAAAGCCAGGTTTTAGTTGCAGGTTCGGATGATTTTGCTCGCACTCGATTGACGCATACTTTGGAAGTTGCGCAAATTGGTAGGCAAATTGCAGCAATGCTTGGATGTGATCCAGATGTTGTTGATTGCGCTTGCTTATCGCACGACTTAGGGCACCCACCATTTGGTCATAACGGGGAACGCGCACTCGCAGAATTAGCGAAAAATATTGGTGGATTTGAAGGAAACGCACAAACTCTTCGCTTACTTACGCGCTTGGAACCGAAAGTTTTTCGTGAAAACGGCAGTAGTGCAGGAGTAAATCTTACGCGCGCAGCATTAGATGCTGCAGTGAAGTATCCGTGGGGATTAGAAGAAGCAAAAGCGCACGATAAAGGCGAGCGTGATTTGAAATTCTGCGTGTATCCGGATGATCGAGATGTGTTTGAATGGCTGAAAATTGGTGCTCCATGCGAAGCAAAACCAATGGAATGTCAAATAATGGATCTTTCAGACGACATTGCTTACAGTGTGCATGATATTGAGGATGCGATTGTAACCGGCGCTTTTAATCCGGCTTTAGTTGCAGATTCAAAAGTTGTAGATGAAGTTATTGAAGAAACCCACGCATGGTATGGTGAGCGTTGGGATGTAGATAAACTTTTGGATGCTTTGAAACGTTTGCGCTCGCTTCACATGTTTCCTAATTCTTTCGACGGTTCTCGTCGAGCGCTAGCGCAGTTGAAAAATATTACTAGTGCTCTTATTGGTCGTTTTGCAAGCTCTGTTGAGCACGCTACGCGTGAGCGTTATGGCAACGGTCCGCTTGTCCGCTACCGAGCAAACCTTGTGATTCCGGAAAATACTTCCTACGAAATTGTGATGCTGAAAAGCTTAGCTGTGCACTTTATAATCGCCCCTCGAGAGCGTGAAGTTTATAAGCGCGAACAGAAAATTTTGACAGATTTAGTAGAAGTATTTATGAGCAAGTCGCCGCGCTCGCACGATGCAATGGAGGAAGTATTCGTGGGAGATTGGAACGAGTGCACTAACGATGATGAGCGTCTTCGTGTTGCAATCGACCAAGTAGCAAGTCTTACAGACGGTTCTGCTACAACTCTTCACGCGGCTTTGTGCTAACGAATCCACTAGGAGTTTCCAGCACTGGCGAAGAAATTTACCACTCGCCGCAGATTTGCGATAAGCTAGATAGCATGGTTGGAATGATTGTGAAAGAAGACATTGAGCGCGTGCGCGCTGCGGCAGATTTGTATGACATTGTGTCTGCAACAGTGACGCTTAAGCCTTCCGGAACTGGCACTTTTGTAGGTCTTTGCCCATTCCACGATGAAAAAACGCCAAGTTTTAGTGTGCGACCAAGCTTGGGAGTATGGCACTGTTTCGGTTGCGGCGCTGGTGGTGATGTATTTAAGTACGTTGAGCAAAAAGAGAATATTGATTTTCGTGAAGCGGTCGAGTTTTTAGCAGATCGTTATCACATTGAGATGCATTATAAGCAGGAGCAAAATAATGATTCTCAAGCGCGCGGTTCTAAGCGAGCCAGGCTTTTAGAAGCAAATGAAGAAGCGCAAAAGTTTTTCGTTTCAAATCTCGGCACTAAAGAGGCAGCTCCTGCGCGCGAATTACTTGCAGGGCGAAACTTTACTCCGCAACAAAGTGCGCGTTTTTCTTGTGGTTACGCGCCTAAAGGCTGGGATAATTTAGTTAGATATTTGGCAAATAAAGGTTTTACGCGTCAAGAGCTTCTTGATGCTGGTCTCGCTAGACTCGGTCAGCGCGGAATATATGACTATTTCCGCGGTCGCTTAACTTGGCCTATTCGTGACTCGACTGGTCGAACTCTTGGCTTTGGTGCAAGAAAGCTTTATGACGACGATTCTATTAGCGCGAAATATATTAACACTCCTGACACTGTACTGTATCGAAAAACGCAAGTTTTGTACGGAATTGACTTAGCTAAAGCAAATATTGTAAAAAAGCGTCAAGTTGTAATTGTCGAAGGTTACACGGACGTTATGGCATGCCATTTAGCTGGTATTGATACTGCAGTTGCAACTTGTGGAACTGCGTTTGGTGTTGAGCATGCAAAAATTGTGCGCCGCCTTATTGCAGACGATTCTTTGGGTGCAATTCAGCTTGTTGGCCCACTGAAGGTGGATGGACAGTCTGTAAGTTCGCGCATCGTTTTTACTTTCGACGGCGATGCTGCAGGTCAAAAGGCTGCACTACACGCTTTTGGTTTGGATTCTGCATTTTTGACTCAAACTTTTGTTGCTGTAGCAGACAATAATCTCGATCCTTGCGATTTGCGTATTCAGCGCGGTGATGAAGCTGTGCGTTCGCTTGTTGCACATGCAAGTCCGCTATACGATTTCGTTATTGACACAGTAATTAATCGTTTTGAAACTTCGTACACTACTGGTCAAATGGGTGCTATAAAGGCTGTCGCTCCTCTTATTGCGCAAATTCGAGACCGTTCGCTGCTTGACTTGTATATGCGCAAAGCAGTGCGCTCAATTGGCGTTGATTTAGCTGTTATGCGCAATGAGGTTGAGTCTGCGCGTAGACGTTTGAAAGTGCGTGACGACGATGCTTATGCGCAAAAGTATAACGTTATTCCGCCTTTTGGTCAGCAAATTCATGACGATCGTAATGCAGGTTTTAAAGCTTCTCGCATGGGAATTATTAAAAGTTCTGCTAAAAATCAGCATTATTATCGTGTGGATGATGCTGTATTTATGTGCGAACAACAATTTATGGCGTTACTTTTGCAAGTTCCGCTTGCTTTTGATGAAAAATTATTTGCGCAATTGACTTTGAATAATTTTATTACGCCAGTATTTCGTACGCTGTTTCAAGCATTTGTAGCTGCAGGCGGATTGCCGGTTGGCAATGTTTCGCAAGGATTGTGGCTGCACATGATGACAAAAGCTGCAGGTCCTTTGCTTGAGTCCGTTATTACAGAACTTTCTGTAATGCCGTTGCCGCTTCCTGCAGCTTCAGACTCGTTAGAAGATACCGGCAATCGACAGAATCAGCAAGTTACAAACGGATCTCCTTCAGATTTTTTGCGAAAAGCTACGAGTGCAGAAAGTAAGTATGCAAACGAGCTGCTTATTCGCCTTCTTGATATCGGCTATATGCGTAAAATCGGTGCTGCTAGAGTGCGTATGGCGAAACTCAAGGATGGTCAGGAAAAGCTTGAGCTTCTAGGAAAAATTACTTCAATGGAAGCTGCTCGCAAAAACTTGCAATCGCAAATTCTATAAGATGTATCAATTACTCGTTTTGTTTTTATATACCGAGATACGCGATTTATATATAAATGTGTAGCTATGTAAGAAAGAAGTGTAGAAACAATGTTTTTATTACCTGAGCAGCAGTTGAATCGCTGTACAAGAGTTATGCAACAACGCCTATATCCATATATAAATACTGTTTTATCGCACTGTAAAATTCGAGCATATGAGATTGCTGGAGAACCTATTTCTTCTAACGAATTCTTTTCTAAGCTAAAAAGAAACGATATTGTGTTTAGCTCATTTAATGTTCCAGGTGTTTGGGGAACAACTTGGGGTACAACATGGTTTGAAGTTACAGGGTCGATTGATTTTTCAAAGGTAAAAGGGCGCAAAGTTGAGCTAAATGTTGATTTAGGTTGGATTAGCAATCTTTTTCCTGGTTTTCAAGCTGAAGGATTAGTATATAATCTCGATGGAAGAGTTATCAAAGCTGTAAACCCTTGTAATCATTGGGTTCCATTGATTGATGAACATAATAATCGTTCTATTAGTATTGATGAAAATGGTAATTTTACTTTATATTTAGAAGCTGCAGACAATCCATTTGTTGAAGGATCTACTCCATTTTCTCCTACTGATTTAGGAGAGCGTGCTACTGGAAAAACCGAATGCCAATATATGTTGAAGTATGTTGACGTTACTGTTTTTAATCGTAATATTTTTGATTATTATATGGATCTTGAGACTGTAAGTTCTTTGATGTGCGAATTAAATGATGATAATCCGCGTTATTGGAAATTAGCTAAAGCTTTACAGCTCTCCTTAAACGCATATGATGAGCATGATTTTTCTACTGTTCAAAATGCTCGTAAAGAGTTGTTTAATGTATTAAGTCGCTCTGCTGCAGCAAGCTCTATAAAGCATACGGCTGTTGGGCATGCTCATATTGATTCTGCTTGGCAATGGCCTGTGCGAGAGACTCATAGAAAGGTTGCGCGCACTGTATCTAACGTTTTAGCTCTTATGGATGAGGATCCTGATTTTACTTATGCTATGAGTTCTGCTCAACAATACGAGTGGCTAGAAAACGAGCATCCCGATTTGTTTGAGCGTATGAAAAAGAGGATTAAGGAAGGGCGTTTTATACCCGTTGGAGGTATGTGGGTTGAGTCTGATGTAATGATGCTATGCGGTGAATCTTTAATTCGCCAAATGACTTTTGGTAAGCACTATTTTAAGAAGCATCTTGGTGTTGAGCCACATGGTATCTGGCTTCCAGACAGTTTTGGTTATACTGGAGCATTGCCTCAACTTGCTCGCCGCGCTGGTTTTGATTGGTTCTTAACTCAAAAGATTTCTTGGAACGATATCACTAAATTCCCGCATCATTCATTCCTTTGGGAAGGAATAGATGGTTCTAGGATTTTGGCTCATTTTCCTCCATCTAATACTTATGCTTCATCTGTGAGCATGCATGAGTTAGTCTATTCTCAACGCAATTTTTTGGATAAAGATTTATCTGATCACGCAATATTGTTATACGGTTTTGGCGATGGCGGTGGCGGACCTACTCGCGAAATGACTGCTCGTATTAGGCGTGATCGCAATTTAGAGGGGTCTCCTAGAGTTGATTTCGGCACTCCTGATGAGTTGTTTGAAAAAATACGAAAAGATATTGTTGACGATTCAAATGGTGATACACCAGTGTTTAAGGGTGAGCTTTATCTAGAGTTGCACAGGAAAACTCTTACTTCTCAGCAAGATATGAAGCGCTATTGCCGTATGGAGGAATCATTGTTGCGTGTGGCTGAATATCTTGTTGTTTTAGCTCGAGTTTATGCGCCAGAATACCGTTTTAATAGCAATGAACTTACTAGAATTTGGAAGACTTTATTATTGAACCAGTTCCACGATATTCTTCCAGGCTCTGCTATTGCATGGGTTCATAGGCAAGCTAGAGAAGAATATGCTAGAGATATTTCTTGTTTACGTAAGATTATCTCAGATATTGCTCATGTGATTGTAAAAGCTAACAGCGCGACTGGTACTATTAGTGCGATTAATATGCGTGAAAATGTAAAGTTATTGACTTATACAGGTAAAAATGAGGTCGCTTGGAATTTATATCAATGCAATGAAAGCGGTAAAAATAATAAAACAACTGTAAAACACAAAAATGATGGTGGAATAATTCTTAATAATAGTGTTTTAAGTGTGACTATTGAACGCGATGGCACAGTATCTTCTGTTAAAGATATTAAATTTAATCGCGAGCTAATTCCATCTGGTTATCGCATGGCGCAATACGAGATACTAAAAGATGAGCCGTATCAATGGGATGCGTGGGATGTTGATAGAGATGCATTTATGAGGAATCGTAAGATTGATGATTCTTCAATTGCTGATGTTAAAGAACTTTTATCGGGTGGTGTGTCTGTTGAAATCTTGGCATGTAAAAAAGATATAAAGATTAAAACAAATATAATTTTAGAGCCATGTGTTAAACGACTTGATTTCCATGCGCAAGTTGATTGGAAAGCTAAAGAGCAATTTTTGAAAGTAGATATGCCAACATCTATATGTTCAAATAATGCGCAATATGAGTGTCAATATGGTTTAGTTGAACGTCCAATAGTAAAAAATACTCGTAGTGATGACGCAAAATTTGAATCATGCACGCATAGGTTTGTTCGCATAGAAGATTCCTCTTATGCTGTTGCAGTTGCGAATTCGTCTACTTATGGCGCTGATGCTGCTCCTATTGGCGATTATGTTTCATCTTGTGGAACTATGCTCAGATTATCTTTGCTTTCTGCGCCTCTTTACCCAGATCCAAATACGGATCAAGGTAAGCACGAATTTACTTGGTCATTTATTGCTGATGCAAATATGGATTCAGTGCTAAGTACAGCTGATTTTTTGAATTCGCCAATTATTGATAAGCTTCCAGATGTAGATTCGCTGTTTACGATTCATAGAAACTCAGGTCTAATTGCATTAGATTGGGTTAAGCTAGCTGACGATTGTTCTGGAGATATAATTTTGCGTATTTACGAGCCATGTGGTGGCTGCGCAAGTGGGCAAATAAAACTCAATAAAATCTTGCGTGCTGCTTCGATTGAAGAAGTAGATCTTATGGAAATGCCCGTGTTGCACGGTATGCCTGTAGCTTTGCACAAGAATAATGACGTGTTAAATATAGAATTACGTCCTTTTCAGCTATGCTCATTGCGCATTCACGTTGCATCTTAATGTTGATATTTTTGTTTATATTTTGATGCTTGGGATTGCACATACATTAATGATTATTGCGATTTGCAATATATTTAGCTAAAGCACATATAGGATTATCTTTATTTATATAGTTAATTTCGAGCGCATTCATTATCTTCACTATGATTGGTTGGTCAATATGCGCGCGTCTTACTATTTCTACATTCTGGAATGCAGATTCGATGCTCCCTTTGTATAGCACATTTCCATTATCAAGTATGAGAGCATTTTGACAATTTTTGTATGCAAATTCCATGTCATGGGTAATAAATAATACTGTTACATTTATCGTATGTAAATAATTAAGTATTTTTACAAGTCGCATTTTTTGTAGCTTATCCAACCCGCCAGTCACTTCATCCATAATAATAATATGTGGTTCTCTTAGCAGTGCAGATGCAATGTTAATAAATTTTCTTTCAGAGAATGACAAATTAAATGGGTTTGTATTTTCTTTATCGTTTAAACCAGTAAGATTCACAATGCGACGGTAAAGATCATTGTTTATATTCTTTATCCCATATGTAATCTCTTTATGCACAGTGCTGTTAAAAATTTGATCATTTGGATTCTGAAAAATATAACCAACGAATGATGTAATATCGTGTTGCTTTAATGTTTTATATTGTTTTCCTTCGATAGTTATGTCACCAGAAGTTGGCTGTAATAAATTGTCTATTATTCTGGCTAAAGTGCTTTTCCCTGCTCCATTGCTACCTATTATTGCGCATACTTCACCACTTTCGAATTCTACATTTACGTGTTTTAGAATTTTGCATGATTTTTCTTGTTTATTATTGTTCTTATTTTTTATTTTTTCATTTGAAGGATATTGAAAACTTACATCGTCCAATTTAATTGCGGTGCTCATTGCATTTCTCCTTCAATAAAACTATTAATTTGCTTATATCTGTTATGTTAGGCGTTATTTGAATATCAAAATTACGTAACTTTTTTACAATTTTGACGACTTCTGGAATATTAATACAGTCAGAAGGGAAGGTTTCATCATAAAAAACATCATATTTATTCCCATAATGGGTTATAAAACCATTTTGAAGAACAATAATATTATCTGCATATTCTGCTAACAAATTTGTATCTTGTTCACTAATTATTACAGTATGTCCTTCATCTTTGTATTTTTGTAGAAAATTATAAATATTCTTAGTTTCTTTTGGATCAAGTTGTAGAGTAGGTTCGTCAAGAATTAGTATTTCTGGATTATTCACTATAACGCAAGCGATTGCAACGCGTTGAATTTGCCCGCCAGATAGGCTTAGTGGGTTTTGAAGCGCAAGCTGTTCTATGTTAAGTAATTGCATAACTTGTGTAACTCGACTCTCTATTTGTTGAGTAGGGGTGTTGCGATTTTCTAAGCTGAATGCAATTTCTTCAAATACGGTTTTTTTAATATGACTTAACTGTGAAAAAGGATCGCTAAATACAAAGCCTATGCTGCCACTTTCATCAGATTTTACTAAATCAATCGTGTTGTTTAATAGTATTTTTCCAGAATATTCTCCCTTATAGAAATGAGGAATATAACCCTTAAGAGATAAGCATAGACTTGATTTACCTGAAGCGTTAGCTCCAATTACTCCATATATTTTCCCTGATTCTATCTGTATTGTTATGTTACTTAAAGCTGGTTTTGAAGTAAGTGGATAAGTGTATGAAAAATCGCAAATATTATATGAGATAACCATAAATTACTCTTCCTAGAATAAGAAAAACTAGTGTAATTGTTCCTATTGCTAGTACTAATTTTTCGTGACCATTATGATTAACCTGTTTAATATATGTCTTTTTTTCTGAACTAAAAAAATTTCTCGAATCAAGCATCATTATGCGCTGCTCTATGTTTATTAGTGAAGTAATAAATGCTGGAAGCAAAATCGAAGTAAATGTGCCAATTCTACGTATTAAATTTCCATTAAAGTTTATTCCACGACTTTTTTGCGAGATCATGATTGCTTTAATTTGCATTTGTAAATAATCAATAGTTTGGAAAGTAGAAAGTATTATGAAACATATTTTATTGCTCATCCCAAGTTTGCTTAAAGATATTGTAATATCTTCTATATCAGTTATTTGGAAAAACCATATGACTATAGTTGATATGTTTAAGGTATTCATTCCAAGCGTTATAGAATTAGACAATGCTGTATCTGTAATTTGCAAAAAATTAAGATTTAATATCGCATTTCCTTGTCTATAGAAAGCAACTTGAAATATTGCAACAAATAATGAGAACATGGCTATACTTGCTACAAGTTTATATCCATTCTTTTTTATTCCGCATAGAATCATCAGAATAAGTAGAGCAAGAAAATAGGGGAACAATAAAAGTCGTAAATTGTATAATGTGAATGAAAAAGTATTTAATATAATGTCTACTATTATCAAATATATGGTCAATATAAATTTTGTTGTAGGATATAGCGTTACAAACGTATTTGTATTTTTTACTTGATTAATAGTATCTATATAATGCATGTGCATAATTACTTTTATCTTTGTCTGTATATAGTAGACTCGATTTAATTTTTACTATTCAGAATCTGAATTTTTTAAGTAAAGTGAACCTAATGGGAAAAGAAGCAGTAATTTATTGGGCAAGCATTTTATAACGCTTAAACATATAATGATTGTTAATATTCTATCAGCCCAAGTAAAGAATCCTTCAGCAGAGAATACAGAAATCCAAATATTCACTCCAGATGCAGTTATTAAACCCGCTATCATAGATGATCCTCCGCCAGTAAACCCGCTAAATACTATTACTACTATCGGTGCCGCAATAATAATGGATACTATTGCCATGATTATTGAAGAAATAAAAATTTTCATATAATTTGAAAACATTTTATGTTTTGCTAGAATGCCAGCGCATAAGGCCAGAGCAATATTGACCACTATAAATGGAAGCATGGTTGGCATAGTGATTGATGAAACTATTGAAGATAGCATTCCAGTTATTATTCCTACAAGTGGTCCAAAAACCATGCATGCAAATAAAGTGCCTATAGTATCAAGGAAAATAGGTAGTTTTAGTACGCCAGCTATAGTGCCAGAAATATAATTAATAGCAACACATAATGGTATTGTGACAACTGCAGCAGTAGTAAATTCTTCCTTGAATGATTTAATTATCTGTTTCATGCAACTACCTCCTATTTTATTACTACAAATATAATCTTTTCATGGATTATAAGATACCTTTATAAGTTTGTAAATTAATATTTAGTGTTTTTGATAAATCTTCGCGAGTATATGACATATATACGGCGTATACTCGCTTGCGTATATAAATAACATTTGGTTTTATAATGCTTGCAGTATATGTTGCTTCAGCTGCACGCTAAAGTTAGTTACATCTGAAACTACAGTTTCTATTAATTGATAGGATGTTGAGAGTTTATGGAAAATAAAGGAATTTATTCTAAAAAGAAAATAATAATAGATACAGATTGTGGTTCGGATGATGCTATGGCAATTGCCATGGCTTTAAATGATCCTAGATATGAGATATTGATGTTTTGCACTGTATCAGGAAACGTGTGCATGGAACAAGCGACTATTAATACGCTTACTACTATCGAGCATGCTGGTTCATATGAGCCACCTGTATATAAAGGAAGCAGAAGCATGCTGTTACGCGATTTGGCTTATGCTCATGAAACTCATGGTAGAGATGGAATGGGTGATATTGGTCTAGTTCCTCATCGTTTGAAAGAAAGTAATGGTAATGCTGTTTTGAAAATGATTGAAACTTTGAGAAACAGTGAAGATGGTGAAATAGACATTATTGCATTAGGACCATTAACTAACATTGCTCTAGCTATTAAGGTTGATTATGAAGCGATGAAAAAAGTTGGTCGCATAGTCGTTATGGGATCTGCTGGTTTAGGCCGTGGAAATGTTTCTCCTGTAGCAGAATTTAATATTTGGCAAGATGCAGAAGCTGCAAAGATATTAGTTGATTCTGGTCTTAAAAATATTATGTTTGTTGGATGGGACGCATGCTTGGGAGAATGTATGCTGAATCCACAAGAAATTGCTAATATTCGCAAAAGTGGAGAACTTGGTAAGTTTGTTATTGATTGTAATAGGGAATTAATGGAAATGAATGTTAGCCGTTTTGGGGATGCTTATCTAGATATGGCTGATCCATCTGCCGTTGCCGCTGCGTTATATCCTGAATGTATAAGCGAGTGCACAAAATATTATTGCCAAGTTGATGCAACTCCTGGACCAAGTTATGGCTCAGTTCTTGTTGATGCTAATTTCTTCTCTGGTAAAACTCCGAATGTTGAAATATGTAGTAGGCTTAATCCCGAAAAATATAAAAATTACATTTATCGTACTTTGCATGTTGTAGATTAGCAAAATTTGTTTTTACCAACATGCTTTCTATATTGAAATAACATTTAGATACGACCGAGTTTGTTTATGGTTGTTCACAAACTTTCTCGGTCGTATTTATATTTAATGCGTATATTTTCAGTATAAATATACTTTAGTTACTAAAGTCAATATCGCCGAGCTTTTCAATAAGCTTCATATTCTCGCTGTAATCGACTGGGCAGGAAATCACATCGACACTGTTTTTCTGATTCAGTGCTTCACGCAGCATGTTGTACAAATCCTCCGGCTTTTTAACAGCATGACCGCGCGCGCCAAAGCTTTCAGCTAGTTTTGGCACATCCGGATTATGGAAATCAACGTATTCGTGCTCGCCTGCATGAAGTTCCATCTTCCACTTAATTAAGCCATAAGCGTTATCTTCCCAAACAAGAACTACCATTCGGCTGCCAACGCGCACTGCAGTTTCGATTTCCTGCACGTTCATCATAAAGCTTCCGTCGCCCATCACAGCCAAAACCGGTTTCGTGTTAATTTTGCCGGAATTATCGCGAATAAACGAAGCTCCAACAGCTCCCGGAAGCGTCCAAGCCATAGTTGAAAGACTGTTGTCGATTATGCAAGTATTCGGGTGCATAGTTGGGTACAAGCGTGCCATCCACATTTTCAAAGCACCTGTATCTACAAGTACCTTCGTGCCTTCAGGAACAGCGCGGCGAATATCGTAAACTACGCGCTGCGGTTTCATTGGCATGCTTTCGTCGTTTTCGCAAGAATGTAATTCTTCCGTAAGCAGTTGTCGAATACGTGGGTGGCTTACGTCGAAAGTAATGTTGCGTGTCTTTAATACTTCTGTAAGAGTTTTAAGCGTTTGGCCAATATTCGCCATAATATTCAGCGCAGTAGGGTAGTGCGCATCGGTATCTTCCACAAAAGTATTGATGTGAATAATAGTTTTATCAATATTTGGGTTGATTTTCTTCGGGTCGAACTGCTGAATTGAGAAGCCGACAGCAATAATCAAATCAGCAGTGTCAAACGCGAAGTTCTCGTAATCGCGATGCATGAAGCCAACGACTCCAAGCGCATTCGGATGATTATCCGGGAAAACTCCCTTACCTTCAAAAGTAGTTGCAACTGGAACATTAAGCTGCTCAGCAAACGCAAGAAGCTGATCCTCAGCGTGAGAGCGCGCAACGCCGTTTCCAGCCAAAATAATAGGTTGCTTTGCTTGACTAATAATTTTCGCAGCTTCTTCAATAGTGTCCGGCGCTGGCATAATATGCAAAGGATGCGGCAGTGGAAGAGGCTTTGCGTCGTCAGGTGCTGGCATTTCGCTAATATCTTCCGGAATAACAAGGCACGTGGCTCCCGGACGGTTGCGACCGGCAATAGAGAAAGCTTTTCGAACCATTTCCGGCGCAGATTCTGGAGCAAGCATCATAGAAGACCATTGCGTAATCGGTTGGAAGAGCGCAACCAAATCAATAATTTGGTGAGATTCCTTATAAAGCCTAGAAACGTTACCTTGTGCGCAAATCGCTACAAGCGGTGTGGTGCTTGCGTTTGCTTGAGCTACAGGAAGCGTTAAATTCAATGCGCCAGGACCTAGAGTTGCCAAGCATACGCCCGGTTTTCCAGTAATATGAGCGTATGTTGCTGCCATAAAACCAGCACCCTGCTCGTGGCGAGTAAGCACAAAACGAATGCGCCCATCACGCTCAATTGCTTCAAGAAGCGGAATATTTTCCTCACCTGGAATACCGAATACTACTTCAACGCCTTCGTTTACCAAGCATTCAACAACTAAATCTGCAGTATTGCGCTTGTGGTTTTCACGAAGATGCTTTTGACGAGCAAGTTTTTGTTCAAGCTTCTGATCTTCTGTTTTGTGTATTTCTGCCATAATTCGCTTCTTGTGTAGACAACAAATTCTTTGTTTTAATATGATATACGCAATCTTGTCTTTAAACGCAATTTTTGCGATGCGCGTGTCATAAAAAAGGGCGGAATTTTGTGTTAGCTACTTTAGGCTAAATCACGCTATTAATAGTTGCTAATTTATTGTTATTGCAACGATTTTGTCGGGAATTTAACCCGATTGTAGGACTGGGTTTCTAGTACAATAGAACCATTGTGTCTATTGCGTTACGGAGGAATGATGAAGCGCTGGCTGTTGAATCTGGTCAAGTGTGAAACCATTCTTATTGTTGCCGCAATTTTAGCGGTTATTTCTTGTTTTTTTGTACCTCCAGATCCGCAATATTTGAGTTATATTCATGTCAACACTATTTCGCAATTAGTGTGTCTTATGATGGTTGTGTGCGGATTCCAGCGCATTGGTGTGTTTCGATCTATTGGTGCGCGTTTGCTAAGGCATGTGCGCACTGAGCGCGGCTTGGTGCTCGTGCTTATGTCGTTAACATTCTTTTCAGCAATGTGGATCACGAACGACGTTGCTTTGGTTACTTTTGTGCCTTTTGCGCTATCTGTGCTCGTAATGGCGAATGCTGAAAAGCAGTCAATTCTTGTAATTACGCTTATGACCATTGGTGCCAATGTTGGAAGTATGCTCACTCCTATTGGCAATGCTCACAATCTGTATTTAAAGGCGTTGACTCATATGTCTACGCAAGATTTTTTGAAGATTATGGCTCCTTATACGATTACAGCAGCACTGTTGATGATCGTATTTGCATTCGTATTCTTTAAATCGCGCACAGTTGACCAGTTTGCAGGTTTGCATGGTGACGATATTGAACAAAGCGTGTTGGCTCCTTCGCATGGTCATCCGCAGCCTGATGAAATTCGTGTTATGGGCTATGGCATGAATTTTACTCGCTGGCGTGTTACTGTTTATAGTTTGCTGTTTGTCGTTTGCTTGTGTGGTGTTAGTGGATGGATTCCTGACTGGATTATGGTGCTTATTATGGTTGCAGCTTTTCTTGTTTGCGACCGCCACGTATTCCGTGTTTTAGATTGGGCTTTGCCACTCACGTTTATTATGTTCTTTGTTTTTATTGGCAATATGCGCCGAGTTTCTGGATTTAGCGATCTTGCGCAAATGTGGGTTGGTGCGCATCCGATGGAAGTTTCTATTGCTTCAAGCCAATTTATTAGTAATGTACCAACGACAATTCTGCTTTCTGGATTCTGTGATCAGTGGAAGCTTCTTATTATTGGCACGAATCTTGGTGGAATGGGTACTTTGATTGCTTCTATGGCTTCGCTTATTTCTTATAAGGGAATTACGCACCAGTATTCGCATTACCGTGGGCGTTATTTGCTCACGTATACTATTGTCAATGTGTTCTTTCTTGCAGTGTTGATGTCACTTGCGTGGATTATTGAATAACAATTTTTATATAAACGTTTGATATTTATAATTTTATGGCGCGTTGATAACAGTTTTTTGGTATAATAACCATTTGTTTGCCTCTGTAGCTCAAAGGATAGAGCAACGGCCTTCTAATCCGTTGGTTGCGCGTTCGAGTCGCGTCGGGGGCACTTTTATAAGCCCGAAATTATTGGAATTTCGGGCTTTTTAAAAGTGCCGAGCTTGTTTAGGGTTGAAAGCACGGTGTGCTTTCAACGCAAGCGAGGTCTGCGCGCGTCAAGAAGACGCGTGCAGGGTGTTCTTGTTGGGTTTGTTTTTGGTTTTTGTTTTGTGTCTTACTAAGCCCGAAATTATTGGAATTTCGGGCTTAGTAAAGTGCTGAGCTTGCTCGGGGTGCAAAGCACGGTGTGTTTTCAACGCAAGCGAGGTCTGTACGCGTCTTTAAGACGCGTACAGGTTACTTATCTTCTTCGCGGCAGCTTTCGCATAAGCCAAATACTTCTAGCGTATGATCCACCACAGTGTACCCGTGAGATTCAGCTACTTTATGAATCCATCCTTCGTCGTCAGGTGGCTCAATGTCGACGGTTTTTCCGCAACGTTCGCACACTAAATGATGGTGATGAGTATTTTCATCGCAAATACGGAATAATTGCTGTCCATTAAAGCGCACGGTATCTACTTCGCCGCTTTGAGTTAAAGAATTAAGTTGACGATACACCGTTGCTAAGCCAATAATCTCCCCGTCTTTGGCGAGTATTCGGTGCAAATCTTGTGCAGAAACAAAATTACGAGACTCGCGTAAGTAGGAGAGTACTATTTCTTTTTGTTTTGTATGTCTACGCATAGGCTCACTAGACATTTCGCATCCTTTCGTCGTTTTTAGTCTAGCTCGTCGTCCCAGCAGCCTGTTGCATCTAATGCGGCAGCAGCGTCAACAGGATTATCGCATAGCACAGTAATATGACCCATTTTGCGATTCTTACGAACTT
Source organism: Gardnerella sp. KA00127 (assembly GCF_049244125.1). Lineage (NCBI taxonomy): Bacteria > Bacillati > Actinomycetota > Actinomycetes > Bifidobacteriales > Bifidobacteriaceae > Gardnerella > Gardnerella sp. KA00127. Next base: position 551,064 of record NZ_CP058377.1, read on the forward strand.
CAGCTTTTCCATAATCGTGTATATGCCATTCTGGATGTTCCAAAATCAGCGAACGTGTAGGAGCCACATGTTGCCCAAGAACATTTACCATAACAGCAGGGGAAAGTAGCTTAGGCTTCTTTAAAGGCCAACCAACAATACCGCGAATATGTGCTTCAAATTGATCCATATCGCAAGCTTCAATCGTATAATGCCCGGAATTGTGAGGGCGAGGAGCAAGTTCGTTTACTACTACGCGATTATCTTTAGTGATGAAAAGCTCGATTCCTAATGTTCCTGCTAGTTCGAATCCTTTAGCTAAGCGCAAAGCTAATTCGTGAGCTGTTTTTTCAACTTCAGGATCAACTACTGCAGGAGCTAAAGTCATGTGCAAAATACTATTGTGATGCACGTTTTTTACTAGAGGATAAGTTACGAAATCCTTACCATTTCCAGAAACCAGGATTGATGCTTCAAAAGCAAAATCGACGAAACCCTCGAGAATTGAAGGAGGGAATTTTCCTCCGCGATCCGAGCGATGGTGAATGTTAGCAACGTCTTCTTCTGTGCGCAAAACATCTTGACCATGACCGTCGTAGCCGCCGCGACGAGTTTTAAGAATTGCTGGCAAGCCTATTTCGTCAATAGCAGCATCTAAGTCGTCCAAATTATTTACTTCACGCCACGGAGCTGTTTCGATTTTATGACTATTAATGAACGTTTTTTCACTGACGCGATCTTGAGTTACGCGTAACAGGTCAGTTCCTTGTGGGATTGCGGTTAAATGACGAACTTTATCAAGTGCGTCTGCGTTAACATTTTCAAATTCGTAAGTTAATACATCGCAACGTTCAGCAAGCTCACGTAAGCCTTCAGGATCGTCGTAATTAGCTTCAACCTGCAAATCTGCTACTTGGAACACAGGGCAGTCAAGCGTAGGGTCAAGAACACCAATACGAAAACCCATATGGCGAGCTGCAATAGCCATCATGCGCCCTAACTGGCCGCCGCCAATAATTCCAATAGTGGATCCTGGCATTAAACGTTCAACAGCACCATTAGTTACTTCAGATAAGGTTGGCATTTGATTCCTCGACTTTTTCTTTTAGTTCATTGCGATATTCTGCTAGTTCTTTAGCAAGACGATTATCAGTTGTACTTAGAATACTTACAGCAAGCAATCCAGCATTTGTCGCACCAGAGTTTCCAACTGCAGTAGTTGCAACAGGAATACCTCCTGGCATTTGTACTATTGAAAGCAATGAATCCCAGCCTGATAGCGCATGCGAGCGTACTGGCACTCCAATAACAGGAAGCGTGGTTTGTGCCGCAATCATGCCAGGCAAGTGGGCGGCTCCGCCGGCTCCAGCAATAATAATGTGGAAACCGTTTGAGCGAGCATTATGCGCAAAATCTGCCATTAATTCCGGTGTACGATGTGCGGAAATAACTCGTTTCATATACGGAACTTGGAATTTATCTAGAATTTCACAAGCATGACGCATGGTTTCCCAATCACTTGAGGATCCCATTACGACAGCGACGGTTGGCTTTACTTCTGACACGATGAACCTCCCTGACGTGCACTTGTTACTTTACGCAACACTAGGGAGAACTCGCCGAAGTTTATCTAAAACTTAACAAATTATTTGTTCGCTTCATTGCTTTTTGGTCGCAACGATTTTACCATTTCTAGTATTTGTTTAGGATTAGCTTCCGGTAAATAGGCGTGAGTTACAGCTAGTGAAATCTGAGCTAATTTTGCAGAATCCATATAGCAAACATATACGGAACTTGCGGATGGCTGGAATTTTTTCTTGAAGAAATATAGCGATTTGAACCCATAAGCTGGTTCCAAAATGTCAGACATCATTTCTAGCGCATGATTAATAACGTTAGAAGATTTTTGACCATTTTCGTTCAATATGTCTTCGTTTATGCCAGCTAGAGGTGCTGCAGAAAGGCTCATAAATTCTACAGAACAGTCTGGGTTTTCTAATCCTTCATCTCTTAAACGTTCTGCCATTCTAGCAATTAATAATTCCATAATCCCATTAGGACTATCTGTGCGGTGACGCATAAAATCAAGTGTCCAACCAATAATTCGATTATTTCTATACGTTGGCATCCAGCTTGTTACTCCAAGTACCCTGCCGTCTTCATTAATAGCGTATAAAATTTTGACGCGGCTATCTTGAAGTTCGTCAAGTCCTCCGAGAGTAAATTTCATTTCTGGAAGAGCTTTTAACTCTGCCCATTCTTCTGAAATTTCTACAATTTGTTGCCGTACGTCCCAAGAGGCTTCGTTATAAGTTGTAAGTACGTCGGCAATTCCATCTCGTTTTGCTTTGTTTATAGCTGTACGAATATCTTGCCATTTTTTCCCTCGCGTCTGCCAAGTATTAGGGTCTACTAGCATGTCTGTTCCGACTTTAATAGAAGTAAATCCAAGTTTTTCTAGTTCTTGACGCGTTTTATCGTGCACAGCATAGAATGTTGGAGACCACGAATTTTGTTCGCAGAATTTAATAAATCCTCGAATATCTTGTGAATACTCTTTTTCATCTCCAAAAGGTTCTGTAAGAGTGAGCGCAATACCGTAATTTAGTCTATAGGCAATTGCAGATTGCCCGCTTTGAGAGAACCAATAATGGTTATTCGCCCAAGTCGTCATAAAGCTCATTGTGTTTCCACCAAGTTCTACTAATGAGCTTGCTTTTTTTCTATCGTTTTCGCTTGTAGAGATGCTGCTGCGGAACCACGTAAAGCAGACAATAAACAATATTGTCCAGAATATCACGCCCACGCTTTGTGCTAGTAAAGAAGATAGGGGTGTTTCAGTGCGAAGCATTGCGTTAGATCTGTTTCCAAATCCCATAGGCATCCAGCGCCCTGGTAGATCTCGCAATAAGTGGTAAATATCAGCAGATGGAGTAAATTCTTCAGGTATCATAAGACCAAAAGCAACATATCCAGCACCAGTTATATACAATGCTATAAAAATTGCTATTAGTCCCAAACGTGCCTGTAGTTTGCTCGTATGAACAGAAAAATGCTTTAAATTAATTATCAACAAAATAGTAAGCAATAATGGTGGGAGAGCGGTAAGCATAAAAGCAACAGCAACAGCATTATGTTGATGTTCCAAAATATTTTGTTTTGTGGCAATTAAAGGCAAAACAGTGAAATACATTCCTGCATATAGCACAGTCAGTGCGTTTATAAATATAGAAGTTAATGCAGCTAGTCTACGCCCTCGTAACATTCCCCACGCAATAATCATCAGTGTGATGCTTGGTAATAGAATGCGAATCCATAATTCGCCAATTGCAGCGTGATGTAGACCTGAATGAAGAAAACAATTATTTGTGCTGTAATTTGTCATGCATCGCGTAAGCCATGTCTTAGAGCCTAGTTGCGGTGACATAAACAAACCAAGAGTAGTAAGAATTCCTGCGTGAGAGCGTGAAGATAATGCCAACACTGGACCTAATGCAATAATGCTCTGAGCTACTGCAAAAAGCCTACGAATTTCGTAATCTGTACCTTCCCACCAGTTTACACTTCGTCTAACGCCTTTTGTTTTGCTCATAATATTGCCGATGATGTGTCCTGTAAGGGCTGCAATAATAGTGCAATAATCGCCTGGATTTCCACTATAAAGAAGCATTGCTGAAGTAGTAGCGTATCCAATTACTAAAGTTCTTCTGCGCCACAAAATAGATTCGTAAGATGCAGAAGCCATAAAAGCGCCAATAAACAGTGTGAATGGAGATAGTCGAATAGGAATCTTGGTAATCCAATGCATGTTTCGAATAATGATTGAAAGATTACCTATGATTGTTAATCCTACAATTATGCCAACAAGTGTGCTAAATATTGCAATATAAATAATATTAAGTCTACTTATACGAGTTTCTGCAACGCCAATAAGTACGGCAACAAGTAAACAATTAACCATAAGAGATGGCATATTATTTACGAAAATAAGCGAATGGCACACTTTTATCAGCAGCTCTGTGACGTTTCCGTGCCCGAAGAATAGGCTTGGACCTTTTGAATGATGATGTCGCATAAACAATTGTGCAAGAGTAGCGCTTGTGCCATAAGTATAAAAATGCATAAGTGCTAATACGAGCCAGTGTATGCAATTTATAACAATAAAAATGCATGTAAGCGTTAATGCAAAAACTTTATGTTGCATCCAGGTTATGAAATCGTGCATCAATATTTTTGTATGCCGAATTGCTGAATGTTTAGAATCAGAATCATTTTTCTTACAACGTTTATGAAAGAAAGACAGCATCATATTAGTCTCGATTCACTTGCTGGTTGATAAGAATTTGTACATTTTGGTAGGTATTAAGTTTTGGTGCAGTGCTTGAAATACCTGTTTTTTTGCAGAATTGATCAATTGCTATTTTTAATCCAGCTTTTACTGTGTGCCAATCATGACCATTGCCTTGAGAAAGCATGGTTATAACATTCATTCCAGCGCGATGTGCGCTTAGTGCGATGGTTGCCTGATTCGCTTGAGATTTAGTATCCCATGAGCCCGCAATAGCGTAATAATTTTGTTTCAAAGGAGCATTTTTACGCATTATCACGCTAGGTATATGTCGCTCATATTCTGATGTGTTTCCATTGAAATAATGATTAATTGTTTCTTGGCGATTCTTATATGTTGGTTCTAGTTCCCCTCCGGCAGAAAAAATGTTTCCAAATATATCAGGGTGAGATGGAACTAGTTGCGTTGAGCAAGTGCCTCCTTGTGAGAAGCCGCCCATAAGCCACATTTTAGGATCTTTGCTTACTGGCAAATGTTTGCGTATCCATTTAGGAACATCATTAATTAAATATGTTTCTGCTTTGCCGAACACATGTGTATCCGCACACAGAGAATTATGCGAAGATTCACCATTTTGGTCAGGGGCTACAACAATAGGTGCAAGACCGTAGTGATTTTTCGCGTAATTGTCTAAAGTATTTGCAATATCGCTTGCTGCAAAAAAGTGATTAGGGCTACCAGGTTGTCCTGCAAACATGACCATAACTGGCAGTTTTGGTGGTTTTTTAACAAGTGCAGCAGGTGGCAAGTATACGTTTGCTATTCTGGCATTGAAATGTGAAGCAGTGTTAGGGATATAAACTGAACGAACAATACCTTTTTTAGGCAGTTTTGGCAGTTTTTGTTGTGCTGCTAACTCTCTCCATTGTTTAATACTAGAGGATGCGGATTTTTGCTTATTAACTTCTAGTTTTGGAAAACCGCCCATTCCAAATATTGAACCTATTGTCGTGTATTCCCCATAAATCATGTCTACATGAAGAGCTGTGCTTGCTAACGTCAAGATAATAGCTATTACTGCAACTAGTTTTCTCCATTTGTGTAAGAAAACAAATGCTGTTGCTGCAAAACCTATAAGTCCGAAGCCGCATGCAATAGAAAAAATAACGAGCCATCCAAGACTTACTTCGAATACAAGAAACACGTCAGAAATAAGCCAAGCAATTATTCCACCGACAAAAAATGTTATGACACCTATTGCAAGTTGTATTAGTAAGTGGAACATTTTCTTGCCGCGTTTTGTTTTCATAAAAAGCAACAAGACTAAAGAAATACCATTTACGCTAAAAAGGCTTACTGGTAGCCATCCTTGCAAAAGACTCACTTTTGCCAATTGCAGCATGTTTGACTCCTATACTTTCTAGTCTAATTTGCGTACCAGTTACTAATCTAAGCGACATATACGCACAGTAATTGCCCAACCTAGTAATGTAATGCTAGTATCTGAAATTTTCCTCAATATTTGTTTTATTTTTTATTATTTATTCTATTTAAATAATAAATATCGAAACATATATTGTAATCAGTCCTAAGTATTAAAATTGCTATTTTTTCTTGTTTCAATGCATTGTTAAAAATTTATGACGATAGCAATAAGTAAACTTGCACATTATTAGTAATAATTAGCACGTGTGTGATTTATTGAGGATAGTATGAAGTCATTTTTGCGCTTGAAAGTTCCGTATTGGCTGTATGCATTTCTTTTCTTTGTTATTGACGGCATGTCGGTAATTATTGTGCAAATGGGTGTGCAGCGCGCTGGAAGAGTTGAGATGACTTCTGCAATGTCTGGTGGACGTTGGGGATTAATAACTAAAACCTGGAAAGAACTTAATTTCGTTATTGTTCTTAGTGCGCTCGTTGTTGCGATGATATACGGTTTAATTCTTTTGATTAGTAACCGATTTTGGATATCAAGTGCAATAATTCTAAGTGTTTCATTGCTTATTGCTGTTATTGAATATATGAAAGTAAATGTTCGTTATGAAACTATTCTTCCTGCGGACTTAAACTTTTTAAAAAGTAACACTGGTAATGTCGCTTCATTTTTGCCAGATAATGCTCCTATGGTCATTGGTGTTGCTTTAGGCGTTTTTATTTTGCTTTTAGTTACAACTGTTTGCTTACACATATTTGATACAAATCATGGAAAGATTGTGCGATTTAAAGATTGGCGTTATTCTGCTGGTATTCGTGTTGCAATTGCGTTGATTTTAATAGGGAATTTAAGCTGGTATATTGGCGGCGTTGGCACAGTTGACTCTTCGGCTAATGTTTTTTCTAAAATGCTTGGTGACAGTCCTGCTATGTGGGATTCTGTTTATGACGCTCAACGCAATGGTGCTATTGTGGCATTTTTGCGTAATGTAAATCCTAAAATTATGGATAAACCGGCTGATTACAGTGAAGAAACTATGAAGGCTGTATACAAGCGTTATAACGATGAAGCTAAACGTATAAATCGTTCTCGTACAACAAATATGAACGATAATACTTTTATTCTTATCTTGTCTGAATCGTTCTCTGATCCTACTCGTGTTCCTGGTTTGAAGTTGAACAAGAATCCAATACCATTTATTAGCAATTTAAAGAAGCATACGGATAGTGGTTTGATGCTTTCTTCTGGTTATGGTGGCGGTACTGCAAATCTAGAGTACATGTCTTTAACTGGTTTGAGCATGGCTAATTTTGATCCTTCAATGACTAGCCCGTATCAGCAGTTGGTTCCTAATGCTCAATGGTCTCCAACTATTAATCAATATTGGGATGATTCTCGTAATTCTATTAAATCTATAGCTTTCCACCCGTATGAGCCGAGCATGTATTTGCGCGCTACTAATTACAAAAAGTTTGGATTTAGTAAGTTCTACGCATTGCAAGGACCTGATGTTATTGCTCACCGTGATGTTATAGATAAATCACCGTATGTTTCTGACGCATCAGCATATAAGAGTGCGTTAGAAAAGATTAAAGAGCATAAGCAACCTAGGTTCGTACAAATTGTTACTATGCAAAACCATATGCCTTATAGGGATTGGTATGCGAATAATGAATTCGAAGCGTCTTCTAAAGATGGTGCCGCTGATCTTGGTGATGATGAAAAAACTTCTATTGAAACGTATGCTAAGGGTGTGCAGCACACTGATGAGACAACACAAGCGTTTTTGAAGAGTTTAGATAAACTAAATAAGCCTATTACTGTTATGTTTTATGGTGACCATTTGCCAGGAATTTACGGCACTGCAAGTTCAGATGAAAAGAATTCATTGTCTTTGCATTTGACTGATTATTTTATTTGGTCAAATAAAGTTGCTTTGGAGCGTAAAGAGCGTAGTGAGAAAAAATCTTCAAACAAAAATGTAGAGCATTCTAATACAAGTAAAGATGTAGATCGTACTAATAAGTATTCTTCGCCTAACTTCTTTATTTCTCAGGCTGCTTTACATATGAACGCTAAAGTTTCCCCGTATCTTGCTTTCTTAACTCGTTTACATGAGCATGTGAGTGCTATGGAGCCTCCTGTTGTAAATACTATTCAAGGCTGGGATAGAATTCCTGAAGGACAATCAATTTATTTGGATAACGATGGTAATCCGATGATTTTGTCTAAGATGGATAAGAAGTCACGTCAACTTCTTCACGACTATCGCTTAATACAATACGATATTACTGCTGGAAAGCATTATTTGCGTAATACTGATTTTATGAAATTACCGCGCTAAAAGCTAGTTTGATCATTAAAATGCCCCTCGTTTGTATTTGATAAATATTATTTTTCAAATAGCGAGGGGCTTATTGATTTGCAATTTGTTAATGAAAACTATATTTAATTAACAAACTATTTTAAAGCTTTTTCTGCAATATCATGCCTAAAGAACATGTGTGGAAGATTAAGTTTATCTAATATGCTGTAGACGTTGTTTTGAGCGTCTTTTACGTCGTCTCCATGCACTTGTACAAGAGCTACTCTACCTGAAGAAGTAAGAAGTTTTCCGCTTTTTTCATCGCTTTTTACTCCTGCATAATACACGTGCTGACCTTGGTTTTCGTCAACAGGAATTTGAGGAAGTTGAGTTCCAGTAACTAAAGTGCCAGGGTAGCCTTCGCTTGCAATAATTACGCCGAGCGTAACACCGCTATTTTTCCAAGTAAAAGTTGGGCTTTTATGTCGCAAAATATTCCATATAGCTGCACCAAAATCTGAAGTAAGGCGAGGAAGCACAACTTCTGTTTCTGGGTCTCCAAAGCGAGCATTAAACTCAATAACTTTAGGACCTGTTGCTGTATCAATTAAGCCAGCATAAAGCACGCCGGTAAAAGGCGTACCCTCTTTAGCTAGTCCTTCGACAGTTGGACGCACAATTTCGTCGATAGCACGCTGAACTGTTTCGTTGCTAATTTGCGGCACAGGGCTATAAGCTCCCATGCCTCCAGTATTTGGTCCTTTGTCGCCGTCGTAAGCACGCTTGTGATCTTGAGAAATAGGCATAACCCAAAAATCAGTTCCGCTTACGAAACTCATAAGTGAAAACTCTTGGCCTTGCAAAAATTCTTCAATAACAACTTTTGCTCCAGCTTGACCAAAACGATGATCGACGAAAATATCTTCCAAAGCATCAACTGCTGTTTGCTCATCCATAGCAACAGTAACGCCTTTTCCAGCAGCCAAACCGTCCGCTTTAATAACAATTGGAGCACCATGCTCAAGAACGTATGCGCGTGCCGTCTCCAAAGCGTCAAATGTTTTGTAGGAGGCGGTTGGAACGTTGTGACGAGCCATAAGCTTTTTTGCGAAATCTTTAGAGCCTTCAATTTGAGCTGCGGCTTTGTTTGGACCAAAAGCGGCAATTCCATGCGCTTCAAAATCGTCAACAATGCCATTCATAAGGGGAACTTCAGGACCGATGAACGCAAAATCGTAGTTATTGTCTTTAACGAACTTAATAAGAGCGTCATGATCTGATTGATTTATGTTTGCAGTTTGAATGCCATCTGCTGTAATACCAGGATTTCCAGGAGCAACAGTTACTTCTTCAACGCTTTCTCCTTTAAGTAGCGCGTGTGCAATAGCGTGTTCGCGAGCGCCAGAACCAACTACTAAAACTTTCATTTTTAATCCTTTATTGCTTTAAGATTTTGCTGTCTACTGTTTTGCAGCTTCATATTTTGCGGTTTTGCAGTTTTGCAGTTTACAACAACTCAACTGCAACGTTTTCTCGCTTAGCCATTTTGCCAATAATATAAGCGGTTTCGTCATGCTTGTTTAGTACTCGCATTGCCTCGTTTGCTCGGCTTTCATCAACTGCCAAAACCATGCCAATGCCCATATTAAAAACGTTGAACATTTCAGCGTGAGCAACTTTGCCTGCTTGTTCAATAACGCCAAAAATAGGTGGAACGCTCCAGCTAGTGGTATCAATTTTTGCAGCTAAATCATCTGCGTACATGCGCGGAACATTTTCAATAAATCCGCCGCCTGTAATATGAGCAACTCCCTTAATAAGATGTTCAGCAAAAAGTGGCTTTAAAGCTTTTACGTAGATTCGAGTGGGTTCAAGAAGAACTTCGCCAAGTGTTTTGCCATTAAGCTCATCTAGCTTGGTGTCAACGCTAAAACCTGCTTCTTCAAACAAAGCTTTGCGAACAAGAGAGAATCCGTTTGAATGAACTCCTGAAGAAGGAAGTCCGATAAGCACGTCGCCGGCAGTAATAGTGGATCCATCAACAATATTAGAACGTTCTGCAACGCCTACTGCAAAACCTGCAAGATCGTACTCGTCTTCGTCATACATTCCAGGCATTTCAGCAGTTTCGCCGCCAATTAAACCTGCTTCTGATTGCACGCAACCGTCTGCAACGCCTGAAACTACTTGCTCAAGTATTTCAGGATTGTTTTTTCCGCATGCAATATAGTCGAGGAAGAAAAGTGGCTCGGCACCTTGAGCTGCAATATCGTTTACGCACATTGCAACGCAATCAATGCCAATAGTGTTATGCTTATTCATCATTTTTGCAATCACAAGCTTGGTTCCAACGCCATCCGTGCCAGAAATCAGCACTGGCTCTTTGTAACCAAGAGACGCCAAATCAAATAAGCCGCCAAATCCGCCAATGCCACCTACAACGCCTGGGCGCTTTGTGCGATTTACATGAGATTTAATACGACGTACTACTTCGTATCCTGCTTCTACGCTTACGCCAGCTTCTTCATATGCATGTGGCATATCGGTTCCTTTCGTAACACTGTTATAAGTATTTTCTTAAGTTTTATTTATAAATTGCAATAAACAATTAAATTATTAAGTTATATAAGATCTTCGTGCGAATATTTACTATGTTTCCTTACTTCTTGCAAATGTTCGCGTTCTTCAGGAGTAAGTGAAGCCAAGAATTCTTCGCCGTAATCGTCTAGTGCAGTAGGGTAGTCACCATTAAAGTAAGCAACGCACAAACCGCCATAAGGAGCAGGCTTTTTTAATCCAATCGACTCGACTAATCCATCTAAAGACAAAAATGCTAAGGAATCAGCATCGATATACTCGCGAATTTCTTCAACTGAATGCTTTGCTGCAATAAGTTCCTTCGTAGTTTGAATATCGATACCGTAGAAGCAAGGATATTTAAGCGGAGGGGAAGAAATACGCATATGCACTTCTTTAGCGCCAGCTTCTCGAAGCAATTGCACAATGCGCTTAGAAGTAGTTCCGCGAACAATCGAATCGTCAATAACGATAACGCGTTTTCCTGCAACTACACCACGAACAGCAGAAAGTTTCATACGAACGCCTTGCTCGCGTAATTCTTGCGTCGGTTGAATAAAAGTGCGTGCAACATACTGGTTTTTAATCAATCCCATTTCGTTTGGAATTCCGCTTGTTTCAGCGTATCCTGCAGCAGCAGAAAGTGAAGAATTAGGAACTCCAATAACCATATCTGCTTCAACAGGAGATTCTTTAGCCAAACGTGCACCCATGCGCTTTCGTACAGAATGAACATTAATACCGTAAATATTAGAATCTGGGCGAGCGAAATAAATAAATTCCATTGAGCATACTGCATGCTGCACGTGCTTTGTATATTGCTCAATAGTGTAGCCATCGTCATTAATAACAATGATTTCGCCAGGCTCAATATCGCGAATAAACTCTGCTCGCACAATATCAAGCGCACAAGTTTCAGAAGCAAGCACGTACGCGCCGTTCTTCATACGACCAAGCGAAAGAGGGCGGAAACCATTTGGATCAGTTGCTCCGATTAGTGCATCTTGAGTAAGCAATAAGTAAGCAAAACCGCCATGAACAGTTTGTAAAGCTTCTTTTAGGCGATCCATAAAAGTTGCTTTACTGGAGTGGCGAATTAAATGCATCAATATTTCAGTATCAGAATTTGAGTGGAATATTGAGCCTTTATCTTCCAAGGAATTACGTAGGCTAGTGCAATTTGTCAAATTTCCGTTATGAGCAAGAGCTACGTCTCCATCGTGGAAACGGAATAGGAAAGGCTGAATGTTATCAACGCTTCCAGAACCTGCAGTAGCATATCGCACGTGACCGATAGCCCTGTTTCCAGTAAGACGATCCATAACTTGTTCATTGCTAAATACTTGAGTTAGCAATCCCAATCCGCGATACCCATGCAGTTTGCCATTGTCGTTAGATACAATGCCGGCACCTTCTTGTCCTCGATGCTGTAGCGCATGAAGTCCAAAATATGTCAGCCTAGCTGCATCTTGATGACCCCACACACCAAATACGCCGCATTCTTCGTGAATATCTTCAAGTTCTGCAGACATTCATACCCCCCTAATAATCGATGATTGTAATCGTCGAATTTTGTAGTTATTTTGATACAAGTTTTGCAACTGTAAACTAAAGCTCATGCAGTGAAATATTCAACACCAGCTTCAAACAATGGTTGCTCGTGGAAATCAGGAATATTGACATACAAGTCACGACCTGCGCGCTCGCAATGTCCCATTTTTCCAAAAACTCGACCATCTGGGCTGGTAATTCCTTCAACGGACATAATCGATCCGTTTGGATTCACATTCAAACTCATGCTTGGAACGCCATTGCTATCAACGTATTGCGTAGCTACTTGGCCGTTGTTAATAAGCTTTTCCATAACTTCTGGCGTTGCAATAAAGCGACCTTCTCCATGAGAAATTGCAACAGTATGCATGTCTCCAACTTGCGTATTTGCTAACCATGGTGAAAGATTTGAAGCAACTCTAGTGCGAACAATCCTACTTTGGTGTCTGCCAATAGTGTTGTAGGTAAGAGTTGGGCATTCGGAATTTATTGGGATAATGTCACCAAAAGGCACAAGACCAAGCTTAATAAGCGCTTGGAAGCCGTTGCAAATTCCAAGCATTAAACCGTCACGATTATTAAGCAAGTCACGAACTGCGTCTGTTACTGCTGGATTCCTAAAGAATGCTGTAATGAATTTCGCAGAACCGTCCGGCTCATCGCCTCCGGAGAAGCCTCCTGGAATCATTACAATTTGACTCTTTTTAATCTCTTCAACCAATCTCTCAGCTGATCGTGCAATATCTTTTGCGCTTAAATTATTAATAATAAGCGTATGAGCGTCTGCTCCAGCTTTTTCAAAAGCAGCTTGAGTATCGTATTCGCAATTATTTCCAGGGAAAACTGGGATAATAACGCGAGGATGCGAAAGCGGCTTTAGTTTTCCTGTGTGCATGCGGTCTGTAGTAGAAACATTAGTTTCGCTATTAATAGTTTCTACAATCTCGCCAGGCTTTTTATATGGGAAGATTGAGGAAAGTGCGCTTTCCCAAACTTTTTGTAAATCACTTAAATCAATTTCTTCGCCATTTGATGAAGTAATCGCGTAATTTTCAGTTGTTTCGCCAACAAGCTCAACGTCAACCAAGCTTGTATTAGCTAACGACGGAACTTCAGCGTCTTCTTTAAGCTCAACATAGAAGCTTCCATATGCTAGCTTAAATAAATCATCGTCGCTTAAATTGTTGAATAATTTAAGACCAATATGATTTCCAAGCGTCATTTTGAATAAGCTTTCTGCACTAGCACCGTAGCCAGGAGTAGATATAGCAAGAGCTTGCTTGTTTTTCGTAATATTTTCTACAATCTCTAATGCTTTCAGGAAGCTTTCTTTTTCTGGAGTAATTCCGTCGGATTTATATTTTGGAGCAATACGTATAACTTTATGATTTACACCCTTAAATTCAGGTGAAACAGTTAAACGTGCATCTCCAGTAGAAACAGCAAACGAAATCAAAGTTGGTGGCACATCCAGATTCTCAAAACTGCCGCTCATGGAATCCTTGCCGCCAATAGCACCAACGCCAAAATCAAGCTGTGCACTTAAAGCACCAAGAACTGCTGCAGCTGGCTTTCCCCAACGCTCTGGAATATCGTGAGGCTTGCCAAAATATTCTTGTAAACTCAAGTAAGCACGTTCGCGAGTGAAACCGCTAGCTGCTAGCTTTGCCAATGATTCAACAACCGCAACATAAGCTCCAGTAAACTGATTCTTTTCCATCAAATACGGATTAAATCCCCAAGCCATTGCGGAAGCTGTGTTTGTTTCGCCAAATACTGGGAATTTAGCAACCATGGCTTGAGCAGGAGTAAGCTGGCGACGACCGCCAAAAGGCATAAGCACAGTAGCAGCGCCAATAGTAGAATCAAATCGTTCAGATAAGCCTTTATTTGAAGCAATATTAATATCCGAAACTAAGTTATGCATGCGCTTTTCTAACGGCAAATCTGACTGATTCTGCCATGGAGTTTCGTAAGATTCTCCACTTTCAATATGCAATATCTGCTGTTTTGCAGCGCCATTAGAAGCCAAGAATGCGCGGCTTAAGTCAACAATGGTTTTTCCACGCCAAGTCATTCGCATTCGTGCTTCTTCAGTAACAGTCGCTATTATTTCTGCTTCAAGATTTTCTTCACGAGCATACTTCAAAAATTCTTCAGCATCACTTGATGCAACGTCGACAGCCATGCGCTCTTGAGATTCAGAAATAGCAAGCTCAGTGCCGTCGAGACCTTCGTACTTTTTAGAAACTTTGTCGAGATTAATAGTTAAGCCGTCGGCAATTTCGCCAGTTGCGACAGAAATGCCGCCAGCGCCGAAATCGTTGCAACGCTTAATAAGTTGACAAGCATCCTTGCGTCGGAAAAGTCGTTGCAGTTTTCGCTCAATAGGAGCATTACCTTTTTGAACTTCAGCTCCGCACTCTTCAATACTTTCAACATCTTGAGCTTTAGAAGCGCCAGTTGCGCCGCCAATGCCATCTCTACCAGTGCGTCCGCCAAGAAGAATAATCACATCGCCAGGAGCTGGAGTTTCTCTGCGCACATGGTCGGCTGGGGTAGCGGCAACAACTGCACCAACCTCCATACGTTTTGCAACATAACCAGGGTGGTATAACTCGTGTACTTCGCCAGTAGCTAAACCAATCTGATTTCCGTAAGAAGAGTATCCTGCGGCAGCAGAAGTTACAATTTTTCGCTGCGGAAGCTTACCGTTTAAAGTCTCGCTAATAGGCGTGCGTGGATCTGCAGCACCAGTTACGCGCATTGCTTGATACACATAGGAGCGTCCAGAAAGAGGATCACGGATGCAGCCACCAATGCAAGTTGCAGCTCCACCGAAAGGCTCAATCTCTGTAGGATGATTATGTGTTTCGTTTTTAAACAGGAATAGCCAATCTTCGTCGTGACCGTTTACGTCCACTTTAACTTTTACTGTGCAAGCGTTGATTTCTTCTGACTCGTCCAAATTTTTAAGCTCGCCGGTATGCTTTAAGTATTTTGCGCCAATAGTTGCCATATCCATAAGGCAAACAGGCTTATTTTCGCGATTTAGTTCTTTTCGCAAATCAAGATAACGGCTAAATGCTTCTTGAACAGTGTTATCGTCAATAGAAATATCTGTAAGCTCGGTGCCAAAAGTCGTGTGACGGCAGTGGTCGGACCAGTACGTATCAATAACGCGAATTTCTGTAATAGTAGGATTTCTATGTTCTTCACGGAAATACTTCTGGCAGAACTTTGCGTCAGCCAAATCCATTGCCAAACCGCGAGTATTAATAAAGTCTTGTAATCCAGCTTCGTTTAAATCGTTAAATGAGCTAATTACTTCTACATCAGATGGTACAACTGCTTCTCGCTGTAAACTTTTTACCTCATCAAGTGAAGCTTCTCGCGCTTCAACAGGATTAATAACGTAGTGTTTAATATCGTTTAGTGCTTTTTCGTCAAGATTACCTTTTAAAGCGATTACTCTAGCAGTGCGCACTGTTGGGCGTTCGCCTTGACTAATAAGTTGAATGCATTCGCTAGCAGATTGCGCACGCTGATCGAATTGACCAGGCAAAAATTCTACAGCAAATACGTGCTCGTCGGTTTCAATAGGCAAGTAATCGTAAGTATTATCAACTGGAGGTTCGCTTAATACTGTTTGCACAGCATTGTCGAATAAATCTTTGCTGATACCTTCAACGTCATAACGGTTAATAATTCTTGCGGAAGTAATCGCGCTTATGCCAAGAATCTCCCTAAGCTCATGTAAAAGCTGTTGCGCTTGAACGTCAAAACCAGTGCGTTTTTCCACATATACGCGAAATACCACGAGAAACCTACCTTGTTGAATGTGCGGTATGAATGCAGTGTTTATTGTTGTATTGGTTTTAAATTATAAATATTAAATTATTCAAAATCACATTAAGAATGCATGTGGCTCGCACCCCTAAAGGTACGAGCCACAACAATCATTATCGTTCTACGCAATCGTCAGGTTTGCGCACAGAAACATCCAAACCTTCGCTTTGAGCTAAAGATGCAAGCCTGTCGTGAATTTCTTCATAAGCAGGAATGATGTCGCCTAAATCGCGCCTGAACAAGTCCTTGTCCAAATGACTTACTCCGTTCGTACCAGCATTGCGCTTATCCCAAAGTCTGCAAGTATCAGGAGTTATTTCATCAGCGAGAAGAATATTTCCTTCAGCGTCTACGCCTTCTTCAATCTTGAAGTCGACAAGCTGAACATCAATCTTTGAGAAAATATCCAACAAAGCATTGTTAACAGCATGAGCTTGACGAGTGACTTCTGCCATTTCTTCATCTGTTGCTAATCCAAGAGCTACAACGCCTTCAGGATTAATAAATGGATCACCAAGCTCGTCGGACTTTACGCAGAACTCCAACAATGGCTTCTTTAAAGGTGTTCCTTCTTTAACGTTATAACGTTTTGCAAAAGAACCTGCAGCAGTATTTCGCATAATAATTTCCAGTGGGAACATGCGCATACGCTTTACAAGTTGTTCAGTATCGGAAATTCGTCCGAGGAAGTGGCTTTTTACACCGCGCGCCTCAAGTAAATGGAATAGTAACGAAGTAATTCGGTTATTTAAACTGCCTTTACCTGCAATCTGAGCTTTCTTCAGACCGTTACCAGCTGTTGCCTGGTTCATGTATTCAACCCATAGCACGTTGGTGTCATCGGTAGCATACAGTTTTTTGGCTTTGCCTTCGTACAACTTCTCAAGTTTTTCCATGATATGCCCTCTCTTATGTGCATTCACAGTTGTAGGCGCAAACCAACAATATTTGTAGGTTTACCTGACCTTTGCCAGCACGATTAGCGTAACAATTGTTACCTACAAAATTTCCCTTCGTGCATACTGTAAATTATTATCTTTTTTAACTCCTATGCCTTAATTTTCAATGTATCTAAGCATTTGTTTGTGTAGTTTTTAGCGAAATGGCGACGCGTGTCGCATTTTCTCTAGCTTCTTCTTGCGTTAATCCAGTAGCTAAAGAAACTGCCATGCGTCTGTGACCATGTACAGAAGGCTTAGCAAAAATACGCAAGTTGCATCGATAATTTTCGCCAGATTGCAAAGCTTGAGCAATATTCGTAAAACCAACAGATCCTTCCGCCTTAATAACAATGGCGTGACTTGCTGCAACTTCATTATTTTTCAAAGAAAGCTCAGTATAGTTAGCTGTAACTGGAACTCCCAAAATAGCCAATGCATGCAATGCAAATTCACTGTAATGCTGCGAAATCATAGTTACCATGCCAGTATCGTGTGGGCGAGGTGACAATTCATTAAAAAGCAAAGAGCCATCAGTAAGCACGAATAATTCGACTCCATAAACGCCCCAACCTGCTTCGCCAGCTTCTTGCGCAATATCAGTCAAACCTTCTACAGCGCGCTTTGCAATATCTTTCGCATTAGTGCGGATCGATTCAGGAATATTTGCAGGCTGCCAAGATTCTCTATAGTCTCCGTCTTGCTGACGCTGAGCGATCGGCTCACAAGTAGTAATTCCTGCGCAAGAGCTTATTGTAAGTACTGTAAGCTCATAATCAAGCGGAGCTAAAGCTTCAACAATAACGCGTGAACACTCATTCTCATGACCAGCTGCTGCACGCCTGCCATGCTGAGCTTCATTCCAAGCTGCAAGCAAATTTTCAGAACTACGAACTATTGACTGACCGTGACCAGAAGAGCTCATAACAGGCTTAACTACACAAGGATATCCAACTTTTTTAGCTCCATACTCTAACTCTTCATAAGATGAAGCGAAACAATACGGTGTAGTAGGCAGTCCTAAATCTTCGTGCGCAATTCTACGCAAGCGCTCGCGATCCATTGCAATCGCGGCAATATCTGAGCTAGGAACGACTTGAATATTCTTTTTAGCAGCATCTTTCAAAACTTCAGTAGCAATAGCTTCAACTTCTGGAATAATAATGTCAGGATTCACATTTGAAATAAGTTCTTGCAATTCTTGCGGATTCGACATATCTAGCACGTGGTATTCGTGAGCTATTTGCATTGCAGGAGCGTTTTTGTAGCTATCGGCAGCGCATACTCGCACGCCTAATCGCATAAGCTCAATCGCAATTTCCTTGCCAAGCTCGCCTGAGCCAAGAAGAAGTGCTGTCGTGTTGTTGCTATTTGCAGTTACGCCAAAAATGCGTTGATTTTGCTCAGAAAAACTCATACACCCATTGTTGCATTTGCCATTGTCGAATAATTGATGTTGCTACTACGACGCGCCGAAGTGTGTTGCTCTGGCGGAAATCTAGAAAATCGTGTATAGTATCCCTTTGTTGTGTGATTATGTATGTTTTCACGCGCATGGTGGCTATAGCTCAGTCGGTAGAGCATCTGATTGTGGTTCAGAAGGTCGCGCGTTCAAGCCGCGTTAGCCACCCCACTTGAACGGCTGGTAATTGACCAGCCGTTTTTTGTTAGTTTTGTAACCCTTCAAGCCAAACAGTACATAGGGTAAACTGATATGGTTAGGGTGTTTCCCGACTTAAATTGTGCGTGCGCAATGAAGTAATGCACAGAAGGAGTATTTATGGCTGGTAAGGCTTCACCTAGTGAACCATTGTGGGAGACAATTCTCCTGTTTGTGCCTAGAACTTTAGGAAAGTTAGTGCGCTCGCTTTTTGGTGTTGGAGAATACGATGAGGCATATCGCAGGGACGGTTTGTGCTTCGTTATGCTTGTTCTTGCGATTTTGTTCTGCGCATCAGAATGGTTTAGAGTTAGTGGATTTATTGGAGTAGGTCTCCATTTTGTGTCCTCTAGTTTGCTTGGAATTATGAGCGTTGTTCTGCCTGTGTGGTTAAGCGTTGTTGCTTTTAGGTTGATGCGTAACAGTGGAGCTGGCTCTGGTAATCCTCGTGTTATTAGCGGATTTATTATTCTATTGTTGTCTGTTTGCTCAATTCTTGATATTTCTTCTGCACCTCGCGGAAAAGCGTTTAATTTAGACACTGTACAGAAGTCAGGTGGGTTATTAGGTTTTGTGCTCGGGTCTCCGCTATCGTGGGGTCTTTCTCGTATTTTTGCAATTATTATTTTTGTAGTGGCTGCTATTTTTTCGATATTAATGATTACTCGCCTTCATGTAACTGATATAGCTCAAGTCGTGGCTGCTATTCTTGCTAAGTATAATAATAAAAAGTCTTCTGAAGATTTAGGAAACTCTGCAGAAGATAATTCTGACAGCAAAACCAATTCTTTGGAATTTGCAGATGATGTGCCAACTCACAATGAAGAGTTGCCGAAAAATAATAGCAGATCTTCTCAAATGTCTTCTGTGCTGAAACTGTTTAAATCATTCTTTAAGCGTAAAAACAGTAATAATAATGGGGAATTGCTTGACGAATACGCTGGCGATGATGCATTTTCGCATGCTGCTTCTCACGGTAATAGTGCAGATAATCTTGAAAGAGTTGAACCTCGTAAAGCAAGAACTGTGAGCAGCTCTTCAGATAATAATGCTGTAAATAATTCTCAATTTGAAAATGCTGATAATAATTCGAGTCAACTTACACCTAGAAGTGTTTCATCTTCATCAAAGCCTGTTTCTGAAGAAATATTGCCAAAAGCTCCTATGAGTGATTCCTCTTTATCTGCAAGCGATCCATGGTCAAGTATTCCAGCTGAACGTATGAATCAATATCGCAGGGATCAGGAAGATTCAGATAATGAAAATGCTACCGACAGTGAAAATGGTGCTGGCAATAATAATGAGCCTTCTTTTGATTCTTCCTCTGAACCTTACAAGCTCCCTGATTTGAATCTTTTGGCTTATGGCAAGCCTCATGTTGCGAGAACTCAAGCAAACGATAACGTTATTCGTGCGCTAACTTCTACTTTTGAGCAATTTGACGTCGACGCTCACGTTATTGGATTCCTTAGAGGGCCATCTGTTACGCAGTACGAGGTTGAGCTTGGTCCTGGTGTAAAAGTTGAAAAAGTTACGAATTTGCAAAAAAATATTGCATACGCTGTAGCTAGCACGGATGTGCGTATTTTGTCGCCAATCCCAGGAAAGTCTGCTATTGGTATTGAAATTCCAAACGTCGACCGCGAAATTGTGCATTTGGGAGATGTTCTGCGCTCGCAAAAAGCTATGAATGACCCTAATCCTATGCTTACAGGCGTTGGAAAAGATGTTGAAGGTCATTTCGTAACTGCAGCTCTCGATAAAATGCCGCATTTGCTTGTTGCTGGTGCTACTGGTTCTGGTAAGTCGAGTTTCATTAACTCAATGCTTACTTCGATTATTATGAGGGCAACTCCTGAACAAGTTCGCATGATTATGGTCGATCCTAAGCGCGTGGAGCTTTCTGCTTATGCTGGCATTCCGCATTTGCTTACTCCGATTATTACGGATCCTAAGAAGGCTGCGCAGGCTCTTGAGTGGGTTGTTAAAGAGATGGATGCTCGCTACGACGACTTGCAATTCTTTGGTTTCCGTCATGTTAAAGATTTCAACAAGGCTGTTCGTGAAGGAAAGGTTCATGCTCCGGCTGGATCTGAGCGAAAAGTTGCTCCATACCCGTATTTACTTGTGGTGGTAGATGAGATGGCTGATTTGATGATGGTTGCTAAGAACGATGTGGAAAGTTCTATTCAGCGTATTACTCAGCTTGCTCGAGCTGCAGGTGTGCATTTGGTTCTCGCTACTCAGCGTCCGTCTGTTGATGTTGTAACAGGTTTAATTAAGGCGAATATTCCTTCTCGTTTGGCTTTTGCTACTTCGTCTGCTACTGATTCAAGGGTTATTCTCGATACTGTTGGCGCAGAAACCTTGATTGGTCAAGGCGACGCTTTGTTCCTTCCAATGGGTGCTGCTAAGCCTCAGCGTGTGCAGGGTTCGTGGGTGAGTGAATCTGAAATTCGTAAGGCTGTTGAGTATGTTCGCACGCAGCGCAAGCCAAAGTATCGTGAAGATATTGAGCAAATGGCTCAAAAAGCTGATGCTCAAGCTCAAAGCAAGCTTAAAACTAGCGATATTGGCGACGATATGGATGAGTTGCTTCAGGCTGCTGAGCTTGTTGTTAGCTCGCAATTTGGCTCTACTTCAATGCTTCAGCGCAAGTTGCGCGTTGGCTTTGCAAAGGCAGGTCGATTGATGGATTTGCTTGAATCTCGAGGAGTAGTGGGACCTTCTGAAGGTTCTAAAGCTCGCGAAGTTTTGGTTCAGCCGGAAGATTTGCCAAAAGTTTTGGCTTTTATTCGTGGTGAGTCAGATTCGTTATAAGATATTGTATTGTTATGTGCAGTACCAAGTTGTGTGATGTGCTAGAAGTTTTTACTTTGCAGTAGAATGAAGGTTATGTGTATGAAGAAAAAAGCTAAGTCATCATTTTTTGCTGGCTGGAATTATGCTCCGAATATTGTGACTTATATCCGTATTTTGCTTTCGCTTGTTTTTATTGTTTTATATTTGAAAGCAGGTATATGGGGTTTTGATTCAGTTTCGTTGCGTTGGGCTGCGTTTGTGCTGTTTGTTGTAGCTGCTTCTACGGATAAGCTTGACGGGTGGATGGCTCGTAAATATCATAAGGTTACAGAATTAGGTAAGTTGCTTGATCCAATTGCGGATAAAATTCTTATTTTAGCTGCGCTTATTATTGCTTCTGTTTTCGGCGAAATTTATTGGTGGATAACCATCTTGTTCATGATTCGCGAAATTGCCATTACTCTTGTGCGAATTTATGTTGTTCATGTTCGTGGAAGGGTAATTGCTGCATCCTCTGCAGGAAAATATAAGACTCTTACGCAGTCGATTGGTATTGCAATGATTATTGCACCTCTTGTTGCAACTCTTCATGCTAATCCATTGCCTTCTTGGATGGTTTCTTACTATGCAGTTGCTTTTGGCTTGCTTGGTATTTCTTTGGGCTTTGCTTTCTATTCTGCAGTTTTGTATGTCTATAGTGCTTTCTTTGAGGGTTCTTCAAATAGCGAATCTCAAGTTGATGATGCAAAAAATGCAGTGCCTTTGTCTCCTGTGAAGTAAATAAAATATAACGAGTTAAACTTCTTGTTTGTAGCTTACGGTTTTTCATAGATTATCCCTAAAGGGTTTATGTTTTGGAAAATCGTAAGCTACAATCATATCGAGCGTATTATGAATAATTCTTCAGGTTTTAATACAGTTTCTTTAGCTGCGAATCTATTGGAAAAAAGTTTTATTAAAGGAATGCATATTGCTTCAGCAGAGTCATTAACTGGCGGGCTTTTGGCTGATGCTTTTGTTTCTGTTCCTGGTGCGTCACGAGTTTTTTGTGGATCTGCTGTCACTTATGATATTCATGCTAAATCCAAAATTCTTGGCGTAAATTCTAATCTTTTACAATCTGAAGGCGCGGTTTACCAGGATGTTGCTTTTCAAATGGCGATTGGAGCTGCTCAAATATATCGTGGCAGTGGATGGGCGTATGAGGAAGATTGTGAGTGTTGTGCAAATTTTCCTATTATTGGCTTGTCTACAACTGGTGTTGCAGGTCCTGGTCCTGATGGTAGTAAACCAGCAGGTTTAGTTTATGTTGGAATATTTTTGCCTCAAGTTAGTGATGTTATGGATTCTGTTAAAGATGTAGCTCGTAAAGAACTTGAAAATAGCTGTGTGAGTAACGTCTATGATTATGATTTTGCTCAAATCGAAAGTCAAAGCGTAACTAAAATTGCGCCATCAAGTGCTGCTTTTGTTTTTGAATTGAGATTATCTGGCAGTCGTCAAGAAGTTCGCGAATCTACTGTATTTCAGTTATTGAGAATAGCTAATGACTTGATTGCTTATGTCGAAGATTGTAAGTAGTTGGGGTGTAATCAAGACACGCGCTATCGAACAAATGTTCGCATATGTAGTATACTTATGTTTGTCGAGATGATTTAAGCTGAGTTAAGTGTTTAAGTGCTTGGATTAAATGTTTTATCCACATTGCACAAAAATGCTTGTACTTGAATCTAGTATGGAACTAAGGTCGTTCGATACATAACGGCATGCGAAAGGAGTAGCATACATGGCGCAAACAAAAAGTAAAGGCAGTATTAATCGCCTTATTGATGCGGATAAAACAGATCCACGTCGCCAAGCAGCGTTAGAAACTGCTTTAGCCAATGTTGAACGACAATATGGAAAAGGTTCTGCAATGCGCTTAGGTGATAGACCTATGCAAGATGTAGAAGTTATTCCTACTGGTTCATTAGCGTTGGACACTGCTTTGGGGATTGGCGGTGTTCCTAGAGGGCGAATAGTTGAAGTCTACGGTCCTGAGTCTTCTGGTAAAACAACTCTTGCTTTGCATATTGTTGCAAATGCTCAAAAAAATGGTGGGGTAGCGGCATTTATTGATGCTGAGCATGCGTTGGATCCTGTCTATGCGCGAAAGCTTGGAGTAGACACGGATGCTCTTATTGTTTCTCAGCCAGATAATGGTGAGCAGGCATTGGAAATTGCTGATATGCTTATTCGTTCTGGTGCGTTAGATGTTATTGTTGTTGATTCTGTAGCGGCATTAGTTCCTAAAGCTGAAATCGATGGCGATATGGGAGATAGTCATGTGGGCTTACAAGCTCGCTTAATGAGTCAGGCGTTGCGTAAGATGACTGGTGCTCTGTCACAAGCTGGCACTACTGCTATTTTTATTAATCAGCTTCGTGAAAAAATTGGCGTATTCTTTGGTAATCCTGAAACTACCACTGGTGGTAAAGCTTTGAAGTTCTATGCGTCTGTGCGTATGGATATTCGCAGAGTTTCTACTATTAAAGAGGGCGAAGAAGCTGTTGGCAACCGAACTAAAGTTAAGATTGTCAAGAATAAAATGGCTCCGCCTTTCAAAACTGCTGAGTTTGATGTTCTTTACGGAGAAGGTATCTCGACTGAAGGTTCTGTTATCGATATGGGACTGCAAGCTGAAGTTATTAAGAAATCTGGTTCTTGGTTTACTTATGAAGGTGAGCAGCTTGGACAAGGTCGTGAAAACGTCCGTAAATTCTTGAAAGATAATCCAGCTATTACTGAAGAAATTAGCGAAAAAGTCAAAGCTTCGTTAGGTTTAATGCATCCTGAAGATCAATTCGCTGAAGATTCTGAACTAGATCAATTCGATGATGATTCTGTAGCTAAAAATTCTGCACAAAAGTCATCCGAATCGAAGTAATAATAAGATTACAGTGTAAAGCGAATGCAATATGCCTATTAGTGTAGAGAATTTTCTTCGCGATCATCCAGTAGAGCGTGCTGAAGAAAATGACGAAAGTAATAGTGTAGTGACACATACTCGCAAAAAAATATCGCATAAGTCAGTACTTTTAAGCGCAAAAAATAATACAAAAAACATGCCGTATGTAAAAAACGCTAAAGTAAGTGATTTAAGCGACGAACTTTGCAATAGTAGTGAAGATGATTGCAGGGAAGCTGCTTTAAGGCTTTTAGATTATGCTCCTCGCTCTGTGATGAACATGCGCAAAAGGCTTAAAGAAAAAGGTTACACGGAAGTTGCTGTTGACGCGGTTATTCATCGCTTGCTTGAATTGCATCTTCTTGATGACAATCAATACGCTCAAATGGTGATTCGCTCTTGCGCAGTGAGGCTTCTTGGTGCTAGAGCTACTCGAATGGAATTGCAGCGTAAAAATGTTGATCCTGCTGCTATTTCACAAAATGTAGCTTCTGCTCAAAACTCTGGAGTATTCACTGAAGCAGCGTGGGAACTCGGTCGCAAAACGGCTTCGCGCACGAGAAATCTTGAGCCTTTAGTTCGAAGACGAAGATTTTTCGCAGCAGCTGCAAGAAAAGGTCATGATTTAAACGTTATTAACGAAGTGTATGCAGCTTTATTCGAAAGTAATAACGAATGAATAGTAAAAGAGGCTGGATTATACAAGTAAACCAGCCTCTTTCGCTTAAAACTTTATGATTATTTTGCGAAATTATGCGCTTGAGCTAAAACATACTCAGGCATATCTTCAACATTAATAACATCATTAAAGCGTGGAGTTTTATTTTCAAGATTTCTAAGCATGCTTGGAGCTTTAGTTCCTGTAGCTTTACTAAGAGCGTCCATGCATTTGAAATCATTCATATCTTGCACATGCTCAATATTCAAAGCTTCAGCAACAACGCGAGGGAATTTGTATGGGCTTGCAGTGCTTAGCAATACTCTAGGTGTGCTTTCGTCATGTGGAATATTTTGCATAACGAAGAATCCGCAAGCAGTATGTGGGTCGATCACATACTTGTACTTGTTCCAGCAGTCATAAATAGCTTCGCGAATTTGATCTTCATTTGCCCAACCGCAGCCAAACAGTGAGCGAATCTTTGCAAGCACATTTTCTGGAATCTCAAAAGCGCCCCACTGCTGTAAATCGTTCATAAGCATTTGTATTAAACGCGTGTCTTTATCGCACATGTAATAAAGCATTCGTTCCAAATTAGAAGAAACCAAAATATCCATAGAAGGAGCAACAGTGTGATGGAATGAGCGCTGACGGTTATAAGTGCCGCTTACCAAAAAATCAAACAAAACATTATTGCTATTGCTTGCAACAATAAGATGTTTTACAGGAAGACCAAGCATTTTTGCGTAATATCCAGCAAGAATATCGCCAAAATTGCCGGTTGGTACGCAAAACTCAACTTTGTCTCCAAGAGCTATTGCTTTACGCTCAACAAGTTGCTTATAAGCCGCAAAATAGTACACGACTTGCGGCACGAGTCGTCCAACATTTATTGAATTAGCAGAAGACAATTCAGTATTCGCAGATTCTTCAATATTTTTATTAAGCTCACTATTGGTGAAAATCTGTTTTACGCCAGTTTGAGCATCGTCAAAATTGCCTCGAACTGCGCAAACTTTCACATTTTCGCCCACCTGCGTAGTCATTTGCAATTCTTGAACGCGGCTAACTTTTCCTTCTGGATAAAAAGTAACCATAGAAGTGCCTGGAACATCAGCAAAACCAGCCAAAGCAGCTTTACCTGTATCTCCAGAAGTTGCAGTTAGAATCATAACGCTTTTTTCAATATCAGATTCGTTTTCGTGTTGAGTTTTAGTGCGAGACATTAATTGTGGCAACATTTGCAAAGCAACGTCTTTAAACGCGCATGTAGGACCATGGAAAAGTTCCATCACAAAATCGCGAGTGTTTCCAAGCTGCTGGAGTGGAGTAATAGCGTTATTAGCCCATTGATTGCCGTATGCCAGTTTAATGCAAGAAGAAAGCTCTTCTGAAGTATAATCTGGCAGTAACAGTTGTAAAATATCTTGCGCAATTTCTTGATACGATTTGCCTTGCAATTTAGAAATATCGTAACGCTCGCTACCAAGGCTATCGGCTACAAATAATCCGCCATCTTCAGCAATTCCTTTACGTATTGCTTCTTTTGAAGTGCATGTTGGTTTAAGCGAACGAGTGCTATGGAAAATAGTTGTATCTGATGCCATAATAACTCCGTAACCGTCTGTTTATAGAGAATATTTTTTACTTACATAGATTATTTATGTAAATTATTTACACAACTTATATCAAATTATGGTACCTGAAGTGCTGGGCGAATGGGCGTGTGCTAATCTCATATGTATAAATGCTTTTGTTTTACTATTAATTAATTGGCGATTAGGCAAATAATCTATAGGGGGAAACGTTGTCTGTTGATGATTTAGTGAATGCTCGTGCGGATTGTGCGCGCAAAGCGTGGCGTAATTTTGCTCATGCAGACACTCGCGCAAAAAATGCGCTTCTCGAAAAAATGGCAGATGCCTTAGAGTATGCAGCTTCAAATATTGCTGAGGCTAACAAAAAAGATCTTAAAGAAGCTGAAGCTAAAGGAATGGATGCTGGAAAGCTCGACAGGCTTAAATTTGACGAAGAGCGAATCCAAGCTTCTGCAAAAAGCGTGCGAAAAATTGCACAATTGCAAGATCCTGTAGGAGAGGTTGTTCGCGGATACACTCTTCCTAATGGCATTAAACTTTCGCAAATTCGAGTTCCAATGGGCGTTATGGGAATGATTTACGAAGCTCGTCCAAACGTAACTATTGATGTAGCTGCTTTGTGTATTAAATCTGGAAATGCTGCGATTTTGCGTGGTGGAAGCGCGGCTCTCCATACGAATCAGGCGAGTATTGAAGTTATACAATCGGTTCTTAAAAATTCTAACTTTAGTGCTGATTTGATTCAGTCTGTTGATGATTTAGGAAGAGACGGAGCTACGTCAATGATGCATGCTCACGGTCATATTGATGTGCTTGTGCCTAGAGGTAGCGCAAATCTTATTGCAGCAGTTGTTCAAGAATCTACGGTTCCTGTTATTGAGACTGGAGCTGGAAACGTACATATTTATGTAGATAAAAGCGCTGATATTAAAAAAGCTGTACCGATTATTATTAATGCAAAAACGCAACGAGTGGGCGTGTGCAACGCTGCTGAAAAATTATTAGTGCATAAAGCTGTTGCGCAAGAATTTTTGCCAAAAATCGCTGCTGCTTTAGCTGAGCATAATGTAATTTTGCATGCAGATGATAAATCTTACGATATTTTACAATCCGCTAATATTCAAGGATTGCAGCTTGAGTGTGCCACTGAGGAAGATTGGAAGCGAGAATATTTGTCGCTGAATATGGGTGTGAAAGTTGTAAATGATTATACTGATGCAGCTTCTCATATTGCGAAATATTCTACTGGTCATACTGAAACCATTATTGCTGAAGATTATTCAACTATTCAAAGTTTTATTGCAAGTGTTGATTCCGCTGTAGTTATGGTAAATGCTTCAACGCGCTTTACGGATGGCGGCGAGTTTGGTTTTGGTGCAGAACTTGGTATTTCTACGCAAAAATTGCATGCAAGAGGCCCTATGGGTTTGTTTGAAATGACAACAACCAAATGGATCGGCTACGGAGATGGGCAGATACGCGAGTAGTACTGGTTTTAATAGTTACGTGGCGGTAAGGTAAGAGTATGCCTAATAATGACGTGAATTTGAGTACAGCTGAGGCGCTTGATGTTGCTGCTGAACGTTTGTCCATTGTGCGATATGTTTTTTTGGTGCAAATTGAAGATGGTATTGCTTCTGCATCGCAACGTTCATCGCTTGAGTATGCTGACGCAGTGTTGATGGGCTGGCCAGATTCTGATTCGAATGATGTGACTATTCCTGATGAAACTTCGTTTAATAATGTTCTTAAAAATGTTCGCAATATGGAAAAGAATATTATTAAGTTTAGCGAATTAGAACGTGATCATGATGTTGATGGCATGACATCTATGCTTGCTAAAATTTCGGAATTTGTAGCGAAAATTCGTGGTGCGTATCAACCAGATTTCCCTCTTCCAACTTTTGCTGAAATCCAGCGTGTTGTAAAAGATGAGTGGGATGAAGAAATGGGCAACATTAATCCGGATAGTGCAAATGTTGCATCTGGATTAGTGAATGAAACTCAAGTGGAAGACAAGGAATCTGAAGCGAATGAGTCCTGAAATTCACGAAGATGCAGAACGTCGCATGTCTGACCTATTTCATGGCGCGTTTACTGGTAAAGAAGCGGCTCCTCCTGCGGTTGTGAATTCAGTTCATAAACGTACTTCTGCTCGTGGCAATGTGCATGAACGTCAGCGCATTGGAATTATGGGCGGCACATTCGATCCAATACACAATGGTCACTTGGTTGCGGCTTCGGAAGTTGCTTGGGTTTATGATCTTGACGAAGTTATTTTCGTTCCTACCGGTAGGCCTGTTTTTAAGCTTGATAAAAAAGTTACGAATGCAGAAGATCGTTATTTAATGACTGTTATTGCCACAGCCTCAAATCCAAAGTTCACTGTTTCTAGGGTTGATATTGATCGCCCTGGAGTTACTTATACTATCGATACTTTGCGAGATATACGTGCTCAACATCCTGATGCGGAACTTTTCTTTATTACTGGAGCTGACGCTATTGCTGAAATAATGCAATGGAAAAATGCGCGCGAAATGTGGAATTTGGCTCGATTTGTGGCTGTTACTCGTCCTGGCTATTCGAGGCCAGAAAAGTTAGCAGATTCTAATTCTCCGTTAATGCCTCGCCAAATGCATACGAATGATACTGGTATTGCAGCGAATCGTGACGATATGGTTCATTGTGATTCTACGCATTTGCCGGTTGATATTTTAGAGATTCCAGCGTTGTCTATTTCTTCTACTGATGTTCGTCGTCGAGCTGAGCATGGTGAGCCGGTGTGGTATTTAGTTCCAGATGGAGTAGTTCAATACATAGTTAAGCATGGTTTATATCGTGCGTAATTATTGATTTTGTAGGCTTGTCGTTTATCGTCTGTGCAAAAAGTTAGTATTGATTATGTTCATTTCGCGAATTAAAGCGAACTAATGTTTGGAGATATGGTGAGCATCGTCCTTGAAGGAAAGCCAGATAAAAACCTTGTTCTCGTTACCGGTCGCGCACATCCGAAGCTTGCTCGTGATGTAGCTGATCAGCTTGGAATTGATGTACTTGAAACTACGGCATACGATTTTGCTAATGGTGAAATGTATGTTCGCTATACGCAATCTGTGCGTGGTACAGATGTATTCGTGCTTCAAAGCCACAGTGATCCTGTTAACAAGTCCATTATGGAACAGTTAATTATGATTGACGCTTTGAAGAGGGCTTCTGCTCGTTCAATTACTGCAGTATGCCCGTTGCTTGGTTATTCTCGACAAGATAAAAAGCATCGCGGTCGCGAACCTATTTCTTGCCGCTTGATGTTTGATTTGCTAAAGACTGCTGGTGCTGATCGCATTATGAGCGTCGATTTGCATGCAGCTCAGTCTCAAGGATTCTTCGACGGTCCTGTTGATCACTTGATTGCTATGCCAGTTTTGGTTGATTACGTACGTGATCGTTTCCGCGATGATCTTGCAAACGTAACTGTTGTGTCTCCTGATGCTGGTCGTATTCGCGTAGCAGAACAGTGGGCTCAGCGCTTAGGTGGCGGTCCTTTGGCTTTTGTGCACAAAACTCGCGATATCACTTGCCCTAATAAGACGGTTGCAAATCGCGTCGTTGGTGACGTTGCTGGACGCGATTGCGTTATGGTTGACGACTTGATCGATACTGCAGGAACTATTGCAGGAGCTTGCAATGTGTTGAAGGAAGCTGGAGCTAAGTCTGTTACAGTTGTTGCAACTCACGGCGTGCTTTCTGGTCCTGCAGTCGAACGTTTGAAATCTTGTGGTGCTAGGGAAGTTGTTTTGACTGATACTGTGCCTATTCCAGAAGAGAAGCGTTGGGATGGTTTGACTGTTCTTTCAATTGCTCCGCTTCTTGCAAGTGCTATTAAAGCAGTGTTTGAGGATGGTTCGGTTGCTAAGCTTTTTGACACTTATCCTGAGCATCACGGACAAGGATTCTTATTTGCTTAAGTATTGATTTCGTACGGTTTGCTTTTCGGCACGCCAATTTGACGTTTTTCGATATTATGGCATAATAGTGACTTGGCGGTTTTTCCGCCGTTCCCTCATGGTGTAATGGCAGCACACGGGTCTTTGGAACCCTTTGTCTTGGTTCGAATCCAGGTGAGGGAGCTTACTTGAAGCGCTACTCGTTGAATCGAGTGGCGTTTTTTGTTTTGAACGCTGCTAATAAGTAATAGAATTACATACAGCGAAATTTATTAAAATAGTATAAGGAGCGTATGCGTGGAAAAGCATGATGTAACTGCGGCAATAATTTTGGCAGCAGGCGATGGGACGCGTATGCGTTCAGAAACTCCGAAAGTACTACATCCATTTGCTGGTAAAACATTTCTCAATCGTGTTATGGATGCCATGAATGGCGTAAATCCTAAAAAACTAGCTGTAGTTGTGCATGCTCAAGCTGAACGCGTAGCTGCTGCTGCTATTAGCTATAACGAAAATGTGCATATTGTAAATCAGGACGAAACTCCTGGAACCGGCAGAGCAGTGCAATGTGCTATTAAAGATCTTAACGAAATTGCTAAAAACGAAACTGGTGAAGCATTAAAAGGAGCTGTGCTGATTGCCGCAAGCGATATGCCGCTACTTGATACGCAAACTTTGCAGTCTTTAGTTGATTTTCACAATAATAATAACAATGTGGCAACAGTTCTTACAGCAGTATTAGACGATGCAACTGGATACGGTCGTATTGTGCGCGAAGCAAACGGTGACGTTTTGCGTATTGTTGAGCATAAGGATGCAAATGCTGGAGAGCTTGCTATTCATGAAGTGAACACTTCTGTATATGTATTCGATGCGACTGTATTATGTGACGCAATTGCAGATCTTAACTCTCAAAATGCCCAAGGTGAGTTCTATTTGACTGATGCTTTGGAACATGCCCGAAAGTTTGGTCATGTTGGTGCAATGTCTGCTCCAGATCCGCTTACTGTAGAGGGCGTAAATAATCGTGTGCAATTAGCTGCGCTCGCAAAAGCACATAATAAGCGCGTGTGCGAAAAATGGATGCTTGAAGGTGTAACTATTCTTGACCCTGATACTACTTGGATTGAAGATAGTGTTACGCTCGCACAAGATGTTACTGTGCTTCCTGGGTGCTTCCTTCAAGGTCGTACTACGGTTGCAAGTGGTGCTGTAGTTGGCCCTTACACAACTCTTATTGATGCGCAAATTGATGAGGATGTTGTGGTTGAACGTTCGCGTGTACAGGAATCGCATATTTGTAGGGCTGCAAACATTGGTCCTTGGACGTATTTGCGTGCAGGAAACGTACTTGGTGAGGAAAGTAAAGCAGGAGCTTTCGTAGAAATGAAGAAAGCTCATATTGGAAATGGCACTAAAGTACCTCATTTAAGCTATATTGGCGATGCTGATTTGGGTGAGCATACGAATATTGGTGGCGGTACGATTACTGCAAATTATGACGGAGTGCATAAGAATCATACTACGATTGGTTCTGGTGCTCACGTTGGCGCAGGAAACCTGTTTGTAGCACCGGTTACTGTGGGAGATGATGTTACTACCGGTGCTGGATCGGTGGTACGTCACGATGTTCCGGCTGATTCTATGGTGTACTCGGAAAATACTCAGCATGTAATCGAAAATTGGAAGCCAGCTTGGGAACGCTAAAAAGCGTTTGTTGGAGAATTAAGGAGTAGTAACGTTATGACAGCTTTAGAAAGTTCAATTAGTGCAATTCGTATTGCTGCCGCTGCTGCAGACCGTTTGAAAGCAACGAACGAGCAGGCTTTTGATGTAAGCGATTTGCTTGGTATTACGGATGCTATGTTAGTTGTTTCTGCTTCAAATGAGCGTCAAGTATTAGCTGTTGCAGAAGAAATCGAAAAAGACTTGTACTTGAAAGACAACAAACGCAAGGCTTTATCTCGTGAAGGCTTGGAATTAGCACAGTGGATTTTGCTTGATTTTGGCGATTTTGTAGTTCATGTAATGCATGAGGAAGCACGAGCATTCTACCGCTTGGAACGCCTGTGGAATGATTGCCCGGCAATCGATTTGCAGCTGCCAGAGCATGCTAGCGAAACTGAAGATTCTAGCAAAACTGAATAATAAGAAGAAAGTACGGTACAAACCATGGTTGATTTCGTAGAAAATGTTGCGAGTAACGTAAATAATTCCATTAATAGTGCGCATGAAGGAATTGCTCGTTCTGTTATGCTTATTCGCCACGGTCAAACTCCGTATAATGCACAGTTCCGTTTGCAAGGCATGATTGATATTGCTTTGGATGAGTCTGGAATGGATCAGGTAACTCGCTCTGGAAAAGCTTTGCGCGTGCTTTTTGGTGCTTCTGACTTAGAAGATCCAAAGGAT
Organism: Gardnerella sp. KA00127; assembly: GCF_049244125.1. Classification (NCBI taxonomy): domain Bacteria; kingdom Bacillati; phylum Actinomycetota; class Actinomycetes; order Bifidobacteriales; family Bifidobacteriaceae; genus Gardnerella; species Gardnerella sp. KA00127. Next base: position 584,010 of record NZ_CP058377.1, read on the forward strand.
CCGAACAGCGCTGAGCATGTGCGCATTACAGCGGAAGAAGCGGACGCGAGTTTTGTGGCGATTGCTTCTCCGCTTATTCGCGCGCAGCAGACAGCTCATGCTTTTGCAGATAAGATTGGGCTTCATGTGCAAGTTGAAAATGGTGTGCGCGAGCGTTTCTTTGGCGAGTGGGAAGGTTTGAATCGCCAGCAGATTAGCGAACAGTGGCCGGAAGATTTCAAAGCTTGGGTCGAAGGTAAAGGCGGGGAGCTTCGTCATGGTGCTGAAGCTAAGCAGGAAGTAGGAGAGCGCGCTGCTACTGCAGTAGAAGATTGGACTCGCAAAACTGGCGCAGACCGCGATTTGCTAGTGTTTTCGCATGGCTCTTGCCTTTCGCAAACTGTTCATAAGCTGCTTGGATTAGATAAAGTAGATCCTTCTTACAAAACGATTGGTGGCATGGGAAATGGTCGCTGGGCGCGCTTAATTCCAAGTCTTAACGCGGATGGTTCGATTCATTGGCGTTTGGATGCTTATGATCAAGGTCCTGCAGCTGACCCTACAAGCCAGCGCCTTATTCGCATTTGGGGGGCGGCTTAATCTGCGTAATATCTCCTTTTTACCGCTTAATTACCGAAAGCTACCGTTTAGCGATTTTGTAAAGACAGACTATTTACAGTGCCGTATAGTCAAAATTACAAAACAAAAAGCTAACAAACGCTAACAGTAGTGCACGGAAAGGAGGCTTGATGAAAGTAACTATTGCTATTGTTCCGCCTGAGGAAGAGCAGTCAGTTCAGTTGTCAATTCACAATATTGACGATGAGCTTAAGCGCATTATCGCTCAGTTACAAAGCATTGACTCAAATGATGCAAATGTAAGAAGTGCTGAAAATAATACTGAAATTAATACTTCAGATAAATTAAGCAATAATAATCCATTCATATACGGTTATATTAACGATTCGATTATTGTTATGCACGAGCCGGATGTGATTATGATTTGCGTTGAAAATTCGCGCGTAATCATTCACAGTGATAAAGGTGAGTGCGTTTCTTACAAGCGCCTAATGGATTTCGACAATCCGCAATTCGCGTCGTTTGTGCGCATATCTAAATCCGCAATCGTGAACTTGAATCGCATTGTTCGAGTCGATCCAGGATTCGGCGGAAGTATGAGCGTAAAAATGGACGACGGAAGCGTTGAGTGGATTAGTCGCAGATGCTTAGCAGGGTTCAAAAAGCGCTTAGGAATGTAGTTTTAAGCGTAGTTGAATATAAAACTATCAAAATTTTTAATACTAATTTTTTAATACAAGATTTTAATACTTAAAAAGGAAACGATTATTATGGAAAAGCAAGTTACAACTTTTGGTAAAACAATGGTAAAAAACATTGTTAATGGCATTGGCATAGGGTGCACTATTTTTACTGCAATCAGTTTTGTGTCGAGCTTGTTAGCAAATACTGCGGTTGGAAACAGAATTGCATCTTATGCTGTAGCAACGTTTGTTATAGGCATAAGCTATGGAGTATTCGCTATTTTTTGGTCGAATGAGCGTATGTCAAATCTTGCAAAGTTCGTTTTTGCACTAGTACCACCAATTGCTATTCAATTTATTGTATCGGTGATTGTTGGGTGGATTTCGTTCAAAGATGAGCCAGCTGTGATTTGCGGATGGATTGCGTTCACTGTTATTTTCCCGATTGCGATTGCTGCAATAATTTATTACTTCGAGAAGAAGAAAGCGGAAGAAATGAACACTAGACTGCAAGCATTGCGTAAAGAAAGCAAGTAAAATAGTTACAACTAAATAATCAAGTAAAGAATTGAGTGGTGTTCATCTTCGCCGTTGAGGACGAACGCCACTCGATATTGTATGACGCCTACTATAGACGTACTAATTCGGCGTTTTGCGCGACGACCTGCTTTCGCGCTCAGAGCGTAGCGCGCGAAAGCAGGTCGTCGCGGAAACTCGCTAAAGTTGGAAGTCCAGTGGACTTCCAACGCGAGTTTCGTAGCGAGCGCGTTAACCGAGCGAGCGTCCTTCGTTCAGTGCGAAAAATCTCAAATCTCTACCACACTAATATCCACACGACTGAATAACTACGCACTAATCTTTTGCAATAGTTTTGCCGGCAGTAGCTCCAGAAGTCAAGTCCTGAATCTCAGTGATTTCCATAACTGGAACTGCAGCCGGCTTCTTCGTACCTTTTTCTTCAGCCACACGCACTTGCTCTTCGTAAATCGCGTCATCAGTGTGAAGGGTAACGGTTCCGCGGAAGCGATAGCCCTTCTTTTCTGCCAAATTAGCAACTGCTACAACCAGCTGGCTGCCGTCTTGCAAGTTCTTATAATGCTGACCTGCAGTGCGTTCGTGGTAGGCAAGGTGGTTGTCGTCGAGTACGAACATAGACATTTTTGGTCCTAAATCAAGCTCGCCATCTTTGCTTACTGTTGCAATCCAAGCCAAATTATTTGCAATAAATTCTTTCATATCTGAGCTAAGAGTTGCCATAATATTCCTTTCCTAACAAGATTGCGCACTTTCTTCGTACGCAATTTATAAGCCTACATTGCTACATTACGCTGATTTAAAAGTGTATACGAGTGTGTAGCGTAAAAAAATTGTAAGTTGTGATATAAATCACCCAATTCTTCAATAGTTTCGTGGGCGAAATTTATACAGCAAAATACTTGATTGCCACTGTTTTCTGAAGTGTATATCGGAAATTTTACGAAGGAACGCCAGAAAGTTGTACTTTTCACGATTTTACGGCTATTCTGTCTATTTTATAAGCTAAAACGCTTTATAAAAGAAAAATTTTAAAGAATCAACTTTTATAGTTGAAGGGGAAACATTATGAAGGTGAAATATGAAACAGCTAAATCTATAGCTGAACCGCTTTCGGATAAATCGGGCATGCCTCAAGGCAAAAGTGTTCATACTGCTCAGATTATGTTGTTGATTTGTGCTGCTATTTGGGGTGGCAGCTATGTTTCTTCAAAATATGCTCTTGAAGTGTTTCCTGTGCAATGGCTTATGGGCGTTCGTATGGTTGGAGCTTGCACAATTATGGCTGTTATTTTTTTCGGTACGCTTCGTAAAACTTTTACAAAAAAGCTTATTGTTCCTTCTTTGCTAACTGGAATTACGTATTATGCTACTTTAATTTTGCAAACTGAAGGGTTACGTTCAATTGATCCAGGTCGTAGCGCGTTTTTGACAGCAGCATATTGCGTAATTACGCCATTTTCTGCTTGGTTAATCGTCAAGAAAAAGCCAACTCTTTTAGGATTAGTAGCTGCAGTTATGTGCGTTGCTGGAGTAGGTTTTGTGGCATTAAAACCTGGAATGCTTGTGCTCACATTGTCTTATGGAGATTTTCTTACTCTATTATGTGCTGCAATTTTTGCTTTTAATCTTACGTTCCTTGCGTATTATTCTCGTAAATATAATCCAGTTACGTTAACTTTTGGGCAATTTGTTGTTTCAGGCGTACTTTTTGTAGCTGGTGCGCTTATTTGTGAGCCTTTGCCAAACTTTAACGCTGCTGATCATTTCTCTATTTTTGCTAATATGTTCTACCTTACAGTAGTAGTAACAGTAGTTGCACAAATTATGCAAAACTATAGTTTGGTGAATCTTTCTACTGCAAACGCTTCTGTGATTATGTGCACTGAAAGTTTGTTCACGCTTTTATTCTCTACTGTTCTTTTTCATGAGCATGTTTCTAATATGGCTTTTGTGGGATTTGCTTTAATATTTGCTGCAATTATTACTGCAAGCTTAGGTGAGCATTATTGTGATAAAAAAGCGAATTGTGAGCTTTCTTACAAAGATAGAGATTTTGAGGTTGCTAAGTCTTAGGCATTTCAGTTTTGTGTAGCTAAGTTTTATGTATATAAGACTTGTGATTTTGTTGTAAGAATGCTCTGGCAATACTGTGCAATTTTTGCGTGGAGTGATACCATCATTGTTGTAATGATGTTGGTAGTGGAATTTGCATATTTGCCATGCATTTTGGCATTATATTCGCATAAATAGTTAAGGTGCATAAGTGAAGAATTTCTTCAAAGGCATATCGTTTACGCAAGTATTAGCTGGATCGCTCGCTGCAGTGACTTCGTTTTTACTTGCTTCGAAAATTGGTATTGCTGGTTCAGTTATTGGCGTAGCTATTGGTTCTATTGTCTCAGCAGTAGCATCACAGTTGTATCAGAATGTTATTCACGCTTCATCGCGTAAACTTTCGGAAGTAAATCCGAATACTTCTACAGAACAGTCTAATTTTAGTAATGTGTCAGATTCTAGCGTGCGTTCAAATAGTTTAGAGAATGTTGATTCTAAAAGAATTGGAGATGATATTCATATGCAATATTCATCAAATTTGTTGCAATGTAATACTGATCCTTCAGATGACAAAAATATGGCTGTTCAAGATGCAAGATTTGGACGCACTGTTAGTTCGCAAGTCCGTAATCCAGAATTAGAAAATACGCGTATTTTGGAATTGTCGAAATTACGTGAACAGCATGAAGAAGACATGAAACTGTCGGAAGGCACAATTCCAGAGCCGGTGCCGTTATCTAAGGTTGTTAGTGAAAACTACGGTTACTCTTCTGGATCTTACCAAAATAGAAACGATCATCGTACAACAATTGTTGTTGCTGTTATAAGTGCTCTTATAGCTGTTATTGTTACTGCAGGTGCTGTTCTTTTGTTTACACAAGGAAAAGGCACAGACAATATTGATAAGCCTAAAGAAATTAGTCATGAGCAACAGCAAAATCAACCACAACCTAAGCAACGTCTTAATACGAATACTAATCAAGACCATAAGAAATCTCATGATGATTCTAATAGTAAAGATGGTAATGAAGATGAAAATGATGAGCATGGCAATGAAAATGCAGATAGTTCGACAGGTGGTCATTCCGATAATGATTTAGGTAGTGACACTAACAATGATTCAGGAACGAATTCAGGTGATGCTGCTAGTGGGAATAGTGGATCGGGTGCTGATAGTTCTGATGCAGGTGCTGGATCTGCTGGATCTTCGGGATCTACTGGTTCTTCAAACAATGTAACTTCTCCTGGTAATGGTGATCAATCTGGGAGTGTCAATGGTAACTAATTTTCGAATTGGTTCTTGAATTGGTTTGCCGAATTGGCGACTAAATTGTTAGTAGAATTCGCAGGATTTTTGGAATTTGTAAGTTGAATTCGACACGCCGCATTTGGATAGAACGGCTATTTGTTGTAACCTATCAAAGGTTCGTTTGAACGGCATAAGTAAAAACGGGGCTATGGCGCAGCTGGTAGCGCATCTCCATGGCATGGAGGGGGTCGGGGGTTCGAATCCCCCTAGCTCCACAATATTGTTAAGAATGGCTTTATTCCAACGTTTTCAGCGTGTGTCTTACAGTGACGACACACCAAACGACACACCAAATCACCATAGTTATAGGCAATTAGCGCGAGTTAAACCACTCAGCAATGAGCTTCAACACGCTTACTACTATTATACCATTCTTTAAAAGTATAAAAAATTACCCCCCGCATGAAGCGAGGGGTAATTGCTAATTTTCAACTTGTATTCTCAATTAGAGAATACTTTGAGTATACTGCACGCTATTTATTTTCAGTAGGCGTGTCGTTCATCTCTTTGCCGCGCCCGTCCAACTCGGTGTCAGTTTCGGTTGCGGCTGCATGCTTCCCATTGTTGATAGCATTGTCTGCCTGCCCATCAACATAAGTTTTTACACAATCAAGAACAGATAAGATAACTTTTACGACTCGCATGTTCGCAATCTGCACGTTGAACGCTGTAACATTCTCGAAGAAACTAACAGTGTCTGTAATGACGATATACGCACATGCGATCAGCACAAGTGGAACGTGCGTACCGAGGTCAACTTTAGCTTGTGCATAGTCAAACAGGATGCAAACGGCAATAACTAGCACGTACGCGAACTTATGGAACAATCCGTCGCGCATTTTGCTACTAGCCACGCTGTGAGTATAGACTGCTTTTGCAAATCCGCTGATAAAATCGAGCAACACTACTGCGCCTGCGAGCTCGAGGAAAAATATTTCAACGTCATTCATTCTTTTCTTCTCCTATTTGTTATTTTGGCTGGTTGTCTTTGGTTATCCACGTCGCGTTGATGTGCGTGAAACAGTTTTTACCGTCGCCATCCCAGCAGATGCTTCCGTCTGGCTTTACCATGATGCTTCCTGTGCCATTGCCGGATAAGCGGATTGTTGCCAAAGAAACTGGTCGGAAACCTTCAGGGACTTGCTCTCTCGCGTGTATCCATGAGCCGCCGCCGCAAACCACGCAACCGCACCCATTCACTGTGACAACGTTGCCGCATCGTGTGATCCCCATGCGCTGGTCTTGGTTCGTACCCCATGGAATGTGCATAGTAAAGCTGCTAATGTCCCCGTCGTGCTCTATCGGTGACACGTCCGGTTTTGGTGCTGGTTTCGGTGCCGGTGGAGGAGTTGCATGGTCTGATTGAGCGTATTTATTCCACGCCGTGCGGTCACCGTAGAACTTGTTAAGGTCAAGGTTGCCGCCGTAGTTTGGCAACGCTCCAGCACTAGAATATTGGCGTATTGCACAACTATAAGATCCTTCGTTCCAAGGCTCGCTCTGATATCCTGTGTGAGCGGAGTTAGCGTATTGTGCTATCCACAGTCCGCAGTTTGTTGCTTTGCTTACTCGAGCTAACCTACCGTAGTCACATTGGCTGCCGTAAAGAAGAGGACGCACGCCAGTAAGATTGTAAACTGTTTGCGCACACTGTTGTAAGTACGCTGTATCGCCGTAAGCGCTGTTGCTGCCGCTTTCAAAGTCGAGTGCGAGTATTGCGCGCCCAATATAAGGCTTTACCGCGTTCACAAAGTATTGCATCTCAGCCTGAGCGTTGCCGCCACTAATATAGTGGTAAATGCCCAACAGTTTGCCACTGTTTAGCGTTGCGTCTGCTTGAGCATGAAAACACGGGTTCGTATACCATGCGCCTTCGGTGGCTTTAACGATGACAAAATCAGCTGGTACTGCTGCGATATTAATGCCGCGCTGATACCAGGATACATCAATGCCGTTTAATGCCATATTCTTCCTCCTTTGGATATTGAAAAAGCCACGCTGTTTGCGTGGCTAAAAAGTGAACTTGTCAAAAATTCCGACATGTTCAAAATCTAATCGTGAGTTAATCGTGCGAAAAATTCTATTGAACGTTGGTTTTCCGCGGTTTCTACTTCGATTAATCGTGAGTTAATCGTGCGTATTGTAGTCGAGTGGTTTCGGATAAATTCGGATTCTTCGGACGGTTTCGGACGGATTCGGACGGAACGTATCATACTTTCCAGTTTTTGTCCTTATTGGACTCTTACTGTACTTTTACCGTAGTTTCTGAAATTAGTACCTTAATTAGTACCAAAAGTCCCAGTTTGTCCAGTTTTTGTCCAGTTTGTCCAAAAACGCTATTGAAAAGTCCAGTTTTGTTTTTTCCTATTTGTCCTACATTGTCCTAAAGTGTCTTATTTTTCGCTTTGAGCTGCTTATAATACGCGTTCATGATTCGGGATCGCACAAAAAGCGACCCCTAGAATTAAAGATGCGCATAGCCTACGGTCACCCTATGCAGAAGCACGGGAGTGCGCCGCCTGCTGCGCGGATTCTAGCGGCGGCGGCTGAACCATCAGTGTTGACAGCCGGAATCGCGATATTACTATTGGCGTGCGTGCTTCGCAACCAATACCATCGGTTTGAGCGTATGCGACTGCTATTATCAGTAAAGCAAGCCCACTGCGTGTAAGTTCTAGAGGACTCATTAGAATACTTCGCTGTGCCGAACGCTTCAATCTCAGACGGTGGGAAAACATGCTCATCAAAGTAGTCTACTTTGCCATTAACGTTCGTGCATGGCAAGCTCATTTTAAGCACGTAAGGCTTCAAAGAATCAGGCATCACACGATAAAAATCTTTAAACTTCCAATCCAATGTAGAGTCAATATAAAGATTATCTACGTCTGAGAACTTCATATTGTCTGGCATCAGCTTGTCCGGCACGAGCAACGCTTCACCGCGCCCGTAGTGGTTAAACTCAGCAATAGTCCAACGGTAAGTCGTACCATTCACAGTCTCATCAAAGTAATCACCAGCGTGTAGAACACTAAAATCCTTATTACGCACACAATGAGCAATAATCTGCGCCGGACTTGAACCATAGTTTGCGAACGGCTTCCACCCGGGGATTGGTTCAAAATCCGGTGTGATGCGCTTATTCTCATACGCAGAATAAAACGGCATTTGAAAAACAGTCATCCCAGTCTCCTAGTCCGCAAACCAAACAAAAACAAGCTTTAGAGCAGAACCGTTATCATTCTTCTGGTGAGTTGTTATAGTTATTTTCCCTGTTCGCACACCATTCTGTTCTTCAATCTCGAACTCTGGCTGCTGTCTCATATACTCTTTAATACCATCAGCTTGTGGGTAGATGAGAATATGCCCCCCATGTGGTAATTCTTTTAAATCTGTTAGAGTCAAATCCCAAGAACTTGGATTCGTGTAACCGGTCAATGATTGGGGTTTTACTATTGGTGTGCGAATGTTGTTTACTGCTTGTTGTGCGCTATCAGCTTTACTAGCAGCTGCTTGCGCCGCACTATTAGCACTATCCGCTACCGACTGTGCTTTACTAGCAGTCTGAGCCGCATCATTCGCCTTACTCTGTGCTGCGCTACAAGAGTTTTTTAACGAACTAACCTCCGACTCCATAGAGTCAATGCGATTTTTATTGTTATCAGTAGCTTCAATAGCACTGTTAGCTGTGTTTTGAGCGCGTTGAGCTGATCCCGCCGCGTCGTTAGCTTTGCTCTGAGCCTGCTCAGCTGTAGAGCGCGCCGCTTCAGCTGTACTATTCGCCGTACCAGCCACGCTTTTAGCATCATTCGCTGCCTGTTCAACAGCTTTAAAACGTGTTTCAGACTCTTGCAAAGTCTGCGTAACCTTGCCAGCCGCATCATTCGCCGCTTGCGCTGCGCTGTTGGCTGTGCTAGTAGCATTATTAGCCTTGCCAGCCGCATCAGCGGCTGCAGACGCTTGAGCGTTAGCCGTACGAGTAGCTTCAAGTGCCGCGTTATTCGTCTGCTTCAACTCTTCAACAGCACTCACCACACGCTTAGCAGTCTCGCTAGCATCCTTTACTTGGTCAAGAACGCTCTGAGCTTGAGCCACCGCAGCAGCAGACTCCTGAGCCGTATGCAACGCCTGATTAGCCGCTTCAACCGCCTGTTCGCTAGTCTGCTTAGCTTGAGCTGCCTCACCTGACACGTTCCTATAAGCTTGTGCTGCTTCATCACACTTTTGCGCGCTAGACGACGCGGTAAACCCGGCGCGCTGAGCTTTAACAACCTCTTCTCTTAATGCTGCTAAATCGGTTTCAGTCTGTTTGTTTGCAGCTTCTGTTTTCTCACGAACCGCGTCCACGGCTTGAGTCGCACTGTTAGCGCGCTCAACAGCCTGCTGCACTTTACTAGCCGCATCAGCAGCAGCATTCTGCACAGTTTGCTTTAACCCATTCACAGCATCATCAGCGCGCTTTGCTGCTTGGTCAGCAGTCTGTTTACTAGCGTCACACTGTTGGGCAACTTCAGTAGCGTGACTAATCACGTTTTGAGTGTTTTGAGCAGCTTGTGATGCTTCACTTGCCGCGTCCTTTGCTTGTTGTGCCGCCTGTTGTGCCGCGCTAATAGCATTATTAGCGGCATCAGCCGCATTTTGAGCATTCCGCGATACTGTTTCATTCTGTTCAATCAGGTGTGAAACTTTATCAGTTAAAGCGTTAGCTTTACCAGTAGCGTCCTTTGCTTGTTGTGCCGCGTCTTCAAGCTCCTGCCTGTAAGACTTACCCTCAGGCGAACCAGCATCAAAAACCGGCTGCTCGACAATAGCAGTAAAACTACGCGAGCAAACGATCGTCTTATCACGTTTCACTTCAAAACCAAGAGTCACCACGCCCGGCATACGACAAGCCGCAACCGGCACCGCCACCTGCCAAATACGACCATCATCAGAATCCTTCGCTTCCATTTTCACGCGGTCACCAATAAGCACACCCGGCTGCCTGTTCCAGCATAAGAGCACTTCAACAGTCGAATCATCAACCGGCACACCATTATCAAGAAGTTGCACGCGGATAATACGCCCATTCTCGTCGCCACCGTTCAAACGAACGTCAGGAATAAACGCATTCGCATAATCCAATTGGATCACGCTCCACGTAGCATTCTGAAAATCACTCATGATCAGTCTCCTCAGCTTTCACTTCTTTAACTTGAGTCTCTAAAATAGAAACGCGCGCCTGTAAGCGCGCATTATCCAAACTCAAATTCGCAATCATCAACTGCAAATTCGTAATAGTTTGTTTCACTTCAGGATTCATCAGACTTACCTTTCTCTTTATCATTTAACCCAACGCCCAACGCGCGCATAATCACATCAAGCTTCAAATTCATTTCTTTTTGCCAAGGACTCTCGTCCGTAGACGCTATAGCATAATGCGTCTCCGCCTTAATAGTTCGTGTCGCTAACACCGGAGCCGGCTCTGAAGGAACAATTTTTATATCCACCACTCAACCTCCTTTCTAAATGACGAAGCCATGCCTAAAGCCAAAAGTAACCGGTACCCATTCTCTAGCTGTACCGTCTTTGTTCATGCTAGTAGGCAAATAAAAAGTTCGACTATCCATATTCGCGCCATCCTCATAAACACAGTCACTAGCAAGCCCGGCTCTACTAACCTTATGATACCCAAAATTACAATCCGCGCTGAAGTTAAGCCCTTGTTCCAAGGTGCCTAAAGACGTTGGTGAGTAAGTTAACGCTGCGCCGTACGCGCCGACTCCATTAGACTGTATGCCAAAACCAATCAAACAGTCATCGCTTCGCGACCCAAAGAAAAGCACTTTATGCCGAGAATCCGCGTAATCAATAATGCCAATTCGACCATACTTGGTATTGCCTGACATGAAATGCATGCCATATTCGTCCAAAGATAGCGTGCGATTGTGAATCTTATTATTGGCAATCGTCATGCCACCAATCTCACCACGAGATATGTGAATAGTAGACGTTGTCAAATCCCACCAGTTCGAATTCACATAATCCTGAATGCACCCAGCTTTAATCAAACCCGCGTTGAGCGAGCCAGTTTTCAAATAAGACGCGTTCAAATAGACTTGACCACCGCTCAAATAAATACCCTGCGTTTGCCCGCCATTCGTGAGTTTGTTGAAAATAGCTTCCTGGGTTAGTGACTCGTTCATCTTCGAAATCACACCAGCAGAACTATCATCAACAATCTCTTGTACCGTCTTGCCACCAATCTTCACCGACGCTTGCAATGAGAACTCACCGGTGTCCAAATTCCAAAAATTACGCCCTACAGCGTCACTCAAAATACCAGTGTAAATACGGTCAGCAAACAGTCCATGACCATCACAAACATTCTTCCAATCCCAATCGCCATTAGGTTTCAAAGAATCCGCTATACGCCAAAAACCGCCACCAATATGAGTAACAGTAGTGGGATGAGCGTCCTCGCTCTTATCATAAACAAAAATACCCTCATCAGGAGTAAAATACGTATAACCGCCACGAGCATTAAGAACCTCATTCAAACGCCCAATAAGATCACGAACATACAAACTGTTACCATCAGCAACCGCATTCCACTCGTCAGATTGAGCGATAAGCGCATCGAGCTTCTGCTCCTGAGCGCGGCGCTTCTGTGTGTAAGACTCGTGAATATTACCAAGCGTAATACGCGTAGCATCAACCGAATCAAGTAAATCTTCCTCAATCTTCAACACGCGCCCTTCAACACGAATAGGAGGAGTGAACGTAGCATCAACAATTTGCACTGTGTCACCAACGCCAACAGCATCAGAACTAAACCCAATTTTACCAAGCGAAACCACATCTGCTTCATAAGTTAATTGAGGTTTTGACAGCTTATCTAAACATTCTTTGCCTTTTTTAAATAACAAGTTAGCGTCAGAAATATCATCAAAAATAACTTCACCATCAAGAGGCAGCATACCTCCAAGCCCGTCAGGAACTCCCCATAGCCGAGTAGCTGCAACATCTTCAACGTATGGTAAATCATTATTAACATCAACAATACTCACACGAGATTGAGTATCGCCGCCACCCATAGTTTTTTTACGCAACTCTGATAACGCTTTACATGCGGCGCGGCGCTCCTGCTCAAGGCGATGAGCTTTTTCGCGCTCAATCTTATGTTCTAAAACAAGCTGATGTTTTTGCTGCCGAGCTTCCCGCTGCTCCTCAACCCTTTGTTTACGTATTTGTGCGTTTTGTAAACGTTCTAAACGTTTCTGCTCTGATATGCGCTTCCTTTCAGCGCGCCTGATAGCAGCCTGCTGCCGTCGTACAATTGCTGCAGCCTTACGTTCTGCAGCGCGCCGTTGTCTCTCAGCTTTACGTGCTGCACGCTCAGCCTTATTCTGAGCTATCAGTGCTTTCCGTGCCGACCTGCGTTTAGCGGCATCAAAATTCTTACCACTACCATTAGCTTTCCTGCCGCCACCTTGTGCTGGAGGAGTATAAGGAACGTAATTCGGATTCCAATTATCAAACCCACTCATAATTCAACCCCCTCATTGTCCTCAAAACCTGTTTTACTATTCTCTGTTTTCTGTTCCACCTGACTAACACTCTTGCCCCACACGTACAAGCGTGTAATAACATTCGCAGAATTAATAGTGCGTTTAATGCTTTTCAAATCGCGCGAATACTCAAAACGTTTCACCGGTGTTTTACCGCCACGATGCTCAACAGCATTAATGCTACGTGAAACAACATGATTTCCATCAAGCTCTACACTCGTATACAACTCAAGGTTAAAAGTCTTACAAGTAGCTTGTAATGCTTTAAGAACATTAGTGTGATAAAACGCGTAGTTCCCCTGAGCGGTTTCAGTCGCACCATTTTCAACATATTTAACATCCCACCGTGTGCCAGCTAATAAATCTTTAAAACGACCTTCAGCAGTTGCCGCAGTTCCACGCAAATCCTCAACATAAACACTGTTAAGTTCAGCAATACTGTTCGCGCATTGAATTGTAATAGTAGGCTGTTCTTCACCCCTAATAGCTTGCACAGACTGCACTAAATACTCAGCTCCAATGCCTTGACCGTCAGTAAAAACAATCCTGTCACCTTTTGTAACAGGACAATTAGAGCAAGTAATGTCAAGAGTGTCAGAACCGTCAACACTACGACACCGTTTTGCCATAGTTACACCATTAAGAACACCAACCAGCGTACCGTCACACTTGCTGCAGAAAAATTCCATACATCACACTCCATAAACAAAAAGTGGCGTGAAACTCATCACGCCACTAGCACCAGTAACACTTAAATCCACAATCCCCGGTATGAGGGGGAAAAAGTCACTTTGCAAAGTCGGAACAACAATAGTCCCATTCATTCTTGCAACTCGTGCTTGCGGAGTTGACTCAATCTCTAGTGTTGCACCGTCAGAAAGCCCCTCAAACGTTAGAAGTTTTGACGAGCTAGAACAGTTAATAATAACCTCGTCACTAGCTGCTTTGAGCTTAAAATGAGGGAAACAAGGACGGTCACCATCAACAGCAATGTGAACATCACCACTAACACTCACAGTCGTTGGAACTCCGTACGCGAACGGCTCAGCCGTTAAAACTAGATCACACTTATACTTTGCCGTATTGCCGAATGCGAACACTGGCTGCCAGTTTTTAAAAGTCGCATACCCTCGCCAAGTTGGAGAACTCCCACACTGAACAGTCATAAGACTTCCGGTTAACGCTGCAAGATTAGCTTGCATACGTGCAATATCTTCAACATGCCCAATAGTGCACATTGTTAGCGTAACAGTACGCTCTTTTAACGGAGCGTTACCATCCTCGTCGCGAAGCGTCGTGTCCACGGCAATACTGCTGCCGGGTACGCGCTGAAATTTAACTATAGGCTCAGGCGCGCTTACACGCATGCCCGGATAACATACTGAAAAGCCTAGTTCTTCAATAGGGGAGCCGTTAATTCTAACTGCGCCTTCAAAACTCATTTTTCACCTTCCTAAATCTATCATGTGAGAAAGTTCTCGGCTCATAGGCGTAGCAAGCAGCCCAGCCATTACTTCACGACCGTTAGCATCAAGCTTGAGTTTTACTCCATCGTCAAAAACGCTGCGCATTGCTTCAGCAACGTTAGAATTAGCCACACGCCCTGACGCGACCAGCCTGTCGTTTAACGCGCGCATATCGTTTCGTAACCCATTCACAGCGTTCACGAGCATATCCCCACCAGTATTAGATGCTGGTTTCTCAGATCCTGCAATAGAGTTCCCGTAGTTTAAACGGTCAAGCATGTTCACGCCAATGCGCTGAACCGCGGCGGCTGTCATAACGTACTCACCGTTAGAAAGCATCGCTGGAATACTATCTGATGTACCAGTACCAGCACCATACACGACACCACCATTCGCGCGATGAACTCGAGCATTGACGTGTACGCTAGCGTTATTAATCGCATTTATAGCACTCCAAACCTCATTGGCGTTCGCTCTAAAATACACAGTTTTATCTCTTAACCGTGCGCTTTGTGCGCTGTTAAACTTGTTTTGGAAATCAGTTTTATTACCTTTGAGTTTGACAGTCTTGTCCGGCACTTTAGCTGCTTTAGCTTTAGACATAGTCGAGTCAAGATTACGCTTATCACCTTTGAGTTTGACAGTCTTGTCCGGCACTTTAGCTGCTTTAGCTTTAGACATAGTCGAGTCAAGATTACGCTTATCACCTTTGAGTTTGACAGTCTTGTCCGGCACTTTAGCCTTACTAACATCCGCAATAGCTTTTTTAGCCTGCTTAGTGTCAGCTTTAACTTTTGCCTTAACTTCAACCGGCTTCATTTTTTTAACCGCATCAAGAGCGGTCTGAAGCTGTTTCTTATCAAGAGTAAGAGTCAGCTTTTTAGGGTCAAGCTTTGCTTTTGATACTTTAGCAATAGCATCAAGAGCCTTCTTGTTGTTGCCAGTAATCTCAAACTTACCGCCTTTAAGGTTTTTTACAGATAGATTCTGTTTTTTAAACACTTCACTAAAGTTGTCTTTTGCGGTAACTTTTGCTTCAACATTAGACTGTTTCGCAGCCCCAATCAGCTTCATGAGCGCATCATGACTAATACCCCAAGCTTTTGCGAGCGCAATTGCTCTATCCTTGCTCATGCCTGTTTTTTGAGCAAGGTCAACGAACGCGGCACTGCCTTTGTCGAATGCTTTGGTTACATTTTCAACGCTTTCACCGTTTTTAGCCATCGCTTCAGCGGTTTCGAATGTTTGCTTAGCAAGGCTTGTGAGCGCGCTCATGTTTTTATCGGCAGCATCAGTGTTATCCATCCAATGTTTACCGGCTTCTGCAACGCTTTTACTACTTTCGCGTATTGTTTTATCCAAGTTTGTGAGTGCTTGGTCAGCGTCCATTGCGAAACCGTAGTATTTTTGCATTGCTTCAACATTATTGTTGATGGCTTCTGCTTGAGCGTTGATAGCGTTTTTACTAGCACCGAATTTTGCTATAAGAATGTCTTCTACTTTAGCGACTTTTAATATTTCACCACTGTTTTTGGCTGCGGCTTCCGCGCCCTTCATGAGCGCGTCCGCGTGCTGCGAAGAAGCTAGCGCATTTGCTTTCTGCTGCGCTTGTTCCTCTTTCATCGCGTTTTGTGCGTCTTTAACGCTCTTTTTTGCTTGATCAAACGCTTCCTTAAGAATGTTGACAGATTGTTTTGTGATTCCGCCGAACCTGTCTGGAGTAGAGTTTTTCCAAGTCTTATCTAAGGCTTTATTGAAAGACGTGACAGCGGTTTTGCTGCCTTTGACTGCGCTAACAAACGTGTCCATGCTTACGCCGCAAGTTTTAAGAGCGTCAGTAAAATTCTGAGTGCCTTTTGTAAACCAGCTGACTCCATCATTGCCGTTTTTTAATTCATCAGCAAGCTTACGATATACGTCACCACTATTACGCACAGTATCTTTTAGTGCATCAGTCTGCTTTTTGGCAGCATCAGCTTTAGCTTGCCACATCACAAAACCAATCGCTGCTGCCGCTAATGCAGCAACAAGAACTCCTGTTGTGACAGCAGTTAATCCGAGAACGCCAGCCTTAAAAACACTCAACCCAGAACTAGCCCCAGCAATCTTGTACCCAATACTTGAAAAAGTATCAGTTGCAGTACTGCTTAAGCTCCTAAAGGCTGATTCAAGTCCTGCACCAAGTTTTGTGCTCTTCAACAGCGTAAATAGCCGCTTTGCTTTACTGCCTATAAAGTCAAAACTCTTAGCAACAACGCCACCATATCTAGAACTTTTACGATACATGTCATACAGTCCAGCACCAATACCGACTAGCGCGGTTATTGCAATGACGGCTTGCTGAACTTCAGGAGGTAAGGCTGCGAATGCGTTAACAAGCCCGGTAACAGCCCCAATCATGCCGCTTATAATACCTTTGCCGCCGCTGCCGATTTTAATAAGCATGGTATCCCACGCATTGCCAAGGCGAGTGAGCTGACCTTTGAGATTATCCATCTGAGTGTTAGCAACTTTTGACGCGAACCCCTGTTGGTTAATCATCTTCGTATACTTTTCAACACCCTTTGCGCCCTGCTCATACAAAGTGTTAGCGGTTGTCAATGCTGCGTTAGAGAAAATACGTCCAAGAGCAGCATTTCGTTGCGCCTGAGTTAAATGCCCAAGCTTATCATGCAACTGTTGAGCAACACTCGCTAAGCCAACAAATCTGCCTTGAGAATCATAAATCTGCAATCCAAGCTTCTTAATAGTACCCTGCGCTCGAATAGACGGTGCAACAAGATTCTGAAGCATAGCATTAAACTTTGTACCAGCGTCAGAACCAACCAAACCTTTAGATGCAAACAGTGTTAGAGCGCCAACAGTTTCCTCAACGCTCATTCCGAGAATGTGAGCGTTAACACCAACGTTCTTCAATGCCTCGCCCATATCTTGCACACCACCCTGTGCCATGTTTGCGCCAGCTGCAAGCAAATCTGCAACATGAGACGCTTTAGAACCAGCAAGCCCGAACTGATTCAATGCAGAAGCCGTCAATTCAGCAGCATCAGCAGCGTTCATCTCACCAGCAGCTGCCAAATCAAGAGCACCCTTCAAACCGCCGCCAATAATATCCTTAACGCTCACACCGGCTTTACCAAGCTCATTGATAGCATTAGCAGCTTTAGTTGCAGAAAACATGCCACTACGCCCAGCATCCAACGCTGCTGTCTCAAGCTTCTTTAACTCTCCAACATTCTCAGTGACGTTAGCCCTAACAGCCGCCATAGCTTGGTCAAACTCGGCAAAGCGACGCGTAGCATCAACACCAATAGCAACAGCAACTGCACCAGCACCAATAGCAAGTGCCCTCATTATGCGACCGGTCTTTTCCCCAGTAGTACCAGCACTCTTTACAAAACTGTCAAACTTTCCAGTCAAGTGTGCTGCCGTTTGGAGTTTTGCCGAGTAGTCAGCAATATCCGCGGTCATGCGAATAGTAATATTCTCGTTTTGCGCCATTTACTCCTCCTCAACTCCAAACGGCACTAGCTTAGTAGTTTGCGAGCGCGTAGTGCCCGGACGGTCATCTTTCAAATACTTTTCCATCGCCTGCTCACGCATAGCACTTACGAAACATGTTTCGATTTTTGCGCGCTCAAACGTGTCATTTACTTTCAAATAATCATGGCAGAACTTAGACGGCATTCCGCACAGTGGGCAAAGAACTGTGTTCTCATACTCATCCAGTGCGAGCATCCATGCGCGTTCTGTTTCATCCCACTCGATAGGATCGTCATCAGTTGGCTGCCATCCGCAGAATCGCTTATAAGAAATCCCTAGCCTACGTGCAGTTTTTAATTGCGCTACGAGACTAGGGAAATATTCTAAATAAGCTGCGTTAATTCTTTTGGGAATGCGGTTGTTGGTTCGTTAAGATTTTGAATAGTTGTAACAATGTCTGTAATCTGCGAGTCAGCAAGCTTTGGCAATAACTCTTTCACATCATCATTACTCACACTGCGTTTACTCAGTTTGTATTGCGCTTTAACAATCATTGCCGGGAACGCTTCAAGCGCAGCCTGTTTAACGTTGATTGTTGGAGTATCTTCGTCCTCTTTGTTTTCTGTGTTTTTAATAACGTATTCACTCCACTTAGAGTGGTTTAAGCCCTGTAAAGTGATAGTAATAACGCTACGGTCTGCGAGTTCTTTTGTCTTATGTATTTCTTCCAGTACTTCGTCAGCTGAGCGTCCATCGCGAATAGCGTTCGTTTCGTCCTGCTGCATAAGTACAAGCTCTTGAGTAAGCATGAGCGTTTTTTGCAATGATACAAGGTCAGTTACGATATCAACAGTTAATTGTGGTTGAATGTATTTAATAGGCATAATAAAACTCCAATTAATAGGGGGGTGGGGTATGTTGTGGTGTTAGAAAGTAAAGGCGCGTGCGAGGAAAGGAACAAAAACTCGCACGCGCTTCCCCTATACTTCTTGCCAATCCACCACAAAAACCGGCAAGAAAGAATTATTACTACTGTGCTGAGTTCGACACTACAGTAGAAGATGCAGGCACAGCACTAGCAGAATCCACAACAACACTTTCCTCATCAGAAGAAGATGGGTCAGCGGCAAAGTTAATCAAACTCATTTGTCGATTATCCTTAAACGCAGTTTTCAAACCAATAGTTGCCGGGAACACGCTAACAACATCGCCTGCCACGAACTCTTCAGACGCTTTCTTACCACGCCTGCGCACAAAGAAACCACGAGCACCCTTAGTGAGCGTTTTAATAGCTTCGTTGTACTTCTCAGCATCCTTAGTGTTAGTGTTATCAATAACGTGCAGCTTGCCGTTCTCATACTTTTCCATGCCGTTAATCTTGCCAGCTACAGCATAAGCTTCACGCTCATCGTTAAAAGTTTCCTGCGAGTGATCAAGACTAAACGCATCATGAGAACCCAAGTAAATACTCAAATCAATATTGCCAGCTTTCTCCAATTCAGCCACAGTAGGCTTATGAATATCAGCAATACCATTAGAAGCTGGCACCCAAATAGTACGGTGTAAGCCAGCAGCAAGATGTGTTGGAACTTTAGCAATTTCAACTGTCATAATGTCTCCTAAATATTAAATGCGAACCGCCATTCGACGACTCGCACAACATAATTCATATTCTGACTGAGATTCTTCATATCTCCCGGGTATGAGCCAGAATCCCTGTAGACGCTCATACCCTCAATGTTTTGTAGTTTTGCAGCTTCAACCATGTCTATGAGTTTTTCAGCGAGCAAATCAACGCTCAACTGTGAAGCGTTTACAATGCGTGCTTCTATGAGCGCGTATCGCAATCGCGTTTCGCCAGCTTCACAGTGGAATCTGTTTTGCGGTTTGACGGTAAAAATTACCCACGGTGGGAGAGTGGTTTTTGACAACGGTGCTTGCCCGTCCTCGTAACGTTTCCACCCGTCGGGTAGTTTTATGATGCTTAAAACCTCTTTTCGAGCTTCAAGAAAAGTTGTCATATTTCAACACCAACCTTTCTCATTTCTTCAATCATCGTGTCAAACTCAGGCTGAGCATACTCATAGAATTTGTGAGTGCCACCACCACGCTCAGAGCCAAAAAAAGCGAAGTTAATAACACTACCCGGTCTGCCTTTTGACGGTGCTACAGTAGCTGTAACTTCATGAAACTTTTTCTCAATCTCATACGTGATAGGCGTTTCGCGAAAATACCAGTAGTCTGATTTTGCTAAATCAGCTTTAACAGCTTTCTTCACATTGAGTGCTGCGTGAGCAACAATTTTTTCAACCTGCTCATCTTTCACACGAAAAGCCGTATGCAAAGCACCTGCGAACCGTGAAAGCTCAGAAGATTCAAGACGAAACATTATTCTCCACCGCCTCTACAGTCTCAAGATTCGCGTTCAATACCCAGCGTTGCGCCGAAGTAAACGTTTTAGCACTAGTATTCAAAGCCAGCTTAAACACGCGATTCTCAAGAGCCTTATTGACACTATGTATGACTTCCACAATGTCACCCGGGGCAAGCCCGGACACACTCATAGGAAAGTGAATACCTTGCGTAGAAGAAAGCATAGGAGAACCATAATTCACCTTATCGCTCAACCTCACGCCGTTCGCACTATTAGCACTATTCGCACCATTAGAATCGTAAGCTTGCAACTTACACTTGCCCTCATACACTTTCATATACGATGGCTTCTGCAAAGCAGTCTGCTCATCTAACACATAACCCGTTACCCGTTTCACTAGCACAGTATCAACCATAAGACACTCAGCTGCCTGTTGAGCACGACGTACAACGCTAAGAGCACTCATATAATCCTCACCGCCAAACCGGGAGAACCAAACCGCGAGCGCAACATTTTGCATGTTGCTTCGGGCAGTTGCATTGCGTCTACTAGAGCGTTTTCACCTTGCGTGTAACCAATCTGATAGTCGTCAATGCGCTCATACGCTACGCCAGTGTGTGTTTGCAATCCGCCGTTCTCAGTTTGAGCTAAACCAGCCGCAACCATGGAACAACAAAGGCGTTTAATATCCTCTGGAATGTTCACGAAGCCGGCTGTAAACGTTACTTGTACACTAGTTGGCTCATTAGGAGACGCCCAATCGTTGGCGCGATATAAGGAATCTCCTATAAGTTTCCAATTAGTGTCAAGTGTGCCGTCTATGAGAACTGACTCAACGTGAGTGACTGGACGGAATGGTAATGGTAGGCGCTTGCGGTCAACGCCCGGTAAAACAACCGTGTGAGTTCCGCGCATAATAGGAGAGCCAGCAGCCGCTGTAATGCTGCTGCTGGCAACTTCTAACAGTGCTTCAGCTTCCGCTTCGCGCCCGTCGACCTGCACTTTGAAACGGCGGCAATCGTCAATCGTCGCCAAACTCATAATCAGGCAGTCCTAGAAACAGAGCCAGTAGTGGTGAGTTCGCATGTTGCAAGAGCTTCAGGACGAATCACCTTAGCGCCGTACACAAGCAAGCCTTTAATAAGATCACTAAAGCTTTCTTCTCTACGTGTCGATTCCATTTTGGAAATCTGTTGTGCGAAAGTAGTAGCAATAGTAGAACCTGCAAGCATAGTATGCTTCGTATCAGTATTGCCTGGCATACAATTAGTTTGATACACGGTGAAACCGTTCACGTTACCAACGAAACCATTGTGCAATGTTGCAGACTCAACAGCAGTGTTCTTAACAAAACGGTCGTCCAAAAGCAGCATTCCGTAAATATCTGGGTCAACCACAAGGAATCTACCAGTAGTTGGGATATTCTGCTTACTCAGTCTCACGCCAAGAGAAACAATGCTTTCATACACGTCTTCTGGCTTCGTGTAAGTCTTCTTCAAAGCCTTACCGGCGGCGGCAGTAACCATAAGTCCGCCAACATACTTATCAACCTCAGCAGCAAGATTGTATGCGGCGCGCTCCTGGAATTTGCCTCGCAAATCATCGCGAGCCTGAACTGTGTCCAAGTCGTCTACTTCAAAAGCAAACGCCTTAGACTGGTCAATCTTAAGTACACCAGCATCAATATCAGTAACAGGCTGAATTGTTAGCTTGCCATACTTTGTATAATCCTGAATCTGGATATCGCCAATACCTGTAATATGCACGGTATCGCCGTACGCTTTAATCTCGCCTTCATGCTCACGATTTGCCAGATTTGCAAACACGAGAGAATTCTCAAGAGTGACAAGAATATTAGCACTCCATATTTCTGGGATAAAATTGTTAAGACCCGTCATATTTTCTCCTTAAGTAATTATTATTTTTTGCCTTCTAGAATGTTGCGCAGCCTGCCTTCCGCATCAGCCTTTGCAATCTCGCTTGGTGTCATACCCTTAAGCTGCTCACGTGTAAGCTGCTGAACAGTCTGAGCACGCGTGCCGCTAGGAGGCGTGCTCACGACACCAGTGTTTGGTTGGCGTTTCGCCAAATATGGGCGCTCTTTAACAAGCGCGCCCAAAGCGTTACTAATTTCCTCAGAATTGGTTTCTCCATCATCGGAAACGGTGAATTTTGATAGATCAAGGAAAATTGTTGCATCTGCCGGATTCTCTAACACGCTAGCAGCGGCGGCGCGAATCTCACTCTTAAGAACACGCTGATTAGCGCTCGCAATAACCTGTTGCTGAATTTTTGCGAGTTCTTCAGCTTTCTGATACTCAGCTTCGCGACCTTGCAGCTTTGCTAATTGCTCTTCCATGCCCTTGTACCCGTCAAGCTTCTTCATTGCATCCTTGTACTTGTGCTCAAGGTCACGATTCACATGCTGCTGTGCCTTATACTTTTCAATAGCTTCCTCAGTAGTCAACTGACTAGCATCCTGTTGAATCTGCTCAGGCTCTTGTTTATCCTGTGCTTGCTCATTATTGTTTTCACCATCTTGCATGGTTTTTCTCCTTTCCTTGACCTTTCGTCACCTATAACCCATGCCGTTTGACATGGAATCGGAAATCTTCTCATACGCTTCACGCAAACCTTTTTCAGCCTGCGCAATACGCGCTAAATCTTCACTCTTAACAGCTTCTTGATAAATCTGCTCAGCACGTCTAACAGCTGGGTTTAACTCCCACAATCCGCTAATGTTTTTCCTGTGCTCATACCTAAAATCGCGAGGAAGAATGTAACCGTTATCCTTAAGTCTCTGTATGGCTTCTTTACGATTCCCAGATGCCCAACATTCATCAACAGTTAGCCTTCTAAATGGTTTGCGCGACTTGTCTTTAGCAGAGGGGAGAGTAAACCCCTTATCTTTAAGCTGTAATGCGAAATAAGAACGGCTAGACTTGGTAATGCGTGCGCTATCAAGCTTGCTGTTCACAATCTGTCCAATATCGGCACCAGCACGAATGCTTCTTGCACCAACTATTCCAAAAGTTTTATTCTGCTCAGACTCGCTCATTCTGTTAAACAGTTCAATCGGAGATGGAGCAATATCCATAACAGATCCAACATCGTCCAAGTTGACGGGCAAATGGTAGCAATGACAATTCATATGACGCTCAAAGCCAGTGTTATAACGGTATATTTTGCCGCTTAATACGATGCACCATTTGCACGCGTCCGCATTGCAACAACGAATAAAACCCATATGCCTGCGAGTGGCAATATCCGCTTGTTGCGCTTGTCTAATCACATCAGCAAGGTTTGTTGCAACACTAGAACTAAACGAACCTCCGACGCGTCCTAACGCTTCATCAACACCAACACCCTCTTTAATAAGTTCAAGAGTGCGAATTGCTGGACGGTCAACCCACTCGTCCAACGGCACGCCGCCGGCGCTAAACTTTGAAAAAGCATGCGAATCTACAAGCGCTTCAGGCGCCGAATATTGACCAATCTCAGCCATTACATCAACATTCGCATCCAAGCCAGCGTCAACAGCCTGCTCCTGCACGTCACTCAACACGTCCACTAAAGGCTGTTTAACGCGTGCCCAGGAACCTCGAATATCGTTCTTATCCACACGACTCCACGCGTGACGTGCAGCGCGAACAGCAACAGCCTCACGAGCCGTCACGCGCTTATGGAACGTGTCCACAGCTTGAAGATTACGCGTCATGCTTCAACTGCCCTGCAATCTTCTCAAGTGTCGGGTCACTCATCTCTTTCTCACGCATCATAAGAACGCGTTCAACATCACGAGGACTCAACCCAGCATATTCAGCAACATATTCAAACGGGAACCCAGCTTGACGCATTTTAATAAGTCCGTCCATCATTTGCGCTTCACTGCGATACTGAGGATTAGCAAACTTCACAGTACTATTACGCACAAGCAAAGCAGCATTTTTATCACCTTCAGTAAGCATTGCGAGCCAACATAACTGCTTCACGCCGCCACGCAAATAAGAAATACGATCAAGAATCTTATTGACTAAACCTGCTTCGGCAACCTCATAACCAGTCGCTGGCACTTCAGTAGACGTAAGCAAATAGTGAGACGGTGTACGCGTCTCAGCCGCAATATGTTCAACAGCCTTCTTGATAACCGGCAAAAACGCGTCTAAATTAGCTGGCTGCCATTCTGAAATTTTCACACCATCGCCAGTAATCTGATAGATCCTATCCATCATCTGCTTTTCAAGGTCAGCCGGACGACTACCAACGAGAGTGCCGTTAGTATCATAAACACCCTCTTGCAAACGTTCGCCGCCAAGAATCACACGAGCCGGCATAGAAGCATAATCAAGAGCATTAAGAAGATAAGCCCAAATAACATTCACAGTATCCTGCATAGCTTCAACTTGCTCAATATCAGAAATTGGAGAACGGTCAAGCATACACTGATTGCGAAACTCAACCATAGGAACAACACCAAGCGGATTCGGCTGAAAAGTAGATTCGTCTACCGCCCAACTCTCCACGCCAGTAGAACCAAACGCCATATCAGCATTTTTACGAACAAGCATATAACAGTCAGGAAAATACAGTACGCCAGTGTCAGAGCCTTCGCCACCAAGAGTTAAGCCTACAGTAGGCGCGCCTGTACGTGGGTCAAACTCCATAGCGCAAGAATCAGGATTCTCAAAAGTAATACGCGCATGACCGTCAGCCATTTGAGTAACCAACCCATATGAGCGGCGCGCAACCATCATCATAAGTGCCGCTTCACTAAGACCACGGTCAGCATCAGAATCCTGCCACACGCGATGCAAAGAATCAGGAGCAACACTACTATCAGGCGTAATAAACCCTTGAAAATGAATACGCTCAACCGGCGCTTGCGCCACGGTAGAGCACCAGTTATCAGAGAACGAGTTAAAACGATTCTCCATATACTTCTTAAACTCACGGCTAGTAAACGGCAGTTTACCGCGGCGTCCGCGAAAATACTCAACATGCTTTGTAATATCTGCTTGACGACCAATAACCTGCATCAACAACCTACGAAGAAGCACATTTACATCATCAATATTAAGTGTCATCTAAGTCTCCTCATATTAGACGGCGAATAAATAAGATTCGGCTTTTCTTCACCCCAACCATCCATGCGCGCGTCACACGCTGCTTCATGTGCAAGAATCGTTGCAACAGCAGCATCAATCTTTCTATCCTGCTGAGGTTTACCAAGACCGTATCTTTCAGCTGTCTTAGGGATACGCCGCGCGTTCACAATATGAGCGTTAGTAATAGGACAACCATCATGCGTAATACGGTGTGTGCTTAAATCTTCCTCAAACCGCCGCAACGCCTTATAAACAGCCGTGATACGATTACTACCGTTCATAACCCACGGAACAAAAACACGCTCACCATACGCGCGCGCCCAAGCATCAATTTGAGATTCCCAACTCATCTCATCCTTAAACCCCGGGTCACAATAAATACGCACAAACTTATACTTGTGAGCAAGCTCATCCATAGCAGCAATAACTTCACCACGAGGAATACGCCCACCCCACTCTTTAGGATTCCAAATCGTAGGACGCTGATCATACCCATAGCGAGGTGTGAAAATAAAACCACTCAACGTTTCGAGCTTAAAACACGTAAAATCATCATTTTCAGAACCATCAAAACCACCACACACGCTAGTGCCTGCTGGGGGGTTCTCAAGCCATAACTCATGTTTTTTACTCAATCTTGATACCCCCCATAAGCTTCAGCCCACTGTGCTTCCTCAATCCAAGCTCCAGCACCTTGAACAAGACGATTGCCAAAAAAGCGTTCCGCTTGCGATGGGTCAGTCTTAAGCAAGCTAGCTGCTTCAGCTTCAATACTGTCCAAATCAACCCAAGGCGAACCCTTATATACGTATTCAAGGATTTTGCGGCGTTCACTACGCTTCAAAAAAGACATCAAAGAACCATCTTCACGTCTCAACTCAGGAGCCAAATCCGGATTACGATAAAACACAAAAACGTCAGGGTCACCACTCTCGACAATCTGCTGAGCGTAGCTATTCTCAGTAGGGTCATAAGCGTTCGTCCACGCGTGAGTGCGCCCACCCATACCAGCCGCGCCGCGCCGCTGAGTCTGAGCAACCTGCACCATGCCATTAGAAGACGTATATAAGCCAGCTTCATCCTGTTCAGCGTCAGTAATAGGATTACCCAAACGACTACGAGCAGAAGAAGTAACAATATCAATACGGTCAAGGTCAGCCGCATCACTCACATCACTATCACCATTAAGCACACGAATAAAACCCTCACGCACACGCAAACGTTCCTTCAAAGAGCCAAGCAAAACCATAGCTTTCAAAGGACGATACATGTTAAGTACCTGGTCTTCACTGTTAGCAGTCAACTGAATAAGAGGTGATGGTTGAGGTCTACCCATAGGTTCGCCCGGCAAGTACGCATACTCAAAACCACAAGAACAACCCCAATCAGAGCAACGGTAAACATCTCCCTTTTTCGCCCAACCGTTAAAAACAGTAGGGCCAACAGCTTCAGCAGCAACAAATGCCGCTGCGCATGGACCTTTACCAGTCTTCTGAGGAGCAACACACAATGTTTGGCGATACGTAAACGCTTGATTCAAAACCATAGGATTATCAGTCGTGACCTCTTCAGGCGGCACGAATTTAGCATCCTCGCGAATACGCCAACGGTTCGCTGCCAACCAAAACTGCCAGTCAGCAAGCACAAATGGCTTACCGCGATTAAAGCCATCAGGTTGTTTGCAATGCGCTTGAATCCACGCATCAATAACATCAGCAAGAGTAGGAAAATCAACATGCCAATTATCAGAACTAAGCATCATCACCACCACGCATACGACGAGGTAACACGCGAACACCATCAATCACACTCAAATCGCGAGCAGAATCAACAACGGAATCACGGCGAATACTCCAACCAAAACCAGCCATAGCAGCTTCACTAAGACCAATGCGATCAGCAAAACGCGGCAACAAGCCACGGTCAGCAGCACTCGCGCCAGCCTGCTCACAAATCACAAGCTGACGCGCATATAAAGCAATCTCAAAAAACATGTAAGAATACTCAGGCATACTCCAAGCTTCAGCTTGTGGCAAACTCCACAAATGTCTCCAAACAGTCTTCTCGCGACTAGCAAAACGCTTTTCTCCATTAGTATCCCTAACTCCTTCAGAATCAACAACACGAAACTGCGGCAAGGGGAATTTAGGGATTTCGCCAGCAAAACCATCAGCGGAAAGTACTAGAGCTTTAACTCCTTTTCGCAAACTATTGCGCGAATGTGGGTCAGGCGCGGGACCACTGCGAACTCTAGCTCCACCACGTCCAGAACTCATAAAACCTCCAAAAATGCTAACGTTTCCAACGATTTTTGCCGGATGGCGACACTCCCGGGATTTTTAGAGAAAAGGTAGGGGTAATTATTAAAGTAACACTCTCTTAAATGCTGAAAACGTTGAAAATAAGCCATTCTTGCCAAATCTTTTGAACCCGGCGCAACAAAAAGAGAGTTAGGCAGCGCTTTTGGAAATCGATACCCAATACCCCTATCCCCTACCGATTTTTGGGGTATTTGGGGGGTGTTTTTTGCAAACGTTTGCAATGTCTTATGGGGTGTTTATTGGTATCTCTGTAGCACGGCTCCTGCTGGTCTTGTGCGCGCGGTTTTGATGTCGTGACATCTTTTGCACAATGCACGCATGTAGCGCAAAGAATTAGGATTTTTGCCTTCTGCGATAAGCTCGAAACGCTCTAAAGGATAGTGATCAGCGATTGTGGCTTCTTGTGTGCATAATCCTTTGTGTGCTTTGCATCCTTCGCATTGACAGTAAGGATGAAGTGCGAGGAGCTTGGCTCTTGCTTTGCGATGTCCTGCACTAGTGTAGGGCTTTGCGTTGGTGGTGTGTCTTAGCTTCTTTAGGCATTTGGGGCATGCTCGGGTGGTGGGGGGGATGAGGGTGGGGCAGCCTGGGGTAGGGCATGGCTTGAGCATGGGCGTGCCTCTTTCTATATATAGGGTGTGTGAGTGAGTGGGGTTGGGGTGATAAAGCTTTTTCTTTGTGGCTTGTGTGCGCTTTGCTTTGCTTTGCTTTGTGTGTGTGGGTGTGGTGCTAGGGGGGGGGGCTAGGGGGCTAGTGGAGTTGTAATAGGTGGGTAGTGCGCGGCGTTGCTCTGCTTTTTCTTTTTTAGGGGTGTCGATGGGTATAAGAAAAGGGGACGGTATAAACGCCGTCCCCTTTGTTAGCTCTTTATATATATGCTTGTCGCTTTGCTTCCATGCTATCATGTGACGGGTTTAAGCCCGACACGCCGAGGTTGACAAAGGCGCGACATGTGGTAATATAGAAAATGTCAAGGAAAACAAGAGCGGAAGCTCAAAAACAAAGGAAATTAAGATGCAGGATACTTTCGATATTTTCGACGAAACTGTTACGACCGCTCAGCCTGACGTTAAGACTGTAAAGCCTTCTAAGGAAGAGGCGCGCGCGAAGGCTCAAGAGAAAGCGGATTCTATTACTAGCCAAGTTGCCGCCGTGCTTCATGAGGCTTTCCAGTCTGTTGATGGCGTTATTGGTCTTGTTGGTAGCGTGGCGCGTTTTAAGGCTATAAACACGGACAAGCACTATAGTATGCGTAACATGTTGATGCTTATTGCGCAAATGCCGAAGGTTGGTCGCGTGCGTGGTTTTTCTGAGTGGAAGAAAGCGGACGTGATGGTCAAGAAAGGCAGTAAGGGCTTGGCGCTTGTTTCTCCTAAGACTTACAAGTGCGCTTATACGAAGAGCGGCAAGCCTGTAGGTGCGGTTGCGCGTCTTTCTGATGCTGAGAAGGCGCGCGTGGCTAGTGGTGAGCTTGTGGTTAAGGATGCAATGTGCGGTGCTGGTTTGGCTTATGTTTTTGATTCTTCGCAGGTTGATGGCGCGCCGCAAGTGCCTGAAGTGTCTATTTCTTGGGGTGTTGATGGCGTGACTTTAGAGCGTCTAGCGACTGAGTGTGTGGCTGGCGTTTGTAATATTTTTGCTAGAAATACTAGCGCTGCGCTGAGTGATTATGCGGCTGCTATTGAGGTTTTGCTTGATAAGTCGAAGGCTTGCGCATTGTGTGCTGTGGCTTGATATAAAAGCGCCGTGGCGCGTCATTGTCAAGAGGACGAAAAAGGAAAACTCGCCCTTGCACCACGGCTTTACTAGCCTATCACGCGACACGCCGAGGTTGACAAAGGCGCGACATGTGGTAATATAGAAAATGTCAAGGAAAACAAGAGCGGAAGCTCAAAAACAAAGGAAAACAAAATGAAAAAAGAAATTTTACAAAGACTTACAAACGAAGTTAAAAACTGCCGCCGCTACGCGTTAAACGCAATCAAAAAAGCTGAAGAAGGAAAAATTGGTTCGGCTATTAGTATGTTCGATATTGCGCAAACAGCAAAAACGTGCGCTCTGAAAGCCCATGAGGAACTCTGGAAGGCTAGCGAAGGAAAGCTAAACAGTGAAGAATTTGAACTTTTTGCAGATGCTGAAACTTTGGATGAGGATATCCAAAAAGCCTACCAAGCTATTAAACAAGCGAGAAACTAAAAAAGGAGCATAAAATGCAAGAGATTACCTACACTATCAACGCCCGAGACGTTACCATGATGTTTCTGCATCGTCAGAAGTTAAGGATTGTCCTTTATGAGGATGGGCGCGTTGACATTAAAGATGAACACGATGGCAACAATGGCAAAGCCCTTACTGAGATAGACATCACTCGCGACGACTGGAAGGAAGAGAGCGAAAAAGGAGGCTCTTTAGAGTCTTTAATTGAAAGCAATCTGAAGGTGTTTGGCTTTGAAGTGAATCGTGATGAGGAAAAGCGAATCGTCTACGCGAAGAAAACCGTGTACTCTTACGTTATTTACACTCATAAAGTAGCTAAGCTTTTCAAGAAAGACGCTGGCGTGAAAATCACTTTTTACAAGAACGGCAAATACGCTTTAGAGAGCTGTGCCAACGAGTCTGACAGTGAAGGTGATTCCCTTGATATTGTTGGCACTTGTTTCTACTCTTGGCGTTATTTCAAAGCGCGGGGGTTGCGCGAGGATTTACTCCACGAGGCATTAAAACGCGACTGGAGCATCGGGCATACCATGCGTAATGCTGATGGCTCGCAAAAATGCGTAGTTTGCGTACGCTGGGATTCGCGCACCCCTAAGCCGGTTTTTATTTAAGAGAGGGGCAAAAATGCCGGATTATGATTTTCGCGCAAGCCTAGCCGAAGAATTACAAAAACTTTTAAAATAGCAGAAATAGCGTAAGTGCTGCACGTGTAGGCGTGCGGCACTTTAGCGTATCAAAAGAAAGGACAAGAATGCAGATTAGTACGACATATAGGGAAGGGTTGAAAAGGATTTAGAGACGCGCGACATTATAGAGCGATTGGGGGGCTTGCGGCTTGTACTTTTTTGGATACCCCCTACAGGTAGGGAGCGCGCCGATAGTATCATAGATGGTGTCTATTCCCTCGCAGCGCGGCGCGGTGTTGGCATGGGAGCAGAAAAAAGCGAGCTAGTAGCGCAAGTAGTTTGACCGCGCTAGAGTATCAGGAGACGATGAATTATGAGTGAATATGATTTTAGAGCTAAAAAAGGCGCGCCAATGTATCTGATGGCGCGCGACGTGGCTGTGCTGTTGGATTTGAAAAAAAGCGCGGTATTACGGTATTTGACGACGGCGCGGCGACACTATAAGGACGGTTGTGTGAAGCCTTTTGATTTGCCGCTGCCTGACGCGCTGGCTGGGTTTAAGCTTCGCGCGCCATTGTGGCGTTATGATACTATCCGCGATTGGGCGGCGCGCCGCCCCTACGCGCCCGTGTGCTTGCCCGTGTCTGAGGTTGAGGGCTTAGCATTGCTGCGTGAGCTTAGTGAGGACGCGAAGGATTAGGGGGCTTTCCGATGGCTCTTTTCGCTTTTATTGATAATGAGAATCTTCTCAATAATCATGTTTTTTGCAAACGTTTTCAGTTATTGATAATGATTCTCATTAACAATAAGGCGGATTTGGGGTTTTGAAGGGCTTCATAATTTATTAAAAAAATATATGGCATAATCTCACGAATTTTTGTGCAAAAATTTTGGGTTTGGTTTGGTTTTGCTTTTGCCGCGTAATGCTTTGACTGGTTATTATGGCTGCGTTCTGTGTTGTGCTGTACTTTTGATAAACGAGCGAGTTTAGGGTAAGCGTACTGTTTTTACTATTGTGTCTTGTCTTGTATGGCTTTGGTTTGTTTGTGTGAAAAGTTGTTGCATTTTTAACAGTTAGAGTATTTGTTAAGTGTTTTCTAGTATTGCTTGTTGTTGGGATCATAAGCTACGTTCGCATGTTAAGGCTGGGGACGGTGGGGGGAGAGTGTGGGGTGTAGTGAACCCCTAATGTTTCCAACGGTTGGGTGCGTTGGTGGTATTGGCGCGTTGGTGTGGCATTTAGAAGCTAGTGGCGCATACGTTAAAGGCTTACTGGCTGATTGGCGCACTGTTTTAGAGTGTGATGTGGGCGAATTATGTAATTTTTTGAATGTTTAAAATTCAGTAGTTTGTTTAGGATTGTTTTGATTAAAGTTTTCTAATGTTTTGATAATGGGTTGTTGTTTAAACGTTTTTGTGCTGTTTGTAGTGTGTTAGCACTGTGAATTGTTCGATGGCTTGTATATATGACCGGGGTTTTTCTTGACTTTTTTTGGACTTATTCCAAGACCCCCCCTATTGTTTTTGAGTGCTTTTTTAGCTTTTGTTACCATGTCCGTCACAATACTACTACAACCGCAATGTGCGCACGTGTAGGTTCTATCCCATGTGTGCGCCGCGGCTGGCATGTTACATTTCGGGCATACCCCTATAGGGTGTTTAATTTCGTCCGGGGTCGTGAGCGTATCATAATCACGCTCAATGGCTTGCCATTCTTTCAAGTCGTAGACTGCCGCCGGCAACTGCGGAATTTTTTTCACGTTTTGCACCATCAACCGTAACACCGGGTTAAGCGGCAACTGCGCGTAACGCGCATCAATCTGACCAAGCACAACACAACACTGTGCATGGATACGGTCAATGAGATTCAACGCGCGAGTGTTCAACGGCATTGGTGGAATACCACGCGACGGAGTATGACCAAGGTGCGTGAGCCTAACCTGCTTATAAGCGATTTGACGCACGATAGTAGTCTGCGCTGGCAACGCGCGGATTATTTTCGCGTAAGTGTGACGGCATTCACGGCATAGTCTGCGTTCACTACTATCGTGCATTCGTTTCCTTTACTATTTTTTCTTATCTTCGATTGGATTATTGTTTTCATCGAGTCGTAGAATACGTTGCCCGAGTTCGCTGTGTGGCTTGCAATGGAGCAAGTCGTAGATCCAAGCAACGAATCCAAATATCATCACTGCGATGAATAGTATTATGCTGATTACCATTATTGTGCCCATCATGAGCTGTTCCTTTCTTTCTGTTTATTGATGCTCTTCTTATTGTACTCTTCGATGCTTTTATTTACTGTATCTTGCCATTGTTTTAGCGCGTGCGATGTCCAACACCATGGATTATCGAGTGCTTTCTCGTAGCTATTGCCGTAGATTAAGCATAGTGGAATGCTTATGTATTCGCTTGTTGCTTCGTTGTGTAGAATTGTGGGAATATTTTGGTCGATTTGAATGGCTTC
Organism: Gardnerella sp. KA00127; assembly: GCF_049244125.1. NCBI lineage: Bacteria > Bacillati > Actinomycetota > Actinomycetes > Bifidobacteriales > Bifidobacteriaceae > Gardnerella > Gardnerella sp. KA00127. The sequence continues at coordinate 616,758 of NZ_CP058377.1, forward strand.
CCTGAGCATTTTCAGCCTATCGTCATCCAACATTTTTTGCGTCCCTTATCATTTCTTCTAACGCGGCAATAATCTCATCTGTGGCGTCGCAGCGCATTATAATGCCTTCCCACACTTTGTGGGCATTGCTAAAATCTTGTTTACTGAGAATTATAAGTTTTCTTTTTATTGTTCGGCGAAGTATGTGGCTTTTTGTGATTGGCTTGGGAGTTATGCCGTTGTCTCGTGCGTCTTTTGCGCACACTAACGCTTTTTCTAGGTCTTCCACGCCGCCTTTTTTCTGCCAGCGGAAAACGTACTGTATTACTTGCGCCCAGTCGACTGAGTAGTAGCGGCTTATATCGAAGCATTCGAAGCGTGTTTCGCCGTCATCGTATTTGTAGTAGTCTGGTGTGCTCATGATACCCCCCTATTTTGTGTGGTTTGGTTCTTCTAACGGCATGCTTGGGTTACTGTACTCGTAATCTTCAGTTAAGTATTTGCGGATTAGCGCATCATACGCGTCCAAGTATTGGATTGCACTGTCTGGCACGTGCGGCGATATTTCACCGTAGGCTTGACTCAAGCGTTCTCGCACGTGCTCAATCGTCTTATCTTTCTGACTGATGTTTACTACCATTATTGTCGTTGTCTTTCTGTGACTGTTCGTCTAGTACTTTGATTATTTGTTTTTCGCGTCCGCTTAGCTCCCATTTTGTTGGGGGCTCTGAGTCTGTGCAGCCTTCTACTAGCGGACTTTGTAAGCATTGCTTAAGCCTTTCAACGGCTTTGCTGCTAATGAGATACCCCCCCCATAAATGCTTTTCTTGGCTGCGCGCTGCGAGTCTAGTGCTCTCACAAAGAGCGCTTCACTGCGCTTTAATACGAACGGCTGCACGTGCTTCACATACTTATTGAGTAGCGCGGAGGATATTACATGCTCGGGGTACACGTATTTTGCAACGGTGTTAAACTTAACGCCCGACTTTTTCTGAGTCTCTACGATTTTGCGTCTTAAGTCTGGCGCGGTCTCAACGAGATTATCGCCTAAATTAGTCACAAGGCTAGTGTTCACGACTGCGCCATTATGGTACCGGATAGGCATGTTGACTTGTATGTAGTTTACAACATTATCCGTTGAGCTGAAAAGCGTGAGCGTTGGCGCGAAAAGCACAAAATCAACATGATGCGTGATATAAAAATCTTTAATCTTCCTCAGAATACTAAACGGCGGATTATCAATAACCACACAACCTTCCGGATACTCTTCCGCCTCATAGTCACCACCGGGCTTAAAAGGTCGCAAAATAGTACGCCCCTGCAAACCGTATCTTTCAACCGCCCAATTCTTAATAATCTCATAGATTTGCGGCGGCGTGTAACAGTCGTCTGTGGTTAGTTTAGGCTTGAATTTTTCAACAAATCCATCATAGTCCGTTAATTTAGCTTGTACTGCGTTCATCATTTCTCCAGTATGTTTATTGTTTTCCAACTACTATCCAGCATGGTTCGCCATGCGCTTGTTGTGCGTATGCTTTCCATGATGCGCTCGCCGTTGCCGCGCAACCGCCATGTGACTACTTGTGCGCGCGCGTTTGTCACGCCTTGCAGGTAGTCGTGGACGATTTCACCGTTGGTGCGTATGGCGATTACGCTCGCGCCGTCTAGGTCGCTCGGGTGCGTGTATCCTAGCGCGCGCAATGCTCGCGTTAGGTCTAGCGGTGGTTGCTGAATATTGTTCTTTTCCATTCTTCTGCGGTTGTCGTGTTTTTAATTATTGCTTTTATCTGCTGCTCTGTTAATCTTGTTTGTTTGCATATGTAGCTGAGTGGCATTCCGTCCGCATACCATTTGCGTATTAGATCAGTCATCTTTTTTACTACCATTTGCTCGCCTTCGCTCGCTGTGTGCTGCCTGTTAATTTGTTCATGTACTGTTTTAAGTCATTGCTTGAGTACAAGTCGTTACTTGTGCTTAAACGCTGACACAAGTAGGTTTGCATTGGTATTGTAGGTATTGCGTGAGGTTGCCCGTACCTTGCCCATATTGGGATTGCGGTTGTGTTGTGCCCTCCGGTGATTACTTGTGTTAGGTGTTGTTTTTTCATTTCTTGTTTTCCTTGTTTTCGTGTGCTTCTTCGCACCAGTAGTTTGCTTCGTAAATGATGCTTACTAGCATGTGTAGTGGCATTGTCACGTACTGTTGCCCGACGGTTTGCGCTGTGCTTATGCCTACGCCGCGTTTCTTGTGTATTACCGCATAGTAGGGTGCGTTATCGTTGGTGGCTTCGGTTTCAGCTTCGCGCATGTATTCGGCTAGTCGCATGCGGTTTTCGTTTTTGCATTCGAGTACCATGCGGCTGCCGCAGAATGTTACGCCGCTGATGTCGCCACGGTCGCACGTACCGTTTAAAGCGCGACGTTCGATAGTGTCATCGCAGAGATTGTTTTGCAAGTATTCTACGATTGCGCTTTCAAACGCCGTGCCTTTCTGTTTCTGCCTGCTCATTCTTCGCAGTCCTCATGATTAGCGATAGCGAAAAAAATTGCGCACTGTTTTTCTAAAGCATCTTTCACGTTTTCTGGCAGCCCGGCAAAGTTAGGCGAATTGGTTTCGTTGTCGGTGGAGGTTTCGTTTGTTGCGATTGCTTTTATCTGCTTATACTCTTCTTTTGAAACGTACGCCGTGTAGTCAATTTTGTATGCGACGTTGTATGGTGAGCGAATTTTTGTTAGGTTGAGTCGTGGATTGTCTTTTGGCTCTATGCTGGTTTTTAGTATGTCCAGTACTTTGTCAGCGTTAATGGCATCGATATAGTATTCGTTTACTTTCATTTCTTGTTCTCCTTTTTGTTTGGTATAAAACGCATTTCTACGACGTATTCGCTCATGCATGGTGTTATGCGCGCTTCGTAAACTCCTCCGCGTGGCTTGCGGAATGCTGCGACTCCGCCGCGTCTTACTCTTGATGCGAGTGTGCGCGCACTACCTAAAGGCATTACAGCGATTTGAACCCATTCGGTTGGTGTTTGACGGCTTTTTTTAGCTAATTCTGCGTATTTGCCGCACGCGCGTTTTACTCTCGTACTCTTACGATCATGTGTCAAAGTTGGTTGCGTTACGGATATTTTGCCGGTGAAGAGGATTTTGAATCGTTGACCTAGTGTGAGTTTCATTTTTTGCATCCTAGAATTCCGGGTCGGGTTCTGGGTTCCCCCATGGGTCTTTGCTTGGTGCGGCTTGCGTCCACGCGTTGGCTTGTGGTGCGGCTGATGCTTGTGCCGTTTGGGGGGTTGAGCCTGTAAAGCCTGTGCTTGTGCTTGTTTTTGTGACTTGGCATGTGGCGTATCGTAGGCTTGCTCCGATTTCGTCGACGGTCATTTCCACTACCGTGTGCTTCGTACCTGTTTGCTCATCGTAAGTGCGCTGACTGAGCCTACCGGTTGCGACTACTCGCATGCCTTTGGCTAGGCTTGTGGCAATGTGTTCTGCCAAGTCTCGCCATGCTTGGCATCGCATGAACAATGCGGCACCGTCTACCCACTGATTCTGATTTTTATCGAATGTGCGTGGGGTGGATGCGATTGAGAATGTGGCGACGGATGCGCCGGTTGATTGGATCATGCGCAACTCAGGGTCTGAAGTTAGGTTGCCTACGATTGTTATTGTGGTTTCTCCAGCCATTACTGTTCCTTTTCTTTTTGTTGTTGTTCGGCTAGTTCTTGAGTGCGTTTCGTGCTTTGCTCACGTACCCACGCACTAGCTTTTTTAATTACAGTCTCACGGTTTGCGATTAGGAATTCTGCTTCCTGTTTTGTCGGTGGAATGTGAGCTGCGTGTTTCAAATAGTTTATTGCTTTGAGCTTGTCGCTGATTCCTGCTTCTGCAAGCATTGCGAAAATCTGTTCTCTCTGCTCTTGTGTCGATATTTGCGGTCTTCTGTGGCTTATTGTTTCTGCTTGCTGTTGCGCGGACGTTTCAACAACTGTTGGCGCGGACACATCCTCAGCTCTGCTCATTTCGTCGTCCGTGTAAATGCCACTCATATCTGATGGGAACGCTTTACGCAACGCTAACGCTTCAGCGCATTTCGCTATCATTAAGGCTGGCTTTGATGACCACATGCCGCTGAGTTTGCCGTTGTATATTGGCGCGTATTCTTTGAAGATTGCTACGGCACTGAATACTCCGCCGCCGCGCTTGACGCTTACTTTTGCGGCTGATGGTGGTTCGGGGGATAACCACACGTCATGCCATACGCCGGTTTTATCAGCCCACAGTGTGTCACTCATGCTGAAAACTTCGTGGCATTGTTGCGCTACTCTGTGCGCGATTGCACGCAAACCGTCAATGCCGACTTGAATCGTCTGCTTGGTCTCGTAACCGTTAGCTGTTTTCTGTTTGCGCCCTATCATGTAGATTTGGCGGCTGAACGGGTCTAAACCGGTGCGCTTGGACTGCGTGAGGAAAATAGCAAGGTCAGCCTGCGTAACATCGTTTGATACGCCAAGCGTCTTGAGCGCGGCAACCTGCTGCTGCGTCCAGTCGGTTTGGTCTTGAGTAATAGTAAGTTCACTACTCATTTTTGCCTGCTTCGAGTTGTAGTGTGACTGGGTTTATGATGCCCTTGAGTTCGAGTGGTGAGTTAGCATAGTCACGGTCTAATTTCACTGTCGTGACTGAGCCTCTACCATTCTTGTATTCGACACCTTTAGGGATCTCTCCATCGTGAGCGCGAATTAGTTCGTCGAGAAAGTCTGGCGTACAAGCTTCGGGGCATGGCATTATTGTTGTGTACCATGCGTCGCGCCCGTCATCTAAAGTCCATTGAATTTGTTTGAGGATTGCGGCGTAGGCTTTCGGGTCTTTCACAATGTAGTAACCTTCACTGCCTTTGCTTATGCTGATTGTTCCTACGGTTTTGTTGTTGAATCGTAGTTCGTCACTGTCGCCTGAGTTTCTTTGCCGCTTGTACTCATCTTTGGCTTTGTCTAGTGTTTCTTTGATTCGTTTTTCCCACTTGGTTAGTGTGGCGATTAACGCGTATAAGTCGTGGTCGCTGAGGTTGCTTAATTGTTCTTCCAAGTCTGTGATTTCTTTAGTCATTGTTTGCTCCAGTTAGTTTGCGGATTATTCCGTTGACGCGTTGTTTTGCTTCGTACCACTTGTTGCACGCGTCATCTATCGCATCTATAAGCCAAGCGTGCTCATCATCGAATTGTTTATCGAGTTCGTGCCACTTGTCGAGTGCGTCTTCGTGTTTGCGTTTGGCTTTGTCGAGTTCAGCTTGGGCATGTGTGAGTGGCTGACATTTTGCTCGTGCGGAATCGTATTCTTTCTGTAATTGCGCGTGTTTTCCGTCTGTTTTTTTAAGCTGTGCTAACGCTTCATCTAGCTCTGTGCTAATCATCGTTCCCTCCTTTAGTCGATTAGTAGGTCGAGTAGTTTGTTGTAGGCTTTCTGGTATTTCTGCGTGTAGTATTCGATTACGCCGCTTTCGCCTATCTGGTTTTGGTGCTGCTGTTTTAATGCTTTACGCATTTTCTTCGCCGCTTTGAGAACGCGTTTCTTATTTTTCATTCGGATTAACACTCGCTTCCAGCGTTAAGGCTATTTGATAGGTTTTGCAAGTTTCTTTTATCTCTTGCAATGTTTCAGCGCGCGCGTCTGTTTCGTCCGGTTTTAGGTTGATAAATTTAACGAATTTTTTAACGCGTTCCATTTTCATGTAGTCGGCAAACATTCTGATTTTTTTGCTTAATGTTGCGTAAGCGAATTCTGAGTTGCATTGTAGAGGGTGGGGAATGGTTGCTTCTAGTTCTTTGAATGCGTTTGTCATCTCGCCTAGTGTTTTGCCAGGCGTGTCACATGTTTCTACGAATGCTTTTAATGCTTCGTCCGTTGTCATGATGTTGCTCACTTTCACCACCATGCCTAACTATTGACATAAGCAACAACAGCACTAAGAATCACGCTAATTAGCTCAAGAATAGCCGTGAATACCATGTATATTCCGCATGGGAGTAACCAGCCGTCTAAAGCGTGAGTGAACGCGGTGCTAATGCATACTATGGCGCAGAAAATAGTAGGAATAAGCGCGAAAATTATGTGTGCGAGAATTTTCTCGTATGTTGGTTTGTTGCTCATTTTTTATACCTCAGATTGTTTGTGGGATTGGAATGTTATGCGCTTCAAGCAAGCGTTTCATAGTAAGCAGTGCCGACTGCAGTTCGACGCAGTGCGCGCCAACAACTTCGATAGTGCGCGCGCAGTTGTCGAGCAACCGGTCGGTTTCTTCAATGTCGTATCCTGTGCCGAAGAAGCGCGTGCTTATTTGCGCGTCTCGGACTTCTTGTGGTGTTATGAGCATTAGTTTTCCTTTCATAATGGGGGCATGATGCAGCTTGACGAGTTTAAGTACATGGAGCGTCCCCCATTCATCATGCCCTTTGTGCGCGTGCGAAGAGTCGAACTTCGCACCTCTAGCGGCTTGAGTAACCAGAAACGGTACAAAAAACTGGTTGCTGTCTTTTCTAGAGTGCCGTTTACGCGCTTAAAATTGTTATTTGATTGGTTTGCCGAGTTGTTTACTCCACCAGTCTTCTATGCTTTTTGCGTCTATTAGGTAGCGTGTGCCGCGCCCGTTTGTATCGCTTGTGGCTTTGATTTTTCCGCGCTGAATTAGTTCACGCGTTTTCAACTCGGTCATGTTGTAGGCTTTGGCGAATTCGCTGATGGTGTACGCTTTTTTAACTACTGTTCGCTGTTTGATTTGTTGCTCGAGTTTGTCGAATCGTTGTTCAAGTTTGTCGAATCGTTGGATGATGTCTTTGATTGTGTACTGTTTTTCACACATTGAATGTCTTTCTGGATCATGTACTCGTTCCATACGCTTAGGGTTGCTGTTACGCCTATGAGGATGAGGAAGAAGCCGATTGGTAGGTTGATGCTGTCTATTTGATTGTGTGCGGTTTCGTATACGAGTGTGATGCCGCTTAAGGCGATTAGGATGCTGATGATGATGCTTATTGTTGCTGTGGTTTTGCTCATTGTTGTTTTCTTTCTGTGATTGTGGTTATTGCGCGCACTAGGTTGATGCTTGCTATGGTTGCGAGTGTGATGCTGAGGATTGTTAAGCCGTTGATACTACCGCCTGCGTTGAGCGCGTATAGGATGATGCTTGCAGCGTATGCGATTATGTTTGCTAGTAGTTTGGTGTATGGGTGTTTCATTTTTGGTTTTCCTTTTCTGCTTGTAGTAGGTTTTGTCTTACTTCATACGCGTTGTTGATCGCGTATTCTCTTTCGTCTAGTGCTTGCTGTTTTTTGTGTTCGGCTTGTTGTAGTTTTTTCTTGTTTGTGAAGTTTGGGTAGTTTTCGTATTGTTTTTTGGTTTGCGCGTATTTTGTTATTGCTGTTAGCCAGTGGTTGTCGGCTTTTTCGTATTCTTTTTGTGCGAGTTGGTCGATTTGTTTTGCGCGTGCGAGGGTTTGTTTCGGTGTCATGGTTAGTCTATGTTTTTAAGGATTAGGTAGAGTACGTATGCGAAGATTCCTGAGATGCCTAGCCCGGCAATAACCGCGGTTGTTGCGTCGATTAGGTGGTTAATGTTTTGTGGCGTCATTTTCTGCTTCTTTTGCGATTAGGCGTTTTAGGTAGTTTCGCGCGATGTCGAGTTTGTCTCTTGCGCCTATGAGGTTGTTTTTCGCCATTTTGTAGTCCCAGTTGCTTTCTAGGGTTCCGAAGATTTTGTAGGCTTTGCGCTGTTCGATGCTTATTTGTTCTTCGAGTTTGTATTCTTTTGTTTTTAGTTCTTCGAGCTGTTTGTTGAGTTGTTCTATCTTTTGTTCTGCTTTGGCGTCGTCTAGGTTTTGTTTTGTTAGTTGGTCTTTTATGTCCATGAAGCCTTGTTCGGCTTCGTTGTATTCGCGTTCGGCTGTTATCCAGTCTTGTGTGGCTTTTTCAATTTCTGGTGTCATTGTTGGCTTCTTCTTTGGCTTGTTCTAGTTCTTCGTTTATTTTGTTGAAGGTTTCTAATTTTTCGCGGTAGTCTGCGTCGGCGTTTTGTTTAGCAAAAAGCGCTACATGTTTTTCAAAATTAGCGGCGGCGCGCTTTTCTCTTAGTTCTTTGATTTTGTTGTTCATTGTTGTTCCTCGTTTGGTTCGTTTTCCAGTTCGTTTATGTTTTTGACGTTTGTTATGTAGATGATGTTTTTAGCGTGTTGGTTGATTATTGTTGTGGTTGTTTCTTTCGCGCTCATTGTTATTCCTTTGCTGGTGTTTTGAGAAAGCTTATTGGGGAACGGTTCGTAAGATTTGCGAGCGCAATGAGTTCGTTCATTCTGAATGAGCTTTCTGTTGGTGTTTGGAGTCTGCGGCTCAATGTGGTAGCAGCAATGCCTGTTTGCCTTGATGCTTCAGCAATGGTGTAGCCGGCTCTCTCTAATGCTTTTTGCACATTAAGTGCAATGTATGTGTTTGTTTCTTCGTTTGTCATACTTTCATAATACCCCCAAATGGGGGTGTGTCAAGTTACGACACACCCAAATGGGGGTGTTAAAACGAAGAGCAACAATTTTATATACTTGATTTAATTGTTGATATTCCGCCGTTTGTGGTGTTTTGCTAAAAAATATCCCCCCAAATGGGGGTGTTAAACACGTACATTGATGTAACATATAAAGCATGAACAGAATAAATATAATGATTGCGAAAGTAATTACAGATGAGCGCTTAAAAAAGGGCATGACCCTTAAAGAGCTTTCTAAAAAAGCAGGCATACCCCCTACAACGCTTGATAGAGTAGTCCACGGTAGGCGTGATATAAACGTTTCTCAGCTATACCAAATCGCGACTGCGTTAGGAACAACAATCAACGATATTGCCGACAAAGCCGAGCTTTACCTAACAGAAGACGCGTTGGAGAATATTGATGAGAAAAATTAAAAAGCGCGAAAACGCGTATATGAAAGTATATGTAATAGTTATGTATATATGTAAGGTGTTACATCAATGTAACCCCAAAGGTGTTACATCAAAGTTACATCTTGATGTAACATCAATGTACGGATTTCGTACATCAATGTACGGATTTCACGCGCTCTTTTACTAAGTATATGTAACATCAATGTACGGGAAAAATAAAACCCTATCGCAAAATCAAACCACCTTTGCGATAGGGCAAAAGAAACTCTCAACAAGTTTCCTCATGTAGTCTACCACACGCCATGGGGAAGCGGAAAGCGTAGCAATAATGGGAATAAGAAACGCTCAAATCGTCAGAACTTTGACGCGGCAAGGCATCTTTAATTCAAAAAGAGGATCAGTAACCTCTTTTAACTCTATCGAAAACACGGTCTTAATGGAATTAGCATTATCGTCCGCTGATTATCCTCTTGATGCTAAGGCTAAAAAGAAAAAGCTGATGCCTAGAATTTACATGTACGGATGGCGTGAACTCTCAAAATCTTTAGGCATGACTATTGCTGATTCTCTTGAGAATGTAAGCGTTATAAGCAATGAGCCACGCGACTTGAGAAAAGAGGAAACCGCGCGCATTCGCATTGGTAGAGTTATGAAAAAACTACAAGCTAAAGGTCTTGTGAAGTGTTTAAAAACCAGTAGGTACAGCAAGCGTAGTAGTGCCGTGTGGCTTTTAACCATAGGGGACGAGGACGAGAACCGGGAGTGTGAAAAATACGTGCGGTATGCGCTCAACCTAGACAACAAGCCACCGGACGCTCAACCGCAACCCAACAACGGTATGCCTAAACATACGGCGCGCACGGTTACTCCAACCGCACCAACGGCACCAACCGGGAACAGCACGCCAAACGAAACACTACTAGCACTCTTCAAAACACAAACAAAAACAATGCAGCAAGCCATTGAACACGATAAAATAGAAGAAGAAACCACACCGCTACAAGAAGAAACCGAGGACGAAATGTACGGTAAGCCAATCAACCCAGAAATTGAACAATTCAAACGCAAACACGAAGGACTCACACCACGCCAATACTTCGTAAAATACGGGCACAACGCTCCAGACACTCGCAAAGAAACACAACAACAAAACCACGAAACATGCTATAATAGAAACTGATAAATCTTTTTTATCTATCTCTTTCTCTCTGCATAATTGAATAGGTTCTCAAACCAAGCAAAGCGCGCTAGTAGTTTTTATCCCATTTTCTACCAGCGCGCTTTACTTATAAAAATAGGGCACGGTTTTTAACGCCGTACCCTAGAGTCTCCACTTACACATGGCAAGCGAGTTAACAAACATCGCCGCAACGATGTAGGAAACTCCTTCTACACACGGTAGACGAGCTACACATAATTACTCTCCAAATAGCCTGCCGCCAAGCGTTTCAGCTTGCGAGCGCCGTCTCTCATCCGCCGCATGCTGGTAAATCATTGCAATCTTCGGGTCAGCATGACCAGCCATATCCATTAGCTCTTTAACAGTCGCTCCGCTTTGTGCAAGCCACGTCAAGCACGTATGGCGTAAATCATGGAAATGCAAGTCAGGACGGTTCGCAGCAAGCCTAGCCTTATCATAGTAATCTCGTAGCGTATTCGTACGGATAGGCGTTGTCCTATCTGTTCTCATAGGAAACAGCCAATCATCCTTGCTTAACTCTTGCTTTTTCACGAACTCTTTTAAACCATCAACCAGCGAGACTGGTATCACCTCACTACGATTACTATGCTCAGTTTTCGGTGCGGTCGTCAGCACAGTCGAGTTAGGGGTAGTCGCGCGCGTCCTACTGATCGTAACCGTATTATGCTTGAAATCAATATCACTGACCTTGAGCGCGCAAATCTCACCAATACGAAACGCTCCAAGCGAAGCTAGCAGAACAGTAGGCGCGTAAGAGTCAGGCATCATACTGTATATTGTTTTAACTTCTTCAGGTGTTGCGATTGTTATCTCATGGCGACGCTCAACTTTAGCTTCACTAACAGTAAACGGATTATTCTTCAAGATTGGCGGATTGCCGTTAATATCCGGTCGCAGCGCACTGTTTACAATAGCGCGCAATACTTTCATAGTGTTGCGTACCATGTCCGGTTGCGCCGCGTCCAAGCCGTCTCTAAAATCGTTTACCATTTGCGTACTCAAGTCTGCGAGCGCAACACTACCAAGCACCGGTTTAATATGATTCTCATACGTTTTCGTTGTCGCGTATTTTGTGCTATCTTTAAGCGGTTTGCCGCGCACGCGCCGTTTTTCAAGCCATTCAGGAAAGTACGCGTCTAGCGTTGTGTGTTCTGCTATTTCGCGTCTTTTTACCTCTTGAGGTGGCACCCATATTCGTTCTTCTATCTCATACTCTGCTTTTCTCAGCCAGTCCTCTGCGGCGCGCTTCTGATGGATAGGGAAACTCTTGGATTGCACTTTAGGTAAGTTTTGCCACAGGCTGAATGCGTACATTGGTGTACGGTATCGTGCGACTATTCTAGTCGGATTCTCTTTCGTGGGACGATAGCTCAGCGTCCCAAATTCTTGTACCATTTTTATGCTCCTTGCTTTTAATCACTGATGAGTCGACGAAACACAAACGACACACCAAACGACACACCAATTATACCCAATCCGCGCGTGTTTTCCGGAGTCAGAAAGCTTGTGACACGCCGTAAGAATGGCGGAATATCAACGATAATCGTTGCAATACCAACGAAAACAAGAAATGGCGGAATCCCAACAAGTTCGAATCCCCCTAGCTCCACAAATTTTAAACGTCACCTCTTTTTGGGGTGGCGTTTTTTGTTATTATTTTTTAATTTTTATGCGCCACGCCGTATTTTTTACTGTTTGTCTGCAAGTCGTACTAATAATGAACACCATCGACCAGAGGTCGCGCTCGACAAGAGTAGTAAGCATGAGCCAGGGAAAGCGTTAATTGCTTACAAAAGGGGAGAGCGCCGAAGTTTACTGCTTAATCCCAAAAGTAGTGAGCTGGGACTTGGCTTAATATACCAAGGACTGTCGCAGCGAGTCGGCATTCGCTGCGGAGAGCTATCGACACGCTTGCTTTTGCTTGCTTGTTTTGCCTCTGATTGTCATGAAAGGAGGAAAAATGAGTAGCTCATTATCATCTACTGCTGCACAGAATACTCAGCAGAATACTCATCAAAATAACGATGTCCATCGAGGATTAAAAACCCGACATATTTCCATGATTGCTTTAGGTGGCAGCATTGGCACCGGCTTATTCGTTGCTAGTGGTGCAACAATCCATATGGCTGGTCCTGGTGGTGCTTTGCTTGCTTATGGTGCGATTGGCATTATGGTGTACTTCCTTATGACTTCCCTTGGTGAAATGGCAACATTTATGCCTATTAGTGGATCGTTTGCATCGTATTCTGGACGTTTTATTGATCCTGCACTAGGTTTCGCAATGGGCTGGAACTATTGGTTTAATTGGGCTATTACGGTTGCGGTGGACGTTAGTACTGCAGCAATAGTTCTGCAATATTGGTTCCCAACAGTGCCAATATGGATTTTCTCACTGTCGGTTCTTATGCTTATTTTGATTATCAATGTGCTTACAGTTAAGTGCTTTGGAGAAACTGAGTATTGGCTTTCTATTATTAAAGTGTTGGCAGTAATCGTATTCCTTGTTATCGGTTCGCTTACGATTGTTGGCATTGTTGGTGGCAAAGCGCCATTCTTGCAAAACTTCACTCATAAGGACGCTCCATTTGCAGGCGGTGTTCCTGCAGTGTTGTGTGCGTTCGCTATTGCAGGCTTCTCTTTCCAAGGAACTGAGCTTATTGGTATTACTGCTGGAGAGTCTGCAACTCCTGAAAAGAGTATTCCAAAAGCTGTAAAGCAAGTGTTCTGGCGTATTCTTCTCTTCTACATTCTTGCAATTTTCGTTATTGCTTGCATTATTCCTTATACTGACAAGAACTTACTTGGTTCTGATGTAACTGATATTGCTATTAGTCCGTTTACGCTTGTGTTCCAACGTGCAGGGCTTGCAGCTGCAGCGGCAGTTATGAATGCAGTGATTCTGACTTCTGTTATTTCTGCAGCAAATTCCGGCATGTATGCTTCAACAAGAATGCTTTATTCGCTCGCAAAAGAAGATAATGCTCCAAAAGTATTTGGCAAGGTAAGTCTTCGTGGTATTCCTGTTCCTGCGTTGATTGCTACATTTGTAGTTGCTTTATTTACTTTCTTTATGAGTATTTTTGGTTCGCAAATTTACATGTTCCTGGTTGCTGCAAGTGGTTTGACTGGTTTTATTGCTTGGGCTGGTATTGCTGCAGCTCATTATCGCTTCCGTAAAGCATACTTGGCTCAAGGTCATTCCTTAGATGAATTAGTTTATCGAGCAAAGTGGTATCCGTTTGGTCCTATTGTTGCGTTCTTCTTATGTATTCTTGTTATTGTTGGTCAGGATTTGCATTCATTTGCAACGCTTAACTGGCAGGCTATTGGAATCACGTACATGTCCGTGCCGCTATTTATCGTTCTATACATTGGCTACAAGATTAAAAATCATACTCGAGTAATTCCTCTTGAAGAAGTCGATTTAACTCATGTTCGAGTAGCAAAATGAACGAATAGTTTATAAAGTTCAACATCGTTTACGATGTAGAGTTAGATAATGTAAAAGCTCCCAGCGTATATCACTGGGAGCTTTTATTATTGAGTTAGATAACAGAGGAATATGTTTTATGGTTTTTGTGGAGATTCTGAAGATGGTGGAGGTCCTATTAGATCCGCTTTAGCAGAGGAATCTTGGTCGCCCTTTTTTGCTTTATCATTCGGATCTTCTTGACCATCATTTCCTTTATGGTTTCCGTCGCCAGATCCGTCTTCGCTGCCTTTTGTATCCTTATCTTTTTCTTTGTTCTTTTCCTGTTCTTTTTCCTTATCTTTGTTCTTGTCTTTGTTCTTGTCTTTGTCTTTATTCTTATTCTTCTCAGTCTTCTGTTTCTTAGTGTCTTGAGTATTTGTCGTCGGCGCTGGTGTTGGCTTTGGCTTTGGTGGGACAACATTTGAACGCTGAATTACAATTCCAGTCGATTCATTTATCTCTTGCTTCTTTGTTTCTTCGTCTTGCTTGTCTTTGTCTTTATCTTTTTTGTTATTTTCATCGATTAATGTAACAGCCAACTCGCGCACTCTTTTTGCTTTGACTGCATACCATTCAGAAGCAGCTAAAGCTTCTACGCTTTGGGAACCAAGTTCTTCAGGAGAGTTTGCTGTGCAAGATACTGCGTCAGGAACCTTTTCGCTCATGATTTTAGCAAGTTCTTTTGCGTTATCAGAGTCACCTTTTGTGAGATCTGTTATTACGCTGTTGTGTACTAAACTTTTCCATACGGCTTTGGCTTTAGAAATTTGTGCAACTTTTATTTCGCACTGTTTGCGAGCTGCTTTAGTGCGTTCAGTCTGCTTCATATACCAAAGTGTGCCAACTGCGCCAAGAGCTAAAGCTAGCACAACAATTCCCACAATGAGAATAATGAGCTTTTTCTTTTGACTCTTTTCAACACTATCGGAGCTATGTTGATTCATATTTGTCCTCTGTTATCTATTGCTGCTCAACATTAGCGCATTTGAATACGCAACTCGTTTATATAATACGCCAAAATGTTTATGTTAGCCACGCTCATGAGCGCTAAACAATCAAGATTTTGCTTGTGGATACAAGTCGTAATATTTAACGCAAAAAGCCACTGGAAAACCAGTGGCTTCATGGCTCCTGCGGCTGGGCTTGAACCAGCGACCATTCGATTAACAGTCGAACGCTCTGCCAACTGAGCTACGCAGGAATATCTTGTACTCAACTAAGCGCTGTGCACAAGACATTTATATTACACGTAATTTTCAAAGATGCAAATATGGCGTGTTTTGGCGTGTCGAAACAGTGATTATAAGCATATGTTTTATCCACAATGCTTTAAAAGCTTATGATTTTCGCAAATTAGCTGCAAAACTTTTATAAAAGTCGTTTTATAAAAATATGGATGGGGAATATATGTGTATTCGCAAAAATTATGGATTATATTACAAAATATCTGCCTGTTTGGGGATTTTTATAATCTCAGTTATTTTATTAGATGCGCTGTTTTTACAACCCGAAATTTCGCAAAATAATCATCATCTTAAATATTATGTTGTAGAATCTGCTGTGACATGTTGCCACAAGTGTGCTCTTTCTAAAGGTGATTATAGTGAAAAAACATGCAAGTCAGCTATGCAATGGCCTGTGAAACCTGCACAAATAGTAAAAGCTTTTAATCCTCCGCCTAAACCTTGGATGGCTGGGCATCGTGGCGTAGATTTAGCTGCAAGCACAGGGACTCCTTTATTTGCGCCTGCAGATGGCGTTATTAGTTTTGCTGGTAAAGTCGCTGGTAAATCAGTTGTGACTATTAGGCATGGTGAACTGACATCCACTTTTGAGCCTGCTGTAACAAAGTTTAGCGTTGGTGTTTTTGTGAAAAAAGGTCAGAATTTTGCACATGTCGAAGGAGATTCGGACCATTGCGGCACAACTTGTGTGCAGTGGGGTTTAAAGCGTAAAAATCGCACATATGTTAATCCTGAAAGAATGACTGTTAAGCGTCGCATTGTGCTTAAGCCTGTGGAATGAGCAAAATAATATATTTATATCGTAGATATTTGTAGATAAATGAACAAAATTGATTACAATCTTGTAGATATTCGCATATGCGAAGGCTTGCAAATCGCGTATAGTAAAGATATACGTCAATTCAGCAGATAGAGGAGCTAATATGCAAGAATATTCTCGTCCACTTGATGAGTCTATTAATACAGATGTTAATGTTTTCTCACTGCTAGAAGAGCGAGCAGAGCGCAATCCTAATGGTTCTTTGGTTGAATACGTTGGAACTGACGGCGTTTGGAAGTCATATACTGCTCAAGAATTTAGAGATACAGTAATAGCTGTTGCTAAAGGCTTTATTGCTAGAGGAGTAATGCCTGGTGACGCTGTGTCAATTATTGCTCACACTTCATGGCAATGGACAGTTCTTGATATGGCTATTATGTCTATAGGCGCATTGACAGTGCCAATTTATGAAACAAGCTCTTCGCTGCAAATACAACATATTGTTCAAGATTCTCAAGTATGTTCAATATTTGTGGAGTCTCCTGAAATGTTGCCAAAAGTAGAGGCTGTTCAGGAAGAATGTCCTACTCTTCACGACGTATATGTAATGAATCGTGGTGCTATCGACGCGTGCATTGAATACGGTAAAGCAGTAACTGATGCTGAATTTTATGAGCGAGTGCACGCTGTTAATGGAAGTGACATAGCAACAATTGTATACACTTCAGGTTCAACTGGTGAGCCAAAAGGAATTGAGCTTACTCATAGCAATTTTGTTTTTATTGCTAAATCAGGTGTTATTTCTATGCCAGATATTGCGATAAAAGACAGCCCGCGTCTTTTGCTGTTCTTGCCTCTTGCGCACGTTTTTGCTAGGTTTATGCAATTGTTCTGCTTTGCTGGAAATATAACTCTTGGTTTGACGAGTAATTTGAAAACTGTATTGTCTGATTTTCAAACTTTTAAACCAACATTTATTCTTGGTGTTCCACGCATTTTTGAGAAGATTTACAATGCTGCTTCTCAAAAAGCAGGCAGGGGAGTAAAAGGTTTTATTTTTGCTTATGCGTCTAAGGTTGCTCGCGAATGGTCTCGCGCTCAGCAGTCTAGTTCAATGGTTCCTCCAATGCTTGCTCTTAGCCATTCAATATGTAAAAAATTGGTGTATGCTCCACTGTTGCACGTCTTTGGAGGCTCTGTTTCATACGCTATTTCGGGCGGCGCTCCTTTAGATTTGTCGATTGCGCATTTCTTTAATGGCATTGGTTTACCTCTTCTAGAAGGCTATGGAATGACAGAAACTTGTGCTCCTTCTATGGTGAATCCTACGACAGGTTATCGCATTGGTACCGTTGGTTTGCCTGTAAAGGGTGTATCTGTTGCTATTGCTGACGATGGTGAATTGTGCATTAAGAGTCCTGCAGTATGCAAAGGCTACCATAATAATCCTGAGCTTACCAAACAGCAGATTGTAAATGGCTGGTTGCATACGGGAGATTTTGGGTCTTTAGACGATGACGGTTTTGTGCGTATTACAGGCAGAAAGAAAGATCTTATTATTACTGCTGGCGGTAAGAACTTATCTCCAAATGCGTTAGAAGCTTCATTAATGTCTTCACCTATTATTTCTCAAGCTGTTGTTATTGGAGACAGGAAGCCGTTTGTTTCAGCAATTATTGCGCTCGATTTATCAGAAGTAAATACTTGGCTTTCTTCGCGTGGCGCATGCCCTGTACGGTCTTTAAAAGAGGCTTCACGTAACGGTATTGTGCGAGCAGAAGTTGAGCGTGCTGTTAGCAAAGCAAATGAGCTAGTTTCTAGAGCTGAGTCTATTCGCAAGTTCGAAATAGTTCCAGATGAGTTTACTCAGGCAAACGGTTTGATTACGCCAAGTTTAAAGGCGCGTCGTCAAGTTGTTGTAGAGCGTTATAACGACCTTATCGAACATGTTATTTATGCTCCACGCAAACGTTAGCTGCGTGTAAATTCGTGGAATATAACTTGAAGTTAGCTTGAAGCTATATTCAAGCTGCAGATTGCGTTCCACAACTTATATTTCACAACTTGCGTTCCATAACTTGCGTTCAAAAATTGTATTTACAAGCCTGCGTCTGCTAATGATACGTAACCTGGGTCAATTAAACGTGACTTTAGATTTGTTGCGCTTACTGCCACTAATTGCTCGTTAACAGTAGGTACAGTTTCCCCGTGTTCAATTTTTATTTGCACTGTAGCGATTTTTTTGTCAAGTTTACCGTTTCTGTTCAAAGAATAACAAGTAGCAGTAAGATCTTGAACAATCTGCTTATGATTTTCTATAGTTGTCATCCATTGCTTTCCGCTCACAATGTTTGGCATAATATTTTTGTACGCGCCATAACCAGTTATTACTGGCCATTTCTTTGCTTCTGATTCTTCTTCCTCATCTTTTTCCTGCTGTTGTTGTAATTCTTTTTCGTATTTCTTTGCAGAATCTTTTGGAGCAGGAACTGGTCTTTTATTAAGATCTCGTTTCCCTATGAAGTTTCCGATAACGTCCGGCAAATTGAAAGATGGGTTTATATCTGCTGCGCTTCCTTCATAACCGAGATTGTTTAGTGCTTGTACGGCTTGTAAAGCAATTTGATCATCGAGCGCAATAATTCCATCAACGCGATGCCTTGAGTGTGAAAAAAGACTTGTACTTTTCGTAATTCGTTTTGTTAACTCATTTTTCACAGAGTCAGCTACATCTGCGTCGAAAGCAACATTGGTCCAGTCTTTTTCGCTACTATTCACATTCAATCTTCCAGAAGTGCTTATTAATGTTCCAGAAGCAAAATATGGTCTCAAAACTTTCCAAATGCCAGCGAATGCTTCTTTAGCAAAATCATCATGGAATGCTGTTTCGCTATTTGCATGCGTATTGTTGTTAGAATCATCATCTTCGCTTGCTTCGTCGCTGTTATTTTGTTGATTATTATTGTTTGCATTAATATTTTTTTGATTGTGACATGGCAAAAGAACTTCAATATAGCGTGGATTTTCTTTAGTTGCACGATCTAGAGCGATTTTTTGTATCAGAGTTGTTGCTTGAATTTCGCCAATGGTTCTTGCGTCAGATAAATGGAACATCACATCAGGTTTGAAACCGCTAACATTCCGTGAGAGCATAACAACGTGGATTCCCGCCTTTTTTGCTAGGCGAAGTGAGGATGCCAATCGTTTTTCTGCATTAAGCTCATCTTTAGATGATTGAGAGTTATCGTCATTTTGTAAATTTAAGTCCTGAGTATTTGATTTTTGTGTATTTTCAGAATTAGACGCAGGCAACGTTGCATAATCTCCATAGTTATTATTGCCGTTTTTGCTAGTCCATGGAGCTATAACAATTGTCGTTTTACTTAATTGTTTTTTGATTTTTGAATTTTCAGAAACAGAATTGTGCTTTCCTGAATTATTCTGTTTTGCATTGTTCAATGAGCTTAGCAAATTTACTACATAATCTTGCACATCGCGGCTTTGTTCTGAAAGGCTAGAAGAAGTTTTAGTAGTAATAGAATTATCGTCAAATCCCTTATCTTTTAACGATTTTATTAATTCTGGAACCAATATGTCCCACGTGCTTAGAGGCTTATTGCGTGTTATTACTAATCCGTCTGATGGAGTAAAAACAATAACGTTACCGTGATTCGCTTGTTCTTTATTTTCAGATTTTAAAGAAGTTTTTGTTGAACTTGCGCACGAGCTAACAACAAAAAGCATCGTAACTAATGCTGCCAGCATAACTAAAGAACGATGCATAGTTTTGTTGCACAAACGAATCATAGTAGTGACCTCTCGTTTCGTGGTCTATCTGTTGCTGTCTATATGTGATCTACTTGTAACTATCTTCTAACATTGTATATAGCCATGTGCTAAATACTTACATTGCTATTTTAGTGAGCAAAATTATCTTATAGAACTTTTTATAAGACTTTCGCACATATTACGGTATTCGCTCACGTAACCTCCACCAAAGAACACGCAATGTCCTGCAATAGGGTAGAGCTGCCAAATAATCATGCGCTGCTCAAAACCTGCTTTAAGTGGATGAACAGACTGATAGCCGTCTAAAATCTGCCTAAAATAGCTGATTCCAAACAGATGAAGCATAGCTAAATCTTCTTCGCGGTGTCCGCCGTGAGCTGCAGGGTCGATAAGAACAGCTTCAGTGTGTTCGCCGTCTGAACTTTTAGTCCATAACACGTTTCCACTCCACAAGTCTCCGTGAACTCGAGCAGGCTTATCTTCTGCAGCTTTTCCTAATAAATCAGGCAGCGCATTAATAACTTCGTTTGTAAGATCTAAATCGCTTTGAGTAAGCTCTCCGCGAGCAATACCAAGCTCAACCATAGGGCGCAATCGTCCGTCCGCAAGGTAGTCAATAACATTACTCCAAGTGCCAGTTGGCATTTCAACTGGATCACTTAAAGGTCCAAAATAGCATGTGCCATCGTAATCTGCAGGTGGCTCCCCAAAATATTTTGCACCGTAATCATGCATATGAGCGAGCGATGCACCAAACTCAAATGCAGCCATTGGTGTTGCTGAGTGAGTGTCAATGCGCTCAATATTAAGGTAACTGTTTCCCCAATCAAATACTTCAGCCACTCTAGGACCGCCATATTTGTGAGCTTCAGAAAGCCATTTTAAGCCTTTACCTTCGCATTCAAAGAAACGCTCAGGAGCGTATAATCTACTTTTCTTATATACAGCGTTGTTCATAGAAGCCTTCTTAACGTAGTAGCGCATACGAAACATGCGCTACACACTTAATAAAATATTTATTGATTTATTCCCAAACTCACTATTTTACTGAAGCATTAGCACAATGAGCGATGCTGCGTTTAATTTGCAATAAGATTAGTACAATACTTACGCCAAGTAGGATGTGTCCGATTCCTGCTAAACCAGTTATGGCAAAATCTATAGATGGACTGAGATGTAGACGTAGTACTTGTGCAATTCCACGAGTAACCATCATTAGTGCTGTGAGGTTGAGTCCAATATGATAAGTTACTAAGATTCGTGTAGTTTTTTCGTTACTAAAACTGAAGTTTTTCTCAACTAATATAAGTAACAGAAAAACAACCATGCCAAGCATAAAGTAGTGTGTGTGAACTACAGCAAGCATACTTTTTGCATGGAAAGCATTAAATTTTGTAAATTCGCGATAAAAGACGCCGCCAATCATGGCGAGGACAGCATACAACAAAGACGTATTAATATAACGTTTCATAACATGATTCATAGTAACTTCCTTACGTAGAGTGATAGTCAAATATTCCTTAGTAATGTTGCTGGTGTTACAAGTGTTTGTAAGCACTATTGCATAGTATGAGTGTTTTTGTAATGCGGACATACAGTTTTAACAAATTGATATCCAAAAAGCAATCCTGCTAAGGCTAATGCGGAGCCTAATCCCGTATAAAACACGGCAATAAAGCGTTCTGGAGCGATATTTGTTGCACGAAGAACAATTCCAAAAGTCATCATAAAAGCCATGATTATAAAAGATTTAACGTCAAAGAATTTAAGGAAAAACTGCTTTTCTTCCACATAGCCGTTAATTCTTTGAGTATGTTTTTTAACGAGTTTTCCAAAAATAAGGAATTGGAATATTGCAAAAACTAATAACGATAAAGCGTAATTTAGTGGCTGCAAATAATTTGGGTATGCCAATAAGCCAATCTTAAGAATATTAAAACCAGCAGCTCCCCAAACTAAGCAAGCAATAAGAAGTAACGTATTTTTTTGTACTTTCAATTCACAACCTCTTTAATATTTATAGTTTTATTGAATTTTACCTAATTTTCTAATCTTTATTTGCTCAAAAAGTTTATTTACTATTGTAATGATTTATTTTGCGAAATAATCATAAAATCTTAATCTTGTGCGCATATTAGGAAAACTTACGTTAAAACCACATATTTTCTTAATAAAATATCAACAAAACTTGTAAAAAGTGTTGCGTAATGACGATATTAGACGCTATAGTCCTAGGGTATGAACGACAACGATCAACAGTATGCAACAGCTGACAACAAAGCTACTATTGCTGAGCCAGCTTTTCGTTACAACGCGCAGCTCGCACAAGATATTGAGCAGCGCTGGCAAAAAACCTGGGATGAACAAGGCACGTTCTGGGCTGCTAATGTTAAAGGCGATTTGAAGGATGGTGAAGGCAAGCTTGCTGACGGTCGTCCTTCTTTCTTTGCAATGGACATGTTCCCGTATCCTTCCGGCAAAGGCTTACACGTTGGACATCCTCTTGGATATTTGGCAACGGATGTTGTAAGCCGCTACCATCGCATGAAGGGTGAGAATGTTCTTCATGCAATGGGTTACGACGCTTTTGGTTTGCCGGCGGAACAGTATGCTGTTCAAACTGGTCAGCATCCGCGCATCACCACTGAGACAAATATTGCTAATATGCGCAGACAGTTGCATCGTATGGGCTTGAGCTTTGACGCTCGTAGGTCTTTTGCAACGATTGACACAAATTATGTGCGTTGGACGCAATGGATTTTCTCGAAGCTTTATGATGCTTGGTATGACACTGATTTTGTGCGCAAAGACGGCGGAAAAGGTTCTGCTCGACCAATTGCTGAGCTTGTTGATGAGTTTAAGAGCGGAAAGCGCGAAATCCCAGGATTTGCAGGCAAAAAGTGGGAAGAGCTTAACAAGGTAGAGCAGGCGGATGTATTAAACGACTTCCGTATTGCCTACATTTCTAAGTCTCCTGTAAATTGGTGCCCAGGATTGGGAACTGTGCTTGCAAACGAGGAAGTTACTGCAGAAGGAAAATCTGAGCGTGGAAACTTCCCAGTATTTCAGCGCAACCTTCGCCAATGGTCCATGCGAATTACCGCTTACGGACACCGCTTGGTTGAAGATTTGAACACTATTGATTGGCCAGAAAAAGTTAAGCTTATGCAGCGAAACTGGATTGGTGAATCTCACGGTGCATCTGTGCACTTTGAAGTGCCATGTGCGGATGGCGAAACGCGCGATTTGGAAGTGTACACTACTCGTCCAGACACGCTTTTTGGCACAACTTTTGCTGTTGTTTCTGTGAATCACCCAATTCTTGAGCATGTTCCAGAAGCTTGGGGTGCAGACGTTCCAGAAGGCTGGAAGGGCGGTTACGCAAGTCTTAAAGAAGGCTTGGCAGAATATCAAGCTCAAGCTCGCGCGAAGACTGCTAAAGATCGCACGGAAGACGCAGGAGCAAAAACCGGCTTGTTTACGGGTCTTTATGCAATTAATCCTGTAACTGGAGCAAAGCTTCCACTGTTTGCTGCTGACTACGTGCTTATGGGCTACGGCACAGGTGCAATTATGGCAGTTCCTGGCGGCGACCAGCGCGATTATGATTTCGCAAAAGCATTCGGTTTGCCAGTAATTTACACTGTTGAGCCTTTGCCTGATTCCGAAGAAAAGTTGGAGGATTACGAGGGTAAAGCTCCGTTTGTTTCTCACGACGGAATTGTTATTAATTCAGCAGTAGAACATACTCATAAGCTTGGCGATGCTTTGTCTATTAACGGTTTGCGCGTGGACGAAGCTATTAAAAAGGTGACGACTTGGCTTGAAGCTGCAGGCGTAGGAAAAGGTAGAGTTTCTTACCGACTTCGCGACTGGCTGTTCTCTCGTCAGCGCTACTGGGGTGAACCATTCCCAATCGTTTACGATGAGGACGGTGTTGCTCACTTAGTGCCAGATAGTGAGCTTCCAATTGCATTGCCGGACGTTCCTGATTATCAGCCAAAAACTTACGCTCCAAACGACGCAAATTCGGAGCCTGAAGCACCTTTGAGTCGAAACGAAGATTGGGTAAAAGTTCAGCTCGACCTTGGCGACGGCGTAAAAACCTACTATCGCGACACCAACACTATGCCAAACTGGGCTGGTTCTTGCTGGTATTACATGCGCTACTTGGATCCAAACGACGCTGAGCACATGGTTGACAGTGATGAATACGACTACTGGATGGGTACGAACCGTCCAGGCAAAGAGCATGTTTCTGGCGGTGTTGACCTTTATGTTGGTGGTGTAGAGCACGCAGTTTTGCACTTGCTTTACTCAAGGTTCTGGCATAAGGCGCTTTACGATTTAGGTTACGTGGATTCTGCTGAGCCATTCCACCGCTTGTTTAACCAGGGCATGATTCAGGCTTACGCTTATACGGATGAGCGCGGACAGTACGTTCCTGCTGACGAGGTTGAAGAAGGTGCTTCAAACAGCGCTGGTGAGCCAACCTTTACATGGCATGGCGAGAGCGTGAACCGCGAGTTCGGCAAAATGGGCAAGAGCTTAAAGAATATTGTGACTCCAGACTACATGTACGAGAACTACGGTGCAGATACGTTCCGCTTGTACGAAATGAGCATGGGTCCGCTTTCTGAGTCTCGTCCGTGGAACACGCGTAACGTTGTTGGTGGCATGCGATTCTTGCAGCGCTTGTGGCGTAACGTTGTGAACGAAGAAACCGGAGCTTGCGTGGTAACTGACGACGCTTTGGATGAGAAGACGTTGAAGATTCTTAACAACACAATTGCAGAAGTGACTGTGGAAATGGAAGCAATGCGTCCAAATACTGCAATTGCTAAGCTGATTGTGCTTAACAACCACTTGACTTCGCTTCCTCACGTGCCGAGAGCAGCTGTTGAGCCGCTGGTTCTTATGTTGGCTCCAATTGCGCCGCATATTTGCGAAGAAATGTGGAGCAAGCTTGGGCATGATAAGTCTATTGCTCACGCAGATTGGCCTGTTGCAGATGCTCGTTACGTTGGTGAGGATACTGTTACTGCCGTTGTGCAAATAAAGGGCAAGGTTCGTGCAAAGCTTGAAGTTGATCCAAATATTGACGCTTCTGAGCTTGAAAAGCTTGCGCTAGAAGCTGTAGCTGATCGCTTGGGCGGTAAGGCTCCGCGCAAGGTGATTGTGAAGGCTCCGAAGATTGTGTCTATTGTGCCGGACGAAAGCTGAGTCAAGGTTAAAGTCGGCTTAATTAAGCTGCGCATTGACTTGCCGGAGCGCTCAAAGCGTAGCGCGCGTAGGCATTTCAATGCGGAAACTCGCTTAAGTTGGAAGTCCAGTGGACTTCCAACGCGAGTTTCGTAGCGAGCGCGTTAACCGCGCGAGCGATTTTTCGTGCTTCACAGCATTTTTTTTTCGAGGTTTCTGCGTTAGTAACGAATAAGTGGGGTTATACGTTACTCGCGAAGTGCGGTTTCTGCGTTAGTAATACGATTGTAAAAGATAGCGGTGTTGCTAATTTTTTGCTTTTAACCACAGGCGCGTATTTTTGTTGCGAAGTGTTATAAGTTGCCCAATAGTTAAGTTAAGAACTTTAAGAGTTGGGGGATTTATGGAAGACTTTGGGCAGAATTTTGGGCAGAATTATGCGCATAATTTTAGGTTTAATAAGCCTGCGTCTGATTTGCCTCGGAGACGAATTGCAACGTCTTTAGAAGAATTTTCTAACAGTAATTTTGGTAAAAATTTTAGTGACGACTATTGCGAAAAAGCTTGTAATTCTTTTGATGAAGAAATTATAAGTAGCAAAACTTCTCCTAGATTTCACATGAAGCCTGTACATACGCTTGCTTTAATGCTGATACTAGTTGCAGCTCTTTGTGCAAGCCTGACAATGCTCATTTCTCAATCCTTAACATATCAACGAGTTCAGAACGAAAAAGCAGGCGCGTTTGCAATAGAAAACGACGATACTAGTCGCGAAAAGCCTTCTTTTAATAATGTAAAAGATAAGAATAAAAATGATGATGAAGAAAAAAGCGTAAGTAATGAAAGCGACGAAAACAGCGGAAGTGATGTAAGTGACGGAGATGATGTAAGTAAAGGCAATAACGGAAGTAAAAGCAACAACAAAAGCAACAAAGGTGACAGTAATAACAAAAGCGACAAAGGTGACAGTAATAACAAAAGCGACAGAAGCAACGAGAATACTGCTTCTCATCAAAGTAACACTGGCAGAATCAATATAAACACTGCAACGCTTGATCAGCTACAAACCTTAAAAGGAATCGGACCCAAAACTGCTGCGCGCATTATTGCTCAGCGTAAAAGAGTTGGTTATTTTCGCAGTTTAGAAGATTTGATGCAAATTAAAGGAATTGGGCCTAAAACCTTGAATAAATTCCGTGGGAATGTTGACGTCAAATAGGTGAATTATGCGAGAAAACGTAGAAAAAGTAGAAAACGTTTCTGGAAGTCGTGATTTTCGTATGATTCCTGTTGCTGCAGCGTGCTGGGCTGGGTGCTTAATTGGAAAATTCTTATGCAATTTTACTATAATTTATTGCATTTCAATAGTTTTATTCAATGCAACTATAGTTTCGATTTTTATATTTTGCAAAAAATTTAAGTTTTTTATATGGCGCAGAACAGTTTTAGTAGCAATAAACGTTTTTGTAGCTGCGTGCATGCTTTCGTACATAACTCAATATGTGATATCTGGTGACGTTATTATGCGAGAAATACGCGGCAATAATCCTACTAAAGCACTGTATTTTCAAGGAAATAATGCCGAGCACGCGCATTTTGCAGAATTTACAGTAGTTGCTCCTGTGCGCTCGTCTAGAAGTTTTAAAGGAGATTGCCAAGCGAATGTTCAAGTGCATAAGTTTGATGCGCAAAAAAGTTATGTTCAAGCGCGACTGTATGCGTATTCGCCAATATGCAAGCAACTTAGCTATGGTTCGAGCCTAAGCGTTCCTGTTAGCGTGAAAGCTTCGAGATTTGATAGTAGTAAGCCTGAATTGCATGTAGAAAAAACTCAACGAAACTTGCATGTTGTACAAGACTCAGACTTTTGGCACAAAGCCGTTAGTAATTTGTGGAAATCGTTTTATGACGTAACAAATAAGCTCGATATGCAAGGCAGAATGTTGGTTCCTGGAGTAACTGTTGGCATGCTTGGGCAAGAATATGTGCCAGTAGAGGATGCAAGTTCACTTGAGCCGGTCGACGAAACTTATGCGAATATGACGCGTCAACATTTTCAACATGCTGGAATCATGCATGTTATGGCAGTTTCAGGCGGACACTTTTTGCTACTTAGTATGATTATTCGCAAGTTTTGCGCACGATTACTGTTGCCTCATTGGTCTATATCTTTAATACAAATTACGTTGCAAATTGCTTTGGCTGCAATAGTTTACCCTTCTGCATCTGTGCTTCGAGCGTTAATTATGGGAATAATATCCGCTGTTGCATGGTGTTGTAAACGACCATACCAGTCAGCTAGTGCTTTAAGTTGGACTGTTATAGGCGTGCTTGTGGTAAATCCCTCATACGCTTGGGACTATGCTTTTGCTCTTTCTTCCGCAGCAACTTTGGGAATTGTTGTTATGGGAGTGCCGATTTCTAAAACGCTTGCAAAATATATGCCATCTTGTGTTGCTTCTGCGCTAGCTATAACGCTTTCTGCACAATTTTGGACTATGCCAGTGCAAATTCTTATGCAACCGGAAGTGTCATTTATGTCTGTGCCAGCTAATCTAATAGTTGCGCCTCTTATGGATTGGGCAACAGTGTGCGGCTTAATTTCACTAGTTTGTGCGAGCTTTAACGATGGATTATCGCTTATTTTCGCTAGAGCTTCATCAATTGGAACAAGCTTTATGCAAAAGTGCGCGTGTTGGTGCGATGAAGTATCTTTTGGCGTGTTTCCATGGATAAAAGGTGCTGCAGGAGCGTGGGCAATGTTGTGTGCAGAATTTGTGATATTGGCTTTGTTTATGTTAGCTTTGCGCGCTTTTCGCAATAAGTATTATGCTCAAAGAGCTAGCATAATTGGTCAACTGTGGTCTGCTTCGGCAAAGCGAACGTTACGAGAAGCAGAGAAAATTTTCGAAGAGTAGCAAACACGCACGCATATTCGAATGCAATATTATGATGGTTAAGAGTTGGTTGGTTTAAGGAGCATTATGGCAGCAAATGATAAGCGTGCGCAACGCGTTATGCCAGTTACGCTGGTAGTTGGAGGTGACGCTTACTTAAACGAGCTCAATGCTCGAAATGTGCGTGAAAAAGTTCAAAAAAGTGCTCCGGATGCTGAAATTATTGAACTCGATGCGTCAACTGCGGATCAGTACGCATTTGACGAAGCTGTAGGTCCTTCGCTTTTCGGTGACGGAACGATTGTAATAATAAATAATTTGCAACAAGCAGACGAGTCTTTAGTAGACGCAATCGAAAATTTCTGCAAACAAGCGCAAAATAGTGAAAATAATTTTGTAGACTCTTCTGCAACTTGGGTTATTGCACGTCACGAAGGTGGGCTTAAAGGAAAGTCTATTATTACGCGCCTTACGAAAGCTGGCGCAAACACAATTACAGTACCGGATCTTAAAAAAGACGATGCAAAGCTCAATTTCGTTATGAGCATATTTGAGCGTCACAATCGAAGCGTTGAGCCTCAAGCAGCACAACGTCTTGTGTCAGTTTTGGGAAGTAAAACAGGAGAGCTTGCAGCATTATGCTCGCAATTATGCTTCGATTATGATGATAATCCAATAACGCTTGATATTGTCGATCGATACTTGATTGCAGATCCGCAAGTTACCGGCTTTTTTGTTGCGGATAAAGCTGTTGCAGGTCATGCAGGTTCTGCTGTGCTTGCAGCAAGAACTGCAATTGCTCAAGGAGTTGACGCCATAGCATTAATAGGTGCTTTGGCTGCAAAAGTACGCGTAATTGCGCTCGCAATGGCAATTCGCAACGGCACGATTTCTAGTGCTGAAGCGAAAGTAAACCCGTGGGCGCTTAAAATGGCAATGCGTCAGCTTGCTGGATGGAATAGTGCAGGTGTTTCTCAATGTTTACAATCTTTAGCTTGGGCGGATGAGCAGTGCAAAGGCGGATCTAGTGACGCGAATTATGCGCTTGAAAAATGTATTATGCTCATTGCGGCTCGAGGAAATTAGAAAGCGTAAATTAAGAATCGTAATTAAGAATCGCAAATAGGAATCGTAAATAGGAAACGTAAATTAAAAATCGTAAATTAATAACTGCAAATTAGAAAGATTGTGTTAAGTATGAAAGAAGAAACGGTGTCAGAACAGCAAAAAGTTTGTACTGTGCCTACGGATGCTGATATGCGTGAGCTTGGCAAAGCTGTGGCAAAACTAGTTAAAGAAGGCGACGTTCTGCTGCTTTCTGGCCCTCTTGGAGCTGGTAAAACAACGTTTGCGCAAGGTTTTGGCGCAGGGCTTTCAATTAGTGAGCCGATTGTGTCTCCAACTTTTACGATTGCGCGAGAATTGCATGGCACTTTTGCGGATGGCAAGCCTGCGACTTTAATTCACGTTGACGCTTACCGTTTGGGTGGCGAAGATTTTGCTCCGGGTCAAGATACTGTTTCGCGTTTACTTGACGAGCTTGAATCTTTGGGGCTTGACGAAGCTTTGGAAGAGCCGGGAGACGGCACTGTTGTGCTTATGGAGTGGGGTGAGCAAATGGCTGGAGTGCTTGCTGCTGAGCGTTTAGAAGTTCATATTGCAAGACCTATTGATTCTTCGCAAGTAGACGATTTTACTAGCGACGGTGAGCGAATCGTAACTTTGAAAGCTGTCGGCAAGGATTGGCTTAATCGACTTGCAAAATTGTAATTAAGAAATAGGCAGAGTAATACGTGAGTAATACATAAGTAAATAACGCAGTAAATAACGCAAGTTGTGCTAAGCGAGTAAGCTAGTCTGGTACGTGATTTCGAGGAATAAATATGAGTAATACGCTGATTATTGACACATCATTTGGCTCTACTGTCGGAATTGTGGGTCATGAGCCGATTGTTGAAACCGACTCGCGCACTCACGTGGAGCGTTTACAAGTAAATATTGCAAAAGTTGTGGAGGACGCGGGACTTAAGCCTTCGGATATTGATCGCGTGGTTGTGGGAGTAGGTCCTGCTCCTTTTACTGGTCTTCGCGCGGGATTGGTTGCAGCGAAAGCGATCGCGTTTGCAAATAATGCTGAAATTTTGGGGTGTGATAGTCTTCTTCCTCAAAGTTTGATGATGCGCTCTGGTGCGTTTGAAAAAGCTCGCAAAAATGGCGTTATTTGCAAGGATTTGCTACTAAATATTCCGGATTCTGTGGATTTTTGCGACTCTAATATTCGTCACTACGTGCTTTCACTAAATGATGCGCGCCGTCGCCAAGTGTACATGTCCTTGTATGACGGCGAAGGCAATGCGCTGATAAATATGGATATTGACTATCCGCAAAATGTTGTGGCTCGTGTGAATGAGTATTTAGCAAGCAAAAATTGCGAAAATTATTGCGTGGATGTGCTCGGTCACGGTGCTAAAAAATACGTTGAAGATTGGCGCAATATTGCCAATGTTGGCGTTATTGCTGAAGTTTGCGCGCTTGACTTGGGTGTGCAAGGTTTGCAAATTTTCGAGCAATGCTCTTTGGAATGTGCAAATAAAGATGAGTACGTAAAAGCTGTTGAACCGCTGTATTTGCGCCGTCCGGACGTGTCTGTGCCAAATCCGCTTAAGCATGTGCTTGGCTCTGGCGAAGCGAATAAGGCAAAAGAGAAATAGAAGCGTTTTAACGATTTGAGTAATTATGATTGTTGATATAACGCGTTCTCAATTTCCAGCAGTAGCCGAGAATTGCAATATAGTTCCAAAGTGCGATTTTACTTGCGATGAGTTAGCGCAAAAAATAGCGCCTATTGAAGCTGACTTGTTTGGCAAAGGCTCATGGAATGAGAGCATGATTTCGCAAGAATTACAAGCTCCTATGCGCGCGTATTACGCTCAAATCGACGAAAATACGCATACGTTATGCGGGTATGCTGGCTACTGGTTTGACGGCGACGACGCGCAAATAATGACAATTGGCGTTGCGAAAAAATATCAAAGAAAAGGCTTAGCGGCGGAACTTTTATCAACTATGATCAAAACCGCAGAAAAAATTGGTGCCAAACGCATGCTGCTAGAAGTGCGAGTTGACAATGTTCCTGCGCTCGCGTTGTATGAACGTTTTGGTTTTAAGAAAATGGGTTTGCGAAAACGTTACTATCAGCCGGAAGGTGTGGATGCGTACACAATGTGCGCTGATCTAACCGCAAAAAATAACGGAACTGAGGAATAACGAGGAATAACGAGGAATAAAATGAGCGAAGCAATCGTATTGGGAATTGAATCAACTTGTGACGAAACTGCCGCAGCTATTGTGCGCGGA
The DNA here is from genome assembly GCF_049244125.1 of Gardnerella sp. KA00127. Classification (NCBI taxonomy): domain Bacteria; kingdom Bacillati; phylum Actinomycetota; class Actinomycetes; order Bifidobacteriales; family Bifidobacteriaceae; genus Gardnerella; species Gardnerella sp. KA00127. The sequence goes on from NZ_CP058377.1 coordinate 647,582, forward strand.
CGCACGCTGGTGTCAAATGTGGTGGCATCTTCAATGCAAGAGCATGCGCGCTACGGCGGTGTGATTCCAGAAATTGCTTCTCGTGCGCACGCTGAAGCTTTTGTGCCGGTTGTTTCTAAAGCTTTAGCAGACGCAAACATGGATTTAAGCGATGTTGACGCGATTGCAGTAAGCGCAGGTCCTGGTCTTGCTGGCTGCTTAGCTGTGGGAGTTTCGGGAGCTAAAGCATTAGCTTGGACTGCAAATAAGCCGATTTATGGTATTAATCATGTAATTGGGCATATTGCAGTAACGCAATTGCAATTCGGCGATGTGCCGGAAGATGTACTTGCTTTAATTGTTTCCGGCGGTCACACTTCGCTTCTTCACGTGAACGATATTGCTAAAAGTATTGACGTTGTTGGCACAACTTTGGACGATGCTGCCGGCGAGTGCTTTGATAAGGTTGCGCGATTGCTTGGATTCCCATACCCGGGTGGTCCTCATATTGATAGGCATGGAAGGCTTGGAAATCCGAATACTTTGAAAGTTCCGCAAGGTTTAACGCAAGGTCGTTCCGGCAAAGAGCATCCGTACGATTTCAGCTTCTCGGGTGTAAAAACTGCTGTTGCTCGTTGGGTTGAAGCGCGTGAAGCTCAGGGTCTTGAAATTCCAGTTGATGACGTGTGTGCTTCTTTGGCTAATTCTGTGGCGGAAGTGCTTTCTAGAAAAGCTATGATGGGCTGCGAGCAGTACGGTTCTAAAACGCTTATGATTGGTGGCGGATTCTCCGCTAATTCGCAGCTTCGCGAGCATTTGTTGGCTTGCGGCAAGGAGCATGGAATTGAAGTGCGTTTGCCAGAGCTTAAGCTTTGCACGGATAACGGTGCGATGGTTGCAATGCTAGGCGTGAATTTGGTAGAAGCAGGGGTTCGTCCTTCTGCTCCTGATTTTGCAATCGATTCTGCTATGCCGCTTACGACGGTGAGCTTATAATAGTAGAAATAATAAAAGTCGCGCTAAGAAATCGTGCTCTAAAAATAAGTGAGGTGTTTTGTGCAGTCAGTTAATTCGCGTAGTGGAGTGTTACGAGTAGGTGAGAAGATTCAGTTCACCGATCGTAAAGGTAAGCGAATTACTGCACAGCTTGTTGCAGGCGGGGTTACGCAAACTGAGCACGGTCTTATTTGTCACGACGACGTGATTGGTCAAAGCGAAGGCGTTGTAATTACTACTGTTAGCGCAAAGCGCGAAACGCAACAAACTATTGTTGATCCTTCTAAATCGTCCAACAAACCTTGGAAGGCGGCGCGCGCTATTGGTGGCTGGGATTATGTAGTTATGCGGCCGCGCATGGTTGACTACGTGCTTTCTATGCCTAGGGGTGCGCAAATTATGTATCCGAAAGATATTGCGCAAGTAATCGCTTTAGGAGATATTCGTTCTGGCATGCGCGTTTTGGAGTCGGGGGCAGGCTCTGGCGCGATGAGCTTAAGCCTTTTGGACGCAGTTGGGGAGTGCGGAAAGCTTACTACGATTGAGCTTCGCCCGGATTTTGCACGAATTGCTGAATCTAACGCAACTTTGTACTACGGAAAGCGACCAGAATGGTGGAATTTGCTTACTGGCGATTTTGATTCTGTTGCAAAAACCTTAGATGCGCACAGCGTGGATCGCATTATGCTAGACATGCTTGACCCTTGGAATCGCCTTGAACAAGCACATCGCGTTATTGTGCCTGGAGGCGTGCTTATTGCGTATGTTACGACTACTACGCAAATGTCTCGCATGGCTGAAGCTTTGCGAGAAAGTGGCATGTGGACTGAGCCAGAAATTCAAGAAACATTGGAGCGCACTTGGAAAGCTCAAGGTTTGGCTGTGCGCCCGGATCACGCGATGATTGGTCACACTGGATTTTTGATTGTTTCACGCGCAATGGCTGAAGGTTTTAGTGCTTTGAAGAAGCGTGAACACGGTACTAAAGATACTGTGAGCGATATTGACGATATGACAGCAGAAGAGCGCGCTGAACAGTTGGAAGACTTGTCTTTGCGCGATATTTCGGATCGTAAATTGCGTAAAGTTTTACGTGATTTAGACGTGCAGCTTGCGCAATTGCCGGAAGATTCGCAGTCGCAAGATTTGCAAGATTCGCAGTCTGCACAACAATCAGCGCATAATCAAGCTAAGTAGGAGAGCATTATGGCATCACCAATGAAAAAGCTTATGAAGAAAGCACATCATAGTAAGTACGTTTTGTTGCTGATGCGTCATGCGAAGGCTGAAGCTCCTGAAATGGGCGACGACTGGGGTCGTGGTCTTACTGATAAGGGCTTGAAGCAGGCGAAAATTATGGCAAAAGGCTTGGAATCTTTGAAGCTTGTGCCGAATTATATTGTGTGTTCTAGTGCGAATCGCACTGAGCAAACTTTGAAACGCATGTTGAAGCGTTTTGGCGACTCTCCTGTGGTTGAGTCGCGCAAAAGTCTTTATGATGGCGGCATGCAATCTGTTATGGACGAGTTGCAAGCGATTCGAGGCGATGTTCATACGACGATGATTGTTGGGCATGAGCCGACGATGTCGATGGCTGCGCAGTGGCTTTCTTCGCCTGAATCGGATCCGGATGTGCTTGGGGCGATGCGTTTGGGGCTTGCTAATGCGTCGGTTGTGGTGCTTGTGTCTGATCGTCCATTCGCGACTTGCGGATTGCGCGGTGCTACTGCTCTCGCAATCCTTACGCCCAAATCCTTTGCCTAGCTAAGAATGCGCTGATTTCTGTTGTTCAAGGCACACTAGCATCAGTGCTGCCGCCCACACCACGCCAAAAAATAATCCCCCCGCTGCGCACCCACCCGTAGCTTAATTTCGTGACTTTAGTTGCACGAATACCAGTGTGGTAGAGATTTGAGATTTTTCGCACTGAGCGCGGACGCTCGCGCGGGTAACGCGCTTGCTACGAAACTCGCGTTGGAAGTCCATTGGACTTCCAACTTAAGCGAGTTTCCGCTCCGAGTTGCCTTCGCGCGCTACGCTTTAAGCGCTTCGGCAGGTCGTCGCGCAGAGCCGCAGGCTGCTGATTCGCCAAGCGAAGAAGAAAAATCGAAAAATCTCTGCGATAGACACGGTTATTAAAGGCTAGCATGCAGAGTTTGGGGGATTTCTTTACGAGCACTAAAAGAGGACTGATGGAGCAACGTTCGTAGAGAACGAAGTAGACATGAGAGTCTTTAACAACCAAAGCGACTGAAGGACGGGACGTGCGAGGAAAGAAATCCCCCGAAACTCGCGCCACGTTAATCAATTCGGCGCGCTGGTAATTTCCATTGCTCACATTTCGCCAAGGAAAAGAAACGCGCACGAAATTAAGCATATAAATTAATCTTATAACGACACCCCAAGTTCTTGAATGACCGCATTCAAGCATTTCTTTGCTAGGCTAAAGCGAGTCAAAGAAATTTTTTGGAGGATGTATGTCTACGGTTTTTACTTCGGTTTCCGGTTTTCCACGTATTGGCGCTAATCGTGAGTTGAAGAAGATTATTGAACGTTACTGGAAGCAGGATGCTTCTTTGGATGAAGTGCGTGAAGTTGCTCAGTCTTTGCGAGCTAAGCATTGGCGTTTGCAAGCTGAAGCTGGGATTGATTTAATTCCAAGTAATGATTTTAGCTACTATGACCAAATGCTCGATACTGCTATTTTGCTTGGTGCTGTGCCTGAGCGTTACAATGCTTTGAATTTTGAGCATGCTGAGGATACGCTTTTTGCCATCGCGCGCGGCTACCAGGGTGAGCGCGGCGATGTGACGGCTTTGCCTATGAAGAAGTGGTTTACTACGAACTACCACTATATTGTGCCGGAAGTTGAGAATCCGCAAGACTTGCATTTGGCTGGAACTAAGCCTTTTGACGAGTTTTTGGAGGCTCGCGCGCAGGGTTTGGAAACGAAGCCTGTGCTGATTGGTCCGTACACTTTTTTGAAGTTGGCTCGTACTCCTGAAGCTCAGGAGTTGGAAGTAACAGAGTCTGTGATTTCGGCTCTGGCTTTTGCTTATGCGAGTATTGTTAAGCGTTTTGGCGAGCTTCACGCAACTTGGTTGCAATTTGATGAGCCTTATTTGGCGTTGGATAAAGAGCAAGGCGATTTGGAGCTTTTTGAAGCTTTGTATAAGCCTTTGCTTGAAGCCAGGAGTGCGGAAGTTAAGCTTCTTCTTAACACGTATTTTGGTAATATTGCTGACGCTTACGAAACTGTGAATGATCTTGGTTTTGACGGCGTTGGCGTTGATTTGGTGGAAGGCAAGGAAGAAAATCTTGCAGCCATTGAGCATTATGGTGTGAACGAAAAAACTACGCTTTTTGCAGGCGTTGTGAACGGCCGTAATATTTGGCGCAACGATTATGCTGTAAGCCTTGGTTTGGTTGACGCTTTGCGCGAGAATATTACGGATCGCGTGGCTGTTTCTACTGCTTGCTCGCTTCTTCACGTGCCTTTTAGCACTGTTGGTGAGGATGCTTTGGGGGCGGATGTGTTGCAACATTTTGCTTTTGCTGTTGAAAAGTTGCAAGAGATTCGCGATATTGCCAATCTTTCTGCAGAAGGCGACGAAAGCCGCAAATCTAGTAACGTTTTGGCTAAAAATCAGGCTTTGTTTGACGGTTCACGCGTGAAAGCGGATGTTGCTGTTGCTAATCGTCTTGCGAATCTTAAAGATTCTGATTTTGTGCGATTGCCTAAGAGGGCGGAGCGTCAGCGTCTGCAAAAAGAAGCTCTTGGCTTGCCGGATTTGCCAACGACAACTATTGGATCCTTCCCGCAAACTAAGGATATTCGTAACGCTCGTGCTGATCTTCGTAAGGGCGAAATTACTCGCGAAGCTTACGACGAGTTTATGCGCAATCGCATTGCTCAGTGCATTGAGCATCAGGAGCAAATTGGCTTGGATGTGCTTGTTCACGGCGAGTTTGAGCGAAACGACATGGTTGAATATTTTGGCCAGCATTTGCGCGGCTTTAAGTTTACGAAGAACGCTTGGGTGCAGTCTTATGGCACTCGCTGCGTGAAGCCTCCAATCGTGTGGTCGGATGTTTCTCGCGAGTCTGCAATTACTGTGGAGTGGAGTGCTTATGCTCAAAGCTGCACGAAGCATATTGTTAAGGGCATGCTTACAGGTCCTGTGACGATTCTTAACTGGTCTTGGCCTCGCGAGGATATTACGCACGAGGAGCAGACTCAGCAGTTGGCTCTTGCTATTCGCGATGAAGTGTTGGATTTGGAGCGCGCTGGTATTCGCGTGATTCAGATTGATGAGGCTGCTTTGCGCGAAAAGTTGCCGCTTCGTCGTTCTGATTGGCATAAGAAGTATTTGGATTGGGCTATTGCTGCTTTCCGCCTGGTTCATTCTGCTGTGGCTGCGACTACGCAAATTCACACGCATATGTGCTATTCGGAGTTTAATGACATTATTCGTGACATTGACGCTATGGATGCGGATGTGATTTCTTTTGAGGCTTCTCGCGGTGACTTGGTTGTGCTTGACGCTATTCACGACGCGCATTTTGAGACTGAGGCTGGCCCTGGCGTTTACGACATCCATTCTCCTCGCGTGCCTAGTGAGACGGAGCTTGTGGAGCGTATTCACGAGATTTTGCGCAAGATGCCTGCCGAGAAGCTGTGGATTAACCCGGATTGCGGTCTTAAAACTCGAGGTGACGCTGAAACTTGGCCAAGCTTGGAGAATCTTGTTTCTGCAGCTAAAGAGGTTCGCGCGCAATTGCAAGCTAACAAGCTAAGCAATCAGCAGTGCAATTCTCAGTGCAAGGGGTGAGTTATGCCATATAAACCAAAGTTTTCGCTGGAAGTTTTCCCACCTAAGCGCACATCTCCTATTGGTACGATTTACGATACTTTGGATGGGTTGAAAGGCCTTGACCCGGATTTTATTTCGGTTACTTACGGCACTGGAAAGCTGCAGGATCGCACTGCTACTGCGCGTATTGCGAATACTATTCGCTCCGAATACGGCATTGATGCGGTTGCTCATTTAACAGCTCGATACCTTGATTACGATGCTGTTGATGAAGCTTTGGAAATGTTTGATAATGCTGGTGTTTCCGGTGTTTTGGCTTTGCGCGGCGACGTGATTGCAGGCCAGGAAGCGGCAGGCGTTTTTGAGCACGCTAGCGACTTGGTTTATTATATTCGTTCAAAGCACCCGGATTTGCCGATTTTGGGTGCTTGCTACCCGGAGAAGCATCCGGAAGCGGAAAGTTTGCAAGCGGATATTGATAATTTGAAGCGCAAGGTTGATGCGGGTGTTACGCATTTAATTTCGCAACTTTTTTACGATAACGAGGATTTTTTGCGTTTCCGTGATTTAGCTCGTGCCGCTGGTATTAATGTGCCAATTGAAGCTGGCGTGATGCCTGTTGCGAACGCTTCGCAAGTTAAGCGCATGACGAGTTTGTGTGCGTCTCGCATTACTTCGCAAGTTTCCGCAATGATGGATCGTTGGGGGAGTAATGCTGATTGTTTGCGCGATGCTGGCAGTATTTTTGCTTCTCAGCAGATTAACGATTTAATTGCTGAAGGTGTGGATGGCATTCACTTGTATACCATGAATCACCCGGGCATTGCGCGCAGGATTTGGGCGAATGTGAAGCCGCTGTTTACGAAGATTGGGTAGGTTGCAGCGTTTTGGAGTGGCTGTGAGGGTGGGTGTTACTTGTCTCGCAGCGCTCCGCTCTTATACCTTACTTGAACTTATAGGTTGCATAGTTAAGTTTAGTTTTTTACTTACTTTTTCTGCAGAAATATTATTTATCAGCAAGATATTACTATCGTTCCGCTTTTATATTGCTCGACCAAGCAACACCCACTCTCACTACCAGTAAAGCCGCTAGTGTTCTGTGGTGCGGTAGTAGTGCTTGGTGTGACGTGTGCAGCAGCGATGATGTTAGTGTTCTTTGAACAACAGGCAGTGAGTATTGAAATTTAACATAGAGTGTGTGAGTGTATATAAATGTATATCTATGTATATATGCACAAAATAAATGCAATTTATTCTAAACATGTGTTTAGAATCGACGTTAAAAATGTAATCTAGCTTACATTTGCTATATTAATTTTGACCGCAAAAACCTGCCGAAAACGTTGAAATAAAGTCTCGCGGGGGGGGGTTAGTAGGCTATGCATCATAACAGATACATTGCAAAATATTCATATATTAGGTATTATTGAACATAAATCTCAACAAGGGATTCGTGCTTTTGAAAGCTGAGTGGAAGTTTTATATGTATCTGATTGTAGTTCAATCAGCGTTTGATTACTACATAAAGCTCTTCACTAATAAATTCATAAAGACTTATTCAGAGAGAATCGATATTAAGGAGATATCATTATGATAAATTCAAATTCCGGAAAGCACGCACGCAAGGTTACATTGGATGCTGCAGTAAGTAACGCGATTGCGAAGGCTGTGGATGCTCGCAAGGTGGCGGCGTTTACGGTTGGCGCTGCAGGCGTGTTAGCTGGTGCGTCGTTCGCTTTTGGTGCAACTCCGGCAATGGCGGCGGAGGTGAGTGGTACTCCTGATACTAAGCCGGATGTAGCTCAGACGCCTGTGACTGCTGGTGAGAATGCTGGGACTGGTAAGAAGGCTGAAGCTGGCGATAAGAATCAGACTGAAGCTAATAAAGAGGCTGGGTATAAGGCTGAGAATACCAATAAGCAGGCTGAGCAGAAATCCGAGAATACTGTAAATACTGATGGTACTGAAAATAAATCGACTGTTGTAAAGATTCGTGGTAAGCGCTCGTTGCCTGATGCTCAGCCAACCGACGAGACTGCAACTGAAAATCAAGATCGCGCTTCTGATGGTTCAGCAGGTCAAGATCCTAATAAAATTAATCCAGACACAACGGATACCTCTAATACCAAGATTGATATTGACGAGAATAACGCTGACACTATGCCGAACGTGTATGGCTGGGGAAGCTCAGACAATACATACAGCGTAGATGGTGAAAAGCATACTATTACTTTCCATTTTGCAAAGCCAAAAGATGGCAATATTACCAGTATCGCTATTTTCCCTGCTAAGACGAATGGTTTCAATAATGAGAAAAGTGAGAGAGGTATTGATTTTTACTCGAAAAATTCAGGTAAACACCAAGCTTATTCTGGCGAATATGAGTTTACTGCGAATAATGATGGTTCTGCTGACCTTAAGATGACAACTCTTTTTAGGGATGGTAACCTTAATGGAGGCGCTGAGAAGTATACAGCCAGTCGCTCTATTTTCGTGTACGTAACTAAAGATAATAACGAAACTGTTGCTTATAAAACAAACGTATTCCGTGCTGTAACGCTTGTGCCGCCAAAAACTTCCGGCTCTGTGGTGCTTAAGTATAACGAGCAGCTTACTCCTGAAAAGGTTCAATCAGCAATTACTGCCGCTGGCAATATTGAGACAGCGCGTAGTGATAAGAAGTCTGTAAATAATCAGCTTTCTGATAAATTTACAGAAAATATTAACGTAAAAGCTGATGGTGCTTACGACAAGACTGCATTTGAGGCTATTAATAAGGAAACCTCAGCTCAAGGCGCAACGGATAAGACTTACGTAGCTGGCGCGAATACGCTTAACACCTATATGGTTACGGATTTGGGCTTTAAGTCGCAAGCTATTCCACTTACTGTTGCGCGCTACGATACGCGTATCGAAAAGCCGATTGTGGACGACCTGTCCAAGGTTTCCGATGATGTAAAAACCGAAATTAAACGCAAGCTTGCGCACCTTAATCACGTAAGCCAAGATCAGGTGACCATTAACGACCAGGGTGAAGTCACTATCAACTTTGCTGGCGTGGATGCTAAGGACGCTCCTAAGATTGCACTCAGTGACCTTGTGTTGAAGAAGCTTGCTGAGAAGGATGTCGTCGTTCCAGCTGGCGAGAAAGCAGTCTTTGTGGCTAACCCACTTGGATACTCAAATGCTGAACTTGACCGAATCAAGCAGGCTATTTTCGAAGCTAACAAAGACAACAAAGAGCTTGGCCTTACCAGCACAGATCAGATTTCGCTTTCGTACCTTACTGGCGATCTTACTGCATCTGGTGATGCTAATAAGGGTATCTCTAATGGTCAGGCGGAAAACAAGATTACCGTTAAGATCAAGACCGATAAGGCAGTTGCCGAGTTTACGTCTGATATAAAGGCTAATAAGCTTACAAAGCTTCCAAATATTCGTACGGATTACGACGTTACTTGGACTAAAACCAAGATTGATGGTCGCGAAACCGACGAAGGTATTTCTTGGAGTAATGATCAGAAAACCACTATTATCTACCGTTACGATCCAACTAAAGCAGAAGAATTTGATACAACAAAGATTCTTGGTTTGCTGAAAGCTAAACCAAAGGATCCAAAGTCTGGTTTGCGCGACCTTACAGGCGGCGAGACGCTTGCCTATGAAGGTACAAGTAATCATTCGCGCAAGTCGCACATGAACTATGCGTTGCAAAATGAAGAGCCAACGGGCGAGCTTACGCTTGGCAATATGGGTGGCGCTTATTGGTCTGGGAATCAGAAAGTTTCTAATTCTGACGTAGACCTCGGTGATAATTTATCAGATGCTGGTTCGTATTCATGGGATACAGAGGCTGGCTCTGTAACGGTGGCTGCTAAAAAGGGCAAGATTTTCAAGGCGCGTCTGTTTGTTGAGCCGTATGCAATGACATACTATAAGCATGTTTATCTGGAGCAAGGCCGCAATCCAGGCAATACAGCAAAAGCAATTAACGTTATCTTTGTGCCGCAGACGAATCATAAGACGAAAGACCTTTCGGATTCGATTGGCGAGCACAAGACCGAAAACGTTGAGGGCAAGGATGTTCCAACACAGTCGAAGTATTACAACGCGTCTGCTGATAAGAAAGAGGCATATGAAAAGGCATTAAAGACTGCAACAGACTTGCTTGCAACTGTTAAGGACAAGCAAGAAAAAGACCTTACCGAAGAGCAGAAGGCGCAAATCGATAACGCTACGATTAACCTTAATAAGGCACGCGCCGAGCTTGATGGTCCTGACACCAACAAGGACGGGCTGAACGCCTCGATTGAAGCCAACGGCAAGGCCGCTGAAGGTAGTACTGCCGCAACTGGTACACAAGCAACGAACCAGTTCAAGAACGTAAGCGACCCTGACTTCAAGAAGGCAGACGGTTCTGATGATAAGGACAGAAACGAAGCTGCTAAGAAGGCAAAGACAGATTACGACAAGGCTCTTGAGGAAGCTAATAAGGTAAAGGAAGACAAGAACGCCACGCAGAAGGCTGTTGACGACGCTAAGGCTAAGCTTGATGCTGCGCGCGAAAAGCTTAACGACTTTACCACCAACAAGGATGAGTTGAATAATGCCATCGCTCAGCATGGTAAGGTGAACACGGGCGATGCGTCTAAGCGAGGCGACGAGAAGCTTAAGACCGCCGACCCAACTTACCAGAACTCTAACGAGACAGAGCGCAAAGCCTACGACGACGCTGTAGCAGAAGCAGATAAGGTCTCCAAGGATCCAAACGCTTCTCAAAAAGAAGTAAACAAGGCTATTGATGATCTTAAGAAAGCTAAGGCAGCGCTTGATGCCAACGCAACCGACAAGGCTCCTCTTGCCGCTGCGGTGCAAAAGAGCTTCGATAATCCTGATCCAAACGATACTACCAAGCAAAGTGTGTTCTACAAGAACGCTAAGGCTAAGACTAACGATCCTGCTGCTCAGCAAGCTGTCACAAATTATGACAACGCGCTAAAGAAAGCTAAAGACGTCCTCGCAGACAAAAACGCTACCAAGAAAGACGTTGAGGACGCTAAGAAAGCGCTTGAAGACGCTGAAGCAGCACTTCATGCCGACAAATACTCTACCGATAAAACCGATCTTGGTAAAGCTATTGCGGACAACTTCAGCGGTTATTTGATGCCAGCCTACTTCAACGCGTTTGATAAAGCGCAAGCAGGCGACGAGCAGGCTAAGAAAGACTTCAAAGCCTATAACGACGCTTATCACGCTGCAAAAGACTTGATGGATGAATTAAATAAGCCTGGGAGCACCGTAGATCAGAAAAAGGTTGATGCGGTTAAAGAGCAGCTAATCGCTGCTCGCAAGATTATTGACACCTACGCAACCGACACCAGCAGACTTTCGGCTGCTGCGCTTAATGACTTTGCAATACAACACAGCCCAGCCTACGCGAATTTGAAAGAACTTGCCGAAAAGCAAAATCCTAGTGAAGAAGAAAAAGCTAAGGTAGAAGCTGCTAAAAAGGCTAAGGAAGCGTATGAAAAGGCAGCAGCGAAACTAACAGCTGCGCTTACTAACACGCTTCCGAAGGATCAAGCAAATGGTCATGATATTCCTGATAACATTATCCCAAAGGAAGATGGCGACCCTAACGATAAGGACTACCTGAAAGACATTCAGGCGCACAAAAACGGTGAGCCGCTGAACAGGGATGTTGACACAATCCTTAAGGAAATGAACGAAGCAGCGAAGGCGCTGGATAAGTTTGCGACTAAGACCGACGAGCTGATTAAGTCGATTAACGAGGACGCAACCACTCATCCAAGCCCTGCGTTTAAGAACGCGTCGCAGCCAAGCTTCCAAAAGCCTGATGGCTCGGGACCGGATGATGCCAAGAACGCTGCTGCTAAAGCGGCAGCAGATGCCTACGGCAAAGCACTCAACGAAGCCAAAGACTTGCTCAAGAAGCCTGATGCTACGCAAAAGGAAGTCAATGATGCGTTGAAGAAGCTTGACGACGCTCGCAAAGAGCTTGACAAGTACAACACCGACACCACCAAGCTTGCGGAAAGCGTAAAAAAGCACGGTTCTACAGAGGGTCCTGCGCCTACGGAAGGCACGCAAACTTCTGATGCGTATCGCAATGCGTCTGATCCTCACTTCTTAACTGCTGATGGCAAGCCTGATACTAAGAAAAATGATGATGCCAAAGCGGCTAAGAAGGAGTATGATGAAGCTTTAACAAAAGCTCAGGAGCTTTTGAAGAAGCATGATGATAAAGACACGCCGCAAGATGCAAAGCCAACGCAAAAAGAAATCGACGACGCACTGAAGACTCTTGACGAAGCTCGCAAGAAGCTTGAGGATAACTATAAGACTGTTACTACTGGTCTTGAGACAGAAATTAACAAGTCTACTGCTGAACATGCTCCTGCTGTTACTGAAGGCGACTTTGAAGCTACTCCAGAGTTCAAGAATGCTCAAGCTAAGACAAGCGATGGTAATGAAAATGCAGACGTTACTGCTTACAAGAATGCTCTTGCAAATGCTCGCAAGTTAGTAAGTGATGCAAAGGATACAAACAAGAAGAACAGCGAACGTCCAACGCAAAAGCAGATTAACGATGCGTTCGATGCTCTTACTGCAGCTAAGAAGCAAATTACTGACAACTACAAGACGAATTTTGAAGCGTTGACTTCTGCCAAAGACTTTGCAGATGATGGCTTCAAGAAGACGCCTGAGTACAAGAATGCTCTTGCTAAGAAGACTGCTGGTGATCCAGGTGCTACAAATGACTTGGGTGAAACTGGCAAAGACACTGGCTTCGAGAATGTTCTCAATCAAATCAAGCAGAAGCTTAATGATGATAACTGGAAGAAGACAGCAACTCAGAAGTCTGTAAACAACTTGCTAAAGAAACTGCAAGCAGCTCAAGACAAGATTGCTAACAACTACAAGACTGATGCAAAGCTTCTTGAAAACGAAGTCGGCGATAAGGACGCACAGGGTCAACCTGTAACACCTCCATTCGAGGCGTCGGTTGAGTACAAGAACGCGCTTGAAAAGAAGAACGCTGGTGACGCTACTGCAACGGAAAAGCTTAAAGCTTATGCCGAGAAGCTTGCTAAAGCAAACGAGCTTATTGAAAAGGTCAAGAATCCTGATCCAAACGCAAAGCCAGAAGATCGTCCAACTCAGAAGCAGGTTGATGATGCTCTTGCGGCTTTGAAGAAGGCCAAGAAGGATATCGACGACAACTTCAAGACCAAAGTCGACGCTCTTAAGAAAGAAACGAAAGAGCTTAAGGACGACGGCGGAGCTAAGCCAGACACCGAGAAGTTCGAAAAGTCTACCGAGTACCAGAATGCTCTTGCCAAGAAGGGTGCTGACAGCAAGGATAACGCAGACATACAAGCGTACAATGACGCTTTAGCGAAAGCCAATGAACTTCTTGATCTATTCGACGAGAGTGGCAATCCAAAAGCCAACATTCCAGCTGGAAAGCAACTCCCAACTCAGCAAGAAGTTGACGAGGCTCTTAAGAATCTGAAGGAAATTAAGGATAAGATTACTAAGAACTACGTCACCAGCCCGCATGACTTGCAAGAAGAAGTTGATAAGTCGAAGGGCGGAGATACTGACACCAGAACCGACGTGTTCGAGAATACTCCAGAGTTCAAGAATGCGACTGCTAAGGGTGATGACGCTGCTAAGAAAGCTCTTGACGACTATAACAAGAAGCTCAAGGCTGCCAAGGATCTTCTTGATAAGTTTGATCGCACTACTGGAAAGCCAAAGACTGATCTTCCAGATGGTACTAAAGTCCCAACTCAAAAGCAACTTGACGATGCTCTAAAGGATCTCCAAGCCGCCAAGAAGAAGATTGCCGATGATTACAAGACTGATCCTTCCAAGCTGAAAACAGAAGCAGATGCTGATGCTAAGTTCCGTGATTCTGTATTCTTTATGATTGGAATGACTGAGGATATTGACGCCTATAACAAGGCTTTGGCTGAGGCTAACAGTGTGCTTAAGAATCCGAATGCTACTCAGGCTGAGGTTGACGCGGCTTTGAAGAAGCTTCAGGCGGCTAAGTATAAGATTAATCACCCGTTTGGCATAGGCAGTGGTGTTGGAAGCGGTAGCGGCTATGATGCTGATGCTAGTGATTCTCAGAGTGCTTCGGTTGATAAGACTGCTTTGAGAGTTGAGGTTAATAATTCTGAAGCAGATTCTTCTGCTGCGTCTAAGGCGAATACTGCTGCTGCTAGAGCTTATGTGAGTGCTTTGGCTGAGGCTAAGCGTGTGCTTGCTGATAAGAATGCTACTCAGGCTCAGGTTGATGATGCTTTGAGGAATCTTAAGGCTGCTAAGGCTGCGTTGCGTAATGCTTCCGGTAATGCTGGTGGTCTTGTTAAGACGGGTGCTGCAACTGGCTTGTTTGCAAGTCTTGCTGCAATCTTCTCCGGTCTTGGTGCTGCTGGCGTAGCTTCTCGCCGTCGTAAGCACTCTAACGAGTAGTCTATCGCGTAACTAAAATCCCTCGCAGGTTATCTTCCGATAATCCGCGAGGGATTTTTGTTTCTTCATGCTGCTGCACATGCTGTTCCTGTAGCTTTGCGCCAGTGCTTTGCAAACGGTGACTATTTGTTGCTTAAAGAACACTAGCGTCCGTGCTGAGCGAAGACATGCTCGCGCGGGTAACGCGCTCGCTACGAAACTCGCGTTGGAAGTCCACTGGACTTCCAACTTAAGCGAGTTTCCGCTCCGAGTTGCCTTCGCGCGCTAAATCGCAGCGCGAAAGCAGGTCGTCGCACACATCACGCCAGGCACTCATACTACACACTCCGCATCAGCTTAGTTGCAGGAATATTAGCGTGGTGAGATTTGAGATTTTTCGCACTGAGCGCGGACGCTCGCGCGGGTAACGCGCTTGCTACGAAACTCGCGTTGGAAGTCCACTGGACTTCCAACTTAAGCGAGTTTCCGCTCCGAGTTGCCTTCGCGCGCTACGCTTTAAGTGCTTCGGCAGGTCGTCGCGCAGAGCCGCAGGCTGCTGATTCGCCAAGCGAAGAAGAAAAATCGAAAAATCTCTGCGATAGACACGGTTATTAACGATTAAATACGCAGAGTTTGGGGGATTTCTTTACGAGCACTAAAAGAGGACTGATGGAGCAACGTTCGTAGAGAACAAAGTATGCATGAGAGTCTTTAACAGCCAAAGCGACTGAAGGACGGGACGTGCGAGGAGAGAAATCCCCCAAAACTTGCGCCACGTTAAGAATGATGCCTAAAACTCGCCACGCTATGAGCGCGAAAGCAGGTAGTTTCGCAGCCTTGTACACCACCACAATGTAAAGTTGCGGTATGGAAAGTGCGAACAGAACAGATAGTGCAACTACTGAAACCAACTGCAACGAAAGCAGCACAAACTCTTCCGCACTCACCTCAAGAAGCCTTATTAAAGCCGGTTTTTCTCGCCCGGATGCCGCACGTTGCGCAATGATAGCAATATGCAAAAACTGCAATAAAATATCTTTTGAAACACTACTAAGAAGCGCGCTTACAGTTGAAGATCCAGATTCTGCATTGCTTTCATTGCAAGATTTAAGTGAAGCATACCCCGAAATAATAAATAATATTTCAACTTCAAATTCGCAAGTATCTGACTCATTAACAAGCCTAATGCAAGTATTAGGTGCGTCTAACGCGTTGGCAATGCTTATGCGCACAAGACCTAATCTTATAAAAGCCGCTGCAAACGACCCGAATCATCTTTTTGCAATGACTAGGGAAGAGCGTGTAAAAGACTTACTCGAGGCAATACAAGCGTATACTGCAACAGTTGTTTCTTCTGAAAGCAGCAATTCCAACACAATTTACTTAACATCCCTCGGCTTTGCGCAAGCAGTTTCTGCGCTTCGTGCGCGCTACCGTGAGCATGTTGCTACAATTATGGCAGCTGATTTAGCGAGCACTGACCCTGTTGAAGTGCAGCCAGATATTAGTCGTAAGCTTTCCGACGCTGCCGATGCTGTTCTAGAGGCAGCGTTGTCTATTTCGCGCGGACAGGTTACTGGTTCTTCCGCATGCAGATTTGCGATTATTGCTATGGGTAAGCTTGGCGCGCAAGAAATTAACTACGTTTCCGATATTGATTTGATTTACGTTGTGGAGCCTGCGGATTTAAGCAACAAGCAGAACCAGGATGCTGCTTTGCGTGTTGGTGCTTCTATGGCGATGGTTTTGCAAAAAGTATGCCAGTCGGTGGTTATGGGCTCTGTGGAGCCTCCACTTTGGCAGATTGATACTGCGCTTCGCCCGGAAGGTAAGGATGGTCCTCTTGTTCGTAGGCTTGATTCTCATATGGAATATTATGAAAAGTGGGCGAGTAGCTGGGAGTTTCAGGCACTTTTGAAGTCGCGCCCTGCAGCAGGGGATGCGGATCTTGGAAAAGCTTATCGCGATATGGTCGAGCCGTTTATTTGGAAGGCTTCTGGTCGTGAGCATTTTGTAGCTGACTGCCAGCATATGCGTCAGCGTGTGGAGTCGCTTATTCCGGCTTCTCAACGCGATTTGGATATGAAGCTTGGTCGCGGCGGCTTGCGTGACGTGGAGTTTACTGTGCAAATGTTGCAGCTTGTGCACGGAAGTGAGGATGAGTCGCTTCGAGTAAGGGATACTATTTCCGCTTTGCAAGCGTTGGCTCAAGGTGGCTACGTCTCTAGGTCTCAGGCGGCGCTTTTGGCAGAACACTACCGTTTTGAGCGTGTTCTTGAGCATCGTCAGCAAATGTGGAGTATGCATCGCACGCATTTGTTCCCAGATTTGGGTGCGCAAGGAAACGGCGGCTTGGATCGTGCGCGCACAATTTCTACAGAGCAGCTTAACAATAATGATCAGATTTGCCGTCTTGCTCGTGCTGTGCGGCTTCGTCCGGAAGAGTTAGTTGCGCGTTTTGATAAAGCTCGTCGTGAAATTCGGCACTTGCATAAGGATATTTACTACCGTCCGATGCTTCCTATTAACGCTCAAACGGATGCGGATCCTATTGTGCTTTCGCCGGAGGCTGCTTGCGCGCGTTTTGCTTCTATTGGTTTTGCGGATGCTCGCGCCGCGCAATTGCATGTTGAAGCGCTTACGGAGGGGCTTTCTAGGGCTGCTAAAATTCACAGAATTTTGCTTCCAGCAGTGTTGAAGTGGCTTGGCGATGGGCAGAATCCAGATATGGGTTTGCTTGCGTGGCGGCGTCTTGCTGAGCGTTTTGGCGGAAAGAACACGTATCTTGGTTTTTTGCGTGATTCTCCTTCTGCAGCTCAGCGTCTTTGCCACGTTTTGGCGGATTCGCGCTACTTGGGCGACGCTATGATGCAGTCGATGCAATCTATTACTTGGCTTGGTGACGACGAAGCGTTATCTGCGCGAGATAGGGCAAGTCTCGACATGCAAACTAGCGCAATGGTTGCGCGTTATGCAAGTAATATTGAGGATTTTGCGCAGTCTTTGCGTGCTCTTCGCCGGCAGGAAATTGAGCGAGTTGCTTTAGCTTGGATGTGTGGTCTAATTGATGACGATACTTCTATGCTTGCAATGAGTGATGTGTTTGATGCTATTTTAGATGCGACTTTGCAATGGTCCATGCGTGAAGCTGTGTCAGTCATGAATTTGAATGCTCCTCAAGCTGAAATTGCTATTATTGCTTTAGGTCGTTACGGTGGTAGAGAAGTAAACTTCTGTTCTGACGCAGATATTATGGTAATTTACAAGCCTGTTGGTGAAGATTGCGATTTAAACGCAGCTCACCGCTTTGCGCAAAAAACTGTAGATATTTTGCGTAATATTTTGCAAGGTCCTCTTACGCTTGAACCAAAAATCATGGTCGATTTGGATTTGCGTCCGGAAGGGAAAGACGGTCCGCTTGTTCGCTCGCTAGAATCTTGCGAAAAGTATTATCGTCAATGGGCTAGCACTTGGGAGCATCAAGCGTTGTTGCGAGCGCGTTTTGCTGCAGGTTCTAAGGAGTTGGCGGATGCTTTGCTTGATGGCGTTGTAAACGAATTGCGTTACGCTGCAAATCCTCTTAGTGATTCTCAGCTTGCTGAAATTCGTAAGATCAAAGCGCGCATGGAAGCGGAGCGTTTGCCTCGAGGTGTGAGTAGGGACAGGCATTTGAAGCTTGGTCGTGGCGGTTTAAGCGATGTTGAGTGGACTGTGCAATTGATGCAATTGCAATATGCTTCAAAGCATGAGTCTTTACGAGTAATTGGAACTATGCAAGCGTTGAAAGCATTGCAATCTGAGCATTTTATAAGCGACGAGGATGCTGAAGTTTTAAGCCGCTGCTGGCATATGTGTTCCGCGGTGCGCAACTCAAACTTCTTGTGGTCTGGCTCAATGGCTCGCGCAGATATTATTCCAACTGACTCGTATTCTTTGGGCGGAATTGCAACTTACCTTGGCTACGAGCCGAACCAGGGCCGCGTTTTTGAAAACGATCTTTTAGCAACTATGCGTCAGTGCCGTGAAATCATGTCTCGTCTTTTCTACGCTCGCTAATTTCTCAATCTTTAGTCGCTTCACATTTATTGTTGCATTCTCTTCTTTAGGTTATAATTGCAGGACGGGAGGTGATTTTAATGAAAAATGCAGTAATGAGTAATAATGTAAAAGAAAGAGCCAACACTTCAGTTTTTTATGCTGATGTTTCTGCGCCTATAAAACAAGCAGTCAGTGGTGAAAATTTAGAAGAAAATGACGAATTATTATCTACTGGTTTTGCTGCAAAACTTATGCATAGTTATAAGCAGTCAGTTTCTGGTTTAGTGCGTCCGTATGCGGATGTTTTTGCTGAGTTAGAAAAGGGCTTGTAATGAGTTCCTTTGATATTCTTGTTACTCAAGATGCAGAAAACGATTTAAAAAATATAAGAGACTATATTGCATCTAATATCTCTAAGAAAACTTCCGTAAGAATTTATTAATTTTATTAAATCTAGTATCGAAAGACTGTCTCTTTTTCCTCAGTTTGCACCTGTAGTTAAGTATGAGCCTTGGAATTCACTTGGTGTGCGTCGTATTATTGTAAAGAATTTTCTTGTTTATTACAGAGTTGTTTTAGAAGAAAATACAGTTTATATTTTGAAGGTTACTTATGGTAAACGTAATCAACAAACTGTATTGGAACAAATAGATTTATTGGATTAAGTACTTATTAAATGTTGCATAATAAGTTATAGTTCTCCGCCACTCCGGGGGTGGGGGATTCGTCAACGCTAATCAGTAAAATTACGTAGGTCGCGTGTGGTTGCGACCGTTTGCCAATTGACGGAAGGTGAGCGGTACTTATTATGACGAACGCAATTTCTAGTTCTTTACATCAAACTTTTTCTCGCAGCACAATTGCAAATTCTCTAGCTGGCAAAAGTGTTGTTACATTAGACGATATTTCAACTGCGCAAATACGAATGCTTTTAGACAAAGCGCGATACATTGATTCGCACCGTAAAGAAGTGGCTCACACTTGCGATGGCAGAGTGTTGGCCACTCTTTTTTATGAGCCGAGCACGCGCACTCGCTTAAGCTTCGAAACAGCAATGCTGCGTTTAGGCGGAAAAGTAATCGGTTTTGCAGGTGCGCAACTTTCCAGCGCGAGCAAAGGTGAGACTGTAAACGATACTTTGAAAGTCGTGTCTAACTATGTCGATGTTGTTGCAATGCGTCACCCAAAGGAGGGTGCTGCTTTTGTTGCAACGCAAGCTGTGAGCACGCCTATTATTAACGCTGGCGACGGCGGTCACATGCACCCAACTCAAACTCTTGCAGACTTGGCAACGATTCTTGCGCGTTTCGGCCGCCTTAATAATCTCACTGTCGGCTTGTGCGGCGACTTAACATATGGTCGCACGGTTCACTCGCTTATTGAAACTTTGTGCCGCTTTGGAAACGTTCATTTTGTGCTGATTAGCCCGGATGAGCTTAAAACTCCGCAGTACGTAATCGACCGTATTATTGACACTCCTTCGTGCACTTATGAAGAAACTCGCGACTTGATGGAAGTTATTGGCAAGCTTGACGTGCTTTACATGACTCGCGTGCAAGAAGAACGTTTTACGGATCGCGAGCAATACTTGCGACTTCGTGACACGTACATTTTGACTGAAGAAAAATTGCAAAAAGCAAAGTCGCATATGCCTGTGCTGCATCCGCTTCCTCGAATTAACGAGATTGCTGTTGATGTTGACGACGATCCGCGCGCAGCATACTTTGAGCAGGTTAAAAACGGTATGCTTATGCGTATGGCTTTGGAAAGTTCCGTTCTTGGCGACGAGCTTTGCGGCTACGGGCCAACTGATTTTGTGAACGTTCCAGAAGACGAATTGCAAGCGGTTGATGCACACGGAATTTCATTAACGGATCCTCGCGTTCACACAACCGACGAGAATGCGCCTGAAACTCTTACATGCCCGAATCCTCGTTGCATAACAAACAGCGAACTAACTCTTAAACGCAAGTTCTACAAAGCTGATTCCGTAAGGCACGAGTATCGCTGCATGTATTGCGACGAAGAAGCAGAAACTAAGTAAAAAATTTAATAATATTATTATATAACTGTAAAAATTACGCAAAACCAGGAGTGAAATGAACGAATCAGGCACCTTAACTTTGCGCAATATCTCTGTGTGGGATACTGGCGAACGTATTGATCTTATTGTTGATGGCGTTCGTCAGGATGCCCTTATAGAGCAGAATGCGCGCGTTACTGGCGACATTGACGCAAGCGATTGGGTTGTTGCTCCTGGCTTTGCAGATCCGCATGTACATTTTAGAGATCCAGGGCAAACCGCAAAAGAAACAATGATGACAGGCAGTGAGGCTGCTGCGGCTGGCGGTTATACGCAAGTTTTGATTATGCCAAATACTGTTCCTGCGGTAGACGGTGAGCCTTGGAATGACGCTCCTTTTGATGTAGAAAACGTAATCGACTATTTGCAGCGTTACGGCTGCATTTACGGCGTAAAATTGCCGGTTCGCTACGATTTAAGCGTGTGCGCATCTTTGGGTCGTAAAGGCTTAAAACCAAGCAATATTGAGCTTTGGAAAAAGTATGTTGCTGGAATTGAAGACGCAGAAAAAACGTCTCCAATGAAAAAGCATCCAATTACTGCCATA
Organism: Gardnerella sp. KA00127; assembly: GCF_049244125.1. Taxonomy (NCBI): domain Bacteria; kingdom Bacillati; phylum Actinomycetota; class Actinomycetes; order Bifidobacteriales; family Bifidobacteriaceae; genus Gardnerella; species Gardnerella sp. KA00127. The sequence continues at coordinate 668,526 of NZ_CP058377.1, forward strand.
AGCGACGACGGTTCTGCAGTGCCTGAGCCAATTTTGCGAGATGTGTTAGCTATGGCAAAACAAACTGGTTTGCCATTCGTGGAGCATTGTGAGCATCATGATACGGGAGCTGTAAACGAGGGTCCGATTGCAAAAATGCTTGGTGTTGGTGGAATTCCAGCTTCTACTGAGCTTGCAATTGTTCAGCGAGATATTGATGCTTCCCGCGAAACTGGCGTACACGTGCATTTCCAGCATGTGAGCACTGCTGCTGCTTTTGAGGCGATTCGTAAAGCGAAGAAAGAGGGATTGCCAATTACATGCGAAACTGCGCCTCACTATTTAGCTTTATGTGATGAGGATGTTTTGCGATATGGTGCTATGGCTAAGATGAATCCTCCTCTTCGTTCAAAAGTGGACAGGCAAGCAACGCTCGCTGCTATTGCGGATGGCACAATTGACATGATTGCAACAGATCACGCGCCTCACACTGCGGAAGAAAAGTCAGGAGATTTTGCAAGCACTCCTAACGGAATTATTGGGCTTGAGTGCGCGTATGGTGTGTGCCGCAAAGTGCTTGTTGATGCAGGATATACGGACGATAAGCATTTAATCGAATTGATGGCAGTAAATCCAATGCAATTGATGAGCAGAAGACCTACTGATATTGCGGCTTTGCTTAACGTTTCTTCGCGATGCGCAAACAAGCGAACGCTGCGTTTAAGTATTACTGAGCACCCTGAAAACGTTGATTTAGTGCTGATTAATATGCGCGAAAATTGGGCGGTTGACGCAAATTCGTTCCATTCAAAAGCTCGAAACACTCCTTTTGAGGGATGGCAACTTACAGGCAGACCTGTTGCGACGATTATTGGTTCAGAAATTGCTTTCTCGAGAATGTGATTGATTAAATATAAATTTGGAATGGTAGTAAATTATGGACGAACTTATTGAAGCGATTGCAGCCAAGCAAAATCCTAGTGTTGTGGGCTTGGACCCTAAGCCAGGTATTGTACCAGCCGAAATTATTAGCTCTCTTGCGGACGAAGTTTTGCAAGAAGTAGAAGGCGAGGATGCGCTGCCAACGCTTTTAGCTACAGCTTATTTTGAGTTTAATCGCGCTATTATCGACGCGGTTGCAGATTTTGTGCCGGCTGTAAAGCCGCAAATTGCGATGTACGAAGCACTAGGTTCCGCTGGAATGGACACGTACGCAATGACTTGCGAATACGCAAAATCGCAAGGATTAGTTGTAATAGGTGACGCAAAGCGCGGAGATATTGGCTCTACAGCTGGTCAGTATGCTGCTCATTTAAGCGGTTTCGCTAATCTTTCTTCATATTTTGAAGACGAAAATGCTACTGGTAACGCGCTTCCTCAATCTCTTAAAAATCTTCTAAAAAGCTCTAAAAATCTTGACGTTTGGCATGAAGATTCGCTTACAGTAAACCCTTATATGGGTTCGGATGGCGTGAAGCCTTTTATCGATGAAGCGGTAGCGCACGATAAAAGCATTTTTGTGCTGCTTCGCACTTCGAATCCTTCTAGCAAAGAGCTGCAGGAGCTTATTTTGCAAGATGGCAAGCCAGTGTATGAGCATATGGCTGATTTGATTGAGAACTGGGGTGCTTCAAGCATTGGTAAGCACGGTTATTCAAGAGTTGGTGCAGTTGTAGGTGCCACGCATCCGCAGGAGGGCAAGCATTTGCGCGAGATTATGCCGCACACTTTCTTCTTGGTTCCAGGCTATGGTGCTCAAGGCGGTACTGCTCAAGATGTTGCTGGAATGTTTGATGCAAATTCTGAAGGTGCTATTGTCAATTCTTCGCGCGGTATTATTGGTGCTTGGAAAAAGTCTGAAGATTACGCTAAAAATCAAGGGCACATGTCTCTCGATGACATTCTTGATATTGTGCGTGATTCTGCAGCTGTTGCTGCGAAAAATATGCGTGACGACTTGAGAAATGCAGTGTATCGCTAGAATGTATAACTAAAATAAATATAACTAAAAATATAATTAAAATTAAAAATAAAACGCAACGGTACAAAACACATACAAGGGTAGGGGAAACCACATGAGTGATGGCATGTTTATTCCAACGCGAAAAGCCTCTGGAAACGCCATAATTACGTTACGTGAAGACGCTTTTGATTCTTCCGGCTCAAGTTCTGCAGACGAAAGCAATAATGCAAAATATTCGCGCCTTTGGGGGCGTAGAGCTGTAGAAGTACTCAATAATGAGAAGCTAGACGAAGGCGTGTACCGTTTGACTTTGCGAGATTCTGAGATTGCTAAAAAAGCTGCTCCTGCGCAATTTGTGAACTTGTATTCCCCTGACCCGACTGCTATGCTTCCGCGTCCTTTTGGAGTTGCAAGCGTAGAAGGCGATACTTTTACTTTGATTTTTGCTGTGATTGGCAAAGGCACTGCTAAGTTTGCTGAGCTTAAGCCAGGAGATAGCATTGACGCTCTTGGACCTTTGGGACTTGGCTTTAATATTTCCAAACCTGCACATTATCTGTTGGTCAGTGGCGGCTTGGGTGTGCCACCTATTTTGTGTGCTGCTCAAGCGCTTTCAAAGTGTGAAGATTCTAGCGTAACGGCAGTGCTTGGCTACCGTAATAAGCGTTTTGCAGATGATTTAACGAAAGAATATATTTCAGACGTACACAGTATTACGAATGCTGAAGGAACTGTTATTACGCTGCTAGACGAGCTTGAAGAAAGTCAGCATTTTAATTTTGGAGACGATTTACCAACGGTGATTTTGTCTTGCGGTCCTTTGCCTATGATGAAAGCCGTAGCTCACTGGGCGCATGAAAGAAATATTGAATGCCAACTCAGTTTGGAAGCGCGTATGGGCTGCGGATACGGAACTTGCGTTGCTTGCGTTGTTGACACTTTGGAAGGCAGGCTGAAAGTTTGCAACGACGGTCCTGTTTTTGATGCGAATCGTTTGGGTTGGGAGTAAAAAATATGAATGCTGTAAATAATGACGAAAATAATTCTGTAAATAACGCAAATTCCGCAACAAATTCCGCTGAAACTCTTGGCTTTGACACTAGCCACGTTTGGAAACATCCAACTCAAGTTGCAGGCGTTAAGTGGAAAAACATGGTTGGTACAGCTTCTGGAACTTTCCAGCTTGCAGCTTGCCGACGTTTTTACGACGTAAGCCAACTCGGCGCAATTTGCACAAAAGGCGTTTCACCTGTTCCGTGGGAAGGAAATCCTTCTCCGCGCACTGCAGAATCTCCTTCTGGCATGGTAAACGCAGTTGGATTGCAAAATCCTGGCGTCGACCACTACTTAGTAGACGAGCTTCCGAAACTAAAGAAAATGGGAGCGCTTGTTATTACTAATGTTGCAGGGCACAGTGACGACGATTATGCGCAAGTTGTTGAAAAGCTTGCAGATTCTGCTGCAGACATGCTTGAAATTAACGTAAGCTGCCCAAACGTAACTCACGGCGGAATGAGCGTTGGCACGGATCCGGTGGCATTACACCGCTTAATTAAGCGACTTCGCGCAATGACAGATAAGCCAATGATTGTAAAAATGACGCCAAATGTGACGGATATTGTCTCGATTTGCAAAGCTGCAGTTGATGCTGGAGCAGATGCTTTAAGCATGATTAATACGCTTGTTGGTTTGCGAATTGATATTCGAACAGGCGAGCCTATTATTGCAAACCGCACAGGCGGTGTTTCCGGTCCTGCAATCTTCCCGATTGGTCTTGGATTTGTGTGGCGAGTTCGTCAAGCTATGCCAGATATTCCAATTATTGGCATTGGTGGCATTGATTCCGGCGAAAAAGCTTTGGAATACTTGTATGCTGGCGCTAATGCTGTAGAAGTTGGTGCTGCCGCTTTGGTGGATCCTACTGCTCCTATTCGCATTGCTCGCGAGCTTGATGATTTGCTTGATTCTCGTCCAAAGCTTGCGTCTTTACTTGCCGAAGGAAAGACTTGGCGCTGAAATTAAGTATTTAAAAGGTAGTTAAAAAGTATTTAGAAAATATTTAAGAAATTATTTAGAAAGTATTTAAAAATATTTTAAGAAAGAGAGCTAATTATGGCAGAATTAGACGAACGTTTTACAAAGTTTTTGCTTGATTCAGGCGCGCTTAAATTTGGTGACTTTACACTGAAATCTGGTCGTCAATCACCTTATTTTATTAACGCTGGCGCTTTTGACGACGGCATGAAAATCGCGAGCTTAGGCGCGTACTATGCTCAGCGCGTTGTTGCAGCAATCGAAGACGGCAAACTTCCGCAAGATATCGACACTGTTTTCGGTCCTGCTTATAAGGGCATTCCGCTGGCAGTTTCTACGGCAATGGCTTTGACGAATAATCACAATATGCCTGTTGGTTTTACTTTCGACCGCAAAGAACGAAAGGACCACGGCGACGGCGGAATTATGGTTGGAAAACCGTTAAAAGACGGCATGAAAGTTCTGTTAGTTGACGACGTGATGACTGCTGGAACTGCAGTTCGCGAAACTTTGCCAAAGCTTAAAGCGGAAGCAAATGTGCAAGTTGTTGGCTTGATTTTGGCAGTAGACAGAATGGAACGCACGAAAGACAGTGAGCTTTCTGCAGTAAAAGCAGTAGAGCAGGAGTTTGGATTCCCAGTTTTGCCAATTGCAAATGTGCGCGAAATTTTCGCTGCAGCTCAAAAACTCACTAATAGTGACGGTAAGCCAGTTATGGATGAGGAATTAGCTTCGCGCGCTGCAGATTACTTGCGTACGTATGGTGCGTAACTATCTTCTACAATTTCGGAACCAAACGGCCACAACGCAAGTTTTGCCATTTTGAAAGATTGTATGCCAAATGGAATGCCAACAATTGTGCAGCAGCAAATGAATCCTGAAACGATATAACCTAATGCAAGCATTGGCCCAATGAAAAATACAATCCATAATATGTTCCAAATTGTGCTAGTGCCGCCTCGGTAAATAACGTGTTTTCCAAATGGCGTGAGTGTGAGCTTTGCCATTTTGAATGTTTGAATACCGAATGGTACGCCAATAACGGTTATGCAAAGAAGGAAACTTATAAGTAACCAGCTTGCAGCAATGAAGAGACCGCCGAATATCAGCCACACAATATTGCCAAGAAGTTTCATATTATTAAGTATATAATTTCGCTGCTATCGGTACACGAATGCATAAGTTGACACTTTGTGGCATAATAAGCAAGGTTTATTTCTTAGCTGCTTAATTTGCAGCCTATTAGCGAAAGAAACGGGTAACTCGTGGCACAGACTACCAATGATATTAAGAATGGATCGGTTTTGAACCTTGACGGTCAGCTTTGGACCGTCGTTAAGTTCCAGCACGTGAAGCCAGGCAAGGGTCCTGCTTTTGTGCGTACCACCATTAAGAACGTGCTCTCGGGCAAGATTGTCGACAAGACTTTTAATGCCGGCATGAAGATGGAGTTCGAGACCGTTGATAACCGCACGTTGCAATATTCATACGAAGATGGCGACAACTTCGTCTTTATGGATATGACCACTTACGACCAGGTTTATATTCCTAAGGTTTTAGTTGGCGAGCAGAGCAAGTATTTGCTTGAGGGCACCGACTGCATCGTAAGCTTCCATGACGGTACTCCTTTGAGCGTTGAGCTTCCAGCTTCAGTGATTTTGACTATTACTCACACTGAGCCAGGCTTGCAAGGCAACCGTTCTAACGCTGGTACTAAGCCTGCAACAGTGGAAACCGGTGCTGAAATCCAGGTTCCACTCTTTGTGGGTGAAGGCGAAAAGGTGAAGGTCGACACTCGTGACGGCTCTTATCTTGGTCGTGAAAACTAAAGAATTAATTATCTAATTAAAATAATTAGTTATCTAATTAAATTAGCTATTTATTTCTCAATAATTTTTATAGAGTGACCCGGTGGCGATTATTCGTTGCTGGGTCGCGTAATTTTTGATACAACTTTATTAAGTAATTTTTATACGTTACACAGAAGGGCGTTACGATGGCACGTTCTACCGCTCGTAAAAGGGCTTTGAATACGCTGTATGAGGCGGATGAGAAGAATCAGCATATTCTTTCTTTGCTTGAGGAGCGAGTTAAGGAGCCTGGCGCTCAAACTCCGCTCCCAGAGTACGCTATTGAGATTGTTCGAGGCGTAGGAGAGCGACGTAACAGAATCGACAAGACGCTAAACCGCTATTCGACTGGCTGGAAAGTTGGCAGAATGGCTGTTATCGATCGCAATATTTTGCGCATTGCGGTGTGGGAAATGCTTCTTAACGATGAGATTCCAGATAAAGTTGCTATTGACGAGGCGATTGCGCTCGCAAAAATGTATAGCGATGACGAAGCTATTGCGTTTATTCACGGCTTACTAAGCGCGATTATGGCAGATAAAGATGCTTGCTTGGCAAAGTTTAATGGCGAATCTCAAGACTCTAGCGACGAGGCTGCGGAACCTACTGCTGACACTCAGGAGTAGTTGAGTTAGTATTTTCGCAGACATCGATTTCTGTTGATTGGGTAACACTAGCATTAATGCTCTGCTTACGCCACGCTAAACATTCCTATCAATTACAAGACAAAGTGTAAGTTATTGCGCTATTCCACGCACTTTGCGTAACTTTTTGCACGAGTCTATGAGTTTTGTGTTGTTGGTTAGTGTGTTGAGAGGCTGGAAAAATTGTGTTCAGTGCTAAAAGAGGACTGAGAAGCTACATTCTTTAAATATAGGCGAACACAATAAGCGCTTTTAGCAGCCAGAGCGCCCGAAGGACTGGGCGTGACGACCTGCCGAAGCGCTTAAAGCGTAGCGCGCGAAGGCAACTCGGAGCGTGAGCTTGCTCAAGTTGAAAGCACGGTGTGCTTTCAACGCAAGCTCAGCAGCGAGTACACGCAAAGTGTACGAGCGCTATAAGCGCAAACACAATTTTTCTAGCCTCGTCAAAACCAAAAAACTAAATCAGTTACAAAACTCATAGACGATACTCAAGAACACATAACGCGCAATAACTTATTGCCGGCGCGTCGCCCGTCCGCCAACCTGAGTAGACTTACCACGAATATCCTAAAGCCATAAGGGGGTTAAGGTGGATTACAACGACACCTTTGCCGGATTCGGCAGTGATGATGCAGTATTGGTGTTGGAGGATGGTCAGGTTTACGTTGGTAAGCCTTTTGGTGCGCAAGGTTCTACGCGCGCTGAGATTGTGTTCTCCACGGGCATGACTGGTTATCAAGAAACATTAACTGATCCAAGTTATGATCAACAAATCGTAGTTCAAACATTCCCACATATAGGTAATACGGGAATGAATCATGAAGATCCAGAATCTGCCCACATTTGGGTTGCAGGTTACGTGGTTAAGGAGCCAAGCCCAGTAGTTAGCAATTGGCGAGCTGAAGGTTCCTTGGAAGACGATTTACAAAAGCAAGGTATCGTTGGCATTAGTGGTATTGATACTCGAAAGCTGGTACGTCATTTACGCTCGGTAGGCGTTATGCGTGCCGGCATTTTTTCTAATAAGGCCCTGGTTGATTCGTCAACCGGGGCTTTTCGTACCGTTGCTTCTTTCGTTGACGAAATTAAGCAGACTCCTCAAATGCAAGGCTTGCGCTTAACGGATGAAGTCAGCACTAAAGAAACGTATACGATTGAGCCTTGCGGTGATTTTGAAGGAAAAGATCCGCTTTACACGGTTGTAGCAGTTGACTTTGGTATTAAATCCATGACTCCTCACCGTTTGGCTGAGCGCGGCTGCCGTGTGCACGTCGTAAGCTCCTCAATAAGCTTCGAATCGCTGCAAGCTCTTAACGCAGACGGTGTATTCTTCTCGAATGGTCCTGGAGATCCTGGCCAAGCAAATCGCGAAGTTGAGCTTTTGCGTAAAGTTTTGGATGCAGGCTACCCGTTCTTTGGTATCTGCTTTGGAAACCAGTTGCTTGGTCGCGCGCTCGGCTTTGGCACTTACAAGCTGAAGTTTGGTCACCGCGGTATTAATCAGCCTGTAAAAGACGTTACAACCGGAAAAGTGGAAGTTACAGCTCATAATCACGGCTTTGCAGTGGACGCTCCTCTTGACGGTCCTGTCCAATCTCCTTATGGAAACGGTCACTTTGGTCGCGTGCTAGTTTCGCATATTGACTTGAACGACAATGTTGTAGAAGGCTTGCAATGCCTTGATATTCCAGCGTTCTCAGTGCAATATCATCCGGAAGCTGCAGCAGGCCCGCACGATGCTTCCTATCTATTTGACCGTTTTGTGCAATTGATGCGCGAAAACACTCGAAAAAGCAAGTAAGATTTTAAGATTTACGGAAAGAGAAGTTTACTATGCCAAAACGTACTGATATTAAGTCGGTTATGGTAATTGGTTCCGGCCCGATTGTTATTGGTCAGGCTGCAGAGTTTGATTATTCCGGAACGCAGGCTTGCCGAGTTCTTCGCGAAGAAGGCATTCGCGTAATTTTGGTCAACTCTAACCCGGCTACGATTATGACCGACCCGGAACTTGCGGACGCAACATATATTGAGCCAATTGACACTTCGATTTTGGAGCGAATTATTGCAAAGGAGCGTCCGGATGCGCTTCTTCCAACGCTTGGTGGTCAAACTGCACTTAATGCTGCAATGGATTTGGGTCGTGCAGGAATCCTAGAAAAATATAACGTTGAGCTTATTGGCGCTTCTTTGGAAGCAATCGACCGCGGCGAAGACCGAGAGCTTTTCAAAAAAGTCGTTGAAAAAGCCGGAGCTGAGTCAGCAAAATCCTTTATTGCTCACTCGATTGAAGAAGTAGACAAAATTGTTGAAACTTTAGGATACCCGGTAGTAGTACGTCCAAGCTTCACAATGGGCGGCTTGGGCTCTGGTATTGCTCATAACGAAGAAGAGCTTCACCGCATTGCAGGAGCCGGCATTCACTATTCTCCAACAAACGAAGTGCTTATTGAAGAAGGCATTGAAGGCTGGAAAGAGTTTGAGCTTGAACTTATGCGCGACGCAAAAGATAACGTCGTAGTTGTTTGCCCAATCGAAAACGTCGATCCTGTAGGCGTGCACACTGGCGACTCGATTACAGTAGCTCCTTGCTTTACGCTTACCGACCGAGAGTATCAAAAGATGCGCGATATCGGTATCGCTATTATTCGAGGCGTTGGCGTCGATACCGGCGGTTGCAATATTCAGTTCGCAATCAACCCTCAAACTGGTCGCATTATCGTAATCGAAATGAACCCGCGTGTGTCTCGTTCTTCCGCGCTCGCATCTAAAGCAACTGGCTTCCCAATCGCAAAAATCGCAACGAAACTTGCTTTAGGCTACACTTTGGATGAAATTCAAAACGATATTACGCGTTCAACTCCTGCAAGCTTCGAGCCAACAATCGACTATGTTGTAACGAAGATTCCGCGCTTTGCTTTCGAAAAGTTCCCAGGAGCAGACACCACGCTTACAACTTCTATGAAGTCGGTTGGCGAAGCAATGGCTTTGGCTGGAAACTTCCAGGAATCCCTTGGAAAAGCAATGCGCTCAATCGACAAGCGTCACGCGTGCTTTAGCTGGGATGGCGAGCGTCCAAGCAAGGAAGAAGTTAATAAGCTTCTTGAAGAAATGCATACTCCAACCGAGCATCGCTACTTGCAAATCCAGCGCGCGCTTTGGGGTGGAGCAACGCCAGATCAAATTTTTGTAGCAACAAAAATCGACCCTTGGTTTGTAGAGCAGCTGGCTCAAATTAACGAAACTGCGCTCGCAGTTCGTGAAGCTGAAACCTTAACTCCTAAAGTTTTGAAGCGTGCTAAGCTTGCTGGTCTTTCGGACGTGCAGATTGCGCATTTGCGTAATCTTGGCGACGAAGGCGAAAACATGGTTCGTGAGCTTCGTTGGGCTTACGGTTTGCGCCCTGTTTACAAGACTGTTGACACTTGCGCAGCTGAGTTCGACGCAGCAACTCCGTACTACTATTCTTGCTACGCTGACGAAAGCGAGTTGAAGAAGCGCGATCGCGAAGCTGTGATTATCCTTGGCTCTGGTCCAAACAGAATCGGCCAGGGTATTGAGTTTGATTACACTTGCGTTCACGCTGTTCAGGAATTGGGCAAGGATTACGACACCATTATGGTTAATTGCAATCCTGAAACAGTTTCTACAGATTACGACATGTCTGACCGCCTTTACTTTGAGCCTCTTACTTTCGAAGATGTGCTTGAAATTTACGAAGCAGAAAAGAAGCTTGGACCTGTTAAGGGCGTGATTGTGCAGCTTGGTGGCCAAACGCCACTTTCGCTTGCTGCTCGTCTTAAAGCTGCAGGAGTTCCAATTTTGGGAACGACTCCTGAGGCTATCGATTTGGCTGAAAATCGTGAGCTTTTCGGCGAAGTTCTTCGTCAAGAAGGCATGAACGCTCCTCGATACGGCACAGCTTTAAGCCTTGAGGAAGCAAAAGATGCAGCTCACGCAATCGGCTACCCAGTTCTTGTGCGTCCAAGCTACGTACTCGGCGGTCGCGGAATGGAGATTGTGTACGACGACGCTCAGCTTGCAAAGTATGTTGATCGCGCATTGGATGAAGCTCGAGCAGACACTGTTGTTTCTGGCCGCTTGCCTTCGCCGCTTTTGATTGATAAGTTCCTTCAGGACGCTATTGAAATTGATGTTGACGCGCTTTACGACGGCAACGAGCTTTATATTGGCGGCATTATGGAGCATGTTGAGGAAGCTGGCGTGCACTCTGGTGACGCTGCTTGTACTCTTCCTCCAAGCACGCTTTCGGACGATCAAATTCGCCGCCTTCGCGAAGGCACGCTTTCGATTGCGCGCGGCTGCTCAGTTCGCGGTCTGATTAACGTGCAGTACGCTTTTATGGCAAACACTTTGTATGTAATTGAAGCAAATCCTCGAGCGTCTCGTACTGTTCCGTTTGCTTCTAAAGCTACTGGTGTTGCTCTTGCTAAAGCTGCTGCTCGAATTATGGCTGGTGAAACAATTGCACAGCAGCGCAAGCGTGGACTTCTTCTTCCGCAAGGCGATGGTGGTGATATTCATCCAGGTCAGCAAGTTGCTATTAAAGCTTCTGTGCTGCCGTTCAAGCGTTTCCGCACTCCTGTTGGTCGTACGGTTGATATTTTGCTCGGACCAGAAATGCGTTCTACCGGCGAAGTTATGGGCTTCGATCGTGACTTCCCACATGCTTTTGCTAAGAGCCAGCTTGCAGCATACAAGGGTGGTTTGCCTACCAGCGGCAACGTGTTTGTGTCTGTAAGTGATGCAGATAAGCGTCAACTTCCGCTTCTTGCAGTGCGATTAGTGGAGCTTGGTTTTACGATTTGGGCTACTGAAGGTACAGCTTCTGTGCTTCGTCGTTATGGTATTGATTCCGTGATTGTCGATAAGCTTTCTAGTCAGGGCGACACGGCGAAGGATATGCCAAATAGTGAGAAAGCACATGAAAGAATCGGTAAGAATGTTGTAGAGCTTATCGAAAATGGTAAGATTGATATGGTATTGAATACGCCGAATTCAAGGGGATCGCGCACTGATGGTTATGCCATTCGTGCAGCAGCTGTAGCAGCTGATCTTCCGCAATTCACTACTATTACCGAATTCGCACCAGTATTAATGGCTATTGAAGCTGTTAAGAACAACGATTATCAGGTGATGAGCATACAAGAACATGCTCAGCAGTTGTTTGCAATTGAACAGGCAGAAAGTCAAGAAAGTCGGGCTTAATACATGACCGAGAGCATTCGTGATCAAGAAGTGCAGGCGCAACGATCCGATTTTGGTTTGCGTTTGAAGAACGCTATGGCAAAATATGGACCATTGTGTGTTGGAATCGATCCTCATCGCAAAATGCTGCTTAATTGGGGATACAACATGGATGCTCTTGGAGCTGAACTTTTTTCTATGCGCATGCTGCAAGCTATGAATGGTAGGGCAGCGGCAGTTAAATTCCAATCCAGCATGTTTGAGCGCTATGGTTCTAAGGGTTTCGCAGCGCTTGAGCGTGTGCTGTATGCCGCTCGTCAAATGGATATTATTACTATTGTTGATTGCGGTCATGGAGGATTGTCTACTACTATTTCTGCGCTTGCAGACGCATATTTTAAGCCTGGAGCTCCGCTTCTTGCTGATGCTATTACTTTGCTTCCTTATTATGGTGCACGTTCTATGGGCGGCTTAATTAACGAAGCTCTTAATAACGGTCGCGGTGTTTTTATTGCGTCTCTAACTTCTAATCGCGAAGGCGCAAGTTTGCAAACTGCTATTAGGCAAAGCGGAACTTACCGCGGAACTACTGTAGCTCACGGAATTGCTCAAACGGCTCAAAGTTTTAACAATAAAACTAAAGGAATGGGTTCTGTTGGTTTAATTGTTGGAGCGACTATTGGCGACTGGATGAACGGTGGTGGAATTGACGTAACCAGTTTTACTGGTCCAATTCTTTCTCCTGGTTATGGGTGGCAAGGTGCAGAAGCTGACGATTTAAAGCGTGTTTTTGCTGGTACACATGGTAATGTATTGGTAACTGTTTCGCGTTCGATTGCGTCGCATGGTCCAAATATTGGTGAACTTTCGGCTGCAACTGAACGCATAGCATTGGATATTCGTCAGGCTCTTGTTGATTCAGGCGAATGTGTGTAAACGAGAGGTAAACAAATGGGTGCCACGGATGAGACTGCAGTTTCGCAGTCTAGACGTCGATTAATCGTATTAACGGGTCCTACTGCGGCTGGTAAAGGCACAGTAGAAGGCATACTTCGTGAGAAGCATCCACATATTTGGCTATCTGTTTCTGCTACCACTCGTGCGCCTAGACCTGGTGAATTTAATGGTATTCACTATTGGTTCTTAGATGAAGAAGAATTTGAGCGTCGTAAGCGTAATGGCGAATTCTTGGAAACTGCGCTGGTTCATGGCATGGCTCATTATGGCACCCTTCTTCAGCCTGTTTTGGATCATCTTACGCAAGATATTCCTACTTTGTTGGAAATAGATTTGCAAGGAGCTAGGCGTGTAAAACAAGAGGCAGCTCGTCTTGGATTAGAAGTCGTGTACGTGTTCATTGCGCCTCCGAGCTTTGAAGAGCTTAAGCGTCGTCTTATTGGTCGTGGTACTGAAACTCCTGAGCAGCAAGCAAAACGTTTGGAAACCGCTAAAGTTGAGATTGCTGCAGCTAAAGAGTTTGATGTTGTTATTGTGAACGATAATGCTGAGCGTGCCGCAGATGAACTGTGGAATGTTATTGCAAGCGAATACGACTTATAGTTAAAACTTACGCAATATCCAATCGATAGCATATAATAAGCCTTTTGGAACTATTGTGGCACCATAGAATTTGGAGAATATTATGGCATTAGGCACTCAGCCAACACCTACTGGTCTTGCGAATCCACCGATTGATGATTTAATGCAACATGCGGATTCCAAGTATGCGCTTGCCTTATTTGCTGCAAAACGAGCACGTCAAATTAATGCTTATTTTACTCAGCTTAATGAAGGTTTGCTTCAAAATGTTGGCCCACTAGTTGAGTATCAAAATCAAGAAAAGCCTTTAGCTATTGCTTTCCGCGAAATTAATGCTGGATTGCTTGAAGAGACTCTTGGTGAGGACGATTTAAGCGAAGGTAATTAATAAGCCTTGCTAATAAACGTCTTTATGGGTATTCGCAGTCGCGTATCATCCGTGCTCAATAAAGCGGATGCACGGCTGCGTTTTTCACTTTATTTAGCCTGTATTTAGCCTTATCGACTATAAACGTAAGGGGGAAATGTGGAAGAACGTAAATTAATTTCTGCAGAATCTGTAACTGAAGGTCATCCTGACAAGTTATGCGATCAAATTGCTGACGCTATATTGGACGATATGCTTCGTCAGGATTCTCATGCGCATGTTGCTGTAGAGGTTTGTGCTTCCGTTGGTCAGTTTGTGGTTTTTGGCGAAGTGCGTGGTGAAGTTTATAGCGATATTCCGGGAATCGTGCGTCAAGTTGTTCGTAATGTTGGCTACACGAGCTCCACAATTGGTCTTGATGCTGATTCTTGTGGTGTTATGGTTTCTTTAACTGAGCAAAGTGCAGAAATTAATCAAGGTGTTGCTAGGTTGGATGCTTCTTGCGAGAGTGCATCTTCTCGTGAGGAGCACTACGCTGCTCAAGGTGCAGGCGATCAAGGTGTTATGTTTGGTTACGCTAGCGACGAAACAGATACTTTAATGCCTTTGCCGATTTATCTTGCTCATCGTTTAGCTCAAAAGCTTGCTAAAGTTCGTAAAGATGGCACTGTTGCGCATTTGCGTCCAGATGGGAAAACTCAAGTAACGATTGAGTATGATTCAAAAGGATTGCCTAAACGTTTGGATACTGTGCTTATTTCTACTCAGCATGACCCAGAAGTTTCTAGAGACTGGTTACAAGATCAGCTTGTTGAACATGTTGTTAATCCTGTGTTGGACGAAGTTCTTGCTCAAAAAGTTGCGCACGATTCGTACCGTATGCTTGTAAACCCTACTGGCTCCTTCGTTTTGGGAGGTCCTGCAGCTGATTCGGGCTTAACTGGTCGAAAAATTATTGTTGACACTTATGGTGGTGCTGCTCATCATGGTGGTGGAGCTTTTTCCGGTAAGGATCCTAGCAAAGTTGACCGTTCTGCAGCTTATGCAGCTCGCTGGGTTGCAAAAAATATTGTGGCAGCTGGTTTAGCTCATAAGGCAGAAGTTCAAGTTGCTTATGCTATTGGTATTGCTGATCCTGTAAGCGTAAACGTAGAAACTTTCGGAACTGAAGCTGAAGGTATTACGCGTGCAGATATTGCGCGTGCTGTGCGTGAAGTATTTGATTTGCGTCCAGCTGCGATTATTGATGAGCTTAACTTGCTTAAGCCAATTTATGCTCCAACCGCAGCTTATGGTCATTTTGGTCGTACGGATGTCAAATTCCCTTGGGAAGAAACGAATCGTATTGAGCAATTGAAAGATGCGCTAAAAAAGTAGTTTTATTGATAAATTTTGCTGTAAAATAACAGTAATTATGTGATGTAATTCAAGTAAAACTAAGGGTTATTTATGGCAGAGCAACCTTCGCTAGACGGCTTAGCGCGTAAAACAAGACGTAAGCGCAATGCTGTTTCTCTAGTGCCTGCTAATGAATGCCCTATTGCGCATGTGATGCTTGATGTTCAAGCTTCACATTTAGGTCGTACTTTTGATTACTTGATATCGCAAGATCAAGATGAATCTGCTCAGCCTGGGGCGTTTGTACGCGTTCGTTTTGGAGCACAAAAGCTCACTGGAGTTATTTGGTCTCGTTCTTCGCATACAGACACCCCTCATACTGCTTTAAGATTTTTAGAGCGCGTGTTTCCTTCAGATGTTTTGCTTTCTAAATCTTTGCGAGACGATATTGACGCCATAGCTAAAGCTTATGGTGGAACTAGCTCAAATATTTTGCGTCTTGCTGTGCCTCAACGCGTAGCTCGTGTTGAGCATGAGGAAGTTTTTGACAACATACGCTTGCAACGCAGAAAACAGTGGCGTGAAAATCTTAAGAAGCGTTTGCAAAACGATAACAATACAAACCCAGGTTACGCTACAACTTCTCGCATGATTTATGATTACGAAAATGCAAATATTTTATACAATGCATTAATCAAAAAATCTATTGACGCAAGTTTTAGTGAAAATAAAACAGAAAATCAATTAGTCAAGCAAGCAGAAAATAATTCTTCTCAATCTTTTATTGTAGACGCTTTACCAGGTTCTTGCCGACTTGCACAAGATTTAGCGTGGATGATTGTCACTGCTTTAAGCGCGTGTAAGCAAGCTGTTGTAGTTTTGCCGACGCTAAGAGAAGTAAATGATGTAATGCGCGCGCTAATGGTTTACGGATTAAAGCCATATAAGCGCGTCAGTGAGAATCATCGTGGTTTTTCTGCTGGAAGTTTTGATGGCGATGTTGCTCGACTTTGTGCTGCGGATCCTCCAGCTGATAGATATAGAGCTTGGCGTGCAATCGCGTCCGGAATAGTTCCTTGCGTTCTTGGCACTAGAGCTGCAATGTATGCTCCAGTTGAGGGAGATGCTTTATTTGCGATTGTTGAAGATTGCGCGTACCAATATGCTGATGGCATGATGCCGTATGCTCAAGCGCGTGGCGTTATGCGGCTTCGTGCGAAAAGGCATGGCGGCGTATTTGTGTCAATGTCGTATTCCAGAAGCGCGCTTAGTCAAAGTGAAGTAGACTGCTATATGTCGAATGCGCAAGATGCGCAAGGTGAGCAATCCGTTCAAACTACTAAAGTTATTCAAACTACTCAATCTGCTAAAACTGCTGAAACAATAAGCGGATCTAGCATCCCTGTAAGTGCGAGTAGACTTGCTCGCGAAAAGTTAGTTCCGTGGGTTCGTTGGCTTAATCGTGAAGCTTTATTGAAATTAGCTGACCCAAGTATTGGCGCTCGCATACCGCATAGCGCAGTAAGAGCTATTAATGATGCTCTTTCGGATGGTAAGCCTGTGCTGCTTTCTATTGCGCAAGATGGCGTGACGCAATCGGCTATATGCTCTTCTTGCAAACGTCAAGCGCGCTGTAGACGATGTACCGGGCCTCTCGATGTTGCAAATAGTCAGCAAACAGCACGTTGCTCGTGGTGTGGTGCTAGTGCAATAAATTGGTCTTGTTCTAATTGTGGCAGTAGCAATATGCGAGTTATACAAGTTGGCGCTGCTGGTGTTGCAGAAGAATTATCTAAACTATTTCGCAACGTGCCTATTATTATTTCGTCACAACACCAACCGAACGGAATTATCCAGTGTATTGATGAAAAACCTGTAATTGTTGTTGCAACTCCTGGATGTGAGCCTCGCGTACAAACGCAAGACGCAAATTGTAACGGAGAATATGGTGTTGTAGCAATACTCGATACGTGGGTAAGTTTGTACGCTTCGGGGCTTGATGCGCGAATAGATACACTTAATTCGTGGATGAAAGCTTCTGCTTTATGTGCTCCTAGAGCGCGCGGAGGAAGTGTGCTTTTGATTGGCGAAACGTATCCTGTTCTTGCGCGTGCGCTTACATTGTGGGATACGACTCAACTTTCTTGCAATGAGCTTTCAGAAAGAGCTCAAGCAATATTGCCGCCTTGTGTAACTGCAGCATGCGTATGGGGTGCTCGTGATGCGGTTATGCGTGCGCTTGAAAACATTGGTGCAATGCAAGAAAATCTTGGGTGCGAAAGTAGTCAAGATGCTGATTTTTCAGCAATTTCTCCATTATTAGGAATTGTTCCAATGCATCCGCCTGTTACAGACAGATACCAGCATTTTGACGATATTTACGACCGTGTAAAAGCTGTAGTAAGAGTTCCGCTTTATTTAAGACAAGAATTAGTGAACCGATTGCACAAGGAAGTAGCTCGTCACGTAGCAACACGTGCTGCAGGAGAGTTGCGTTTTTGTGTTGATCCAAAAGATTTATTAGCGTACTAACTTACTAATAGGGGAGAGAAAAATGTTAAAAACATATCATTGCGCAGTTTTGGGAGATCCTATTTCGCATTCGCTGTCTCCTGTGCTTCACAACACGGCTTATAAGGTTTTAGGTCTTACAAATTGGCAATATAGTAAGGAAAAAGTAAGCGAAACAGAGCTTCGCGATTTTATTGCGCATCTTGACGATTCTTGGAAAGGCTTAAGCCTTACTATGCCGCTTAAAAAAACCGTAATGAAACTCGGTACACCTTGCGACTACTGGTCGCGCGCGCTTAACGTGGCAAATACTGCAGTTTTTACTAGCAACCCAGCAACCGCTTCGCAATCGCAAATAAAGCTATACAACACTGACGTAAGTGGCATATTAATAACATTTATGCAAGCATTACATGAGCGCATATGCGAAGTAAAAAAGGCTGTTATTATTGGCAGTGGCAACACTGCGTCCTCTGCATTGGCAGCTTTAATTGAAATTGCGCAAGTAGCAAAGCTTGAGCAAGTGCAAGTTGTTGCTAGAACTGAAGATGACGGTAGTGTAAAAGGCGTTGAACGTTTTAATAATCTTATACAAAAGTATTGCGCTGATTTTCCAAATAAAATAAGCATAGGTCAAAATAATAAAAGCGAAGAAAATGACGCTATGTATGAGCCTGTGCAAGGTATTGAGTTCCCAACAATAAGCGAAGAAGTATTTTCAAAATTTGCAGACTATAGCGCAGAAAAATTGAGTGCAGAAAAATTGTCAGAATGTGATAAATCTCTCATTTTGAAATCTTTAAATTCACTCGAAGCTGTTCGTGCAATCGCAGAAGCAGACATAGTCATAAGCACAGTTCCAGCGCATGTAGCAGATCCAATTGCGCTTGCGTTGAAAGCGTACTGTCAAGATAGTGCGAATAATCAAACGAAATTAGGAACATTGCTTGACGTAGTTTACGATCCTCGCCCAAGCATGCTACTTAGTGTATGGCAACAATACGGTTGCGCTATTGGCGGAGAAGAAATGCTTTTGCAACAAGCTTTAGCACAAGTAAGTCTTATGACGATTGAGTACAGGCAATCTAAAGAAAATTTTGGGAATTGTGCTAAGACTGGCGCTGAGGATTGTGCTGAGACTGGTTCTGAGCTTGGTTATAAACCTAGTGCTGACAAGGCTAGATATTACGATGACTTAAGTAGTCTCATGCGAAAAGCCTTACAGGAGGCATTATGAGCGATAATACGCAACATACTACGCAAAGTGATGTGCAACGTGATGCGCAACATACTACGCAACGTTCCGCGTCGACTAGTATGCAACTATCTGACAGATTTGAAGTTATGCTAATTACAGGCATGAGCGGAGCTGGGCGCTCGCACGCTGCTAACGCGTTGGAAGATATGGGATGGTATGTTATCGATAATCTTCCGCCAAAACTGCTCATACCGCTAGTAGATATGATGACTTCATCCGGTTCTAAAGTGCATAAGCTTGCTGCTGTTATTGACGTGCGTTCTAGAGGATATTTCGACGACCTGTTTGCAGTTCTTGCGCATATTGATGACCTTGGTGTAAAAACGCGAATTCTGTTTCTAGATGCTTCAGATGCTGTGCTTATCAAGCGTTACGAGTCTGTGCGTAGACCGCATCCTTTGCAGCGCGGTGGCAGACTTATTGACGGTATTCTAGAAGAGCGAGAGCTGCTCAGTCATCTGAAAGATTGCGCAAATATTATTATCGATACTTCTGCACTTAGTATTCACCAACTTTCTACAAAGCTTTACGAAGGATTGCTTGGAAAAGGCTCTTCTACTGTTTCTGTGCATATTTTCAGCTTTGGATTTAAATACGGCATGCCAATGGACGCTGATTTTGTTGCCGATATGCGATTTTTGCCGAATCCTTTCTGGGTTCCTGAATTAAGGGAGCTTACAGGTAAGGATCAAGCTGTGCAAGATTATGTTTTATCGAATTCTGCGGCAATTACATTCTTAGATTCTTACGAAAATGCGCTTCTTACAGCTATCGACGGATTCGCTAAAGAAGACAAGCATTACGTGACTATTGCTGTAGGATGTACTGGCGGTCAGCATCGTTCTGTTGCCGTAAGTATTGAGCTTGCTAGACGTTTGAGATTGCACGGTTTGCAAGTTACAGTATCTGCAAGAGAGCTACAGAGAAGATCATAGTAAGTGGAGAAGTAAAGTAGCAAAAAGTAAAGTAGTGAAATGCGATTATGAAACTAATCAATTAAAATTAATTAAAAAATTAAATAAAAATTGTGTAAATTATATAAAATATAAAAAATCTTGTACTAAAAGCATGTAAAGCATGTGCAAAAACCGGTAAAATGTCCAACGTATTCTGTATCACAGAAAGCCGGGCATGTCGTGTGCCACAGCATCATGCAAGTACCCAACAGCACTCATATTTTAAGAAGAACAAAAGTAGGAGGTTGTCCCTTGGCTCTTCTTGACGACGTCAAAAATGAACTCGTTTCAAACAACAATGAGCTCCCGACTGTCATTATGGCTCAAGCTGCAGCAATGATGCGCTTTGCTGGCGGCTTAAGGCCAGTAAATAATCAAGCTGTTATTCGCGCTCAGTTGGATTCTCAGCGCGCAGCTCAGTGGCTTGTTGAGGTATTGAAAACTTATTTCCAGAGGGAAGCAACAATTGCTCAAGTTTCTCGGCAAACTCCTACGGGCACTGTAGTTCGCTATGACGTGGTAGTTGAGCGTGGTGCTGCAGCACTGGCTTTGCAATCTGGTCTTCTTGATCGACGTATGAGAATTGTTGCAGGTCTTGCACCTGAGATTGTTGGTGGAAGTATCGCCCAAATCAAAGCAGCTTGGCGTGGTGCTTTCTTGGCTCACGGTGCTATTTCCGACCCTGGCAAAGCTAGCTATTTGGAAGTTGTTTGCCCAACTCATGAGGCTGCAAATGCTTTGCAAACTATGGCGGCGCGACTTGGCATTAGCGCCAAGGCTCGTCAGGTTCGTAGCTCTGAGCGAGTGACGTTGCGCGATTCTGACGCAATTGAGCGAATGTTGATTTTGATTGGTGCTCCTCGTTCTGCTCGCGAATGGACCGGTAAGCGTTCGGACGGTGAAGCTCGCGGAAAAGCAAACCGTTTGGCTAATTTTGACGATGCGAATATGCGTCGTAGTGCTAAGGCTGCTGCTGAGGCATGCGAAAAGGTTCGTCACGCATTCGATATTTTGGGCGACGATATTCCAGATAATTTGTTGATGGCTGGAAAGCTTCGTCTTGAGCATAGCGACGCAAGTTTGGAAGAGCTTGGTCACTTGGCTGATCCTCCTATTACAAAGGATGCGATTGCAGGGCGAATTCGTAGACTTTTGCAGCTTTCAGCGAAGGTTGAGAAGTCGCGTATGCAGCAGCTTTAATGCTGATTTTGCGTGGTTTGTAGCTGTATTGGCTGTCGGGTTTTTTTATGTGGCTGTGAGCGGTGGGTGTTACTTGTCTCGCAGCGCTCCGCTCTTATACCTTACTTGGACTTAGCGGTTGCGTAGTTAAGTTTAGTTTTTTACTTACTTTCTCTGCAAAAATAGTATTCGTCAACAAGATTATTACTATCGTTCCGCTTTTATATTGCTCGACCAAGCAACACCCACCCCTCACTCGTTAATTCCAATCGCAGTTGTTTTTGGTGTGGTAGGAAGAGTGATTGGTGTGGAGTGTGCAGCAGCACCGATGTTAGTGTTCGCCAAGCAATAAATACTCAACGTCTGCAGAGCATTAATGTCAAAGTTCACTAAGCAACATATAGTCGACGTTTGCAAAGCATTACTGCAAAGCTTCAGACGCAACGTTTGCAAAGCGCAACTGCAAAGCTACAAAACCACTTTTCGCAGAAGCATTACTGCAAAGCTACAGACGCAACGTCAGCAGAGCACTGGTGCAAAGCTGCGTTGTTCATAGGGATTGTTGAAGATGTGCGGTATAATTGCACCCGGCAATGTGTTGATGTTTGAGGCTGATTTTGCGTTTTGTTGAACGAAGTAAGCCGGCACGGTAAGCCAGTATGTAAGTCAAATATGGTAAGCCAATATGGTTTGGAAAGGATACCAATGAAGACACTGAAAGATTTGGGAGATTTGAGTGGTAAGCGCGTATTGGTTCGCGCTGATTTTAACGTTCCTCTCAAGGGTACGACGATTACTGATGATGGTCGTATTCGTGCTGCTTTACCAACCATTAAGGCTTTGCGTGAGCAGGGTGCTAAGGTGATTTTGATGGCTCACCTTGGTCGTCCAAAGGGTCAGGTTGTTTCAGAGCTTTCCTTGGCTCCAGTTGCGCAGCGTTTGGGTGAATTGCTCGGCACAAATGTTGTTTTGGCTGCAGACACTTACGGCGAAGATGCTCAAGCTAAGGTAGCTGCCATGAATAATGGCGACGTTGTTTTGCTTGAAAATGTGCGCTTCAACGCGGAAGAAACCAGCAAGGATGCTTCCGAGCGCGCAGCTTACGCTAAGAAGATTGCTTCTCTTGGCGAAGTATTTGTTTCCGACGGCTTTGGTGTTGTGCACCGCGCTCAGGGTTCAAATTACGATGTTGCTGCCGATCTTCCAGCAGCTGCAGGCTTGCTTGTTGAGAAGGAAGTTAAGGCACTTTCTCGCGCAACTGAAAACCCAGAGCGTCCTTTGACTGTTGTTCTCGGCGGCTCTAAAGTTTCCGACAAGCTCGGCGTTATTGAAAACTTGCTTTCTAAGGCTGATCGTCTTGTTATTGGCGGCGGTATGGTGTTCACATTCCTCAAGGCTTTGGGTAACGAAGTTGGTACTTCTTTGCTTGAAGAGGATCAACTCGAGAAGGTTAAAGGATACATTGAAACCGCTAAGAAGAACGGCGTTGAGCTTGTGCTTCCAACCGATATTGTTGTGAACGCTGGCTTCCCAGCAGGGGATACTCCAGTTGCTCCAGAAGTAGTTCCAGCAGACGCTATTCCTGCAGACAAGATGGGCTTGGATATTGGTCCTGACTCTCAGAAGCTTTTCCACGACAAGATTGTTGACTCCAAGACTGTTGTTTGGAACGGTCCTATGGGTGTGTTCGAGGTTCCAGAGTTTGCAGCCGGTACTCGCGCTGTAGCCCAGGGCTTGGTCGATGCAACTAAGAACGGCACTTTCACTATAGTCGGCGGTGGTGATTCTGCTTCTGCAGTGCGCAATCTTGGATTCCCAGAAGATGGCTTCTCGCACATTTCTACTGGCGGCGGCGCTTCTCTCGAGTTCTTGGAAGGCAAGACTCTTCCAGGTTTGAGTGTGCTTGAGTAAGTAATATTGCTTGAGTAAGTAATATTTACGCGAGCAAGTATAAACTAAATATTTTCGCTTATGCCGACTTTCGATTTTATGAATCCGCTTTGTAAATCGAGGTCGGCATAACACTAATTTGCGCAATACTATTAATCTCAATCGTAAATTTTTAAGGGTGATTATGGTTTCCAAAAGAAAGCCGTTAGTCGCTGGTAATTGGAAAATGAATTTCAATCACCGCGAAGCTACGCATTTTATACAAAAATTTGCGTGGCTACTGCGTGACGCGCATTACGACTATCACGATTGTGAAATTGCACTTATGCCTTCTTTTACTTCAATAAGAAGCGTGCAAGTTCTTGTTGAGTCTGACCATTTGCCAATATTGTACGGAGCTCAAGCTGTTTCTGTTACTGCTCAAGGTGCTTTTACTGGTGATGTTTCTGCAGATATGCTTGCAAGTCTTGGATGTTCAATGGTTATTGTTGGTCATTCTGAAAGACGCAAGTATCATCCTGAAGATGATGCAAATATAGTTGATCAAGTTCGAGCTGTTCTTGCCGCAGGAATGCAGCCAATTCTTTGCGTTGGTGAAAGTCTTAAAGAACGTCAACAGGGTGTTGCGCTCGATTTTGCTGTAGGGCAAGTGCATGATGTAACGCGCGATTTAGACGCGAAGCAAGCTAAGCGTTTAATTATTGCGTACGAGCCAGTTTGGGCAATTGGTACTGGTATGGTTGCCACTGCTAATTCAGCTCAGGAAGCTGCATTGGCTATTCGTGAAGACTTGCGCGTTACGTTC
This sequence comes from Gardnerella sp. KA00127, assembly GCF_049244125.1. Classification (NCBI taxonomy): domain Bacteria; kingdom Bacillati; phylum Actinomycetota; class Actinomycetes; order Bifidobacteriales; family Bifidobacteriaceae; genus Gardnerella; species Gardnerella sp. KA00127. The sequence continues at coordinate 692,047 of NZ_CP058377.1, forward strand.
GGTGACGATGTTGCAAATACTGTCCGTATTCTTTACGGCGGATCTGTAACTTCTTCTAATGCTTCAAGTCTTATCGCGGAGCCAGATGTCGATGGATTCTTAATTGGTGGCGCTTCTCTTGATGCGCAAGAACTTGCTAATATTGTGCGACTAACGGCTGCGCAAACACGTTTAGAGACTAAATAAGCTTAAGCGGTCAAAGGTTATTATTAAACTTAATCGGGTACTGTAAAACAGGAGGTTGGTTGTGTCCACTGTGAAGATTATTTTGCAGGTGTTGCTTGTGCTCACTAGCATTTTGCTCACATTGTTAATTTTGATGCACAAGGGCAAGGGCGGCGGCCTTTCCGACATGTTCGGCGGCGGTTTAACGAAGAACGCTGGTAGCTCTGGTGTTGCAGAAAAGAACTTAAATCGTTGGACGGTTATTATAGCGTTGATTTGGGTGGCTGTTATTGTTGCCTTGAACCTTATGACTAAGTTCTCACTTATCTAAGTATTCTTTTAAGCGCATAGTCGAAAGATTGCGCGCTTTTTATTTTATAAATCAAAATTTATGGGCTTGTGTGTGATCTTGCGTACGCGCTTGCATTTGTGCGATTTACAAATTCATTATGCACATTAAAAATAGTGGGTAACTATAATGCTTCGTTTTTCTCCTTCTTTAGTAATTGCTGATCTTGACGGCACAATGCTTCACGATTCCGATACTTTTGAAGGCCGCTTTTTAAGCAGCGAAACTGTGCAGGCTGCTGAGCGTTTGCACGAATCTGGTATTCCGCTTGCTATTATTACGGCTCGTCCTGTTGGAAGCGCTTTTGATTTTGTTCACGATTTAAAAGCTCAAGTTTGCGCGTATCTCAATGGTGCGCTTATTGATTTTGATTGCGTTCACAGCACTATTTCTGAACTTACTTCGCAGCGAAGCATTGATACTCTTACTCGCTTTGGTTTTGACTCTAATCTTGCTGCTGATGTTTGCCTGCGATTGCTTGATAAAATACCTACGCTCCGTCTTGGTATTGTGATGAACGACGTTCGTTACACTAATTTTGATGTTCGTATGCTTTGGAACGAGCAGGATTTTATTATTACAGATTTTTCCAATGTTCCAAGTGGCATAGCAGACAAAATCATTATTGTGCCGCGAGATTGCGAGAAGGAACAGCTTCAGCGTATTATTCCGGATGATTTTTCCTTGCATATTAGCGAAGATGTTTTGTGGATGCTTACGAATCCTCTTGCAAACAAGGGACATGCACTGAACGTTATTTGCGATCGTTTGGGCGTGAAGCCTAGCCGTACTGTTGTTTTTGGCGACGACATTATTGACATCGATATGTTCCGTGCCGGTGGTTATGGGGTAGCGGTGGCGAATAGTAATCCGCGTTTGCTTGCGATTGCGGACGAAGTTTGCGATTCCAACAATGACGACGGTGTTGCCAGCTGGCTTCAAAACGAATTGCTCTAGCGGTTTATTGCAATCATCATAATCGGACGCAAATAGCAGTAAATCGGACGCGTTCTACAGAATACGGACGTTTAGGCAAAATTTACGGACGTTTTCTTGTTTTTTGGACGCAAAACAAGTAGAATCGGACGAAAAGGATGTAAAATCGGACGCAAAAAATATTTTTAAGCTTTAAAATGTCCGATTTTAAATGCAAATATAAATACAAACTTAACTAAAAACGATATTGCAACAAACCTAACTTACGAAGCGAGACTGCAATGTTCAATATAAATTCGCTGTCTTTACTAAGAGAGAGTAATCAATTAGAAGCGAAAGCGGCTTCAAACGGTACGCCGAGAAGTATGTGGGAAACGTATTGTGCTTTTGCTAATACGAATGGTGGAACTATCTTGCTGGGTGTAGGCGAAGATGCTCAGCATAATTTACAGCTTGTTGGCGTAAATAACCCTGAACATATGGTAAAAGATATTTGGGATACGCTAAATAATAAGAATAAAATTAGTTCGAATATTCTTATTGAAGAAAATATTTCTATTGAACAGATGGATGATAACAAATCTATTATTCGCATAACCGTTCCAAGAGCAAATCGTTCTGATAAACCGATTTATATTAATGGAAATCCTATAGGCGGTACGTATCGTCGTAATTTCGAAGGCGACTACAAATGTTCGCAAGAAGAGTATCAAGCGATGGTCAGAGACAATGGTTCGAGCGTAAATTCTATGGATCAATCTCCACTGTTGCAACACAGTGTTGACGATTTTGATATGGAGACTGTGCGCTCTTACCGCAATATGCTAAGTGCAGTGCGTCCTCAACATCCTTGGCTTACGCTTGATACAGATGAATTTCTTATGAGAATCGGAGCGTTAGCAAAAGACGAGTCGAATAAATTGCATCCTACTCGATCGGGTCTTTTAATGTTTGGTCAGGAGTGGTGCATTATTACGGAATTTCCGTACTATTTTCTCGACTACAGAGAAATTACCAATGCTGATAGTAGGTGGAGTCATAGGATTGTCAGCTCGGATGGTTCGTGGAGTGGGAATCTTTATGATTTTTGGAGTATTGTATGGCAGCGTCTTTCTCGTAAAATTGATGTACCATTTTTGCTTAATTCGCAGTCATTACGAGTTGATGATACTCCGTTGCATATGGCAGTTAGAGAAGCCCTTGCAAACACGTTGATTCATGCTGATTATTATATGCGAGGTAATACTGTTATTACATATAATGATGCTGTGAGTACTGATGTTGATGGTTCTTCACAATCTTCTATAGAAACAAATAGCGCAAATGATGGTTTTAAGCTTTCTTTTGCAAACCCGGGTTGCTTACGTATGCCTGTAGAAGTGGCTTTAGCTGGAGGTTTTTCTGATTCTCGGAATCCAGCACTGCTTAAAATGTTCGCGCTGATTTCTGTTGTTGAACGTGCTGGAAGCGGATTTGATGCTATGAGAGCTGGTTGTGATTGGGCTGGAATACGCTATCCAATGTTAAGTGAGTCCTTTAATCCAGACCGTACTACTCTTGAATTTTTTGTAAGCGATAAGAATAACTTTGTATCTGGTTCTTCAAAAAACAAAACTGAACTTAATGCTAATTCATTGAATTTAGTGAACAGTACTTATAATTCAGAACTTACTACAAATTCACTTTCGCAAGATTCTAATAACTCGCATAAACGTATGAGCGTTGACGATTGCTATAAAAAGATTATTGAAGCAGTACATAATCATGGAACAATAAAGCGTGAGCAAGTGCAAAATATTCTTAACGTGGGTAGTACCAAGGCTAAGCAATTGTTATCTGATTTAGTTAGTAGAGGAGATATTTCAGTTTGTGGAAAAGGTCGAGCTACTACCTACGTTTTTAACCGCAGTTAAACAAAAACCGCACATGTGTGAATTAATCGCTTATGCACGAAACTCGCGTGCGCTATCGTAACGTTTTAACCAAATCTCGCTGGCAAACTCTTTCTGGCAAGTAATCACCGTTATTTTCTCAGTTGGTTAATCTGCTTGAGTGCTCCAATTGTAGGGAGTTTTCCTCTCGTTTGGAGTGCTCCGCAAACAAAAACCGCACATGTGTGAATTAATCCACGAACATGTGCGGTTTATGTTTATTTATTACTGATTAATCAAATCAGGCGTTTACGCGATCGATGCCGGACTGCACGTCAGCAATCACGGAATCCCAAGACTTGATGAAGGCGGCAACACCGTCGGCCTCAAGCTTGTCGGTAACGTCCTTAATGTTGATGCCAAGCTCAGCAAGCTTGTTCATAACAGCGTGGCTCTCTTCGTAAGTGCCCTTAACGGAAGCAGCGCCGTTGCCGTGATCAGCAAGAGCGTTCAAAGTCTTTTCTGGCATGGTGTTCACAACATGCTCAGCAACCAACTCGTCAACGTACTTGCAGTCGGAGTAAGCTGCGTTCTTGGTGCCGGTAGAAGCCCAAAGTGGACGCTGCTTCTTAGCGCCCTTAGCTTCAAGAGCAGCCCAACGTGGGTCAGCTGCGAACTTCTTTTCGAAGAGTTCGTAAGCCAAGCGAGCGTTAGCAACAGCAGCCTTGCCTTCAAGAGCCTTAGCTTCATCGGAGCCGTTAGCTTCGAGGAGCTTGTCAACAGCGCTATCAACGCGGGAGACGAAGAAGGAAGCTACGGAACCAATGTGCTTCAAGTCGTGGCCGTTAGCATCTGCCTGAGCAATACCTTCGATGAAGGCGTCGATAACCTGCTCGTAGCGCTCGAGGGAGAAGATCAAGGTTACGTTCACAGAAATACCCTTAGCAAGGGTAGCGGTGATAGCTGGAAGACCTTCCAAAGTTGCTGGAATCTTAATCATAACGTTTGGACGATCAACCTTTGCCCAAAGCTCTTCAGCCTGCTTCTCAGTGTTAGCAGTATCGTGAGCCAAGCGTGGGTCAACTTCGATGGAGACGCGGCCGTCAACGAAGTCGGTCTTTTCAGCGATCTCGCGGAAGATATCGGTTGCGTTACGAACGTCGGTGGTGGTCAACTCGCGGATAGCGGTTTCAACGTCGACCTTGCCGAGTTCCTTAAGCTGTGCATCGTATGGGCCAACCTGGCTCAAAGCCTTCTGGAAGATGGATGGGTTGGTGGTAACGCCAACAACATTCTTATTAGCAATCAAATCCTGCAAAGAGCCGGACTCAATGCGGGTACGGGACAAATCGTCCAACCAAATAGAAACGCCGGAATCGCTGGTGCGCTGCGTTGCTTCAGTCATGTTATCTCCTTAACACTGTGCTCCACTAATTGGGGCACGTCGGTATTTTGGCGTTTTTACAAGAAACAGCGGTTGATGTCGAACCAACGGTAGCTCGGCATCAACACGCCGTCGCTGTCTCTTGTGAAGTGTTTCGTTAGCACTTCTAGTTTTGTGACATACCAATTTTATTTTGATACATCAAGCTTTTTATTCGCTACCTATTTGCGATTCTCTACTATTTGCGATTTGCTTTTAGTAGCAATCTACTTTTAGTAGCAAGTTTCGCTTAGGCGCGAGCTTCTTCGATAGAAGCCTTAGCAGCTTCTACTACGTGCTCAGCAGTAATGCCCAAGTCAATCATGTTCTGACCGCCGTCACCCTGCAAGCCGTACTGTTCGATAGAAACAGCCTTGCCGCAATCGCCAAGATACTTGTACCAAGGCAATGCCAAGCCAGCTTCGATGGAAACGCGAGCCTTGACGGACTTTGGCAAGATTGCTTCCTTGTACTCTTCGTCCTGCTCTTCGAACCATTCGAGAGATGGCATGGAAAGAACGCGAGCCTTAATGCCTTCAGCAGCCAAAGTCTTGGCACCAGCAACAGCCCACTGAACTTCGGAACCGGTTGCCATGATGATTACGTCTGGAGTGCCTTCGCAATCAACCAAAACGTAAGCGCCGTGCTTCACGCCTTCGCGAGCCTTTCCAGCAGTCTCAGCGAGGGTTGGAACGCCTTGGCGGGTCAAAATCATAGCGGTTGGGTAGCTGTTCTTCTTTTCGAAGAAGTAACGGTAAGCTTCAGCAGTTTCGTACTCATCTGCAGGGCGCACAACCTCAAGCTGAGGAATAGCGCGGAAAGCAGCCAAGTGTTCGATTGGCTGGTGAGTTGGACCATCTTCGCCCAAAGCTACGGAATCGTGGGTCCAAACGTAGAGGTTTGGAATCTCCATCAAAGCAGCCAAGCGAACTGCTGGACGCTCGTAGTCAGAGAACTGGAAGAAGGTGCCGTTGAATGGGCGAGTGTCAGAACCAAGCAAAATACCGTTGGTAATAGCACCCATCGCGAACTCGCGCACACCGAAGTGAAGCTGACGGCCATGCTCGGAAACGTTTGGCCAAGTGCGGGTTGCATCCTCGGATGGACCGAAGGAGTCAGCACCCTTAATGTTGGTGTTGTTGGAGCCGCCCAAATCAGCGGAACCGCCCCAAAGTTCTGGCATAACAGCAGCAATTGCGTTAAGAACTGCGCCGGAAGCCTTACGGGTAGCAACCTTAGAGCCAACTTCGAAGCCAGCAACCAAGTCGTCAATAGCCTTGTCGAAGCCTTCAGGAAGCTTGCCAGCCTTAAGACGCTCGTAAAGAGCAGCCTTATCTGGGTTGGCGGCAGCCCACTTTGCAAGAGCTTCGTCCCAAGCCTTGTGAGCAGCCAAGCCGCGCTCTGCAACCTTGCGAGCGTGAGCCAAAGCTTCTTCGTCGATTGGGAATTGAACTTCTGGGTCGAAACCGCAAAGTTCCTTCAAGCCCTTAACAGCTTCTTCGCCAAGCTTGGAGCCGTGGGAAGCTTCATTGTTAGTCTTGCCTGGGGTTGGCCAAGCAATCAAAGTATTAACCTTAATGAAGTGAGGCTTATCGGTAACTTCCTGAGCCTTTTCAATAGCAGCAGCCAAAGCCTGAACGTCTTCCTTGTAGGAGCCGTCTGGCTGGATGAAGCTAACTTCATCGGTGTACCAACCGTATGCACGGTAACGAGCAAGAATATCTTCAGAGAAGGTGAGCTTAGTGTCACCTTCAATCTGAATGTGGTTTGCATCGAAGATTACAGTCAAATTGCCAAGCTTCTGGTTTCCAGCCAAGGAAGCAGCTTCAGAAGAAACGCCTTCCTCAACGTCGCCTTCGCCGCAGATAACCCAAACCTTGTGATCGAATGGGGAAGTGCCAGCTGGAGCTTCTGGATCAAGAAGACCGCGCTCAAAGCGCTGGCCGTAAGCGAAACCAACAGCAGAAGCAAGACCCTGACCGAGTGGGCCAGTAGTCATTTCGATGCCTGGAGTCAAGCCGTATTCAGGGTGACCTGGAGTACGCGTGTCTGCACCGCCACGGAAATACTTGAGATCGTCAAGAGTCAAGCCGTATCCAGAGAAGAACAACTGCACGTATTGCGTAAGCGAAGCGTGACCGCCAGAAAGAATAAAACGATCGCGGCCAGCCCACTTTGGGTCAGCTGGATCGTGCTTAATGAAATGCTGGTACAATGTGTACGCAATCGGTGCTAATGAAACAGGGGAGCCAGGATGTCCGTGTCCTGCTCGCTCAACAGCATCAGCCGAGAGAACCTTCGCCATTTTTACGGCGCGCTCGTCTAATGCAGACCAGTTGAAATCGGTCATGTGATCTACTTTCCTTCCAATAATCCGGGTTTTTAAGCACAGCTTACGCTGGCTTTTTACCCTCTCATTGCCCTTCAATCCTATCTTTCGCGCGCGACGAATATGTTACAAAGTGTGTCAAAAGTTTGCTTTTATGTTCTGTTGCGTGCTAAGAAATAGACTACTATAGGAATATAGTATTTAGAGTGTTTGTAAGGAGTGGTAATGCAGTCACGACGCATGATGATTTTGCGCGCAGTTGTTGAGGATTATATTCGTTCTCAAGAGCCTGTTGGTTCTGCGGCTCTTGCAAAGCATCATCAGCTTGGTGTGAGTTCAGCTACTATTCGTAACGATATGTCGGCTTTGGAAGAGGAGGGATACCTTGTTCAACCGCACACTTCTGCAGGTCGTATTCCTACTGAAAAAGGCTATCGCTACTTTGTTGACGGTTTGGCTTCTGTTATTCCGCTTTCTGAACCGCAGCGTCGCGCTATACGTAACTTTTTAAGCGGATCTGTTAGTTTGCAAGATACTTTGCAACGTTCCGCGCGTCTTCTTGCAAGTATTACGGGTCAAGTCGCTCTCGTAGCATCTCCAGCATTGTCTAAGTCAAAAGTAAAAAGAATTGAGATTGTTCAAGTATCGTCTTCTACGCTTTTGGTTGTTGTGATTACAGATGCTGGAGGCGTAGCTCAGCACATGATTCAAGCAACTACTATAAATTCAAATGACTTATTGCATCTAACTAATATGGTTAATGAGTGCTGCATTGGGCTATCTCTTTCATCTGCTTCACAACGCGTTTATGCGCTCGCAAATCGCAAGGATTTAGCGTCAGCTTTGCAAATTATTAGTCAACTTGCTAACGCTTTAGAAGATATGCATGACGGTGAGCATACTCACGACTTATATATGGCTGGAGCTTCTCAACTTGCGCATAGACAAAGTATTGTTGATTTTGCTTCACTTTTTGACGCACTCGAAGAACAGGCTGTTATTATGCGACTGATGACTTCGTTAAGTGAGGAAGCAAGCGATTGTGCAAGTGGTGTTAGTGTTGCAATCGGCTCGGAAACGCACACTCCTGGTTTGCTTAACGCTTCTGTTGTAACAAGCACTTACGGATACAATGCTGATTCTGACTCTGCGTTTATTGGATCAATTGGTCCTACGCATATGGATTATGCTGCAACGATGACTGCTGTTAAGGCTGTTGCGCGCTACCTTAATTCGTTTATATCCGAAAATTCATAAAACGTGGCTGGTTTATGGCTGGTTATTCGGCTTATGTCTGGCTGTGCCTTATGCAAGAATGATTTTAGAAAAAGGTAAAAGGGGAATTAATTGACTGATTACTACAAAGTTCTAGGCGTTGATCACAATGCTAGCGACGACGAAATTCGCAAAGCCTATCGCAAAATGAGCCGCAAATATCATCCTGATATTGCAGGCGCTGAGTTTGAAGAAAAGTTTAAGGAAGTAAATGCTGCCTACGACGTGCTTTCTAATCCTGAAAAGCGTCGAATGGTAGACATGGGTGTTGATCCTAACGATCCTTCTGCAGGAAGTGCCGGAGCTTCAGGTGCTGGTTTTGCAGATATGGGCATGGGCGACATTTTCAGCCAGTTCTTTGGCGGTTCTTTCGGTAATTCGCAAGGACCAATTTCGCGTGTGCAGCCTGGCGATGATGCGTTAGCTGAGGCTCGTATTGATTTGAAAACCGCTATTTTTGGCGGAAATGTTAGCGTACGGTTAACTACTTTTGGCGTTTGCAAGGATTGCTCTGGTTCCGGTTCTGCCGACAATTCCGCTCCAGAACAGTGCTCTGTGTGTCACGGTTCTGGCTTCTGCCAAAAAGTTGTGCGCACTATGCTCGGTCAAATGATGTCTTCGATGCCTTGTGAGCATTGCGAAGGTCACGGCACGATTATTAAGAATATTTGCCAAAACTGCCACGGTCATGGTCGTGTGCGTTCAATTCGTGAAGTTGGAGTGAACGTGCCGGCTGGAATTCGTGACGGTAGTCGTTTGCGCTTAGCTTCCCAAGGAAGCGTTGGTGAGTGCGGCGGTCCTGCCGGCGATTTGTACGTTGATATTCATATTCGTGCAGATAAGCAATTTACTCGTAACGAGGATGATTTGCATTGTTGGATTACAGTTCCTATGAGCTGGGCTGTTCTTGGTCGTAGTCTTGAAATCGACACTTTTGATGGTGCTCAGAAAATAACGATTCCTGCAGGCTGCCAAAATGAAGACACTATTACTTTGCCAAATCTTGGTGTGACGAAGCTTCGTTCTAAAGATCGCGGAAATATCGTGGTTCATGTGCTAGTGCAAACGCCTTCTAAGTTGAATGATGAAGAGCGTGCTTTGATTGAAAAATTTGCTAAATTGCATGATAGTTCTATGAAGCAAGTGCAGCAGCATTCGTTAAGTGAGCAGTCGAGTGAGCGTAAAGGTTTCTTTAGTAAATTAAAGGAAGCTTTTGCTGGCTGATTTTACGGATTTAATTTACTGCTTTAAACGGCTTTAATTTACGGCTTTGATTTAAAATAGTGGGGAAATATGGCATTACCAATATTGTTTGCTGGAACTCCGGAAGTTGCGGTTCCGTCTCTTCGCGAGTTAACTAAAGATAGTGAGCATTTTGATGTTCGCGCTGTTCTTACGCGACCGGACGCTCCGACTGGTCGCGGTAGAAAGCTTGTGCCAAGCCCTGTGAAACAGGCTGCTCTTGAGCTCGGCTTGCCAGTGCTTGAGTCGGATCCTAAAAATGAAGATGTGTTTCTTGAACAGCTTGCGGCAACCGGTGCAAAAGCTGCAGCAGTTGTAGCATACGGCAAGATTTTGCGACAGAATGTTTTAGACGCGTTGCCGCTCGGCTGGTATAATCTTCATTTTTCGCTTCTTCCGCAATGGCGAGGTGCAGCTCCTGTGCAGCGCGCAATTTGGGCTGGGGATGATATTACAGGTGCTACGGTTTTTCGCATTACGCGCGGCATGGATTGTGGGCCTATTTTGGCGCAGTTTACTACAAAAATTGAGTCTCGCGAAAATTCTGGCGATCTTCTTGCACGACTTGCAAACGACGGCGCGCCGCTTCTTGCAGCATCTCTTCGCGGCATGGAAACTGGTGAAATTGTGCCGGTTGAGCAAGATCAAACTCCTCAAGAAGTTGCGCAAAAAATCACTGTTGAAGATGCTCATATTGATTTTCATGCGCCAGCTTTTGCAGTCGATCGTCAAATTCGCGCTTGTACGCCAAATCCGGGCGCGTGGTGCGAGCTTCATGCGGACGATGAACATAATGCGGATCCGATTACTTTGCATGTTTTACGCGCAGTTCCGGCAGATGCTAACGATCCGCATGCTCAAGATTTTAATCAGCTTGATCCTGGAAAATTGCTTGCTGGTAAGAAGCAAGTTTGGGTCGGTACTTTAAGCGGCGCACTTGAGCTTTTGGAAGTAAAAGCGCAAGGTAAGAAAGCTATGAAAGCGGCAGACTGGGCGCGCGGAGCTAGGCTTTCGGCAGCAGCTTACTGCGCATAAAATTATGATTATGAACTTTTCTTCGGTGTTGCCAACTTTGTCTAAACCAGGGCTTTTGGTTATGGATGTTGATGCAACGCTTATTGAGGAAGAAGTTATCGATTTGCTCGGTGCAGAAGCTGGATGCGGCGATGAGCTTTCTGCGATTACAGCGCGAGCAATGCGTGGCGAAATTACTTTCGATACTTCCTTGCGTTCGCGCGTGAGTATGCTTCGCGATTTGAATATTGACGAGTGCAAAAAGCGTATTATTTCTAAAATTCATGTAACTAAAGGCGCGAATGTTTTAATTGACACGCTTCATGCGCACGGATGGAAAGTTGGCGCAGTTTCTGGCGGTTTTCATGAGATTTTGGACGAATTTTTGCCGAGTTTGAATATTGATTTTTGGGCGGCTCACCATTTAGAGTCTATTGACGGCAAGCTTACTGGCAACGTACTTGGAAATATTGTTAATGCTAATGCAAAAGTTGAAGCGCTTAGAACTTGGGCAACTAATCTTGGAATTGATCGCGAACAAACTGTTGTAGTGGGGGATGGAGCGAACGATATTTCAATGATTAAATTCGCTGGATTAGGCGTAGCTTTTTGCGCAAAACCAACAGTTCAAGCGGCTACTCCTTACTGCATTCTTACTCGCGATTTAAGCGCTGTCTTACGTTTTTTGAATGCGAATTAATACGTTTTTAAAAGTAAAAGTTGAGTAATGTACGTAGGCAATGTAAAATTGCGAATGATGATTAAAGATTAATGATTAAATTTTTTGTGAAAGTTCTGTATCTTTTAACCGCAGAGCTTAAATGTGTTGGTGAATCTTTCTATTGTTGAGTAAAATAAAGTTAATTTATGGGAGAGAGAGTGTGCATAAATACGGGAATTTATGCATTTAGGGTAGGGAGTGTAAGTTGAATTTACGAGAAGTTGCGCTTGAAGTTGCGCGTATTTTGGAAGATGTTGGTAAACATGCGTATCAGGATCAATTAAGCCCTCAAGATATGACGTCGATTGCGTTGGGTGATCCTAATAAATCTGAATCTGGTTTTGGCGATAAGCTCGTGCGTTTTATTCAAAATCGTTTGACTTATGTGAATCCTTTCCAAGGTTTTTGGCAAACTAAGCCGGAGCAGTGCAATCCAGGAGAACGTTTTTGGTGCGTTGGAAACGTTGACGGTGCTATTAATTTTAATCGCGATATGGCTGAGTGGACTCTTACGGTTTCGCTTTTTGAGTTTAACGATGAAGGCTCCGCTCGTCCGGTTCTTGGCGTTGTGCACGCTCCTGCGTTGGGATTGACTTATTTGGCTGCAAAGGGTCAGGGTGCTATTCGTATTCGTAGAACTCCGCAAGGAGAGAAGCGTGAGAAGATTACGCCTTCCACAACTTCTACTTTGCAAGGATCTGTGGTTTGTTATGGAATGTCTTATATACCTGGTGAATCTAAGCGCGCGCTTGACGTAGTCGCTTCTGTTGAAGAGGGCTGCCCTGCGGATATTAAGCGTATTGGACCTGCGTCGCTCGACTTGTGCAAGGTGGCAGATGGCACTTATGACGCTTATTTTGAGCCTCACTTGCATCATTGGGATATTCCAGCTGTTTCTGCTGGTGCCGTGGTTGTGCTAGAAGCGCAGGGTCAGGTTTGCCAGTGGGATGGAAACCCTATTCATTGGCGACGCGAAAATGACGTAGTTGCTTCTAACGGTTTGCTTATTAACGAGTTAAAGCCGTATCTTAAATAAGCAATATTCTTGCGTAAGTAACTAATATTCTTGCGTAAGTAGTTAATAGTCTTACGTAAGCAGTCAATAACATTACGCAAGTAACTCGTAGCCTTGCGTAAGCATTCAATTATCTTGCGGCGTATCGTAATTTTTTTTCATAAATATTATGACGTCTTAACATGTAATTTATACGTATTCATGCGTGATTTGCGAATTATGTGATTTACGCTACACAAATTATTGCATGAAAAGGTTTGCAATGTATGAATAGTTGAGTACCATATAACTTGTACGAATGTCAGTTTGCACATTTTTATGCATGCTTGAAACGTATTAAGAGAGTATGAAGCGTTGTGTAAATAGCAAATTGGTATGAAACAAAGAGGCGAATGCTAATTTGTTTGGCTGCTGCATTATTGCATATTACAAGTTATGCATAAGCAGAAACATAAAGAAGACACATTATTGAAATGAGGAATAATGACGAAGAAGATTATGAGTGCGAAGCATCTTGCCGATTTGCAAAAGTCTATGCAAAAGTCGAGTAACAGCGTTATTTACGCGCCACTTTCTAAGAGCGTGTGCGCAGCTATGCTCGCAGGTGCTATGGTGCTCGGGGGGGGGGGTATTCGTTTCCTCGCCTGCCTATGCTGACGGTTATGTAGACGGCACTGGCAACAATGTTTATTACGGTTTCAAAACTGATGCAAAATATGCCGAGGCTCATTTCAACATTGACGTTGAATATTACGATACCTTTGAGCACGCCAAAGCTGGCGGTACTGAAGGCATAGACCCTCTTGGTAAATTTGTTCGCGTTCATTATCTTTCTAATTGCCACAACAATGCTACAGCTGACGATTGGCGATTCCGTCCAATGTGGTGGTTTGGTGTTCCTGCTGGTTTGAAAGATCCTCAAGATATTCAATTTAAGCGTATTGAAAAGTTAACAAAAAATGGCAAGGAGCAGGTTAAACCTGCTGGTTCTTCGCAATATATTACAACCGACGCAAACGGTTATGGCGTTGTTTCTGACAAACATTTTAATAGTCCTAAGGAATGGACTAATATTTCTAATTATTATTTTAGTGACGAAAATATTCTTGCCAGCAAAGGCTGGAAACAGCTTATGGGCTTGGGTACCAAAGACAATAAAGGCTACGATAATGCGGGCAATACCGCACAACAATGGGAAGAATACCAAAAGCAAACTCAAGGCCTTAAGGGTATTTTCGTAGACTGGGAGTCTGCTGGTCAGCGTTGGTATGACATGACTTACGTTTCCGAGATGGAAGACAATGCATGGAAAGAGCGTGACACCAATCCGCTTCGTTTTGCCGCTGGCGTTTACCGTTTTGCAGGTAACTGGCACTATGCGGTTGGTCAAAAGCACAATACGCCAAAGATTGCGGATTATTTGAAGCTTGCGTATCCAGAGGTTACAAAGGTTAAGAAGACTAACGCTTTAAGTGAAGCCGAGCAAAAGGCTATTAAAGAAAAAATTGAAAAAGCGAATGAAAACACCAAGTACTTCAAGGAATTAGTTGCTGATAATGGTGTTGTGGTAAATAAGGATGGCTCTGCAACTATCACTTTCAAAGACAAGACGACTCGCACGATTCCTGCAAGCCTTCTTGTTGCACAAGATGAATCCGACAGCGACAGATATAAGCCAGTTATGCCAGATCGCATACCTGTTGTAAAGCCTGATTCGTTAAGTGATGATGATAAAAAGGCTGTTATTGATGCGTTCAAGAAGGCGAACCCTGATAGCAGCGAATTTAGCAAGCATCTTGCCAAGGATAATGCTATTGCTTTCGATAAAGACGGCAAGAACCTTGTTGTGACTTACGAAGATGGCTCAAAAGCTACGATTCCTGCGTCTGAGCTTGTGTTCCAAGGGCCAAAAATCTCCGATTGGGCGCCTTACGTGGTACCTGATCCAATTGAGGTTGGGAATCTTTCTAGCTTGACTACAGAAGAGCAAAAGCAAGTAACCGATGCTTTTGATAAAGCAAACGCTGACTTGGATGTTTATAATGCAGCCAAGAAGGATGGCAAAACTCCTGTAAGCTTCGATAAAGACTTCAAGAACGCCATCATCACTTGGGCAGACGGTTCAACAACAGAGATTCCTTCTTGGCAATTCTTAAAGCAAAAGGCTGCTGAGGAAAATCCAACTCCAAAGCCGCCTGCTCCAACTCCTGCTGCTGAAAAAGAGTTCATCGTTGAACGTCCTGAACAACAATCAAGGGTTAATTTCGATCCCTTTAACGCTACACAAAAAGACGTAAATGATAATAAGACGCAGCTTGATGCTATTGTCTCTCAATTTATGAAGAAGCTTAAAGCTAAGGATGCTAAGAATCCTGATACGTCTGTAACAATCAAAGGTGTTGAATTTAAGATAGTAGAGGGTAAGGGCGTAGTAGTATTCCATGCTGACAACTACAAAGATGCTACATACCCAATGAGCGTATTCCTTAAGCAAATGGCAAATAAGCAAACGCCTCAGACACCTTCTACGGAAACTAAGACGGAAACTGACAAAGACAATCCAGGGAATACCTTTACTTATAAAGTTACAAAGACTGAGATTGAGGGTAATACACCAACTGTTCCAGAAGCTGTGAAGGCATTAAAGCAGTTTGTAAAAGACAATTACGATAATGTAACTGAAGATGATTTAGCTACTGTTGCAGACAGCGTTGAGGTTAAAAAAACTTGGACTCCAAAAGCCGGTACTAAGAATATGGGTCCTTACGGTGTATCTGGTAAGAATGGTGGACCGATGCTTAGTATCAGTTTACGCGATGATAAGGGTATCAAGGTTATTGGTCGTCCATGGGCTGACAACGATGATGGGGGAGATTGGGATTCTGCCTCGCAAACCGAATTGATTACCATCCAAGCTAACGATTTGTATGTTAAAAAGAACAGCTCTCAACCTCAAAAAGATAATACGATTGACAATCTAAAGCAGCAAGCTAAGGATTTGCTGAAGAAGCGCAAAGGTGCTCCTGACAATCTCACTAACGAAGATTTGAAGCGCGCTGGCATCGACAATCCTGATCAGTTGGATGATTCCAAGATCGATAGCATGGCTCAAGGTCAAACAGCCGAGAAGGACCTGCGCGATCTTATTCGCAAGCTCACCGATGCCAAGAAGGCTGAGCGCAAGTACAATCCAATTCCTGAGATTGAAGTTACCGACCCAGAAAATCTGTCTGAAGCTGATTTCAAGAAAGCTGCGGAAGCATTCTTGAAAGCCAATTACGATGGCACGGATTCACTAGCAGAAGATAAGGCGCCGTATAACGTTCCTACGAGTCTCACGCCAAAAACAGATACAGTTAAGATGGAGCTTAGCTCAACTTCTAATGCTAATGGCATTGCAAAGGTTACATATAAGAATAGTGATTTTACAACACTTGTGTTCCAGGATTCTGCTAATAATGATTTGTTCTCCGTTAAGGTAACTTATAAGAAGGCGGGAACCCCTGCGCCAACGCCTGATGCTGGTCAACTCCAGCAGATGAAGGATGATGCGAAGAAGCTTATCGACCGCAATCCAAAGCTTACTGAGGAGCAAAAAACCCAGTATAAGAATGAGATTGATAATGCTAAAGGTGCTGATGATATTCAGAATATTCTTAAGAAGGCCAACGAGCAGGCTGGCAAGAATAATGTAACTCCTGAACAGTTAAAGGAAAAAGAAAAGAAAGACAAAGAAAATAAGGAAAAAGAGCAGAAAAAAGAGGAAGATAAAAAGCAGGAGGACCAGAAGAAGCAAGAGCTACAGGATAAGAAAAAGAAAGCTTCTGATGCAATTGATGGTCTTGGCAATCTGACTCAAGATGAAAAGGATAAGCTCAAGGAAAAGCTGAATGGAAAGAGTGGGGATGCTACCAAGCCTGGTGCTAAGACTCCTGAAGAAGTTCAGCAGATTTTAGATGAAGCTAATAATCTTAATGAAGCGCACAAGGATGTTAGTGCTGGCGCGCTTCCGTTCCTAAGCCACGGCAATTCTAGTAGCGAGGACGATAAGGCTCTTAAGGAGTTAATTGGTTCTGATCCAAGCAAGAAGGATGCAGCACTCACTGCTTTGGAAGATGCTCTTGCAAAGAAGGATCCTGCTGCTACTGCAGAAGAGATTAAGAATGATCTTGACGCAGCCAAGCGCCAGAATGCGATTAACGAGCAGAATGCTAAGAATGCTGGTATTGCCAAGCTTGATGCTAAGAAGGCAGAACTTGATGCAGCATACAAGGCGTTGAATGATGAGCAGAAAGCAAAAGCTAAAGATAAGTATGAAGCTGCCACTAAGGCAATCGATGATGCCAAGAACACTGTTAACAGTGCAACAAAGCCTTCTGAAATCAAGGATGCTGTTGATGGCGTGAAAACTTCGTTTGATGACGCAAACAAGGCAATCGAAGATGCTAAGGGCAAGCGCGATATTTCTCAGAACACATACGATGATCAGTCTGTACTTAATAAAGAAAAGGAAGATCAGAAGAAACGCATTCAAGATAGTGATCTTCCAGATGCTGAAAAGCAGAAGGCTATTGATGACATCAATGATGCAAAGAAGATTGGCGACCCAACTGCTATTGCTAATCGCGCTTTGAAGGCTAAGAAGATAGAGGATGCTAAGAAGCAGATTGCTGCGCTTGATCATTTGAACAATGCGCAGAAGGAAGCTTTCAAGAAGATTATTGAAGATACTGATGCTTCTGATCACAAGAACGCTGACGGTACAACTTCTGACGACATCGACGACGCGCTTGCCAATGCTACTGCAACCGATACTGCCATGGCTCGTCTTGAAAAGCTGAAAGAGATCGCTGATAAGTTCGCTAAGGGCGACAAGTATAAGGGTCTGCAAGAAGGCAATGAGCAAAAGAAAGCGTTTGACGATGCTGCTACTGCTGCTGGAGCCGTGCTAGACAAAGCTAATGGCGATCCTAAGGATGCGGATCAGGTTAATGAGCTGTATAAGGATCTTCTTAAGGCAATGCAGGCGATTGATGACAAAGTTAAGGGTGCGGGCGTAAGCACTGATTTACTTCAGGCTGAAGTAGATAACGATTCTAAGCTTAAGCCAACGCCAGCTGATCCTAACGATTCCACTAAGCCGGCTACACCTGGCGATCCTCTGTACACGACCGCTTCTAAGGAGAAGAAAGAAGCATTTGACAAGGCACTCTCTGACGCGGAAGCGGCATTGAAGAAAGCTAAAGAAGATAACGAAAACGATAAGAATCTAGACTCTACTCCGCGCACTCCCGAGCAAGAGGCTAAAGATCAACAAGCGGTAGACGACGCACTTCAGAAGCTTGAAAATGCGCGTAAGGCGCTTGATGGTGTTGATACCAAGCCGTTGCAAGATGAGATTGATAAGGATAGCAACGTTAAGAACTCAGATAGGTATACGTATTCTACTACGACGGAAAAGAAGACTGCGTTTGATAAGGCTCTTCAAGATGCTAAGGATCTTATCGATAAGCTAACTGGTACGAAGAAGGCTGCTGCAGGCGAGGAAGATGTAACAACTAAGACTCAAGCTGAAAAGCAGAAGCTTGTTGACGCTGCTCTTGCAAAGCTTAAGGCAGCTGAAGAGGCTCTTGACGGTAAGAAACCAACTCCTGGTTCTGGTTCTGAAGCTGGTTATGGTGTGAATGATAATGCGCCTACTACTGTGGATAAGGGTGAGTTGAATGTTCAGATTCAGGGTGCTGAGTCTGATTCACAGCCTGGAAATGCTGGTAATGGTAACGCTGGTGCTGGCGTAAACTCGGGTAATGCAGGTAACGCTGCTAACACCAATGCTGCCAACGCTAACGCTAATAATGCTAATGGCGCAAGTTCTGCTGCTGTGAACGCTGCTGTTGAGAATAATCCTGCTGTGAAGCAGGCGGATGCTAAAGTTTCTAAGGCTCAGGCGGCTTTGGATGCTGCTTTGGCTGAGGCTAAGAAGGTTGCTGCTGATCCGAATGCTACCCAGGCTCAGGTTGATGCTGCGGTTAAGAATCTTTCTGCTGCTCGTAAGGCTTTGGCTGCTGCTAAGGCTCATGCGGCTGATGTTCGTGCTTCTGTGCGCGCTCAGGTGTTGAAGAGTGGTAGTGTTGCTCAGCTTAGTAAGACTGGTAGTGACGTGTCTGTGTTTGGCTTGTTTGCTGCAACTCTTAGTGCTGCTGGTGCTGCGCTTTTCTCAGCTAAGCGTCGTGGTACTTCTCGTCACAGTAGTAAGTAGAATATTTGCTAGCTGGTCTGGTTATTGCAGATCAGCTAGTTTAGAGCTGTTTAATGTTTGCTTAATTGTATTCAGTAAGTTTGCTGAGTATTGAGTTAATTAGCATAATGAAGTTAATGTAAAATGTGCCTCACTTTGCGTCTTTCTTTACTACGCAAAGTGAGGCATTTTTGTATGCGAATATTTTTATCTAACACGAATTGAAACAGTCGTGAAAATATGGGAGAATTACCACATGACTACAGTTATTATGCATACTTCTGAAGGCGATATAAAAATCAATTTGTTTGACAGTAAAGCGCCTGAAACCGTCAAAAATTTTGTTGGCTTAGCTACTGGTGAGCGCGAGTGGCTTGACTCATTCAGTGGAAAACCTTCGCATGAGCCATTCTACGATGGTTTAACTTTCCACCGCATCATTAAGGATTTCATGATTCAGGGTGGCTGCCCACTCGGCAATGGAACTGGCGGTCCTGGATACGAGTTTGACGATGAAATTGACGCATCCTTGAAGTTCGATAAGCCTTATTTGCTCGCTATGGCAAATGCTGGAAAGCGTCGCGGTCGTGACGGTCGTTTGCATGGCACTAACGGTTCGCAGTTCTTCATTACAACTGTGCCAACTCCATGGCTTGATGGCCACCATACAATTTTCGGCGAAGTTGCTGACGATGAATCGAAGGCGGTTGTCGATAAGCTCGAGGCTGTCGCAACGGATCGATCTGATGCTCCTCTTGAGCCTGTAGGTATTATTTCTATTGAAGTTTTGTGATTAAACGTTATTTGATTTAATACTCTTTAATATTCTTTAATACTAAAGTTCTTAATTGCTAATCCGACATTTTCTATACGCTTGTGTACAGAAAATGTCGGATTTTTGCTGTAAGGCGGCAGAAACTTTACAACGCATGCAACGGAAAGGTTGTATTAATAGAATTTAAATGCGGATATAAAGAAAGCGAGTCTTATAGCAAGCATAATAGCTCACTATAAAACTCGCTTTGGTTCATATCAACCTTCTTCTATTATTATTCGTTGTAAGTATTGTTATTGAAGCACTTGCAATTCAGTTTTTGCTTCCGCACTTCCGTACCTCATCATTTTATGCTTTCACGCTTTGATACAACGATGAGCCGGATTCTTGGAACTTTTTGCTCATCTCTTTCATACCATCGGCAATTGCCTGACTGCGTGCTTCTTCAACGAGCTGCTCCTGCTGAGCTGCTCCGCCAAAACGCTTACGAATATTTTGCGAAATAGCCATCGAGCAGAACTTTGGTCCGCACATCGAGCAGAAGTGCGCCATTTTTGCTGGTTCTGCAGGAAGTGTTTCGTCGTGGAAGGCGATTGCGGTATCTGGATCATAGCTTAAGTTGAACTGATCCAACCAGCGGAACTCAAAGCGAGCCTTACTGATTGCGTTGTCGCGATCCATAGCATGTGGATGATGCTTAGCAAGATCAGCTGCGTGGCAAGCGATCTTATACGCAATCACGCCTTGCCTCACGTCATCCTTGTTAGGCAACCCCAAATGTTCCTTAGGAGTCACATAGCAAAGCATTGCGGTGCCGTATCGCGCAATCTCCACGCCACCAATTGCGGAAGTAATGTGGTCATAGCCAGGTGCGGTATCCGTAGTCAAAGGACCAAGCGTATAGAATGGAGCATTCTGGCAAATTGCCTTTTCCATCTCAATATTCATACGCACAGTGTCGAATGGCACGTGACCAGGACCTTCAATCATCACCTGTACGTCATGCTTCCAAGCGATCTTCGTAAGCTCGCCAAGCGTCATAAGCTCGGAAAGCTGAGCCGCATCGTTAGCATCAGCCAAGCTACCTGGACGCAAACCATCACCCAAAGAGAATGCAACATCGTACTTTGCGAAAATCTCGCATAATTCTTCAAAGTGCGTATACAAGAAGCTCTCTTGATGATGTTGCAAGCACCATTCAGCCATAATTGAGCCACCACGAGAAACAATACCGGTTACGCGGTTTGCAGTAAGCGGCACGTAGCGAAGAAGCACGCCAGCGTGAATAGTCATGTAGTCAACGCCCTGCTCGCACTGCTCAATAACAGTGTCGCGGAAAAGCTCCCAGCTGAGCTTAGAAGCATCATCCTCAACCTTTTCCAAAGCCTGATACATTGGCACTGTTCCAATTGGCACAGGGGAGTTGCGCAAAATCCATTCGCGCGTTGTGTGAATATCGTTACCGGTGGAAAGATCCATAACGGTATCCGCACCCCACTTCGTGGCCCACGTAAGCTTTTCTACTTCTTCGTCGATAGATGACGTAACAGCAGAATTACCCATGTTTGCGTTGAGCTTAGTCAAGAAGCGCGAGCCAATAATCATAGGTTCAGCTTCAGGATGGTTAATATTGCAAGGAATTACAGCACGTCCGGCTGCAACTTCTTCGCGAACCAGCTCTACATCGCAATTTTCGCGCGTTGCAACATATTGCATTTCCGGAGTAGTGATTCCGTGGCGAGCGTACCACATTTGTGTAATCGGATGATCCGCGCCCTTCATTGGCTTATGCGTGCGTCCACGCCATTCTTTAGAAGCTTTGCCTCGCTTAATTGCGCGCTTGCCGTCGTCTTGAAGATTGCGCCTGCGACCCTCATATTCCACAACGTCACCGCGGTCGCGAATCCAGTCAAGGCGAAGCGGAGCCAAACCTTCCTTCGGATCGCACTTTGGACCTTCTGTATTGTAATCCTTAAAAGGCGGGTTAGGACCTACGCCAGGAGTATCCGAAAGCTTAATTTCCGTATAAGGAACTTCCAAATCATAAGAACCATATTCATACTCAAAATGAATTGGAGTTGTTTTGCGAATATGAGCTTTATCGCGCTGAGTGCATCCGCGAGCTGCAATGTCAACTCGCTGTTGTTTAGCTAATTTCGCAGCATCCTTTGCTTCTTTCGCATTAATAAAAGTTGGCTTCTTTTCTTGAGTTTCTGAAGATTTTGATTCAGAATTTTCTGCAACTATCACTCGCTTAGCGTAGCCGTGCTTTTCTTCACCTCGCACAGCTTTCCAATGTTCAACAAATTCACGCATAGTTGATTCTGGTGTTTCTGAAGAATACAATGCTTCAGAAACGAACCATCCTGCAGCCTTGGTGTGAGCGATTGTATCGATATCGTCGAGTGCAGTTCTTCCGCCAACTAGAACTGGAAAATCACTTGCGGAACAAATCGTATTAATTTTCGCTTCGTCCAGCGTTGTGTGATTTGCTTCCAATTCGTAAGCGGCAGTAGTGCTTTCGCATCCTTCTTCAGGATTGCGCATTGCTGTTACGCAAATGTAATCAATGCATCCATCTGGAAGTTCGTTTATTACTTTAACTAAGCTTTCGGTTTCAACAGATAAGCCGATTACAGCATCTTCGCCAAGAAGAGCGCGAGCCTCTCTAGGCTCCATGTCGCTTTGTGCTAAATGCACTCCGTCAACTTTGATGCTTTGATTGCGAGCTTGCCAAACGACATCAACACGCTCGTCGATAACAAAAGTTACAGAATCGCATTTGTTATTGTCTTCGATGATTTGTGCAATATCGCGTGCAATAGTAGTGATTTCTTTAGCGTTTTCATTGTTGCAATGAAGACGAATAAAAGTCGCTCCAGCGCGCAAAGCATCATCGACAATATCGGTAAGCGGACGATTATTACAAGCTTGTGGGTCTGCAATAAAGCAGGCGCTTAGATTAAATTGATTACGCATTGATGCGTACGGATAATTCGATGTCATACTAAAATCGTTGCTCCCTACGTTGTATTAACTAACAGGTTCGAAGGGTTAGGCAAACTAATACCATCTCAGCCTTCTTTCGAAAGCACCCCTGCAAAATGTCGAATTACCAGCAAGTTTACACGATTATGTGCATTTAATTGGTGGTGGGTATGTTGCGAATTTCTTTAGCGTTCGTGATGATTGATTGCGCGTGAAATAAAATCTCCCAAGCTTTGCACAATCTGCACGAGGATAATGCAAAGAATAACAGCCACTGTCATCACATCGTATTGATAACGCTGGTATCCGTATCGTATTGCAATATCTCCGAGTCCGCCTGCGCCAACTGTTCCAGCCATTGCGGAGAATCCAAAAAGCGTAATAAATGTAAGCGCAGCTCCGCGAATTAGCGAAGGTAAAGCTTCCCACAGCAATACTTTGCAAACAATTTGCAATTTGCTTGCTCCAAAGCTTTGTGCTGCTTCAATTAAGCTTCCGTCAACTTCGGCTAAAGATTGTTCAACTACTCTAGCAACGAATGGTGCAGCCGTAATCACCAGAGGCACAATAGCTCCAGGAACTCCCAAAGAAGTGCCAACTATGAGACGAGTGAAAGGAATTATTGCAACTAATAAAATAATAAACGGCACTGAACGCACGATGTTAACAATCCAGCCTAGAACTGCGTTAATTGGCGCGTTAGGGCAAATACCTTTTTTGTTTGATGTAATGAGAAGTACGCCAACTGGAAGTCCAATAAGGTATGCAAAAAGTGTTGCAACTGATGTCATTACGAGTGTGTCTTGCACGCCTTCAATAAGTAAGTTGCCGTAGTCGTTAAAAAATTGTGTAGCAGCTTCTAACATTGTTATTTCACCTCGTTGGTAAGCGCGTTTGTTTGTTCGTCTGTTTGTGCGTTTTCTGGCTTATTGTTAAGCTCGCTTGCAATCGTGCTTGTAATTTTAGCGCGATGATTTTCCTGTTTTTCATCTGCAATAAGAGTTCGCAAAATATCGCTTTGTGGATTTGCAAAAAGCGTATCAGTGTCACCTAATTCCACAATGCGTCCGCCATCAATCATTGCAACTCGGTCGCAAATATTTCGTGCTACAGCCAGCGAATGCGTAATAATAACAAGCGTTACGTTGAGTTCGCGGTTAATTCGGCTCAATAAATCAAGGATTTGCGCAGTAGTTGTGGAGTCAAGTGCGCTTGTTGCTTCGTCGCAAAGCATAATCGACGGATTATTCGCCAATGCTCGTGCAATTGCTACGCGCTGCTGCTGTCCGCCTGAAAGCTGGCTAGGGTAGCGGTTTGCAAAATCTTGTAAACCAACTAAGTCAAGTAAGTAGTTTGCGCGTTCTTCTCGTTCCTTTTTTGCAGTGTGATTCAGCTCTAATGGGAAAGTGACGTTTCGCAATACTGTACGCTGCTGGAAAAGGCTAAAATTCTGGAAAATCATGCCAATATTAGTGCGTACTTTTGCAAGTTCTTTATCTTTTACTTCGCTAATATCATTTCCGTCAATAATAATTTTGCCGGAAGTTGGTCGCTCAAGCAGATTCATGCAACGAACTAGCGAAGACTTTCCTGCACCAGAAGAACCAAGGATTCCGAATACTTCTCCCGATTCAATAGTCAGATTAATGTCGTGTAATGCTTCGTTCGCTTTGCTACCTTTGCCGTAGCTTTTGTGAAGATGTTCGATCTGAATCATGCTTTTCCTTAACAGATTATTGCTTTCTGTGTGAAATATACTTCGTTACTAACTAGAGTTACTAACTAGCGTCATTAACTAGATTATTAACTAGCACGCACATTACGTATATTACACGCTTATAAAATAATGCCGCAAAGCATACACGAAGCATACACATGCGGCATTAGGTGGCTACATTGTGAGTATTTTTTAGAAAACAGGGAGCACAGCGCCTTTGTAAGTTTTAGTAATATAGTCGCGCACTTCGCTTGTCTTCAAAGCTTTGAGTAAGGCTTTGATTTTTGCAAACTTTTCAGAGCCCTTCTTTACTACAATAATATTTTCATAAGTTTTAGCCGCAATGCCTCCAACTTTTTCTGAAGTAAGTGGGTCTTTAGTTGGGTTAAAACCAGCTTGAATAGCGTAATTGCCGTTCATGGCAGCAAGATCCACATCCTTAATGGCAGTAGGAACTGTTGCCGCTTCAAGTTCTTTAAACTTCAAATTCTTAGGATTCTCAGTAATATCTTTTGTAGTAGCGTTAATATCCTTTGGATTCTTCAACTTAATCAATCCGGCATCTTGCAAAAGAAGCAATGCGCGAGCCTCATTAGTAGGATCATTTGGAACTGCAACAGTTGCTCCGTTTGCTAATGCTTTAATCGTCTTGGTTTTTCCTGGATACAATCCAAATGGTTCAAAATGAATTCCACCTACTGAAACAAGGTGAGTTCCCTTTTCCTTATTAAAGTTGTCAAGATAAGGCAAATGCTGATAGTAGTTTGCGTCAACTTCGCCTTCTTCAGTAGCTGTATTTGGCTGCACGTAGTCAGTAAATTCCTTTACTACTAGCTTGTAGCCTTCTTTTTGCAAGATTGGCTTTACAACTTTATTTAAGATTTCAGAATGCGGGGTAGGTGAAGCTGCAACAGTAATGGTCTTGTCATCCTTTGCGCCTGCTTTTGAGCTACCGCAGCCACTTAAAGTGAAAGTCGCTAATGCTGCCAGTGCTGTAATTGATGCAATAACTTTAATTTTTCGCATATTTCCTGCTCCTTGTTCGGTGAAATTCGTTTAAAGTTAAATCCCCTTCGCGAGTAACGAATTATCAATATAGGCGAGAAAAATCAATAATTCTACACTTTGCTTATTAGTATTATTTATGACGTGTTAATAATTCGCATACTTGCAGTGTGGAAAGAGAAAAAATAAGTTTTTCAACACGTCGCTTACTTGCAATGAAGCTATCTACTAGACTGTAATGTATGAGTTTTTTGCGATTGGCGTTAGCGCAGATAGATACCTGCGTTGGGAACATTGATAGCAACGTTGAAAAAGTTTTGAAGTATGCTGCGCGCGCAAAGCAGTCGGGTGCTCGCATGGTTGTGTTTCCTGAGATGACTTTGACTGGGTATCCTATTGAAGACCTCGCCTTGCGTGCCACGTTCCGCACAACTGCACAAAAAGCTGCAGACTTGCTTGCAACAAAACTTGCGGAAGAAGGCTTGGGGGAGCTTTACGTAGTAGTTGGAACTGTTGGCTTTGACGAGTCTGCTGGAAAGCCTCGAAACAGGCTTCTCGTATTGCATGAAGGTAAATCTGTGTTGCAATACGACAAGCATTTCTTGCCAAATTATGGTGTTTTTGACGAGTTTCGTATTTTCTCTTCTGGCAATAAGTGTGAGCTGCTGGAAGTAGATGGAATGCGTCTAGGTTTTGCTATTTGCGAAGATATTTGGCAAGACGGCGGTCCTGTTGCGCGTTTGGCAAAACTTGGTATCGATGCGCTAATAACTATGAACGGTTCTCCATATGAGGAAGGTAAAACTCATGTGCGCTTGAGTTTGGCTCAAAAGCGCGCTGTTGAAGTCAATGCGCCAGTCGTATATGTGAACCAAGTCGGCGGCCAAGATGATTTGGTTTTTGACGGTGGAAGTTTTGTTGTTGATGCTGACGGAACTTTACTTGAACGCTCGGCAATGTTTGATGAAGATTTGTCGTTTGTTGATTTTGATAACTCGCTGAAAAAGCAGAAAGTTTCAAGCATTGCTCCAAAACTTGACGCAGACGAAGAAGTGTATTGTGCGTGTGTTGTAGGTCTTAGAGATTACATGCGTAAGAATGGTTTTAAGGGTGTGTGCTTAGGACTTTCTGGAGGAATTGATTCTGCTTTAGTAGCTACTATGGCTGCCGATGCTTGCGGTGGAGCAAATGTGTATGGCATTTCTATGCCAAGCATGTACTCTTCGGACGGTTCTAAAGACGATGCGCGCGATTTAGCAGAGCGAATTGGCGCTCACTATGATGTGCAACCAATTGAACCGCTTTTTAAAGCTTTCCAATCGCAACTTTCATTAGAAGGTGTTGCAGCAGAAAACTTGCAAGCTCGCGTTCGTGGCGTAATCGTAATGGCTTACTCGAATTCGCGCGGTGTTTTGGCGCTCGCAACTGGTAATAAATCGGAGCTTGCTTGCGGATATTCTACTATCTATGGCGATGCGGTAGGAGGGTATGCTCCTATTAAGGATTTGTTTAAGACGCGCGTTTGGGCACTTTCTCGTTGGAGGAATCGCGCTGCGAATGCTGGAGTAGGCATTGGTATGCTGCCAATTGTTGGATATGAGGATTCTGAGCAAACAGAAGTTACGAAAGCGAAAGCTCCGCAAGATGGTGTGCTTATTCCGGTTAATTCTATTATTAAGCCTCCGAGTGCAGAGTTGCGTCCAGGGCAAAAGGATTCTGATTCTTTACCTGAGTACGATTTGCTTGATCGTGTTTTAGAGGCTCATATTGAGCTTGCTCATGGTAGAGCGGATTTGCTTGAAGATGGTTTTGACGAGCATACTGTTGACACGGTTATGCGTTTAGTTGATCGCGCAGAATGGAAGCGCAGGCAGTATCCGCTTGGACCAAAAGTAAGTGCTATTGCTTTTGGCAGGGATCGCAGAATGCCTGTTACCACAGCTTTTCGTGAATAAATGTGATATATTTCACTAGATTTTTTGCAAAACTACTCGTGTATGCGTTTACTTATGCTCTAACATTGTTATTAAGGCAGCGTGAAGATGCGTTGCGGGTACAAAAGGAGTCTAAACATGACATCAGTTGATGCGCCAGTTCTCAGTGAAGAGGATCTTCGTACCGAAGCGTGGAATGGTTTTACTGACGGCAATTGGAAAAAAGACATTGACGTACGCGACTTTATATTAAAGAACTATACGCCATACGAAGGTGACGAAAGCTTCTTGGCAAATGCCACTGAAAAAACGAAGCACATGTGGAAGTATCTCGACGACAACTACTTGGCTGTTGAACGTGAACGTCGTGTTTATGATGTTGAAACTCATATCCCAGCAGGCATTGACGCAATGCCAGCAGGCTACATTGAAAGCCCAGAAGTAGATAACGTAATCGTCGGTTTGCAAACTGATGAGCCTTGCAAGCGCGCTATGATGCCAAACGGCGGTTGGCGCATGGTTGAGCAAGCTATTAAAGAAGCTGGCAAGGAAGTAGATCCTCAAATCAAGAAGATCTTCACCGTCTACCGCAAGACTCATAACGATGGTGTATTTGGCGTTTACACCAAGAATATTAAGATTGCTCGCCACAACAAGATTTTGACCGGTTTGCCAGATGCTTACGGTCGTGGTCGTATTATTGGCGATTATCGTCGTGTGGCTCTTTACGGCGTGAACATGCTTATTGAGTTCAAGAAGCGCGACAAGGATTCGATTCCATACCGTAACGATTTTACCGAGACTGAAATTGAGCATTGGATTCGCTTCCGCGAAGAGCATGACGAGCAGATTAAGGCTTTGAAGCAGCTTATTAACTTGGGTAACGAGTACGGTTTGGATTTGACTCGTCCAGCTAAGACCGCTAAGGAAGCTGTTCAGTGGACTTACATGGGCTATCTTGCTTCTGTTAAGAGCCAGGATGGCGCTGCAATGAGCTTTGGCCGCGTTTCTGCATTCTTTGATTGCTACTTTGAGCGCGATTTGAAGGCAGGTTTAATTAACGAAACCGATGCTCAGGAAATTATTGATGCTCTTGTTATGAAGCTTCGTATTGTGCGCTTCTTGCGTACCAAGGATTACGACGCAATCTTCTCTGGTGATCCTTACTGGGCAACTTGGTCCGATGCAGGCTTCAGCGAGGATGGTCGCACTTTCGTAACCAAGACTTCGTTCCGTTTGCTCAACACTTTGACTCTTGAGCATTTGGGACCTGGTCCTGAGCCAAATATCACTATTTTCTGGGATCCAAAGCTTCCAGAAGCTTATAAGCGTTTCTGCGCACGAATTTCTATCGACACTTCTGCAATCCAGTACGAGTCCGATAAAGACATTCGTGAGCACTGGGGTGACGACGCTGCTATTGCTTGCTGCGTTTCTCCAATGCGCGTCGGTAAGCAAATGCAGTTCTTCGCTGCTCGCGTGAACTCTGCAAAAGCTTTGCTTTACGCAATCAACGGCGGTCGCGATGAAATGACCGGTATGCAGGTTATTGATAAGGGTGTTATTGACCCAATCAAGCCAGAAGCTGACGGTACTCTCGACTACGAGAAGGTTAAGGCTAACTACGAGAAGGCTTTGGAATGGCTTTCCGAAACCTATATTGAGGCTTTGAATATCATCCACTACATGCACGATAAGTACGCTTACGAGTCCATCGAAATGGCTTTGCATGATAGGGAAGTCTATCGTACGCTTGGTTGCGGCATGTCCGGTTTGTCTATTGCTGCAGATTCCTTGGCTGCTTTGAAGTATGCAAAGGTTTACCCAATCTACAACAAGGATGCTAAGACCGCTGAAGGCCACGAGTACGAGTACATTGAGGGTGGAGACGACGACTTAATCGTTGGCTACAAGACTGTTGGCGAGTTCCCAATTTACGGTAACGACGACGATCGTGCAGACGACTTAGCTAAGTGGGTTGTGAGCACTGTTATGGGTCAGGTAAAGCGTTTGCCTGTGTACCGTAATGCTGTACCAACTCAGTCCATTTTGACTATTACTTCTAACGTTGAGTATGGCAAGAACACTGGTTCCTTCCCATCCGGTCACAAGAAGGGTACTCCGTACGCTCCAGGCGCAAACCCAGAAAACGGCATGGATTCGCACGGCATGCTTCCTTCTATGTTCTCCGTTGGAAAGATTGATTACGACGATGCTCTTGACGGCATTTCGCTTACGAACACCATTACTCCTGATGGTTTGGGTCGTGACGAAGACGAGCGCGTCAGCAACTTGGTTGGCATTTTGGATGCTGGCAACGGTCACGGTTTGTACCACGCAAACATCAACGTGTTGCGTAAGGAACAGCTTGAAGATGCTGTTGAGCACCCAGAAAAGTATCCGCATTTGACGGTTCGAGTTTCCGGCTACGCAGTGAACTTCGTGAAGCTCACTAAGGAGCAGCAGCTCGACGTTATTTCTCGTACATTCCACCAGGGTTCAGTTACTGACTGATTTGGTCGATTGGTAAATACCGCCGGGAGCGAGGCTAGTTTCGCTCCCGGCTTTTGTTAATTGCGTATATTATTTATTATTTATTTATAAATAGTTTGGAGGGCAGTTAGATGGCTGAAAACACAGCGTTTCGTACTACAACTCAGCATATGTTGAAGGAGTCAAAAGAGTATGCTCGCCAAACTTTAATGGGTGGTCTTTCTGGATTTGAGTCGCCAATTGGGCTGGATCGTAAAGATCGCTTGGTAGCTCTTAAAACTGGCGATATTGGATTTGTGCATTCGTGGGATATTAACACTTCTGTTGATGGACCTGGAACTCGTATGACAGTGTTTATGAGCGGTTGCCCGCTGCGCTGCCAGTATTGCCAGAATCCTGATACTTGGAAAATGCGCGACGGCAAGCCAGTTTATTTAGATGCAATGATTAAAAAAGTTGACCGTTATCAAAGTCTTTTTAAAGCAACAGGCGGCGGAATAACATTTTCTGGCGGAGAGTCAATGATGCAACCAGCTTTTGTATCTCGCGTATTTCGTGCTGCAAAAGAAATGGGCGTGCATACTTGCTTGGATACTTCCGGCTTTTTGAATCGCAATTATACAGACGAAATGATTGACGACATCGATCTTTGCTTGCTAGACGTTAAATCCGGAACTGAAGAAACGTATAAAAAAGTAACTGGCGGCTTGCTTCAACCAACTATTGACTTTGGTCAGCGATTAGCGAAGGCTGGTAAGAAGATTTGGGTGCGTTTTGTGCTCGTTCCAGGTTTGACAGACAGCGAAGAAAATGTTGAAAAAGTTGCCGAGATTTGCGATTCGTTTGGGGATGCTGTTGAGCATATTGACGTGCTTGGATTCCATCAACTAGGCCGTCCAAAGTGGCATGAGCTTCGAATACCGTACCCGCTTGAGAATCAAAAAGGACCTTCTAGGGCACTAAAAGAGCGAGTTGTAAACCAGTTCAAAGATCACGGTTTTGTTGTGTACTAGATTGTGTTTAGGCTGCATTTAGGCTGCGTTTATATTGCATTAACGATGTAATTGTAATCTAGTCGAGTTTTGCGTATTGTATTGTTTTTTTTTAAAGGATTTTGTATAATTACACAAACACCCTTTTTAGAGAAAGGATACGCAATGAAGCGCAGAATAGGTTGTTGGATTGCATTAGCTTTTGCATTAGCGTTAGCTATTTTTGCACGGTGTAACGATCAGTTTGGCTTTGGCACAGCGCTTATTATTTTAATTGTTTTGCCGATAATTTTGTTGCCGATAAATATCGTTGCGGCTTTCGATAAGAAACTTCTTATTGAAGTGCCAATAATATCTATTGCTATAACCATTGCTACAGAACTTGCCACTTTCCCAATAAGAGATTTAGGTTTACATACTATCTACGTTATTCCAACAGTTTTAGTTTCGGCAGTCGCATTTACTCTTACTAGATTCCTTAAAACCAAGCTTGTTAAGAGCATAACTCAATAAGATCAAACAATAAAACAGATTGATTATTTAATTGATTACTTATTTTTGATTAGTCGCAGTTGTGTGCGAAAGTTGAAGCCGTGTTAAAGATGCATAATCTATAACACGGCTTAAATATTTTTTACGGATATTTTGCAAAAAGTACAGAATAAGTTGCAAAAAACGTAAGAATTTGGCTAAAGCATGCAAATCGGGAGGCGTACTTGAACGAGGAACCAAAGCTTTTAAAAGAGCCGAGAGAAGGAGTTCCAGAAGTCATTGATACGCTTGAAGCATATAAAGATTATTGCAGCTTGTTGGCAGCAGGCTCTGGTCCCTTAGCTGCAGATGCCGAGCGAGCTTCCGGTTTTAGATATGGTCATGAAGATTGGCTGATTCAGTTTAAACGCAAAGGTGCAGGAATAGGGTTACTGGATCCAATAGAACTTACAAAACTTGGAGCTGATTGGAACGAATTTAACAAGGCAGTAGGAGATGCGCCTTGGATTATCCACGATTCGATGCAAGATTTGCCAGGATTTTTTGATATTGGTTTGCGCCCGCGTGCTTTATTTGATACCGAGATTGCGGCTAAATTACTTGGTAGAAAGCGCTTTGGTTTAAGCTCTGTAACTGAATATTATTTGGGTTTGACGCTCGCAAAAGAACATTCTGCAGCGGATTGGTCTTACCGCCCACTTCCTAGGGATTGGCGAAATTACGCAGCTTTAGATGTTGAATTGTTAATCGAATTAGAAGAAGTAATGCGCGGTGAGCTAAAAAAGCAAGGTAAACTTTCTTGGGCGGAAGAAGAATTTAAACACTTACTTAGTAAGGGTGCACAAAAGAAAGCTCCGCATCCGCGTCCATGGCTTAAAATATCGCATATAAGTGTGCTTATGCACGATCGTGTTGGTTTAGTTATTGCGAAAGCATTGTGGCAAAAGCGAGATGCTTTAGCGCGTGAATATGATATTGCGCCAACTCTGCTACTTTCTGACGCTGCGATTATTGAAGCTGGTAAGCGTAAACCTAGTAATGCGCGCGCGTTTCGTGCTATTCGTTCTTTGAATGAGCGAGTGCGAGTGCACACTGGCAGTGAGCAAGACAAAATGTTCGAGCGTTACGCTCCAATTCAGCGCAAAATTAAACCATCTATTTGGAAAAACGTTATAGAGAATGCTATTTTGCGCGCTAAATCTGGTGAAACAGCCATGGATGATGTGCATCCAGTATTACCGAATGGAGCTATTCAACTTAATTCGCGCGAATCTCGTAAAACGAGCGTACTTAAATCAACAGATACTGACGAGTCACAAGGTTCTAACGATTGTCAGGATTGCCATGATTCATCAGATTCGCAGTATTTACAGGATATGCAAGATTCCCAAAGTGCTCCTAGATCTATGAAATATTGGAGAGAACATCATCCTAAGCGTTACGAGCGTTTACAAAGAGTAAAAGCTGAGTTAAATCAAATTTCTGAATACACTCATACTCCTGCAGAAATTATTATCAAACCACAGATTATTCGTAATCTTTGCTGGCATGATGATGCGCAAGATATTGATGTTAAAACATTCCTAAGTGAGCATGGCGCTCGCGAATGGCAAACCCGATTGGTAGCTGAGTCCGTAACTCGCGCTATCATGTAACGGTTGTGCCATACGGCAGAAGCTAGAAAAAACGTAATTTCAGGAGCGCAAGCGTGAAAATCAGCGTCAGGAATCTTGAGCCAACTAAGGTTAAGCTCACCATTACCGCAGATCTCGAAGACTTCAAACCATTCTTGGAAGAAGCTCGTAAGGAGATTGCTAAGCAAATTAACGTGCCAGGTTTCCGTAAGGGACATGTGCCAGGCAAGATTGTAGATCAGCGCGTCGGTTTCGCAGCTGTTGCTGGCGAAGCCGTAAATTCCGCTGTACCAGAGCTTTATTCCAAGGCTTTGGAAGAAAAGAAGATCCGCCCAATGGATCAGCCAGAATTTGACGTTCAGGAAGTTCCAACGTCGACTGATGCAGATGCAAGTCTTAAGTTTGTAGCAACAGTTGAGCGTCGTCCAGATTTCAAGTTGAACAAGTTCAAGGGCGTTGAGATTGAAGTTGAGAAGCCAAAGGTTTCCGACAAGGATGTCAAGGAGCGCTTAGAAAGCCTCCGTCAGCGTTTTGCTACTTTGGTTGGTGTTGACCGTCC
The DNA here is from genome assembly GCF_049244125.1 of Gardnerella sp. KA00127. Classification (NCBI taxonomy): domain Bacteria; kingdom Bacillati; phylum Actinomycetota; class Actinomycetes; order Bifidobacteriales; family Bifidobacteriaceae; genus Gardnerella; species Gardnerella sp. KA00127. The sequence goes on from NZ_CP058377.1 coordinate 725,214, forward strand.
TGCAGCTAAGGGTGATTACACTAACATTGATTTGGAAGCTCGTATCGATGACGAAGTAGTTGATGCACAAGAGGGCGTAAGCTACGAAATCGGTTCCGGTGTGTTGCTCGACGGTTTGGATGAGGCTTTGGATAGCCTTTCCGCCGGTGAAGAAACCACCTTTGAAGGTACTCTCGAGTCCGGCAAGCACAAGGGCGAGAAGGCTCAGATCAAGGTTAAGGTTAATTCCGTAAAGACTCAGGAATTGCCAGAGCTTGATGATGATTTTGCTCAGGAAGCTTCCGAGTTTGATACTTTGAAGGAATTGAAGGCAGATATTCGCAAGGCTTGCGAGCAGGCTGCTGAAGGTCGTCAGGCAACTAATGCCCGTGACGCATTCCTTGTTAAGCTTCAGGAAGAAGTTGAAATTCCTGTGCCAAAGGGCGTTTTGGACAAGGCTGTTTCAGAGCATTTGAAGGGCATGACCCCTGATCCTGAAAAAGCTACCAAGAAGCAGAAGGACGAAGCTCAGCAGGCTGCTGAGAAGGAACTTCGCGACCAGATGGTTCTTGACGCTTTGGCTGAACAGATGGATGTGACTGTTTCCCAGGCTGACGTCACCAACTTCTTGGTTTCCGTTGCTCAGCAGTACGGCATGGATCCAAACCAGTTCATTAACGCAATCGTTAATAACGGTCAGCTTGGTTCTGCTGTGCAGGAAGTTGCTCGTTCTAAGGGCTTGCTTGCTGGTATGCGTGCTGTAAAGTTCGTTTCCGGCGGAGAAGCTCTTGACTTGAGTGCATTCTTGTCTGAGGATGATGACGAAGACGAAAGCGTGAAGGCTGCTTCTGCTGCTGCAGAAGTTGCTGACGAACTTTCTAAGTAGTATTTTTTAAACAAGAGAAAGTTTATACTTTCTCATATTTGCTAAAACCCAGGGCTTTTGCTCTGGGTTTTTGTGTTGTTGTTATACTTTAAATAAGGGAAAAACAAATAAAATTAAAAACAAATACATAAGGAAGGCTGCTGCTAATGGAAAAACGCAATTTGCAAATAGTAGGCAGTAAAAAACCTGGTAAGTGTTTGAACTATGTTTTTACATGTTTACGATTAAGTCTTATTGCTTTTTTTGTTGCAGTTATGGCTGGGGTTGGTGCAATATTATTAACTCTGTTACTACATGCTGTGCAAAACGTAATGTTCGGATTTTCAGAATCCGCTCTTAAACCTTCGCCAGTTGGATTGCCAATATTCCACTACGTTGCTGTTGTATTAATTGTGATGTCTGTTGCTGCAATTATTTGGATGTGGTTATGGACAAAATCTTCTAATCATATTGTCGATATAGCTCATGCTGTTAGTGGCCAATCGATGCCATTTAATACGACGATTATCCATGTATGTTTACAAATTTTTATAGTTGCTTCTGGCGCAAGTTTAGGTAGGGAAGTTGCGCCTCGAGAATTAGCTGCAATGCTTACTCAGAAGTTACTCCGCTTTATTCGAGTCAGTGAATTTCAAGCTCGCGTTTTGGTTGCAAGTGCTGCTGGTGCTGGTTTAGCTGGAGTTTATCGTACTCCAATAGCGGGTGCGATTATGGCACTAGGTTTGGTTGCAATTCCACGTTTTTCTAACGAATCGAAATCTTCTTTAAAGCGTTTGAAATGGTATTGGCTTATACAAAAATTTAGTATTTTTGCTATTGCGTTATTTATAAGTGAAATTGCATCATTGACTACTATTTTTGTGCTTGGGGATGAACCTTACTATTGTTTGCCAAGTCTTGATGACATCCATATTGTCAACGCGACTGTGTTGCTACTTGCAATTATAGTTGGCATTGCTTGCGGTATTGTTGGCACTCTTTTCCATAAGATGATTCATTGGGCTCGCTCTAAGTGTGCTCACAATTACCAAATCTTATATTTTTTGCCGCTAATGGGCTTAGTAACGGGATTAGTTGCATCGTGGAATCCAGCAATTATGGGCAACGGTCGAGCTTTAGCACAATACGCATATAACATTGCAACAAGTATTGCAATTGACAAAAACTCTTTGGTAACTTTGCTTCTACTATTTGTTGCAAAAATAATTTTAACAAGTTGCACTCTTCGAGCTGGAGCAAGTGGTGGTGTGCTTCAGCCGAGTATGTCGTCTGGAGCTTGCGTAGGGCTAATCGTAGGTTTTATAAGTATGAACATTCCGTTTGTTGGTAGCATGTTATCAAGTCAGCCAAAATTATTGATAATAGCTGCTATTTTTGGCGCTGCAAGTCTGCTAACTGCAAGCCGAAAGTCATTGTGGTTTGCGCTTTTTTTGGTAGCGCAATTAGTGAATGTGCCTATGATTATGATTATTCCGATGGCTGTTTCTTGTGCTGTATCTAGAAGCATAGCGATAATACCAAAAATTTTTATGCGCAAATAATGTTTGAATTTTTAGTATGGAAAATACAATATGTGCAAAATAAATGCGCCTATGCTAGTTCAGTATTAGCAAAGGCGCATTTATTGTAAGTAAATATTTTTTAGTTATGTTGATTATTTTAGTTATTTTTTAATTAATTATTATAACTGAATTCTTTATCTGTTATAAAAGTTCCATCATCGTTTGAGAAGATGAAATGCACTCGTACTGGTGCAATAATTTTTTCTTTCATTTCATCCTTCGCTGATTGTGACATCATGCTCGATAAGCTATCGCCGTACGATTGTATTCCATTCCTTAATTCTGTAATTTCCCAATCAGATAGGTGTTTTTTTGACTTTGCGTTTATATTGAGCTGATCGCCTTTAGCATCAAACGTTACGTTGAATCGGGCGGTACTGCGGAAGATGTTATGCAGTCCTCGGAATCCCTCGGTCTTCCACCTAATTCATTGAGTACAGAAGAATCCATTAAGCAAGGTGTGAAGTATTTCAGTGAATTATTAGCCAGTAGCGAAAGGCTCAGTGTAGATTTAGAATCGGTTATCCAGTCCTACAATTATGGTGGTGGTTTCTTAGGGTATGTGGCTAATCGTGGAAATAAATATACCTTTGAACTGGCTCAAAGTTTCTCAAAAGAGTATTCAGGTGGCGAAAAAGTGTCTTACCCCAATCCCATAGCCATACCTATCAATGGGGGCTGGCGATACAACTATGGCAATATGTTTTATGTGCAACTGGTAACGCAGTATCTTGTCACAACAGAGTTTGATGATGATACGGTACAAGCCATCATGGACGAAGCACTGAAATATGAGGGCTGGCGATACGTTTACGGTGGAGCTTCCCCGACTACTTCTTTTGATTGTAGCGGACTGACACAATGGACGTATGGAAAAGCTGGAATTAACTTACCACGAACCGCACAACAGCAATATGATGTGACCCAGCATATCCCACTATCGGAAGCACAAGCTGGCGATTTGGTTTTCTTTCATTCTACCTATAACGCTGGCTCTTATATTACTCATGTTGGGATATACCTTGGCAATAACCGTATGTTTCATGCAGGCGACCCAATCGGTTATGCCGACTTAACAAGCCCCTACTGGCAACAGCATTTAGTGGGAGCAGGACGAATCAAACAATGAGAAAGGAAGATTTAATGATGAAATTTAGAAAAAATCAGAATAAAGAAAAACAGATACCAAAGGAAAAGAAACCTCGTGTCTACTATAAGGTCAATCCTCATAAAAAGGTTGTGATTGCCTTGTGGGTACTTTTAGGGCTTAGTTTCAGCTTTGCGATATTCAAGCACTTTACAGCTATAGATACTCATACTATTCACGAAACAACTATCATAGAAAAGGAATACGTTGATACTCATCATGTAGAAAATTTTGTAGAGAACTTTGCGAAAGTCTACTATTCATGGGAGCAATCCGATAAGTCCATTGATAATCGAATGGAAAGTCTAAAAGGCTATCTGACAGATGAACTTCAAGCTCTCAATGTTGATACAGTACGCAAAGATATTCCTGTATCGTCTTCTGTAAGAGGATTTCAGATATGGACGGTAGAGCCAACTGGCGACAATGAGTTTAATGTAACCTACAGTGTAGACCAGCTCATTACAGAGGGAGAAAATACAAAGACCGTCCACTCTGCTTATATAGTGAGTGTCTATGTAGATGGTTCTGGAAATATGGTACTGGTTAAGAATCCGACCATTACCAACATACCTAAGAAATCAAGTTATAAACCAAAAGCCATTGAAAGTGAGGGGACGGTTGATTCCATTACAACCAATGAAATCAATGAGTTTTTAACGACGTTCTTCAAGCTCTATCCTACAGCGACAGCCAGTGAACTTTCCTACTATGTGAATGACGGGATATTAAAACCAATCGGAAAAGAGTACATCTTTCAAGAACTGGTAAATCCTATTCACAATCGTAAGGATAATCAAGTCACGGTATCGCTGACAGTGGAGTATATCGACCAGCAGACCAAAGCAACGCAGGTATCTCAATTTGATTTGGTACTTGAAAAGAACGGGAGTAATTGGAAGATTATAGAATAACAAATATTGGTACATTATTACAGCTATTTTGTAATCACGTACTCTCTTTGATAAAAAATTGGAGATTCCTTTACAAATATGCTCTTACGTGCTATTATTTAAGTATCTATTTAAAAGGAGTTAATAAATATGCGGCAAGGTATTCTTAAATAAACTGTCAATTTGATAGTGGGAACAAATAATTGGATGTCCTTTTTTAGGAGGGCTTAGTTTTTTGTACCCAGTTTAAGAATACCTTTATCATGTGATTCTAAAGTATCCAGAGAATATCTGTATGCTTTGTATACCTATGGTTATGCATAAAAATCCCAGTGATAAAAGTATTTATCACTGGGATTTTTATGCCCTTTTGGGTTTTTGAATGGAGGAAAATCACATGAAAATTATTAATATTGGAGTTTTAGCTCATGTTGATGCAGGAAAAACTACCTTAACAGAAAGCTTATTATATAACAGTGGAGCGATTACAGAATTAGGAAGCGTGGACAAAGGTACAACGAGGACGGATAATACGCTTTTAGAACGTCAGAGAGGAATTACAATTCAGACAGGAATAACCTCTTTTCAGTGGGAAAATACGAAGGTGAACATCATAGACACGCCAGGACATATGGATTTCTTAGCAGAAGTATATCGTTCATTATCAGTTTTAGATGGGGCAATTCTACTGATTTCTGCAAAAGATGGCGTACAAGCACAAACTCGTATATTATTTCATGCACTTAGGAAAATGGGGATTCCCACAATCTTTTTTATCAATAAGATTGACCAAAATGGAATTGATTTATCAACGGTTTATCAGGATATTAAAGAGAAACTTTCTGCCGAAATTGTAATCAAACAGAAGGTAGAACTGTATCCTAATATGTGTGTGACGAACTTTACCGAATCTGAACAATGGGATACGGTAATAGAGGGAAACGATGACCTTTTAGAGAAATATATGTCCGGTAAATCATTAGAAGCATTGGAACTCGAACAAGAGGAAAGCATAAGATTTCAGAATTGTTCTCTGTTCCCTCTTTATCATGGAAGTGCAAAAAGTAATATAGGGATTGATAACCTTATAGAAGTTATTACTAATAAATTTTATTCATCAACACATCGAGGTCCGTCTGAACTTTGCGGAAATGTTTTCAAAATTGAATATACAAAAAAAAGACAACGTCTTGCATATATACGCCTTTATAGTGGAGTACTACATTTACGAGATTCGGTTAGAGTATCAGAAAAAGAAAAAATAAAAGTTACAGAAATGTATACTTCAATAAATGGTGAATTATGTAAGATTGATAGAGCTTATTCTGGAGAAATTGTTATTTTGCAAAATGAGTTTTTGAAGTTAAATAGTGTTCTTGGAGATACAAAACTATTGCCACAGAGAAAAAAGATTGAAAATCCGCACCCTCTACTACAAACAACTGTTGAACCGAGTAAACCTGAACAGAGAGAAATGTTGCTTGATGCCCTTTTGGAAATCTCAGATAGTGATCCGCTTCTACGATATTACGTGGATTCTACGACACATGAAATTATACTTTCTTTCTTAGGGAAAGTACAAATGGAAGTGATTAGTGCACTGTTGCAAGAAAAGTATCATGTGGAGATAGAACTAAAAGAGCCTACAGTCATTTATATGGAGAGACCGTTAAAAAATGCAGAATATACCATTCACATCGAAGTGCCGCCAAATCCTTTCTGGGCTTCCATTGGTTTATCTGTATCACCGCTTCCGTTGGGAAGTGGAATGCAGTATGAGAGCTCGGTTTCTCTTGGATACTTAAATCAATCATTTCAAAATGCAGTTATGGAAGGGATACGCTATGGTTGCGAACAAGGATTATATGGTTGGAATGTGACGGACTGTAAAATCTGTTTTAAGTATGGCTTATACTATAGCCCTGTTAGTACCCCAGCAGATTTTCGGATGCTTGCTCCTATTGTATTGGAACAAGTCTTAAAAAAAGCTGGAACAGAATTGTTAGAGCCATATCTTAGTTTTAAAATTTATGCGCCACAGGAATATCTTTCACGAGCATACAACGATGCTCCTAAATATTGTGCGAACATCGTAGACACTCAATTGAAAAATAATGAGGTCATTCTTAGTGGAGAAATCCCTGCTCGGTGTATTCAAGAATATCGTAGTGATTTAACTTTCTTTACAAATGGACGTAGTGTTTGTTTAACAGAGTTAAAAGGGTACCATGTTACTACCGGTGAACCTGTTTGCCAGCCCCGTCGTCCAAATAGTCGGATAGATAAAGTACGATATATGTTCAATAAAATAACTTAGTGTATTTTATGTTGTTATATAAATATGGTTTCTTGTTAAATAAGATGAAATATTTTTTAATAAAGATTTGAATTAAAGTGTAAAGGAGGAGATAGTTATTATAAACTACAAGTGGATATTGTGTCCTGTATGTGGAAATAAAACACGATTAAAGATAAGGGAAGATACTGAATTAAAAAATTCCCCCTCTATTGTCCGAAATGCAGACAAGAAAATTTAATTGAAATAAAGCAGTTCAAAGTAACTGTGATTACAGAGCCAGACGCAAAGACGCAGAGCCGATAAAATGAGATTAATACAATCTCATTTTATCGGCTCTTTCCGTTATGTATGGATTCTTTTAATTAGTCTTCGATGTTTCTTGCTTCGTTGATACCGCTGGCTAAAGATTCCATTAAGGATAGTTCTTTGTCTGTAAAGCTATCCATGTATTTCTCTATCTGTAATCGTCGGGTGCTTTTTACCAAGTTATTAGCAGGTAAGAAAAATTCATCAACGGAAACATGAAGTAACGATACAAGGTCATAAAGAACTTGTATGCTGGGGTGTTGCCCTTTATTTTCAATATTAGTTAAGTACCGTGGGTCAATTTCAATCAATGCTCCCACTTGTTCACGAGTTAAACCTCGTTTCAATCGAGCTTCTTTAATGGCTAAACCAAAGGCTCTAAAATCATATTTATCTTCTTTTTTACGCATAGTAGACCACCTCTATACATTTTATTGTTCCTACTGAATTAAAAACAGGTATAGAAAAACGTGTTATATGGTTTATAGGTTTATATTTAATAAAAAGCACTACTAAACGCCAATAAAAAAACCGTTATATGGTAGTGCTATTTACGCTGTTAAAATATTGTATATTACTTCCAAATGGCGGTTTGTTGGAGGTCAACGTCGCCATGAAGTACATCATATACAATAAATTTCCTTACATTGGGTTCTTGTCAAAAAAAGTCGTCTATCTGCAATAGATAAGTACGTCCACCAATGTGGTTTTATAAATCATATAGATAGAATAACAGAAGCATGTAAACAGAGAAATAAATCTGTTTATATGCTTTTTTGGCTATTCAGAACTTTTTTACAAAGTTTATTTATCAGTAATGCAACAAATCCCCCTTTCACATTGGGACTAAGAGTGAAAGGAGATAAACGAGCAAGGCTCACTTCCTTTCCTAGACAGAAAGGGGGTGAGAAACATGAAACCATCTTCTTTTCAGACCACAATAGAAAATCAGTTTGACTATATCTGTAAACGTGCTATGGAAGACGAGCGAAAGAATTATATGCTTTATCTTTCAAGGATTGCAAAGCGTGAGGTGTCCTTTTCGGATGTTGGCGATTATCTTGTTAGCCAGTTTGCGACAACAGATAACTATTCAACTGACTTTCAGATTTTTACACTCAATGGGTTATCAGTAGGCGTTGAAAATGATTTGTTGAGTGAAGCATTACGTGAGTTGCCAGACAAGAAACGTGAAATTCTACTGCTGTTTTACTTTATGGACATGAGCGATTCAGAAATTGCAGACCTGTTGAAATTGAACCGTTCTACTGTCTATCGGCATAGAACCAGTGGACTAGCCTTAATTAAAAAGTTTATGGAGGAATTTGAAGAATGAAAACACAATATCCTATGATTCCCTTTCCTCTCATTGTAAAGGCAACAGATGGCGATACCGAAGCGATTAACCAGATTCTACATCATTACAGAGGGTACATAACGAAGCGTTCCCTACGACTTATGAAAGATGAATATGGCAATCAAAGTATGGTCGTTGATGAAGTCTTACGTGGAATGGTGAGCCGTTACTGGCTAATGCACTAGTTGCTTTTTCAATTTTTTCTGGATGGCAGTGTACATATTCTTCAATATTTGCGCTTCTTAGTGCAGAGCAATTGTAATGCGGTTTAAGAATTACGTATCCACCTACTGCAACTATTGCTACAACTATGACAGTAATAAGCCAAATGTATTTTGACTTATGAGCAATTGTATTTGTTGGATTTGGATAAGCGTTTGCTGGGTAGTTATTTACTGGTTGTTGATTATTTTGATATATGTTTGGTTGATAACCATTGTTTGGATTTACATTATTAGGGTAATTATTGTTCTGGTACACATTGTTTCCATAACCATTGTTTTGGTACCCATTATTTGAATTTACATTATTTGGGTATGTATTATTTTGGTACCCATTGTTTGGATTTACATTATTAGGGTATGTATTATTTTGGTAACCATTATTTGGATACTCGTTATTTGGCATCGGAGCAGGCGAGTAGTTGTTGTCTGGCAATTGGTTAGGATCCATAATTACTCCTTATAATGAATTGATGATCCAATAAAAATATACTCAATAATGCATACTAACGTGAGGTAATAAGTAAAAATTACATCTGTTAATATAAATAAAATTTTAGAAATTTGGTGTAAAACATTCAAATCAAATCATATTCGCAATATTTTCTATGCGGTCATGCGCACAATGTAGTGTAGAAATAATTACGTGGTAGCAAGGAGATATAGTGACTGAACTTTTTACAGCTTCTCCCGTGATGGAACAGGCTGAAGCACCTACATCAACTGATCCTATTTTTAATCGGTTGCTAAAAGATCGAATTATTTGGTTGGGATCTGAAGTAAAAGATGAGAATGCTAATGTTATTTGCGCGCAAATGTTAATGCTTGCTGCGGAAGATCCTAAGAAGGATATTTGGTTGTATATTAATTCGCCTGGAGGTTCAATTACTGCTGGTATGGCAATTTACGATACTATGCAATTAATTGAGCCGGATGTTGCGACTATTGCTGTTGGAATGGCTGCATCTATGGGCCAGTTCTTGCTTAGTTCTGGCACTCCTGGTAAGCGTTATATTACCTCACATGCTCGTGTGCTTATGCATCAACCTTCTGGCGGTGTCGGTGGCACTGCTACGGATGTGCGAATTAACGCAGAGCTTATTATGGATATGAAAAAAACGCTTTCTGAATTGACTGCAAAGCAGACTGGTCATACGGTAGAGGAGATTTACCGAGATAACGAATATGATCACTGGTTTACAGCTCAGCAAGCTTTGGAGTATGGTTTCGTAGATAAGATTGTGACCACTCCTGCTTCTATGCGCGGTGAGGAGTAATTATGGCAAGTGAAGAAGCAAAGTTTGTTGCGCGTGCTGAGCGTTTAGCTGGTTTTGGCGGTGTCACTTCTGCCCAGCGCATTACTAATCGTTACGTGTTGCCTCAATTTGGCGAGCAAACTCCATACGGCATGAAAACGCAAGATCCTTACACTAAGCTGTTTGAAGATCGCATTATTTTCATGGGTGTGCAAGTAGATGACACTTCTGCTGACGACATTATGGCTCAGTTGCTTGTTTTAGAAAGCATGGATTCTGATCGCGATGTGATGATGTACATTAATTCACCTGGCGGTTCGATGACTGCTATGACTGCGATTTATGACACAATGCAATACATTAATCCAGATGTTCAAACTGTTTGCTTAGGTCAGGCTGCTTCTGCTGCTGCTATTATTCTTGCTGCTGGAGCTGCTGGTAAACGCATGATTTTGCCGAATGCGCGTGTGCTTATTCATCAGCCTGCAATGGGTCAAGATTTTGGTAAAGCTACTGAAATTGAGCTTCAAGCTAAGGAAATGTTGCGTTTGCGTTCTTGGTTAGAATCAACTCTTGCAAAGCATACTGGTCAAGATATTGAGCGCATCCGTAAAGATATTGAAGTGGATACTATTTTGACTGCTCCAGAAGCTAAAGCTTATGGAATGGTTGACGAAGTGCTTGAGCGCAGAGCATAATTCAATCTTTACAACTTAGCGAGAATTTATCAATTCTTGCATTCCTTAACAACAAACCCCGGTCGACACGCCGGGGTTTGTGTTTTAGTGCGGATGGTTGTATATTAGTCAAGTTGCCGGAAACAAGGACATGGTTCTTGAGGCTGGAAACATGCGCCAGTAGCCCAACGGATTAGAGCATCTGACTACGGATCAGAAGGTTGCAGGTTCGAATCCTGTCTGGCGCACAAACAAAACGCGAAGCTTTTGCTCCGCGTTTTTTTTAATTCGTATGCAACTCGCTCGGTTTATGCCTCTCGGTTATACTTAAAAGTGCGAATCACATATTTTGCACTATAAAACGTTATAAACGTTATATAAACGTATAAACGCTATAAATGCATTTAGTGGAGGAAATATTTACAATATGATACGACGCAGTTGGAGAATAGCTTGCAATATTGCAAATAATGAGCGAATTTCTGGATTAATTATGCTTGGTTTTGCTCTTACCGGCCTATTGCTTGCAAACATTCCTTTAACCGCGCCAATATTTGAAGCCGTATCGCATACTCATGTAGGCATTCCGTGGACGAATATACACATGTCAATTGGTCACTGGGTGCAAGACGGCGTGCTCACTATTTTCTTCCTGTCAGTTGGCTTAGATTTAAAACACGAACTTATTGCTGGTTCGCTTTCTGATCCTCGAGCAGCTGCAATGCCAATGATTTGTGCTGTTGGCGGAATGATTGTGCCTCCTTTACTGTTTGTTGCTACAGTAACTGTATTTTCTGAATTGCATGCCGGGCAGGAGATTATGCGTCTTACTTCTGGTGCTTTACCTTCGCTTGATATGGTTCGTGACGGGTGGGCAATACCTACGGCAACAGATATAGCTTTCTCTCTTGCTGTTCTTGCTTTATTTGCAAAAACTTTGCCACACGCTTTGCGTGCATTTCTTATGACTCTTGCTACAGTAGACGATTTGCTTGGAATAGCACTTATTGCTGTGTTCTTCTCATCTCTTAACGCGTGGTATTGGTTTGCTGGAGTAATTGCTTGCGGTTTGATTTGGACTACTTTAGTGCGTTTGAAGCGCGTCCCATGGCCGTTGGTTGCAATAGTAGGAATTATGGCTTGGGTTATGATGTATGAAGCTGGCGTGCATCCAACTTTAGCTGGAGTGATGGTTGGTTTGCTAACTCCTGCGCATTTAGTTCATGGCGAAAAAACGCTTCGTGCTGAACGCTATCGCGAAAAAATTCAGCCTGTTTCTGCGCTACTGGCTCTTCCAATTTTCGCTCTTTTCGCTACAGGAGTGCATTTTGAAACATTGACTTGGGAGTTGTTCTTCTCGCCAATTTTGATTGCTATCACTATTGCTCTTGTTATTGGTAAACCTGTTGGAATTATGGTAACTGCTTGGATATCAAAGCGTGTTCTAGGTTTGAAAGTTCCTGATGGTCTTCGCGTAGTAGACTTAATGCCTACAGCATGTGCGTGTGGAATTGGTTTCACTGTTTCTCTTCTTATTGCTTCTCTTGCGTATTCTGACGCAGATTTGTCTGCTGAAGCACGTTTTGGCGTTCTTGTTGCTTCTATTGTTGCTGCAGGAGTTTCTGGCTTCTTACTTTCTATGCAAGCAAAGCATATGGAAGAAGAATTAGATGAGGTTGAAGAATAGTTTTTAATTATTATTTTCAACATATTTGAAAGTAAATTTCTAGGAGAAGTCATGTCTAATAGTAAAGATTTTTCAGTAGATGTTCCACCTTGGAATAACACGTATCATCGTGGTTCTGTTGTAATGCGCGGTTCTATGATTCCTAAGGAGAGCACTACAGAAACGCTTCTTCGTAACGATAACAATCAGCAGCTTGTTTCTGGAGTTGGTGTAGAAGTAGATAAGAAATGGGATTGGCGTAGCGCGGATCCGTGGCGTGCGCTTCGTATTCAAGCTGAGTTTGTTGATGGTTTTGACGCGCTCGCATCGTTAGGTAAAGCTGTTAGTATTTTTGGTTCTGCTCGAATAAAAGAAGATGATCCTGAGTATTCTTTAGCTCGTACTATGGGTTCAGAGCTTGCAAAACGTGGTTTTGCTGTTATTACAGGTGGCGGTCCTGGAATTATGGAAGCTGCAAACCGTGGAGCTGCAGAAGCTGGTGGTACGTCTGTAGGATTGGGGATTGAGCTTCCTCATGAGCAGGGTTTGAATAAGTGGATTAATCTTGGCATGCAATTTCGGTATTTTTTCGTGCGTAAAACAATGTTTATGAAGTATTCTTCTGGAATTATTGTGTGCCCTGGCGGTTTTGGCACGATGGATGAAATGTTTGAAGCTTTGACTCTAGTGCAAACGCATAAAGTTGCGCGCGTGCCTGTTGTTCTTTTCGGTACTTCGTATTGGAATGGTTTGATTGACTGGCTGAAGTCTACAGTAATTCAACGAGGTTTTATTTCTTCATTAGATCCGCACTTATTTGCTGTCACAGACGACCCAATAGAGGCGGTGCGAATAGCATCTGGAATTGAATAATCTAAGAGTTCTTGCGCTCGTTTACAAGCGTTGTAAGCTGCCAAATTTCTTCGCCAATATCAATTCCGCGAGGGCACTGTCTTGAACATGCTCTAACTGACTGGCATGCGCTAATACCGTCGCTGCTGTCTATTAGATCAAGGCGATGCTCTGTTGCGTTGTCTCTGGAATCATAAATAAAACGAGCCGCGTTAACCAATGCTGCAGGTCCAATAAAGGCTTCTCCGCCTGCATAAATTGGGCAAATTCCTTCGCAAGCACCGCACATAATGCAATTGCTCAAAAGCTCAAATTTTTTAAGTTCCTCAGGATGTTGCAAAAACTCAATAAGCTGGAGTTTCCCTTCAGTATTTCTCGTAGAAACGTTAGATGCTTGCAAATAAGGTTCTAAGCGTTTTATTTGCGAAATCATAGGCGAAATATCGCAAATAAGATCTCGCTGAACTGCAAATCCTGAAAGTGGAGCAAGTTCAATAACACCAAAAGTGCCATTTTGCAAAGTGGTAGTTTCTTTAGATTTTTGCTGTAAAGTTGGCGATTTTGTCGACTGTGCGGAGCTGCTAGTAGTGCCAGTTTTTCTAAAGCCTCGAGATTGCACGCTATTTGTGCTTTCAGGACGTGCGTTTGCGCCAATAGTTGCACTGCATAGTAAGGTTGGCATGCCATTTACGTTTGCAGCGTCAGAACCGCAAACGCCGTGACCGCACGAGTAGCGGAAAGCTAAAGTTGGGTCGATTGTGCGTTTAATAGCTAGTAAACAGTCAAGAATAGTGTCAGTAGAATGAACGCGTAAACTGTAATCTTGAACCCAATGCTTACCTTGAATTCGTTTTGGAGAAGATTCGTAAGATCCGGAAGATTCACTGGATTCACTAGATTCGGAAGAATTATTTATGTTATTTTCTGAAGAATCTAGTTTTGCGAAAGGATTACTGCGCTTTCTACGTGCAAAAGGACTTTCTCTGCGCTTGCGCCCTGTCTGTTTACTGTTTGAATCATCTTCAGATTTATTAAATGGAGTAAAGCGTGAAATACGCAAAGTAACAAGCGCAGTGTTATCACCAAGCTCATTACTCATTGCAAACCTCCAATACGTACTGTTCTAGTTTGCCACAATACTTGCACAGAAACATTTTTTAGTACTTGGCGCATCCTCACGTTAGGCTTGAACTATGACTGACGCTTTATTTTTGCTTGATACTGATCACGATAATGCTCCTGTGCTTGCAGAAGGAATCGAAGAAGGGTGGACGATTACGCTTCCATCGCAAGTAAAACGTCACGCTATATCTGCCATGCGACTATTAGAAGGCGATGCTTTGCAACTTTCTGACGGCAAAGGCTTGCGCATTCATGCAAAGGTGACGGATGTTGAAAATGGCTTAGTTCGTGTAGAAGCGTTTACTAGGGAAGCTCCGCGAATGACTAGACTTGCACTTGTTCAAGCTTTGGCAAAAACAGGGCACGATGAGCAAGCAATTGATATGGCTACGCAAATTGGCGTGGATGAAGTAATCCCTTGGTGCGCGGATCGTTCAATTGCAAAGTGGAAACCTGGTCGCACAGATAAGCGTTGGAGCCAAGTTTTACAGTCTGCTACAGAGCAATCTCGTCGCGCATGGATGCCTGAACTTCAAGAATGTGTTTCAAGCAAGCAAATAGTGGCAATATGTAGGCGTGCGTGCGTTTACGGAAATCTCGTAATTGTATTGCATCAAGACGCAACTGATTGCTGGAATCAAATAGAACAAGCAGTAAATACTCTTAGCGAGCGCTGTTTGGAGGATGGTAAAGAGCGCACTGTTTACGTTTTAGTTGGGCCAGAAGGTGGTATTAGTGATGACGAAGTGTCAATGTTTATTGATGCTGGTGCTAAAAGCTGCGTTTTAGGCAGTAATATTCTTCGCGCATCTACTGCAGGACCTGTAGCTCTTTCTCTTCTTTCGCGCGCTTTAGGACGTTACGAATAATCGCATAAATCGTATCTAAAAGTGCTCATAATTGTGTAAAATAGTAAGAAGCATGTCGATTGCTTTTGGTTTAAGGCATTGATTTCATTTAGTAACAAATAGGGGAGAAACCATGAGTGGTATCACTTACAATACTGATGCTGATTGCATTTTTTGTAAAATTGTTGCTGGAGAAATACCAAGCAGCAGAGTTTATGAAGACGATTCGGTAGTTGCTTTTAAAGATATTAATCCGCAAACAAAAGTGCATGTGCTGATTGTGCCGCGCAATCACTATAAGAATGTTGCTGAGCTTGCTAGTAAGGCTCCTGAAACTTTGGCTCATATTGCTGGTGTTGCGCAAAAAATTGCTGATGATGAATTCAACGGTGATTATCGACTCGTATTTAATACTGGTATTGATGCTGGTCAAACAGTGTTTCATGTTCATGCTCATGTATTGACTGGCGAAAAACTTGTAGAAGGTAGCTTGTAAACCGTGACGAAAAGTACTACGCGTTTTGTGCAAATTCCTAGCGAATTAAGCTCGGTTGCAGTTTTAGGTGCTGCAGATGCTGGTTTGCGTGAAGTAGAACATGCTTTTCCAGAAGCAGATATTACTGTGCGAGGCAAAGATGTTCAAATTGTTGCTCGTTCAGCTAGAGCAGATGAAGATGCAGCTAAAGCTGAGTATGCGTTTAGGCGCATGATTGATGCAGCTTACGAGCAACCTATGGATGCGTACGAAGTAAGACGCATGCTTGAGCGTGATATTTTGCATAACGATGAACACAATGTGCGTATAAACCGTATCGGTCATGATGGTGGAGTGCTTGGGAATAGTATTATTTCTTCGTCGTATGCAATTAATAATTCTGTTTCGCGCGCTGAAAATGAGTTTTCAAGAGATTCAAGTGAGCTGTTGCCTTCTAGTGAAGAAGCGCATCGCCGTGCTATGAGCAGAAGAGCTCGAATGAGTAAAGGCGTGATTACGTTTGCTGGAGGAAATCCTGTTCGCGCAAAAACTGCTGGTCAAACGGCGTACGTGCAAGCAATGGATTGCAATATTGTAACGTTTGGAATTGGTCCTGCTGGCACTGGAAAAACGTATTTAGCAGTTGCTAAAGCTGTTCGTGCATTGGAAGATGGAAGAGTCCGCAGAATTGTTCTTACTCGTCCTGCTGTTGAAGCTGGCGAAAACTTAGGATTCTTGCCTGGCACTTTAAACGATAAAGTTGATCCATATTTGCGTCCACTCTATGATGCGCTTTCTGATATGCTTGGATCTGCACAACTAAAACGCTATCTTGACGAGAATGTTGTTGAAGTTGCTCCTCTTGCTTATATGCGAGGTCGCACATTAAACGATGCTTTTGTTATTCTTGATGAAGCGCAAAATGCGACTGTTCAGCAATTAAAAATGTTCCTAACTCGACTCGGTTTTAATACAACCATGGTGATTACAGGAGATAGTACGCAGGTTGATTTAGCAGTTGTGCGTTCTGGTCTTGTTTCTATTGAGAAGATTTTGGGCGAAGTTAAAGATATTGCTTTTGTGCATTTGCAAGCAGAAGACGTTGTGCGTCATGCTTTGGTTGGTCGTATTGTGGAAGCATACGAAAATTACGATGCAATGCTTGAACATAAAAAACGTGAACGTACTAAAGAATCTACTGAGAGGAATAACAGATAAATCATGAGCATTGAAGTCATGAATGAAACAGTGTGGAATATTGACGCTAAAATCTTCTCAGATCTTGGAATGTGGGTTCTTCAACAAATGAAAGTAAGTACGCATTCGGATTTATCGATTACTTTTGTTGATCCAGAGCCAATTGCCTGTTTGCATGAACGTTGGATGAACCTAGAAGGCCCAACGGATGTTATGAGTTTTCCAATGGACGAGCTTACTCCTGGAAGCGATGAAAAAGTTTCTGAAGGAATGCTTGGAGACTTGGTGATTTGCCCGTGGGTTGCTCAACAGCAGGCGCTCGCAGCTGGGCACAGTACTATGGAAGAAATGTTGTTGCTAACTATTCACGGTATTTTGCATTTGCTTGGCTATGATCACACTACTCCGGAAGAAGAAAAGCAAATGTTTGGTTTGCAACGTCAACTAATGCTTACTTTTTTCGCTGCTCGATCTGGAGAATTGTATGATGCTACGTTGCCGGAAGGTGCAATAAACGAGCTTGAGCGTTACGATGCTGAGCATGAAGCGAGTAGCGTCAAAAATAAAAATAAAAAACAGCATTAAAGCGCATTAAGAGCATAATTATGGAATATATTAAACGAATATTTTCTAGCATATCAGTTCCGCAATTGCCGTTGCATGTCTGGATTGGTTTAGCCGCATTGCTTGTGCTGGCAATGCTGCTTGTATGGCTTTCGCTTGCGATGGCTGCTGCAGAAGGTGCAGTGCCTAGAGTTACTCGTGCAAGCTTAAATAATCTTATGATTGAAGCGCAAACGCATGATGATGAAACTAGTGCCATAGTGCGTATGCGTCGAATTGCTAGAATCCATCGTGTAAAAAAACTGATTGCTGACCGTTATACAACTTCTGGAGCATGCGCTTTTGTGCGTGTGCTATGTAACGTTTTAGATGGAGTTTTGTTTGCTTCTTTAGCTGCATTTTTCGGCTCGCCTTTATGGGTAACTCTTATTATTGGTGTTGTTGTTTCAGTAGTTGTAGCTGTGATTTCTATTCTTGTTCGCCCACGTTCGGTTGGTGCGGCTCAACCTGTAGCAAAGTTGATGCGGCTTTCTCGCATTGTGTCTATTGCTATTGCGATTAATCCTTTAGTGCATATTGCTAGCGATGTTGACGTCACTTCTAGGAAAAAGCATGTTGATCCGTCAGATGATGAAGCTTTGGAAGATATTCAGCTGGATCAAGCAAAGGCTAGTATTGACCGACTTGTTGAAGCGAATGATTTCGATCCGGAAGTTTCGGAAATGATGCGCAATGTGCTCACGCTTTCAGATACTTTGACTCGCGAAATAATGGTACCTAGAACCGATATGATTTGCGTAAAAAGCGACGAAACGCTGGAAAATTTCCTTAAATTATGCTCTCGCTCAGGATTTTCTCGAGTTCCCGTCATTGGAGATTCTGTAGATGATTTAGTAGGTGTTGCTTATTTGAAGGATGCTGTACGCGCTACTGTGTTTAATCCTGCAGCATCTTCTAGAGCAGTTGAAACAATTAGCCGAGACCCTATGCTTGTTCCTGAGTCGAAGCCGGTTGACGATTTATTCCACGAAATGCAGCGAATTCGCCAGCATGTGGCAGTAGTGGTTGACGAATATGGTGGAATTGCTGGTTTGGTTACTATTGAGGATGCTATTGAGCAAATTGTTGGCGAGTTGGAAGATGAGCACGATCGCACTCAGCATGCAGATCCGGAAGAAATACGTGACGGCGTGTGGAAGATGCCTGCTCGAACGTCAATCGCAGATTTGGAAGATATTTTTGAAGTTCATATTGACGAAGACGATGTGGATACTGTGTTTGGTTTGCTTACGAAGTTGATTGGTAATGTGCCGATTGTTGGTTCCAGTGCTATTACAAGAGGACTAAAATTAACTGCTGTAGATTCAGCTGGTAGGCGAAAGAAAGTATCTACTATTTTAGTAGAACGAGATGCGCAAGTTTTGGAAGAGTCTAAGGATAATCAAAATGACATTAGCTCTTCCGAAAAATCTGCTGAAAGCAAACAAACCAATGCTTTGAAGCAAGCTAGTACTATGAAACAAACGAATATGCTGAAATAAAGAACTGGACGGTAAGAATAACGTGAATAATATTAACAACTTTGACGATACTGATGACTTCGATGACACTGATGACTTTGACGACGAGATGTTTGCAAATCTAGACGCTTCAACTTGCGCAACGATTTCTACTCCTGATTTTCACGGTTATCGTTCCGGTTTCGTAGCTGTAGTTGGTAGACCAAACGTTGGTAAGTCTACGCTTATGAATGCTCTTATTGGTACGCAAATTGCTATTGCGTCTTCTCGTCCGGAAACTACGCGTAAGGCTATTCGAGGGATTGTTACTACCGATAATGCACAAATGGTGTTGGTTGATACTCCTGGTATTCACCGTCCTCGTACGCTTCTTGGTCAGCGTTTGAACGATATTGTTGACGAGTCGCTTGCAGATGTTGACGCGATTGCATTTTTGCTCCCAGCAGACCAGGAAATAGGACCAGGAGATAGGCGAATTTTAAGCCGTCTTCGCTCTGATTTTGCTAAAAAAGATGAGAAGGGCAATTGGACTTGGAAAGTTCCGCTTATCGGTATTGTTACGAAAATCGATACGCTTAGTCGCAGTGAGTTAGTTACGCATTTGCTTCAAATTCAGCAGTTTGCTGATTTTACGGATATTGTGCCTGTGAGTGCGTTGGAACGTGACAATGTTGACGAAGTTAAGAATGTTTTGATTCAAAACTTGCCGGAAGGTCCGCAAATGTATCCGGCGGATCAGCTTAGTGAGGAAAGCACAGAAAGCATGATTTCGGAGCTTATTCGCGGCGCATTTTTGGAAGAGTTGGACGACGAGTTGCCTCATTCTTTAGCTGTTGTAGTTGACGATATTGTGTATCCGGGGGATGGCGAAGATACTCAATACGAAGACAACAAAGCGCATGTGCTTGTATCTGTTTATGTTGAGCGTGATTCTCAAAAGCCGATTATTATTGGTCATCGTGCGGAGCATTTAGTGCGCGTAAAGAAGCGTTTGCGCACGGCGGTAAATCGTATTACTGGAACAAAAGCTGTGCTTGAATTGCACGTGAAAGTTGCAAAAGGATGGCAGAGCGACCCTAAGAAGCTTGAGCGTTTAGGGTTCTAGTAGAGCATATTTTGCTTATTTCGATATTATTGGACAATTACTTAATTTTATTGTGCCTTAAGCCTAATGTGTTTGCACAAAATTGTCGTAAATTAATGCAAAACCGCGGCGAGCAAGTTGAATAAAACAAGTTAAGCCGCGGTTTTGCGATATGCACTTAGTTAAGTTAATTTAAACAAACTACTTTTTGCGCGTCGTATACATTTGTGTATTAAGTAAAGTAGTGTAACGCTTAATAACTCGTGGACGAATAATCTTCATAGACGCAGTCATTAAGCCGTTTTCTTGCGTAAACTCTTCTGGCAAAATAATGAACTTTCGCACAGATTCTGCGCGTGACACGCCTTCATTGGCAAGATCTATAAATTTTTGCACTTCAGCACGAACAACAGCATTATTAGCAGCCTCTTCCATGCTCATAGTGGCGTCAAGACCCTTGAGTTTAAGCCAATTTCGTAAAGTTTCTTCGTCTAAAGTAACAAGTGCAGAAATAAACGGACGCTTATCTCCAAGAACGAGAGCTTGAGACACAAGTTCGCATCTCTTAATCATCTCTTCAATAGGTCCAGGAGCAACATTCTTACCGCCAGCAGTAATAATCAAATCCTTCTTACGTCCGGTAATATAAAGCATGCCATCGTCGTCAATTCGTCCCAAATCGCCTGTTGCATACCATCCGTCTTTAGTAAATGAAGTTTCTGTTGCTTCATCGTTTTTGTGATACTTATGGAATACGCAAGTGCCTTTAATTTGAACTTCGCCGTCGGATGCGATTCGCAAAGTAAAAGCTGGGAATGCGATGCCAACAGAACCTTCTCGGAATGGAACTCCAATAGGAGTAAACGCGCATGGTGCAGTAGTTTCTGTAAGACCATAACCTTCGTAGACAGGAACTCCTGCTCCGCGGAAGAATGAAAGCAATTCAGGATCTAGAGGAGCTCCACCTGCAACAATCCAGCGTGCGCGACCGCCAAGAGCTTGACGAAGTGGACGATAAACAAGCGGATCGTAAGCAGTGCGGCGAGCTTTAGTAAGAGCTTTAGCATCACCAAATTCCTGAACTTCCTTCATATACTGTTGAGCCGTCACAACAGCACCCTGGAAAGCCAAGCCTTTAGCACCGTGACCAGCCTTCTGCGAAGCTGCGTTATAAACCTTCTCAAGAACTCGAGGGACAACGATCATAACCGTAGGTTTTGCAACTTGCAAATCAGAAATCAAAGTAGGAATACCTTGAGCAATATAAATGCGCAACGTACTTGCAACAACAATATAGTTAATTGCTCTTGCAAAAGAGTGTGCTTGAGGAAGGAACAAAAGCACAGAACCGTCTTTTTCGCTAAGCAAATTTGGCAAGTAAACAGGCAAATTCAACGCTGTAGTGCAATAGTGTTCGTGAGTCATTTCCACGCCTTTAGGTGCAGCTGTGGAACCAGAAGTGTAAACAATAGAGCACAAGTCTGTTTTCTTTACAGAATCAATGCGAGCATCTAGTTCCTCATCGCTAACAGCGTATCCGAAAGCTTGAAGTTCTGCTAAACCGCCTGTTTCAATGCAAATAATGCGTTCCAAGCTTGGGCATTCTTCAATAGCTCCATCAGCTTTATCTCGCATGTCAGTTGTTTCAACAATAAGGAAACGCGAGTCGGAATTATTCACAATATTGCGAATTTGCTCAGCTGAATCCGTGTCATAAATAGTTGCAAGAACACCACCACAAGCCATAACTGCTGCGTCGGTGACGTCCCACTCATATGATGTTTTGCACATAAGGGCAACGGCGTCGCCTTTGCGCAATCCGTAGTGCATCAAACCTTTTGCAGCATCGCGTACTTCTTGAAGGAACTGATTAGCTGTTTTTGTGACCCACTTATCGTTTTCTTTATAAGTGTAAAGCGGATCGTCACCCATACGTGCTGCGCGATCTGCATATAAGTCATAAATGCTTGTGCCTTCGTCAAGAGGTGCTGCGCTTTCGGTTTTTGTGGTCAGCAAGCCTGTTTCCGGATCGATAAACGTCGTTGTTGGCATTTGCGCGCCCCACTCTTCTACGTGTGGAAGGCGTTGCTTTTGTGAAAGTAAAGTATTTGTGTTTTCTTGATCCGTATTAAGGTAGTCTGGTTCGCCTGCACGGTCATCGCTGACTGGGTGCGCGAAGTTACTGCCAATACGCAATGCTTTACGGGCAAGATTAAACGCTTGCTGTTGGAGTGCATTAAAAACGGACACATTTGCTCCTTCATTATGCCAAACGGCTTGCGGATTAAGCGCACATCATAGTATCATGCTATGCACTTGCATACTATTAACTATAATAATCGTTCGTATGCTCAAGTAGCAGTTATATTCGATTTGATTAGTAATAATTTTGTATTTGCCATAAGTCGTAGCCTGTCGTTAGAATAGCAAAGTTGCTTTGGCGAGGGAATATGCCGCTAGCTTTGTGGCAGAGTTCCGTTATCGACTGGGCTGATAGCCTCTTATGGTTTTCGGCGCGTCGGTGCGCCTGAAGCTGGATTAACAAACTAAACTATCCAGACCATAAGGAGACCGATATGGCTACAAAAATTACTCTTGAAGGCGAATTGCGCACTGAGTTTGGTAAGGGTGTTGCTCGTCGTTTGCGCGTAGCTAAGCTGATTCCAGCAAGCCTTTATGCTGGCGGTGCTGAACCAGTGCATGTTACTCTTCCAATGCGCGAAACCACTTTGGCTTTGCGTCACGCTAATGCTTTGTTCACTATTAAGTTTGGCAAGGAATCTCGCATTGCAGTTGTTAAGGATGTTCAGCGTAACCCTGTTAAGCGCATTGTAGAACACATTGACTTCTACGAAGTTAAGGCTGGCGAAAAGATTGACGTTGAAGTTCCAGTCTTCGTTGAAGGCACTCCAAAGGGTGCTGCAGTTGCATTCGTGGATGTCCAGGAGCTCAAGGTTCGCGCAGACGTTGCTAACTTGCCAGAGCGTTTGGTTGTTAACGTTGATGGTTTGACCGACGGCATCAAGGTGTTTGCTAAGGATGTCAAGCTTCCTGAGGGTGTTGAGCTCGATATGGATGGCGAAGAATCCGTTGTGAGCGTCACTGTTCCTGAAGATGCTGCTACAGCCGAAGCTGCTGCTCCTGCTGCAGATGCTGCTGCCGCCGCTCCAGCTGCTGCTCCTGCTGCAGAAGAAAAGTAAGTTAACGTATTCACTTATAACTTATAAAATAGTTTAAAATTTTAAGCCGCATAAGTCAGTTCTTATGCGGCTTTTTGTATAAATCAATGAATTTGCTAAATAAATTTTAGTTTAAAGCGTATTTCTTGAAATATTTTTTGAAAAATTTTGGCGTGTAAGTTTTGCGAAAAACAAGAATCGTATTATTCTATACGTTAATTGCGGTAAAAGGCAAGTAGAAATAATCCACATAGAAAAGAGACATAATGGCTGATTTAGAAGTAGCTCCAGAGTTTTCTGACGCTTATGAGTCTTATGATCATAGCGATACAACTCTGTTGAACAAATTGGCTGGCAACTTTGAAGTTCTGCCGAATGATAATCCAGTTTCGGACGCAAAGCGCAACGAACTTATTGATAAGCCTGCTTTCGGTCAGATTTTCTCCGACAATATGGTTCATATGTCTTGGACTAAAGGCGAAGGATGGTCTGATCGTCGTGTAGAGCCTTATGGTCCATTGAAAATGGATCCAGGTGCATCTGTGTTGCACTATGCTCAGGAGTGCTTTGAAGGTTTGAAGGCTTATAAGCGCGCCGACGGCTCTATTTGGCTTTTCCGCCCAGATATTAATGCTGCTCGTTTCCAAAATTCTGCTAAGCGTTTGTATTTGCCGGAACTCTCTATTGATGATTTTATTGGATCGGTTGCAGCCTTGGTAAAGCGAGATAAGCAATGGGTTCCGAGCCGTCGAGAGTATACGCTTTACATGCGTCCATTCATGTTTGCTTCCGAGCCGTTCCTCGGTGTGCGCGAAGCTCACGAAGTTGAATACTGTGTTATCGCTTCTCCATCCGGCCCATACTTCAAGGGTGGTTTGAAGCCTGTTAGCATTTGGGTTGAAGATCAGTGGTTCCGTACTGGTCCTGGTGGTACTGGTTTTGCTAAGTGCGGTGGAAATTACGCTGCTTCCTTGCTTGGTGAATACAAGGGTATTGAGCACGGTTGCGAGCAGGTGTGCTTCGTCGATGCTGCAACTAAGACTTATTTGGAAGAGCTTGGTGGCATGAATATGTTCG
The DNA here is from genome assembly GCF_049244125.1 of Gardnerella sp. KA00127. Classification (NCBI taxonomy): domain Bacteria; kingdom Bacillati; phylum Actinomycetota; class Actinomycetes; order Bifidobacteriales; family Bifidobacteriaceae; genus Gardnerella; species Gardnerella sp. KA00127. The sequence continues at coordinate 749,381 of NZ_CP058377.1, forward strand.
CACTCCACAAGGATGGCCATTTGGAAACTCCATCTCTTACTGGCAGTATTCTTCCTGGCGTTACGCGTCGTTCTTTGATTCAGCTTGCTGAGGAAGCAGGACATAAGGTTGTTGAAACCATGATTCCTCTTCAAGGGTTGCTTGACGACATTCGTTCTGGCGAGGTTACTGAAGTCTTTGCTTGCGGTACTGCTGCAATCATTACGCCAATTGGTCGCTTTAAGTCCGATGAATTCGATCTTAAGGTTGCCGATGGTGGTGTTGGTGAGTTGACTCAGGCTTTGCGCGATGAGTTACTTGGCATTCAACTCGGTGATGTCGAAGATAAGCATAACTGGATGTGGAAAGTTTGCGACTGATTTATATAAGTTAGTTAATATTATCTAATCTAATGTTGCTTATGGCGCGTTGTACTCTATATTTAGATATCGTATAGAGTACAACGCGTTTGTTTGTTATGCGCGCAGTGTTTTGGTGAATTTATTTGAAGGGAAATGCTTTGGAAGGTGCGTTAGGGGATAACATCTTTTTTCTTATAGTTGAGTATGTTGCTATGGGATGTTGTGGCATGGTTGGCGGCATGTGGGCTATTCGTAAGAATTATGATGTTTTTGCGATTATTACTACGTCTTGGATAACTGCATTGGGTGGCGGTATTGTTCGTGATGTGTTGCTTGGAGCATTGCCGCCTGTTGGTATTGCTGATCGTGGTTTTGTTATTACAGGTTTGCTTTCTGGTGTTATTGTGGCTGTTGCTCACCCTGAGATTGATAAATGGCGTTGGCTTATGCTTACGCTTGATGCTTTGGCATTGGGTTTGTTTGCGGTGAATGGCACAGCAAAAGGCTTGGATTTCCACATGTCTGGTATGGCTTCAGTATTTTTAGGAATGGCAACTGCTTTAGGAGGCGGTTTGATTCGCGACATGATTTTGAACCAAGTTCCTGTTATTGTGCGGGATAAGCATTGGTACGCTTTCCCTGCTTCAGTGGGATGTGTACTAACCGTTTTTGTTGTAAAAGCAAGGCATGCAGGTTATTTTGGTTTAACTGTTGAAATATTGCTTGATGTCCTTATTGTTGCTCTTGTTGTTGCAATGCGTTTGTTGTCTGTGAAACTAGATTTAACTTTATTTGGAGCAATGAACCGCACGGAACCTATTAAGGTTAGACGTCCTCGTATTCGTCGTATTAATAATCGTCGTCATCGTTAATATTGGGTAAGCGGCAAAAAAGTGTGTCTAAAAACCCGAGTTTTCGTTGAAATACCAAGGGAAGCTCGCTGTCATTAAGCTAAAAAGCTTAACATTTAGTATTACTTGACATTGAAAACAAATAGAGGTATAAGGCGTGCGATGTGCTTAATACATGCCTAGATTAAGTAGTAAACGCTGCCCAATATGCTCTCATTCAATGAAGAGAAATGGTAGAACACGTAAAGGTGCTATCCGTTGGAGATGTACTGCATGTGGAATGTCTTTTACAAGGAAACGTGAAGATATTACACATGTAGCACAATTTGATAAATTCATTCATTGGATTATGGGAAACCAGACTCAATGTGAAGCCTGTCCTAGTGGTTCTGATAGAACATGGCGATATCGGATTGAATGGTATTGGAATGTTAAACCAGAATTACCCGAGACAGGCGAAATTTATGACTATGTTCAAATCGATGGAACATACCTTCCATACGGGTGGTGTTTATTAACCGCGGCAAGCAAGGGTAAAGTTATTGCTTTGCAATGGTGTAACAAAGAAAATTATTGATGACCAGCAATCAATTGGGTCTTCGGGTTTCGATACAAGCTTTGACTTATGTAGGGCAGATTACTACCCAGATATATCAATTAGAAAAGGAACACTACACTAACGACACGCCTGAATAAACACGTTTACAGACACACTTTTGCCGCTTACCTGATTATGACGGCGTTTCTATCAATCAAGTATTATATTATCGCCTTGTGAGCATAACAACGTGAATCACTCACCACATGTTTGGCCAACATGCTGTTTACTGGAATACGCTTACTCACTAATTGATAAGGCCAATATTAGAGAGGTCATCTTATGATGAAGAAAGTTAGTTCATTGTTAATAGCTGCAGCATCATTACTTGGAAGTATGGTGTTTGCAACTCCATCTTTTGCAGTTCAATCAACATCACAATATGGGAATTTTAAGTCTGAAATGAGAGGATTGCGTTCTCCAGATGGTCGACGTTCAATTGTTCCAGTATCTGGACAAGGATTGAATGTGCATACGCTAGCTGGTGATACTATCGTAGTAAAGAATAATATAGCTACTTGGAGAGATGCAACAAATCATACTATAGCAACTATCAATTTAACAGTTCATGACGGGCAGCATGTTGATTTTGGTTATAGCAAAGTTCTTCATAGGATTGCTCCTACTGTTTCCTTAGAGACAGCTTTAGAACGTGGTGGAAAGAAACATCATTGTATTCCTAAATGGATTGGTGTGGGATGGAATGTTTTATGGGATGCAACAGTTTGTACTCCATTATCACTTGGTATTTCTGGATTGGCGTCACCAATTGCTGGTGTTTCGGCTGATATAGCTTGTAGCGCTGCAGGTGGCACTTTGACAGCAGCATTGGGGTGTTAATATGGATGATGCAACTATTTCGAAGAAGCATGCCACAACAGGGCATCGGTCATGGCTTGCTTCGTTTGCTACCATTTGGCTGACGAGTGTTGTTTTCTCGTGCATCAATCATTTACCTTGGTATGCCAATGCTATTTCAGGGGTAATCTTGCTGATTGCAGCGTTTGTATGCCATGCATTGTTGCAGCATCACCATGTGAAGCCGATGGATTACGTGGTGTTTGCTGCTGCCGTGGCAGTTATACTCGTAGTGGTACTCGTATTGGCGTATATCGTCTAAATTACGTTGCCGATAGAGTGATATAAATAATCCCCAGCACCGATTGGTACTGGGGATTTTCCTTACATGCTGTGTTATGCAGTTACCTGCACAAACTTCACAGAGCGTTAATCGCTACAGCAAGACCAGACTTGCGGTTTGCAGCCTGATTCTTATGAATCACGCCACGACCTGCAGCCTTGTCAAGCTTCTTAGCGGCTACTGCGAAAGCGGCCTGCGCTGCAGCCTTATCACCAGCGGTGATGGCTTCACGAGTAGCACGAATAGCAGTCTTCAAAGCAGACTTTACTGCTACGTTACGCTTATGTGCTTTCTCGTTAGTGAGAACACGCTTTTTCTGCGACTTAATGTTTGCCACTGTTACTCCAAACGACGTTTGCTATATAAGGACATACAAATGATAAGTGTATCATGCTTATTAGATAAATATAGTAGTTTATATAATTAATTTGTTATTGTTGGTTTAATTAAAAACTTATTGAATATGCTATTTAATAAATAACTTTCGTATTTTGCACTTTACGCTAAGGTAGTAGATTTGCTAATATTGATTAGTTATAGTGCTTGATTTATGTTTGCATGTTTTCATGTATTCGCATTCTTAAAAGGAGATATTTGCCTTGATTACACCGCATAACCAGCCAGGATTTACGGATCAATCGTTGATACGCAATTTCTGCATTATTGCGCATATCGATCACGGCAAGTCTACTGTAGCTGACCGCATTTTACAACTTTCAGGAATCGTGCCAGAGCGTGAAATGCGAGACCGTTTCTTGGATCGCATGGATATTGAGCAAGAGCGCGGTATTACTATTAAATCTCAGGCTGTTCGAGTGCCGTGGACTTTTGAAGGCAAAGAGTATTCGCTTGGCATGATTGATACTCCTGGTCACGTCGATTTTACTTACGAGGTTTCACGCGCGCTGGCAGCATGCGAAGGTGCGGTGCTGCTTGTTGACGCAACTCAGGGCATTGAAGCGCAAACGCTTTCTAATCTTTATATGGCAATCGACCACAATTTGACGATTATTCCTGTGCTTAACAAAATCGACTTGCCAAGCGCAGAGCCAGACAAGCATGCTGAAGAAATAGCTGGATTAATTGGTTGCAAGCCGGAGGACGTGTTGCGCGTTTCTGGTAAAACCGGCGAAGGTGTTAAAGACTTACTTGATCAAATTGTGCTGGAAGTTCCAGCCCCAAGCGGAAATCCTGATTCTCCTGCTCGCGCGCTCATTTTTGATTCAGTATATGATTCGTATCGCGGAATTGTCACCTATATTCGTATGGTTGATGGCGAACTTAAGTCGCGCGAAAAATTGCATATGATGGGAATCGGCATGACGCACGATCCTATTGAAATCGGCGTTATTAGCCCAGATATGACTCCAACAAAGGCGCTTGGAGCTGGGGAAGTAGGTTACGTAATTACAGGCGCAAAAGACGTGAGTCAATCTAAAGTCGGCGACACTATTACTAGCGCCGTAAATCCTGCATCTGAGCCTTTGGATGGCTACCGCGACCCTAAACCTATGGTTTACGCAGGTCTTTTCCCAATTGATAACGCTCAATTCCCAGATCTTCGAGATGCTCTCGACAAGCTAAAACTTAATGATGCAGCTCTTATTTACGAGCCAGAAACGTCTGTTGCGTTGGGCTTTGGTTTCCGTTGTGGATTCTTAGGTCTTCTACACATGGAGATTGTTTCAGAGCGCTTAAGCCGCGAGTTTGGCTTGGATCTTATTTCCACTGCTCCTAACGTAACTTATGACGTCACTAGCGAAGATGGTAAAGAACATCACGTAACAAATCCTAGCGAGTTTCCAGAAGGCAAGATTAAGCGCATTATTGAGCCAATGGTTGCTGCAGATATTATTACGCCGAAAGAATTTATTGGTGCTGTAATGGATTTGTGCCAGGATCATCGCGGAGAAATGGGCACAATGGAATACATTAGTGCAGACCGCGTGGAAATGCATTACAGGATTCCTCTTGCAGAAATCGTTTTTGACTTCTTTGATCAGCTTAAAAGCCGCACAAAAGGCTATGCTTCTCTTGACTACCACGAAGATGGCGAGCAAGCTGCCGATTTAGTGAAAGTTGATATTCTTATTCAGGGAGATAAGGTTGACGCTTTTAGTGCGATTGTGCACCGAGATAAGGCTTATTCTTACGGCGTTATGATGACTAAGAAGCTTCGTGGACTTATTCCTCGTCAGCAGTTTGAAATTCCAATTCAGGCTGCAATTGGCTCTAGAATTATTGCTCGTGAAACTATTAGCGCTCTTCGAAAAGACGTGCTCGCTAAATGCTACGGCGGCGATATTACGCGTAAACGTAAGCTTCTTGAAAAGCAGAAGGCTGGTAAGAAGCGCATGAAGATGCTCGGACATGTTGAAGTTCCGCAGGAAGCATTCGTTGCGGCTTTGGCTACAGACGAGAGCGCAAACGATCGCGATACTAAAGATAAGATTCGCGCAGCGCAAAAGTCTGAAGGATGAGTTTAGAGTTGGATGCTGAATTAAATAAATCAGCTATGCAAACTGAAAGTATGCCTTTTGAAGTGTACGTGCACGTGCCGTTTTGCTTGCGCCGCTGCGGTTATTGCGATTTTAACACGTATACTGCTCGCGATTTGGGTGAAGGTGCAAGTCGCGAAGGTTATGCGGATGTTGCGATTCAAGAGATGCGTCTTGTAAAAAAATGGCAGGAATATCACGGAATTTTCGAACCTAAAGCGCAATCTGTTTTCTTCGGTGGAGGCACTCCAACAGTTCTTAAAGCGCAAGATTTAGTGCGAATTTTGCAAGAAATACGCAACTTGTGGGGGTTTAATAAAGACGCGGAAATAACTACTGAAGCAAATCCGGATACTGCAGACGAAAAGTATATTGAAACGCTTGCAGAAGGCGGATTTACGCGAATATCTTTCGGAATGCAATCAGCAGTGCCGCATGTTCTTAAAACTCTTGACCGCACGCATACTCCAGAAAACGTAACTCGCGGTGTAAAAGCAGCAAACGCATGTGGTTTGCGTTCAAGTGTTGACTTGATTTATGGCGCTCCGGGAGAGAGTCTAGACGATTGGCGAGAGTCAGTAGAAATGGCTTTAAGCCTAGGTGTTAACCATATTTCTGCATATGCGCTAACGGTAGAGCCGCGCACAAAAATGGGTCGTCAAATCGCTGCTGGCACTATTCAAGCGCCAAACGACGATGATGAAGCTCAAAAATACGAGTTGGCAGACGAACTTTTTAACTCTGCTGGATTACAATGGTACGAGATTTCTAATTGGGCGCGTCCGGGTTTTGAATCTCAACATAATCTTGGCTACTGGCGAAATATTGATTGGGCTGGAATTGGTCCTGGAGCACATTCGCACTACAATGCTGCCAATCGTATTAGTAAACAAAGCATGGATGATAGTGCTTCTTTAGCTAATCCAAACGAGTTTTATAACCTTCGCTCATGGGATATTTTGCACCCAAAACGATGGGCGCATGCTATAAATCTTGGAAATGTGCCGTGGCAAAACTACGAGTGTATAAATGCTGAAGATGCGCTTATTGAAGAAGTAATGCTTGGGCTTCGCATTAAAGAAGGTCTTAATATTTTGCAATTGTGCGAAAAGATGCGCGAAACTAATAAGGTGTTCGATGATTCGCATTTGCAAAAAGTGTTACGCGAAGTGTGTAAGGAAGATTTGGCAGTGTTGCACGAAAATCGCATTATCGCAACACGCAAAGGTAGGCTGCTCAACGATTTATTAATAGAAAGAATTGTCGACGCGTGTGAAGAAGGCCTTACCGTGCTAAAATAGTGCGTATTGTGTCATAAATGCTTGATATACGAAAATTCAATGTAGAAAGGAACAATCATGGCAAACCGCAAAGAGCGTCGCGCGAAGGAAAGGCAGAGCCGCAAGGGGATTCCTTCTCAATATGATGAAACAAAAGGTCGCGCTCGCGGAGGCATGATTGACGAATACAATTTACAAGAACGCTCTAGAAGACTTCAAGAGAGGGGAACTGGTCCTTGGAAGCCAACTTCTAACGTGACAGCTGAGGAGGAGAGACTGGCTCGCAATGTTAAGCGATCTCAGTTGGGCGATGATACTTGGAATGTTGTTCGTAAAGTTGTCGGAGTGTTTTCCTGGGCTGTGATTTTGCTTTCCGCGCTTGCTTTCTTGGTGATTATGTGGCTTCCTAGCCAGCCTATTGTGCTTGTTGTGGTAGTTTCCGTTTTGTTTGCATTAGGCGTGTTTGGCTTGTTCTTTAGCTTTAGTAATTCTAGGCAGAATCCGCGCCTTGACGAGCACGGCACTGCGATTTAGATGTACTTATAAAATAAGAATGTTTTTTAATGATTAAGGTGGGCACTTGCTAATAACAACGTGCTCGCCTTAATTATTTGTGTGTTACAATTTGTGCATTGTGTATTCTCTGCTTTTTGTATGTTGCACTTTCTACCTGTTATGTCTATTGCGATTACGTACTTTTTAGCGAGTGCTATTTCAAGAAGGATTTTGCTACTACGCAATCGGATGTTTCAAATAATAATCTCGCATTGACTTCTTGGAAATTATTTCCTCGCTGCCTTGATTTGCAGATATGCCGATTCTCGCGCGAATCCACGGATCTTCTTTATGCGTTCTTTCGCTGAGCTGATTTCCTGTAAGATTTCCAAGTTTTGCGCACACTTCCTCTATAATCTTGACCTGCTCATATTCTAAAGTTGCGCATCTTTCTGGAAGAGAAATCAGTAGTTCTTCTTTGCGAATTGTGAATCTTCCTCGATGCCTGTTAAATAGTTCCAATGAAACCGGACCGTTCGTCCAAGCTTCAAAATCTTCCGGAAATAGTGACAATCCAGTTGTAGCTAAGCTGTGCGCTTGAGAATAATACACAAGCTTCTGCAGCTTCATAGTTGTCATTGGTCCCATAATTTCCAATATTTTTGCCGCTACATTAATAATGCCCATCACGCATCTCCTTTTTCTTTGCAACAAATTAATAGCGATTTTATGAATGGAAAAAGTGAGCGTCAATTCGATTAAAGAAATGTGGACAACTTGTATTATGAGTTATTTTTTAGTTTGTGTTATTTTGCAAGTTCAACTTATTTGATTGTTGTTTTGCGAACTAATCATTTAATAGTTCAACATGCAATAAGTTAATAAGCGAGTAAGTTAATAAACTAATTTCGTGAATCTATAAGCGCGTAACCATGTCTTACAAGCACAGATTTAAGTTGCGTAAGATAAGCGAGTGAAGCTCTTGAAAGCTTCGTGCGCTCGTTGGTAATCCAGCCAACAAGCATAGTGTCATCACATTCAAGCGGAATAGTGACAATTTTTTCATTGTTTAAATCGCCGTTATCTATTCCAGTGCAAACAGTGTAACCATTCAACCCAATAATAAAGTTTAAAATGGTAGCGCGGTCAGAAACGTTGATCTTTTTCGGTGGGCGAGTAGGCCAAACCGCTTCTTCTGCGAAGAAGAAACTTCCTTCTTCTCCCTGTTCGTATTGAATAAACGGATACGGTTTCAAATCTTCCAAGCTCAAGCTTTTTCGCACTGCAAGCGGATTATTTCTAGAAAGAAAAACATGCAATTTTGCTCGGAAAAGCGGGTGGAATTCCAAATGTTTTTCACGAAGCAGCTTGCCGATTACATCCTTGTTGTAGTCAGAAAGATAAAGAATTCCAAGGTCTGCGCGCATATCGCTTACTTGCTTAATGATATTTTTTGTGCGCGTCTCGCGAATTGAAAACTCGTATTCGTTAGAATGAATACTGCGAATCATATCGACGAATGCTTCAACAGCAAACATGTAGTGTTGTGTTGCAACGCTGCATAATTGTGGGCGAGGCTTCGTACTTTTGTATCGTTCTTCAAGAAGATCCGCCTGCTCAATTACTTGTCGAGCGTACGTCAAAAACTCAGCTCCATCAGCTGTTAATGCAATTCCTTGAGTGGATCTAGTGAAAATTTCAATGTTAAGTTCTCTTTCAAGCTCTTTTACAGAAGAGCTCAATGCTGGTTGTGAAATATATAGTGCTCGTGCTGCTTCATTCATTGAACCGCAGTCAACGATTTTTACAATATACTTCAGTTGTAGCAAAGTCATACGAGCTTCTTTCGTGAGCTAAAAGTTACGATAATCATCAAAAATCACATAAATGAGCCGCTAACGAATCTAGCAAAAGGTATAGGCATAACCTAATTCTTAGTTGTCATAACCATAGTTCCACATAACCATAGTTTTATATATAATCTTAGTAGTATAAGCTAAATATTTAAGCAATTATTAAAGATTTACTCCTATTGAAGCTAAATCCTTACGCGCTTGCTCTGCAGTTGTAAAAACAAATCCATGCATGCCAACTCTATGAGCTCCATCAATATTTGCTGGCTTATCGTCGAAGAAAACAGTTGTTTGCGGATTTAATCCAAATCTACTTATAGCAAGTTCAAAAATTTCCGGTTCTGGCTTATGCAAATGCTCAACACCGGAAATAATGGTTCCTTGCAAAAGAGTAGAAAGTTCTGGGAATTTGCGTAACGCAAGTGGGAAAGTTTCTTTAGACCAATTTGTTAAGCCCCATACGCCGTATCCAGCTTTACGTAAATCATGCAATAAATCAACCATTCCAGGCATCATTCGTGTCAAAACTTGGTCATAATGAGCGCAATACCAACGGAAAGCTTCAGCAAGTTCGCTTCCAAAGCGACGTTCGTATTCAGGCATAAGATCTTTCAAAAGCTCGCCGCCATCCATGCGGTCCTCAAATTCATAGAACCCGGCTAAATCGTTCTTTCCAAAGCTTCCATTAGGGCAAATAGTATCAACTAAATTCGGGAACTGGTTTTGCAAACAGTTTCGGCAATTCCATTCGAGTAGAACTCTGCAATAATCAAACATGACGTCATGGATCTCAATATTTTGTGCGTTAGTCATTTATTTCTACTCCTTCTATTTTGTTTCATACGTTATTTTACATTCGCGTATTTTGTTTCATGCGTTAATTTTGTACACTGCTGATATTATTCCGCGCGCTACTTTATATTAATAAGAATCCCAAGAACATGCGGTAATGCATTTATAATGTCGCTTGCCACAATTGGATGTTCCAAAGTTAAAGCACGCTTTGATTTCACTATGTCTTGCACTAGTTGAGTGTAATTGTTTCCTCCGCTACTGCGTGACGCAAATACTGCGCAAACTCCATGAATCACAGCTGCGCTCGCTGCAATAAGTGCGTAATTTTTGTTGTTCGCATTGTTTTTCTCGTTGTTGTTCGCGTTGTTTTCGTTATCTTTTTCGTGCTGAGCCAGCAATGCTCCTAAAATTCCTGCTAGAACATCTCCTGAACCTGCAGTTGCTAGCCAGGATGGAGCGTATTGTGCAATATAAATAGGAGAGTGCAATTTTGATGGTGATGCAACTGCTGTTGTTGCGCCTTTAACTAACACAGTTGCTCCAGTAAGATCGGCTGCTTTTTGAGCGTAGTGTGTTGGGTTGCTGGCTATTTGTTGTGCGCTTACTTCTAAATCGTATCTAGTAAAAAGCGAGCTTAATTCTCCTGCGTGAGGTGTGAGAACTACTTTTTCGCAAACTTGTTTTGGTAGTAAGTCTAATGCTCCAGCATCTACGCATATTGGCGGAAGATTGTTATTTAATTGCGTTTCAGCGTTGTCGTTTTTGTTGTCGTTTTCGTTTTCGTTGGAGTATTTTGCAAGTATGCTAGCAATGTATTTTCTTTGAGATAAAGCCGTTTCGTCGTTGCAATGGCTTTCGTCTGGTATGCCGCATCCAACTGTTATTGCGTCGATTTTTCCGTTTAATTGTTCGTATGCTACTACTTCAGGGGATGCTTGCAATACTAAATTTTGTGCACGAAGAGGACCTGAATAACGGACCATTCCAATATTTGCATGTATTGCAGCGCTTGTGCTTAACACTGCTGCTCCGGGATAGTCGTTTGAACCGGTAATTACGCCTAGAACGCCTCTTGAATATTTATTATCGCTTGCATGAGGCGTGCGCAATGGTGTGGAAGCAAGATGAATATCTACTGATATTTCATTATTTGCAGAGTTTTTAGCGTCAGTGTGCGAACTGTCAGGTTTTGCAATGTAATTCATACCATCTGTATTGCCAAACATAGTATTAAGTGTAATCGTCATTAAGCACATGCAGAGTTGGCTAAACATGTGTATTACTGTCTAAACTTATGTATTGTTACAATTTGTAAACATTTTGAAAATATTTGTAATTTTTTTGTTATTCTGCGTGTCGTGAATATTATGGCGTGTCGCTACTAGTTTTGCGTAAAAAATAAACAAAAATGCCTGATTAATAAATTTGTCCAAATGTTATAATCACATTTATTTTTTCGTTGGTATATTAACGTTTTTTAATGCAAGATAAAGCAGAAAGCAGCATGGTCTTTTTTGAAATTTTGCATTATAGCAGATGAAAAATTCACGAAACGCATTTTTGCAAAAATAATTATATTTTTTCACATTTTTTATTGACCGTCACGTATATTTTTCTTATGCTATAAGCGTTATTGCGAATGATTATTTTTTTCATGAATAGCTTTCATGAGTACCTCTCACAATCAACCCATGCAATAACAGTTAAAGATTCCCGAAAGGAACGAGTGTGAAAACTTCACGAATTTTCGCAACTGCAGCTGCGGTTGCATTATTAGCAACTTCTATGGGTGCTTGCGGCTCCGCAAAAAATGCCGAAAATAAGGCGAAGGGCAATCAAGTAAATGTAGTGGCAACTACAACTCAAATTTGCGATTACGTAACTCAAATCGCTTCAACTGCTGACGCAAAATCTGGATTGAGCCTCAATAAGACTGATTCTCAGGGCAAGAAGTCTGTAATCGGAGCTCCTCAAGACAAAGCAAAGTCAACAATTAATTTGACCTGCTTGCTTGCGCCAAACGCTTCTGCTCATGAGCATGAAATGACTCCAGCTCAATCTAAAGCTCTTTCTAAGGCTGATTTGATGCTTGTTTCTGGTGTAGATCTCGAGCACTTCTTGGATCAAGCTGTGAAAGCTACCGGTTTTAAGGGCACTATGGGTGTAACTTCCGGTATTCTCACTGCTGACGAAATCAAGGATCCAAAGGCTGAGACTGCTAAGGAAAAGGATCTTCCATACAAGGTTGATCGCGGTATCGCTAAGGTGCATGCTGAAAAGTGGCCATTCCCTCCAGAAGAAGGCGAGAAGGAGCCTGAATTCCAGTACGATCCACATATTTGGACCAGCACGAAGAACACGATGATTCAGGTTAAGAATATCGGTTATTTCCTCGGAAAAGCTCTTCCTAAGAGCAAATCTATTTTCGATGAGCATGTTGAAAAGTTCGTTAAGTCTTTGACTGATTTGGATGCTTGGGCAACTAAAGCTTTGAATAGTGTGCCACAAAAGCATCGTGTTCTCTTCACTTCTCACGATGCATTCGGTTACTTCTCTCGTGACTACAATGTGAAGTTCATTGGTGCAGCACTTTCTGATTTCAACAGCCAGCAGGATGCTACTGCAGATCATATTCAGAAAGCTGCAGAAGATGTCAAGAAGTCCGGAGCTGTTGCGATTTTTGCTGAGAATTCTAACAATTCCAAGTCTATCAAGGCTGTTGCTGCAGCAGCAGGAGTAAAGGCTGTTATTGGCGACGACGCACTTTATGGAGATTCGCTTGGACCAGTCGGATCTGCAGGCGAAACTTACATCGGTTCCATTGTTCACAATGTTGAAACATTGGTGAAAGCTTGGAATGGTAATGTTCCTGAACTTCCAGATTCAGTTAAGACTGCATTGAAGAAGTAACATATAAATAACAGTAAAAATAATAGTATCGTAACAGTAACTTTAGTAGCGAAAGTTTAATAGCGAAAGCAAGAAGTTACTGTTACGAATACTTATTAATAAACTGAAAAGACTGGAAATATAGTGAATAAGAGCGTCCTTGCAATGAAAAATTGCGACCTGGCATACGGTTATAAAACTGTAGTGACTGGTATTAATGGCAGTGTGCAAGCCGGGGAAGCTTTGGCTTTAATAGGTCCAAATGGTTCTGGGAAAACAACGTTTTTGCAGGCTATTATTGGTATCGTGCGCGTAAGTCGCGGTGAACTGAAAATGCCTAAGGCTTTGTCTATTGGATATGTTCCACAGCAGGTTGATTTGGATTTAACGTTCCCGATTACTGCACGGCAAGTTGTTGCAATGGGCTTAAGTAGACAGACAGGTTTTCTTGGATTGCTTAAAAAAGATCAGAAAAAAGCTGTTGAGGATGCTCTTAATCATGTTGGTTTATTCAATCGCGCAGATGTGCGATTTGGTGACCTTTCTGGCGGTCAGCGCCAGCGCATTCTTCTTGCGCGCGCGATTGTTGCAAAGCCAACGCTTATTTTGCTCGACGAACCTTTTAATGGTCTTGATGAACCGAATCGCCGAGAACTTCTTAATATTATGAAATCAGCAAAGCAAGAAGGTATTGCTTTTGTTGTATCTACGCACGATTTAGTTATTGCAGATGCTATTTGTGAAAAAGCGCTACTTTTAGCTGGCAAGCAGATTGCTTTTGGCGCGCTTAAAGAAGTAATGACTAAAGAAAATATTACTCGTGCATATGGTGGAAGCATGCCTGCTGCTTCTGCAGGTCTTACTTTTTCGGAAATTGCGGAAGGCTGATTTTCAATGCTTGCCCAATTAGTTGAGTCATTAAGAAAAGTTCTGGAACCAATTCCTGGTTTTGATTTTATTGCTTCTGCTCCTTATATTTTTCGCCCGTTCTGCTTACTTATAGTTCTATCTATAGCTAGCGGAATCGTTGGTGTATTTGTGAACTTGAGATGTGCTGAATTTAATGCGGAAGCTATTGTGCATGGCATATTTCCTGGAATTGTTGTAGGCGCTTTATACGGTGGCATAGATCAAATTATTCCTGGTGCTGCAATTTGTTCAGTATTTTTAGTTGCTGCATTAGTGTGGGCTTCTCGTTCAACTCGCATAAATGAATCAATTATCGCAACTGTTTTAACTACTTTCTTTGCTCTTGGTGTAGTAATTTCACTAAAAAAAGGTGATATGTCAGGTCAGCTCGAGGCATTGATGTTTGGTAGGCTGCTCGATGTCACTGATGAGCGAATGACTCAAGCAATGTGGATTTGCTTGTTTGCAATTATTGTGCTTTTGGCAACTTGGAAACAGCAGATTATTGTTGCTTTCGATCGAGCTAGTGCTCCATTAATGGGAGTGCATACTCTTTTTGTCGATATTGTTCTTAACGTTGGTATTGCTGCGGTTGTTGTTTCTGCATCTTCAGCTGTTGGTGTTCTTCTTGTGATCGGGTACCTTATTATTCCAGGAGCTAGTGCTCGTTTAGTGTCTAGAACAGTTGGGCGCATGGTTGCAGTTGGTATCTTTGTTGGTATTGCTGGAGTTGTTCTTGGTATGTACGTTATGAATTTGGAGCTTGATCATCCTATTTCTCCTCAAGCTGCAATTGCATTAAGCATGTGTGCAATGTTCGTAGTTGTGCTTATTGTACGCTGGCTATTCCAAGTTATTTCATCTATAGTTTTTGCGCATAAAACTCATACAAGCGGTACCGATATGCATGTTTTAGCAAAATCTTGTAAAGGTAGGGAATAGATGGTAAGTATTTGGCAAATTATTGCTCTACCTATAGTTGAAGCAATTGTTGTAGGTGCTCTATGTGGTTTTGTTGGCTCTCTCGCGCTTCTTAATCAGCGAATATTCTTTACTGAATCTATTACTCATGCTGCTTTTCCTGGAGCAGTATTAGGTGTAGTTTTAACTTCTGCTTATACAATAGATCAAAATATTTTGTCGCTTGGGCTTTTTGTCGGTGCTGCTGTTGCGTGTGTTGTACTTTCTTTAGTAATGTATGCACTTTCGCATCTTAAAGGCATTTCTTCGCAAGCTGCAGCTGGTATTACTTTAACTGTTGGCTTTGCTAGTGGATACTTTTTAAATAAGTGGTTTGCTCCATTGCCATTGCGTATTGAGGGATTTTTAACTGGATCATTGCTTAATTGCACTCCTGCAGACGTAATTTCAGCCTCTGTTGCTTTCTTGCTTGTTTTGGGATTATGGATTTTTAATTCTGCTAATCTTGTGCATTGCTCGTTTGACCCTATTAATTACCGTGCTGCAGGCGGAAGATCAGGTTTTATACAGGGCATGGTTCTTGCTTTGATTATTATTACTGTTTCCGTTATTATTCCAGCAGTTGGTACAGTTGTTTCAGTATCTCTTATTGCTGCTCCTGCTGCAGCATTAAAGGGAAGAATTGCTTCTATAAATAAATTCGTACTTGCATGCGTAATTACTGCTGTTTCAATTGCTTTAATTGGACTAGCTTTAGCTGTAATACTGAAGCTTTCTGCCGGTGGCACTATTGCTATTTGCGCTGGAGCTTTCTTCTTAATAGTCAAGATTGGCGAAAGCATTTTTATAAAAATTAATGATTTTTCATCAAGATTGCATGCAAGGCGAGAAAAAGTAGCCGAAAACGCTATTTAGCAAAAGAGTTTTAAAAGTCGCTCTGTTGTCCTAGAATGTCAACGAATTGCGCGTGAAAAATGCGCGCGATTGACGTCGTTTTTGCGCGTTTTGTTGATTGTTTAATCGCGTAAGTTTATCGACGCCACACAAGTCCAGGTCTGCACATTAGTAACGCAAGACCCCGATAGAAAAGGACAATTATGGCTGAAAATACCATCTCCATCACCGTAAACGAGGAACGCAAGGAGGTGGATGCAAGCTTCACTGGCGCCCAACTTTTCGCGGAAGATAAGAATATTATTGCTGTGCGTTTAAATGGCGAGTTGCGTGATTTGTACACGTCTCTTCATGACGGCGATACCGTGGAATCAGTGGCCCTTGATAGTGAAGATGGCATCGCAATCATGCGTCATTCCGCTACTCACGTGATGGCTCAAGCTGTTCAAGAAATTCGACCAGACGCAAAGTTGGGCGTAGGTCCTGTAATTAAAGACGGCTTCTACTACGATTTCGATGTTGATACTCCATTTACGCCAGACGATTTGAAGCAAATCGAAAAGCATATGCAGCACATTATTAAAGAGTCTCAAAGCTTCCGTCGTCGCGTTGTAACAGAGGACGAAGCGCGCGAAGAAGAAGCAAATCAACCTTATAAGTTGGAGTTGATTGGGGATAAGGAAGCAGCTCTTGATCCTGCTGCCTCTGGCGAAATCAGCAAGCATGAGCTTAGCATGTACGACAATGTAGATCGCGAAGGAAACAAGGTTTGGAGCGATTTGTGCCGCGGACCTCACCTTCCAAACACGCGTTACATTAAGGCTTTTAAGCTTGAGCGTGTGGCTGCAGCTTACTGGCGTGGCTCGGAGCAGAATCCTATGCTTCAGCGCATTTACGGCACTGCTTGGCCTAGCAAGGAAGAGCTTAAAGCTTACACAACTCGCATGGAAGAAGCTGCTAAGCGCGATCACCGCAAGCTTGGTCAAGAGATGGATTTGTTCTCCTTCCCAGACGAGATTGGCCCAGGCTTAGCCGTATTCCATCCAAAGGGTGCTGCAATTATTAACGCAATGGAAGATTATTCGCGCGAGCAGCACAGAAAGCATCACTACAGCTTCGTACAAACTCCGCACATTACTAAGGGTGGCTTATATGAGACTTCCGGCCACTTGCAGTGGTACAAGGATGGCATGTATCCTCCAATGAAGCTTGACGAAGAGCGCGACGAAAACGGTAACGTAACTCGCCAAGGTGCTGACTACTACTTGAAGCCAATGAACTGCCCAATGCATAACTTGATCTTCAAGTCTCGCCAGCGTTCTTATCGCGAGCTTCCTTTGCGCTTGTTTGAGTTTGGTACTGTGTATCGCTACGAAAAGTCTGGCGTTGTGCATGGTTTAACTCGTGTTCGTGGATTGACTCAGGATGATTCGCACATTTATTGCACTCGCGAGCAGATGCGCGATGAGTTGAAGAGCTTGCTTAACTTTGTGCTTGGTCTTCTTAAAGACTTCGGTTTGAACGACTTCTACTTGGAGCTTTCCACTAAGGATGAGCATAAGTTCGTCGGTTCCGACGAGATTTGGGAAGAAGCAACTAATACTTTGGCAGAGGTTGCTAAAGAGTCTGGTTTGGAACTCGTGGACGATCCAGGTGGAGCTGCATTCTACGGCCCGAAGATTTCCGTGCAAGCTCGAGACGCAATCGGTCGCACTTGGCAGGTTTCTACTATTCAGCTCGACTTCAACTTGCCTGAGCGCTTTAAGTTGGAGTACATTGCGGCTGACGGTAGCCACCAGCGTCCTGTGATGATTCACCGCGCACTCTTTGGCTCTATTGAGCGTTTCTTCGCTATTTTGCTCGAGCATTACGCGGGCGCGTTCCCAGCATGGTTGGCTCCAGTTCAGGTAACTGGCGTTCCTGTTGCAGACGAGTTCGCTCCACACTTGCAAAAATTGATTAGCGATTTGGAAGAGAATATGGTTCGTTGCGAAATGGACAACTCTGACGATCGCTTCGGCAAGAAGATTCGTAACGCTTCTAAGTCTAAGGTGCCATTCACTTTGATTGCTGGAGAAGAGGATGTGAACAACAATGCTGTGAGCTTCCGCTTCCGCGATGGCAGCCAATTGAATGGCGTTCCTGTTTCGCAAGCTAAAGAGTGGATTTTGTCCATCATTAAGCAGCGCGTTCAGGTCAATACTGCAGAAGATTTCGAGCGTTACACTAAGTGATTTAAGCTGGCTAGCCTAAATCTAAATGTAAGCTGAATCGTAAATAAAAAGCCCACACTTCTTAGCGTTGTGTGGGTTTTTACTATCTTCTTACAGTCGCTTGGATAGTATGGTTGACTAATATGGGATTGTTTATTGAATCCAAGTTTTATTTGCTTGATTACGCTAGGAAGGTTGCATTCAATGTTGGAATCATTACGCAGCGGGTTTAAGCGCACTATTTCTCCAATTGCAAAATTGCTAGTCCGATTAGGCATAAGTGCTAACTGTGTAACAATTGTCGGCACAATAGCTGTAGTTATTATTGCTTTTGTTACTGCTTTTACTAAACAGTTTGTTGTTGGCACTATATTTTTAACTATTTTTGTGCTTGCAGACAGTTTAGATGGTTCTGTTGCTGCTTTGACAACAGGCGGCACAAAATTTGGTGCATTTCTTGACTCAACTCTCGATCGCATTGCAGACTGGTCATTATTTTCCTCTGTATGCATTTGTTTGTATGAAGCTCACGAAAAAGATATGTGCACTTGGATTTCAACTTTGAATGGCAATGCAATAAAGTGTGTGGGATTATTAAGCTGTTTGGTTGCTCTTATGGCAGCTTTCGTAACTTCATACACTCGCGCTCGCGGTCAGTCAATAAATGTAGATCCTAAAAAAGGTTTAATAACTCGTGCAGATAGAGTTGCTGTGATTCTTGTTGCTATGGGGCTTGTTGGTCTTACAAATCAACTTTTTTGGTTAAGTTTTGCTATGATTCTGCTTGCTATTGGCGGTATTATTACAGTTTTCCAGCGTATTTTTGAAGTAAAGCATGGGCTTGATATAAAAGATAAATAAAATTTGTCGCGAAAGCGCAATAAAATCGTTTCGTTTGATTAACTGTACGTTTTAGGAGTATCATGTCAGGTCATTCCAAGTGGGCGACTACAAAGCACAAGAAGGCCGCTATCGACGCAAAGCGTGGCAAGCTTTTTGCCAAGCTTATTAAGAACATTGAAATTGCTGCACGTTTGGGTGGTGGCGATCCTGATGGTAACCCTACGCTGTACGATGCCATCGTTAAAGCTAAGAAGGCTTCCATGCCTGCTGACAATATCAAGCGCGCTGTAAAGCGTGGTTCTGGTGAAGAAGCTGGCGGCGCAAACTATGAAGAGATTGTTTACGAAGGTTACGCTCCTGCAGGTGTTGGATTGATTATTGAATGCCTTACTGATAACCGTAATCGTGCTGCTGCTGATGTGCGTTCAACTCTTACTAAGGGCAACGGTTCTTTGGCAACAAGCGGTTCCGTGAGCTTCAACTTCGAACGTAAAGGTTTGATTGAAGTTCCATCCGAAGGTGTTGACTACGATAAGCTTTTCGAAGTTGCAGCTGAAGCTGGAGCTGAAGATGTTGCTGATGATGGCGATGTTTATTCTGTTTACACCAATTCCAGTGATTTGGTAACTGTGCGTAAGGCTTTGCAGGAAGCTGGTTTCGACTATGATTCTGCAGATATTATTATGCATCCAAATAATGAGGTTGAATTGAGCTTCGAAGATGCTCAAAAGGTTTCTCGCTTAATCGATAATCTCGATGACTTGGACGATGTTCAGAATATTTACAGCAACTGGACCGCTTCAGATGAAGTTATGGCTCAGCTTGAGGAAGCTGAGTAGTCTCCTATGATGATTTTGGGCGTTGACCCCGGGCTTACTCGCTGCGGGGTCGGCGTGATTGAAGCCGGCGTCTCGCGTCGGCTTTCTTTTATTCACGTCGATGTGTTGAGGTCTGAGCCTGATCTTTCGCAAGATTTGCGACTTTTAAAGATTTATAATGGATTAGTTGAAAAAATCGAGCGTTTTTCGCCTGATACTGTGTCTATTGAACGTGTTTTTGCGCAAGAAAATCGAAATACTGTTCTTGGCACTGCACAGGTTGCAGGTATTGCAATGCTTGCTGCAGCTCAGCGCAATATTCCTGTTGCTTTACACACTCCTACTGAAGTTAAACTTGCTGTAGCTGGAAACGGAAAAGCTCAAAAACCTCAAGTAGAGCGCATGGTCGCGCGACTACTTGGACTTAATGTTTTGCCTACTCCTGCTGATGCTGCCGACGCTTTAGCTCAAGCTATTTGTCATGCTCTTCGTCCTTCTGGTGCTTTACAAGGTGGCGAGCGCGAGCAGCATCTAACTGCTGCGCAGAAACAGTGGGCTTTAGCTCAAGCTCAGGCGCGTAAATCTTCTTCTGTCGTTCGAGGCATGTAGGATATTAATAGAACAGATGTTCTATTATAATTGTATTTGACTTTATGTGCTTTAAGCTATGAGTTTTTGTTAAGTGGGAGTGAGTTTATGATTGGAATGCTTGTTGGACAAGTTGCGTCAATTGATGCTCGTTCTGCTCTTATTGTTGTTTCTGGAGTTGGCTATGAGACTTATATGCCTTCTCAAGATTTGTCTTCTTTGCATGAAGGCCAGGAAGTTCGCGTTTATACGTCGCTTCAAGTTTCGCAAGATGCTTTAACTCTTTATGGTTTTACAACTCAAGCTGCTAAACGAATGTTTTTGCAAGTGCAAAAAGTTAGTGGAATTGGTCCTAAAGTTGCTCTTTCTATGCTTTCAACTTTGAATGTTAATCGTCTTTTACAAGCTATTTCTGAGGGAGATGTAACTTCTCTTTCTTCTGCTCCTGGTTTAGGGAAAAAGGGTGCGCAGAAGATTATTTTGGAATTGAAGGGTTCTCTTGATTCTTCAATACTGGCAGATAGTTCTAATGATTCTACTCAATCTAATAAGCAGATTGTTGATTCTAGCGTGCAATGCGTAATAGAGGGTCTTGTTTCATTGGGTTGGAGACAAGTTGACGCTCAAAGAGCAGTTGAGCAAGTTTGTGCAGAGAATAATATTTCAATTCCTATATCTGATGCAGATTTGCCTAATGTTTTACGAATGGCATTAGCTTCACTTGATAGGGGTAGGTAATCATGTTTGTAAAGAATCTAGTATTGGGGGAGTTGAAGTGAGTGAAGAGTATACTTCTGCGCTAAATACTGGTGTTGCTGAAGAATCCTTACGCATGGTTTCTTCAACGCCTTTAGGAAATGAGCAACTCAGTGATGAGGAACTTCGTCCTCGCGCATTAGAAGGTTTTATTGGTCAACCAGTTTTAAAAGCGCAATTGCAACTGTTTTTAGATGCTGCTAAAAAGCGTGATGTTGCGCCTGACCATATGTTATTGGCTGGCCCTCCTGGATTGGGAAAAACTACATTAGCAATGATTGTTGCTAATGAATTGCAAGTTCCTATTCGAATTACTTCAGGTCCTGCTATCCAGCATGCTGGAGATTTAGCTTCTATACTAAGCGCGCTTGACGCAGGTGAGGTGTTGTTTATTGACGAAATCCATCGTTTGCCTCGTGCTGCAGAAGAGTTGCTTTATATTGCTATGGAAGATTTTCGCGTTGACGTTATGGTCGGCAAAGGTCCTGGTGCCTCATCAATACCGCTAACTCTTCCTCGTTTTACTGTAGTTGGAGCTACCACTAGGGAAGGAATGTTGCCTTCTCCATTGCGCGCTCGTTTTGGTTTTACTGCTCACCTTGATTTTTATCCTCACGAAGAGCTTGAAAAACTTATTGAGCGATCTGCTAAAGTCTTAGGAATTCGCCTTATAGATCAAGCTGCTAAAGAGCTATCGTTACGCTCTCGTGGCACTCCTCGTATAGCGAATCGCTTGTTGAGACGTGTCAGAGATTGGGCTATTGTGCATGATTTGTCAGAAGTAAATCATGAAGCTGTTGTTGAAGCGTTAGCTTTATACCAGATTGATACACAAGGTCTTGATCGACTTGATATTGCAGTTTTGAAGGCTATGGTTTGTCAGTTTAACGGTGGACCGGTTGGTCTTAATAATCTAGCTGCAATGGTTGGTGAAGAAGCTGAAACTGTTGAAACAGTATGTGAACCATATCTAGTGCGTGAAGGATTCTTAATTCGCACTCCTAAAGGTCGTGTTGCAACTAGTAAAGCTTGGAAACATTTGGGCTTTAAAGAGCCTAGTAATGTCAGTGAGCTAGCTTAAAATAATTAACTTGGACGGCATTTCGACCGTCTTAGGGTTGGATACTTAAGGAGTTTACTTTGCCTCAATTTTTCCAGCAGTATGGCATGCTTATTATTCTCGTTGTAGCAATGGTTTGCATGATGATGTTCCAGACTCGCAATGCTAAGAAGCGTCAAGCTGAAATGCGTTCCTTCCATGAATCTTTGGAACCAGGTACTGAAATTATTACAATCGGCGGCATTATCGGCAAGATTGTAAGCGTAGATACTCAATATGAAGAGATTGTTATCGATTCAGAAGGTAGCTTGATGCGAGTATCTTTCCGCGCTGTGAACAGATTGTATGTGCGTCCAGCATTTATTAGCGATGAAGAAGCAGAAGAAGCTGCACAAGCTGAAGAAGCTAAGCAAGATGATGCAAATAAATCTGTAAACGAAGATAACGAGCCAGTATCAGAATCTGCAGCTTCTGAAAAGTAATAACTTTTATCTCATAAATTTATAATTTAATACTTAAGTCGTGATGTGTGAGTCAGCACATGTCTCACGCATCACGCGAATATGTGACATTCTTTCCATATTCCAATAACAAGTCTTGTGAAGAAAAGAACGTTAGGATTATGACAGCAACGGATATTACAGTGAAAACGTTGAAAACAGTAAGCAACGATGATGCCGCTTATCTTGCTTCTTTGATTCGTACCGTTCCAGGATTCCCCAATCCTAGTATTATATTCCGTGATTTTCTTCCTATATTTTCAAATGCGCGCTCTTCGCGAATTCTTATTGATTCTTTGATTGATGCCTTGCCTGTGCCAGCTGATTCAATTGATTTGATTGCTGGGCTTGAAGCTCGAGGCTTTCTTTTTGGACCATTATTGGCATCTCGGTTAGGCAAAGGTTTTCTTGCTATTCGTAAAGCTGGTAAGCTACCTCCTCCAGTTATTACTGAGTCATACATGCTTGAGTATGGTCAGGCAAGTATTGAAATTGAAAGCGACGCTATTAAGCCAGGTCAACGTGTGCTTATTGTTGACGATCTTATTGCAACTGGAGGCACTGCAAAAGCTGCTGCAAATATTGTCAAGCGCGCTCAAGGAATAGTTGCAGGTTTTAGTTTTGTTATTGAACTTACTGGTATTAGTGGAATGAGTGAATTATGCGATTATCCTTGCAGCAGTTTAATTACTATGCCAGCTTAAAAGTTTATTATTATCGCTTATTATTAAAGTAATATCCTATTTAAAACAATATATTGGTTTTGCACCTAAAAGAATTGAAAGGAAAAGGCATGGTTGAAAAGCTTAAGTCATCCTTAATAAACATGTCTAAAGGTGTAATAACTCCTGTTATTGTTATTCTTATTTTTTCTCTTACGATAGGTCTTTTCTTATCTCTCACACTTCTTGTGGTTTCTATCGAAGAAGGAACAGGTAATCTTTCTGAATCTGCAATGTCTATGACTTGGGCTGTGTTTATGTTTGCTCAAGGCGTGGGTCTTACTTTTGGAAATTGCATTCTTACGATTATTCCTTTAGGCCTTACTTTTCTACTTATTTCAACGCTTGTATGCTTAATTCGTCGTATTAAAGGTGGGAATATAGCATATTTTACTGGGCTTGTAGTCTGGGCTGCTATTAATGCGATACTTTCTCAAAATACGCATGTTACTTTACTTGATTCTACTTTTATTGTTGCTTGTAAATCTTCTTGTGTTTATTTAATTTCGTTACTTATAGCGGTTTTTCCAAGCAGCTCACTGTTTGTATCTGCTAAGCAGCGTTATAAGCAAATATGTCCTGAGTATATTCAAAAAAATATTCGTATTACTAAGCGAACTGCGGTAATTTTGTTCGGTTTATATGCTTTTGTTGCACTAATAACTGTTGTGGTTTGGGCTTGTACAAATTTTGGTTATGTTAATTCATATTTCAATAAATTAGGCATGCAAAATGGTTCGCGTATTCTTACAACTATTGCTTGCTTAGTTTGGTTGCCTAATGTTGCTATTTGGGCATTATCTTGGATTTGTGGATCTGGATTTAATATTGGATCTGTTGCACAATTTACTTTAACAGTTTCTCAACGTAAATCTTTGCCGCCTATTCCGGTTTTTGGAATATTTCCTGATGCTGTTATTGACGTTGTGCATCGCACTGTTTTTTACTCTATAGTTCCAACTTTATGCTTTATTGTAATGCTTGTAGCTTTATTGCATAAAAGCGGCTGTGGCTTGCGCATAAAAAATATTATTGATAAAACTGAGCGTGAGTCTTTTATGTTGAACGCTATAGAAGCTGCAACTGATAGTGTTGGCGTATCCGCTTTAATTACAATTATGTGGACTGTTGTTTTTTCAATAGCAAATGGTTCATTAGGGGAATGTCGACTTTCTTATATTGGAGTTGACATTATTGAAAGTACTAGAGCTGTTGGTCATCTTACTCTATACGCTTCTGCTGTAGCATTGGTTATTTCAATTTTTAGTATTCTACTTATTTGTGGTGCGAGATATTGCTTAAATCTTATTGCTGCTAGTAAGTCGAATAAACCTGTAAAATTTGCAGAATTAATCGAAAATAAGGCTAGTAATAAAAATAATCAACCTTTGCCTTTGAAAAAAGCCGCTCCTAGGACGGTTTCATCGAAGGCTAAAAGAAAATAATTCCTCACTACTATTTTGGGAAGGAAGGCCGCCGTGCAACAGACACAGAGCAAAGAATCAAACGCAAATGTGCTGATAACCACAGGTGAAAAGCAAATTCGTAGAGTTCTTGTTTCAGTTTTTCATAAAGAAGGACTTGAAATATTAGCTGAAGCATTTAGAAAGGCTGATACTGAAGTAGTTTCAACCGGCTCTACTGCTGCTAAATTGGCGGAACTTGGCGTTCATGTTATTGAAGTTTCTGACATTACTGGTTTCCCAGAAAGTCTTGATGGAAGAGTGAAGACTTTAGATCCGCATATTCACGCTGGAATTCTTGCAGATATGAGTAATGCTGATCATGTAAAGCAACTTGAAAAGCTAAACATAAAGCCGTTTGATGCTGTAGTAGTTAATTTGTATCCGTTCGTAGACACTGTAATGAGCGGTGCTGATAGTGACGCAATTATTGAGAAAATTGATATTGGTGGACCTTCTATGATTCGTGCTGCAGCAAAGAATCATAAGTCTGTTGTCGTTATTACAGATCCTGCAGATTACCAGCTTTTAGCTAATAGAATCGTTTCAGGTGAAGGCTTTAATTTGCAAGAGCGCGAATATTTGGCTGGTAAAGCATTTGCTCATACAGCAGCTTACGATGCTTCTATATCTGAGTGGACAAGTAAAGCATGGCAGAAGCCTGAAAGTTTGAACACAAATGATGAAGAAGATAGTAAAAATGCTGAATCTGTGAAGCTTCCTGCAAACTACACGCGCACTTGGAGCTTAGAGCATACGCTTCGATATGGCGAGAACCCTCATCAGCAAGCAGGATTGTATTTAGATCCTCTGCATAAGGGCGGTTTAGCTCAAGCTGAGCTTCTTGGCGGAAAACCTATGAGCTACAACAATTATGTGGATGCGGATGCTGCTTGGCGTGCGGTTTGGGATTTTGCTCCACAAATTGCAGTTGCTGTTTGCAAGCATAATAATCCATGCGGTTTAGCTATTGGAACTAATGCAGCTGAAGCTCACAAGAAAGCTCACGCTTGCGATCCTGTAAGTGCTTATGGTGGTGTGATTGCTTCAAATACTACAGTCACTTTAGAAATGGCAGAAAGTGTGCGTCCAATTTTCACAGAGGTTATTGTGGCTCCAGACTATGAGCCTGAAGCTTTGGAATTGCTTCGCACTAAAAAAAAGAACCTCCGCATTTTGAAGGTTGCAACTCCGCCAGTTTTAGGTTTGCAAGTTCATCCTATTGACGGCGGTGCTTTAGTTCAGTCTGCAGATAAGATTGATGCAGTTGGTGATAATCCTGAAAACTGGACGCTTGTTTCTGGAGATCCTGCTGATGCTGATACTTTGCGCGATTTGCAATTTGCCTGGCGTTCGCTTCGTTGTGTAAAGTCTAACGCAATTCTACTTGCGCATGATAATGCTACTGTTGGCATTGGTATGGGGCAGGTTAATCGCGTGGATTCGTGCCATTTGGCTGTTGAACGTGCGAATACTTTGGCTGATGGTGCTGAACGTGCTCGTGGAGCTGTTGCGGCTTCGGATGCTTTCTTCCCATTCGCTGACGGTCCGCAAATTTTGATTGAAGCTGGCGTTCGCGCAATCGTGCAGCCTGGTGGCTCTATTCGCGACGAAGAAGTGTTCGAAGCTGCGCGCAAAGCTGGTGTAACGATGTACACTACCGGTACTCGTCACTTCTTCCACTAAAATTGCTTTAGCTAAGATTCATAGACAAATAAATTAATCAATATTATGGATGCAGCGTTTGTGTGCTTCAAGCGCTGCATCTTTGTGTTAGTGCCTAAAACAACTCATGTTTTCTTATCGCGGAGCAGGTATGATACAAGTATGACAGATAGTGAGCATCAGACTAGAAGCACTAAAACGGAACATCCGTACGTGTCGGAAAAACGTGAGGGTAAACCTTATGCTGAATGGATTGTAGCAATTATTATTGGACTTTGCGCATTATTGGCATTTATAGGATATGTAAAAGCCGCCACAGTTGTTATTTCTGTGA
Source organism: Gardnerella sp. KA00127 (assembly GCF_049244125.1). Classification (NCBI taxonomy): domain Bacteria; kingdom Bacillati; phylum Actinomycetota; class Actinomycetes; order Bifidobacteriales; family Bifidobacteriaceae; genus Gardnerella; species Gardnerella sp. KA00127. Next base: position 775,808 of record NZ_CP058377.1, read on the forward strand.
CGGCTGTACTTCTAGGAGTTATGCGCTTAATTATGCGTCAGCGTAGCCCTTGGAAAGTTCGCTCAGTTGGCTTTGATTCTTTCATCAGTATTACGCTCGGCATAGGTTTGCTTATAACATACGCTTCAATTATATTTTTGCTATAATTTTATTCTTAAAGATTGTTCGCAACGTTATTGTCAGATACGTTTTGAACGTATTCATAGCTCATATCTGGTGCTACAGGAGCATCTGCTTTTGTGTCTGCAAAGTTTTGTATTGGTGCAGGATTTGTTTCATTTGATACAGCAGGTTTTTGTGCTGAGTTTGAAAGAAGCTTTGTTAATAGCAAAACTAGGCTAACAAGCGCTGCAGCAAAAATTGGAGCAATCCAGAATACCCACAATTGACTTAGTGGTTTAACTTCCAAATCATGAGAGTTTGCGAATAATGCAATGCCGGTAGAACGAGCAGGATTCAAACCAGCTCCTGTAATTTGATATGTAATGAAAGCACCAGCTGCGTATGCAATACCGATGTGTGTTGCATAACCGCATTTAGTATTACCTTCATGGTCTGTGCTGCGCAATGCAGTGGCAACAATCAAAATAACAGCAATAACTTCAACTAATAACGCAGATACTATTCCGAAAGACAAGTTTATTTCTTTTAGTTGACGTGCAGAAAGAGATGCCTTTTCGAATCCGTTTACTATTGAAACAAACCAATACTTTTTGTCAAAACCTGAGCCTTGGCCAACTTGTGATGGATTAATGCTTGAATTCTGCTGAGGAATAATAAGAATAAACAATCCTGCAGCTGCAATAGCACCAAGAACTTGGGCAACAATGTAGCATAATCCTGCAGTGTATGAAGTGCGTCCAGTAAGCATCGAAGCAACTGTTACTGCAGGGTTAAGGTGGCCTCCAGAAACTTTAGATGCAATATATGTCGCTGCAGCATAAGCGATACCAGTGCCGGCGGCAATCATTAAAACATTGATTCCGTACATTACAGTAGTAAGAGAATAAAAAGTGTAAACAACGAACATCGCTAAAGCTGTAGCAATAAATTCAGTACCAATACGAACAATAAGTGGCGCAGCAGTTTTAGTTGTGCTGCACGGTGTATCTGTAGTTTTAATCATAACTTTCCTTAATTTTAGTTGTGCCGCTTTGTTAATGATTGCAACACAATGAAACCTAGGCTATATTATCACGGCTATGCCATACGGTAACATAGAAAGACGTGGTGTTTTTTGATTTATTGAAAATTTAATAAATTGCCACATGCATTAGTAAGTTAATGAGTAATGAATTGCTTATACTGCGTATTCTTGAGTAAATTCTGGCGCAAGTATGTATGTAATTCTTTAGGTCACGTTGGGAGAACGATGCCAAACGCATATTCCCGCGCCAATCAGGCGCATTCAGATGACAACAACGCCATTCGACTGCAGAAGCTGCTTGCTGAAGCGGGATTTGGTTCAAGACGCAAGTGTGAAGAGATTATTCTTGACGGGCGTGTTGAAGTAGACGACGAATTGGTTACAACACTTGGTACTCGAGTAGATCCAAAACGTCAAAAAGTGCGCGTTGATGGATCTCGCGTAAAGTTCAACACAAAGCTAGTAACGCTCGCATTGCATAAGCCTAAGCGAGTTCTTAGCGCAATGGACGATCCAAAAGGTCGCTTTACTTTAAGAGATATTGTTGGAGACAAGTACGAGCGAATTTTCCACATGGGACGCTTGGATTACGATTCTGAAGGTCTTATTTTAATGACCAACGATGGCGAGCTAAGCCAGCACGTAATGCACCCAAAGTATGAGGTTGAGAAAACTTATATTGCAACTGTTGAAGGCAAAATCAACGGTATGGTTTGCCGCCGCTTGGTTTCGCAAGGCGTGAATCTTGAAGATGGTTGGATTAAGCTCGACCGTTGCGCAATAATCGACCAGAATCACGACACAACCATGGTAAAAATTGTGTTGCATTCTGGCAAAAATCGTATTGTTCGCAGGATTTTTGGAGCCGTTGGTTTCCCTGTAAAGCGTCTTGTTCGTACGCAAATTGGCCCTATTAAATTGGGTGACTTAAAAGCTGGATCGTATCGCGTGCTTTCTCAAACAGAAGTGCGTTCGCTTTCTAAGGAGGTTGGCCTGTGATTTGTGTAGCAATTGATGGACCAGCAGGAGTAGGTAAGTCTTCTACTTCTCGTGCTTTAGCACAATACTACGGTTTTGCGTATTTAGATACGGGTGCAATGTATAGAGCTGCTGCTTGGTGGTGCTTGAAACAAGGTATTGATTTAAGCACGAAGCTTGAATTGGATGAAGAAGGAAATCCTGTAAATCCAGCGGATACTGAACGTTTTAATCAAATTATTGAAGCTGTTGGAGCCTTATTTACTGAAAGTGACGCTGACTTTAGTGTTGATCCTAAGAATCCTGTAGTGACTGTCGAAGGTGAGGATATTAGCGAAGAATTGCGTTCCAGCGAAGTTTCTTCGCATGTGTCTACTGTATCTTCGATTCCTGCAGTTCGCCGTATGCTTATTGCTGCTCAGCGAGCGTATATTGCTTCAGAGTCAGATGAAGATTCTTTCTCAGGCGGAGAGGGAATAGTTGCAGAAGGACGCGATATTACTACTGTTGTTGCTCCTAATGCTCAAGTTCGAGTGCTTCTTACTGCACGCGAAGAAGTGCGTCAAGCTCGCAGAAACAAGCAGAATATTGCGCAAGAAAATTTGCAAAATAATGAATCTAAAAATAATGAATCTGAAGAAGACGATATTCACGCTCGTGACGCTAAAGATGCTAAAGTTACGCATTTTCTTCAAGCAGCAGACGGTGTTACAACGCTAGATAATTCTGATTTGACTTTTGAGCAGACTCTCGATGCTCTTGTTGAAATGGTTGACGCTGCTATCGAGCAAGATGAGTACGACCGCTATGCTGCTAATCTTGAAGGCTACGATCTTGACGATGAAGACCGTGCGCTTCTTCGAGGCGACGAAGTAAGTCAAGACGATGCAAAAGACTCTAAAGCTGTTGGAGTAATCGCCATTATAGGTCGACCAAACGTTGGAAAATCAACGCTTGTCAATCGTATTTTGGGCCATCGTGTAGCTGTTGTAGAAGATACTCCAGGTGTTACGAGAGATCGCGTAAGCTACGACGCTGAGTGGGCTGGAACTAACTTTAAGCTGGTTGACACTGGCGGCTGGGAAGCAGATGTTGAAGGCATTGATTCTTCTATTGCTCAACAAGCGCAAATAGCAGTGCGTTTAAGCGATGCTGTGATTTTCCTAGTAGATGGTCAAGTTGGTTTAACAGCTACAGACGAGCGTATTGTTTCAATGCTTCGTGCTGCAGGTAAGCCTATTACTCTGGCAGTTAACAAGGTTGACGATGCTAGAAGCGAGTATTTGACTGCAGAGTTTTGGAAGCTCGGAATGGGTGAGCCTTACGGAATTTCTGCAATGCACGGCAGAGGCGTTGGAGATTTGCTTGATGCAGCTCTCAATTCTTTGAAGAAAGCGAATAAAACTTCAGGATTCTTAACTCCAGAAGGACTTCGCAGAGTTGCTTTAGTGGGTCGTCCAAACGTTGGTAAGTCTTCGCTTTTGAATCATTTAGCTCATGAAGAGCGATCTGTTGTAAACGATTTGGCTGGAACTACTCGTGACCCTGTTGATGAGGTTGTGCGAGTTGACGGCGAGGATTGGCTGTTTATTGACACTGCTGGTATTAAGCGCAGGCAGCACAAGCTTACGGGTGCTGAATACTATTCTTCACTTCGTACGCAAGCTGCGATTGAACGCTCGGAACTTGCTTTGATTCTTTTCGATTCTTCCCAGCCTATTGCAGAGCAGGATTTGAAAGTTATGAGCCAGGCTGTGGATGCAGGTCGCGCAATCGTACTTGTGTTTAACAAGTGGGATTTGATGGACGAATTTTCCAGACAGCGCATGGAACGCTTATGGAAAACTGAGTTTGAGCGCGTAACTTGGGCTGAGCGCGTAAATCTTTCTGCAAAAACAGGATGGCATACGAATCGTCTTGCGCGCGCTATGCGAACAGCTTTAGACAGCTGGGATAAGCGCATTCCTACAGGCAAGCTCAACGCTTTCTTAGGGCGTATTCAGTCTGCTCATCCGCATCCTTTGCGAGGCGGAAAGCAAGCGAGAATCTTGTTTGCCACGCAAGCTTCTACGCGCCCACCGCGTTTTGTAATATTTACAACTGGCTTCTTAGAGCACGGATACCGTCGCTTTATTGAGCGATCACTTCGAGAAGAATTTGGATTCGAGGGAACTCCTATTCAAATCTCCGTAAAAGTACGAGATAAGAAGAAGCGCAAATAAAGCGCGATTAAGTCACAAGTAAGTTGGTGTTAAGTAAAGTAGGAGCGTATATGGCTGGTTTGAGCGAGTTAGCTTTCGATTTGCATCATGCTAGCGAAGATGAGATTTTTCAAGCATTTGTTGATTGGGTTAAAGATAACAAACATGTAGATTTGTGGCCGCATCAAGAAGAATCCATCATGGATTTGCTTGCAGGAGACCACGTTATTTTAAACACTCCAACAGGTTCTGGAAAATCTCTAGTAGCACTCGGCATGCATTTCACAGCACTCGCCACCGGCAGACGCTCCTACTATACTGCGCCAATTAAAGCTCTCGTATCCGAAAAATTCTTCGATTTAGTAGCTATTTTTGGGCGTGACAACGTTGGTATGATTACAGGCGACTCGCATATTAATGCGGATGCTCCAATAATCTGCTGCACGGCGGAAATCTTAGCAAATCAAGCTTTACGTGAAGGCGTAAATGCTGAAGTTGATTGCGTTGCAATGGACGAATTCCACTACTATGGTGATCCAGAGCGTGGATGGGCTTGGCAAGTTCCGCTGCTTACACTTCCAAATACGCAATTCTTACTTATGAGTGCAACTCTTGGAGACGTAACGGATATTGCGGAACGCTTAGAAAAATCAACAAAAAGAAACGTCGATATTATTGCAGACGCTCCAAGACCAATCCCACTCGAATATGAGTACACAGATAAGCCACTTGCCACAACTGTAGAACTCTTATTTAACAAGGGTTTAACGCCAATCTACGTAGTTCATTTTTCGCAAGACGCAGCTCTAGAAACAGCTCAAGCGCTAGCTAGTACGGGAGTTTCTAGCAAAGAGCAGCGAGACAAAATTGCTCAAGCGATTAAAGGCACTAAATTTACTACAGGCTTCGGCAAAATTTTGCAAAGGCTACTGCGCACAGGCGTTGGCGTACATCACGCTGGCATGCTTCCGCGCTACCGCAGGCTTGTTGAACAGCTAGCTCAGCAAGGATTGTTGCCCGTTATTTGCGGCACAGACACTCTTGGCGTTGGTATTAACGTGCCAATTCACTCTGTTGTGCTTACAGCGCTAACAAAGTTTGATGGGAATCGTAGTCGCAAGCTTCGCGCTCGCGAGTTTCATCAAATTGCAGGTCGTGCAGGCAGAATGGGGTTTGATACAGAGGGCTTAGTAGTTGCAGAGGCTCCAGAGTTCGAGATTGAAAACGCGCGCGCTGTTGCAAAAGCTGGCAATGACCCTAAGAAGCTTAAAAAAGTTAAGCGTAAGAAGGCTCCAGAGGGCTTTGTTGTTTGGGGCGAACCAACGTTTACTAAGCTTATTGAAAGTGCTCCAGAAACTTTGAATCCTCATATGGTTGTAACGCATTCAATGATTTTGAACGAAGTTACGCAAGGCGGAGACGCTAGAGCACGCGTTGAAAAACTTATTGAAGATAGTGCGCAAAAGCCGCAAGATAAAGAGAAATTGCTTGAGCGTTGCAACGATATTTTCCAAACTCTGCTCGATACTCAAGTTATTGAATCTAAAAAGCGCGCGAACGGTTCTTGCAATTATGAGCTTGATGTTGCAATGCCTGAAGGCTTTGCGCTGGATCAGCCGCTTTCTCCGTTCTTGCTCGCAGCTTTGGAACTTCTTGACCCAGAATCTCAAAGCTATGCGCTTGACGTAATTTCTATGGTTGAAGCAACTTTAGATGACCCTAAGCCTGTTCTTCGCGCGCAGGAGCGTAAGGCTCGCGATGCTGCAATGGCTGGAATGAAAGACGATGGCGTTGACTACGAGGAGCGCATGGAACGCTTGGCGGAAGTCAGTTACCCTAAGCCTCTTGAAGATTTGCTTGAGCCTGCTTTTGCGCAATATCGCAAGGATGTTCCTTGGGCAAACGACTACTGGATTAAGCCTAAATCTGTGCTTCGAGACATGGTTGAAACTGCTTCCGATTTTACTGGATATATTTCGCGCTATGGCATTGCTAGAAGTGAGGGAACGCTTCTTCGCTATCTTTCGGACGCTTACCGTTCGCTTGCTCGCACTGTGCCAGAAGATATGTTTAACGAAGAATTGCGTGACATTATTTCGTGGCTTCGTCTTGTTGTGCGCTCTATTGATTCTAGTCTTGTTGACGAGTGGGAGAGTGCTGGAGGATCGGATGCTGAAGCTAGCGCTGTAACTACGGCTGCGCCTTCAACTTCTGAGTCTGTAGTTGAGGATCGTCGTGGACTTATTGTGTTGATTAGAAACGCAATGTTTCGTCGCGTGCAGCTTATGGATTTGGAAGATGCGGATACTTTAGGAGAGCTTGACAAGGCTTGGGGTTACGGAGTTCACGAGTGGAATGATGTTCTTGACGATTACTACGACGAGCACGAGTATGTTGGAATAGATGCCAAGGCTCGAAGTGGCGACTTGTTTATTTTGGATGATTCGCTTGAGAAGAGTGAACATTCGTGGAAAGTTCGGCAGATAATCGACGATTCAGACGGGGATCATAATTGGGCTATTACTGGCGTTGTCGATTTAGATACAACGCAAGATGAAGGTGAAGTTGTGTTCTTCGATTACCAAGTTTCGCACGTGTGATTTTTAAAAATGTGCTAACAGAATGCGAAATGCAAGACGCAAAATGCAATCGAACGTTTGTTCTATATGTAGTGTAAGCTGGTATTTATGGAGCAGGATTTATTTGCAGCAAGCAGCGCACCGAGTAATGTAACTCGTCCGTTGGCAGTGCGTATGCGCCCGAGCAGTATTGAAGACGTGCTAGGGCAGTCGCATGCTCTAAAAGAAGGTTCGCCTTTGCGTAGGCTTGCAAATCCGCAATCTAAAGGTTCTCTTACTGCTCCAAGTTCTGTTGTGTTGTTTGGTCCTCCGGGAGTCGGTAAGACTACGCTCGCTTATATTGTTGCTCGTCAGTCTGGTCGAGTGTTTGAAGAGCTTTCTGCTGTAACGTCCGGAGTTAAAGACGTTCGTGCGGTACTTGATCGCGCGCATGAGCGTTTAGTGAGTAATGGTCAAGAAACAGTTTTATTTATTGACGAAGTTCACCGTTTTTCTAAATCTCAGCAGGATGCTTTGCTTCCAAGCGTTGAAAATCGCGACGTAACTTTTATTGGTGCTACTACCGAAAACCCGAGCTTTTCAATCATTAAGCCGTTACTTAGCAGATCAGTAGTTGTTAAACTTGCGTCGCTTAGCGTTGAAGATTTGCATACGCTTATTGAACGTGCGCTAACTAGCGAAAACGGTCTTAATAATCAGCTTAAAATCGACGATGACGCAATAGATTCTATTATTCGCTTAAGCGGGGGGGACGCTCGCAAAACTCTCACTATTTTAGAGGCGGCTGCAGGGGCAGTAACAGGAGATGTTGCGTTGCAGCATGGCAAAAAGAAGCCTGTAATTACTGATGATATTGTTTCTAACGTAATGGATACTACTACAGTTCGTTACGACAAAGATGGCGACGATCATTACGATGTGATTTCTGCTTTTATTAAGTCGATGCGCGGAAGTGATGTTGACGCTTCTTTGCATTACTTAGCGCGAATGCTTAGAGCTGGTGAAGATCCGCGTTTTATTGCAAGGCGAATTATGATTGCTGCTGCAGAAGAAGTTGGTATGGCAGCTCCGCAAATTTTGCAAGTAACTGTTGCTGCAGCTCAAGCTGTTGCTTTAATCGGAATGCCGGAAGCGCGCATTATTCTTTCTGAAGCTGTGATTGCTGTAGCAACTGCTCCTAAATCAAACGCAAGCTATAACGCTATTAATAAGGCTTTGCAAGACGTTGATGCTGGAAATATTGGTCAAGTGCCTCTTCATTTACGCAACGCCCCGACTGCTTTGATGAAAAGTTGGGGAAACCATGACGGGTACAAGTATGCTCACGATTATCCGGGTGCTGTGGCATCGCAACAGTATATGCCAGATGAGCTAGTTGGTCGCGAATACTATCAGCCGTCGAATCGTGGCTACGAGCATGAGCTTACTCAACGCTTATCTCAAATCCGTGCCATTCTTCACAATTCTGAAAATAAAAATAATAAAACTAATTCGTAAATGTTTTATTCATTTATTCACGCACAAGCATAATGTGTTCAACGCTGTCTAATGGGGATACGCGGAACAAAACAAAACGATTGCCGATTACTTGCACGACTTCGGCACCGAGCTTTTGAGCAAGTGCATCAGCAGCTTCTTTGGCGCTTAATCCGGAACCATCTTGCACAGCACACTTCATGAGCTCGTGGTACTGCATGGTTTCGTCTGCTTGCTTCACAGCTGCATCAGTAATATCGTTCTTGCCAACGTATAAAAGTGGGCTAAGCGTATTAGCGAGCGCGCGAAGCTGCTTAATCTGCTTCTTTGTCAATGCCATAAGGAGTCCTTTCAAATGCAAGTTTTATAACGCAAATATTACATAAATTACATAGTGCTTAACGGATTATACAGTATATTGCGAATTGTTGCATGTGATAATACAAATTTATTTATTGCGCATTTATTCCGTAGTTATTCCGTATTTATTGCGCTTGCTGCAAAAGGTGAAATATTTTCAAAATTTTTTATTACAAAGGTAGCATTTTGCACACAATAATCGCGCTTACAACACAAAGAGTAACTACTAATAGCAGTACATCTTTTATATGCATTTTCCATGAGTGCAAGTGAGTTCTTTCAGCTCCAGGCGCGTAGCAGCGTGCATCTAATGCGAGCGCAAGAATGTCAGCATGGCGAATTACTCCTGCAAAACCTGGCACAATTAAAGCTGTTATGGCGTGTACTCGTTGTTTAAAAGAACCATCTCGAATGCTACTTCCTCGAGCGATTTGCGCTAGTGCCACAGAGTGCGCTTCTGCACTAAGTGTTGGCAAGAACCGTAGCGCTAGGCTCATAATAAGTGCTATTTCTTGCGTTGGTATTCCAATATGTCGAAGTGGTGATAGTAATCGTGTGCAAGATTCGTTAAGCGTTGTCTGACTCATTGTTAATACTAGAACTGCTCCAATGATAATAACAAGCGAGAATCGTGTTGCAAAAAGTATTGCATAGTTAATTCCATCGGTTGTAATAGGAATAGTTGCAATATTTGCTAGCACTGTGCCGGTTCGCACTGCGAGAATGTTCAGTAGTCCGGAGAAAACAAATATTGCAATAATCATGTGCAGCGAAGCAATAAGTTTAACGAATGGTATTTTTGCAGCAACAGTTAGAGTAAATGTTACAAAAGCAAGAATAGCTAACTGTATGTAGTTAGTAATACTAAAAGCACTTAGCATAAGAATAAAGCATGATAGAAGCGTCGCGCGTGGGTCAAAAGATTTAAGTAGTGAAGTTGTTTTTGCTTTTGTGGAACTTTCTTTGTTTTTGGTATTTTCAATATTTTTTGCTGTGCTGCATTCTTTATTGCTTGCTTTATTCCTTGTTTTTAATGTTACTAGTCTTGCGCCTAAATTTTCTGCTTCTTGAAGATTATGCGTAATAAGTATTATGGTTACGCCTTGATTATGTAGCATTCCAAGAATTTTTCGGATACGTAACGCAGCTTCAAAATCTAATCCAGCTGTTGGCTCATCCAGTACGAGTACGCGTGGCTTGCAAGCTAAAACGCCAGCTATTGCAACAAGACGCTGCTGACCTCCAGAAAGCGCAAAAGGTGATTTTTCAGCCAAATTCTCAAGGTTCAGTAAGCGTAGTGTTTCATCCACACGTTCTTTAAGAGCACTGTCTTTTAGCCCAAAATTTTTTGGCCCATAAGCGACATCGTTCCGTACTGTATCAGCAAAAAGCTGTTGTTCTGGCAGTTGCATAACGTAGCCAATTGTTTGATGTAGTTTTTGTCGTATTATTCTAGATGTTTTACCTTTAACAGATATGCCATGTACTGTTATATTTCCTGAATTGGCTTTTAACAATCCACACATTGTTTTAGCAAGAGTTGATTTACCGCAGCCGTTTTCGCCCATTATTGCAACTGTTTCGCCGCTTTTAACAGTTAGTGAATAATCGTCAATAACAGCTGGAGAAGTTTTATCATATTGAACAGTTAGTCCGGAAATTTCTACAGCGATATCTGACTTATTTTCTTTGAATCTGCTATCTGTTAAGTTCTTGTTGTCGCTAATTTTAGTTACATGATTATTTGCTAATTCAATATTAGAAAAGTAAGTTTTTAAACCATTAAAGCTTATTTCTTTCAGGTTACCATTTTCTAGTAAAAGTATGCGATTTGCGCGTTTGCATTCCTCAAAATTATGTGTAATTTGAACGATAGTAGTGCCATTTTTGTGCAAATTATCAAATAAAGCATCAACGTCTTTACGTGCGAACGAGTCGAGCATAGAAGTAGGTTCGTCAAGAACAAGCAGTTTAGAATTCATAGCAATAGCACTTGCTAAAGCTACTCGTTGCTGCTGTCCGCCGCTCATAGTGCTAGGGTCAGCGTAACGTTTATCTTCCATATGAACAGTTTTTAAAGCTTCACTGATACGCTCATACATTGCTTTTTGAGGGAATTGCAAATTTTCTAGTCCAAAAGCAACATCTTCTTCAGTAATTGTGGTAATAATCTGGTCTTCAGGACTTTGGAAAAGTGCACCAATATATTTTCGTGCATTTTTATATGATTCAGCACAAGCAGTAGTATTTTCAAAAACTTTTTCGCCGCACAATGTAACATAACCGCTATCTGGAGCTGTTAAACCTGCAATAATTTTTGCTAAGGTTGATTTACCAGAACCGTTTAATCCCACAATTGCCACGCGTTCGCCAGGATTAATTGTAAGACTTAAATTATTAAGCGTCCAAGTTTTTCCATCATCGTAGCTAAAGCAAATATTTCGCAACACTACTTGCGCATTGTTTTCAATCATGTGCTTCTTAGCTTCGTTCATGCTATTACTTGTGCTGATATTATGCATAACTATTCCGTTTGGGATAATTATTTATTTTCGTGTAGCAGGTTAGAAATTGGTTTGTAAATAAGCAAAGTTACTACTACGTGCAAAGCAAGTTTAATAATATTAAATGGCAGTAATGCTGGAAGAATAAGAGCCGCAACCTGCGAAACAGTTATGTGAGCGTAAAGAGGAGTAATAACAAGATTTCCACCTATTGCAAGAGCAATAGCAGCAATCGAGCCTGCCAAAAGTGCAATGATTGCGCCTTTTTTGGTATGCATTTTTTTGTATACGATTGCTGCTGTAACGCTAGCTCCTAAAGATACTAGCACTGCCATAACTGTGCCGAGTGGATTGGTAAATAAGTGTGGTGCAAAGCCGAGTATGCTTACGATTGCTGCAGCTGCAGGACCATACGCGAATCCTGCTACGAGACACACGATTCCAGAAGGATCGTATTTAAGATAGCTGAGGTCTGGAATAAGTGGAAATTCTATGAAACTTACAGCCATTGAAAGTGCCACGAATAGAGCGTATTTTGCTATTTTTTCGCTAGACCAGTTAGAGTTCTTTGCATAAGTTTGGTGATTATTTGTATTAGAAATGCCCATGATGGGTCTCCGTTTCTTTCATCCGGACTGTAACCGTTGGCTTCGGAATTTAACCGAATCAGCAGCTTGTAAGCTGCTCGCGGGCTTCAAAAACGCATGAAACACGTATTTTGTTACCGCCAGTAAGGATTTTCACCTTCCCTGAAACTAACTATTCTTTTGTATCTCATGCTAAGAACATTGTTGTGATAATTGTGTGGCGAGGGTAGGTGCGAGAATACAAGTATGAGCAATACGAGTGCATCAAAAAAAATTAGTACTAATAACGCAACTAGCATTGATAAATTAGCTATTGTTGTTGTCACTTATAAGCGTCAAGAGCTTTTGGAGAATTTATTTCATTCGTTTGAATGTTTAAAAGAATGCCCTTGGCGTATTGTCGTTGTTGACAATGAGTGCAGTGACACAACCGGCGAAATGGTTGCTCGTCTTGAAGCTTCTTTAACTAATCGTTGGGGTAAAGCTCAAAAAGATTGTGAAGGCAATGAACTTCATGTTGTGTATGCTCCGCAAGATGAAAATCTTGGTGGTGCTGGCGGTTTTAGTGCTGGTGTTAAAAAAGCTTATGAACTTGGAGCTAAGTGGTTCTGGGTTATGGATGACGATGTTGAAACAGTGCCTGAATCTATTGAGCGTCTTGCTCCTTGGACTAAGCGTCACGCTGTTGTTCAAGGAAGTCGTTTAGATTACGACGGCGGTAATTTCTACTGGCAGTATGATTTTTTGGTTCCGCTTGGTATTCCAAATCCTATTGCTCCTGCTGCTTTCGGCAGAGCTGGATACAAAGTTATGAATACGATGTGTTTTGAGGGCGGCTTGATTCGTCGAGATATAGTTGAAAAAATCGGCTTCCCGGATTCGCGCTACTTTATTTACTGGGATGATACTACTTACGGGTATCTTGCGAGTAAGGTTACGAACCCTATTGTTGTTCCGGATATTATTCTTCGTCGCACTCGTGATATTCCTAATTGGGATATTGCAGGAGTGCGTCAGCTAAATTCAACATCTGACATGAATCGTTATCATATTATGCGAAATAGAGGCTTTATGGCTCGCTACTTTATGGTTCATGGCGATTTTCGTCCGTTTATGTTTGCGCTTGGAACTGCTTTAACAGCTGCTAAAGAGATTATTCGTTTGATTGCTGTCGATCGTGAGCATATTATTTCGGGTATTGGTAAATTGTTTACCGGCTGGATTGATTCTCGAAAAATTTTGCACGATCAAGACTGGAAACCTATGCCTTCGTTGAAGTAGAAGTTAGTAAACAGTAAGCGTGTCGTATCAAATATACGATAGAATACTGGTAATTGTCCATACAGCACACATTCAGAGGGGAGTGTTAGTGAAATGATTGACACTGCACAAGCATTTGGCGTCGATATTGGTGGATCCGGTATTAAGGCTGCTCCAGTAAATTTGGAAAAGGGAGAGTTCGCAGAACCTCGATACAAAATTCTCACTCCTGCGGTTTCTACGCCTCAAGCAGTTGCAGATATTGTTCGTCAGCAGCTTGAACATTTTGAAGTACCTGCAGATGTTCCTGTTGGAATTGCGTTCCCTGCTCCAATTAAGCCTGGTAAGAAGCTCGATTTTATGGCAAATCTTGACCAGTCTTGGATTGGTGTTGATGTTACTGAAGTCTTTAGTGAGGCGTGTGGTCGTCCTGTAACAGTAGTTAACGATGCTGATGCTGCTGGTTTAGCTGAGCAGCGTTTTGGTGCGGCAAAAGACAAGGATGGCTTGGTTATTGCTACTACTCTTGGCACTGGTATCGGCACGGCTTTGATTTACAACGGTGTGCTTATTCCAAACACTGAGCTTGGTCATATTCAGCTTGAAAAAGGTAAGGGCGATGCTGAAAAGTACGCTGCTTCTTCTGTTCGTGAAAAGTTGGATATGGGCTATAAGAAGTGGGCTAAGCGTTTGACTAAGTACTACGGCTTGATGGAAAAGTATTTCAACCCAGATTTGTTTGTTGTCGGTGGTGGCGTTAGCCGCGTAAGCGAAAAGTTCTTGCCGCATATCGATATTAAAACTCCTATTGTTGTTGCAACATTGCATAATGAGGCTGGAATTATTGGTGCAGCTTACTATGCAATGCAAAAAATGCAGCAAAACTAAAAAATAACTAAATATTATTTATTATCTATTGAGCTGGGTGAGCAGTTTATACTGCAGCCCAGCTTTTGTTATGCCAAGTGTTAGGGTAGTTTCGTGCGATTTTCTTCTAGAGTAGATGTGAGTGAGCCAAATCCTATTATTTTAGCTCAGCGAAAAGCTATTTTTAATGGCGTAAAGCTTACTAAATTAAATGATTCCAATCCAACGTCTCACGGCTTAGCTCCTCAATGTTTAAGCGGATGTTACACAGCAGACCCTAGAGGTCCTAAGGAAATTCGCGATATTCTTTCAAACTTCATCAATAAGCGAGATAACCGCACTGAAAAGTCTGTTCCACCAAAGCTTAATCCAGATCAGCTTTATGTGCTTTCTTCAACTTCTCAAGCTTACGCATGGCTTATGATGCTTTTATGCGATGCAGGGGATGCTGTTATGGGACCAACTCCTGGATATCCTCTTATAGAGTCTATTGCACGCTTGCAATGCGTGAATGCAATACCGTATCCTTTGCACTATGATGGTTCTTGGACTATTGATATTGCGCGTGTTAGAGAACTTTTAGAAGATGCGTCTTTGCGTATTAAAGCTCTTGTGCTTATTAATCCAAATAATCCTACAGGCTCATATGTCAAGCCTGAAGAACGTGAAATACTATTGCAATTATGTCGTGATAATGGTGTTGCGATTATTGCAGACGAAGTATTTTATGAATATTCGCTTGAATCTTTTGCTGGCAATGCTCGTTTTGCTGGAGAATCTTCTACTTTAGTTTTTGCGCTTGATGGATTCTCCAAAATGCTTGCTGCTCCTCACGCCAAAGTTGGTTGGATTGAAGTTTCAGGTCCTAAAGATGATGTTTATGAAGCACAAAAAAGGCTTGACGTTATAGCGGATGATTTTTTGCCTATTGGTAATACTGTTTCTGAGCGAATACCAGAATTATTGCAATATGCATCTTCTCAAAGCGCTATTGTACGGAATCGTGTTATTAATAATCTGCATACGCTTCGAGAAACGTTGGTATCCACGCCTAAATGCTGTGTTAGCGCGTTGCGTGCAGAAGGCGGATGGAATATTTTATTGCGTGTACCATCTTGCATTGACGATGATGTATTAGCTTTGAGATTGATGAAAGATTATAATCTAGTTTCTCAACCTGGATATTATTTCGATATGCCAGTTAATGGGTATTTAGCATTGTCATTATTGCCAGAGCCGCAACAGTTTATTAGCGGATTACATGCGCTTCTTCGAACTGTAGATGCATTGTTAGAAGAATAGTAATTATATAAATAATTATTTAAAACAATGTCATCCAACTTCTAAACGCGAACCATAAGTTTGGATTAAAACGAAGCGTGCTGTCTTCACGTCCTGTAACAAACCAACTGAGTACAGCAATAGCAATAGAAGCAAATAGCAATACTGCTACAAGTAAGCGTATTGTGTAAGCAATAGTTTTTTTATGTAAAGAATTTTCTGATTGCAAGGTGGACGCATACTCTAAAAGCAAGCTAATTCCAATTGCGGCAGCTATGGCAAAAGCCCATGCAAAATCAGCAATATATCTCCATCCGATACCAGCTTTTAAACTGTCAAAAACAATAAGAACAAGCCCAACTATTATAGCTATTACGCTTGTGCGCCAAGCAATATGCGTACGGCAGTGTTTTTTCATAATAAATACGCATACTATGCCAACCAATGCTAATGGTGAAAGTGTAAGCATTCCGCCAATCATAGGCTCTGCATATTGCCAACGGTCAAATGCGATAGGCTGAATACCAATCCAAGGAAAAGTTGGAATAAAACGCAAAGGTAGCGCAATATAGCTAAAAATAGACGGCAAAATATTTTGTGACGGCAAGCGCATAGTCGTCATGTCAGTAATAGTTATTTGATACTCATTGCCAAAATTTAACGGTGAGCCAAAGCGCAAAAGATTATAAATACCAAATGGAATTGCAGTAATTATGCATGGTAGTATCCAAGCTGCAAAATATTTAAAAGGCTTATACCATGAAGAAACTTGTTTCCAGTTGCGCAAAATATTTGGTAAATCTTTTTCTATGTGTGAATAAATTGCAGGAAGTGCAAAAAGAACAGCTATAGAAAAAGTAGGTCTGCATCCTAAATTTAATGCAATAAAGAAAGAACCTAAAACAATATTTAGCAAAGAGTGTGTTCTATTAAAACCTAGGTAGCACCACAATCCAAGAGATGTGAAGAAAAGTGAGGCTGCCATAGGTACGGAATAAAATGACGTTCTAAACCACAAATACACTGTATTTGAAGTAATGAAGAATAAAGCAAGAACAATAGATGTCGTTCCTAAAGATACTTTTTTTGAAGTCTGCTCAATAATTCGAATAACCAATAGGGAGCCTGCGATAAGAAAACCAATTAAGAATATTATCGTAGCTACTGTTGTTGGAAGCATAGAGCCTTCAGGAGTCCATAGTCTTGAAATAATGCGATAAGGCAAAAATAGCAATATTGCTGGAAGAACTCCAAAGTAGGAGTACCAGTGACCTTTGTAGTATGCGTAATCCCAATACATATGCTGTACTGAGTGGTTTAACAAATTATTTCTAGCCGTAGGGTCGTAAGGATTTTGCAAGTGTTCTAACTCATTAGGAACAGGAAGATTTAAATGCACTTGACCTTTTAACAATGCGTCTGCAGTGTGGGCATATTGATCAAAATCATATGCATAATTACCGTTTGTGTAAAAATGCATAGGAGTTGCGTTTCGTAAATTCCAAAAAATAGTTATTAAACCAACAGCAATAAATGGAAGAAGAGAAGCAGCAAAGCAGCAACGTTGAATAAGACTATGAGTGTTGAGTTTAATTTTCCAAAGCTTGGACCAAGGATTCCAAAGCGTAACAAGAAATGCAAAAATAGCAAGTATTAATACGCGACCCCATGACCACCTAAAAGGCACTCGAACGTTTGCTCTTGAGTCTTCAATATTTAATATTGATCCTATTGGATGTTGCAGCCATACTCTTACAATGCAAGATTTTCCTACTGCTTGTTTTGGAAGTTTAAGCAAAGATGGGTCTAAAGAAGCAGTGTTTGTGCTTTGAGGTTTGCTTAAGTATTTGTTTGCTTCAACTAAAACATTGATGTTTGAAATAAGATTATTATTTTTGCTTTTCTTTTTAATAATTGCAGGCTCTAAGCGAATATAAGGCGAACTTCCGTCGGATGTTACTTCTAAATATGCTTCTGAAGGATCCGTTATAAGAATGCCGCCAGAATCTAAGCGTCTAATTCCAGAACCTATATCGTTGTGCGCAGAAATGCTATCTGTGCTTCCTGTAACACTGCTCCAAAATGGCAGATTTCCAATAGAACATTCAAATAAGGTTATAAGAATTATTACGATGAATGGTGTTCGCAAAAAATGTAGCGCACGTTTTATGCAATGATTGTCAATTTGATTGCTTATACGGCTGTTGGCACTATTCGTCGTATTTGGCAAAGTCTTAGACGCGTATGTTGAAATCACTGCTTAACCATTCTATTGTACAATTCAAGTAATTCAGTTCAACATTTTACTCTTCGGCAACTAAATCGAGATATTCGTCATTCCACAAGTCTTCGTCGCCATCAGGCATGAGTAGCACTCGCTCAGGTTGTAAGGCTTGAACTGCACCTTCATCGTGTGTAACAAGAACGATTGCTCCCTCATATTTTGCAATAGCTTTAAGTATTTCATCTCGAGATGCTGGGTCCAAGTTGTTAGTAGGTTCGTCCAGCAGTAGCACATTGGCTTTGGAAGTTACTAGTGTTGCAAGTGCCAGACGTGTTTTTTCGCCACCTGAAAGCACTCTGGCAGGCTTCATTGCGTCGTCGCCAGAAAACAGGAAGCTGCCAAGCATAGAACGTGCTTGTGTGTCATCCAGGTTTGGTGCAACATGCTGAAGGTTTTCCAAAACTGTAGAATCCAAGTCTAATGTATCGTGTTCCTGTGCAAAATAACCGATTTTGCATCCGTGTCCGTATTGAACTTCACCAGTATCTGCTGTTTCTTCTCCTGCCAAAATTCGTAATGTTGTTGTTTTTCCAGCACCGTTATAGCCTAGAATGACAACACGTGAACCTTTGTCTATAGCAAGATTAATTCCAGCGAAAACAATATTAGAACCATACGCTTTGGAAATATCTTTTGCCATAATTGGAGTTTTTCCGCATGCAGCTGGTTCTGGAAAACGAATATCTGCAACTTTTTCTTGTTTTTGAGCTTCACTTGTTTCGCTTAATAAGCGTTCAGCTCTTCGCATCATGTTTTGAGCAGCAACTGCTTTTGTAGCTTTTGCGTGCAAGCGAATGCCTTGTTTCATAAGGCGTTCAGCTTTCTTTTCTGCAACTTCTCGTTCGCGACGACGTCTTTCTTCGTCCACTACGCGCTGATGCAAGTATGCTTTCCAGCCCATTGAGTACATGTCTATTTTTGCAAGTTGAGCATCTAAATGCCATACTTTGTTTACTACTTCGTCTAGTAATTCTGTGGAGTGAGAAATTACTAGGAAACCACCTTCAAATCGTTTAAGATAATTGCGAAGCCATATTATTGAGTCTGCGTCTAAGTGGTTTGTAGGCTCATCGAGAATTAATGTGTCTGCGTCAGAAAACAGAATTCTAGCAAGTTCTATGCGGCGACGTTGACCACCTGAAAGTGTGCCTAAAGCTTGTTGCATAACTTCTTGTGGAAGTCCCAAGCTTGTTGCCATCGATATTGCTTCAGATTGCACTGAATAACCGCCTGCTTTTTCAAAATCTTGCATTGCTTTGTCGTAGCGGTTCATAGCTTTAGTCATTATGTCTGGATCTGGATCTGTCATTTCTTTTTCCGCTTTGCGAATACGCGAAACGATAGAAGCAATATCTCGAGCGCTCATAATGCGATCTATAACGCTTTGTTCTGGGTCTGCTGCGTGTGTGTCTTGAGGTAAGTAGCCTAAACCTCCACTAACTCTAACCGAGCCTCCTGCTGGCAGCATGTCTCCTGTAATAACGCGAGTAAGCGTAGTTTTGCCTGCGCCGTTTCTGCCGACTAAACCGATCTTATCTCCCTTTGTGATGTGAAAATCGGTAGGATTTAACAGCGTTCGCGCACCAATCTGAATGGTTAAAGCTTGTGCGTCAATAGGCATAATGTCTGTTCCGTTCCCCAAAATTTAGGCTGTTAGTATTTATTACTTATAAAAGTCATAAGCAAACTCACTATTATACTGCTTACTGGTAACGAATACAGCAAGTGGTTGATAGTCAAATACTTTACTTTTTCGAACACTTGTTCTATAATTTCTTGTTAGTGATAAAATTTGGTATTGGTTGGGAATATTCAAGTGATTATGGGGAAGTGTGGAGGTAATTGTGTCAGAACAGGCGAATGAACAAAACGACTCGTTGCAAGAATTGCTTGATAATGCTCCTATGTGCGCTAACAACGGTACTTTTATAGCTGATTTATCTAGTATTCCTTCTGAATGGAAAATAACTATCCAGGGTGCTAGAGAGCACAATCTAAAAAATGTAAGTTTGTCGATTCCTAGGAATCGTATGGTTGTTTTTACTGGTCTTTCTGGATCTGGTAAGTCCTCGCTTGCGTTTGATACGCTTTTTGCAGAAGGTCAGCGACGCTATGTTGAGTCGCTTAGTGCTTATGCTCGCCAATTTTTAGGGCGTATGGATAAGCCTGATGTTGATTTTATTGAGGGTCTAAGTCCTGCTGTTTCTATTGATCAAAAAACTACGAATCGCAATCCTCGTTCTACTGTTGGAACTATTACAGAAATATATGATTATTTGCGATTATTGTTTGCTAGGATTGGTGTGCCTCACTGTCCTGAATGTGGTCAAATAGTAAGTTCTCAAACTCCTCAGCAAATGACAGATTCATTGCTTGCTATGCCAGAACGTACGAGATTGCAAATTCTTGCTCCAGTAGTTCGTGGACGTAAAGGAGAATTTAAAGATACGCTTGAGCTTTTACGCTCAGATGGTTATGCTCGTGCGATTATTGATGGGCAAATGCATGAGCTTTCTGAAGATATTACTCTTACTAAACAGAAGAAACATACAATTGAAGTAGTAGTAGATCGTTTAGTTATTAAAGATGGCATTCGTGTTCGATTAACTGATTCGATTGAAACAGCATTAAAACTATCTAAAGGAGTAGTAATTGCTGATTTTGTTGACGAACCAGAAGACTCGCAAACGCGTCGTAAATCATTTTCGGAACATCGTGCATGTCCAAATAATCATCAATTAGAGCTTGATGAGATCGAGCCTAGAACATTTTCATTCAATGCTCCTTATGGTGCTTGCTCTGAATGTTCTGGTATTGGATACAATCTCGAAATTGATCCTGAACTTGTTATTCCGGATCCAGACAAATCTCTTGCGCAAGGAGCTATTGAGCCGTGGGCAATGAATAAGTCAGCTGGAATGTATTATCAGCACATACTTTCAGGACTTGCTAAAGATTTGCATTTTGATATGAATACTCCGTGGAAGGATCTAGCGGAAGACGTTAAATATGACATCATGTATGGTCATGATTTCACGGTTCAAGTTTCCTACACAAATAGGTGGGGGCGTCAGCGTGAATATTCTACTGGCTTTGAAGGTGTAGT
Source organism: Gardnerella sp. KA00127 (assembly GCF_049244125.1). Lineage (NCBI taxonomy): Bacteria > Bacillati > Actinomycetota > Actinomycetes > Bifidobacteriales > Bifidobacteriaceae > Gardnerella > Gardnerella sp. KA00127. Next base: position 796,438 of record NZ_CP058377.1, read on the forward strand.
TCGTACGCTTATGCGCAAACATGACGAAACTGATTCTGATCAAATGCGTCAATATTATGAGTCGTATATGCGTGAAGTTCCATGCCAAAAATGTAATGGAAAGCGTTTACGCCCAGAAGTTCTTGCGGTTACAGTATCTAATACTTCCATAGCTGAAGTTTGCGATATGCCAGTAGAGCGAAGTCTAGCGTGGGTAAATGCTTTGCATTTGGATGGTTCTCAAGCAGTAATTGCAACAGAAATATTAAAAGAGATTCGTGCTCGACTTGGTTTTTTGAACGATGTGGGTTTAAGCTATCTTACTCTTTCAAGAGCTGCAAAAACTTTGTCTGGTGGAGAGGCTCAACGTATTCGTTTAGCTACTCAAATTGGATCAGGTTTAGTTGGTGTTATGTACGTGCTTGATGAGCCGTCTATTGGATTGCATCAAAGAGATAATGAGCGTTTGATTGCAACATTGCATCATCTGCGAAATCTTGGTAATACGCTTATTGTTGTTGAGCATGATGAAGATACCATTCGTCAGTCTGATTGGCTTGTTGATATTGGTCCAGAAGCTGGTGAGCACGGAGGAGAAGTAGTATATTCAGGTCCGTCTGATGGAATTATTAAAGCTCAGCGTTCAATTACTGGAGATTATATTGCTCACAGACGCTCAATAGATGTGCCAAAACAACGTCGTAGTGTAGACGAAAATCGTATGCTTCATATAATTAATGCCCATGAGCATAATTTAAAAAATATTGATGTAAGCATACCTTTGGGAGTATTCACATGCATAACGGGTGTATCTGGATCTGGTAAATCAACACTTATAAACTCAATTTTGTATCCTGTTCTTGCAGACAAACTAAATGGTGCTCGAATTGTTTCAGGAAAGCACAAACGTATTGATGGTATTGAGCTTTGTGACAAAGTAGTGCATGTCGATCAGAATCCTATAGGAAGAACTCCTCGTTCTAATCCAGCAACTTACACTGGTGTTTGGGATAAAATACGTTCATTGTTTGCTCAGACTCCAGAAGCAAAAGTTCGTGGCTATGGTCCTGGTCGCTTCTCGTTTAATGTTAAAGGAGGCAGATGTGAAGCATGTCATGGCGACGGTACTTTAAAAATAGAAATGAACTTTTTGCCTGACGTATACGTAGAGTGTGAAGTTTGTCATGGTAAACGTTATAACCGTGAAACTTTGGAAGTTACATATAACGGAAAGTCTGTTGCAGATGTTCTTAATATGCCTATTTGTGAAGCTGCAATATTTTTCAAAGCATATCCTTCTATTTCTCGATATTTAGATACTTTAGTAAAAGTTGGCTTGGGCTATATTCGTCTTGGTCAAAGCGCAACAACACTTTCTGGCGGTGAGTCTCAACGAGTAAAGCTTGCTACAGAGCTGCAGAGAAGATCTACTGGTAAAACAGTTTATATTCTCGATGAACCTACTACTGGACTGCATTTTGAAGATGTTAGGAAACTTCTAGCGGTTTTGCAATCTCTTGTAGATAAAGGCAACAGTGTTATTGTAATTGAACATAATCTTGATGTTGTGAAATCTGCAGATTGGATTATTGATTTAGGTCCAGAAGGAGGAGATAAAGGCGGAACCTTAGTTGCAGAAGGTAGTCCTGAGAGCGTAGCGCGTAATGGCGAGAGTTGGACAGGTAAATTCCTTAAGCAAATGTTACATTAAAAGTTCAAAAAAGTTACCGATCTGTAATTTGCTGAACTGAGAAATTTACTCGACAAATCTTATGAATAGTTGCATAAATCTTGTTTAGGAAAGGAGGTGAAAATGAAAGATAATAATCTTAATAAAAATTCTTATAAAGCATATGATTTGCAAGAAGAAAATAGGATGAGAGATAGTGAAAAATGGCGTAAAACGCAAGCAATAATAGATGAACAGTTTTCGAAAGATTCATCATTTGATGATGAAAGAGTAAATGCATTAGGAGCTCCATTGCTTGGTGATACTCGTGATTTATTCCGTCCAGCTTCTCGTGATATTCCAGCGCAACCTGGAGTATACAAGTGGCGTGATGGCGAGGGGCGAGTTATTTACGTTGGAAAAGCAAAAAATTTACGCAATCGTTTAGCGAATTATTTTCAACCTCTTTACCAACTTCATCCTAGAACTCAATCTATGGTTCTTACAGCTCGCAGTTTGGAATGGACTGTTGTAAGCACTGAATTTGAGGCTCTTACACTTGAATATACTTGGATTAAAGCTTTTAACCCTAGGTTTAATGTAGTTTTTCGTGACGATAAAACATATCCTTATGTTGCAGTTTCGCTAGAGGAAACTTTTCCAAGAGTATGGATTACTAGAAATCGTAGTGCGCGGCATGCTAGATATTTTGGTCCGTATGCAAAAGTGTGGTCTCTTCGTCATAGTTTAGATTCTTTACTTAAAACTTTTCCTATTCGTACATGCTCATCCTCTGTTTTTAGCAAAGCTCATAGGACTGGTAGACCTTGCTTATTTGCTTCGATTGGTAAATGTTCAGCTCCTTGTATAGGAAACATAGATCCTAGCGAACATCGCAAGATGGTAGAACATGTAGTTGGCATACTTACAGGCAGTGTTGGAGAGTCTTATATTTCACAAATTAAGAATGAGATGAAAGAAGCAAGTGAAGAGCTAGAATTTGAGCGTGCAGCTAAATTGCGTGACGAAATTGCTGTTTTGAACACTATTTTGCAACAAAATGCAGTTGTGTTTGACAATGATGTAGAAGCAGATGTTTTTGGATTCTGCGGAGATGAGCTTGAAGCGTCAATTCATGTATTTTTTGTCAGAGCTGGAATGATTCGTGGAGAGAAAAATTGGTCGGTAGAACGAAATGAGCATATTAGTGACAGTGATCTTATAGCTGATTTATTAACTCGCGTATACGCAGAATATGAACAAAATTACACACAAAACCATGAAGATACTATTAGCATTAAGAAAGTTCGCGACGCTGTTAGCTCTACGCAACAAGCTACTGCAACTGATGTAATATTGCGAGCGCAAGCTACTAAAACTCGTCGTGAACGTCAAGAGAGAACAGGTCGTGAGGATTTACTTGCTCCTATTTCGCCTGTTCCTCGTGAGATTATAGTTCCAATTAAAATTTCTGATGAACGTAAGCAAGAGCTTGAATTGTGGCTTAGCAATATTCGTGGTTCTCAAGTAAGTATTAGAGTTGCAGAGCGCGGAGAAAAACGTGCTCTTATGGATCGTGCAAACGATAATGCTAGTCAGGAATTGAAACGAATAAAATCTAGTCGTATCAACAGCATAGATATGAGAACAGAAGCTATGAATGAAATAGCAAAAGTGCTTGGAATGAGTAAATCTCCTTTGCGAATTGAATGTTATGATATCTCAAATACAGTTGATGGCAGTTATCAAGTTGCTTCTATGGTTGTTTTTGAAGATGGTGTTGCTCGTCCTAGTGAGTACCGTCATTTTGCGGTTCGAGGTGAACATGGTGATGGTAAAACAGATGATTTAAGTGCTGTTTATGAAACATTATTGCGAAGATTTAAGCATAAAGATGTTTATGTAGAAGATAGGCTTGATACAAATGCATCAGATTCATCAGATATATCTGACTCATCTGATATTAATATTTGCGATGCTAACAGTATTTCTAATAAGCATTTTTCAGCTAATTCATTGACTAGTGCGCGGCATTTTGCTTATAAACCTCAATTAATTATTGTCGATGGAGGAAAAGAACAAGCAAAAGCTGCTAAAAGAGCTATGAAAGATGCTGGCGTAAGTGATATTACTGTTTGTGGTTTAGCTAAGAAGCTTGAAGAAGTGTGGCTTCCTGACGAAGATTATCCAATCATTTTTAAGAGAAGCTCAGAAGGATTGTATTTATTGCAGCGCGCTAGAGACGAGTCTCATCGTTTTGCTATTTCGTATCATCGTAAATTGCGAAGAAAAGGTTCATTGCATTCTACTTTTGATGCAATTCCTGGAATTGGAGCAGTGTATCGCAAGCGTTTGTTTGCATTTTTTGGTTCAATAAAATCTTTGAAAAATGCTTCATTAGAAGATTTGCAAAAAGTGCCTGGAATTGGTGAGAATAAAGCAAAAGCTATATACAGTGCTTTGCGTAAAAATAATGATAAGTAGCTTTTGAATTACTATGAGTCGCAACTCGTCAGCATAGGGCACTAGCCTAAGAAGTATGTCTCAGGAAATTGAAATTGGTTTGGGCAAAAAAGCCCGAGTTGCATATTCGCTTGACGATATTGCTATTGTTCCTTCGCGTCGCTCGCGTGACCCTCAAGCTGTATCTACTTCATGGCAAGTAGATGCTTATACGTTTGATATCCCAATTATTGCTGCTCCGATGGATTCGGTTACTAGTCCGGATACCGCGATTGCAATTGGTCAAATGGGTGGTCTTGGAGTTCTTGATCTAGAAGGTTTATGGACTCGATATGAGAATCCAGAACCTTTGTTAAAAGAAATAGCTGAGTTGCCGTCAAACATTGCAACTCGCCGCATTCAGGAGATTTATACTGAGCCAATCAAACCAGAATTGATTGCAAAGCGTTTGCATACAATCAGAGATGCTGGAGTGACAGTAGCAGGAGCTCTTTCTCCACAACGCACGCAAGAATTATATAACACTGTTCTAGAAGCTGGTGTTGATTTATTCGTGATTCGCGGAACAGCAGTATCTGCGGAACATGTTTCTAAAGATCATGAACCTCTTGATTTAAAGAAGTTTATTTACGATCTCGATGTTCCTGTTATTGTTGGAGGTTGCGCAGATTATACTTCTGCTCTTCATTTGATGAGAACTGGAGCTGCAGGTATTTTAGTTGGATTTGGCGGCGGAGCAGTATCCGCAACCATGAATACTTTAGGTGTGCAAGCACCTATGGCTACTGCTATTGCGGATGTTGCTGAAGCTCGTAGGGATTATATGGATGAATCCGGCGGCCGTTATGTGCAAATTATTGCTGATGGAGGAATGGGTAATTCCGGCAGCTTTATTAAGGCTCTTGCAGTTGGAGCTGACGCAGTTATGCTTGGTACTCCATTAGCTCGCGCAACTGAGGCTCCTGGTCATGGCACTCATTGGGGTGCTGAGGCTCGTCATTCATCGCTTCCTCGCGGGATGCGCTCAAATGTTGGCACTGTGGCTCCGTTAGAGAATATTCTTTTTGGCCCAAGTCATGAAGCAGATGGTACTACAAACTTTGTTGGTGCATTGCGCAGAACAATGGCTTCTACAGGTTATGTTGATGTTAAGAGCTTCCAGCGTTGTAGCGTAGTATTTAATCCATTCCATCAAGATATTCGTTAGTGTTAAGTATGATGCTTATTGCATGAAATATAGCGGTTCAGTAATTTGTTCTGAACCGCTATTTTTGTTTTCAAAATGCATATATCTATATGAACATTCTATTGATTCATGTATAAATATGATTTTTAGCTATATTTGCTATTCTTTTAAACCGTAATGTGTATAATTCAACACGCATAAAATCGTTTATTTTCAATGAAAACGACGAATATTTTGTAATTTATCCACATTTTTATTAATTACGCAGTTAGAGAAAAATTACGTTGTAAGCTTTTATCTAAACTCGTTTAGTTTGTAGAAATATAAGCTTAACAAGTTTTAAATAACAACAGTTTTAAATAATTGTTAAAACAGGAGAGAAACATGAAGATAGATTTTGCTGATGCCTATGGCATGGATGATAACGATTACAGTGATGATGAGCTGAAAGATAAGTCCTCAAAGACTAAGAAAAACAATGACGAGGATCCTCCACATGTTTTCTGTAGACCTCGTATTAGCTTGCCTGTATATGAGGGTGAAGTTAGTGTTGGTTTTTCTCGTGAATGCTTGAAATACCATGTTGGAATGTGTTATTTCGACAGTAGAGATGAGCAGGCTTTTGTTAATTTAGCTTTAAAAACTTGTCAAATTGCTTGTATAGCTGCAGATATTTCGAGAGGTAGGCCTATTTCTCCAGCAATGTCGCAGCTTCTAACAAAAAGTTGTATTACTAAATTAACTAACATGTGGAAACTGATGGATGAGTATTTCACTGATAATAACGATTCGGAAACTCGCTCTGCTGTGCGTAGTTTTCCTGCAGTTCCGAGTTTGTTTAATGGAATGTTAGTCAGCCCGAATCATTTTGAAGGTGTTGTGCGCATTTGTGCAGGACCTGTGAAATACTGGGCGTCGTTATCTTTGGAATTGAAAAATAATCGTTGGATTTGCACGTATGCAGATCTAGGATAAAATCGTCGCTTATAGTAGGTAGCTGAAATAAGACATCTATGATAATGCGTTTGAAGACTTATGTACATATATTCAAATAAATATGAGCCCCTTATTGCTTGATTTGCTGATTTTTCAACAATTTTAGCAATAAAGGGGTTCACTTTTGTAAGATTAAACATTCTAACTTGTACGACTTGTAGAATCTAAGTTTTTTCCCAGTGTTTGTTTGTAAATGACAATATTAAGTATTATTTTTTGTACTTCGTGCAGTCGTGTCGATTCTGTTATCAAGTACAATAAATAATATGCTCCGAGAATTTGCTGTAGAAGCCATTCACCCAACTCAAGACGGTGATACCATTTATTCCTTACTTGCCAATCGTGCTATGCGTAGCCCACAAGACTTGGTTGCTCAATGGCAAGACGATGAAACTCGTCGTTGGCATGATGTTACTTCATCTGAAATGCTCGCGAAAGTTCGTGCAGTAGCTCGAGGCTTAATAGCGCTCGGAGTTCAGCATGGCTCCAAAGTTGTTATTTACTCTGCTACATGCTATGAGTGGGGTGTTGTCGATTTTGCTTGTGCATGTATTGGTGCTGTAAGCATTCCTATTTATGAAACAGATTCAGCATTGCAGGCAGCTGACATTATCGATGAAGTTAAGCCAGTTATTGCTTTTGCTGGAGACGATGCGCATGCTCAATGCTTAGAGCGTGTTCGTCAGGATCATAAACATATAACTTTGAAAACCGTATTTAATTTCAAAGCTGGTGGCTTGGAAGCCGTTGTTGATTTTGGTAAATCTACTACTGATGATGAGCTTAATAAAGCTGTTGATGCTGTTAAGGCAGATGATTTAGCTACTATTGTTTACACTTCTGGTTCGACTGGTAGACCTAAAGGCGCAATGCTTTCAAATCGTAATTTTACGCATATTGTTTTTGCTGGTTATGATGTTCTTAACGATATGTTATGCAAGCCAAATCGTTTGCTTTTATTCCTTCCATTGGCGCATTGTTTTGCTCGGTACATTCAATATGTTGCTATTGGTGCTCACGGTGTTATTGGATATGTGCCTAATGCTAAGCATCTTTTGGCTGATTTGCGTAGTTTTAAGCCTACGTATTTACTTGGCGTGCCTAGAGTTTTTGAAAAAGTTTATAATGCTGCGTCACAAAAAGCTGGTGCTGGTATAAAGGGTCGTATCTTTGCTAAAGCTGTAAAACATTTCATTCAATGGTCTCGCGACAATGTTGAAGGTAAAACTCATTCTCTTGCTGCACGCATGAATCATGCGATGTATATGAAAACAGTTGGCTCGTCTATTCGCTCAGCTTTAGGCCCTAATCTTTCATGGTTGGCCTGCGGTGGAGCTCCAATGGATGCTGATTTGGCTCATTTCTTTAATGGTCTTGATGGCATTACTTTTATTCAAGGCTATGGAATGACTGAAACTGCCGCTCCTTGTGTAGTTAATTTTGAGCATGCAAATCAAGTTGGATCTGTAGGTCGACCTGGTCCTGGTATAGCTATCCGTCTTGCTGACGACGATGAAGTGCTTATTAAAGGTCCTAACGTATTTATGGGATATTTCAATAAGCCTGAGCTCACTGCAGAAGTTATTGATGAAGATGGATGGTTGCATTCAGGCGATCTTGGCTCAATAGATGATGAAGGATTCTTGTCTATTACTGGTCGCAAAAAAGATATTATTATTACTGCCGGTGGCAAGAATATAAGTCCTGCTCCTATGGAAGGTATTATTGCTCAATGCCCATTAGTTTCTCATGCTGTAGTAGTGGGCGATGGTAAGCCATTCGTTTCTGCTTTAATTGAGCTTGATCCAGATATGGTTCGTTCTTGGCTAAAGAATAAGGGTATGGATGTTAACCTTACTATGAGTGAGATTGCTACTAACGAAGCAGTGCGTTCAGTAATTCAGCAATTTATTGACCAAGCTAATAGTACTGTTTCTCGCGCTGAGTCTGTTCGTAAGTTTGTTATTTTGCAAGATGAATTTACTCAAGATGCTGGAACCTTGACTCCAAGTATGAAGATTGTTCGTCCGAAGATTCTTGCTCGCTATGCTGATATTATCGAAACGCAATTGTATGCTCCAAAGCCTAATACTCGTCCTTTGCCAGCAACTGTAAAGATTCTCGATAAAACTACTGAGACTGTTAAGCAAGCACAGGAGACTGTTAAGCAAGCTCAGGAAGCTGTAACTCCTCGAGTACGTCAAGCTATCGATCAAGCTGCGAATCATTTGAAGCGTTTTGGTGAAGAATCTTCATCAGATTCCTCTTCGACATCGCATAGTGATCATAATGAACATGTCGAGTAAAAAGCTTACATATTTGTAGTTGTTTTCGTTATTTCTACTTACATAAAAGAAAGAGTAATCGAGTGTCTATTAGAAAAATTCGTATTGTTCCGGATCCCGTATTGCGAACTCCTTGTGATGAGATTCGTGAAATTACGCCAGCTGTGAAACATTTAGTTGATGATTTATTGGAAACGGTAAATGACCCAGGTAGAGCTGGATTGTCTGCTAATCAGATTGGTGTAAGTTTTAGAGCTTTTTCTTACAATATAAATGGTCGAATCGGCTATATTTTAAATCCCGTAATTGAAGAGCTAAAAGGTGAACAGTACGACGACGAGGGTTGCCTTTCTGTTCCTGGATTATGGTACAAAACTAGGCGTGCAAATTATGCTAGAGCTTGTGGAATTGATTTAGATGGTAAGACTGTAGTGCTTGAAGGTGAAGGTCTTATGGCTAGAATGATTCAGCATGAGTGTGATCATTTAGATGGTCATATTTATTTAGATAGGCTTGAAAAGGACGTGCGCCGTCAAGCGTTGCGTGAGTTGCGCAATAATATGCGTAACTAAGTTTTAGTTTTTATGCTTTATGCGTAAATAATTTTTTAAAAATTATCGGCGTTTTTGTTGCTTTTATCACTACAAGAATGCCGATTTTTAGTATTGAGCATCTGATATAATCGCTCTTTGCGTGTCCATTTTGAGCATGAGTATTGCCGCGTTGTATGATTGCTCGCTTTTTATTGTCTACACGGATTCGCAAATACGCGCCATGTACGCGTCCGTTCGTGTCGGTCGGCTTGGATTTAGACATGTGTTAACCAAGTTGCATGCGAACAGACATGGCCAGGAAATAACCGACAAGAAAGGTATATAGATATGGCACAGATTACCATGAGCGAAATGCTGAAGGCTGGTTTGCACTTCGGTCATCAGACTCGTCGCTGGAACCCAAAGATGAAGCAGTTCATTCTTACCCAGCGCAATGGTATTCATATCATCAATTTGTTCAAGTCTCTCGACATGATCGACAAGGCTTATGACTTCATCAAGCAGACTGTTGCTCACAACGGCACTGTTCTCTTCGTGGGTACTAAGAAGCAGGCTCAGGAAGCTGTACAGAATCAGGCAACTCGCGTAAACATGCCTTATGTTTGCGAGCGTTGGCTTGGTGGTATGTTGACTAATTTCCAGACTGTTTCTACTCGCGTAAAGCGCTTGAAGGAACTTGAGGAAATGGACTTTAGCGATGTTCGTGGATCCGGCTTGACTAAGAAGGAACTTTTGCTTCTCGAGCGCGAGAAGGACAAGCTTTCCAAGCAGCTCGGTGGTATTCGCAACATGAACCGCACTCCATCCGCCATGTTCGTTGTTGATATTAACAAGGAAGCTTTGGCTGTTGAAGAAGCTCATAAGCTTGGTATCCCAGTTGTAGCAATTGTTGATACCAACACTGATCCTGAGGCTGTTGAGTATCCAATTCCTGCCAACGACGATGCTATTCGTGGCATTGAGTTATTGACTAGCTTGATGGCTGATGCTGTAGCTGAAGGTTTGCTTGAGCATGCCGGTAAGGGCGCTAAGTCTGAAGGTAATGATGCTCAGCCAATGGCAGCTTGGGAGAAGGAATTGCTCACCAAGGAAGGCGAAGCTGAAGCTAAGCCTGCCAAGGAAGAAAATACTGAGGCAAACGCCTGATAAGCTAATTTGCAACCAGATTCTTATTTAGAAGCTGCAAAATCCAATTGATTTTGCTTTTTGCAGCTTTTAAGAATCATATTGATACGAGGAGAACAAAATGGCAGCAATTACTGCAGCGTTGATTAAGCAGGTGCGCGAAGAAACTGGCGCCGGCATGATGGACGTTAAAAAGGCTCTTACTGAAGCTGAAGGCGACGTTGCCCGCGCTAAGGAAATCATCCGTGCTAAGGGTATTCAGGCAGCTGGTAAGCGTGAAGGTCGTAAGGCTCAGGAAGGTACCATCGCTTCTAAGGTTGTTAAGTCTGCTGAAGGCGAAACTGGTTACGCAGTTGAGTTGAATTCTGAAACTGACTTTGTGGCAAAGACACCAAAGTTTGTGGAATTCTCAAACACTGTTCTTGACCATGCTGTTGAAGCTAATGCTTCTACTGCTGAAGAAGTACTTGCAGCCCCAGCTGATGGTGCAACTGTTAAGGAATCTGTTGAAGAAGCAGCAGCTTTGTTCGGCGAGCATGTCAAGGTTGGTCAGGTTGCTAAGGTAAGCGGTCCACACGTTGAGATTTACGCTCACAAGAAGTCTGTGGAATTGCCTCCAAGCATCGTTTCCATGATTGCTACTGACGAAGCTGGTGCAAAGGTTGCTCACGAAGCTGCTTTGCAGATTTCCGCTATGGGTGCGCAGTGGCTTCGCCGTGAAGATGTTCCAGAAGAAGTTTTGGAATCTGAGCGTCGCGTTGCAACCGAGAAGTCCTTAGCTGAAGGCAAGCCAGAGAAGATTGTTCCAAAGATTGTTGAAGGACGTATGAACGCCTTCTTCAAGGAAACTGTACTTCTCGAGCAGGCATACGTTAAGGATCCATCCAAGAGCGTTGGTGACTTGTTCAAGGAAGTTGGCGGCACCGCTCTTGCCTTTGCTCGCGTTGAGGTTGGCAAAGGTGCTGCTGAATAAGCACTAATTATATGAGAATTTATTTTTGTTCTTGTATATAGGGTTGCGTGCACAAGTTGTGCGCAACCCATTTTTATATTCATTGTCCAGCTTAACGTGCGTTTTGAGTGTCGTTATTGATAGATAAACTGACAAAGATATACCTCATTCGCCGTTATGACTGGAGGAATCTGTATGGCTATTGCACAAACGGATGAAGGAAAGTCCCGTAGGGTTTTATTAAAGCTTTCTGGAGAAGCATTCGGTGGTGGTGCTGTTGGTATTGATACTCATGTCATTCGTAGGATTGCTGGCGAAATAGTAGCTGCAGTGAATCAAGGCGTTCAGGTTGCTATTGTTGTCGGCGGCGGTAACTTCTTTAGGGGAGCAGAACTGCAGCAAGCAGGTATTGATCGTAGCCGTGGTGATTATATGGGTATGTTGGGCACTGTAATGAACTGCTTGGCTCTTCAGGATTTTCTTGAGCAAGCAGGGCAAGCAACTCGCGTACAAACTGCTATTACAATGGGTCAGGTTGCAGAACCTTATATTCCGTTGAAAGCAATTCGTCACCTTGAAAAGGGTCGTGTGGTTATTTTTGGTGCTGGTGCCGGAATGCCATATTTTTCTACTGATACTGTTTCTATTCAACGTTCATTGGAAATTCATTGCGATGAAGTTCTTATGGGCAAGAATGGTGTGGATGGCGTATATAGTGCTGATCCTCGTAAAGATTCTACTGCTCGTAAGTTCCTAACATTAAACTACAAGCGCGCTATCGTTGATGGTTTAGCTGTTATGGATGCGTCTGCGCTTTCTATGGCTCGCGATAATAATCAAAAAATTCGTGTGTTTGGTCTTGAGGGCGAAGGTAACGTAACTAGTGCTCTTGTTGGAGAATCTATTGGCACATTAGTGTCTAATGCAGAGCCAACATTTGCTTAAATATTATAAAGGAGAACACATGTCAGCAATAATTGATCAAGCCCGTGAACAGATGAATAAGTCTGTTGAAGCTACTAAAGAGAATTTTATGGGTATTCGCACCGGTCGTGCTAATCCTGCTTTGCTAAACGGAATTATGGTTGATTATTATGGTGCTCCAACTCCAATTAAAGCTGTTGCATCTATTGGTGTTCCAGAGCCTAGAACTCTTTCAGTTACGCCTTTTGACGCTTCTCAAGCGAATGCTGTTGAAAAGGCTATTCGCGATTCTGATTTAGGTGTAAGCCCTAATCGTGATGGCAATGTTATTCGTGTTACTATGCCAGAGCTCACGGAAGAGCGTCGCAAGGAATACGTCAAGCTTGCTAAGAATAAAGCAGAAGAAGGCAAAGTTGCAGTTCGCAATATTCGTCGCAAAGCTAAGGAATCTATTGACAAGTCTGTTAAAGATGGTGAACTTGGCGAAGATGAAGGCGATCGTTTACAAAAAGAGCTTGATAAAGTAACTAAGCAAGTTACTGATTCTTTAGACGTTTTGCTTGAAGGTAAGCAAAAAGAAATTATGGAAGTCTGAGATTTTTGTAGTTTCAAACTGAATGGGTGCCGTATGAGTCAAATAAAACAGCATAATTTTGTCAATGAAGTCAGTAAAGCAAATGCTGAAAAAACTGCATCAGAAGTAGGATTGTCTTCTGACAAAGCAGATACTGCTACACATGGCACCCATGAAACTTTAAGTGATATTAATCGTCGCACAGGCAGGAATATGCCTCAGGCAGTTGCTACCGCCGCAATACTAGTTGTTGCAATTGTTTCTTGCTTAATTATTAGCATTGATGTCTTTATCGTGCTTATGGCCATTTTTATGGTTCTGGCATTGTGGGAATTACATGTTGATTTTGCAACTCTCGGTTTGCGTATTCCTTTCGTGACGTTATCAATATGTTCGCTTGTAACTATTTTTGCAACATACTATGCAAAATGGCATGCTGTTGCTATGGCTAGTGGAATTACTGCATCTTTGCTTCTTACAGTAATTTGTGCGACTCTTAGCAGTACTATTTCAGATAGAACGATGCAAGCTGTAGAAAAAAAGCTCGATGGTTCTAACCGCTCATCATACGAACATACTTTATTTACGAATACGTCTGTTTCGCTATTCGTGGTGTTGTACATTCCACTTTTAGCTTCTTGCATCGTATTAGCTCTTACAAATACAAAATACGCAGTTGCTCACGCTATGCTTTTGGTATTTTTACCTGCATTAAGTGACACTGGCGGATTATTTGCTGGTGCATGGTTGGGCAAACATAAGCTTTCTCCGCGAATCTCTCCTAAGAAGTCTGTAGAAGGCTTAATAGGCTCAATGCTTTTTGCAATTATAGGCGCATATGCAATTATTGCAGGTTTTTATGGTTCCTCTTGGTTCAATTTCTGGTGGATGCCATTAGTCATGGGTATTTCTTCTGGAATTATTGGCACATTCGGTGACTTGTGTGCTTCTATGCTTAAAAGAGATATTGGTATTAAAGACATGGGACATTTGCTAAAAGGTCATGGTGGTGTTCTTGACCGAGTAGATTCTATTTTGCTGTGCGGTCCTGTGCTGCTTGTGCTTTTGCAACTTGCTCATTTCTGAATTTATCTGTCGCAATCGTGGGCTTAGACTAATATCGACGCCATGACAGTCTGTTTTATTCCGTCGCCAAGTATTTCGCAATTTTCTCTTGGCTTTGTAAACATAAAGTTTTACGCTCTTAGTATTCTTGCCGGTATTTTGATGGCAATGTGGATTACTACGCGTCGATGGAAGCGTCTTGGAGGAGATTTTAACCAGATACTTGATCTTGTTTTAGTCAGTCTTCCTGCTGGAATAATTGGCGCGCGTTTGTATCACGTTATTACAACTCCAGAAAAGTTTTTTGGCTCTAATGGTGATTTTTTAGAAATTTTTAGAATTTGGAATGGTGGTCTAGGAATTTGGGGCGGTATATTCTTAGGCGCATTGGCTGCTTGTGTATTATGCAAGTATCGTAAATATCCTATTGGATTACTAGCTGATTGTGCAGCTCCTGCTGTGCTTATTGCTCAAGGTATAGGAAGATTGGGGAATTGGTTTAATCAAGAACTTTACGGAGCTCCTACTAACTTGCCGTGGGGTTTGAAGTTAAATTATGATACTACTCAAGCAATAGGTCATAGTGAAAGATGTTATGATGGGTTAACGTGCCCAGAAGGCACATTATTTCATCCAACATTTTTATATGAGATGATTTGGAATTTCATCGGTGCTGCATTGCTTATTTATTTTGGCAAAGTTATAGCTAAGAAGTTAAAAGCCGGTTCCGTATTCGCACTTTATGTTATGTGGTACACAATTGGACGCGTGTGGATTGAGGCATTGCGAATTGATTTTTCACATGTTTTCTTAGGTGTGCGCATTAATGTTTGGGTTTCTATTATCGTATTCATGTGTGCAACTATTGTTTTTGCTTTGCTGCAAAAGAGTACTAGTACTCGTGAGTCTCTTGTTGAACGACTTATAGATATAACTTCAGACGAAAGAGAACGTGAGTCTCAGAACACTTCTAGTAAGTAAGATTCAAGTATTTGAAAAAGCAATTTTAAAAATCTTGTTTTTATAAAACTAGTCGCTTGCATTTTCTAGAATAGTACACATGAATATACAAATAGCACCTAGCATTCTTTCCGCAGATTTTTGCAATCTTGAGCGTGACCTCGATGCAATATCTAATGCGGATCTTGTTCATGTCGATGTAATGGATCATCACTTTGTACCTAACTTGACTTTGGGTGAACCAATTGTTAAGCGAATTTGTGAGGTTACTAAACTTCCAGTTGACGTACATTTGATGATTGAGGATCCAGATCGTTGGGCTCCAGAATATGCTAGACTTGGAGCTGCTTCTGTGAGTTTTCATATGGGTGCTACTCATGCTCCAGTGAGATTAGCTCGTCAGCTTCGCGATATGGGTTGTAAAGCTTGCTTTGCTGTGCGCCCTGCGGAACCAGTTGAACCTATTTTCGATATTCTTGATGAATTCGATATGGTTCTTATTATGACTGTTGAGCCTGGTTTCGGTGGACAGAAGTTCTTAGCTAATCAAATGAATAAGGTTCGCCGTTTACGTGACGAAATTACTCGTCGTGGTCTCAATACTCATATTCAGGTTGATGGAGGAGTTAGCCCTTCAACTGCAGCAATAGTTGCTGAAGCTGGTGCTGATGTGCTTGTTGCAGGTTCTGCAGTTTATGGAGCAGAAAGTCCTAAAGAAGCGATTGAAGCTATTCGCAATACTGCAAAAGCTGCTTGGCGTGAATAAATATTAGATGTATGTTGGGGGCATGAAATATGTCCCCAACATATTAAGTATTGCACAACAAGCGAGTTTTTTTGATGCGAATATATGCTGATTAATTGTGTGATTTCGTATGAGGAAGATATTATGACTAAGTTCGTTATTAATCAGGAATATAGTCCTGAAGCAATGAATCGAGTTTTGACAATACCTAATCTAATCAGTTTTTTGCGCATATGTTCAATTCCCTATATTGCTTGGCTTATTACACAGCAACAGATGACTTTTGCTCTTATTGTTTTAGCAATATCTGCGTTTTCTGATTGTCTTGATGGTTATATTGCTCGTACTTTGAATCAAGTTAGTAAGTTGGGTCAAATTCTTGATCCTATAGCTGATCGTCTATTAATTTTTTGCAGTACGTTAGCTTTAGCTGTTGCAATGATTATCCCTTGGTGGGCACTTTTATTAGTAGTATTGCGTGATGCTATTATGGCTGTACTTGTAATAGTACTTGCGCAAAGAGATTATGGTCCTTTGCCTGTTAACTTTGTAGGTAAAGCTGGCACAGCACTTCTTATGCTTTCAATTGTTTCTTTAATGATTGTTTATGCTGTACCTACTGAGTCTATGCTCGTACTTTATGCTGCTGCACTTGCATGTGGAGTGTGGGGTATTGCTCTATATTGGTATGCTGGTCTGCTTTACTATATGCAAGCTTATTTGTTACTTGCTAAGTCAACAAAAACTAAATAAGGCGTGTACGCACATATGACTAAGCAAGATGAATTTGTTAGTTTAAAAGATAGTATCAAAGATTTAGATGTAAAACATACGTCTCATAAAAGCACTATGCCAATGTCTTTTGCTGCTCCTGATGGGATGTCGCTGACTAGGCGTAGGGCATTATTTTCGCACTCATTTACTGGTATTTCAACGCATCATGTTGTAATGTCTTCCAGTGGTTTTGCTCACAATCATGATCGTAGACGTTATATTGACGATTATGCTTTGCGTCTTATTGATGATTTAACTAATCGTCCAGTTGATCCAATGTTTATGGATGCAAGATTAAGTAAACAACCTGTTAAACCGTTTAATCTGTGGTTCACTAGAGCTATAGTATTTTTATTGTGTGTTTCTATTGGTACTGTTGGGAGCCAGTTTGTTCGCAAATTGCACACTGATCCTAGAAAAGCAATACGTTCTTCATTAGCTAATGAGTTGTCTGGCTATACGTCTCGTTTCGATAAGCTTGTAGAAGAAGTAACGTCATTGAGAAATAACGTAGATCATGAGTCGCAAAAAATTACTACGCCTGAAGAGGATGAAGTTAGTAAATCAGATGATATGGTTAATGGCACTCATGCTGTAGAAGGTTCTGGGATTACTTTGACTATTGCTAATCCTATTTCTGCTTCGAGCGATGTGAATAGCGGTTCTTTACCTCGCGAAAGTAATGGCGCAAGAATGCGATTAGTTACAGATCGTGATATTCAACAATTTGTGTCATTATTGTGGGAAGCAGGTGCTGAAGCTATTTCTGTTAACGGGCATAGACTTGGAGCGCAAACTTCTATTCGTGTTGCTGGTCAAACTATTCTTATTGGAGTTAATCAAACTCAAAGTCCATATGTTATTGAAGTTATTGGCGATTCTGATGATTTAATTAAACAATGTAATGATATGAAACGCATGAAATGGTACGCATCTTTAGTTAATGCAGGCATTAATCCACAGGTTTCACCTTCGAGAGTTATACGACTCAGTGCAGCAAACACAGGCGATATTAGTTTTGCCAATGAGAGAATTAGGAGATAAGCATGGCAGCGATTTTTGGATTAATTTTGGGAGTATTAATTGGAGTTGTTGTTCATCCAGATATTCCGATTGTCATTCAACCTTATTTACCTATTATGGTCGTTGCAGCACTAGATGCGTTGCTTGGTGCTGCACGTGCATATTTTGAAAGAAACTTTTCGGATAAAGTTTTTGTTATTTCATTCTTCTCAAACGTTATAGCAGCTACGTTGCTTGTTTTGCTTGGAAATCAGCTTGGCGTAGGTGCGCAATTACAAACTGCAGTTATCGTTGTTTTAGGAATTCGTATTTTCTCTAACGTTTCTGCAATTCGTCGTTTCATCTTCAGGAGTTAGCATATGGTTTCAATGTTTTCTCATTCTCCACAAGATGATGATATTCTTCATAAAATGCGTCGTCAAAAATCGCATGATCGTGAAAGTGATGAAACTCAAACTGGATCTTTCCCAGCAGTTCATCGTAAAGTAAAATCTTCACTAAGCGGTCACGTTACTCGAGCGCGTATATTTACGGGCTTTTTAATGATGTTGCTCTGCGCTTTATTAGGTTTTGCGTACATGATTCAAGTTAATCGTAGCAACTCACTTTTGTATGAAACAATGAGCGAAGAAGAATTGACTCGTCTTATTACAGAAACTCATTCTCAAATTCAGAGTTTGGAAAGCCGAAAAAGTGAATTAACAGGTCAGCTTAATTCGTTGCGTGAAGCAGTAGATAAACAAGATGAAGCTCGTCGTATTGCTCAGCAGAATGCTCAAGCAAATGGTCTTATTTCTGGACGTCTGCCGGCAGTAGGTAAAGGTATTGTAGTTCACATTACTGCAGGTGAAAAAGAGAATATTGATGCCGCTACGATGTTTCAGCTAATAGAGGAATTGCGAAATGCTGGCGTAGAAGTTATGTCTATTAACGATGTAAGAATAGTTACTTCAAGCTATATTTCGCAAACTAAACATGGTCTTATATGCGACAATATTATAATTGATCCTCCTTATATTGTGAAAGCAATTGGTGACCCTCAGAATTTGCAAAATGCTGTTAATATTGCAGGCGGTGTTGGGTCGCGTTTAAAAATTAAATTTGGTTCTTCTGTAATGGTTTCAGTGCCTGATGAAGTAGAAATTACTTCGACACGCGAACCAAAACAGTACGAATATGCAAAACCAGTCGAGTAACAAGGTAGAATAGCAAGTATGACTGAACCGATTCCTACAGCTGGCGAAACCACTATTATTGGTATGCCAGCTATTCATATTCCAATGAATACAACTTCAGATCGTCCTATGCAGCAGGATGATTTTGATACTATAGCGAAATTACTTCCTGGTACTGCGTTGTTGATTTCAACTAGGGGAGCAGTGTCTGGTTCTCGCTATCTTCTCGATGAAGATTTAGTAACAGTTGGACGTGATTCGCATGCTGATATTTTGTTAGACGATTCTACTGTTTCGCGTGCGCATGCAGTGTTTAAGCGCCATAATGGCGTGTTTAGCATTTCAGATTCTGGAAGCCTAAACGGTACGTATGTAAATCGTGAACGTGTTGATAAATCAGTGCTGCATAATGGCGATGAAATTATGATTGGCAAATTCAGACTGGTATTTTTCGCACATGACGCAGTCACAGTCCGATAATGTGATTAATGCAGTACAGGGGGAGCTTTTTAACTTTTCCTTGTCTGCTGATCACGCTTCAGGATACCGTGGTAGTGTCGCTATGAAGGTTGCCGGTATTACTTACCGGCAACTCGATTATTGGGCTCGTAAAAGCATTATAGAGCCTTCAATTCATGCATCTAGCGGTTCTGGTTCTCGTCGTTTGTATTCTTTTAAGGACATTGCGATTATGGCTGTAGCTAAAAGGCTGCTTGATGCTGGCGTTAATTTAGTTAATGTTACTACGGCTATTATTTTTCTTAATCGATACTCAGAAGAACGCTTAAGAAATATGACTATTATTTGTGATGGTCAATCTGTTCAAGAGTGCGATGAGAATCAAGATAATATGCGTCGTATGCTTGCTTCTGGTTTAGCAGTATTTGCTATTGCTGTTGGTCGCATTGTTTCTAGAGTGGAAGAGGACTTATCTTCTGAAAATTCTGTTGATGCTACGCAAGTTGAAGAAAAAAGTAGTAAGTCTACTCACAAATCTTATTCAAAACCTACTTCTCATACATCTTCAAACTCATGGAGTCTTGTTCAGGAAACGTGGGGATAATGGCATGTTCGTAGTTGTTATTATCGCTGTTATTTGCTGGTTTGCTTCAGTATCATTGTTTTTGTATAGTACATTTACTTGTGTGCGTTTTTTAGTAAAATTTCGAAAAAATGCTTATTTGAAATCAAATAGTATTAGCAATAGTAATAAGAGAAGTTCTATTGGTTTAATGCCTTGGAGTATTGTTATTACGCATTGTTGTGGGCTTCCTTGCGCAATGCTTGCATACATGCTTTTGCATATTGTTCGCGATTTTGGATTTGTTTGTGATGATTATTGGTTATTAATGAGATCAACGCTGATTGCGTCATATGCGATTATTATCGCGCTTATTTTTGCTAATATTTTTGCAATGCTATTTTGTGCGTACCGAAGTTGCAAGTCTTAGATTATTTAGCAAGAAGTATATCGTAGGGATATTATTTGATAGTAGTGTGAGACTTTGTTGGTTGCGTTTGATTATTATCTCTAATTTGACATAACGTACATTATCGGATAAATATCAAGTAAATCTAGTCAAATAATAAGCTCAACCGGCAGAAACTGTGCAGCGTTGTAAAGAAACTGTCGTTTTCTCACTAAAAAACGACCGAAACTTTACGAGGGTGTAAAGAAAAAGCCGTTACGACAAAAATTCTGATTAGATTAAGCGAAATATTCGCAAATTGCAGTGTTTAATTCGTTTACGCTATCAATAATTCTGTAAGATCCGTGTGCTTCAAGCTCGCCAGGCTCAGCATAGCCCCAAGCGCATCCCAAGCAATCCAAGCCGCAATCTTTTGCTCCGTCAGCATCAGTCCAGCGGTCTCCAACCATCAAAGCTCTGTCGCCTTTTTCTGGATTGTAATCAATCACATCAAAAACATAACGAATAACTTGAGTTTTGCTAATACGCGACATATCTTTACTCGCGCCATAAATTCCGTCAAGATACTTCGTCAAACCAAAATATTCGCAAATAGGCTTTACTTGATATTCTGGCTTGCAAGATGCGGTTGCTAAATAATATCCAGCTTCACGAAGTTTTGTAAGTTGCTCAAGTATTCCATCGTATACTTTGTTAAGTAGGCATCCTGGAATTTTTTTACCAGGATTATTAGGATCATCAAAAGTTGCTACTTCAGAATAATACTTGCGATACGTAGCAAGTCCCTTTGCTAGCAGCGATTCAGGCACATTATTGCGTTGAAGAGATTCTAAAATTGAAGGACCTATAAAACGGTGCATTTCAGCATCGTCCGGAATAGGCTGTTTCAACTCTTTCAATGCAAGCTTTGCGCAAGTAATAATACCAGCATCTGACTTTGTTAATGTGCCATCAAGATCAAGCAGAATAATGTGACGACTAGTACATCCTGAAGACACTGAGAATTCACTCATAGTCAGGAATCCAGCCCTCATGATGCATTTTTAGACGCTTGTCTAGTAAAGTTTTTAATTCTTCTTCACTACGACGTTCAAGCAGCATATCCCAATGCGTCCTAGACGGCTTGTTGAAATCATCATCTGGGCGATCATCGTCGCCTTCGCGATGTGCAATCGTGCCGCAGCGGCATTCCCACTCTTCAGGAATTTCTGCGCCTTGAGCAAAAGGAAGAATCGTGCGATGCCCCTTTGGGCACACATACACAACATCATTTCGTGCAGCGAAATCTACATTATCGTCAGATTCCAATGATTTCGCACCAATGCTCATACCGCGTAAACTGCGTTCTGCCATAGTATCTCCTTGTGTAGTACTTTATAAAATTACCGAATTGCACGGACTATATATATAAAAACGATTTATATATACAAAATACATGCATTTTATTTGTATATGCTCATACTTATACATCTGAGTATGCTACAACTCCACGGTTTAATAGTTTTGCAGCTTCATAAGCGCATGAAGCAAGATTTTTATCTACGCCATCTATAGCTTGTAAATATTCTCCTGTTGCAAAAAGTTGAGTAAGTAAATCAATAAGACGTTTAGTTTGACGCACGAAATCTCCTCCAGTGCTGTCGGTATTGCGCAAAATTTCAGCTAGATCAGCACCATTAGCCCAATCGTACATAATATCTACAGCACCAAATTCAAGCGGTCTTAACGCTGGCAAATGAGCGTCTGCGCATAATGCGCTAGTACGCATAAATAATTCTTTCATTCGCAATACTGTATTAAATATCGCGCCATCCTTGCCGCCTGGATATCGTCTAGGTTCTCCCCCTGCAGGTCCTCTAGATTCATAAACTAATGCAGACAAGCACGATAATAATTCAAGCGGCGAAAGATCATTAAAAATTCCTTCGCAAATAGCTTCAGCAAATACAATGTCTAGTTCGTTATACAACCTTCTTAACAATTGACCGCGCTCAGTAAGGTGCAAAATTTGGTTTTGTGAAGAATCTTCAGATTGTAAATAATCCAAACTGTACAATACGTCACAAATATGGTCAAAAGTTCTAGCAACAGAACCAGTACGAGATTCGTAGCGTTCACGTACTTGATCAAGTTCCTTATGTTCTCTAATCCAATGGTAGCCCCAACGCAAATGTTGTTGAATATCTGCACAACCTGCACACGGATGCGTTCGCTCAGCTTCTCTAAGATTTGCAATAACATCATCCAACGCTTTAAACGCTGCTGTGCGTTCTGCATCTGTGCGGAATAAAGTATGTTTAAGTTTACGGCGTTGATCGTGTTGAGCTTCTTTAAGCTTCATACGTAATTGTAAGAATTCAGCAAAATCCCCATGTTCGCAGTGGAATGCTTCTTCATAGCCTTTAAGAGCTGTTTCAAGTTCGTTCATGCGATTATGTAAACGTTCAGCAGAAGCATTAGCTTCCCATTGAGCAAAAGAACGATCTAGTGTTGTTCTAGCAGTGTCTGCATCGCTTGAGTTCAGCAAATTAACTGCCATATTAAACGTAGGAACGAAGCTGGAATGTAGCGGGTATACGCGTTTACTAGAAAGTGCTGCAGCTTGTTGAGGGGCGAAATCAGCATGATCTACAAGAATTGCGTAACCAATATCGTCAATTCCACGTCTTCCAGCACGACCTGTAAGTTGCGTAAATTCTCCAGGCGTAAGAGGTACATGCCCAGTGCCGTCAAATTTTACTAGCTTTTCTACAACAACGCTTCGAGCTGGCATATTTAAGCCTAAAGCAAGTGTTTCTGTTGCAAAAACAACTTTAATAAGTCCGCGTTCAAATAGTGTTTCAACAATGTGACGGAATAATGCAATCATACCGGCATGATGTGCTGCAAATCCTTGTTCGAGAGCAAAACGAAAACGTTCAAAGCTTAAAGCGTGTAAATCTTCTTTAGAAAGTTGATTTGCAACCATACTGTCGACAATTTTACGTATTTCGTACATTTCTTCATCAGAGGTAAGTATTAATCTTGCGTTTAAACATTGTTGAACAGCTTGATCGCATCCGGAACGAGAGAAGATAAAATAAATTCCTGGCAGCATTCCCAGGTAATCTAATTCGTCAATAACAGCCCAGCGGTGAGGAGTATGTCGTTTCGCGCATTTATCTAACTGTGCAACTCCCCCGTTAACTCTGTGTTTCTTACCTTTTCTGTAACGGTATTTGCTATCGCTGTAAGATTCTTTACGGCGACGAGCTCGGTACTCAAATTCATTAAGTTTCCTAGTCAATGCAGGGTTAACGCGCTTAGTTACGTTTCCATTATTGTCATGGTCGTATAAATCGAGTAACTCAGGCTCAGTTGCAGAATCCTCTTGAATAACAACATGTCTTTCTAAAGGCACAGGTCTGTGTTCGTCGACAACCAAATGAGTTTCTCCACGCACTGATTCTAGCCATGCAGAAAAATCTTCAACATTTGAAACAGTTGCAGACAACCCAATAATTTTCACCGATTTCGGAAGGTGAATAATAACTTCTTCCCACACAGCTCCGCGGAATTTATCTGCAAGATAATGAATTTCGTCAAGAACGACAAAACCTAAAGATTGCAACGTAATCGAATGCTCGTAAAGCATATTTCTTAAAACTTCAGTAGTCATTACAACAATGTCTGCTTCAGGATTTACAGAAGTATCGCCAGTTAATAACCCTACTCTGTCTGAGCCGTACTGTTCGCAGAAATCGTGATATTTTTGATTACTTAAAGCTTTAATAGGCGTTGTGTAAAAAGCTTTTACATTGCGATTTTGCGCAAGAAATACAGCAAAATCCGCAACAACAGTTTTACCAGCTCCAGTAGGAGCAGCAACTAAAACATTATTGTCATTTTCTAGTGCATCAATAGCTTCAAGTTGAAAATCATCAAGTTCAAAAGACAAAGAACGCTCAAATTTAGATGCCATCGAGTGCTCGTGCTTCATTGTATTTTTAAAAGCTGCGAAACGTTGTGAAGGAGATAATACTACATCATTCTCATTGCAGTCAGTTGGATTGCCTGATTTATTTTTGCAGTCTTTTTTCTGTGATAAATGAGACATAAAAAGTATTAGTCGCTTTCTTATATGCTATAGCTGAATGTCTTCTTCGCGAAGAGATTTTTTATCCCAATGCTGCCATATTTTACGGTGATTTTCGCGAATTTTTTGATGACGCTCAATAACTTTTGTGTGCGTTCGCTCATATCGATTCGTTGCATCTTTAATAGGAAGTGTAAATAATGGATCTCGAGGATTTTCATTATCTTCTTTATTTGGTTCATGCAAACGTTCAAATCTAGAAGAAACGTCTTCAGAAATACCAAAGCAGACCTTAGCTATTTTTATTGCGCTTAAAACGACAATAACAACTCCTAGCGCTACCATTATCAGCATAAAAACTGTTATGAGTAGCCAAATCCACCAAGGCATTGTTATTCCTCTGTATTCGCATTATCAGCGTGATTAACGCTTAATTCACGTTGAGCGCGAGCAATAATCATACTGCGCAATGTTTCAGGAGCAACAGCTGTAATATGACGTGCGTGAGCAATGCAAAAAGCAACGAACCATGAATCAGAAGAAACAGTAAGATGGACTTTTACTCCGCTGCCACAAGTTTCCATAGTGGCTCCAGAAAGATTCTTCAAAAAGTTCAATTCTGTTTCATCGGTAATGAAGCAAGTTTCAGTTCCGTTATCAAAGCTCCACTTGCGAAGTTCACTAACTGGCACATCTGGAATTTTAACTTGAGATACAGGCTCTACAACTTCTGCACGTTCAATACGTGCTACGCGAAGAACTTGCCAAATGCGAGGCAATCCATTCGCTTTATTAATTGTCGTATCTTTAGCAACAAATTCACGTTTATCTTCTGGTGTTTGCTGCTCTACATCAGTCCATACTGCAACATAGTAAACGCCTTCATCAACGTAAATCTTCGACGGTGCAACAATCTTGCGACGAATACGTCCTGCCCCGTCAGTGTATTCCATATCTAGTAAAGATCCAGAGTTAATAGCACTGCGAACAATAGAACAATTTCGAGGCTCAATTTCATAACCTGTTAAACTCAGCCATGGAGTTTGACCAGGAAGAACATGACGGCGAAGACGCTTATACAAGGATTCAGCTTGTGTGCGCTGTTCAATAGGCAAAAGCAAGGAATGCGCCAAATAATTAGCAGACGCAGTAAGCATGCTCAAATATTGCTGTGAAATTCCAGCAAGTCTTTCCAATCCTAAAGAGTTAGTAGCAGAAACAATTCCCTCGTTCTCAAGAAGAGTCCAATCTATATCAAAGAATTGGCTTCCGGCCATTTCCCCATCGTCAGAAACAGTAGTAAGAGTATTTATATCCTTGTGAAGAATTGTAACAAATCGACGAAGTTCATCATCGCTTTTTGGTCTACCAATAAAACGCTCAGCAAGCTCGTCTAATGGGAATTCCTCTCCAAGATGAGCAGACAAGAAAAGCATCAATCGAAGCCTACGATCTACTTCACTTCCAGTTTGGAATGAAGAGCCTTTTTTGGTATGCGATTTATCAGTGTTGCTATTTTGTTCTTCAATATTTTGCGCTTCTTGTATAGCACCTTCTTCATCTTTTTGCTCATTTTCGTCATATTGAGCAAAATTAACTGCTGCGTGCAAACGGCGATGGAAAGCATCAACTGCTTCTTGAGGGCTTACTACGCTAGATCCAGGATGTTCTAGCACGAACATCGCTAAATCATCAGCATCAGTATAAGCAACGTTTAAATGTTCACCATCGACATCCACAGTTGCGGCAAATCTGCGAGAATCAATAACTTTTACCAATGAATCAGGTAGCATTTGTGTTCCAAGACCAGGTGCGATTGAATCTAATCCTAAGCCAGGAATAGGAGTTTGTGGAACTCTAGGAGCAGTGCGAGAAGTGCGCTGTTGCTCGTGTTGACCTGAATCAAGAGAAGAAATAGACATTGAACGAGCAAGATAATTTGCTGCAGCTAAAACTGGTAATTCAGATTGGTCGAAACGTAAACGTACGCGAGGCTCATCGCCTAATTGCAAACGATAAGACGCAAAGTCTTGACCTTCGGACTTCGAAGAATATTCTGGCTGCCTAGACTCTATTGCAATACCCATAGCAGCAAGCTTTGCGCGATCTCGCTGGAACTGTTTTGCGAATGCTGCTTTAGCTGCTTGATCTGCAAGCTCACCGTATGAATCTGCATATGCCTTTACGCGCTGTGCAATTTGACGCGAAGTCAGCCATTGCGGGAATGCGGAAGACAATACAGCGAGTACATCTAACTCGTGTTTGCCCCATTTGTCGGAAAAACGTCGCCTTCCGTTGCTTCCTTCTACCATTAGTCCTCACGTATCATGTTTGTATCAATTTACTTATGCGCCTTGCATACAAGCGACTACGAAATGCAGCAAAACTTGTGTTGCAATATTGCGCACACCTTTTCTATTTTAATGGTGTTTTGCGGTACGTGTGGACATTTTTTAAAAAACTTCTAATAATTATATATTTTTTATTCACACGAACATCAACAACGTTGAAAATACGCCATTTTTTCGCGACACGCCATATAATTTTTTTATAGATAATTTTATTTACTATCAATAAAAATCGCATATTTGCAAGAAATCTGCTTTAAACCCAAGAGTCTGGTTCAATTCCTTGCGGTCCCACGAATTCTCCATTTGGCACATAACTTGGTTCTCCTGTATCTTCTAAAACAGCGTCAGCAAACATTGAAACTTGGTTTCCAAATGTCCAATCTCCCCTAATAGTTACTGATTTTGCAGCAGCTAAAGCTGGAACAGAATATGGGAATCTTTCGTTGAAATCATTGATGTTTTTGTAATAACGTGGATCCAAATCAATATCAGGAAATATATAGTTACCATCTTCCATTTCATATGAATCAGTAAGATGGAATCTATCTGATCGCATAATAAATAAGTCATTGGTTGTTTTAACAGGCAAGAAACGCATGCGATCAACTTCTACGCAAATTGCGTCATCGAAAAGTGAAGCTATTGCTCCCATTGCTGTTTCCAATTGCACTACCGGAGTGCTGCTTTCGTCAGTTGGGTCAACAGTTTTGTGATTAAAAATAACAGGCAAAGGCAAAATCCCTTTGTGCTCTTTTAACTTTTTTTCTAGAGCATCTACACGAACCCAAATATTATTTGTGTTGAAGTATGGATGTTTTTTAATGCTTTGTGCGCTTCTACGATCCTCAGGATGAACCTGTGTCATTTCTCGTAGCATTAGTCTTCCTGTTTTCGCGTCCCTAACAATATGACCGCCCTTACGATCTGCTTGAGTTCGCTTCGCAACCTCAATCATGATAGGTGCGCCAGTATTTTCAAAATGTTGAGCAAGAGTGCGCGACGGTCTAGCACCTAAATTGTCAGAATTTGAAATAAACAAATACTCAATTCCATTTTCTTTAAGAGTATGCAATAAATCAGATTCCCACAGAGTTGAAAAAATATCGCCGTGACCTGGAGGGCACCATTCAAGAGATCGATCTTCCTTGTGAGAAACCGGTTCTCCAGTTTCCTCTGCTAATTTTGGTTCTTGATGTTGAATAATTTCTACAGGCATATTGTCTTGCACAAACTTGCGATTGCGTTTTAGTACTTGCAAAGTATCATGAGACGTGCGGAAAGAATTCATGAAAATAAGCGGAAGATTAACTCCTAATCGCTGACGAGCTGTAAGAACTTGTCCAATAATAATATCAATAAAGCGCATTTGGCGAGCTTTATGCCTACGAACTGGTAGTAAAGATTTTGCGCAAGACAAGCCCATAGATGTTCCCAAACCGCCATTTAATTTAATAAAAGCAGTTTTTGCGAATGCGTTAACAGCTTTGTCGTGATCAATAGTTTCGTAAATTTCGTGGAAAGTTGGAACGCTTTTAATAGGTTCAACCGTGCTCTCGCGAATAAACTCCGCAGACTTATCCCCTGATTTATCTAAATTCCAAGCATTATATAAGTGTTTAAATTGTTCAATAGCAATTTCGCTCATGCCTTGTTCGCGCATCTTTGCAGCGGACAACTCAAACGCGTCATCCATGTAAAAGCCTCCTCGTATGCATGTGACCTTAATAGTTTAGCGATTTGTGCGTTGCTGCGCAAATATTGCTTTTAACGGTTATTTTGAAATACTATTATGATTCTACCAAAGTTAGAAATTGCAAGATAGAAAATAATAAGCGCAGCCAATAATAAATACCGACTGCGCTTATGAGAAAATTTGCTACTAAACACCACTAAATATGAAATTTAGTTATTTTCTGCATTGTTGTCATCATTTTCTTCCGGTTCATCGCCAGTTTTTAGATGATGCTCGTCGTAGCCTTGCAAGTAACGAGTGTGACGCCAATGGTGAATAGAAGCGTTCGTACCGCGATGATGTACGTGATACTTACGTGGAGTACCTCCATAAGGAAGCTCTTTAACTTCGCTAGCAACTGCCATTTGGTTCACATTAGAAGGATCCATAATAGCAATTGGAGCAACAGGCTCTGGTTCTGTTGGAGCGGCAGTTCGATTCTTCAAGTGCGATGGCAACCATTGTGCAAACCAAGACAATGCCAAGCAAATAAGGAAATATATTACTGCTGCAACGCTTAATGTTTGCAAAATATTAAAGTACATTGATCCGAGTCTGCGCGATTCCTGAAGCAAATCAGTGTACATAATAATTGAACCAAGTGCAGTATCCTTCAAAACAACTACAAGCTGAGTTACTGCTGCAGGCATCATAGCAATAATTGCCTGAGGCATTTCAATTTGTGTCAATGATTGGTACTCGCTCAATCCTAATGCAAGTGAAGCTTCTCTTTGACCGTTTGGCAAGTTGCCAACACCTGATCTAACAAGTTCTGCAACAACAGAACCGTTATACATAATCAGTGCCAAAACAACAGCCCAGTATGATGATTCTTTCATACCAGAAAGTGCGAATGCTCTCCACAAGAAAATCATAAGCATCAATACTGGTACTGCGCGGCAAAATTCTACTACTATTGCGGAAATACTACGAATAATAAAATTAGGTAGTAAACGGCAAAGTCCGAAGAATAAGCCAAATACAATAGAACCAACTACTGCAAGTAACGATGCTTTTAGTGTCATCCATAATCCAGGAAGATAAAAATCAACCCAGGCCTCAGATTCGAGTGCAGGATTCCAAAGCGTCCAAGAAAGTTGGTTTTCTCCCTCTGGAGGATTGCTCAAACGAACGAGAATAGCAATAATGCAAATAACAAAAATGCAACCGGCAATAATATTAGCTATGCGAATTTTCTTAAGAGCTTTTGGACCTGGAGTATCGAATAATAATGATTGTTCACGTTGTTTAGCCATTGTTATCACCTTCTCACAGCAAGTTTATTTGACAAATAAGTAGTCAAAATGCCGATAGGAATGATGAGCATAATGTATCCGCAAGCGAAAATTAAGAAGATTGGAACAATCAAATCTGCATGTTTCTCAATCATTTCACTCATCATTGTTGAAGTCTCAGTGGCAACTGATGCTGCAGCAGCAACTGTAGAATTCTTAAGCAAAGCAATAAATGTATTACCTAATGGTGCTACTGAACCGCAGAAAGTTTGTGGAAGAATTACTTGTGTTGCAGATTGGAAGAAATTTAATCCAAGAGCGCGGCAAGCTTCTGCTTGGCCAACAGGCACGGTATTAAGACCAGATCTCAAAGATTCGCAAACAAATGCTGCAGTATAAAGCGACAATCCAGCAATTGCCAGCCAGAAGAAATTCACTTCAAAAATTGAGGAGAATCCTATCTTAAGCTGAGCGTAAACGCCTAAAACCATGAAAACCATAATGATGGTAAGTGGCATGTTTTTAAACAATTCAACATAAACTGTAGCAATCATGCGTAATGATGAAACAGGGCAAATGCGCATAGTAACAAGAATTACGCCAATAATTGATGAAAAAAGTACACTCCATAAAGTTATTTCAATATTAACCAAGAATGCTCCTGGAATATTGTAGGAGGTAAATAGCTGCATAAAATCTTGCATATTACTTCTCTCCTTCTTGAGGAATTGGCGGATTATACTTTGCGTTCGGCTTAAAGCCAGTGCCTCGTAAATTGTCGTCTAGAGCTCTTTTCCATGATCCGTTACGAATCATGTCTTTTAAGGCTGCATTAATTTTCTTAGCTAAGCCTGTATTTCCTTTTTTAATGCCAATTCCGTAATATTCTGCGGTAAATGGCTTGTTTACAAGCTTTAAACGACCTCGAGAAGCGGTTGCTAAACCAGCAAGAATAATGTCGTCGGTAGTTACAGCATCTACAATTCCTGAGAATAATGCAGTTGCACATTCTGCATAACCAGGCTGTTGCATAAGCTGTACCTTTGAAGAGTAACGCTCCTTAATAGCAATTGCAGATGTTGAGCCTGAAACTGAGCATAAACGCTTTCCGTCCAAATCATTTGGACCGCTTACTTTATGCTCATCTTTTCGAATTAGCAAATCCTGACCGGCAATAAAGTAAGGTCCTGCAAACGAAACCATTTTCTTGCGAGCGTCAGTAATGGAATATGTTGCAACAATCATATCTACATCACCGTTTTGAAGCATTGTTTCACGCTGTTTAGATGGTGATTCTTTCCATACGATTTGATCTTCTGAATAGCCGAGCTTTTTGGCAACGTACTTAGCAACATCAACGTCGAATCCAACGTAAGTTCCTGATTTTTTGAAACCCATACCAGGCTGATCGAATTTAATACCAATGCGTATGACTTTTTTACCATCGCTACGATCGCAAGCTGTAAGCGGCATAACGCAGCATACGGTACAAAGCATCGCTAGTATCGCACGAAAAATGCGATTTTGTAATATTTTCATATCTTTTCCCTTCGTAAGAACTGTTTTAAAGTTTCAGAATTTTTACTGAAAGATAAAACAAAAAAGCAGATTAATGCGTAAGAATCTTGGAAAGGAAATCTTTTGCACGATCAGTTTTTGGATGTTCAAAGAATTCTTCAGGAGTGCCTTGTTCAAGAATTTGACCATCTGCCATAAATACAATTCTGTCAGCTGCCTTGCGTGCAAATCCCATTTCGTGGGTAACACAAATCATAGTCATGCCTTCTTTTGCAAGCTCAACCATGACATCAAGAACTTCATTGACCATTTCCGGATCTAGTGCAGATGTAGGCTCGTCAAAAAGCATAACTTTTGGCTGCATAGCAAGAGCTCGAGCAATTGCAACACGCTGCTGCTGGCCGCCGGAAAGTTGTGAAGGCATTTTGTTTGCTTGATTATCAACTCCGACTCGAGTGAGCAATTCCATAGCAAGAGATTCAGCACTTTGCTGATCCATATGGCGCACTTTCATTGGGGCAAGAGTAACATTTTCCAAAATAGTCTTGTTAGCGAAAAGATTAAAGGACTGGAATACCATACCAACTTCTGCTCGCAAAGCTGCAAGTTCTTTTCCTTCTTGAGGAAGTGGCTCACCGTCAATACGTATGTCACCTGAATCAATAGTTTCGAGACGGTTAATTGTGCGACACATTGTCGATTTACCAGAACCAGATGGACCGATAATAACTAGTACTTCGCCTTTGTTAACGGTCAGATTGATGTCTTTAAGCACATGAAGTTTTCCATAATGCTTTTCGACATGACTTAGTTCTACGAGGGGATTTGCCGCTTTTTGCACTGAAATAGTGCGATTAGTCATATCCTCGGCGTTTGGATTTGACTTTGATACTTGCTTATCCATAACAAGAAGTTTAGCTAATCTGTGTTACGGCTATTTATCACTATCGTTACGTTTTGTAACTCTTACGTTACAAAAAAGCCGTTGATTGTGATCATAAAATCAACAATCAACGGCTTGTCAATAACATTTTTTACAAGTATTTTTATTTACTCGTCTTCTTCTGGATCGTAATCAACACCAGTTTCAGCACGCTGCTCGTCAGAAATTGGAGCAGGAGCGCCGGTTAGAGGATCTCGACCGCCGCCAGCCTTAGGGAATGCAATTACGTCGCGGATTGAGCTTGCGCCTGCCAAAATTGCAGCAGTACGATCCCAGCCCAAAGCAATACCGGCGTGAGGTGGAGCACCATACTTGAAAGCTTCAAGCAAGAAGCCGAACTTTTCGTCAGCTTCAGCCTTATCGATTCCAAGAACATTAAGCACACGATCTTGAATATCGTCGCGGTGGATACGAACGGATCCGCCGCCCATTTCATTACCGTTGCACACGATATCGTAAGAATCGCTCATAGCGTGCTCTGGATCTTTATCAAACTTATCGATCCAATCAGCAGATGGCATTGTAAACGGATGGTGCATAGAAGTCCACTTTGAGTGGCCAACGGCAACGTCGTCATCATCTGGATCATCAGTGCGCTTAAATAGTGGGAAGTCAACAACCCAAGTGAAAGCAAACTCATCTGGGTGAAGCAATCCTGCGCGGCTAGCAAGTTCAACGCGCACTGCGCCGAGCAAAAGCTGCGAAGACTCGCGAGAACCTGCTGCGAAGAACACTGCATCGCCATCTTCTGCTCCAACAGCTTCCTTAAGACCTGCGCGCTCTTCTTCACTAAGATTCTTAGCAACAGGACCCTTTAACTCGCCATCTTCACCAAACACAACGTAAGCCAATCCCTTAGCTCCACGCTGCTTAGCCCAATCCTGCCAAGCGTCAAATTGGCGACGAGGAGTTGCAGCACCGCCCTTAAAGAGCACAGCGCCAACGTATGAAGCTTGGAACACGCGGAATGGAGTGTTCTTAAAGTAGTCAGTTAACTCAATAAGTGGGTTTCCAAAACGCAAATCAGGCTTATCGGAACCATACTTATCCATTGCTTCCTGCCAAGTAATACGAGGCAAAGGAAGAGTGATTTCGTGACCTGCTTCCTTCCAAATAGCGGCAATAACGCGCTCTGCCATAGCCATAACGTCTTCCTGACTTGCAAAGCTCATTTCCATATCAAGCTGAGTGAACTCAGGCTGACGATCTGCACGGAAGTCTTCGTCGCGATAGCAACGAGCAAGCTGATAGTAGCGTTCAACGCCAGAAACCATGAGCAACTGCTTTAGAAGCTGAGGAGACTGTGGAAGTGCGTACCAAGAGCCTGGAACCAATCGTGCTGGAACAACGAAGTCGCGAGCACCTTCAGGAGTTGACTTAATGAAAGTTGGTGTTTCAACTTCAGTAAAGTTCATGTCTTCCAAAGCATGGCGGGCAGCCTTAGCCATATCAGAGCGAAGCTTCAAATTGCGCTGCATAGATGGGCGACGCAAATCAAGGTAACGATACTTCAAACGAACATCTTCGCTTGGAAGCTTGTTCTCGGACTCGTTTTCCAAAGCTGTTGAAACCTGGAATGGCAAAGCGTCTGACTTTGCGAGAATAGTAACAGTTTCTGCAACAATCTCAATTTTACCGGTTGCTAAATGATCGTTTTCGTTGCCATCTGGACGCAAGCGAACTTCGCCGGTCACTTGCACAACGAATTCACTACGCAATGGTCGTGCAGTTTCTTCATCGTAAATAACAACTTGCACTAAGCCTGTGTTATCACGGACATCAACAAAGGCAACTCCACCATGATCGCGGCGACGATCAACCCAACCAGCGATGGTTACTTTTTGCCCGACTAATTCTTCAGTCACTTCAACGGCATGATGTGTGCGATACGCCGTCTGGCTCATAAGTCCACTTCCTCTACAATCTAATTGATATTCATTTGTTTCTATTGACATGATTTTGCGCACAATATTCAAGCAAATTTGCAAGACATTATTTAGCGCAAGAAACTGTCTGCCGGGCATAAACAGTATCCGGTTGCCAAGACGTGGCATCCGCGGTTTCCTGTTCGCCAGTAATAATATTTTTTACTTCATCGTGAGATGACTCTGATTCAGTGCTATCAGCAGGGAACCACACATAAGGAATGCCGAGCTTGTCAGCATATTTTATTTGCTTACCAAGCTTTGCTGCGCTAGGAGCAACATCTGCTGCAATGCCTCGATCTCGTAAAGTTTTAGCAATAGCATTGCATGCAGGGCGATCTTCTTCATTCCAAACTGCAACAAGTACTGCAGCAGGAGAAACTCGAGAAACAGTAGCACCTGCAGTGTGAAGCATATAAGAAAGCAGTCGAGACATGCCGATTGAAAGTCCTACGCCTGGATACTTCTTCTTGCCTTGTGAAACTAAATTATCGTAACGACCGCCAGAGCAAATTGAACCAAGAGATTCTGCGTTGTCAAGGAAAGTTTCGTAAACAGAACCAGT
Organism: Gardnerella sp. KA00127; assembly: GCF_049244125.1. Lineage (NCBI taxonomy): Bacteria > Bacillati > Actinomycetota > Actinomycetes > Bifidobacteriales > Bifidobacteriaceae > Gardnerella > Gardnerella sp. KA00127. Next base: position 830,661 of record NZ_CP058377.1, read on the forward strand.
ATAGTAGTCAAGTCCACGAGCAATCTTCAAATCAGCAACAACAGCGCCTGGGCGGATACGTGCTGCTTCGTCTACAATCATCGCAAGAGTTTCAACACCTTGAGAAGCTAAAACGTAAGACTCGTTATCATCACTTCGAGAAATATTATGCTTATCGCATAATTCGTCGAAACGAGACTTCAACTCATCTCCTGTTTCGGCAGTAAGTTCAGCTAATTCTAAGCATGCATCAGCTTGAGAAGCCGTAGCGCCGCATTCTTTTACCAAAAGCTTAGATACTTCTTCAGCACCAATTTTGTCTAGCTTATCGATTTCTCGAAGAACTCCCTCAATATCGCTTAATCCAATACCGCGATAAAAACCTTCAGAAAGCTTTCGATTGTTAGCATGAACAGTTGCCTTAGGAAGACCAAACTTACGTAAACGTTCAAGAGCTTCAACCATAACAAGTGGAAGTTCAACTTCGTAGTGTGAAGGTAATTCGCCATTTCCTACTACATCGATATCTGCTTGAACAAACTCACGGAAACGACCTTCTTGTGGACGCTCCCCTCGCCAAACTTTTTGCATTTGCCAGCGCTTAAATGGGAACGTCAAATCACCAGTATGCTCAACGACGTAACGGCTGAGCGGAACTGTTAAATCGAAATGTAAACCAATGCGTTCTTCTACAGGAGTGTCGGATTCGTGACCAACTTCTTGTAAACGCGACAATAAATAAATTTCTTTACTGGTTTCGCCTTTTTTTAATAAGCTTGAACCCTGTTCTACTGCACGTGTTTCAATTCCAATAAAACCGTTGAGTTCAAACACTTCTCTTAGTGTGTCAATTACTTGCTGTTCAACAGCGCGTTCACTAGGAAGCCATTCAGGGAAACCCGATATTGATGAGCCTTGTACCATGTCCACTATAATAGGTGGTGTTGCGGAAAAATCATGGCTTACCGTCATACTTATTCGTAACAATGTTACCGTGCATCTGCTGTAAGGAGTCGTCCCGTGACCGAACAGACTAAACCTGAAGAAACTACTAAAACTACTACCGCGCCAAAGCCAGTTGCTCCATCTCCAGCAAGCTTCGCGCATAAGACTCGTGTTGTTGCTCAAGCACCAACCATTTCTTATAGTGAAGAGGATATTAAAGCCGCAAAAACCTTTGGCCGTGTTGATGAAAATGGCACTGTTTACGTTACTGAAAACGGTGCTGAGCGTGAGGTTGGTCAATACTCCACTGGCACTCCTGAAGAAGCGTTGACTTTCTATATTCATCGTTATCTTGATTTGAAGATTAAGCTTGATCTTTTCGCTAAGCGCTTGGAAGCTTCCAATGTAAAAGCAAAAGAAATTGACGAAACGCTTAATACTTTGAAAGCTGAATTGGAAAATCCTGCTGCCGTAGGCGATATTGCTGCTTTACGTGCGCGACACGCCGAATTGGCTGCAAAAGGTAATGAAAAGAAGGAAGCAATCTCTAAAGCTCGAAAAGAAGCTCTAGAAAAAGCTTTGAAAGAACGTACAAATATTGTAGAACGTGCAGAATCGTTAGTAGCACAAATGAATGAATCTACAAACTGGCGTGAATTAAACGATAAGTTACGTGCTTTATTTGACGAATGGCAGGAGCATCAGCGTACTACTATTCACTTAAATAAGTCTGATGCCGATGCTTTGTGGCAGCGTTTTTCAAAGGCTCGTTCTGCGTTCTCTCAGGCTCGCAATTCTTGGGTTAAAGAACGTGAGCATGTGCGTAATACTGCTAAGCAGCTTAAGGAAGCTATTATTGCAGAAGCTGAAAGCTTAAAAGATTCAAAAGATTGGCGTGAAACTTCTATGAAGTTCAATGCTTTGATGGATCGTTGGAAGAAAGCTGGCAATGCTGGTCGTCAGCACGATGATGCTTTGTGGGCTAAGTTCCGCGAAGCTGCTGATGCTTTCTATCATGCTCGTCAAAATGACCGTGAAAAGGTTAATGCTGGAGAACACGAAAATCTTGCTAAGAAGGAAGCTTTGCTCGTAAAAGCAGAGGCTTTGTTGCCAGTAGAAAATGAAGAAGCTGCTAAGAAGGCTCGTAAGGCTTTGTCTCAGATTCAGGAAGAATGGGATGCTATTGGTTTCGTTCCTCGTGAAGATATGCGTCGTATTGAGTCTCGCTTGAACGACGTTGATAAAAAGATTAAGGCTGTTGAAGACGCTGCTTGGCGTGAGGCTGATCCTGAAGCTAATGCTCGTAAATCCAGTTTTGCTTTACAGTTGGAAGCGCAACTCGAAGAGCTTAACGCTGCTATTGCTAAGGAAACCGATAATAAGCGTAAAGCTAAGTTGGAAGCTGAAAAGGCTACTAAAGAGCAGTGGCTTAACGCTGTTAAGTAAATTAGTTTTATAACTAATTAAAAGTATGGGGTTGCTTAAAAATCAAGCGACCCCATACTTATTTTTCGGCTGTATTTTAAGATTTATTTGCTTTTAAGAGTTTTTTATTAAAGATTTAGCTAAATGAATAAAAGTATTAGCTAAATTAGAATCTGCCAATTTTCCATCTTCGGTTAGAACAGCAGGTCGCCCTGCTTCACCAGTTTCTCTAAGCGCAGGATCTAAAGGAAGTTGAGCTAAAAGAGGCACATTAGTGTCAAGAGCGTTACAAAGTTGTTCGCTTACTCTCTTTCCTCCTCCTGAACCAAACAATTCTAAGCGCTCGCCGTTATTTTCAAACCAGCTCATGTTCTCAACAACTCCGCGAACTTTTACAGGAATTTGCAAAGCCATAAGACCTGATCTAACTGCCACATCTGATGCACTAGGCTGTGGAGTTGTTACTACAACAAGCTCTACATTTGGTAAGGATTGTGCTACAGCTAATGCCATATCTCCTGTGCCTGGAGCTAAATCAAGAAGTAAAACATCGGGGTTGCCCCACCAAACATCGGAAAGAAACTGTTCTAAAGAACGTTGTAATCGTGGTCCTCTCCACAAAATAGCACGATCGGTTCCAGCAAACATTCCAATAGAAATAAGCTTTACTCCCCAAGCAACTACAGGCATAAGCATTCCGTTTAAATTTGTTGGTTGAGAATTAACTCCAAACATTCGCGGTAAAGAAAAGCCGTAAATATCGGCGTCGATAGCTGCAGTATCGTAACCTAATGCTGCAAAAGTTGCAGCTAAATTAGCAGTTATAGAAGATTTTCCCACTCCGCCTTTTCCAGAAGCTATAGCAAAAATTCTCGTGCGAGTGCCAGCTTTATTAAATGGATTTTCTTTGCGTTCAGCTTTTAAATCTGCAACTAACTTTTCTAATTTAGTTTTACTCATTGCAGTAGCGTTAACGTGCGGTATGAGTATTGCTTGAGGATATTTAGATATAACTTCTTGAACTCGTCCTGTAATCACTTCTGCAAGAGGGCAATTTGGCACAGTAAGTTCAAGATTTATTTCTACATCATAAGCAAACTTTGTTGCATCAATAGTTTCAGCTTTTTTTATCACATGCACTCCAGTTACCATATTTAATTCGGTAACAGAGCGACCTAATTCTGGATCAATAACGCTACCCAGCAAATCGTAAACTTGTTTTTCGAGTTCACTTGTATTCATGCGTTATGATTCCTCAGCAATGAGATTTGACACAGTATTATTTGCAATTTGTAGTATTTCTTCTAAGTTCCCAGTTTTTAAAAGAGCATTAAACTGTTGTTCGTTAAGCATAGGAATGCCGAGTTCTTGCGCTTTAGTTGCCTTGGATCCTGCATTTTCGCCTAGAATAACGCAATATGTGTTCTTGCTTACTGATCCTGATGCTTTGCCGCCTCTTGAGACTATAGCCTCTTTTGCGCTGTCTCGTGTAAATCCTTGCAAAGATCCTGTAACAACTATTGTTTTACCTACTAATGTTTGAGCGAAAGATGATGTTTCAACTTTCCCTACTACACCTGCTTCTTGCCACGATTTTAATACTTCAAATTGCCAATTAGCAGGGTCTTTAGCTTGCTGGAACCAGTTGTATACTGCTTGCGCAATTTCAGGACCAACTCCATCAATTTGTGTAAGTTCTTCAATAGATGCTTTGGAAATATTGTCTAAAGATCCAAAATTTGCCGCTATAAGACGTGCAGTTGGTGGACCTAGTCTACGAATAGATAAAGCAACCAAAACTCGCCACAGTGCTGCATTTTTGCCTTTTTGAGCTATTTCTTCAAGCATGCTACGAGTAGTTTCAGAAGGTCTTGTATACCATGGCACATTTATTGTTTCTTTAGTGTTGTCGCTAGTTTTAGCATTTCTAGTAATGCGCTTATTTTTCCAAAGTACTACTTTAGCGTCAATTGGAACCTGGAATTTAGGATATTGAGGATCCCATTGTTCGTTTAGTGAAGTAGTTTTTTCGGAAGTTTCTGCTGCTTCGTAATTTGTAGATAACTTTGCTTCGATTGTGCGAGTCCAAAATGCTCTAACTTGATGCCAAAGACCAGATCCGCCTATTTTGCGTGTACGCTTTTTAAAGCTACCGTCTTTACTAACTTCTTTCCACTCTTCAACAAGAGGAATTTCTTTCCAAACCATTACATTTTGTAAATCGTCGGCAGTAATACTAAATAATCCAGCTTCATTTCTAAGTACTGGAGTTTGTGGTTCAGGTAGCGTTAAATCTGGTGAAGGTATATATGGTTGTTGAGTTGCGCCTCGCTGAATTATAATTTTATCCATATCTGGGCAGTAAGCTTCTGCAGTTGTAGGCCTGCAATCCTCAGGATTTGTGAGAGCTAGCGCAGCGTTATCGCCCAAATTTTCAATATCAAAAGCTTGTCTGGAAGCCAAGTGAATTATTCGTTCTGTAAGTTGAGCTGGACAGTTTTCTACATTTGGGCAACGAATATCTTTATCTCCCTCTTTTGCAGGAGCTAGCTTAGTTCCACAAGATGGGCAGTATTCTGGCATAACAAACTTTCTAAGTTCATTTTCTCGCCCTTCCCTAGCTTTAAGTACCGGTCCGACTAATTCCGGAATAACATCCCCAGCTTTACGAACTACGACAGTATCGCCAATTAGCACACCTTTATGTTCAACTTCGTAAGCGTTATGAAGAGTTGTACGCGAAATTGTCGATCCTGCTACAGTAACAGGTTCAAGAACAGCTACAGGAGTTACTCTTCCAGTTCTTCCAACCTGGACAATAATATCCTTCAAATAAGTATTAACTTCTTCAGGAGGATACTTGTATGCAATAGCCCATCGTGGAGCTCTAGAAGTAGCTCCTAGTTGATGCTGTAATGCTCTGTCATCAACTTTTACAACTATGCCGTCTAAAGCGTGCAAAATATTTGCTCTATGCTCTCTGTAATAGTCAATCATTTCTTCTATTTCAGAAAAATTTGTGACTTTTCTCGTGTATGGAGAAACAGGTATTCCCCACTGTTGATAGAACTTATATGCGTCAGACTGATTAAATTTTGTTTCACTGTTGTTATGGCTTGTATTTTCTTTCCAACGAAGCTCACCTAGTCCGTGTGCAAAAAAGCTTAATCGACGCGTGGCTGTAATTCGTGGATCTTTTTGGCGCAAAGAGCCGGCTGCAGCGTTACGAGGGTTTGCAAAAGCAACTCGTCCAGCATTTTCTTGTTCATCATTTAATTTTCTAAAGTCTTCCCATTTCATAAAAACTTCGCCACGAATTTCCACGAACTCAGGAATATCGTCAGTATTGTCAGAATGAAGCTGTGTTGGTATTGCTTCAATCGTTCTTACGTTTAATGTAATATCCTCGCCAGTTACGCCATCGCCTCTAGTAAGACCTTGTTCAAGAGTACCGTTGCGATAAATAAGATTTAAAGCAAGACCATCAATTTTTACTTCGCAAGTCATAGGAAGAGGTTGAGATTCATCCCATTGTAAATCGCGAATTACGCTGTTATACCAATCATGTAATTCTTCAATTGAAAATACGTCATCCAAACTCATCATTCGAGACGGATGTTTTACAGAAGTAAAATCGTTAGAAAAAGTTCCACCTACGCGATGTGTTGGAGATTGAGGAGTATCTAAAGTTGGGAAGGCAGCTTCTAAAGAGCTTAGCGCTCGCATTCTTGCATCGTATGCTGCGTCTGAACTAGTTGGAGAATCTTCTACATAATAAGCAATTTGATCAGATTGTACCCAAGCTGCCAATTTCGCCCAAAGTTTCGCAGCTTGCTCTATAGTAAGCGTCGCTGGCTGCAAATTTCCGAGAGTCAACGCATCAGTGTCTGTTGGTTTCAAGTTTACAATCCACTTTTCGGTGTCTATTGTAGAGTTCCACTCATTCGCTTCATGCATGTCAGTTTTGTTATCAGTTTTGCTATCAGCCTGAGTAACAGTCTCTGTTTTAACTGTACTTATGCTATTAGTTTCGTTTTTTGGCGCTTCATGAGATATAGTTTGCTCGTCAAAATCGTAAAAAAGCGATAACTGTTCGCTCTCTGTTGACTCTTCGCGAATACTATTTTCACTCATGAATATTCCCTTCAGCTACGTTTTACTAATGCCTATAAACAGTATCTAATAAGACTGTATAAGCACAGTAAAAACTATTCAATGATGTATTGAGTATTAAGCTAATAAATTTTAAAACTGCTTGCTCTATTTCTTAAGCGTTTAAAGATCTTAAGAACTGTGTTTGTACTGTGCTACTTAGATCTTCGTTAGAAGTCATTCGAATATTTGCAACACATAAAGTTCTTGCAATTACAAACATTCCATCGTTCACAGTTAATTTTGCTGCTTTATCAATAATCTCTTCTGCTTCAATATCAGGCCAAGCTGGTACGTCTTCAGAAAGAAGAGCCATCTGTGCTTCATGTATATTGCTCGGTATTAGCTTGCACTGTGATCTCATTCTAGAAAGAAGCTCATCAAGTTCCATTTCTAGCGGCTCAATCTTTCCTGGAGCTAAGTATTGTGCCATTCTATATGAAGATGCAGCAATGAGGAAATTATTCTGCATCCATTCCGCATAAGCGAGCTTATAGTAAGCAAAAGCAGCGTCATCCCTATCGAGAGACACATTCAAAGCGTTAATGCAAGCTGCAATAACAGATGACCAATCCTCTTTTTGCGCAAGTATATCAGCTAATCTTAAATGAGAAAGAGCGTAAGTAGGAGCGTACGAAACCATAATATTTAAATGGCGTAAAGCTTCGTCATGTTGGTTTAATTGCGAAAGTAAATCAGCAAGTTCCATATGCGCGTAGAAAAGACCGTCAGGAATAAGTCTTGTTCGTTCTTCTTTAGTTGCAAATAGATGATTATAAATTACTCTCTCAGCGTAGGAATTAAAGTATCTTGGTACAGCTTCGCTGCTAGTAAACATAGTATCGAATTGTGCTACAGAATTTTCGTACTCTTTTAAAGCCTCGCTAAGGTCCCCATTCATAAACTGTTCGTGAGCTTTTGTACGAATATCTCTTATACGTTTTGCTGTAGTAAATGAAAGATTAGGTAAATCTGTTTCGTCAATTAGCGCTCGCGTTATTGAATCTGCTTGAGCGTTAAGTTCAGGATCGTCAATGCTTTCAATAATACTCATAGCTTCGTGAGCTTTTTGTGCAGTTGTTGGCATAAGTTCTGAAGCAATATGATGGAAGTCGGCAACAGCTTGTTGCAGAAGATCTTCACGTTGTATAGAAAGCCCTTGTGCGTATTGTGTTCCCAGTATGCTTTCCTGATCTGCTGTAAAAATTTTGTCAGAAAATTCAGGTTCTTCTTGTGATCCATGAGGAGAAAAGCGGCTACTGTGAACATCAAAATCTGGTTCGATGGTATTTAATTTTCCATGAGAATCAATGTTTAATTTGGCATTAAATTTTTCGTATGTTTTTATAGGATTATTTAATCCGTTTTGGTGAATAAGTTTTATAAATCTGTTTCTGCTAAACGTAACTGTAGTTAGAGCTCGTATGGATGGTGCTGTAGTAAAAGCTGCAAATGAATTTTCTTCTTTAGACTTATCCATGCTGTTTTCGGACAGTTGATTTTCGTTAGAATCTGCGTTTGTGTCTGTTTCTGAGTTTAATTCTTGGCTGCTTGCGCTCGCATGCATTGATATGACATTATTGTTTGTCTTGTTTGCGTTACTAATATTAGTCTGCTGCATTTCTTGCAATTTAGACGGGTCTCCATGAATGTCACCGTCTTTTGGATCTCCTTTTGGCTTGGATGAATCATTATTTGCAGCGTCACTATTCATAACGTTAAGCGCATTAAGAGTACGATTTACAAGATTGTTCATAGCATTGTTTTGTGCTGTAACCATCTCTTCTAAGCCTATTGAATCTAAGCGTATAGAAACATTTTTTACTTTACCGCTTGCTCCAAAAGCTAGAGTAGACATTATCATTCCAACTTGAAGATTGTAGTTTGTAGCTAGTTTTTCTTTATCGTCGTCGTTCAGATTTTTCCAAGATTTATCCTCATTAGCGTAAGCTACAGATGGCATAAGTGCAGCTCCAGCTGTAGTAAGGTTTATTGCCACGTTACCATCTTCTAAATTAGATCGGAATTCCGCGTCAAAACGGAACGGCAAGTATACACTTCTAATAAGATTAGAAAGACGCTGCCTATAGGACCATTCACTGTCGTTATCTATCTTATTGAAATACTTATCGTTATTTTTTACCTGCTTTGCTCTTCTCCACATGTGCAAAATAGGTCTTATTTTGTCGTCCATCAGAGGATTGCCAAAAAATTGCATACCTATTGAACCGCTTGCTGCAAAAGCAACATCTTTAATCATTGCCATGTCGATTTGTGATGCCTGCTCTTCTTTTATAGTATTTTCGCAAGTTTTTCCTCCCATAATGGAGTTAATTTGCAGACAATCATAAATTGAATATAAACGGTTAATAGCGCCTTCTATTTTAAGTACTTTGAGTGCAGCATTTGGTTCCAAAGCATCATCCCAAAGTAAGTAGTTTGCTTCTGTTTGCTGAGATTTTTGCATGTGTAGGCGTTCTGCACCATGCACTGCTTCCAGGCTGCGTTCTGTTTCTAAAGCTCCAGTTGAGCGCATTAATTTTTCAAAATATTCTTCTAAACCTGAAACTCTTAAATTTTCTTTTTTCGCTATTTTTATGTCTTCTACACTTCTTCGTATTGCTCCTAAAGGTGCTTCGTGTTCTAGTCTGCGAAGTACATTGCTGTAACCAAATCCAGTTAAAGACTTGTGTATATCTGGAATGAATAATGCTGCAAAGAATGCTATTGTTATTGCATTTCTGTATGTAAGATTGCATCGTAAGTTTTCTGGAAGTTTAGTTCGTAACTCTTCGAGAGTATAAGTTTTTTTAGTTCCGAACCCGTGTGACATCCATGATCCGATTTTAATTAAACCGTCATCTTCTGAAAGTTGTAAAACTAAGTCTCCGTTTGATACGCAAAATACGTTTTCTTTTCTAATTTTTGAAAAAGTTTTAGAAAAGTGGTTTATTTTTCCGGCAAAAGTTTTAGAGCGTTGTTCTGGTTTTAACGCGCTTTTAGACTTACTGCTTTCTAAAGAAGCGAGAAAATCTTCTACGGTTGCGTCGCCATTTAAATAGGATTCTACGATATTATCCATATCATAGTCTGTATGTTTGGTGTACGTTTCGTCAAACGCTTCCGAAAATGCACATTTTAGAGTAATTTTTGTTTTTTTATATTGTTTTCCATAAAAACGGTGTAAATCTTTCAGTGAAGAATTATTTTTTTCTACAAATGAAAGTTGCGGTCTCATGTCTTGAATATCTTCGTAGCTAAGTTTGCTGCCGAGAAATATTCGCCCTTCTGAATCTGCTACTGCTAGTTGAAGGAATTTTCTTCCGTCTTCTTTAAATAATCCAATTGACGTGTATTCTTTTTTCTTGTTAAGTTGAACCCAGCCTAATTGATTGTTGATATTTGTTTGTGGAAAATCTTTAATAACGTACTTTTTAGCGCGCGACGAAATATCTATTGGATTGCCTTCTGACCACAACGAGTTAAGAGATTCTTGTAGTTGCAACATACTATCTTCCTGAGATTCTGAATTTTCAGTAGTTTGCATGTTGTTAGTCATAATCCCCATTCTTTCACTTTGCTTTGTGGCATGTGAGTTTTTGTTTTATATTTTTAGCGCACATAATGTGGCGTTTAATCACATTATTTTAGTATATAAGAAATTATGCATGTTATAAAATGCGCGACATTATTTATCGAAATTATTTCATCAATAGATTGCTAATAAGAGAATACGACGGCTTCGAATATTGAGAAAAAATGGAGCGGACAACGGGACTCGAACCCGCGGTCTCAACCTTGGCAAGGTTGCGCTTTACCAACTAAGCTATGTCCGCAAATAAGTGAATACCTTATATCATTTTCATAAAAAGTGCAAATTAGGTATGTCGCAAGCCTTACAAGTACTGGCTGCACTTGTAAGGCTTACTTGTTTCAGATTTTCAGTGTTTTAAGTTGAAGACTTATTTTATTTGTTTGCTTACTTGCTTTCGTCATCGCGCTTTGGAGAAGATGGTGTTGCACCTTTTTCAAGCACTCGACCAGGGCCTGCAAGATAAGCTGCGCGGCCTGCTTCAATACCAAGCTTGAATGCTTTAGCCATAAGCACAATATCGTTTGCAGTAGCAACTCCAGTATTTGCCATTACAGCTGCAGCACCCATTTCCATTGCTTCAGCAGCCTGGCTTGGAACGCCAATGCCGGCATCGACAATAACAGGAAGATCGATTTCGTCGATAATAAGCTGAATAAACTTCTTAGTTTCAAGACCCTTGTTAGAGCCAATCAAAGAGCCGAGAGGCATAATTGCAGCAGCTCCAGCGTCGCGCATTGCCTTAGCAAAGTACAAATCTGGATACATGTAAGGAAGAACAGTAAAGCCTTCGTCAGCCAAAATCTTTGTTGCTTGCAAAGTAGCTTCATTGTTTGGCAACAAATACTTGCGATCAGGAATAATCTCAAGCTTGATGAAGTTTCCGCAACCCATTTCGCGAGCAATATGTGCAGTGTTAACTGCTTCCTCTACAGTTACGCATCCGCTAGTATTAGGCAAAATGGTAACGCCTTCTGGAATATGCTTTAAAATTCCTGCAGCTTTCTCGCTATAGCGAATTGCTACAGTAATCATTTCAGCTTTAGCACTATTTACTGCGGCATCAATAAGCTCCTCAGAATACTTTCCAGAACCCAAAATGTATCGAGAAGTAAACTTCTTACCACCTAATTCTAAATAATCTTCATTCTCCATAATTTCCTCCATTTTTTATCCATTTCAACGCTTCTAACGCTTCTAAACTTGCGATAATCGAAACATAAGGCAAATACAAGCCTTCTTCAGGAGAAGACTTAAAATCACCTACTAAGCACACGTTTGAAAGATGCTTAATTTTTACGTTCTTAATATCTCCTAGTCCAGATAAGCCAGAAGCGGTAATAACATATTTGTTAGGATGATTCATGAAATAGTCAAGAACCATTGCTTTTGATTCGCGATTGTCGAATGCTTCAATAAACAAGTCGGAGCGCTCAGCAATTTCATCTAACGATTCCGGCGTAACTTTTTGTACGAAAGCTTCTACTTCAACGTACGGCAAAGTTTCATTAAGTCGCGCTTTAGTAGCATATACTTTGTGTTGTCCAATTTCGTTAATCGTATAATTTTGACGGTTTAAATTCGAATACTCGATACTGTCAAAATCGTAAATGTACAACTTTTTTACGCCGGCTCGCGCAAGCATCAACGCAATATTTGATCCTAAACCGCCGCAGCCAAGTATTGAAACTGATTGTTGAGCAAACAAATCATTATCTTCCTTTAGCTGACGTTTAAGAACTTTTGCGCGAATATCGTCACTTTCCATTCATCCTCCTCCCATAATGCTAAATACTTCAATTTTTGCGTTATCTTTAACTATGAAAGTTTCAAAATTTTTGCGTTTTACTAATTCACCATCAACTTCTATTGCAACAAAAGTACTGTCGTAGCCTTCGCGCTTAAGTAGTTCAAGTAAATTCTCGTTCTCAACATAATCCACAGTATCGTGATTAAGTTTCAGCACACTTACCTCCTTTCTATAGAATATGCTTTAAGTTTTGAATATTACGTTTAAATATTACGTTTAAAGATTCTACCTAATCCTTAGCTGGATGAAGAATAAACTTGCCCTTGAAGCCTTTGCAAACGCCATTTTCTTTGCTGTAAATTTCTTCACCGCGAAGTAAAGTTCTTACCACCTGGCAGCCAATAGTGCGACCAACGTACGGGCTGAACTTATTGCGATACTCAAGGTCTTCAGCTTTAAGAACATAAGGAGCATTTGGTTTAATGAATGCAAGATCTGCATCATAACCCAAACGTATGCTGCCTTTTCCTTTCAAATCAAAGCGTTTTGCAGAATTGCTAGAATTCAATGCCACAAATTGAGTTAATGACATTCCGCGCTTTTGCACAGCTTCATCAAAGAACACATCAACATCGTTTTGAACGCTACCAATACCACCCCAAGCTGTGAAAGCATCATCAGTTTGCTTCAAACTCAAAGGAGCTGGCGAATGGTCGGAAACAATGAAGTTAATAGAACCGTCAAAAACCTTTTCCCACAAGCCATTCTGGTTTTCCTTGTCACGAATTGGCGGAGTGCACTTAGCAATATTTCCAATCTCGTCAAGCTCAGAAGTGTCGAAATACAGGTAATGGTTGCAAGTTTCGCAGCTTACATCAACGCCATTCTTACGAGCGTCAGCAACAGCTTGAGCGCCTTCTGGTGAAGAAACATGAACAATATGAATTCTGCATCCAGTTTCTTTAGCAAAAAGACAAGCGCGCTCAATAGCTTCAACTTCAGTGAAAACAGGTCTGGTTGCTACGAACTCAGAAAGCTTTCTAGCTCCCATTTGATGAGCTTTCTTTCCAAGCTGGTCTGTAATAGGAGCGTTTTCGCAATGCATAATCAAAATTTTGCCGGTTTTTGCAATCTGCTGCATACCTGTGTACAAGGAGTAATCGTCGCAATTGTATAAATCAACTTGCAAATCCTTGTCGCCTGTAGTTCCAAGGAATGCCTTGTAATTAACAACACCTTGCTTATCTTGCTCGCATATTCCACCGTTTAGATTTTGTGGCTCCAAACCACCAGTTTGACCAACGTCAACTTTTAGTTTTCCTTCAGCCTCCTTTAAAACTGCCTCAAATGATTTTCCATCAGTAGTAGCAGGAATTTGATTGCAAGGCATTTGCAGCATTGTAGTAATACCGCCTTTTGCGCCGGCAGAAGTTGCGGTTACAAAACCTTCCCAATCGTCGCGAACGCCGCCGCCTGGAGCATTAATATGAACATGAGAATCAACTTTTCCAGGAACAACTATTAAATCAGTCGCGTCAATAGTTTTTTCTGCTGCAAAGTTGCTTCCAAAAGCGGAAAACTTGCCGTCTTTAATTGCTATATCGGTTTTAGTTGCTTCATTATCGAATACAACCAAACCGTTTGTGATTACTACATCGTAGTTCATATTATTTCCTTTCTTTAGCCATTGTTGGCTGAAAAACTTTTGATAGTAATATTTGACACACGAAACCTACAGCGCATCCCACAATCCATGAGATTTGAGTAAGCGGTGAAAGTAGAGGAATTATCTGTCCGGAAAGAGCAAATAAAAGCCCAAGTATCGTAGAAGTGTAAGATATCCAGTTAGTTCCAGAATAAGCAGATTTTGACGAGCTATTTGTATCGTAATAAATTTGATCAAGATCAATATGCGTGCGCTTTACTACGTAATAGTCAGCAAGTAGAACACCTGCAATTGGGCCTAAAAGCATACCAATAAGATTCAAGAAGCCTGTAATATTAGCCATAAACTTCCACGGCATTAACACAGTGCTTACAAGAGCTGCAATAACTACGCCACGCTTATAATTTACAAATCGCGGAGCTAAAGCAGTTAGCTGGTATGCTGCAGGAACAATATTGCCAGTAGCATTTGTACAAACTGTAGTAAGTAGAAGCAACCCAGTAGCTATTGCAATTGCAGGAAGACTATCCCACTTGTTTATGATAACAAGAACATCTGTAATAGTTTCATGGTAAAAAAGCGATCCGCCCACTAAAATAACTACGCTTGTAAAGGCAAAAAGCGCGTAACTTAGCAAGAAGCTAGCAATTTGACCTTTTAGTTGAGCCATAGTTGACTTTGCATTTTGCGTAAAATCAGCAATAGAAACGGCAGGAGCAGCCCAAACGCCCAGTACAGAATTTACAACCATCATCATGAAAAGCCCAAGATCATAATTAGTTGGCGCTTGAACAGTAGCATGATACTGCATGATTGCAGATAATCCACCAGCGCAGCTAATAGCCCATACGCTCATGCAACCAAAAACAACGTAAATAAGTGGGCTTAATACTACAGTTAGCTTATTAAGAGTCTTTCCTCCACCTAAGCCAATCGCCAAGTTAAGCAACCAAAATATTGCGAAGGAAATAATAATAGGTATGTGCGAACCTACGAATGGTATTTTGTTTCCAAAAGTAAGAAACTCAGGGCAAATTTTGCCAACTAGAATCTCTAAAGCTTTCGCACCTATATATGTTTGAATGCCATACCAGCAGATTGCAGCAACTACTCCCCTAAGGAATCCTGGTAGCTGAGCGCCTGCTTTTCCGTATGTTGCGCGCAAATGCATAGAAAACGGTATGCCGTATTTGGAACCTACAACACCGTTAGCAACCATGACAATTGCTGTAAGAATTGCGCCAAGCATGATACCAATCATTACGTAAATTGGAGAGTATCCCATTAAAAGGAATGCGCCAACTGCAGCATAATTAGGAATATTGTGTACAGACTGCATCCACAAAGTGCAGAAATTAAGAGCGCTCATTGTGCGTTTTTCTTGCGGCTTTGGCAGTAAATCTTCGTTGGTGTAGCCGCGCTCGCGGTAACATTCCAAGTTTTTACTAGCTACTGGCTCATCTTTTAGCAGTTTACTAATTTGCATGCGCACCTCCTTACTTTTCTTGTTTGTAAATTTGATTCTTTTTTGTGTTTTGTGTTTTGAGTTTTTTGAAAGTAATAATCGCAACTTTGCTCAAAAATAAAAAAGATACGAAAGGATGTCGTACCCGTGGTGGTGCGCCCCTTCGTATCAGCCTCTTATTCGTGAATAAGCGTTGTACTCTCATTCGATATTCACTTTTCTTCGCTGCGGTTAACTAAGCAGTGAAGTTTGCATAGTATATGCCTTTTGCGTCCTTCCTAAATTTCCATTTCTTTTTGGTTTTCGTTATCTTTTAGTTGGTTTTCGTTAGTCCTCATAAGCCAAACTATGCAGAGCATCTCGTAAAAGCTTTACCCCGTGAACAGCGTCTTGTGGATCTGTGTACTCTTCTGGAGCGTGACTAATACCATCTTTCGAAGGAACGAAAATCATTCCGGATTTTACAAACGGAGCAAAAATTTGCGTATCTTGACCAGCACCTGAATGCATGACCCTGTATGCATAACCTTGCTTATTAGCTTGATCTTTCAAAAGATTAATAATATCGTCGCTAAGTGGTGTAGGATCGTCAGACATCCACTTATCGATCTGCGCTGTAATGCCATAAGACTTGGCAGTTTCGTGAATATCCTCGTCGAGTTCCTGCAAGAATTTATCAAGAAAAGCTTTATCTGTATGACGGCAGTTCATTGAAAAAGTAACTTCTCCAGGAACAATATTTACTTGATTTGGAACTACGCTGATTCTACCGAAAGTAAGCACCAGTGGGTCGCCTGCTTTCTTGGCTTTGTCAAGATTCTTGGCGATTATATGAGACATGCAATCTACTGCATCGTGCCTGTAGGACATCATTGTTGTGCCAGCGTGATTTTGTACGCCTTTAAGATGAATATCCCAACGATGCTGACCAGCAATGCTAGTGATAATACCTAAATCTTCGTGATTGCTGTAAAGCGTTGGTCCCTGCTCAATGTGTAGCTCAATCCAGGCTTCAAGATTTGCGAACTTAGGTTGAGTTGTTTGATAATTGAACCCAGCTTCACGCATTGCTGTTTCGAAAGGAACACCTTCGCTGTCGCAAATATTTTCTACGTCCTCTTTTTGGGCTAGTCCGAAGAAATTCTTTGAACCCCAGAATACGTATGGGAAACGTGAGCCTTCCTCTTCTGCTAAGCAGATAATGCGAAGACTTTTCTTTGGCTTTCCATATCTAGTAAGTAAATTCTTAATTGCTAAATAGGCTGCAACTATTCCAAGTTGGCCGTCAAAACGACCTCCTCTTGAAACTGTGTCAATATGCGATCCACAAGCTATTATGCTTTCTGGTTTTTCGCATCCTTCAACAGTTGCAATTAGGTTTCCAACTTGGTCGAATTCTACAGTCATACCGAGTTTTTCAAATCGTTGACGAAGAGCAAAAAGAGCCTGTTTCCAAGATTTTGTGTAAAGAGGTCGAGTAACTCCTTGTTCTCCTGGTTTTTCTGTGAATCCTGCAAGCCAGCTTATGGCCGATTCTATAGTTTCAGCACTTATGCTGCTATCAATCATGTGCAGTATTCCTCCTCACTTGTGCAAGTTTTCCCAAAAGTGACATTCAGGCGGATATTTTTTGGTTTTGGTGTTTGGTTTTTAGTTTTTAATTGTTTTTTAAATCTTTTTTTTAATTGTTTAGTTGATACTCGTGTAATTGCTACTACTTTGTGGCAACGCAAGATGTCACGAAAATCGTGACAGAAAGAAATCACTTATTGTAATTGCTCCCTACGCATGTCTTAACAAAACAGGTTCAAAGGGTGTTTCTCAACTGTTTCCAGTACCCCTGCAATTTTCACTTGTACTCGGACGAGTATAGCACGATATTAAATGAACTCAAAATGAACATTAGTATGTGTGTTTCTGTGAAGAAATGATTGGTTGCTTGCTTGGCTGGTCGGTTGGTTGGTTGATTGATTGACTGACTGCTATGAGATATTGCTTCTATTTGTGGTTGCATGTGTGTTTGGCTGCGAAAAATTTTCATATGTAAGTTAGGAAATAAAAAATAGCCAGATAACAAAAAACGCAGTGCTTCTACACTGCGAACATATTGTGGGTGATATAGGAATCGAACCTATGACCCCTTCCGTGTGAAGGAAGTGCGCTAGCCGCTGCGCCAATCACCCAAAATTTTTTAATTATGCGTGAAAGGCAATCCTTTCGAGTGGGCGATACAAGGTTCGAACTTGTGACCCCTTCCGTGTCAGGGAAGTGCGCTACCACTGCGCCAACCGCCCAGGTTGTTTATTAAGCTTGAAGCTTAATCGAGGTGGGTACGAGAGTCGAACTCATCTATACGGCTTTGCAGGCCGCTGCCTAACCGCTTGGCTAACCCACCGTAAGGTCGAATAACTCATCGGACCTAGAGCGGACAACGGGACTCGAACCCGCGGTCTCAACCTTGGCAAGGTTGCGCTTTACCAACTAAGCTATGTCCGCAATGCAACTTTACTGAACAATGTCAGCGCCGAAGCACGAGTAATTACTATACCCGAAATATTTACAAATGCAAGCCCTCGCCTATTTTGGCGTGTCGTTTGGTGTGCTATTTGGCGTGTTTTTCAGCGTGTCTGTTGGTGTGTCATATATTCTATTCGGCGAAGGTGTATCAAAATTGTTGCGTTAAGGAAACAGTTTTGATACGCACTTAATCTTCATAAGCTTACAAATTTTTCTAATTTGAAGAATAGAAAATATTTAACATAAATTCTATTCACAAAATAAGCAAAATGCGGTTAAACTGTAACAGTACTCATAAAGACGGCAATAAGATATATCAAATATTTACAGCAGAGAAAGATATTCTATGAATAACAATGATGTTTCTGACAAAAATAGTGACGTACAAAAAACTCAAATTATAAATAACAGCGCTACACCATATGATAAGAGCCAGATCAACATGTCTCACAAGCCAAATAATGCAAAAAATCCAAAAAATACAAAATCTAAAAAACTTAAACATATACTCCTAACTGTATTAATAATCTTTTTAGCAGCTGGGGTCATAGGTTCGATTCAGCAAAATAAACCAAACAACACTAAAACCAAGTTAAGTGCATCAGAATGTAAAAATATAGCAAAAAACTATGTAGTTGACGACTTTTTGTCCTTGAACGCTATTAAGAAAAAGATGACAACTTCCGGATGCTCCGCGAAAGATTCTGAATCTGCTATAAATTATTTAGACGACACTTACGATTTCAACAATGTGGCAGTAAGAAAATTAAGGCTGCTTGTAGAAGATGATAATAATTTAACTGAAGAAGACGCAAAGTCAAAACTTGAAGACCTTAAGTTTGATGAAACAGAAATAGAATTTGCCATAAATCATTACTCTGACGAAATCTGCTCCGTAAAAAAGAATGACTTGTCTTGCGAAATTGAAAAGGATTCAATTTTTGCCAAAAAAGATAAAGATAGCAAATCCAAGGGTTCCAAAGATAATAATAAAAATAAACCAAAGTCGTCTTCAAATGGGGATTCTGACAATAAAAATCAAACTAACACTAACAAAACAGGCACAAAAAAGAATTCAACAAACAAATCATCTGTAGATAGTTCCAATTCAAATTCTACACAATCTGAAAATAGGAACGCAGAAGAACAGCAAGAGAATCAACAACCTGTCCAAGCACCAGTTCAGCAGCAGGCACAAGCACCTACCCAACAACCAGCTACTGTTCCTCAGCAGCCTCAACAACAGCAACTTCCTCTAGTACATCCTGGAAGCTTCTGCTCTACTTCCGGACAACAAGGAGTGACTATACGAGGAACTCTTATGATGTGTAAACTAGGCGCGAACGACGATAGATTGCGTTGGCGCAAAGTACGGTAGTTTGTAGCTCTGTCTGAAATTCCTTACAACGCTGTAATGGAACTTCAGACAGAACTGTATACACTCTTAATTACTCTTACTTTCAGATTTCCACTTTTCTATGAGTTCTATAGCTTGTTTTTCTTGCGCATGAAGAAAATGATCATTGTCTCTATTTTCGTAGTTTATGGTAAACGAAGCTAATATTATTTGCTCTTCTTTAGTGAATTCGTCTAATCTGCTTTTATCAAAATTTTTTATAGAATCATAAAATTCTTCTTCAGAAACTAGATTAAAGCAATTCTCTGAATAAAATTTCCAGCCCGTTAAACTATTATATGTTGTTAAGCATAAGAATTTAAGCTTATTCTTCTCATTATTAAATATATTCTTAACATATGAAATGGCACTTTCTTTATCAATACATTTCCATACGTAAAACGCCACACAGAATTGATAAGAATTTAATATATCCTCGGAATATGAAATAGATTTAATTTTTGTAGCATAAATTTTTTCAATATCTGCTAAATGTTTAAGGTTAATGAATTGGAAATCTTTACGCTCGTCTTCACATCCATATTTTTTGTAGGCAAATCCAATATCTCTAATTATCGTAGATGTTGTGCCAATGTTGTATTTATTAATATTTTGAACTGCAGAACTAATAATTTCATACCTGTCGTTTTCTTTATCAATGCAAGCGACTATGTTTAATAATATGTGTTCTGAATATTCAGCTGCAGACGTGTTATAGAAAACAGATGGATATGGGTCTTTAAATTCGTATTGCAATTCAAATAATTCTGATGCAACTAAAGCAAGTCTATTATTTAATATTTTATTATCAAGAACTAGCGCTTTTATATTGTCTAAAAAGAGTATAATATTACCATCTTTATTAAAATTCTTAATTTTTTGTCTCAAAGTGAAATAATTATAATCGTTCACGCATTTAATAATTTCTTCTCTTGGAATTTTTATACTTGATAAATTAAAACTGAAATATAAGTCAAATTTCTCAGCGGAACCAACACGCATTTTACTAGTAAGTTCTTCTTCAGATTGATATTTTGTTGAGTGTTTTTTAGTAAAGTCTTTTACAAAACTATCTTTATTAATATCTTTTGCAAATCGTGTAAATAAGGTTGATAGAATATCAATTACTCTGTTAAAGTCAAATCCTAAATTACTAAATTTTTCATTACACTGCTTTAAATATTTATTATCATCATTTTCTATCATCAAATAACTATGCTCTTTGCATTCGCAAAGCATATTTTTGTTATATGCAATCCATTCATATAGTTTAGGCTCGAAAATTTCTATTGCAGTAATAGCTAATAAATCTACAAATGATGTTTCCTTCCATAAAGCGTCATATTTGAATTGGAACGCGTTAATCAATCTATTTACATCTCTTATATTTTTGATATATGGATTCACGCAATTTTCAAGTACTTTTTCGAAATAATTATTGTTTTCAAATTTTTCTTCGTAATCATTTTTTTGTATAATTCCGCTGAGTCTGTTTTTTAGGATTTCAGGCAGTAGTGATTTATCAATTTCAGGAACTTCAAAAGAAACTTGAACAATTTTCTTTAAATATTCATCTCCGTCAATATTGTGATATTCAGACAAAGCATTGCAAACAATTTCCCTATCCATCGTAAGTACATAAATGATGTTTGGAAAATCGCCTACTTGTTTCACCAATTGGAAAATATCTTTAATTTGAGGAGTAGTCAATCGATCTATATCATCAATAAAAACAATTATTTTGTGGTTAAAATCTTCTAGCGCCTCACACAATTTTTCTTTAGCTTCATACAAACTAGGAGCTTGCATCAATTTAGCTCCTTTTGATTTGGCAATAGTTTTCAATATAGGAGCGATTGCAGGCCCAACTACTGGAATAAATAATGAAACGTCAATAATATCGGAATATTGACATATAGCCTTTCCGATTTTTTCTTTATTCTCTTCGCCTTTAGCTACACCTAGTTTATTCTTCAATTCATGGAAAAATAAACTAATCAAATTGTTCTTGTCTGAATAGTTCCATGGCGAAAATCTCATAATTATTGGATTATTATTTTGATTTTCTTCTTCAGTTTTTTGTGAAGTATCGAATCTTCTTATTCTTTTGTATAATTTTGAATACCATTTTTCTTTCTCTACTTTTTTGGCTTCGTCTTCGTTTATTGGAATCTCAGATATCGCCATGTTAATAATAGATGTCTTGCCACTACCCCACTTTCCATACAAACCGATTACAAGACCATCTTCGCTATCATATTCGCAAATCGATTTTCCAAATTGTTTCGCAAAATCAAATCTTCCCAATAAATCTTCATCAGCTTTTTCAATAGGTTTATCTGCAACGTAGCTCATATTCTTTCTCCATCATTTGTATATTTACAATATATTATATTCATGTATTGCTTTTAGAAATATAAATGATTGAATATCAAAATTTAATAAAAAGTTATCAACAAAGATACTTTTAACTAATTTTCATTAACTTTGTGTGGTAAAATTTATGCATGAAAAAAGAGATGATTAAAAAATATGAACTACAAGATTTTCACAGGTTCATTGATGAATCTGGAGACATGACTTTTCAACATGAGAAGGTAGTAAGGGGTGGAAATACAATCACTGTTGGACTTGGCGCTTCTGCGTCTTTTATGATTGGTATGACATACGTTAAAGAGGATCTTAGCGCAGCTCGTAATAAGATAATAAATTTTTGTACAAAAATACAAAATGATAGTAATTTCAATAATATTGAAAGCGTAAAAAAGCTTATTAAAAAAGAAGGAAAATATTATCCTCACGCAAAAAATGATCCTAAACAATTAAGAGATTTGTTTTTTAACTTTATATGTTCAAATATTGATTTCACTACACAAGTTGTAGTTGCTAGAAAATCTACATATTTATCGGATCTTTTACCTGAAAATAATCTAGAAGCAGAATTATATGCCAATTTAATGTCTCACTTAATTAAGGATAAAGGAAAATATCCTAAATTGGTACTAAATATAGCTGGAAGGGGAAACACTACATCAAATGTTAATCTGAAACGTTCGTTAGCCATTGCACAAGAAAGAACTAGAAACAGCACTAATAATCTTCCGAATATAGATGCGTCAAACATTAAATTCAATACGCAACCGTACTCGAATGAGCCGTTATTGGCAATAACTGATTACGCATTGTGGGCAGTTCAAAGAGTCTTTGAAAAGGGTGATTTATATTTCTACAATTTACTTCTAAACAATAATAAAATTCCTCTTGTACTTGACCTTTATGATACAAAACATTATAAAAATTCAGAAAATTACCGTACAAAGAGGAATCCACTAAATGTGGATTGCTGGTTGAGAGCCAAAAATAAGAGGTAACGGCAAAATAAAGGAGCCCCACACAACGCCTAAGGTGAGTAAATCAACCGACGGCATGAAGCCGACTTTCAACGCAGGGAGACTCCTAGTAGCTAGTATACCGAATATTTCTTTATCGCACAACTTTGTTTATGTATTAAATCTAATTTATATAGATAGTACGCAAGCGTATCAAAATTGTTGCGTTAAGGAAACAGTTTTGATATGTTCAGCCGCGATGCTTTCAAGATAAATTATTGGCTCATATACCGGCAATGCTTGAAAGACTTAATTCTAACATATTTAAATACAACGAAATGTCTATATAAAACAACTTTAAACGTTATATAGCGTGTTCTGTGAGAGTTTCAAGTGTGTCTAAGCCATTTAGCTTATGTTCTGCATCTAAAGTGTCCCAGTATATCGAGTCTTTAGTAAGTTTTGATTTTAGAAATCTTAATCTTTTATAATCATTCTTACTGTGCAATCGTAAGGTGTGATTTTTTATTATTTTATTGCATGATTATGTTTAGTAAGTAGTTCCGAGAGCATGTTTAATCCTGCTTGGCGCTCGCGAACGTCAAGAGATTCAGCCAAATCTGCAGCATACACTGCAATCGGCATAAATAATGTATCAAATACTTAAGCGCAACAAGTATAGCTTATATTTCAAATTACCTATATTATTTATGTTGCATAAGTTTTAACACAAGGAGTCACACTAATGGACACTCGCAAAGAAGAAGAACGCGCGGAATTACATCGCACGATTTGGAAGATTGCCGACGATTTGCGAGGTTCTGTTGATGGATGGGATTTCAAAACTTATGTTCTTTGCACAATGTTCTATCGTTATATTTCTGAAGATTTATGCAATTTTATTAATGAAGATGAGCATAGAGCTGCAAAAGAAGGTAACGGCGATCCTAACTTTGATTACGCAAAACTTAGCGACGAGGATGCAGAATTCCTTAGAGAAGATATGATTAACAAAAAAGGCTTCTTCATGCTTCCTAGCGAACTGTTTTGCAATGTAACAAAAAATGCTCCGAATAACTCTAATTTGAATATTACACTAAACCACGTTTTTAAAAGTATTGAACAATCATCTCAAGGTTCTAAATCAAATGGAGATTTTGTTGGTCTATTTTCAGATTACGACGTGAACAATATTAAACTTGGCAACACTCTTGAAGAAAGAAACAAACGTTTTGTGCAATTGCTACAAGTTGTTGCAAACATGAGACTTGGAAACTTGCAAAATAACGTTATTGAGACTTTTGGTGATGCGTATGAATATTTAATGGGCATGTATGCATCTAACGCCGGAAAGTCCGGAGGTGAATACTTTACGCCTGCTGAGGTTTCTATGCTTCTTACGAAGCTTGGAACAGTTGGAAAAAAGCAAGTTAACGGCGTATACGATCCTGCGTGCGGATCTGGATCTTTGCTACTAAAAGCTAAGACTGTGCTTGGTCTTGAAAATATTTCGTATAAGTTCTGCGGTCAAGAAAAGAACGTTACTAGCTACAACTTATGCCGAATGAATATGTTTTTGCATGGCATAAACTTTTCAAAATTTAGTATTACGCTTGGCGACACTTTAATTAATCAACAGTTTGCAAGAGACAACGATAATGATCAAGGTAAAGATGAAAATGATTTTATATTTGATTTGATTGTTTCTAATCCTCCTTATTCCACGAGTTGGGAGGGAGATTCTAATCCTGTAATGATTAACGATCCTCGTTTTGCTCCAGCAGGTGTGCTTGCTCCAAAAAGCAAGGCAGACATGGCTTTTATAATGCATTGCTTAGCGCATTTATCTCCAAAAGGTTCAGCTGCTATTGTTTGCTTCCCTGGGATTATGTATAGAGGCGGAGCCGAGCAAAAGATTCGCCAATATTTAGTTGAGCATAATGCTGTTGATTGCGTGATTCAACTTCCAAGTAACTTGTTCTTTGGCACTTCGATTGCTACGTGCATTATGGTTTTGCGTAAAAACAAGCGGAATGATACTTCTGTACTGTTTGTTGATGCGAGCCGAGAGTTTGTAAAGTCAACGAATAGTAACAAGCTTTCGGACGAGAACATTGAGCAGATTGTTAAGTGGTACACTTCTAGGCAAGATGTGGAGCATATTGCGCACGTGGCATCTTTAGAAGAAGTTAAATCAAATAAATACAATCTTTCCGTTTCTACATACGTTGAAGCGGAAGATACTCGCGAAAAGATTAATATTACGGAGCTTAACGCGCAAATTGCAACGATTTGCGATCGCGAGCAGGAGTTGCGTGAACAGATTGAGAAGATTGTAAGCGAGATTGAAGCTGGCAGCGTTAACTTTGATAATAGCGAGGTGGCTCAATGACTAGCAGGCTTGAGGATTTAATCGCTGAGCTTTGCCCGAATGGTGTGGAGTATAAGAAAATTGGCGATATTGCTACGCTTTCTCGTGGTAAAGTAATGTCGAAAAGCTTTATAAATGATAATTCAGGTGAGTATCCTGTTTACTCGTCTCAAACAGAAAATAATGGTCAATTTGGTGCGATTTCTACTTACATGTTTGACGGTAAGTATGTGACATGGACAACTGATGGTGCTAATGCTGGAACAGTGTTCTATCGTGACGGTAAATTCAGTGTGACAAATGTTTGTGGCGTTATTGATATATCAGATTGTCAAGTTGACACTAAGTATGTGTATTATGCGTTGACAATTCATGCGAAGAACTATGTAAGTTCGGGCATGGGTAATGCAAAACTCATGAGTAATGTTATGAGTAAAGTAACAATCCCAGTGCCGCCGCTTGATGTGCAAGAGGAGATTGTGCGGATTTTAGATACGTTTACAGAGCTTACAGCAGAGCTTACAGCAGAGCTTACAGCAGAGCTTACAGCTCGTAAAAAGCAATACGAATACTATCGAGATACATTGCTCACATTTGACGACAATAATCCTCTACACTCGCTTATCCAACGCTACTTCCCTAATGGTGTGGAGTATAAGAAGATTGGCGATATTGCTACTGATGTATTCAGAGGTTATGGAATTAAAAAGGATCAGGTGACTTCTACTGGAATACCGTGCGTTAGATATGGGGAAATTTATACTAAATATAATTTATGGTTTGATTCTTGCTTTTCGCATACAAATGAATCTTTAATTACAAATAAAAAGTATTTTGAGCATGGTGATATTCTATTTGCAATTACTGGTGAGAGCGTTGAAGACATTGCTAAATCATGCGCTTATGTTGGTAATGAAAAATGTTTAGCTGGTGGAGATATCGTTGTTGTAAAACATAATCAAAATCCTAAGTATTTGAGTTATGCATTATCAACTACTGATGCTCGTTTGCAAAAAAGTTCTGGAAAAGTTAAGAGCAAGGTCGTTCATGCTAGCACAGAATCAATTAAAGGAATAACAATCCCAGTTCCGCCGCTTGAAGTACAGCGCCAAATCGTACAAATTCTGGATCGCTTTGACGCGTTGTGCAATGATTTAACTAAAGGCCTGCCTGCAGAAATCGAAGCTAGACGCAAGCAGTACGAGTACTATCGCGATCAACTCCTAACCTTCAAGCGTGCGTAATGTAGTTATGCACAATTTATGTAAAGTAAACTATAAAAGCGTATCTAGTATTACAATTTATATAAATTACATTTCTAGTGAGACTCGCCGAAGAGATTGAGGAGGTAAAAAATGTCTGATAGACTTGCTGATAACAGCAGCCCCCTAAGCCTACTAACAGTGCTCAAACCTGGGGGTTCTTCTTGTTTTTCAGCTGATTCAAAGCCTCCAAAATCTATTGACGATATGATTCAACTCATGAAAACTCGAGAATTAGTAGTTACAGATGAAAATAATTTAAAAAGTATGCTATATAACTGCAACTACTATAGATTATCTGGGTATTTTCGAGTGTTTCAAGTCGATCCTTCTTCTGGCAATAATCAGTTTAAGCCAGGCAGCAAAGACGTTGATTTTCTTGTTCCGTACAAAATGGATGAAGAATTGCGAACAATTATTCTTAAAGGTACCGCACAAGTAGAGTTAACATTAAGATCTAGATTTGCATATCACGTTGCAAACTCTGGAGGAGCATATACATACCTAAATTCAGATTCGTATATTAAAAAATCTAATATAAGCATAAATAATCTTTTATCTAATATGAATAAATGGCTGGAAAAATCTAACGAAGTTTGTATAAAACATTACAAGAGTAAGAAACAACCTATACCAATATGGGCTGCCGTTGAAGCTTTTCCATTTGATACTATTTCACGAATGATTTCTTTGTACAAAGATACTAATGTGTTGCGAAAACTTTTTGATTCAATGGGGTTAAAAACAGAAATTCGTAAATCTTCTGAATCAATCCATTCAATAGTGTACTTGCGCAATTTGTGTTCTCATCATTGCAGATTATGGTATAAGGAAACTGTAATATCAACTCCTTCAATTCGTGATGTTAAAAATTCTTCTTTATTAAACGGCTATACAGATAAATCTATTGCTGCAGCATTAGTAAATTTAATGTATTTAGTATCAAAAATAGAAAAAAATCATAATTATGAGATGGAAATAAAAGAATTTCTGAATAAAAATGAAGAATATAAAAATGGAATATTTAACCATTTACATTGGAGATAATTTAAATTTGTAGAATATAAATGAGTAAAATTATTTAAAAGGATAAGCAGCTACAATGAAAATCATATTAGAAGATCAAGATAGTACAGTAATGTCTATGTTTACTCCGAAAGTAAGCACAAGCACAAGCTATCAGAGCGAAGCACAACTCGAAGAAGAGTTCATTAACATTTTGCAATCCCAAGGCTACGAGTACGCTCACATTCACAATGAGAAAGATCTTATAGCAAACCTTCGCGTGCAAATCGAAAAGCTCAATAACTATCATTTTTTAGACTCCGAATGGAATCGCTTCTTTTCTTCTTGCATAGCAAACGATGCTGAAGGCATTGCTGAAAAAACTGAGAAGATTCAAAAAGGAAGTACGAAGCAAAGTTTTGTTTGTGATGATGGCGAAACAAAAAACATTTGCTTATTAGACAAAGAAAATATTCATAACAACATATTGCAAGTAATAAACCAATATTCTGTTAACACAAACGAATCCAATCCAAACTCCCCTAGCTACTCAAATCGTTACGATGTGACAATTCTAGTAAACGGATTACCAATGGTTCATATTGAGCTAAAGCGCAGAGGCATTCCTATTCGAGAAGCATTCAACCAAATTCAGCGCTACCAACGCGATTCCTTCTGGGCAGAAAGTGGCTTATTTAAATACGTGCAAATTTTTGTTATTTCAAACGGTACTCACACAAAGTATTATTCTAATTCCACTAGAATCGATGCGCGAAAACAAGTCGATAGCAAAATAAGCAATGCAAACACATCAATAAACAATTTTGAGTTTACTATAAATTGGTCTGACGCAAAAAACAATGTGATAAGTGACTTATGTGATTTTACGCAAACATTTTTTGCGAGAAACACAATACTAAACATACTCACTAAATATTGCGTATTTACTAAAGATAAAAAGCTTATGGTTATGAGACCGTACCAAATTACAGCTGCAGAACGCATAGTAAATCGCATAAAATATGCTGATAATTACAATAAATATGGTTCGATTGAAGGCGGCGGATATATTTGGCATACAACAGGATCTGGGAAAACTTTAACGAGTTTTAAAACAGCCCTGCTTGTTAATGAACTTAAAAATGCAAGTGGCGGTAATCTGATCGATAAAGTTTTATTTGTTGTTGACCGTAAAGATCTTGATTATCAAACAATAGTAGAATATGACAATTTTAAACCAGGATGCGCAAATAGTAATACTTCTACATCTATATTAGCTGAGCAATTATCCGATAATAGTGAGAAATCAAGACTGATTGTTACTACTATTCAAAAGCTAACAAGATTTATTAATTCCAATCCGACTCACGAAGTGTACAGCAAACATATTGTGTTTATTTTTGACGAATGCCATCGTAGCCAGTTTGGAGATATGCATTCGAATATAGAAAATCATTTTAACAAAAGTCTTATGTTTGGGTTTACTGGAACCCCGATTTTTGAAGAAAATGCTTTTGGTCCAGATACTGCTCATCTTTTTACAACTGAGCAAACTTTTGGAAGCAGACTTCACAGCTATACGATTATTGACGCAATTAATAATAAAAGCGTCTTGCCTTTCCGAGTAGAATACGTATCTACTGTTAAAACTTCTAGCGTTCTTGAAAAGAAAACAGATGAATTAGTAACAGACATTAGACGTCGAGAAGTAATAACAAACCATAAGCGTATACATAATATTACGGAGTATATTCTTAATAATTTTAGCCGAAAAACATATAGAAATGAGAAAAATTACAATCACAAAATTATTGTGAATGTTGAAGAACTTGCTAAAAGTAAAAGTGGAAAATCTGCTGAATATAAAAGTAATAACACAAAAGTTGAAACAATAAAAGAGAATACAATAGTAAGCGGATTCAACTCAATTTTTGCTGTTTCCGACATTGAGCTTGCAAAATTGTATTATACGGAGTTCAAAAAACAACAAGAAAAGTTACCTCAAGATGAGCGCTTAAAAGTTGTTACTATTTTTAGCTACTCTCCTAATGAAAAATATTCTGATTCTACAGATGCAAGAAGCATGGGAGACTATGTTCTTGGAGAAGAGAATCCAGAAAGTACGGCAAATCTTGATGAAAATTCGCGAGAATTCTTACAAAATGCTATAAACGACTACAATCAAATGTTTGGAATGCACTATGATACGTCAAACAGTGAATTTCAGAGTTACTATAAAGATGTGTCAATGAGAATGAAAAACAAGGAAATTGACATACTTATTGTAGTAAATATGTTCCTCACTGGATTTGATGCAAAAACGCTAAACACGCTTTGGGTAGATAAAAATTTGAGAATGCACGGTCTTATTCAAGCATTTTCCAGAACAAATCGCACGCTTAACTCAATCAAAACTTTTGGGAATATTGTTTGTTTTAGAGACTTACATAATCAAGTTAATAAAGCTATTAGTCTTTTTGGAGATAAAGATGCGCAAGGAATTGTGTTGTGCCCTACTTTTAACGAATTATATTACGGCTACACCGATAGCAATGGAAAACATTATTTAGGATATTTTGATCTTATTAACACGCTTAAAGATGATTATCCACTTAACAATTTGCGATTAGAAGGTGAGCCTAGGCAAAAAGAATTTGTAATACTACTTGGTAAAATTTTGCGAGCACAAAATATGCTAAGAGCATTTGACGAGTATGGTGGCAAAGAAATAGTCTCCGAACGCGATATGCAAAATTACTTGAGCGAATATCAGGATTTACGTGAAGAATGGAAGCGTAAAGAAGACGAAGCGGCTGACATTGTAGACGATGTTGTGTTTGAAATGGAACTTGTACAACAAGTAGAAGTAAATATTGATTACATTCTTGCTCTTGTAAACAAGTATAAAAATAATCATTGTAACACCAGAGAGCAAAAACTGGATATTGAAAAGGCAATAGGATCTAGCACAAAATTGCGCAGTAAAAAGGAACTTATAAAACAATTTATTGAACAGCTTGATGGTAGTATTTACGGCCTTGAATTAAGTAATAGTAATACTAAAAATGTAGAAAATATAGATATTAATGAAGAATGGAACAATTTTGTTGATAAACAATTTAAAACAGATTTAGCAAGCTTGATTAACAAAGAAAATCTTAACAAAACAAAAACGTATGACGTTATTCGAGATGCTTTCAATGATGGCGAATTAAAAACATTCGGAACTGGAATTGACTCCACACTTCCTGCGATTTCGCGATTTGGAGAAGCAGGAAAAAGACGAAGAATCATAGAAAAACGTGTTACTGAAGCACTTAAAACACTATTTGCTAAATATTTTGGCGTTTATAATCCTTTAGCTAATAAAAATACGCTAGATGATTCTCATATAGATTAATCACAGTGCAAGTATATAAAGTTTGATGTTATAGGCTCAAATTATTAACCGTTTTTGATTAATGATGATAGACTATTAGAACAAATGGATTGGGAGTACTCGGTCGGCGTAAAGCTCTAGGAACAAAAACCTAGAGCTTTACGCTTTTTCTTTGACTATAACTTGTCTATAATCATTTATACGTGCAACAAGCTCATTTCACTATAGGAAGTGTTGATTGCTGTTGCGTTTTTAGTAAGAACTTATTAATTAACCTTTTAAACACTATAAAGTATAATGAAAATGTAATTGCGGTGTGCGTTTGCGGACACACACCTGTGGGAGTTGACATAGTTTCGGCTCCCACTTTTATTTTGAGTCGTTGAATAGTAATAGCGAATATCTAGAAATAGTGATAAACTCACTGGTGACAGCAGCCCCCCTAAGCCTACTAACAGTGCTCAAATCTGGGGGTTCTTTTTTTGGTAAGCGTCTCTGCAATTTAAGCATTGGGGTTATATGCCAAAAAGTGTGTAAAGCCAATCTGGTGAATATTATTGGTGGCATAAGCCAAGATCTAAACACCGTTACAACTCAGTCAACTATCTGAGAAAATAACGGTGTTTAACGATTGCTACGTACTACTTTCTGAATCAACCAGCTTAAAGCCGCAGCGCATTAAACCTTTTAGCGATAGCCTTCACTAAGTACGCAAAACAGCTTAAAGTACGCAAAACCGCCTAATCCTAATACCCAATCACATCTTTCTCAACTTCGCGTATAACATCCTCGGATATGTTTTCAACAGCAATTCGGTAAACCTTATTCATGCGAGGATTATAAATACCCAAGTACTTAATATTCTGAAACTCTGGATGAATAGAACGCAAACCCATACGCCAATACATAAGCAGTTGAAGAGTCTGATCCTTATCCAGCTTTTCTTTAGAAACTTTAAAATCCCACAAAGTATCTGCTGTTATAAAATCACCATCGCCAGCACTTACCGTATCAGTGTAACCGCCCTCTAGCGTAAAACCATCAAGCACCTTCGGGCCATAACACTCAAGAAAATGAAGCGAGCGCTGAACCATAACTCTGATGTTCTGGATTGTGTGCTCATCGGGATTGATTTCGTCAAAAGGCCTGTAGCCAATAGGACCATATCTAAAGCATACGTCGAATCCAACAAGTTTGACGGCGTTAACTATATCTTCATCGCCAAGTCCTTTAATGCCAGACATAAGTTTCGATGCATTATCGTGTTCGTTTATAATCATTGCGCCCAATAAGGAAATTTTAAACGCGTCTATTGCACTCGATCCAGACATTAAACGAGTCATGTAGTCAACTACTATACCAACTAAACTTGGGTGAATGTTCTCTTTATCGTATAAGTCTTCTATTCCTTCGCCTAATGATTCTTCAACAAATTCTTTTCGTGGCAAATATCCACCATAAGGTTGTTTAATGCTTTTAATGCGTTGTGTAACTGAATATCCCATAACTAAACACTCTCCTCATTAAAAGTGCGTAAAGATTATGAAACTATTTTAATAGAATCAGCTTACGTATTTAATAGAATCAGCGTACGAACAAATTCATTGAGACAAAAAACTGATATGTAATCCTTTTGTCTAACCCACTGCAATTTTTAACGTGTTAACAAAAGGCTCAAGTAGCGTGATGCTTGCGAAACATATAACACAGAAAGCAAACAGTTTCAAAGTATAAAAGCAACAGTTTCAGAGTACAAAAGGAAAAGTTTCATTGCATACAAGAGTTAAGAAACTAGACCTGCCCATTTACTACTTATTACAAGGCTGACCAACCTCATAAATTCCTTATCTCCGAATCTCCAATAAAGTCTATGAGGAACTTGCCAAATGAAGTATTTAACACGAGAACAGGTGATTAAACTTTTGCTTTCATCTGCTTGCGTATGCTTGCAACTATTTTGTAAAATAAGCATAGAAAGGACGCGAACACAATGTCAAATACGAATGCTGTATATGCAAGAATCGATACAAATCTTAAAGAAAACGCTGAAAGCATATTGAACCAGCTTGGCATAACACCGTCTTCTGCGATTCAAATGCTTTACAGCCAGATTGTTTTACAAAAAGGCATGCCATTCGAACTCCGCTTGCCAACTAATAAGCCTACTGCTTTAGGCAGCTTAACAAGAGATGAGTTGGATAAGGAATTGCAAAAGGGTATCGACTCTATTTCGACTGGCAAACAATATAGTGTAGATGAAGTAGATCAGTTCTTTGCAAAGGAATATGGTGCATGAGTACAACTTATAACATCATCTATTCTCCGCAAGCGTTCCTTGATCTTACAGAACTATACGAATACATTCGCTTTACATTACAAGTTCCAAAAACAGCTGAAAAACAAGTCAACCGCATTAAGTATGCTATACGTTCTCTTGAGACTATGCCTATGCGATATCCTCCTGTAGCGTGGGAACCCTGGCATTCTGTGGGAATACGCAGAGTTTCAGTCGATAACTACACAGTTTTTTACCAAGTAGACGAAAACCAAATGACTGTAACAGTTATTCGTATCTTCTACTCAGGCAGAAATATTGAAAACATTGTTAACGACTCAAACAATTAATGCGCGATTTGGGATAGAAAAGTACTGGCAACGTATTCACACTTTTTTGAGTGCACACTATGGATATTGGGTGCACCTTTTAACGATAGGAAAATATCGCAAAAAGGTTTAAGATTGGCTTGATAACTTGATTCTTGAGCATAAAAACAGCCTAGAAGCTCCCCTAGGCTGGTTGCAACGTTTCGTGGGATTTGACACTCTTTTAACTTTTGCACTAGTTTATTTCTATGTCTTCTAATCGTTCCTTTTTTTAATTATCTTTCTTTATCAATCGTTCTCTTTCAGAGCAAGTTCTATAAGCTTATCCGTGTAATCAGCCATAAATAACGGAATATTCAACATATCATCGTCTAGTTTGAGATTATTCAGCGAGAATCGTATACGTAATTTCGTTTGATTAGGGAATAATTCTTTAAACTTTTTCAAACTTCTACTATTAATATTTGCTTCAGATTTAACTTCAATAGGGAAAATATCATTTTCTCGTTGAATAAGAAAATCCACTTCATACGGCGGATTCGTTTGAGACCAGTATCTAGGCATCACTTCAAATTGAGTAAGCAGCGCTTGCAAAACATAATTTTCTGTTAAAGCACCCTTAAACTCAGTAAACAGTCTATTGCCTTCCGCAAACGCAGTCGGAGCAAGTTGAGATAATCGCCTTAACAAACCAACATCTGCCAAATAAATCTTAAAAGCAGATACATCATCATAAGCAGCAATAGGTAAACTCGACGCAGTATTTCTATAAATTTTATACACCAATTGTGCTGACACCAACCATTGCAAAGCATCTTCATATTCTCTTGCTCGCGCACCATTTTTAACAACTTTATACAAGAATTTTTTGTTTTCACGCGCAAGTTGAGACGGAATAGAATTCCAAATCATTGATATTTTAGGAAACTCACTAACACTAGGATGTTTCGCAAAATCTCGTTCATAAGCTGTTATGATCTCAAACAACGTTTCTTGCATTGCGTTTACATCTCGCGCTTTAGCCCACATTAAAACTGACTCAGGCATTCCCCCTGTAACATAATACATTTTTAATTTCTCGCATAGAGGGTTAAAAAATGCGTCTGGAATCTGCTCTATTTTATCGATTTGTTTAATATACTTCGCTAGATTTTCATCTCCATTAGCAAGTAAAAACTCAGTGAAATTCATTGGGTTTATTTGCATAAAATTAACTTTTCCAACTGGGAATGAAGATGGTTTTGCAAGTGTTATTCCAAGCAACGATCCAGCGCAAGCAACATGATATTGCGGAGCGTTTTCACAAAAATATTTCATCGAGTTTATTACTTCTGGGCAATCCTGAACCTCATCAAATATAATCAACGTGTTTTCTGCTTCGATTTTTTGACCACTTGCAAGCATTAGATTTTGTAAAATTCGCTCCACGTTTTTAGTGGTTTCAAAGAATTGCTTATATTCTTTGTTTTCATCGAAGTTAAAATAAGCAATATTTTTGTAGTAAAGCTTACCAAATTCTTTTAGTATCCAAGTTTTACCAACTTGACGCACGCCTTTTAATATCAATGGTTTACGATACGGTGAGTTCTTCCATGCTAAAAGTTTACTCATAATCAGCCTTTTCATGACTACTCACCTTTCACTTGACGCTACGCTATTAAATATTGCAACCGTATTAACGCTTGACTATTTCTACGCGAGTTGCACTGTTGTTCTGTTATATTTTGCGGTATCTTTTATCGTATATCACATTATTATATACGTTTTGGCGCATTTAATCACATTATTATACGTATTTTAGTGTTTTTTATCACATAATTATACGCATTGAGCAATGCTGAGCATAAAAACACGTAAAAACACGCAGCAAAAATTACTTCACACGCACTAAATATCTTGCCCTTTATGACTCGATAACATGTATTTCACATACCGTGCTTTCCAATCATCTTCACGAACGCAAGCAAACGCATTCGTCACAGACTGCAAGCCTAAACTTTTAACATACTTACAAGCAATACTAAAACTATTATCAACGCTAATCTCTTCATTCACTAGCAAACTATACTCTTTCATAAACAGCAAGATTTACAGAAACAGAAGAACCAATATCATCGCGCGCGTTTAACGCCTCCAACAACATTCCCTCATAAACGAAGCAATCACATGCAAATCTTCACACTCATAATACTCAACAAGCAACTTCTTAAACTCAGGAACCTTATTTTCTGGAATAACCAACAAGCCCCTGCCATGAGAAATCAAATAATGTAGAGAACTTTTTTACAATTTTTACACCGTTTTGTTCTCCAAAACATAAGCAACTAGAGTACACAACTATGGATGCTACTATCTGGCAATCTTCCGATAGTCTTATATTCCTACATATAACCACTCTGCCCCACTACCAATATGCCCTACTGCTCTCTGCAATTACTCCAGTGCTATATTCATACGTGTAGGTGCTCTGCATATGAGCATCACTCGGCGACCAGCTTCCATTTGAAGATTTTGAAGCCTTAAACAGAATATAAAGACCACATTTTCCATCCTGAGAGTCCCTGTTATACTGCAGATAAGTAATGTCCGAACGGCTTTCACTCAGAACAAAGTACATATCTCCCTTGGCGGTATAGTTCTCCTTGAACGCAAAGCCTTTCGCCGCAAAATACTTATCAAATATCTTAAGCGCTGCATTTCTTTCCTTCTTTGATTCTAAATCATGCTCAGCGGAATCATGCAAATCGTAATTTTTATCTGGCTCTTCAACCTTTAATCTTGTATCTTTTAATCTTGTATCTTTCCTGTTATTACGATCAATTCTGCTATACCACTCAGATTCACTTATTTTTGGATCAGTATCAGTTGAATCTTTCATTGGTCGAAGATACTTAAGGAAAAACGGGCCTTCAGACTTATAAAGATAATACTCAAAAGGAGCATACATATCGTCCACGTGCTCTGTGTATGTACCATTATCATTTTGTTTCACAGAATATCTGCCAACAATAAACAAAACGTCAAAAAATCCAAGACCTAAGATAATCAATACACAAAGCAGAACATGTAGACAACGAAGTACAATTCTTATACCTATCTTCCGTACACGCGAAATAAGATAGAGATTATAGAAGACACATACAAGAGCAATCGTAATCATCCAAACAACTGGCATTGCCGCGCATATAACATATACCCAAGTCTGCAAAAGCCACTGATTTGGAAGACGTACCGCAGTTATTCCAAAGAATGCAGTTAGAATACCACTTAACACAAAAAAGCAACAAAGAATTAGCGAGATTCTACCCTTCCACCGTTGCTTGCCATAGCTAAGAAAAGATTTATTACGCTCTACATTTGCACTACTAAAACGGCTGTGTAGATTGCGCTGCCAAATAACACCAATAACCCAAATAAGAGAAACTACAACAAGAAGCAGAATTGCAAAACAATAGGTGATCCATCCAAAAAGCTGTAGCTTATTGGATGCCATAAAAACAGTTCCAATAATCATTAAGATGGAAAAGATTTCCGCACTCGGCTGCAAAACCTTATACTTGGATAATTCCTTATTTGCACTGCGAAGGTTTTCACATATTTGCTCATGTGATTCACAATATAGAGGATTTTTCTCATCTGTGGGAGTATGTTCCTGCTTTTCTTTCTCTTTCTCTCTTCCCCCTTGTAGATTATCTTTCTTTCTCAATTATTCTCCTTCAGCGCAAGTTCTATAAGTTTATCTGTATAATCAGCCTTTTCATGATTACTCACCTTTCATCTTGCATTACACTATTAGATATTGCAGCCGTATTAACGCTCGGCTGTTTCTACGCTTAGTTTCACTGCTGTTCTGTTATATTTTGCGTTATCTTTTATCGTGTATCACATGTTTTGGTGCATTTAATCACATAATTATACATATTTTAGTGTTTTTTATCACATAATTCTACACATTGAACAGTGCACAACGCAGTGAGCACATCCATCTGTTTTGCACACAATATTATGCAACCAAGATTTACTTTATTCTTATCAGAAACCTCGGTAATACCATTTTCCAGTTAATCATTCAACTCACCTTAAGTTCGCATCACTCAAGGTCTTATAAAACAATCTACCTTAAGAAAATAAACCTCAAAAACCGTTTCTATAAACTTTTCTCATCAAATAGATAGATTCTTGTTACGATCTTCAATACAATTGCAAATTAAATCTACAGCTTTATAAAACTCATCAGATGATAATTCATCAATTTTTCTATTAAACGCAAAATGATTTGTCCAAAATTCTTTTGGATACCAAGAATTACTTTGTTGATCAACAAATGCACCTAAGTAATTTAAACGAACAAATTCCTTCCAATTATTGTTAAAATTATCCATCCATTTCTTGAATCTAAATACAGACTCAGCCATATGATCATTTCCATTATATCTGTTAAGCAATTCAAAAAGATATTTGTCATCATATGAATGACACCATTTAAAAATACAATACATGACTATATCCCAATAATCAGAATCGGCATATTCTCCACTCCTCTCTCTATTAAAATACAAAGGAACTGGAATTAAATTGCCCTTCGAATGTGCTAACTTTGAAAAATCCTCCATCCTTTTTGGCAATTTTGAACCCGCAATGATTTTGTCCGCGCATCTAATCTTGCCAACACTACGCATACCTTTAAGTCCTTCAGTTAACACAAAATACTTTCTTATAAAATTACCAAATGAAGTCATTGTATCCCCGTGATACACTATGCCATCTTTTACTATTTCAAATTTGTGTTTACTCTTACCTTCATATTGTTTTTTACACTTACCATTTTTTAAATAAGAATATTTTTCCAAATATTGATCGATAGCCCACTTCGATACATCTACATCTATTATGTTATTCTTTTCTTTATTAGTTTTACAATAAGCTGCCCATAATAAACTCGAAGACTTTTCAAGCTCTTCTTTATTGAATCTATTTTTTATATACAATGAGATAAATTCTTTTTTACCGTCATATAATTCCATAATGATTGCACCTACTTAATAATCTTTGTGAATTGTGAATTGTGAATGTTATATCATATACCTTTAATACTTCCAACATTTTAGCAACCCCTCAATCATTTTCCCATCCACTCGCGCCTTCCACATACCTACTTGTTGCCTTTGTTTCTACATTGAAGTATGTTATCAGCAATAGGAGGTACAAATTCATGGATAAAAATGAAAACATTAATTTACCTACGAAGGTCACCATTACTTTAGATCTTGACAAATTATACAATGAACTAAAAGAAAATGGTTGGAAACCTAATAGTACGGCTAAATACTACAAGCATTACATCCTTAAACATATTGGTAAAGAAGATACTATTCTTGGACCTGATGAAAGCGTGCGATATCTAATTGATCTGCTAGCCACAATTTCATCCCGTCATTTCTTATCAATGATTGAACCAGGCCCTGGCAAAGACGCTCTTATAAAACGTGTTATACACGAATATGAAAAATACCCCCCCTATTTTTTCAAACACAAAAGTCTAACTTTTTTTGGGGGGGGCACATCACATTTACATCTGATAACTATTTCTTAGTTCTAAATAATATTATTTATTCAACTCCTATGGAATTTAAAAAATCAATAAGTGTTTTTCCAAGTTCTTCGTTTTCTTTTACTAGTTTTATGCATTTTTTAGGAATGCAGTAGAATTTATTGGCTTCATCTCTTAAAACTATGAAATTTTTTTCTTCGCCTTCAGTGCAATTGTTTTTTTCGCATAAAACTCCGTAGTGAGTTTGATTTTTACTTAAGGTATTTCTTACTAGCATGATTTGTTTAATTTCTGTTTCTTTTATTACTCCCTTCAAAGCATCATGTGGGTGAAAATTACCTGTAGTTATATCTACGTTATAATTGTTAGAATGTATTTTAGCTTTTTTATAATTTTTTTGTTTACTTATGCAATCAAATAAATTATTACCTTCTTCATCAACCAACTCATCATTTTCTTCATAATTTTTCAAATCTATTATATCCGTACTTGTATTTGTATTTA
Organism: Gardnerella sp. KA00127; assembly: GCF_049244125.1. Taxonomy (NCBI): domain Bacteria; kingdom Bacillati; phylum Actinomycetota; class Actinomycetes; order Bifidobacteriales; family Bifidobacteriaceae; genus Gardnerella; species Gardnerella sp. KA00127. The sequence goes on from NZ_CP058377.1 coordinate 869,553, forward strand.
AATCATCTTCTGTAAGTCCAAAAGTATATGGCATTAAAAAAATTTTGTTATATTTACTGTAAATATCCACTTCATTTTCTAGATTTATTGCCCACCAATATAAATTTTTGAATTTACCTCTACCTCTAGTAGGCATGTTAATTTGATTTTGAATTGTTTTAAATTTACTTAAATACTTATTCAATGTTTCTATCTCAGAATATGCTTTTCCAGCATTTTTTATTTCAGTATTTAACTCTTCGTTCGAACTATTGTTACCCATAATAAACTCTCTTTCCTTCTGCGTAAAATCCACATACAAAGCCAGGTGCAAAGGGGGTGCATTTTTTACATCAATCTTGTACACTCAAACTCGTTTCGATACTAGCCTTTGACATCAATACTACACTCTCCACGCGTCTCGACATTACGCCTTGGACATTAGGCAAACACACTCCACGTGTGTCGGGTTATAACTATGGATTGAATTTGATATGTTGTGTAGGTGGTTTAGATGCCACAAATTACTGATACTATTTTTCTACATTTAAACTCATCATTTACACAACTTAAACATGTTGCTATTTTATTAACGCATTCACATTATTTATAAATTGATTCATGTTTTCCACAGCAATTTTTATTAATTCAGTTCTTTTATAATAACAATCTTCAAATACATAATATACTTTATTATCAATAACTTCTAATTTTATTCTACCATGTGCTATTGCATTTCTTATCTTATGTAGAATATATATAGTGTTTCCAAACTTTTCATCCCTACTTCTAATAGTACCATCTGATATTTTCTTTTTAACAAACAATGCCATTTGTGAACTATCATATTCAAAGTCATCTACGTTTAAAACAGAATATTTTATCGATTCTAGGTCAGTATCTTCCAACCTCAATGAAAAATTAATAATATATATAATTTTAAAGAACCATCGGAATTCTATCCATGAATCACTGTCTTCTTTTAATTCATCAATACTTTTCAATATTCGATCGATCATCTTAGCTTTTTTTGAATCTATAGCAATTTTATAATCTATGATTCTATCATTCAACTGAATTAGGTGAGTTAAAAAATTTGAAAATTCGGTTTCTATATCATAGATGCTTTTGACAAAATATCCTAGCTCATTCTTTGTAATATCTTTACCTAGATATTTATGTAACATTTCACAATACTTCGTTAATTCTTTTTTTGTAATTTCCGTTTTAGTAATTTCAAAGCAATCCTCATTATTAACTAAAAATTCTTTTAAAGCTTGAAATTCTCCACTCGAAAAGACCTTATTATTCATAGGATGTAGCTGATTATCAAGAGTATATTTTCGCTTTCCTTTATATTTAACTTCCATAAAATATGAAAGTTCTTCACTTAATTTAATATAGGTATGTTTGTAGGCAATAGATTTTGTCATTTGATTTAAGTATAGTTTTCCTATTAATTCATGACAAAGTGGTTCTATAACCAATCCCTTGCTTTTTAAAATCCCCTTATCTTTATTGAATGCAAAATAATATGGAATTGGGCCGTTCTCTCCATAACTCATAAAACATCCGTACTGCATATGTGCAAATGAATTTCTTAAAATTTTTCTACTATCCCATAATGACTTAGGTTTATATTTTAATTCTGATTCATTAAACTCATAATAAAACGTGTCATCAACAGTTATTTTAAATCTGTCTTCAATTTCTTTAATCGTTTCTCCATATTTATTCTTAATACTAGCAATATAATTTTTAGGATCAAAAGTATCTTTTAAATAATCTTTTTCTAATTTTTCTTTGTTAAACAACATCACACAAGAATCTAAAAAAATTCGAAATCTGAATAAATCTACTAAATTCATATCTATTTTGTTTGTGCAAATATCCTGCTTAATTTTATCGATATCAAAATTATGTTTATAATAATCCTCATATTTTTTTATTTGTATCACATTATTCAAAAAATAATTAGTCAATATTTGTACCCCCCGACCAACTTTTAATTTGTTATATATTATACATGCTCATCACTTATACTATACAAAAAAGAGATACACAGAACTATGTAAGAAGGCAATCCTACATAGGTCTATGACTCTCTTACTTTTTAATATTGATAACTTGCCCTGTTTTCAGCTTTAACTCTAAACTAGCATCTTTTGCTCGTACTTCATCAACTAGCATCCATCGTATTGATGTTTTCCTTTTCAAAGTAAATAGCAACTTGTTTAGCCTTTAGCTCACGAGCGTATTGTAAGCAATCTAAAGTATTTCTGGCCAAGCGTGAAATAGATTTAGTAATCACTAGATTTATATACCTTGCTTTACACTCTTCAATCATTCGATTAAACTCTCGCCGATTCTTCATGTTAGTCCCAGAAATACCTTCATCTGCATAAATATCTACTAAATATATAGAATTAATTAGTAACGTTCATATGCTGTCCCTTTCACGGGAATTCTTACAGCAAAAACTAGGACTTTTTTGGACTTCTATTGTAATTACTTTTATAGTTACTTCTGCATAAACCACCCTGGGTGCACTTTTTAACGTTAACATCCTGTGCACTCGACCCTAGAACGTTGATATCTTCCCTCAAACAGCCAAAATACGTTCAAAAACCGAGCAAAGCCAGCTTAAATCCACCACAGGCTAAACCCTTTAACGATAACTCTCGCTAAGCCCTGCTACACAAAGGCAAATTTGCACCCACCTAATCAGACCTTGACATCAATACAACGCTTTTGACGTGCGTAGAGTTTTTTGCTCAAAAGAGAAGAAAACAGTCTTATAAAATCTTATGCGTCTACTGCAGTTCTTCTCCATGGGTGCTACTTGATAACGAGAACAATATCGGTAAGCACAATACCAACAACTACGCTTACCCATGCCAAACTCGGCGTAAGAAGCCAAGCGAGAACACCAAAGATCAGCAGTCGAAGCAGTACAACAATAACCAAGAAAGGCCAACTTTTTGTTAGGCATTTCTGTTGATCAGCCTTCAATGCGCCCATCAGAACCATAACCGCAGCCGCCGCGCAAGAAAATAGCATATTGCCCAAGAATATGACGAGTAGCGTGCGCCAGCCATCGATAGTACAAAGCATCCACCATTGCAGTATCAATGCAAGCAAAAATGTGACAACATCGCATACTGCTTCCATCAGCATATTCGCAACGATTAACGAGGAGAATGTTAAAGACGTACTTCTAGGAGTGCCTGTTTTACCTGCGCTCGCATGCTGTAATGCAATCATGTTTCTCGCCTCGGCGCGCTTTACGCGCTCTTCTTCAAGCATTTGAACGCCAAGCTCAACCGATTTCTTTGAAGCTTCCTGTAATTGCGCATCCGTCATACCTGGCTGCCAAGGCTTTTCAAAAACAAACAGCAACACACTAGTAATCGCTGCGCCAATAATAATGCTTAGCAGCGTAGTATTGGAAACAAGCAATGAAGCAATACCAGAGGTCACCAGCAGCCTGAGCACAAAATCGATGATTCCGATGAGCAAATCACCAGACCTGTCATCTGGTCTACGATGCCTGTCCCACTGCAGATACGCTGTACTTAGCAGCGAAAACACCACAACACTCAACGCGAGTATGACCACAGTTTCCCAACCTAGTACGCGGTGCCCTACGAACTGTTGTACAAGAAGCGAAATAATAAGAGTGCAAATGCCAGCAACAGTTTCTATAATCACATTATCCCAAAAAGCATGCTTGAAAAGCACTGGCCTTACATTCGTCTCACCCATCATCTAACCCTAGGAAAGGCAATTACGAGTAATTGGCTCGATACCGAGAATCATTTCCAAAAACTTAGCTCCATCAGAACCAAGATGAGCTTTAAGCTCTCCTCGCGCTTTCCAGATAGCCGACACAGTTCTATATATTTGCTTCGCTCGCTTCAGCCAACCAAGTGCCTTAGCAATAGGCACACCATATTGAAATACAAATGAAGCTATCGCTAATGCACATCCGACCCAATTAACCATCGGTGCGTAATGTCCAAACATAGAAACCCTATTCCTACGCATCAGTGACTTAAATGTTAAGCCATGCAATGCTGCATTTAAGCGTGCTTCATAATTTGAAGTTGTACGTGGATTAGCATACTGCAAATCAGCAGGCACTGATTCAAATGCACGGATCAACGCATCCAAGTCTGCATCTGTCATAGTTGTAGTAGAAGATAGGCTACCAGCAGCATATGTGAAGTTACCGCGCTCTGTCAATGTGTTAGCGGAAGACACTTCAGCTGAACACAATACTAGTGAGACACTAACAATCGGTACAGATAACATTTTCATTGCTTTACGCATCATTCTCTCTCCTCAAAAATCAGAAAACCCGAATTGATTCGCATTGTTAAGATGCGCGTCGGGTACTGTTATTTGCGTATGCTACACCAATGAGAGTATTTTATTAAATATTGCAAACTAACACAATTTTTTTCTTTCTAACAAGATTATTTAGTCTTACACTCACCTTTATGAACACAAACAAATGTCAGAACGAAAACGCTACAACAGGCTGCAGGCACAGTAGAAATCATCAAAACGCTATTGCGATTCAGTGAGATTTGCAAAGAAGCGCTACTGATTTTCTGTATGACTCGACTGCTTCATCTTGGTGTCGAGTGTGTAGCCAGATTCGTGCTCATTAGCTGGAATTGGTCAAAGCGCATTTTTGCCCGGAAACACACTGATTTTTGCCCTCATACGTTCTCGGAAACAGGTCAAAGACCATGTTCCTGCCTAATAATATGCAAACGCACAGATTTACCAACCGCCTCAAGACTTCGCTCTGAGGGAATAAGTCCGAAATCCCATCGTCTCGGCATACCTATTTGTGAAACCAAAACTATACATTGAATGTCCGTTTTCCTCTATTCGATATATGGTTTCTGTCTCCAATGGTCGCTTTTTAATCTTCAATGTTTACTTTTTTATATTTCTGGTTCCTGCTGTTTGGCTTATCTGGTATCGTCATTTCTATTTTTCCTGCACTAAGCAAAGGCTTGATATATTTTTCAGAAAAGTTTCTTCTACCGGTCAGACCCATAAATTCTTGCATTTCTTTCCGACTACGAGGAACGATACAAAATTGAAGGAGAGCTTGTATCGTAACTTGCTCCTTTACTTGCTCCCTATCTTGTTCCCTATCTTGTTCCCTTGGATCAAGTTCTTCGGTCGGCCCGACTGTAGCCGTTGCCGCCTCAGAAAGAGGAATCACTGTCGTAAAAACATCTGCCTCTGTAAAGACAGGCTCTCCACCAGAATACATCTTCGTGTATTTATAGCTGTTGCGCATACCGCTTCCCAGTTCGTCAGCAAGACCGATCTCACGGAACACTTTTGCTATCGGCGGATTCTTTGCAAATGGCTTGAATGTTTTCAGATTCAAGTTTCCGTGCCCATGCGCAAGGTTCGCATTCTCTGTTGTAATCTTATCCCGTTCAATGACAAGCTTTGGTACATATCCACTGGAAAAATCACGGTGCATGAGCAGGTTGGAAATAATCTCACGCAGGATTTTATCTCTGGCGCTTATCCGCTGGACACCATCCAATGTAAAAACATCATTCAGATGCTTCTTTCCAAATTCCATCAGACGATCATAGCTTTCAATCAGGTTTGTGATCACCACATCCCTGTCATCATAACGATCAACATTGAACACTCTGAAAATAGCGTCTGTCTTATGCTGAGGTAACACGACATGATACGGTTATTCGTACCAAAGAGCAAGACTGCCGCAAGTGTTATACCTTCTTGGTTCGTTTCCGGATCCTCAAGTATAAGCCCACAGCTTCTGAGCATCTCCTCATCCGTCATGTCAACCCACGGATGGTGCTCAGTATTCACTCTCGTCATTCTCCTTGCCCGATTCATAAGATCATGGCGAAGGCTTGAAACCGGGATGGCAGGGTAGACCTTATTCACAAAATAGGTACTTTGCTTACGAGCATAAAGGTTGAAAACCATGTCCGCATTATCTGTAATATCGATGTCCGACTCATTATTGCGATCAAATATTCTGCCCGCATTGCGATAAACGGTTTTTCCAACCGGGACATAGACATAAAGAACAATACGCCCATCGATCTCATATTCCTCTGTAGTCAAATAGAGTGGCGGATACATTTTTCTCTCATTGTTAATCGTAGTAACAAAATTTTTCTTCATCTGCTCAACGCAGTCTTTATCAACACCGAGAATCGTCCCGTTATCCTTCACACCAAAGAAAATATGACCGCCATCCCGATTAGAAAAAGAACAAACGGTATCATAGACATCCTTCGTAATATCTGTTGTTGATTTTTTGAATTCGACTGTCAGCCCCTCGCCCTGACGAATCAAATTCATCAAATTTTCAGGGAGTATCATATAACTCACCCCTTTCGATTATTCACTTATCAATTCCATTAGGCAAAATGGAATCAACCTCGTTCTCCTTAAAAGTCTGTTCTTCTTCCTTTTGCAAAGCCTTCTGCGCAGCCCTGTAGCTTCTCTCATCAGTTGCAGGATAATTATTATTGACTTCTGAAACTTTATTACAAAGAGCATCTCTCTTTTTTTGTATCTCACTATCGTCAAGCACTTCAAAATCAACTAATAAGGAAACATACTCTTCTCGAATACCCCACAACACATTTGCTGCATTTCGATGCTGGCTTACTTCATTTTGAATCTTATATTCCTTGGCATATAGATTTAGGCACAAAGACAATACAGCAGTAATTCCACCTACCCATGTCGATATGACCTTGTTTGTTATAATGCTGGCAAAAAATCCGCAAGAAGAAAGTGTGGTCAATATAATCTGTGCATTCTTCACATACTTATTTTCTTTCTCAAGTCGATCAGCTAATTTGTGATGCGCAGTATATGTGTATATAACTTTTCCACAAGCATCCTTTATTTGATTTTTTAATCGTGCCCTATAGCTTTTATCACTTTCCATTTTACTCCGATACCATTTTATTTAGGATCTTGCCGAGGACATCCCATCCCTTTGTAGTATCAATCGACATTCCACTTCCGGGAGCATATAGACTTGACGCAGATATTCCGTTGCATGGAATATGATTATAATAATTAAGTAATGCCTGTTCATACGATATTGGTTGGCTTGAGGAATTGCTATCTCCATCCGTAAAATGCCATTCTCCCATCGCAACATATACAAAGGAATCAATTAAAATTCCTGACAGATGATAGCTCGAATAAGAATCATCTCTGATCGTTCTTATGTGCTTACAAGTAGCACACAATAACCCATTAGATGAGCTGTTCTTTCCCTTTATTGCTTTTTGCTCAGACTTAGGATCTGTTGTTCTCCAGTTTCCTCCCATATTCGTATCTGGATATTTGTATGAAACACTACCACCCAAACTTGTCTGCGGAAACGCTGGTAACACTTCAAATTTCATCCCATCAGAAAAGGCAATTTTAACAACCTGACCATCTGCCCTAATATCGCTTCTTGAATAGGAAGTTTCAATCGCGTTCTTCACAGCCTGTAAAAGTCGAGATTGCCCATTCCATTTAGAATATGAGTACCGATTATATTCAGCTTCCGGAATTTCAACAAGTATATCTATGTCGCTTGTATTTATTGCTGTGTTTCTTCCATAAGAACCAACATAGAGACTATGTGTGGTTTCACTCGTTGAATTCCAAAACTCTTGATTTATAGCTTTCGTAACCGTATGATATCTGCTTGCTATGCTTTGACGCGTTACTAAAGGGATAATGTTATCATGTCTTATTACGTTTGAACTCATAATTATTTCTCCATTTCATTTTTGCCTTTTGATTATCAGGAAACTCTATTCGAAAGCCGCCAGAAACCACAACATCTTCTTTTCGTTATATCAGCTGTATCAGCACTTATTATTGTCATAAGCTCCTCTGTCTTCGGCAACCATAATCAATTCCTGATTATTACTCTCTTTCAGTACCTCACTATAGTTAACTACCCGATGCTCCATATCATTGTTGTCCGTCCAGAGGTCACACTGAAGCATTACAGTAGCAACAGCGTCATCCATGCCCTCCGTCGGTTATTTATGTTTCTTAAGGAGCACCACTATCCTCCTGAAGGTATGGAAGATGCTGTTCAAACAGTAATGACTCAGTGTGAGCTGTGGACTGATAGAACAGATCTATAGTTTTGCATAATTATCGTAATTGAACCACTTCGATAATTAGCCTAAACCTTATTTTCCCACTCCACAAGGTGGGTGCAGGGTGGGTGCAAAGTGGGTGCACTTTTTAACGTTATCCATCCTGTGCACTCGACCCTAGAGCGTTGATATGTTTCCTCAAACAGCAAAATCACGCTCAAAAACCGCGAGAACCCAGCTTAAAGCCGCCATACGCTAAACCTTTTAACGATAACCCTCGCTAACCCCTGCTACACAAGGGCAAATTTGCACCCACCTAATCAGCCTTTGACATCAATACAACACTCTCGACGTGAGGTTGTTAGGCGTTTTTGAAATCATGTCTTAATTCCATACTTTTCGCCTATTTATAGGCATGATCATCGGTTGGCTTACACCTGTTATTTTCTATCTCGATTAGGCAATTTGAAGACACTAAATATATACGCATTCTTTATTTAAATTTAATATATCTTTAATACTATTTACTTCAATTTTTATTTGCTTTTTATTAGCTTTCTTTTTAAACTCATAAACACTTAACGACCTATAGTAATAATTACATAATAGCAATCTCACAATAATATAACTATCTAGACTAAAATTTCTTCTAATTCCTTCTTTACCAAGCCTTATGAATTCCTCATATTTCTTTTCATCAAATTTTTCAAATAATGAAGACCACATCCATTTAATAAATTGACAAAATATAAAATGAGAAACATCTGACTTTGAAATTTCTCTACATATTTCATCTATAAATTTTGATTCTTTTAACTCATCAATATCTTTTCTTACTGTAAGTTTATTGAATGCACTTTTCCAAACTTTAAATTCATCAACTGTCATTATTCCTCTACCAGAACGTTTCGAATAAGCAAGTCTAAAAATCAATACTACGATAGCATCTTCTAATTGAATAAAGCCTAGAAGATACTCGAGAATATCATTTGATATCAAGTACCCACTCAATAATATATTCTTAGTAACCTCATTTCTTTTGCTAATAAGATATTCTGGTAAACCCTGTTTTTTCATCTCATCATAAAATAATTGAACAAACTCATTGTCTTCATTTTTATTATCAATAGTATGTTTAAATATGGTACTAAATATTGGCGAAAAATATCTATCCTCTTCAATTTGACTATCTATCTTATTTAAGACATCAAACAAATTCATCATTGTATCCATATTATTAATACAATCTAGGAATTTAATATCTCTAAACTTTTTTTCTAAAATTTCACATATTTTTGAAATGCAGAAGTTACTTTTTTTATCTTCTCTAAAATAATTCTCATTCCTTGTGTAAATTTCCCAAAATATATTTTCATATTCTTTATTTCCATGCAACTTTGTCTCTATTTTCAACAATCTCTTTAAATCTTGAATTGCAATATTTATAATCCTTGACGGTAACACATGTAATTTAGTTATCATATTCCATTTTGTGTGATAGTACAATTTAAGTAGTTCCAAAATTTTGCTAAGCATATGAGTATAAATAAAAAATTTTATTTTTTTATCTTTTTTACATTCTGCGTATTTATACACTTTACTTAGTACATCGTCTATCTTATTCCCTTCACATTCAAATGCAATGTTATAAAATTCTATAATTTCAGAATCACTTGCACTAACTGCATCCCCAGTATTAACAATGCAATTAATGACGCTTTCAACATTGCTATAAAAATTATTTTCTAATCCTAATCTGCTTTTAATATTGAAAATATTATTAAACATTTCTTTAAAATACCGCTCTATCTCAATTTTAATTATGCGCCTTTCAAAGTTATTAGTTATATTATATAAATAACTTTGAGAGAAATTTTTTCTTGATAAATTCACTGACTCTATCAAAATTGCGGTGCAATAAAATGAGCTAACTATGAATGTAGCAAGCCATATTGAATCTATATATTTAATATGTGCAACTATTATTTCAACCATCTCATTTAATACTTTAGATTTGTATTTTAACTCAACAAAAATTGTGATAATTGGAATAATAGCAATCGCCCAAAACAGAAGTTTAACTGGAAGTTCATTAAATTTTTTAAGCCAAAAATTTTTATGAAATTTCAATTTTTTTATATTATATCCTAAGTAGAAATTATCTTTATTATCAATATCTATCGTCTGCTTCTCTAAAAAGTTCGATATGAATGTAATTATTGATACCAATCCAGCAGACATAACAAACATATCTTTTCCTTTTATTCCTATAGATAGATTTCCATAAATCAGTAGCGCCAACAATCCTACTAACCATATTGAAATATTTTTTATCGGATGCCTTATAATTTCATAAGCAAAAAATAAAGCTTCCATAAATTTTCTTAAACATACAACAAATAGATACCATAATTTGTCTTTTAAGTTTCCCATCATAATTTAGTACCTCTCTTTGAGCTATATTTTTTCTTCTTTCTAATAATAGTTCCGTCTTCTAAAACCTCTACATTACTCCGAGCCGCCATCTCAAGCTCAACGGCTTCAAACTTCTCTTTAGAAATAATTCCGGAATGATGATCCGAATACAAATATTGCCTGTCAGAACCGCCTGAATCAGCTATAGCCACATCGCCTGTATATTTACGCCTAGTCAAAGTGCTCTCAACAGCCCGTTTACTCCAACTGTCTTTTCCCTTTGGAGACTTAACACCTTTACTTTTTAATCTTTCAATAATTCTACCAACGCTTAAACCTTCCAGATACCAATCAAAGATAGCTCTCACTACCTTCGCTTGCTCTTCATCAATAATAAGCATTCCATGCTTATCTTTTTTATAACCATAACAAGCCCTACTATAAAGACCTGATGTGCCATCTTCTGCTCTATGTTTTAAGCCAAAGCGTATATTTTCACTTCGCCAATCATTTTCAGCCTGACTACAAGCTTGAACCACACTGATTAAAAGTTCATCATCGACAGTTTCCGTATCAATCTTATCGGTCTCAAAAATAATCCTTGTACCACATGATCGAATCTTTCTAATAGCCTCTAATCCTTCTTTCGTATCACGACCAAAACGGCTCACACTTTTAGTAAGAATAATATCAAGATTACCTTTCTCGCATTCTTCAATCATTCGATTAAACTCGTTTCTTGAAGATCCAACCTTAGCTGAAGCAACATCAAGAAAAATATCAGCAACAAACCAAGTCATGTGAGAAGCAGCAAGACGAGTAAGACCAGACACTTGAGTCGAAAGACTATCCAGCTGCTCTTTACGATTCGTACTCACACGAGCATAAATACCCACAGCATAATCCTTAACAACCCGCTTAGGTTTGATGACTATCACATCACTATTTAGCTCATCTATCTTATCCATAGCCATCTCTCCTTATTTTTAGACTAACGAAACTTAGATTTCTTCTCCACGATAATTAGCCTAAACCTTATTTTCCCACTTCACCAGCTGGGTGCAAAGTGGCGAATCGACTTGCATGAGCGATTAAATATAATTCGCGAATGCACTTCGATTCGCTGAGCTTGCTCAAAGTTGAAAGCACAGTGTGCTTTCAACGCAAGCGAAGTACGTTAACATCCTGTGCACTCGACCCTAGAACGTTGATATCTTCCCTCAAACAGCAAAACTGGTCTCAAAAACCGCGAGAAGTAAGCTTAAAGCCGCTTCGCATTAAACCTTTTAACGATAGCCCTCGCTAAGCCTTGCTACACAAGGGCAAACTTGCACCCACCTAATCAGCCCTAGACATCAATACGACACTCTCGACATACGAACTTTTGTCCAAACTCCCACATGTAAATATCAACATAAAATATATCTATGAGGATTATTTTCCTATTTTATTGCAAACCATCTTCTATCACGTTTTGTTCCGATTCTTTCGATGACTTTTTCATTTTGTAAGAAATAAATGTTCGCTCTATGGTTCTTTTTGTTAAACCAATTTAAATTGCTCGCTCATCTGAAGTGGAAGCTGAATCTTCAATAAGTAAAGAAACAACTTTCTTTTCAGATTTGTTCAAACCAACATTTTATTTGGCTTTATTATCTAAATATTCATTAAATGTATAAATATTTTCTAATCCAACTATATCGATTAGAAAATTTCTAAAAGTGGAATTAAGAGGTATTGAAACAAATAAAAATAATCTTTTCTTTGGTCTTGAGCAGCATACATAAAACAAATTTCTATTTCGTTCATATGATGCCTCTTTACCTACTGGTATTGGAACTTTCCCAGTTATCATAGGTGCATAAGTCTCAAATTGATATTGGTTCCATCCCTTACTGATAACGAAGACAACATTATCGTATTCTTCGCCCTTAACACCATGTTCTGTCGAAAACTCTGATTCAGGGTACAGAAATTCAATGGCCGCCTTAAATTGACTGTAATCTAAATCTAAAACATCCTGGATTGTTGCATCCAATCCATAGATTGTATCAGGGGCATCAAAATATAGATGGTAGTATCCATCAACCAATGATGGAATAGGCACTAACTTTGTCTCTACGATAGTGTTGATAACATCAATGGCTCTGCCATTACGAGCTTTCTTTAGCTGCGACTCAAACTCTTTCCATTTCATCTTATCAGCTTTTTTCGTGATAGGATATCGTATGATTCCAAGCGTATCAAACAGAAGTTGCATATTTGATGTGCTGAGTGCTTCATATATCGGTTCAACGGTATTCATGAAGAATAGCAAAAATGGATCTTGTTTATCTCGGAGTCCATCATCAATAATGGCTAATAGACGCTCATATCCTTGCTGTGTGGCAAGAACCTTATGAGTAATCATCAAAATTTTGATATTTTCATCCTTTGACACGTTTTTCTTGATGTGTTCTGAAAGCTGGAACAGTCTGGATTTCAGTTCTTCTGCGGGGAGATCGTCTTTGAATGTCCGTTCTGTTCGACGTTCTCCAGAAAAATCATCGCAAGTCACAACAACTACTTCACCTTCAAAATTATCTATTGCAGATTGTTGTGGTAAATCTGGGCGAATATCATTTAAAACCTTCACAATTCTGGGAGCTGATCTAAAGTTTGAACCCTTTTTAATTTCCTGAAGCTTGCTGTGCTCTATCGCACCGCAAGCGTTGTTGGTTTGGTAAATAGTTTGCCATGCATCTCCGAAAAAGCCAAATTGTGGGCCTATTCCTTCTGCAATAAAAAAGTTTATAAAACGTGTGATAATCGGTTTGTAGGAATCTTGGTATTCATCAATTAAAATCAACGGATAATTGTCAGAGAAAACACGGCGAAATTTTGCATTATCCAGCATAGTACAAAAAAGTTTCAAAACATCATTATGGTGCAAGTAATGAACTCCTTGGGATACATAACGGTGTCCTAAAGTATAACGAATCTCTAACACCTTGCTGAAGTCCGTTTCCGTCGTTGTTAATGACGCATCATTCTCGATAATGCTAATAAGGGTACTTTGATACTGCTTGATTGCATTCCAAGCAAATGAATGGATTGTTGACGGAAGAATAAATGAATCTTGGGATAAGCGCTGCGAAATCACATCAACAGCTGCATTTGTATATGTAATACATATTACATTCTGCTTTTTTCGGCGATAATCATTCCACTTATTTGCTTGAATCCATTCGATTACACGGTTTAGTGAGTAGGTTTTTCCAGAACCAGCGCCTGCCTCCACGCGGAAGCTACGCCCAGCCTTGAGTGCAGAAATTATTTGTTCGTCGACTTTATCTGCTTCCGCCTTAGCTATGTTATAATTTAAATACTCATAATTCTTAGACAATTCTCAATACCTCCTCATTCAAGAACTCGCTGCCGATTAAGCCATATTAAACCATTTTTAATATATTGAGGAATAGAATAATTAGGATTGTTGCAAATCAGATTGAGTGCAAAGTCCGTCTTTCTTTTCTCAGTAAACTCCAAATCTTCTTCGGCAACAGGTTCTGTGAACCCATAATGACTACGATTCACATTCATGATGGCTTCTTCCAAAGATCTGCCACATATCCCATTTTCCGAAGTTTGATATTCAATATGACATTTCCCCAAAGTCTTTTCTGCATCTGTTGCAGCGGTGATATCCGCAAGGTAAATCTTATCTTTACTATTCTGCGGAATACCCTTAATTTTGCGCATCCACCATTTTATTGTTGCATTGGAGGTAGTCTTACCTTTGCTGACAACAGCCTTTGTTCTGCCATCTATCATAGAATCTATATCCGTAAGGATTAAGCAAGGGAGTCCAAGGAAGTCTGCAAAAGGTATGAATTTGTATGCGTATGCTCCTCCAATTTCGATCAAAGCATAATACTGTGCGGGCAGTTTATATTTTTCTGAATCAAACAGTTTTTCTTTCTCGCATTTCTCTATCATGTCCGGTAGCAGCAACCGCTCCGAAGCACCCTCAACAAAAATGATCTTATCTGCAAAGAACAAATCGCATCTGCTAAGGGTAAGGTATTTCTTGATGAAATCCATGTTGTCAGCATTTTCTCTCGCAAAAATATCAAGGTTCTTATAAACAACTCCAGATTTAGACTTTTTCGCATACCGGATTTTAGAGAAATCCATAGTATTCGCTATATGTGCAGAGTGAGTAGTTAAAAACGTCTGAATATGAACAGTTGTAATTTTATCGAGGAATTTTTCTAAATGCTCCGCAAACGCATGCTGCATTTGAGGATGCATATGTGACTCAGGTTCTTCAATGAACAACAATGGAATGCAGGCGTCTCCCTTTTTCTCAACATCTTGTGCAAACGCAGCCAAGAGAAATTCCATTTTAATCAAATTCTTGTACCCCAATCCGTTATGGGAGCTGGGCAGGCTTTCGTCACCGGCGCCAGAGCTATATGAAAGCCGTGTCTGGTTTTTTATTTGATCGTCAATTTTTAACTCAGTAGTAACACCAAGCTGCAATTCTTCAACATTAGGATATCCAAAACCAACTGCCTTGCTGACCAAGTCACTGAGTATTCGATCGCTTTCTTTTTGCACATTTTTGTTTGCACCATCAACTACTGCACGGAGTTCCTTGACTTTCTCTGCTATATCAGGTGTCAAATCTTCCTCGTTCAAGCTGAAATAGTCCGCAATCAACGAACTAAGGGACTCGTTCTTTTGAGTACCATCTTCTCCAAGTATGCGTTCTGCAGGAATCGGATAATAAGGGAAAAGGTCTTTAAGTTCTCTATGACTTTTAACTTGCCAATCTTCTAAATTCTTTGGATTAACCGCATAGATAATTAAGCCAAACAACCTCGAAAAATTGGTTGCAAGCATAGCGTGCATTTCCTCTGCTTTGGGCGCAAATTTATCATTACTATAGCAACTATCCTTAAACAGTTCCCGCAGTTTGCTTTCGTCAGTTTTCAACTGATACTCCGCACGAATTAACGCTGTAGTGGTATCCACATCAACGTCAATAATGAAAGGTGATAATGCCCCCAATTTTGTATCTTGATCATCCAATGAATAATCAACTACAAACTCTATAGAAATAGGTTCTATTCCTCTGCAGAGATCTTCATAACTCAATTTTTTCTCCATGAACTGAAAAAACAGGTTGTAGAGGTTTTCTCGCTTTGATATAGGATAATCATTATATGAAAAATCGTTTCCTTGTAGCACGGTGTTGATACAGTTACTGCAGGAGGTCTTGGCCGTATTATTCCTGCCAACAATAAGGGTTGTTTTTGCATCGACATCCAATTCGGCATCAATAAGCAATCTGTAGTTTTTAATCTTTATCTTCGATAATCGCATTTTAGCCATCCTTTCACTATTTTTTTTAACTCTAACATTATTCCATAGGCTTAATCTTTTCTTCGAAAAATCAATTTCATATTCTGATAATTTATATTTATATAATAGTGCTCACCTATTGCTAAAATAGACTTACTCTATTCAATATTTAATTATTAATAGGATACTAAACTTAAACATTTTCAAATACTAATTTTGAAATTTTAGCTTTAGCAAACATCTATTAGATCATCTGAAAATATCTAAACGCATCTTTTATTGCCTCTTCTTTTTCTATTGGACAAATTGGTTGTTTTAAGTCTTCTCTTTTAGGTTTATTATAATTTTCTCTTTCTTTAATTCCACATTTTTCTTTTACTTGTGCTATATATAAATTAGATACCTTAAATCCAAGCTTCTTAAAAACATAGTTTTGAATTTATTTATAGGTTGCTTTACTTTCGGCACTTGTTAAGTCCATATCATCCATCGGAAGTTCTACACTAATATATTTCTTTGAATCTAGTTTGGAAAGCAACACGATTGTCTCAACATGGTGAGTGTTGGGATATATAACACAGAAAGCAATAGTTTCAGAGTTCAGAAGGAAAAGTTTCATTGCACACAAGAGTTAAGAAACTAGACCGACCTACATGCCTCCAGATTTGCGCAAAGCTCACAACGAGCTAGATAAAATAGTAGATGTTGCTTTAGGTGCTACAAAGCCTTGCACTAATAACGACGAGCGCCTAGAAATTCTCTTCAAATCCTATATTCACATGACTAAGGAATGAATTTAATATAAACAAACCCACAAAACTAAAAACAAATCTGTAGTTTCTACAAGTCAGGATTTATATTAAGAAGTGTTGATTGCTGTTAGCAGAGGGTCACAAGTTTTGTGTGACCTTCTAGCATATTCATTCTTCTGAAACAATACGCAGTTGAATTGTGAAACTCGTAACTGAACCTTTTATCCACATAGTTCGAAAAAAATATTGCTTTTTTTTTTAAGTGAATAAACTTTATTGTGTTGTATGCAAATTTTGGGGCTGACTCTAATTTTGCATAATTTTCAAATCGAATTAAGAAAGGAAGAAAGATGAATGGGGAGAATATGGAAATGTCTCCAGTGAATAATGATAACAATAACAAGCATTTGAGTGGGCTTGGAGTATCTGCGCTTGTATTGGGTATTATTAGCATTGTATTTTCTGTAGTTCCAATTATTAATAATATGTGCTTTGTGCTTGGAATTCTTGCTATAATTTTTGCTGGATGCTCTTGGAAATCAACTGGTAAAAAAGGACACAAGCGTGGTCATGGAATGGTAATCGCTGGTCTTGTTCTAGGTATCCTTTCAATAGTAATTACTTTATCTATGCAAGCAAGTTTTAGTGCTTCTATAGATAAAGCTAAGTCTGGCTTAGATAAAGCAAGTAAAAAGCTAGACAATATGGCAAAAGGTATTGCCAATGAGAATGCTAAAGAGATGAAGATTCAAGTTAAGGGCACTGCTCCAACTGATATTAACTTATTAGTTTCTGGTTCTAACAGCAATGAAAGCACAAATAATGGTGTTTGGGAGAAAGTCTTTACTGGCAAGGATGCTCAAAAGGATTGGACAATCATGGCATCGCCAAAAATAGACGTTGATAATCCAACGCCAGACAATTACAAAGTTGAATGTTCAATTACTGTTGATGGCAAAGAAGTGTCTCATAAGAGCGCAACTGGAACTTCTGCTAATGTAATGTGCACTGCGTCTGACACAACTGCTAAGTAATTTATACGTTTTTATAAAATTTATTCAAACAAAAAGCCCGACGAGTTTACGCGCCGGGCTTTTAGTGTATTCAGTTAGTTATTGTGTAACTTTACTTATTCTTATTGCTATCTTCTTTTTCGCTATCTTCAGACTTATTATCCTCAGATTTATTTTCTTCAGACTTATTTTCTTCAGTAGCAACAGCAGCAGTTGTGTCTATTGTCTCAAACTTTTCGCCTTTAATTGTGAACTCCCCCAGCAATCCTTCGCCTTCAGCATCCACCTTAATGTGTTCGCCGTCAGAAAGTTCACCAAGCAAAATCTTTTCAGAAATAGTATCCTCAATATCTCGCTGAATTACGCGACGCAACGGACGTGCACCAAGCAAAGGATCGAAGCCTTTCTGTGCAAGCAAATTCTTAGCGGCATCCGTAATTTCTAGAGACATGTGACGATCAAACAGCCTGTCGTTAAGCAACTTCACGTCCATGTCAACAATTTGACGAACTTCTGGCTCCGTAAGCTGACGGAACACAATAGTGTCGTCCAAACGGTTTAAGAACTCTGGACGGAAATGACGCTTAAGCTCAGAATTAACCTGATCTTTCATGCGCTGATACGTGGAATCAGCGTTATTTCCAAGTGTAAAGCCAGTATTTGCAGCCTTCGCAATATCGCGAGTACCAAGATTGGTGGTAAGAATAATAATCGTATTCTTAAAGTCCACTTTTCTACCCTGACCGTCTGTTAAGTGACCGTCATCGAGTACTTGCAAAAGCGTGTTGAAAATATCTGGATGAGCTTTTTCAATCTCGTCGAAAAGCACCACAGAGAATGGCTTTCTGCGAACTTTTTCAGTAAGCTCGCCACCTTCTTCATATCCAACATATCCAGGAGGAGCACCGAAAAGCCTAGACGCAGCATACTTTTCTGCAAACTCTGACATGTCAACTCTGATTAAGGCATTATCGTCATCAAACAAGAAGTTTGCAAGCGCCTTGGCAAGCTCAGTTTTACCAACTCCAGTAGGACCAGCAAAAATAAACGATCCAGAAGGACGTTTAGGATCCTTCAAACCAACTCGAGCACGACGAATCGAGCGAGCTAAAGCAGACACAGCTTCATCTTGACCAACAATACGCTTGTGAAGTTCAGATTCCATTTGAAGAAGCTTCTGTGATTCCGCTTGAGTAAGCTTTACTACAGGAATGCCTGTAGTGCTTGAAACAACGGAAGCAATCATGTCTTCATCAACAACCATCTTGACATTAGACTCGCCTTCGCGCCAAGCCTTTTCCTTCTCTGCAGCTTCATTCTCAAGCTTTTCTTGATCGTCGCGAAGATTGGCAGCTTCTTCAAAATCTTGCTGCTTGATTGCTTCATCTTTCTTTTCAGAAATCTTAGCAATCTTATGGTTTAATTCTTTGAGCTCAGGCGGCTGAGTCAAGCGCTTAATACGCAAGCGCGCACCAGCTTCATCAATAAGATCAATAGCCTTATCTGGAAGGTGACGATCTTGAATGTAACGATCAGAAAGCTCAGCAGAAGACTGTAAAGCTCCATCGGTAATAGTTACATGATGGTGATTTTCGTAGCGAGAACGCAATCCTTTAAGAATCTCGATTGTTTCAGCAATTGTAGGTTCTGGAACTTGAATCGGCTGGAAACGACGCTCCAAAGCAGCATCTTTTTCAATATACTTGCGATACTCGTCAGTAGTAGTAGCACCAATTGTCTGTAGCTCTCCACGCGCAAGCATTGGTTTAAGCATATCGGATGCACCAAGAGCTCCATCAGCAGAACCTGCTCCAACAATAGTGTGAATCTCATCAATAAAAAGCACAATATCGCCGCGTGTTTTAATTTCTTTAAGCACTTTTTTCAAGCGCTCTTCGAAATCGCCACGGTAGCGAGATCCTGCAATCATTGAACCTAAGTCTAGAGAATAAACTTGCTTATTTTTTAACGTTTCCGGCACATCGCCTTCAACGATTTTCTGTGCGAGACCTTCTACAACTGCAGTCTTACCAACTCCAGGCTCTCCAATAAGCACAGGATTATTCTTCGTGCGTCGGCTAAGTACAACCATAACGCGTTCAATTTCTTCAGAACGACCTATAACAGGATCAAGCTTTCCTTCTTGAGCTTCAAATGTTAAATTGCGTCCAAATTGATCAAGAAGAGCAGAGCCGGATTGATTTCGCTTATCTTGCACACTTCCAGCATTAGCTAACTCGCCCTTCTCGCTACCATTAGGAGCATTATCTCCACGAATTAAATCAACAGTAGTGCTTCGCAAGTCTCCAAGATCAACTTCCATCTTTATAAGTACTTGCGTGCCCACACCTTCGCCTTCGCGTATAAGCCCGAGCAAAATATGCTCAGTACCAATATAACTGTGACCAAGCTGAAGAGCTTCGCGCAAACTCAGTTCAAGCACTTGCTTAGCGTGAGGCGTAAAAGGAATATGACCAGCAGGCGAAACAGTGCCTTTGCCGATCATCTCTTCAACCTGTTTGCGAGTGCCTTCTAGGCCTACGCCTTTTGAGCTTAACGCTTTCGCGGCAATGCCCTCACCTTCGCGAATAAGCCCGAGCAAAATATGCTCAGTACCAATATAATTGTGCTGAAGTGAGCGAGCCTCTTCCTGAGCTAGCACAATCACGCGTCGTGCGCGATCAGTGAACCGTTCAAACATAACTACCTTCCGTTCTTTTCTTTCATTCCATGGTAACGAGTCGCCATGACGCGAAGCGTCGTATATATTTATTCATTCGTACAGCATTCCATAGCATCACAATAATCATGAATGATGAACCTAAATATTCATATTCTCGTTTCTTGCATAATTACTTATGTTGTCTGCGAGATTTTCTTTTATATAATCGCATTGATGTGGATGCTGTAGTTTTTGAAGTGTCTTCAGATTCTTGTGACTCTTCCACTTTTCCTGTTAACGGTATTTCTTCTGTAACAGAATTTTCGTCTACTAAGTTTACTTCTGAAGAATCAGGATAATCTGTATCTTTTTGGGATTTTTCAAATTTTTCAGATTCATTAGCTACAGTCTCTTCAATTTTTTCAGTTTGATTTTCAACTTCAATTTCGCGATTTTTGTCATCATTATTTTCATATGATTTTTCGTCAATAGTTGAATTGTCTATTAAATCAGATTCAGATAAATTATTTTGTTCATCTTTGTCTGTTGAGGCTTCTTTTTTGTTGCGCAATTTTGAATCTAATTTTCTGCGCTTACGACGATGCATCTTACTGTCTTCGATTGCTTCCTCAATAAGCTCAACGTCTGCTCGCTCATCTCGTGGAGCTTGTTGCAAAATGTCAATATGATAATCGTCGTATGCAGGTTCAGATTGAATCCAAAGCTGCGATGGCTCAGGTGGTTCAATGTCAGAATGCTCACCACAAGCATGATCAAGCGATACAACTCGCCCATCGTCTGGGCTCCACATGTTTGCGCATACGCCAAACATAGAGCCTAAACTTCCAGCTAGAGGAATGAGGAATCCGCATGATGAACATGCTTTGCCATCGGCAATTTTTGTAGATAACGACTTTGGGCCATGTTGACCTGCGTACCAGCGTTTAGCTGTTTGCGAAATTGCTTCCGCAGTCATTACTCGTCTGCGAGACAGTCTTAGCGTTGAAACAGCTTCTTCAAGATCTTCGTCAAAATCATTATTTGCATCGCAAGATTCTTGATTTTGATTAATATCTTTTTCTGCGTTTGCGTTTGTGTCTGCATCTTCTTCGCTAGTATTAGCTTTAGCGTCATCTTCAGTTTTAGACTCAGAATAATCATCTGAATTTGCTGATTCTATATTCTTTTCAGAATTATTATCATCAATATTATTTACTTGACGGAAGCCATCTTCTAGTCGAGAATCGTCTTCAGATGTGCCAATAGAGTCCATTACAGAAAGATCACTTGGTTTCAAGCGGTCTTTCCACGGAATCCATGGTGGTGAAAGCAAAGAATTTTCAGTAGGAACAAGCGTTGATTCGTTCACGGTCCAACGTTGCGTTTCTTCATCATGATACAACGTAACTGACCACTGCCAGCCTTCATACCCAACTAAATTGCTTACGAAACGAAAGTCTGTAACTCCGTCGCCAAGCTCTATAGAAGATACAAAATCTCCTACTGCATCAGTACGTTCTGAAGTTTCCACAGCTATACTTCTAGCTAGTTCTTGTGGATCCATCACTTCATCAGTCATAAATAATATTCCAGACACTATTCCTGAACGTCAAAATTATCTGCCACTGCACGCAACAATGTAGCAAGTTTTTTGCTTTCAACAGTTGATGGGTAATGACGTCGACGCAAACCATTACCAGCAGAATCAAGAAGCTTAATAAGATCTTCTACAATAGCTGCCATATCTTCGGCTTTAGGACGAGTAGCCTTTACAAGCGATGGTGCTGTTGCAATAACATTCAAGCCCATAGCCTGTGGTCCTTTGCGACCTTCAATTACAGAAAACTCAACTCGTGTACCCTTGTGTAAAGTTTTTACAGTAACTGGCAATGCTGCTGCTGGCAAGAAAACATCCTTACCATCATCTCCAACAATAAAGCCGTACCCCTTCTGCGTATCGTACCAACGCACGCGCCCATTGGGCATAACACACCTCACTCCAAATAATTCTCATTTCGCACGCTGAAGTGCACAAGGCATAAAGTATCAGCATATGCGATAGGTTTATAGATAGTGTACCAAATATTGTTATTACTTGTTTCCTTATTACATTGTAGCGCATACACGCGGGCAATAAAATTTTTTTAACCTACGCAAGTGTTGCTAATGCCAATATTTTAATCGTTAACAATTTTAGAAGGCTCATCGATTTCATTAACTGGCAGAACTACAGTAAGAGTTAGGCCATGAGCTTTAACATCTATTTGCTCAGACCCATCCATAGTGTCATCAAGATTAGTTTTAGAATTGGTCGATGCTTCTAATGGAGAAGATATAGTTGCGCAAATAAAACCATGATGTGCTTTTACTACAGATTGCGCAATTGCCATACCCAAGCCAGTTCCACCTTTTTCTCTAGCTCTTGATGGGTCAGCAATATAGAAACGCTCAAAAATTCTAGACAATGATTCTTCTGGAACTCCAGGGCCATGGTCAACAACTCGAATTACAGCATACTTATGACCCGTATCAGTAGATTGGCTGACTTCCGCTGCTTCCAAAAACTCCTTCAGTGATTCTTTTACAGAAGGTAATTTAGATAATTCATTTGGAGTTATAGACGCCTTCATAACTCCTACTGCAATTTCTACAGGAGAATCAACAGGGGTGTATCTATGAATATTTCCTACGATATTTGTCATTACTTGGCGTAATCTAGCACCATCACCGAGTAGCGTAACAGTTGGAAGTGTACCAACATGGAATTGGAGCTTACGCTCAAAATCGCAATTTGTGCAACTCATAAGCTTCCACTCATCCGAAATAGTTAAATAGCCTTGTTGAACGGATCTAGCAGGATCAAGAGCATGTAGATCATTAGCCGCGTCAGAAAGTATTGGAGATAAGCTAACTTGCTGTGAAATATTAATTCCACGACCCTCATCAAAACGCGCCAAAGAAAGCAAATCTTCTACTAGTTCAGTCATTCTCTCGCTAGAAGCCTTAATGTGGGCAATAGAGTCATCTGCTCTCTCCTGCTCTCCTGGCATGTTGCGCCACATTGTATATAACTCAGCATATCCATGAATTGCAGCTAATGGAGTACGTAATTCATGACTTGCATCTGAAACGAATCGCTTCATTTTTTCTGTCATATCTTCTTGCTCATTAAATCCTCTTTCAATACGAGCAAGCATAGAATTAAGAGAAGCTGCTAAAGATCCAACCTCAGTATTTTCAGGAGCAGATGGAACTCGTTTGCTTAAATCTCCAGAAGCAATTTTTGAAGCTGTTTTTTCAATTCGTTTTAACGGTCTTAAAGCTGATTGAATAATAATTGCTGAAAATACTGCTCCAAACAAAATAACTGCAATACTCACCATTATACAGTAACGAGTAAGTGTGCTAACGGTATCAATTTGATCGCTAAGAGATAAAGCAATATAGACATAACCGCTAACACTTAACTCTGAATTATAGCTATTTTTTTGACCCCACGTTAATACTAAAACTCTCCATGGAGCTGTTGCAGCCTTTTTAGTGATTGCATCGACTTTATTAGTATTCCCCTTGACGATTGCAGGTGCTGTGTAAGGCTTGTGGGTAACAATTTTTTTACTATCAAAACCGTCTGCAGGAAGTTTAGGAACCGAAACAACCGATCCTTTAATTGGTATTAATGGAGTAGAAATAATTTTATTATGCGTATCTCTAACTTGCATAAAGTAATTATTTGGACCTACTGAAGATTGATTTGAGTTTTTCATGCGCAATGAATCAACATTGTCATAAACAAATTGCGCTTGACTTGCTAATTGTACATCAGTTTTTTCTAGCAAATAATTTCCTACGAGCTGCTGAATTGATAGTGATATGCAAAAAGCGGCTACAGTTAAAATAGCAAGAGTACATGCAACTAAACGCGTACTCAGTGGTATTGCATTTATGCGACGACGTAGCCAGCAGGTTTTACGAGGCTTTTTGTTTTTTTTGTTATTTTCACTTAGCTCTATCGCAACACTTTTTCCAGCAGTTCTAACATCTGAATCATCTTTAGAGTTATTATTTGTGCTGTTGCTAATAGTTGATTCAGCGTTATTGTAGTTATTATTACTAGATTGCATGATCAGGCTTGACCTGCCTTAGGCTCTCGAATCATATAACCGATGCCACGTTTAGTTTCAATAAGAGGAACTACTTTTTGCTGTTTTCCTGAATCATCAGTAATTTCAATGCCATCAATCTTCTTTCTTAAATAAGAAATATAAGATTCAACGATTGCTGCGTCTCCGCCCCAATCGTACTGCCATACGTGATTCAAAATCTGGCTTTTTGACAGAACTCGACCTTCATTGTCCATAAGATAATGAAGTAGTTTGTATTCAGTTGGGCTAAGTTCGATTGGCACGCCACATCGAGTTACGTCATGAGAATCCTCGTTAATCTCAAGATCCGCAACTTTTATAATATGAGTTTCTTCATCAGGTTCTTGTGTTCTGCGAAGAATTGCTCGTATTCTTGCCACTACTTCTTCCAAGCTGAATGGCTTTGTAACGTAGTCATCTCCACCAACGGTTAGACCCATAATTTTATCTTGTGTATCGTCTCTTGCAGTTAGGAACAATACAGGAACTTTAATTCCATTTTGACGAATACGCCTCGTAACAGTAAAACCATCAATATCTGGGAGCATAACATCCATAACGATAAGATTTGGATTTACTCGTTCAATTACTTCAACAGCTTCTGAGCCGGATGCAGCAGTTTCTACTTCAAACCCAGCAAAATGCAAAGATGCTACCAAAAGTTCACGGATTGATGGCTCGTCATCGACCACGACAATAGATGCTTCAACGTTCTTACTCATATTGATTAGCATCACTTATCAAGCTGAATGTTTCCTGAATAATTGCTGAAAATAAAACAAGTTATCGAATATTTTTGTCTACCTGTGACGAGCGTGCCTTCTACGAGCTTTTCTAACACCAGCAAGTATTTGACGTTGTATGCGATTCTTTCTAAACAGAATAATCGCGACTATTGAGAATAATGCCAACAATATTAATAGCATAATAATTGTAGAAATAAGACTTGCAGAAGAAGTTGTTGACGTACGTTTTGCACGCATTATTTGTTTCATCATCATTATTGCAGATTGATCCCAATGCGTTCCAGTTGTGCTTACTAATGGCTTATAAGCTGCATCGGATAACAAGTCTACAGTATTTTTATTTTTGAGCCATTCATCGGAATTAGGCGAAACAGCTACAACTAATCTTCCATCATGAGTTGCTACTGCAAGCAGCACAGTATTTTTAGCTGGAAGCGTACTAATCAACAAATCACTAGCCCATTTTGATGAATTTTTTGTATTTCCAAAAGTAGACAAATATAAGAGCCTAACATTTACTCCTGTACGCTTTTTTGTTGTCTCAATCATGTCAGCAACTTTACTGACAGAATCCCCAAGCAAATTTTCTGTGTCTGTTATTGAGTCTGTTGCAACTATTCCAGAATTTTGCTCATTGCTTTCAGCATATGCATTAATTGTATTTACTCTATTTAAAGGTAAAAATATGAGCGAATTTATTGGAAGAGTTGGAAGAATAAAAGAAAAACTAAATAAAAATGCCATTAATAAAAGCAATACGCGTTTAGCTAAAAATAGTTTTGAATGAGAATGCTGGTAGTTAAAATTTGCAATACGCGTGCAAGCTAAGCTTTTAACCACATTGGTGCATAAATCTTTTTCGTAGTTTTTTGATGGCATATATTCATAATAGCGTGACATCACACAAGTAAAAGTAGCATTATAAAAATCTTTGCTTAATTTATTTGGAATGTTTCGCAAAATAATTTATAAAAAAGCGTTTATTTAGACGCAAAACAAATGGAGGGGAAATATGGCACAATTTCGAGTTGATTCAGAGCAAATTCAGCAGGCTGCGGCAGCCGTTGGAACCTCGGTTAGTGCAATTAGAGATGCAGTCAACGGGATGTATACCAATTTACAGCAATTGCAGAGCGTGTGGACTGGATCGGCGGCTACACAATTTGCGTCGACCGCTCAGCAGTGGCGAGCGGCGCAACAACAAATGGAGCAATCATTAGAAGCAATTCAGCAAGCTATGCAACATGCGTCAGGAGTGTATCTTGATGCGGAAGCTCAAGCTACTTCCCTATTTGGAATGGGCTGAATAGTCTGAATAATCTAATGAAATATAAATGGCGGTATACTTCATTTGCGAGCATACCGCCATTTACTATGAGCTATTCAGTCTATGAGCTATTCAGCTATAAAATTTTTACAACTTTTAATTTAGTAGCCCATGTCGGCACCAGCTTGTGGTGCTGCAGCTGGTTTTTCTGGCTTGTTAGCAACCACAGCTTCAGTGGTTAAGAACAAACCTGCAATAGAAGCAGCGTTCTGTAGAGCAGAACGAGTTACCTTAACTGGGTCAGTAACGCCAGCAGCCATCAAATCTTCGTAAGTGTTGGTTGAAGCGTTGAAGCCTTCGCCTTCTGGAAGCTCACGCACCTTGTTGAGCACAACATCTCCAGAAACGCCAGAGTTCTGAGCAATCTGCTTGATTGGAGCTTCTACAGCGCGGAACACGATTGCAGCACCCGTCGCTTCTTCACCCTTAAGCTCTGTGATTGCTTGAGACTTTTCAATCTTTGCAGCAGTCTGAACCAAAGCTACGCCACCGCCTGGAAGCAAACCTTCCTCAATAGCAGCCTTAGCGTTACGAACTGCATCTTCAATACGATGCTTACGCTCCTTAGCTTCAACTTCAGTAGCAGCGCCAACCTTAATAACAGCAACGCCGCCAGCAAGCTTAGCAAGACGCTCCTGAAGCTTTTCGCGATCGTAATCGGAATCAGTGTTCTCGATTTCTGCGCGAATCTGAGCCACGCGAGCATCAACATCTTCCTTAGATCCAGCACCAGAAACGATAGTTGTTTCATCCTTAGAAACAATAACCTTAGCTGCGTGACCAAACACAGAAGCGTCGATAGAATCGAGCTTTAAGCCAAGGTCGTCAGAAACAACCTGTGCACCGGTCAAAATAGCCATATCTTGGAGCATAGCCTTACGACGATCGCCGAATCCTGGAGCCTTAACAGCAACAGTGTTGAAAGTGCCACGAATCTTGTTCAAAACAAGTGTTGGCAATGCTTCACCATCAACATCTTCAGCAATAATAAGCAATGGCTTGCCAGACTTCATAACAAGCTCAGCGATGTGGACGATATCCTGCTGGCTTGAAACCTTGCCAGAAGTGAGCAAAATGTATGGATCTTCAAGAACAGCAGTTTGATCGTCAGCGTTAGTGACGAAGTAAGGGGAAATATAGCCCTTATCAAAGCGCATACCTTCAGTGAAGTCCAAGTCAAGACCAAACTTGTTGTTGTCTTCAACTGTGACAACACCATCCTGACCGACCTTATCCAAAGCTTCAGCGATCTTTTCGCCAACTTCAGGATCAGCTGCAGAAATCGTAGCAGTAGCAGCAATCTGTTCCTTGGTCTCAACATCCTTTGCAGAAGCAAGCAATTCCTTGACGATTGCTTCAGCAGCCTTTTCGATGCCGCGGCGAAGAGCGATTGGGTTGCTTCCTGCAACAACATTCTTCAAACCTTCATGCACCAAAGACTGTGCCAAAACAGTAGCAGTTGTAGTACCGTCGCCTGCAACATCATCAGTCTTCTTAGCTACTTCCTTAACAAGTTCGGCGCCAATACGCTCGTATGGATCTTCAAGATCGATTTCCTTAGCGATAGAAACGCCATCATTTGTGATAGTTGGTGCACCGTAAGTCTTATCTAATACAACGTTGCGACCCTTTGGACCAAGTGTAACTTTAACAGTGTCTGCAAGCTTATCCAAACCGGCGAGCATACCCTGACGGGCGTCTTCCTGGTAGGCAATAATCTTTGCCATAGTTCCTCCACATACGTTATTTATGAACTTTTCACTGCAATCTTGAGTAATAAGCCGTCAGCTGCTTATTATCACTCTCAAGGCTTGAGTGCTAATTTGAAGATTAGCACTCTATGTACCCGAGTGCCAACTTTTTTGGCGTTTATACATAAAAACCGGTTAGAAAATAATTCTAACCGGTTATTTTTATGCTAAAAATATTACTTGCAAAGCACAACTACAATCGGAGAAACGATTTGTTTTTCATTTTCGACAGCACTAATACCTAAAGTCTTTGCAATATCTTCAGCTGCAGCTTTTTGTGAATCGTCTTTATACCAAACAACAGACTCGCCTGGGACTTTACCAGTTGGATTCCCAGCTGTCACATTTGCGTATCCCGCTTGCTTTAACTTATCTGCTCCAGCAGCAGCATGACCGCTTATCTTGGTTGCGTTAAGAACTTTCACAGCAACTGATTTATCTAGTGAAGTTTGCGTCTTAGAATCATTTGCTGAATTATCCTTAGAGTCACCAGCATCTTTCCTATCTGATTTATTTTCTTCAGATTTATTATCGTCGTCATCTCCGCCTTCAGAAGATTTATCTTCGTCGCTTTTAACCGACTTTTTGTTTTCAGAAGTCTTAGAAGGCGATGCTGATTGAGATGATTGTTGCTGATGATTCCAAGGCAACGGAAGATGTGAGATTTCGCCAGAAGCGATAGCCCAAACCAAAACACCAACAACCGCTGCAACAATTAATGCAACAAAATAAGGAAGTATTACGGCATACCACGCAGGATTTCCACGATGAACTCCAATCGGTCCCTCTGGTGGCTCATCAAAAGCATCAGGCGTATACGACACGTTCTGATTATTTCGCGCCATAATTGCACTCCTTATAAAATCATTTAAACAATAATGAATCTATACTATCTAATGCTTAGCACAAAGCACAAATTTAGAAAATTTGATTGATTTCCTTTTATGGTATGCCTTGACATACAGTAGCAATATGAATCCTCAAAATATTAAACCCTTAAACGAGCTAATGGATCCTGATTGGGCTGAAGCATTAAAGCCAGTTGAGCCACAAATACGCGCAATGGGAGTATTTTTGCGAGAGCAGATAGAAAGCGGACATCATATTCTTCCTGCTAGCCACAACATTTTGCGTGCTTTTTCTATTCCACTAAAAAGCATTAAAGTTTTAATTGTTGGCCAGGATCCATATCCAACGCCGGGCCATCCAGTAGGCTTAAGTTTTTGCACAGCTGCAAAAGTGCGCCCACTGCCAAAAAGTCTCATAAACATTTATAAAGAATTAGTAAACGATTTAGGTGTAGAAACTCCAAAAAGTGGAGATCTAACACCGTGGACCAGGCAGGGTGTGATGCTTCTTAACAGATGTTTAACTGTTGAGGCCGGTAAGGCAAATAGCCACCAAGGAAAAGGTTGGGAGCCTGTAACCGATGCAGCTATTCGAGCATTAAACAATAGAACTGATTGCAATGGTAATCCATTGCCGCTTGTAGCTATTTTATGGGGTCGTAATGCGCAAAGTTTGGCTCCTTTGCTGACGAATGCAACTCTTATTACATCAGCGCACCCAAGCCCTCTTTCTGCAATGCGAGGATTCTTTGGATCGCATCCATTTTCAAGAGCTAATCAGGCCTTAATTAATATGGGAGTTTCGCCAATTAATTGGTCCCTAGATTCTCAAGAAATCTAATTGTCTTAAATATTGCAAATTATCTTATAAAGACAATAAAAATGCCATTTTTGAACATGTCAGTACTGCATATCGGTTAAAATGTCTCTTATGGCATTATTTCCACCGCAACCACAGAAGAAACCGTTAACCGATAAAACTTCAATTGCTTCTAAGCTTGGCATTGGATCAGCTGTACCTCAGCCGTCTGCTGTTTCTAATACAAGTGCGCAAGTCACTGCAACTATTTCGAGTGATGACATACGTCGTTGCCAACAAATTGCAAATATTTTGCGCGCACGTTTTGCACAAACCTTAGTCGGTCAAGACGCTTTACGAGAGTCTCTTATTCTTACTCTTATTGCAGGCGGACACATTCTTATTGAATCAGTACCAGGTCTCGCAAAAACTACTGCTGCTCAAACTCTTGCAACAGCTATGTCAGGTAGTTTCCGTCGTGTGCAGTGTACTCCGGATTTAATGCCAGCAGATTTAGTTGGTACTCAAGTTTTTGATTTTGCTTCCCAACATTTTACTACGCAAATTGGTCCTATCCATGCAAATGTTATTTTGTTGGATGAGATTAATCGTTCAAACGCAAAAACTCAATCTGCAATGCTTGAAGCTATGGCAGAAGGAGCAACAACTATTGGAGGCGAAAGAATTCCTCTGCCTCAACCATTTATGGTTATTGCTACGCAAAATCCAATTGAGGAAGAAGGAACATTTAATCTTCCAGAAGCCCAGATGGATCGTTTTATGGTAAAAGCAGTTATGACTTACCCTAATCCTGACGAGGAAGTTCGTATGCTGCAATTACTTACTCAACGAGGATTGGATGTCGTTGATCCTTCAAAGCTAAATACTCAACGCATAAGTTTGCAAGATGTTGTTTTTATGCGTACTGCAGCGCGTCACATACACGTTTCTGAAGCAGTTATGAAGTATGTAGTTGATCTTGTTGCCACTTCTCGTGGTGAAGGTACGCATCCACTTCCTACGATTAATTCATTGGTTCGTATGGGAGCTAGCCCTCGTGCATCAATTGCACTTATTCGTATTGCTCAAGCTCACGCTTTACTTTCTGGACGCGATTATGTGATACCTGAAGATATTAAATTGTTTGCGCATGAAGTGTTAAGGCATCGCATACTTTTAACTTTTGAAGCTTTAGCTGATTCTATTACTACAGATCAAGTAATTGATGCATTAGTTAAGACGGTTCCTGTGCCATGATGCGTACGAAGCGGTTAGTATTATCTGAACCTGCTAAAGCCGTGCGTCGCAAAATTGAGCTTTTGGATCAGCGAATTGATTTGCCTATTGCGCGTAAAGCTTTAGGCTTATTAGAGGGAGACCATCCTTCGCACAGACGTTTTGGCACAGGTGATGTTATTGACATACACGCGTGGCAGCCAGGAGATGAAGCTCGCATGATGAATTGGTCTGCGAGTGCTCGAACTGGACAACCTATGGTGTCTTCTAGAGAGCGTACTTCGTCTTCTCATACTTGGATTGCTTTAGATACAAGCATCAATATGAATGGAGCTTGTGTTTCTGGAGAATCTCTGTATGAAGTTGCGTCTAACTCTGCATGCTTTTTTGCATCTTTGAGTTTAAAACGTCATGATGCTGTTTCTTTGTTGTGTGCAGATGGAAAAAACGTTATCAATGTTCATTCTGCTAGTAATCTTTCTGATTTTGAGCGAAATCTAGATTATACGTTGCTTAATACTCGTAGGAATACCAGAGACATTGATGCGTTGCTTACTTCGTTACTAAAAAATATTGACAATAATGGTCTGGTAGTTTTAATAACTGATGAGTATGCATTACAAGCTCATAACTCTGAATCTTTGCGTAAAATTACGCAAAATCATAAGCTTGTAGTTATTGTTGTCTCTCCTATTAATCCTTTTGATGCTGCAATTGATTTGCAAATATTTGATGGAATTACTTTACGTAAAGTACCAGTGTTTTTGAAAAAAGAATCAAATAAAAATGAAGTCGAAGCTCGTAGAAATATTAGAATAAACGCTTTATACGATATGCTGCTTGGTGTTCAATCTTCAATAATTCATGGTTCTTCAAGTGAAGAAGTGTTCCATATTTCTGCACAAAAAGTGAGCCGTACAAATTATCTTGCTGACTCATTTAACAAGGAGGTTGAATAGAATGAGCCTGGAAGATATTCAAAAGCCTTTACATGATGAAACGCTTTTTTTAATACTACTTTCTGCATCGCTTGTTGTTATCTTTATTGCTTTTGCGGTTTTATATTTTTCTTTTAAAAAGCCAAAAAAATTAACTGAAAGTAGCAATTCTACAGAAGCAGTTCACGTTCATAATGTAAACAAACAAGCTTGGCGTAAAGATATTGATGCGATTGTTGAGAAGTATCATAACAATGAACTTACTAAAGATCAGGCTTGTGCAAAATTGGCGTCTATTGCTAGATCTTATATTTCGAAGATGAGCGGTGAAGATATTCAAACTCACACTTTGGGAGAATTGGCTTCTTTACGTTTGAAATGGCGCAATAAAAAAGGTGCTGATATGTTACGCCAAACAATATCTGCTTTGTATCCTCCAGAATTTGCTGATCGCAAAGCAAACGAGCAAGCGCGAAATACTACTGTTGAGCAGGCTGCTGAATGGGTTTTAGTATTGCTTGAAGGCTGGCAAACGAAGGACAAACGTTGATGAGTAATAATGTTTGGGAATACATATGGCCATGGAGATGGCAATGGCCATTGCTTTTTGTTGCAGGCGTTGTTGTTTCTGCATCAATTTTTGCTGTCTTACTAATTTTAGATTCCATTCGTAGCAATATTTTAAAAAAGAAGTATAAGAGTCAAACTAGTAATATTACGCGAAAATTCTATACTTTTACTTTTGACAATGATCTACAAGGAACTACTACTAGTCATTCATGGTATATGTGGCGAATGTTTAGAAGGTTTGCTACGGCTGCATTGGTAGTATCTTTGTGCAGTGCGCTTGCTGTTGCTTCCAGGCCAGCACGAGTGTTTAATGCGAACGAGCAAGTTAGTTCTAGAGACATTGTTTTATGCTTAGACGTTTCAGGTTCTGCTCTACCATATGATCGCGAAGTGATTCAAGCGTATCTTAATTTTATTGAGCATTTTCAGGGTGAACGCATTGGATTGAGCATTTTTAACTCCACATCTAGGACAGTTTTTCCACTGACTGACGATTATCGACTAGCTAAAAAACAATTGCAGTATGCTGCAAATTTGCTTGGCGGAGTTCAATCGCAAAGTCGTATTAATCGTTTACAACAACGCCAATATCAGGAAATTTCTGACTGGCTTGAAGGAACTCAAAATCGCAAAAACGCAACATCGCTTATTGGAGACGGTTTAGTTAGTTGTGCAGCAATGCTTCCAGGTTTTATTTATGGTTCTGTTCATAATAACCATAAAATACAAAGCCGTTTTAATAGAAGTGCTTCCATTGTTCTTGCTACAGATAATGTTGTTTCTGGAAAACAAACTTACTCATTAAAGCAAGCTTTAGATTTAACAAAGCAAGCTAAAATTACTGTCGACGGATTATATTCTGGCGCAAAACAGAATGAGAATGATGACACTACGTTAGAAATGAAACAGCTTATTGAATCTCATGGTGGAATTTTCCTTTCTCAACGCAATTCTGATTCTGTTATTAATTTAGTAAAAGAAATTGAAAAAAGACATACAGCAATTCCTCAAGGCGCTGCTCAGTCTGCATTTAGTGACGATCCTGGTCTTTGGGTTTTGTTTACTGTGTTTAGCGTTGTGATTTGGCTAGCTATTGCAAAGAGGATGAAGCGATGACAACAACACTATTTTCTGCTACTACCCTACTGTTTGCACACGCTAAAACTGAAGCTTCTGACACTTCTCAAGCAGGTCAGTTGGTTTTTTCTCCGTCATATGGTTGGATTATTGCGATTATTGCAATATTGGTTTTGTTGGCAGCAATGTTTTTTGAAATTGTGCCTATACGTAGGAAACCTGGATCAAGTGATGAAACTTTTTGCATGAGATTAAGACGTATTGGCATATGTATAATGCTAATAATTTGCGTGCTATCTCCAAGTATTATGCGTTCAACTTTGCAAAGAGCAGTAAATGCAACAAATGTGATTATTGCTCTAGACATAACAGGTTCAATGAGAGCAAAAGACGCTGATTATGCAAAAAATAGTAAGATTGAGCGTATTGAAGCAGCAAGGAATATTATTCATCAAATAACAAAATCCTATGCTAACTCAAGTTTTGCTGCTATTTCTTTTGGTGCTTCTACGTCTGTTGATGTCCCATTAACGCCTGATGCTAGAGCAGTTGACAATTGGATAAATACTCTACGAACTGAGCCAACTAGCGTAGCTACTGGAACTAGTCTTGACGCTCCTATAGATCAAACTTTGCTTACTGCAAAAACTATACATGATGCTCATCCAGATGATACAACAGTTTTGTATATTTTAAGTGACGGTGAGGAAACTACTCAACGAAAACGCCGCACATTTTCATCGCTCAGAGCTTATATTACTAACGCATTTGTTATTGGAATAGGCTCATCTAAAGGAGCTAAAATACCTTTGGAAAAAACACAGCTGCAACTTGACGACTACAGCGAAGACAATACCTCTAATCAATGGGTTATTGATCCGGCTACAGGAAATCCTGGCATTTCAAAGCTCGATGAAAAGAACTTACGAAATATTGCCGATGAACTTAGCGGCAAGTATATGCACTCATCTTTAAACGTAACATTTGGAGACGAAGCAAAACCAATTCTCTCACACCAATGGAGAATGAACGAGACAGCAAAACCTCGTTTGAGACCTGAACCAATTATTTGGCCGTTTGCAATATTTGCGTCGATACTTTTAATTTGGGAATTAATGTCGTGGTTTATAACTTCAAGGAAATTAGTATGAAGCACATGTCTAGTCGCACAATTATTCGCATTGTTACATTTTTGTTCTTGATTATTGCGATATTCGTAGCGTATTTTGCTATCGTAAATTGGAGAGCACAATACGCGTATAATACTGCTACGGATAGCCTTATTTCTAACATAAAATCTGCTAAGAGTATCGATAGCGACAAGAATGTGCTTTTAACTCAGCAACAGCAAACTGATGCGCAATTTGATGATGCTAAATCTCAAGAAATGATACTGCTTCCTCAACTTCGAAATAGTATTGACAAAAATGCTGAATTATCACGAAAGTTAACAGAAAAATTAAAGCAGAATCAAAACAATACTAATAAGCAACAGAAACCGAAAAAGCATAACAATCATTTTAAAAACGATAATTCTAACAATTCTTCTAAAGATAAAAAGCAGTCAGATTCGTCTAACCCTCAATTGAGCAATGCTCAGCGCAATAAAGTTGAAAACTTGCTAAAACAGAACGATCATGTGGATTCTCAATCTTCACAGAATCAAGAAGACCAGCAAGGTTTAGAAAAGACAGAAAAACGTACTAAAACTGATGAAAGCAGCAATAAGCCTTGGTAATTAAATCTTCAACGATTATCTATAAGCGAAGCAATAAGTATTAATAACCTTTTAACCACATTGAATATTTTTTAGTGACTTTTCATTAATAAACGTGTGTAATAACGATTATGCACACATATTACGAATGGCAATGGCTTATACAACGCACTCAAGAGTGCGCTCGCTGCGTTATGGCAGAATCCGCAGCGACTGAATTAGAAGATTGGCAAGGGCTTGCAGCCGAACATTTTCGTCATAGTATGAAAAATATTTCTGCACAAGCGTATGCGTTATATAACATTCGCGGAGGAATATAGTATGTCTTGGAAAGTTAAGTCCTCTGTTGTAGGTGGAATGACGCTTAGCGTTGCTGATAGAGAAGCGTATATTAGTTTTTCCAGAAAACTCAATAATATTGCTAAAGAATTACTTACGCTAAAAAATTTATGGCTTAATGCAGCGATGGTTATTGCCGGTCAAAATTATGGTATACAAAAAGAATCAGGAGCATATATTCATGATTCTTCGCAATCATTTTTAACTGAAAGCATATGTCATGAATATGCTCATAAATGTTATTTAATGTCTCAAAATTTAGAAAATCTTGCTTTTCTTATTGCAAGAGCAAATAATTTGTATGAAGATGCAGAATTTCGTGCAAAAGACGAGTTAGACAATAAAATTTCTTTCTTGGCTCTTGCAAACCCTATTTTTGCTTTACATGTTTTATTGTCCGCAGGTTTCGCCGTTAATCAAGATAATAAAAATCATTCAGGTTTCCAAAATCTTGCTAGATGGTCCTACACAACTAAGAATATACAACAAGGAATTATTCGAGGTTTATCGCAGCACCTTATTTTAAATCCTATTACAAGTTTGCCAATATTTATTGCCGGAAATGCGAAAGGCCCCATAAATAAAAAAGAGCGTGAAACCTCACTAAACTTTTTATCCAATGCTCAAAAATATTTATCACAAGCTATTCCATTTATTTCTAGTGCTCTTAGCTTCGTAAGCGCGCCTATTAATGATCGAAAGCAAGGTAATAATTTACTTCTCACTAAAGTAAATGAGACGTGGAGAAAACCTGGATCTGTTCTTGCTAGACCTGGACGTAATCTGCTTGAAACTTTAGAAAATTTAACGGAACTTGGAAGCGAAAATTTGGGCGTTAGACCACCACTTGTTAATCCAGATGCTGCTACTATTGCAATTCAACGTTTTAAGCGCAGCGATGGCAGTTCGTCATGGTTAGTAATAATTCCAGGCACTGACGGTAAAGCACACTCTCCTTTTGGTTGGGCACAAAACACAGAAGTAATGAGTCATAGTTCTTTAGTTAGAAAACAAGCTGATAGCACTCGAATGGTTGTAGAAGCTATGAAACGTTCTGGAATTAAACCTAACGAGCCTGTTGCTTTAGTAGGACATTCTCAGGGAGGCATTGTTGCAGCAAGCATTGCAAGCGATTACTCTAAACAGTACAACATACAGCATGTTGTTACTGCTGGATCTCCTATTGCAAATCATCCAATTCCTAAGAAAACTTGGGTTACTAGTATTGAGATGGACGATGAGATTGTGCCTTCTTTAGATGGCAAAGAGAATCCTCGTAGAAATAATTGGGTGACTATTCATGGACATGCAATTCATGTTAAAGAATCTAAGCGTTCTTTACCTCCTGGAGTCACGCGTTTTTCTGGCAAACAATATTCGACTAAAAAATTCAATAATGACGGAATATTCGTTAATGACGTTCCAGAAGAAAGAACTTTAACTCATGATTTGCATTACCATACTGCAGCTTATGAAGATGCTCTTCAACTCGGATCTAAAAGTGTGCGCGAGCAAGATCGACATTTTCAGAATACTATTAATGGCAAATTGCAAAGTACTACATTGTGGCAAGGAGTAATGAAAAAATAAAATAATTAAATTCTTATTGAGCAAAATTAAGCTAATTCGCAGCATGATGTAACCTTAAAACTATGAAGCTTACCGATATTTCTCCTGCAATAGCTCTGACTCCTCTCGATGGACGTTATCATAATCAAACATCCACACTCGTTGAATATTTAAGCGAACCTGCGTTAAATCGCGAGCGCATGCGTGTAGAAGTTGAGTGGATGATTCTTCTCGCAAATGGTTATGAAGCTAATCAATTCCAGCCAATTGTTAAGGGTGTTAATCCTTTAACTGATGAAGAATGCTCATATTTACGTTCTATTCCTGAAAATTTTGATGCTGAAGGAATTGCTCGTCATGCTGCGCATGAGGCTATTACTCATCACGATGTTAAAGCTGTTGAATACTACATTGACGATGCGTTAGACGAAGCAGAAAATAAGCTTGGTCATGCTACTGAGCTTTCAAATTTAAAAACTTTAGTACATTTTTCATGCACAAGTGAAGATATTAATAATCTTTCTATTGCGCGTTGCGTAAAGCAAGCTGTTTTAAACGTTTATCGTCCGAATTTAGAAGCGATAGTTGATTATTTAGTTAAGAATGCTAACGAATATAGAGATTTATCTATGCTTTCGTTAACTCATGGCCAGCCTGCTACTCCAACTACTTTAGGTAAGGAATTGGCAGTGTTTGCATATCGTTTGCGTCGTCAACTTCGTCATCTTGATACTCAAGAGTATTTAGGAAAGTTGAATGGTGCTACAGGAACTTTTGGAGCTCATTTAGCTGCTTTCCCAGAAGTTGATTGGATTAGCGTATCTCAAGAGTTTGTTGAAAATAGAATGGGTCTCCAATGGAATCCATTAACAACTCAAATTGAAAGCCACGATTGGCAGGCTGAACTTTATAGCACTGTAAGTCACATAAACCATATTCTGCATAATCTTGCAGTTGACGTATGGATGTATATTTCCAGAGGTATTTTTGTGCAAGTTCCTGTAAAGGGAGCTACAGGATCTTCTACTATGCCTCATAAGGTTAACCCTATTCGTTTTGAGAACGCTGAAGCTAATCTTGAGATTTCTTGCTCACTGTTTGACACATTATGTGCAACTCTTACTGAAAGCCGCTGGCAGCGTGATCTTACAGACTCTACTACTCAAAGGAATGTTGGCTCAGCTTTCGGCTATGCTCTTCTTGCTTTGAATAATCTTTTAGGCGGTTTGAAGTCTATTCATCCTAATAAAGAATTTATGGCAAAAGAATTAGACGAAAATTGGGAAGTTCTTGGAGAGCCAATTCAAACAGCAATGCGTGCTGAAGAAATTGCTGGCGTACCTGGTATGGAACGACCATATGAGCAAGTAAAAGAATTAATGCGCGGTCACCATATTTCACAAAGTGACGTAGAAGAATTCATTAAATCTCGTAACTTTGATGCCAATACTGCAGCTCGTTTGCAAGCAATGACACCAGAATCTTACACTGGATTTGCTTCACAATTGGTGGACTTTATTGATTAAGTAGACGGTAAAGCCATGCAATCTAGCATAAATCCAAATCTTGTTATTGAAGATACTCAGCCTAGCTTAGTACGTAGTTGGGCTGATTTGTTGTATGCAATATCATCAGTTGTAATTGGCGTTTTTACTTTGTTGTCGTCAATGTGTTTATCAGCAACGGCTGATGCTATGAAGATTGATGCACGAAGTGCTACTCAAATTATAGGATTATCTTTTAATAATCTTTCATTTGTTCTGATACAGCAAGGTCTTACTCTTATTGTTGTTGCAGAAGTTATTGCACACATGGTTTCTGACAGGCGTTGGATTGATACCGCTATTTCTGTTATTACGCTGTTTATAAGTTATGGTTCAGTATGGCTGTTATCTATTGCGATATTTTCTACACACAATATAGCTTTGATTGAATCTTTACAAATGCGGTCTAATAACACTTGGGCTGATTTGCTTCCAGACATGTATGCTGTTCTGGTTGCTTTTCTTACAGTTAGTGGTCCTAGACGCGAATATAAGCATGTAATGTGGGGCTGGAATGCTTTATTCATTGTTACAGCAATACTTCTATTTTCATCTTGGGATTCCTACTCTGCTATTCTTGTATCATGTTGCTTAGGAAGAGCAATTGGTACGCTTATTCGTTTCGCAAAAGGCACACGCAGTAAGGGTGCTTGGGGTGACGATATTGTTCTTGCTTTAAAAAATATTGGCATAGATAATCTTACTCAATTAACTCGTAGAACTCAGCAAGCTGATCATACTGGAGTTCTTCGTTCAAGTCTTGATGACGATTTAATTGAAAATTCAAGATTGTATGATGCAACAGACATCCACGGCATACGTTATGTAATTTCAGTATTAGATAATCAAGTTCATTTACCAGGTTATTTAAATCAATTATGGCAGTGGGTGCGTTTAGTAGATATACCAACTCGTAGAGATCGTTCTGCTAGACATTCTGTTCATCACCACCTTTCTATGCTTCTTGTTTTACGAAATATGCATTTGCCAACAGCGAATGTTTATGGAGTAAGCGACAGTGATAAATCTTCAATAATGGTTTTTCACGCTTCTAACGCTCTACTGCCTTGCAATTTGAACACTTTAACTATTGATGATGCAGCAAAATTAATGCGTTATGTAGATGCTGCTAA
The DNA here is from genome assembly GCF_049244125.1 of Gardnerella sp. KA00127. Lineage (NCBI taxonomy): Bacteria > Bacillati > Actinomycetota > Actinomycetes > Bifidobacteriales > Bifidobacteriaceae > Gardnerella > Gardnerella sp. KA00127. Next base: position 909,603 of record NZ_CP058377.1, read on the forward strand.
CACTCGCGGTATTACGCATAGACGCATCACTCCTGAAACTATTGCTAGGCTTGAAGACGGAACACCAGTTATTGCAGGTTGGCAAAACGGCGACGTTGCCAGCGATGATACAAATATTGCACTTGATAAAGTTCAGCTTTTAACGCTTATTGCATCTTGCACAGATATTGACACTGCTCTTAAAGCTGCTATTAACACATGGGGTGCAGAAAAGTTATCTGCACTATTGCCTTTTATGCAGAAAGCTGCTATTCCTGCTTCCACGAGATCTTTGCCATCTTGGAATAAAAAAGTTTTCCAAAATCTTTGCAATAAGTTAAGTCAAATAGTTGCTTTACACACAGATGAAGAAGATTATGATACTGTGCGTTTAGCGCGCTTCAATATACGTTTCTTTGTTAGCTTGGTTCTTTCGATTGTTGCTGTCGCTGTTATTACTACACAGTGGCATCCTCAGGAAGTATTTGCTGCCTTGCGTCACGCAGATAATGTAATGGTATTTATGTGCTTTGCTTGCAGCATGTTTGCTTGGATTGGATCTGCAATTACTCTCGGCTCATTCATGGATGATCAAAAACCTTCTGCACATGTTTTGTTTGCATCTCAAGCAGCTACTGGTTTCACAGCAGTTTCTATGCCTGCTGGTGTTGGTCCTGCATTTGTAAATATGCAATTATTAAAGAAAAGCGGGTACACTTCAGCTCAAGCTACAGCAATTACTAGTGCAGTATGGCTTATTCAAGCATTAATGACAACTTTAGTATTACTTTCTATAGGCGTTTTCACTGGTAAAAATGTGCTTTCTGGAATGATTCCTACTCATATGCTCATTACTTTCATTGGAATAATCACACTTATAGTTTGTGTTTTAATGGTTATTCCGTCCGCTCGTAAAGCAATTCGAAAGCATTATTTGCCAATATTATCTGATTACGGCCATCAAATTAAGGAACTTATTTCACATCCTATGCAACTTATTGCAGGCTCTTTTGGTGCTATTGTGCTTGTTTCATGCATTGGATTGGGTTATTGGATTTCTTTGCTTGCATTTGGATATTACGCAAATCCTTGGGAAACAATCTTACTATTCTTACTTGCTAACGCTGCTGGATCGGCAGTGCCTACGCCAGGCGGCTTGGGTGCTGTTGAAGCTTCTCTTACTTTCGCATTTACATCTGTAGGTGTTCCTCCAACAGTTGCTTTGTCTGCCACTCTTCTGTATAGGCTTATGTTCTACTGGTTGAGAATTCCGTTAGGCGCGTTTGCAATGAAGTGGCTCAGCAATAATGAGCTTATATAAGTGAGATTTACAAACATTTGTGTATTTTTATTAGCAAATATCGTATCTGTTTCAATGCAAGTACGTTTTAAATAAAAAATAGCAAAAAATAAATAAAAAATATTAAGAAAATTGCAAAAATGGCTACATTTGTAGGGAAAATGTACTAATATCTAGTATGAACGTGACCTTTGAAGAGAAGGTCCCCTGACACAAAGGATGCTGCATGGCATACAACAAGTCTGATCTCGTTTCTAAGATCGCACAGAAGTCCAACCTGACCAAGGCACAGGCCGAAGCCGCCGTCAACGCATTCCAGGATGTGTTCGTTGAGGCTTTACAGTCCGGTGAAGGTTTGAAGCTTACTGGTCTGTTCTCCGCAGAACGCGTAAAGCGTGCTGAGCGCACTGGCCGCAACCCGCGTACCGGTGAAACCATCAAGATTCCAGCTTCTTACGGTGTACGTATTTCCGCTGGCTCCTTGTTGAAGAAGGCTGTTACTGCCTGAAATTAAGCGTTTTTCGTATTTATTACATTAAACAAATACTATTTGCGCAAAAACAAAGATGGGCACTCCAAAGCTGGGGTGCCCATCTTTTATAGATTTCCTCGTTCCATTTTTCGCAAACGCGGCTCTGCGCTATCTTTTGCTCCCGTAATGCGGTAAACGTCAAAAACGCCTTCAATTTTACGGATAGCAGCAAGTAGAGTTGCTAAGTGCTGAGGATCTGCCATTTCAAAGGTAAATTGACTTGTTGCAACACGGTCATCGCCTGTAGCAATAGTTCCGGAAAGAATATTTACTCCATGATCTGAAAGAACGCGAGTAACATCCGAAAGAAGATGTTGTCGATCCAATGCTTCAACTTGGACCTTAACCAAGAACAAGCCTTTATCGCTAGTCCATTGAACAGGAATAACGCGCTCTGATTGAGTTTTTTGCAAATCGAGCATGTTCTGGCAGTCAGTCCTATGCACAGACACACCTTGGTTTCGTGTTATAAAACCAATAATCATATCTCCTGGAACTGGCATGCAACATTTTGCAAGCTTGACCCAAACGTCTCCAACACCCTTAACTGATACTCCCAAAGCACCGTTAGACTTATGGCTGCGCTCAACATGGCGTAAAGGCAATGCTTCTTGTTCTACTTCTTCTGCAACTTCATCAGCGCCCGCATCTTTTACTAAACGCGAAATAACATTCTGTGTAGAAACTTGACCTTCGCCAATAGCCGCATATAAAGACTCAACATTAGTAGGCAAATTCAATTCATCAGCAACGCCAATTAATGCCTGCTGCGTCATCAAAGTAGTTAAAGGCAAGTTACGTTTACGCATAGCGCGAGTTAGCTCATCCTTGCCCTCTTCAATCGCCTCAGAGCGGCGTTCCTTGCTAAACCATTGACGTATTTTATTTCGAGCACGAGGAGATTTTACAAAACTCAGCCAATCGCGAGATGGTCCAGCTGTATCCGACTTTGAAGTAAGCACCTCTACAGTGTCACCGTTTGAAAGTTTCGTATCAAGAGGAACCAAGCGTCCATTTACACGCGCACCCATCATGCGGTGACCAACTTCAGTATGCACAGAATATGCAAAATCAACAGGAGTTGCATCCTGCGGAAGCGCAACAATACTCCCCTTTGGAGTAAAAACATAAACTTCAGAAGCACCAAGATCTTGTTTTAATGAACCTAAGAATTCATCTGAATCTGGAGTCTCACTAGTCCAATCAGCAAGCTGTTGAATCCACTTAAGATTATCTGCTTCGCTAAGCTCTTTTTTGTCATCAATATTATTTTCGCGTTTTAAATCATCATTATCAGGCTTACTTAAAGCGCGACCAGCCTGACCATTAGCTTTGTACTTCCAATGAGCTGCGATGCCGAATTCAGCACGCCTATGCATATCCCATGTGCGTATTTGAATCTCTACTGGCTTTCCACCAGGGCCTACAACTGTAGTATGCAAGCTTTGATACATATTCAACTTTGGAGTTGCAATGTAATCCTTAAAACGTCCTGGAACAGGGCTCCATCGAGCATGCACTGCACCTAATGCTGCATAACAGTCACGAATAGAATCGACTATTATTCTCACACCAACTAAATCGTAAATATTAGCAAAATCATGACCTCGAACGATCATCTTTTGGTAAATAGAGAAATAATCTTTTGGTCGACCTTTTACCGATGCTTTAACATGTTGTTCTGCAAGATCTGCATTAATTTCTTCAAGAATTTGTCGTAAATAAACTTCACGCTGACCTGCTCTACGAGCAACTAAAACAACAATTTCATTATAAATTTTTGGATACAATACTTTAAAACTCAGCTCTTCAAGTTCAGTTTTAATTGCATTCATGCCTAAACGGTTAGCAAGAGGCGCATATACGTCAAGAGTTTCTCTTGCTTTTTTATGTGAACTTGATGGCTTAACATACCTCCAAGTACGAGCATTATGCAAACGATCCGCAAGCTTTACTACAAGCACTCGCACATCGCGGCTCATTGCAACAACCATCTTACGAATAGTTTCTGCTTGAGCACTTTCGCCATATTCCATGTTGGATATTTTTGTAACACCATCTACAAGACCTGCTACAGTATCGCCAAATTCAGCTCGACATTCTTCTAGCGTGTAATCTGTATCTTCTACAGTGTCGTGTAATAATCCTGAAGCAACAACAATTGGTCCCATTCCAAGATCTGCAAGAATTTGAGCTACAGCAAGAGGATGAATAATGTATGGCTCACCAGATTTGCGTCTTTGACCTGTATGCTGCTTTACAGCACGATCATAAGCTCTATGAAGAATGCTCATATCCTCATTAGGATGATGCCATTTGCACATGCTCAATATTGGCAATAATGGATTTTGAGAATCTTCGCTGATTTCACATCCGAGCCTATTGGATCCTTTTACATCCTCTTGAAGTTCACCCATTTGGCACCTCCTGGTACTTTTTACAATCCTACCTGCAATTCGCTCAATACACTACCAAAACAAAAAATACATACAATAAATCCGACTCAGTTTTAAAAACCGGTCGGATATTTATAAAAAGATTATTGTACGCCAGTGGAGCCAAAACCTTTATCAGAGCGATCAGATTCAGGTAATTTAGATGCGGGAATAAATTGTGCTTCTACATAACGTTGTATAACCATTTGAGCGATACGATCACCTTTATGGAATTGCACTGTGTTCTCAGGATCTAAATTAATAAGAGGAACCTTAATTTCACCACGATACCCGGCATCAACTGTTCCAGGTGCATTTAGCACAGTCACACCCTGTTTTGCTGCTAAACCAGAACGAGGATGCACTAAAGCAACGTAACCTGCAGGTAAAGCTATAGCAACTCCAGTAGGAACAAGCGCTCTCTGGAAAGGACGCAAAGTAAAATCTTGGGTAGTTCTTAAATCGGCACCTGCATCACCTGCATGCGCGTAGTAAAGCGGCTGTAATGTAGATGTTTCATCATCGAGATACTTAATTAATACCTCAACCTGTTCGGGGCCAGTATAGGTCTCGTCATATGCCATTTAAGCTGCGCACTCCTTGCAAACAGGCTGACCATCAGCATTAGTTTCAGCTAACTGGCTGCGATGCTTAACTAAGAAGCATTCAGAACAAATAAATTCATCGCCTTGCATAGGGATAACAGTTACGGATGCATCTTCGTTACTTAAATCAGCACCTGGCAACTCGTAGTCTTCAGCAATAGCATTTTCATCATCGTCAATATCGCTGTTTGAATTTTGAGAACCTTTACTCAAAGCTTCCAATGACTCTTCGTCCTCATCTTTGCTACGAGGAGAATCATAATCCTGTGCCATTATGGTCCTTTCGTTTTTAAAGCTACTTACGCGCATAGCATACACGAATGCTACCCCGTATATTACACATTTTTTATTTTAAATAAAATGGTAAAGAATGCAGTGTATGGACTAAAGTATATAAATAGTATTGTTAAAAGCGAAGAAAGTGGTGCATAATGCTTGAAAATCCGCCAAAAGAGGCGAGTTTCGACCATATTGACGCAGACGGTAATTTGATTTTCATTTGTGAAAACACGCCGTTACGTATTCAAGTGGACGACACGCTGGAACGCGCCATCGCTGGTTCACATAAAATTACGAGTAAAAACAGCGATGAACATAACTCAGCAGATGCTGGCACAAATTCTATGCAATCTAATGCAACATTGCCTATTTCGCAAATTCAGGCATTGATTCGCGCAGGAGTTGCACCTTCACATGTGGCGCAAAGATACAACGTTAGTGAAGCACAAGTTAGGCGTTTTTCTGCAGGCGTTGAAACCGAAAAGCAGTATGCAATTGAGCAGTTCCTTCTAGTACCTGCTCCTAAACAAAGCAATATGCGCACTATTGCAGATTTAATTGAAAGAACATTAGCTAAAGCACATATTGGCATGGAAACAGTGCAATGGAAAGCAACGCGCAGAGGATTAGAGCCATGGCGAATTACTGCTACTTTCAAAACTGCTACTCGCACTATTAAAGCTGAGTGGACATGGAACATGCATGACAACTCTGTTACATGCGCGAACCCTTCGTCTAGATTATTGCTTGGTGAAGATGTTAATGCAGCGGATACTTCTAAACAATCTCCATATGGTGGAGCTTATAGAGACACTGTAAGCATTAATTTCCCATTCAACACTGAAGAGCTTCCAGGAAATTCTATTCGTTCTGCCAGAATCGAACGAGCTGTTTCTCAATGGGAACTTAGAAACAGTGACAAACTTGCAGATGCACAAGCCCAATCTTCCTTCGAAAATCAGGACAATAATTCTGACATACAGCAAGTATTAGAAAAAGGCTATTCTAAGCGTTCTACTGAAACAAATACGCAATTTATTAAAGAAGATAATCCTCAGCAGACTTCGCTAATACAACCAGATGCTGAATTTATTAATAGAAACGAAACGAATAGCAAAATCGTCAATGCGTCTAATGAAGCACAAAAATCATTGGCTGCGAAAGTTCAAAATGCTGAAAAAGCAGATATTGTTAGTACGAATTTGCAAAAAAATGCTGCTGAAAGTAATCAAAATTCTGCTAAAAATAATCAAGAAATTAATACTAATGGCCAAGAAAAATCATCTTCTGAGCACAATAAACGTAAAGCTGGAAGAGCAGCAGTACCAAGCTGGGATGAAATATTATTTGGCGAAAGCTAAATAAGAAGTTTAAAAATAAATTTTTCGCTTATTAACAATATGTGTGACACTCTTAGTAAAATTTGAGTGTCACACATTTTATTTGCTAAGTTACGATTTATAAAATATTTTCAATAATAGAAGCAAAAATCGCTTACACTAAATCTATGAGGCACGGAATATCCATTTCCATATGAGTCATCGATCCATGAACGCTAGGTAAACTCATAGCTTTATCAGATTGAATGCGAGAATCAACAATTGTGTAAGCTCCACAAGCTTGCACAATAACATCGCCAATAACATCCTCTGCCCTGTTGTTTACTAAACCAAAAATACCATCGTCAATGGCTTGTTTTTTACTGCGTACAATTGCATTAGTTCCAAAATATTCACGCCAACGGTAAATAATATCTTCAGGATTTGCGTCACTGTTAGCATACAACATTACAGAACGAGGTTCACCGCCAACCATCGATACGCCTTTTATCAGCTCATCATGTTTAGCAATATCAATTCGCTTATTGGGATCGGATTTAATCATCCCATGATCTGCAGTAATAACAATTAATGTTCCAGGAGCACAATTTGCTCGCAAAAGACGCAACTGCTCGTCAATTTGCTCAAAAACAGAAACCCACTGCTGAGAATCCCAACCATAATTATGACCGGTTTTATCAGCGTCACGTAAATACATATAAGTTAAACCTGGAGTTTTACTGTTATTAGCAGCCTTAAGAATGCGAGCTCTAGGAGTTCCAGCAGTAATATAATTTGCTCCACGAAAAGCAGCTTTGGTAAGAGGAGTATTTTCAAACTTTGGTAATCCCACGCTATCTGCACGGACTCCATTAGAAACTAAACTTTCAAATATAGTCGGCTCTTGCTGCAAAACTAGCGGATCAGGCGCATCATTAAATTGAATAAGCTGCGCAAGTTTACCAGTTTGAGAATTCTTTTGCGTGTAACCGGTCATGCAAGTAAGACCAGGACATGTGCCTGTTCCAAAAGTAGCCATTGCAGCAACAGTTGTGCTTGGAACGCACGTGCTAATTGGTCGTTGATTTATTGATTCGTTAAGCAAGGATCGTAAATAAGGAGCGTGACCTTTGCGCATAAGAATATTCCAGTATCCTAAACCATCTATTAACACTACAATTGCAGAATTAGATTTAGGGAAACCAAGACTTTCTCGCAAAGCGTGTGGATCGTTATGAATAGCTGTTTTAACAGGAGCATCTATTGCATCACTTAAAGCTGGAAGAACCGAAGATATATGTAACGCTCCACCAAGATTTTTTTCATTAAAATCGTAAGAAAAATTTTCATTAACTGCGGAATTAGAAAAATCACCGTACTTAACATTACCAACAAATTGCAAAAGATCATTTTCAGACGGTATTTCAGCACTCATACTTACTATTGAACCACTTATATTGCATTGAACAAAACGCGAATAACAAATATTTATATAAATAACTAGTCAAATTGCTGAAAAATTCAGCAAAAACATGCTGTTTGTGCATATAAATTGGTAAGATTGATAGCCGTAATGTCATTCAAGGAGTTCTAAATATGCCCTCACGCCATCACTCAACACAGCAAGCTTTCGACCCAAGAAAAGTTAAAGAGCATATTGTTGAAACACCATTAAACGAAGAAATGAGCAAATCCTTCTTGGAATATGCTTATTCAGTTATTTATGCTCGAGCTTTACCGGACGCACGAGACGGAATGAAACCAGTGCAGCGACGCATTGTGTATCAAATGGGCAATATGAATTTGAGTCCTGATCATGCTTATATGAAATCAGCGCGTGTTGTTGGTGAAGTAATGGGTAAACTTCATCCTCACGGTGATTCTGCAATCTATGAGGCAATGGTTCGTCTAGCTCAACCATTTTCCCTACGCTTGCCACTTGTTGACGGACACGGTAATTTTGGCTCTCTTGACGACGGTCCAGCAGCTTCTCGATACACCGAAGCGCGTTTAGCTCCTGCATCACTAGGTATGAACGCGGATATCAACGAAGACACAGTTGATTTTGTACCAAATTACGACAATAAACTAAAAGAACCTACTGTGCTTCCTGCAGCTATTCCAAATCTTTTAGTAAATGGCGCTTCTGGAATTGCTGTAGGCATGGCAACAAATATGGCAACGCATAATCTAGGCGAAGTAGTTGCTGCAGCAAAATATGTTATGAAACATCCTGATGCAACCCTAGATGATCTTATGAAACTAGTTCCAGGACCTGACTGGCCTAGCGGAGGAATTATCATTGGTCGAAGTGGCATTCGCGAAGCTTACGCAACAGGTCGCGGAGCATTCACTACAAGATCTACAACACATATCGAAAATATTACTGCTCGCAAAAAAGCTATTATTGTTACAGAACTTCCGTTTATGGTTGGCCCAGAGCGCGTTTTGGAAAGAATTTCTCAAGGAGTTAAATCAAGAAAATTAGACGGTATTTCAGGTGCTATTGATTTAACAGATCGACATAACGGAACTCGTATTGTTATTGAGATTAAGACAGGTTTTGATCCTAACGCTGTGCTTGCTCAACTTTTTAAGCACACTCCTTTGCAAGAGAGCTTTACTATTAACAATGTTGCACTTGTTGACGGTAGACCTCACACAATGGGCTTGCGAGAGCTATTAGACGTTTGGATTTCTCACCGCAGAACCGTGGTACGCAGACGCAGCGAATTTAGGCGCAAAAAAGCTCAAGAACGCTTACATTTGGTTGATGGCTTGCTTCTTGCACTTCTTGATATTGATGAAGTAATTCAGGTCATTCGTTCATCTGAAGATGCAGATAGTGCAAAAACTAAGTTAATTAAAGTATTCGATCTTGATGAAATTCAAGCACAGTATATTCTTGACTTACGTCTTCGCAGACTTACTAAAATGAGCCGAATAGAGCTCGAAGCTGAACGCGACGATTTGCTCAAAAAAATTGAAGAGCTAAATCAAATATTAAGTTCTGAAGCTAAACTCGACAACGTCGTAATAGCAGATATGGATTCTGCAGTTAAACAATGGGATACTCCACGCAGAACAATTTTGCTTGACGAAAATGAAGATGGTAGTTTTACTCCAGTAGCCTCCAGCATAAATAAAAACAGTGAGGATATTGCGATTAAAGCTGTGCAATCAGCAAATAAAATTACTTCAACTCAAGCAGATTTGGCTGCAGCAGCTAATGCAGCTCGTAAAACTGGAGAAGCTGACGCATCTTCTGTTGCAATGCAATTAAGTGACGAACCTTGCGCAGTAGCATTAAGCACTTCAGGGTTAATTGCCAGAACAAGCATTGCAGTGTTAGAACATTGGAATTCGCACAACAACAACGTATTTAACACTCCTTGTAAAACAATGTTTGCAACAACAACGCGTTCAACTTGTGCTCTTGTTACTTCATCTGGTCGACTAGTTCTAGCTCATGTTGCAGATTTGCCACAACTTAACTATGAAGAAGGAAAACCTGCGCTGCTCAACCACGGAGTAAAAGCACAAGAACTGCTAACTTTCACGCAAAGCACGGATCCAGTAAGAGGAGAACGCGTAGTTTCAGCAATAGCATTTGATGCCTCACAAAACGCTACTCCACTTGCAATTGGAACACGAAACGGTGTAGTTAAAAGATGGAATTTTGAAGCTCCAACTACCATGGATTCATGGAGCATAATTGACTTAAAAGACGACGACACCGTTATTGCCGCAGCTCCAGCAAAAGACAACGACAGACTCGTGTTCATTAGTAGTGATTCTTCATTACTTACCTTTGACGCTAAACAAGTTAGACCTCAAGGGCGCACAGCAGGCGGAATGGCAGGCATTCGTTTAGCAGAAGGTGCTAAAGTTGCAACCTTCGCAGTAGTGCCAGAAAAATCAATAGAGTGGCATTACGAAGAAGGTGAAAATGGTTTATTCTCCGCTTCTGGAACAGTTGTATTCACCGTTGCTGGAGACAGTGAAGCTCTTCCTGGAACCGAAAACGGTTCTGCAAAGATTACTCCATTTGACATGTACCCAACAAAAGGTCGCGCAACTGGTGGCGTGCGCTCGCAAAGATTCCTTAAAGGTCAAGATACGTTGATACACGCGTACGTTGGATACTATCCATTGCAAGCCGTTACAGAAGGCGGAAGCAATGTTGAGTTACCTAAGCCAGATATGCGTAGGGATGCTTCTGGAACTGAACTCGTTTCCCCAATTGCGCACATTGGGTAGTAATGTTTTTGCTTGCTAGTTTTACACTTTTTAAAGCTAGTTTTTGCGAGCATGCTTGGAATATCTGCGAAGTGATTTTCTAGCTTCTACAAGTGCAAAAATTCCTGCAGTCACAGATGCAAACAAATAATTTATTACCATAGCTACTGAAGAGCCAGTTTTAGGAAGATGCTTAACAACGCGCTTAGCTTCCGGTTGCTCGGGTTGCGAAAGAGCTGGAGCTGACTCAGGTTCTGTCTCAGACTCAGAGGGTGTCAGAATCGGACCTGGAGCGACAGGGGCCGACGACTCAGGAAGTGGAACAGGAGTTGGAGTTAGCTCCGGTTCCGGCGCAGGAGCTGGTGGAATTAGAGGCGTTGGCTTCTTATTAACAGTTACTGTTGCAACTGCTGTTGCAGTAGCACCGCCATTGTCCGTTACGCTAAACGTGATAGTGTAAACACCTGGAACATTGTTATTAAAACCACCGTCACTAATACGCTTAACCTTAGTTGCTATAGAATTATCCTCAATATCACTAACAGACACAACAAGACTATTCAAATCGAGTGAATCACCCTCAGTAATAGTCTTATTCTGAACTGTAATAACTGGTAAGTAATTCTTAAAAATAGAGTAAACTTTCAAATTTTTGTTTACACTAGTGCTGGCAAGGAACACTGCACCAGTACCGTCTTGATCTTCATTCCACCCTTCAAAAGTGTACCCAATCTTCGTAGGATCTTTAGGCATAGACTGACTATCAACACTCTTATCGTTTATGCTCTTGCCTTCCTTAACTTGCACAGAAGCATAATGAGAATTAGCGCCATTTACAAAAGTAACTGTGTAAATCGTAGCTTTAGGAACAATGTTGTATGTAAAACGCGATCTACCAATCATCCTAGGCACACGCTGAACAAAGTCATAAAAAATGCACTGACCTTCAAGTGTGCCAGTTTTTACAGCTACATATTTGCCATCAGCATTTTTCTTAAAATATGGTGAGAGGTCAATCGTTACAGGATTTCCATTCTCCTCAAAACCCTCCATAACACTGATTGTATGACCAGCGCTTTCTTGCGTAATTTTGATAGGATTTTTGTATTCCTCTCCCACTTCAATAGTGAAAGGTCCAGGATTTTGATTGTCAAACGGTGAATCATTTTCCCCTGAGCGAAACTTATATTGTCCTAAATTACCTTTTACGACAATTTCAGAAATTTTATTACCTTGGAAAGCAACACTACCAACTCCAGCAAGATAATACGGATTAGTATCTGTATCGTGCTCTTTTCCCTTATCATCAAGCACGCCTTCAAACACAACTTTTTCAATTTCATTAGCAACAAAGGCTGCATCGCTTACTGAAACCACATTTTTTGGAATAACAACGGTTCCTTTAATTTTATTCCAACCAAAAGCTCCATATTCTATTATTCTAAGAGATTGCGGAAGAGTGACACCCTCAATATAAGTCTCGCCGTCAACGTGTTTATGCTTATTCCCGACTTTGTCAGCCTGACCGGTAAAAGCACATTCATGAATTACCTCAATACCCTCAGGAATCACAACATGATGATTTTTCTTAAGTTTCTCCTTGCCTTTGGCACTAAGTCCGTCCACATACTCATTTACCGTTTGACCGGTCTCCGGATAATAAACATTTTTCCTACCTCCAATAGTTTTACCATCGTCAGAAATGTTAAAGTCGTCCTTCGTCCAAGTTAAAGATGCATCATCTGTAGTACCCGAATCAGTTGATGCTGCTTTAGATTCTGCAGATGCGTGTACGCTTCTATCTTCACGATTATTTGTTTGAAGATTAGTATTGCTTACATCTATAAGAGTTTGTGTAAGTCTAGCATTTTCAGAATTTTCAGCATCAGTTACAGATTCAGAAGCTTTAGAAGATTTAGTAGATTTTGTGGTTTCGGCAGTTTTTGCAGTTTCGCTAGACTTGGAAGGTACAGTATTTCCAGAAGGTTTTGCGGAAGTGCTATCTAAAGCAGCCCCCCCATTGGGCGTATTAGAAGCTGCGTTATAAGAAGTTACGGAAGAAGAACCTTCTGTAGAGGAAGTTTCTGTATTAGAAGCTGTGGTAAAAGAATTATTTGTAGAAGAATTTACAGTCGTATTAACACCAGAAGAAGCTGAAGTTTCGGCAGCATTCGCACTTTGCCCCATGCAGAAAGCACAAGCAGCAGTAGCAATACCCATCATAGTGGCAGTCAACATAAGACCAGTTCTCTTATTCATTTACCCTCTTAAAAAATAGATAACGAGATAATGTAAAAACGTATACACATTGTACGCTTTATAGTCGAAATACAAATGCAAGCATGGTATATCACACAATCGTTTAATTTATTACAAAAGTCATGCATTAACACACATTTTAGAATTATGCATCTCATCAAGCAAATCTTGAACCAAATATCCGTCGCTCATACAATGCATATCCGAAATACCATTACGCATCAAATCGTAAGTAACAGAATGGTAAAACACGTCAAGCGCCTGCTCATAACTCAACCCAGCACGCTCAGCCAGAAGACTTACAACCCTAGCATACTTCTTTTGCAACAAAATAGGATTCGCCTTCAAAATCCATCACTCCCCTAAAAACTTACTATTTACACACTCGCTTTTTATGTATGTAAGACACAAATCAATAGCTTTTTGACTTCTAAAACATATTTGATTATTAGGTTTTTCATATTTTAGTCTGCCTAAAGCTTCAGACTTACTAATTAAATCATCAAAAAACAATTCAAGTGTGTTATAAACCTTATCGTTTGCTACACCGCCAATTACTACATCAAAACTGCTTGCATCATTTCCAGAACGAGCATTAAGTATGAAATTAAGCCATTCTTCAGAATATGAATCAAACTTAAGAACAGATAATTCATTAAGAACATTATTGTCAAAATTATAAGAAGAAACAAAAGCATCTTTGTCCTTGCGAATAAATTTCTTCGCCCAATTATCAGCCTGACTACGTATTGATGTAACGTAGAATCCTGCGCCAAAATCAACATCTTTACGCGAATGCAATACATCTGGAAATTCAACAGGCATAAAAGAACCGTGATAAACAATCATACTTTTACACCTTTTTCGCGCATGAAGGAAATAATATCGTTTGTAATATACTCTTTGCCTTGAGTGTGCAAAACGTCATAAGATGGAACAATATAAGACATAAGAATATTACTCTTCTTAGTCAAAGCATCATACGTATCGCGAGGGTTTTGATTAAGCTTCTTAGCAACATTTTCAATACAAAATATTGCAAAATCAAGCTTATCTTTGTCAAAGACTTCTTGCTTAATATCATTCATAACCCCTCCTTTTGTAAAAACATTATTAGAAATACATCTACTAGATAATGCGTATACAACAAGTTCTAACACACCTAGCACACATAACACATCTAACACAAGTCTACATCAAAAAAATATAAGCAATCGCGCACACAAATGCTTTCAGACTCGAGTTACGCAAGTTCGAAGCAAGCGCACGTGCATAAAAGTCATTACAGCGAGAAGAATAAGCAAATAAGCCGGAAGAAGCACCATAGAAACATTCTGCGCAATTAGTCCAAAAATCGCAGGCATTACCATAGACCCAATATATGCGCTTGCCATTTGCATGCCAACAATAGCTTGAGACTTATCTGCACCAAAATAATGCGGCGTGGAATGAATAATGCATGGGTAAACTGGAGCGCAGCCTAGTCCAATAATTACAAATCCTGCAATAAGCTCAATATGATTCAGCAAAGGCAGCAACAATACCAGAATGCCCATAAGCATTACGCACTGCCCAATACGAATCATCGTTGCATCGTTAAAACGCATAGTAAGAAATCCGCTTACAAAACGACCAACTGTAGTGCCAACATAAAACAAGCTTGCCCAACCTGCCGCAACAATGCGGCTAACTCCTCCATGCAAAACCATGTAACTACTAGCCCATAATCCTGCAGTTTGCTCCAACGCACAATAGCAAAAGAACATAATAAGAATATTCTTAGCTCCTGGAATGCGCAAAACTTCCTTATAAGATAGCATCCCAGAAGATTGTTTCTTTACCTCAGTAAGATTATGCGTCTCTGCCTTTTTATTATTATTTTTCCACAGCGGCAAACTTATGAATAACACAAGAGTGAGAGCAATTTGTATAACAGCAATATACTGGTAGCCTGCAGGCCAACGCTGACCGTGAGAAAGTGCGAAACCCATAACGTAAGGGCCTGCTGAAGCTCCAATTCCCCACATGCAGTGAAGCCAGCTCATGTGCCAGCTTTCATAGTGAATTGCAACGTAATTATTAAGAGCCGCATCCACTCCTCCAGCACCTAAACCGTATGGTATAGCTAGAAAAATAAGCACAAGATAATTCGGAGCAAAAGAAAAACCTAGTAACGCTAAAGCTGTTAAAGCAACTGAAATAAGCGTAACCTTCCCAGGGCCAAACTTATGCGTAAGCCTATTAGATAGCAGCGCAGAAACAATTGTTCCTGCAGAAATAACCATTGATATTCCACCAGCCCAAGAAATTTGCGCACCAACATCATGACTCATCGTAGGCCACGCAGCTCCAAGAAGAGGATCCGGCAAACCCAAGCTTATAAAAGCAAGATAAATAACAGCAAGAAGAAGGTTAACCATAAAAATTCCCCAACACTAGTACTTCATATTTGTAATGCCAACGCGACTTTATAAAGCAATATAAAGGAATACAAATATACAAGGCGACATAAAGCGACGCGAGCGGCATACCGATATCAGGTATCGATTTTGGAACGATCGAAGTCGTCTGCGTTATCAACAATAAACTGCTTGCGCGGAGGAACATCATCGCCCATTAGCAAATCAAATACTTCACTCGCTTGCTGAGCATCTTCCATACGAATCCTTCGAAGCATGCGAGTTCTAGGATCCATGGTTGTGTCTGCAAGCTGATCTGCATCCATCTCGCCCAAGCCCTTGTAACGCTGAATATCGCTGTTAAAATCAATGCCTTTAGCTTGCAAATCATCAAGCTTTCCAGCCAATTCATCGTCGGAATACGTGTAAATATACTCGCCCTTGCGCTTTCCAGCGAGCGCAATTCTGTGAAGAGGCGGCACTGCAGCATAAACATGACCGTGCTCAATAAGCGGACGCATATAACGATAGAACAGCGTCAGCAGCAAAATACGAATGTGCGCGCCGTCAACATCAGCATCTGTCATCATAACAATCTTGTTATAACGTGCTTGTGAAATATCAAAACTTGCGCCCGATCCTGCTCCAACAACCTGAATAATTGCAGCACACTCTTTGTTGGAAAGCATTTGTGCAAGACTTGCTTTTTGCACGTTCAAAATCTTACCGCGAATTGGAAGAAGAGCTTGGAAAGCAGAATTTCGAGCAGCTTTTGCAGTGCCAAGTGCAGAATCGCCCTCGACGATGAAAAGCTCTGCAACATCGTCGTTTCCAGGCTGGCAGTCAGAAAGTTTCGGCGGCATTGAAGCAGACTCAAGAGCGTTCTTTCTGCGGGTAACTTCCTTAGTTTTACGCGCTTGAATACGCGCATGCATTTCGGAAACTATTTTTTCCAAAACTCTAGAAGACTGCTCTTTGAATCCTCTCTTAGAACCGGTAATCATCTCACCGAATTGAGCGTCAGTCATTTTGGTAACGATTGGCTTAACTTGAGCAGTTCCAAGAACATCCTTAGTTTGACCTTGGAATTGAGGCTCGGCAATACGAACAGTTACGACTGCTACCAAGCCTGCCATAATGTCATCACGCTCAATTTTTGTGTTGGCGTCTTTAAGATTTACTTTAAGCTTTCTAGCATTATCTTCCACGGCTTTACGAATTTGCTTAGTTAATCCCTGCATAAAGCCGTCAACGTGCATGCCTCCGCCAGGAGTTTCAACAACGTTTACGAAACTAATAATCGTTGAATCGTATCCGTTTACCCAGCGCATTGCAATATCAACACCGCATTTTCGAGTTACTTGCTGCGCGTGTAATTCACCAGAAGAGTCAACGGCTTGCGTTTCTTCTATATAAGTATCTTCGCCAGAAATACGCCAAATATCCGATACTGCTTCACCTTTTGAAAGAAAATCAACGAAATCTTTAACACCACCGTTGTGCAAAAATTCAACTACTCGAGGATGATGCTTATTTTGCATTGAGTTAGCAGACTGAGCATTTGCAACAGATTGTGCAACTGATTCTTCAGATTCAGCATCTTCAGTCTCATCTTCATTCGCGATATTTTCAGTCTTATCTTCAGAATCACCTTCATCTTCTAATGTTGTTTCAGATTCTAATTCTTCAAATTCAGACACAGAGTCATCGATATTATCAGGCTGATTTTCAAGAAGATTATTTTCCGCAATATTATTTTCTGCAACATCATCTTTAGTAGAATCAATTTCTTCAATATTTGCAGATTCACCTTCAGGAACGTGCTCGTCAATAACAGTAATTTTTAAGCCTGGAACCAGGAAACTTGTTTGACGCACGCGAGCAATAAGCTGCTCATAGCTGAAATGCGCAGTTGAGTTAAAAATTTCTGGATCCGCCCAGTAGCGTACACGAGTGCCGGTAGTTTTTGGCGAAACAGTGCCAATAATTTCAAGCTCAGTAGGCTTATTTTTTCGCGTGCGCTTAAACGGAGAAGCAGGAGATGGATGCTCTGGATCTGCATCACTATAAACTCCAGGATGTCCCTGATGGAACGCCATATGATGCGTTTTACCGTCTCTATCAACTTCGACATCTAAACGCAAGCTTAAAGCGTTTACAACAGAAGATCCAACACCATGTAAACCGCCTGCAGCATTATAAGAAGCGTTGCCAAACTTTGCTCCAGCATGAAGCTTAGTTAAAACAACTTCAACGCCTGTAAGTTTTGTTTTAGGCTCAACGTCTACTGGAATACCACGACCGTTATCTGCAACTTCAATAGATCCATCGTCGTGAAGAGTAACAATAATATGATCGCAAGCTCCAGCTAAAGCTTCGTCAACTGCGTTGTCAATAATCTCCCAAAGGCAATGCATTAAACCTTGACTGTCTGTAGTGCCAATATACATGCCTGGACGCTTACGAACTGCGTCTAAGCCTTCAAGCACAGTCAAGCTATCAGCATCATATTGCTCTTTATGAGAGACCACTTCTACCCCTTGCACTTATTAAACGTACAACCGATTATTTTAAGCAATAAGTGTCGTACTATCGCAAAAGCAACAATACGACACTTTGTAATATAACTTCACACAATCACTGATCTAAGAAGTCACGCAAAGTTTGCGATCTAGAAGGATGACGCAGCTTAGACATTGTTTTAGACTCAATTTGACGAATACGTTCACGAGTAACACCATAAACGCGACCAATATCGTCTAAAGTCTTTGGTTGACCATCTTCCAAGCCATAGCGCATCTTAATAACTCCAGCCTCTCTAGGGGCCAAAGTTTCCAAAACTTGCCTAAACTGTTCTTGAAGAAGCGAGAATGCAACAGCATCAGACGGTGCGATTGCGTCAGTATCTTCAATCAAATCGCCAAACTCAGAATCGCCATCCTCACCCAAAGGAGTGTGCAAAGAAATCGGTTCACGACCGTACTTTTGTACTTCCTGAACCTTTTCTACTGGCATATCCAGTTCGCGAGCAAGCTCATCTGGTGTAGGTTCACGACCTAAATCTTGAAGCATTTGACGCTGAACCCTAGAAAGCTTATTAATAACTTCAACCATATGCACTGGAACTCGAATAGTACGAGCCTGATCTGCCATAGCACGAGTAATAGCCTGGCGAATCCACCAAGTTGCGTAAGTTGAGAACTTAAAGCCCTTCTTCCAGTCAAACTTTTCAACTGCACGAATCAAACCAAGGTTACCTTCCTGAATCAAATCAAGGAAAAGCATGCCTCTACCCGTATAACGCTTAGCAAGAGAAACAACAAGACGCAAGTTTGCTTCAAGAAGATGATCTTTAGCTTTCTTACCATCTGCCGCAGCCCACTTAAGCTCACGCTTACGCTTAAACTCCATTTGATCAATTTGAGTATCAAGCAAATGCTGAGCATACAATCCAGCTTCAATACGCTCTGACAAATCAACTTCTTGCTCAGCGTTAAGCAAACTCACGCGACCTATCTGCTTTAAATAATCCTTAACAGGATCTGCAGTAGCGCCTGTAGCAATTACACGACGCTTAGGATTACCAGACGGAGTTAGATTATCATCATCGTCATCGTCTCGTACAACAAATGCGCCTTTTGCTTGTGGCACTTGCGGAGCATCATGCTTAATTTCGTCGTGATCATCAATTTCATCAAGATCTTCAGACTCTTCATCATCAAGATCATCTGCAACGTCAATATCGCTTAAATCGTCAACATCAGATATATCTTCTGGCTGGATATCGTCTAAATCATCAAGATTCAAATGTTCATCATCAACATCAAGATGTGGATCGTCATCTAAAGGATCGTCAATAGATAATTGATCTTGAGATTCAATATCTACGCTATCCTCAGTTTCGTCATGTTTAGCATCAGACGATACTGATTCAGTATCAATCTTGTTGTCTTCAGTTTTCTTTGAGCGAGAACTGCGTGTCTTGCTATCAGCTGACGAAGTTCGAGTACTGGTTTTACGCGCAGCGCTAGCCTTGCGAGTTTTTACAGGCTTAGTATCATCTTGCATTTCGTCGCTGTCGACCGTTGATCCAACTTCACTCGTCAAACTGTTCCTCCTGTATTATCCCCTTGTAACGCATATAGGCATAGTTCATGCAAGGGCAAGTTTTACCTTAAGTAGTAAACCATTTAAGCAAGACGATTATTCCCCAACTAATTTTTTGCGGCGTGGCGAATTATTCAATCCATGCTGGCTCAAGACCATTTTCGAATGCTCCACACACTATTTTTGCCATAGAACAATCAGGATCAATGCGCAATGCACAATCACAATAATACTTTACTTCTCCTAGCCTAAACCACCAGCTGATATAAGCTAATAAAGCGTAAACTTGCACAGATAATTTTGGAATGCTTTTAGTAATAATAGCCATAGATTTTAAAATTTTGCACGCGAAAATAGCTCTCTTTATATCAGGCTTATTATTTGTTTGAGTGAATTTTGCTTCTAAACAATGCCGCAAATTACGAGATACTTCAGGAGTGTGAGGACACCAAGCAAATTTCGACAAAGTTTTTTCGTCATACCATTCTTGATTTTCATCCAGAATAGAAATAAGCATTGCGTCACGAACATTAATATTATGCAACATTGCTATTGGCAGGTTTACTAGATCATATCCAAAAATTTTTTCATCATAAGCAAACATGTTGTACCATCGCATAAGTGCTCTACTTGCAATATCTCTAATAGCGTATTGCTTGCCATTTCGATCAACATTTTCTATAAAAGCTTCCGAAACTGCCGGAACCCAATATTCTAATCCTTTAATCCATTGCGCACTATCACTACAGTTGTTGTAAATATATTCCTTAGAGAAAGTCATAAAAAAGCTGCACTCTTTGGAAGGATATATATTCCCATTAATATCTGAAATTTCTCTTCCAGCAAAACTTTCAAAATCTTCTGAACCTGCAAAATCTAAACAACCATTAAAAGAATTAGCGCTTTCACCATAAATTTGCATAAGACTTTGCATATCAAAGTCATCAATACAATTATGCGATATCTTCGTTTTCAAATCATCCTCTACAATTTCCATGCATACTCCCCCTCATTTTTTACATGATTTTTTATTTTGATAATCAAACTATGCAATAGCATTTTTGATATATTGAAGTTTCTCAAGATATGAGTCAGCATTCAATAAAAAACTATTTCCGCGGTGAAAAGCTTATTAAACCATAATAATAACTGCGTTTTGTAATGTTCAGCCCTGTGGATAACTTTCATAATATGAGCACATTTATAGGCAACAATTACAGTCTTAACGATATTGAATCTAGAATTACTTTTTTAATTTCTCAGCAATTTAATACGGGATTAGAAAATAATCTTTCATCCACATGTGCGCAAATACTACAGCAAGTAATAAAGCAAGCTATTGTTTCAAGCGAAGGCGGAAAACGTCTTAGAGCTCTTCTTACGATTTCAGCATTTTACGCTGCATCAAAAGAAACCAATATTCAAAAAATCCATGAACAGTCTGTATTTGACATAGCTTGTGCTCTAGAAGTATTTCAAACAGCTGCATTAATTCATGATGATATTATTGACGAATCTTATTTAAGACGTGGAAAGCCTAGTGCGTATTGTGCATTAAGTAAAGCTTGCAATAATAAGCATATTGGCACAGGCTTAGGTTTAATGCTGGGAGATCTACTTGCCACAGAAAGTTTCGATATTGCAAGAAATCGTGCGAAGAATTTTACTTATGGCGAGGAATTGTTAGCAGCATTTGCGTCTATGCAAAGAAATGTTGGTATTGGTCAAGTATTGGATTTGTCAATAGAAATGATGCAACTAGATAATCCAATACAACTTGCGGAATCATCTTTGAATGTTTTTAGATGGAAAACAGCCAGCTACACTACTGTTGCTCCATTAACTCTCGGCTTTCTTGCAGCAAATATGCAACCAACTGAAGCATACAATCTTGCTAATTCTATTGGCAATTCGTTAGGTGTTGCTTTCCAAATTGCTGATGATTTGCTTGATATTGTTTCAGATAGCAAGATTACAGGTAAGCCTATTGGCGGTGATATTAGAGAAGGTAAGCGTGCGGTTCTTCTTGCAGATGCTTTGCAATACGGAAACGATAACGAAAGAGAAATACTATTAAAAGCTTACACGAGTAGTACTCGAAGCGAAGATGATGTAAATAAAATAATACAGATTTACCATACTTCTGGTGCTATTGAAAAATCAAAAAAGCGAATTGAGACTCTGTGGAATGATTCACAACACGCAATCGAATCAAGTACATTGAGCGACAATGGAAAAGCTATTTTGCATGAAATTAGCAAACGATTTATACCTGAAGCATGGCGTAATGTACAATAATATTTAGCAAATAACGCTCGAAATTAGCTTTCTTTACTATCTTGCTTGTACACTCGTAAGTAGTAAAAATGGTTTTACGCGTATAAGGATTGTGACAATGGATGAAGCTACGCAGGCGCAGCCAGGTATGCGCATTGAAAATCGCTATCGCATTGTGCGCAAAATAGCTCAGGGTGGCATGGCTACTGTGTATCAAGCAGAAGACGAACGCCTTGATAGACCTGTAGCAATTAAAATCATGCACACTCAACTTGCTCAAGGGGTGCATCGCCAGCAATTTATTGCTAGATTCCGCAGAGAAGCGACTTCTGCTGCAGCAATTGCAAATCCACATATTGTACAAGTTTATGATACAGGCGAATATGACGGGCTCGATTATCTCGTAATGGAATATGTTCATGGCGTTAATTTGCGTTATGAAATGAATATGCAAGGCACATTCAGTGTGCGAGATACGCTGCGTCTACTTGCAGAAACTTTGGATGGTCTCGCTTCTGCACATAATGCTGGAGTTGTACATAGAGATATTAAGCCGGAAAATATTTTAATTAACGATCGAGGTCATGTTCAAATTACTGATTTCGGTTTAGCTAGAGCAATTTCGCAAGCAACACTATCTTCTACAGGATTACTTCTTGGCACAGCAGCTTATCTTGCTCCTGAACTTATTGAGCATAATCTTGCAACTCCTCAAGGTGATTTGTATTCAGCAGGCATGATGGCTTGGGAAATGCTTGCAGGAAGAGTGCCTTTTACTGCAGATAATCCTGTTACGCTTGTTTTCAAGCATGTGCATGAAAACACTCCTTCCATTGCTACAGCTTGCCCTGGAATTAGCGAAAAAGTTGCACAATTCATAGCAAACCTCACTGCTCGCGACATGAACGAACGACCTAAAGATGCAAGTGAAGCATTAGCAAAATTACGTGCACTTTCTACACAATTAAACTCTGAAGATTGGCAATACAAAGCAGAAGAACCACAAGAGTTTTCAGAAGAAACAGACTTTTCTCCTATTAATAATTTGCGTGTTTCCCCTGAAGCAAATTATTCGGACAAATTGAATCCTAATAATGACTCAGATGCTACACGAGCAATAAATACTTCAGGCTCTAATTTTTCTGCTAATTCCAACTCTTTATTGCAAAATGCTACAGACGAAACTGTTGCAATACCTAGAAATAATTCTGTAAGTGAACTCGATTCACACACAAATAATGATCTACATAATCCTGAAGTCAATAATGTAGCAATAGACAATTCACTAGCGAAGTCCGACAGTGCTTTCGATACGAATAATCTTCAAAAAACACAAGCTATGCAATGGCATGCTGCTAATGCAGAAGATGTGTCATACAATTCGCAAGATAATCCTTTAGAAGAATTTGACGATAGCAATATGCCAACAATTGCTATTAGCTCTCGCAATTTTAACAACAACTTAAATGCAGCAAAACCGTTTGGCATGTCAAATAAGGAAAAAAACTTAGGAAACAAGCCTAATCGTTCTTCTAAAAAGCGTGTTTTCCTTATTGCAGGTTTAAGCACAGCTGGAGTATTAGCAATTGCTGCTATTGGTGGTTTTTGGTATTTCTTAGGTCCTGGCAGTTATTGGACGTTGCCTAAGCCCGACGACCTTCAATGCAAAAATTATGCATCTTGCAAAATAACTGATGTCAATTGGCAACAATATGAGCACACGCTTAAAATTGCTGGAATTCCTTACAAAGTTTCAAAAGATTATAGTGACGATGTGCCAGAAGGAAAAGTAGTTTCAACAAATCCTGATGTTGTAGGAAGCCATATTCAAAAGCACAATAATAGCACTCTTAATGTTGTGATTTCGCGTGGAATTCGCAAGTCTACAATCCCGGACGATATTACAGATCCAAAGACTTACAATGGCAAAAATCCTTTGAAAACATTGCGTAAAGCAGGATTTACTAACATTGTTCACGATAAGTCAGGAGACACGTATTCTATAGACATACCAGCTGGCAGCTTAATTGATATTAACCCTAAACCTGGCACACGCATGAACCATAACGAAGAAGTAAGTGTTTTACTTTCCAAGGGACCTAAGCCTGTGCAAATGCCAGATATTGTTGGGAAAACAAAGAGTGAAGCTGACTTAGCTTTAACTGACGCTAAGCTGGATGTAAAGTACGAAGAAGAAAATAGCGATACTGTAGCAAAGGGTAAGATTATCCGCGCTTCCGTTGAAGCTGGTTCTGACTTACATTGGGGCGATAGTGTTAAAGTTGTTGTTTCAAAAGGTCCAAAAACTGTTACATTGCCAAACGTTTGCGGAAAGAACAGTAATGAAGCTAAAAGGATTATTGAAAATCTAGGGCTAAAAGTTCGTATTTCTGCTCCACTTGGTGATTTAATGCACGTAGTGCGCTTCCAATCCCCTGGAGCTGGAAGTGAAGTACCATTGAAGGATTCTAATGGAAATCCTTCTATTATCACTCTTACAGTAATATAAGCGTGTTTTAAGTATTATAAAAGCGGCGGAAGCTAAATAACTTTCGCCGCTTACATATTTGAATATAAATAAAATTTAAATATCTAATAACGCTAGCCTAATAGCATTAGAATTATATTATTTATTTTCATTACTTTCTTCACGTTTTTTACGCATACGTTCTTTTACAGTTTGAGCATATTCATCAACGTATTCTTGACCACTCATTTGCTGAATAGACTTAGTTACTTTATCTGTAATTTCACGTAAACGCTCGTGGGTAATCTCGCTTTCGTCACAAACACGCTCTACTTGAATAGGCTCGCCATAAATTGCCTTAGTTTTACCTTTTGCAGGAATAACTTGACCATGCACTTGCAATTCTCTAGTTCCAATAATTGCAACTGGTATAATCGGGCAACCTGTTTCAAGAGCAAGACGTGCAGCACCAGTATGACCGCGATATAAACGACCGTCTGGACTTCTTGTACCTTCAATATGAATACCAAAAAGCTGACCTTTTTCTAATATTTCACGAGCATGATTCAAGGCGCCAAGCGATTTTGCGCCTCCAGAACGATCTACAGGAAAAACGCCAACAGAAGTAAACCACCACTTCTTGAAACGACCCTTTAAACCTTTGCCTTCAAAATATTCTGCTTTACCCATAAAGTGAATCATACGAGGACAAGTCAATGGCAGAAGCGCGTCATCAATAACAGCAAGATGATTTGCAGCAATAATAGCTCCACCCTTTTTAGGTACATTTTTAACACCTTGCGCTGATGGATGAATCCTCATGCAGGCAATACCCCCAAGTCCCTTCACGAAGAACCAGTACAACATACCATATCCTTTCTTGCAAGTCCAATTTCGAACATTTTAAGCATAGAATCAGGAAGACTTGCTACAGTATAGTTCATGACCTCTTCTAAGAATACCAACGACCCTCGCCGTGATGACGAGTTAACGTCAGAATCATTAAAGAATAATCAAAAACAAAACAATAGAAATTTTGATGATGATTGGTCATCTTTTATTGCAGAGCATTCTGACGATATGAATGATATTGCTAATTCACGTAGCGCAAAAAGCTTTGAAAAGCATGCTCAGAAAGAAGAAAAAAAGAAAAATCACAACAGCATAGCAAGCGATAATAATTCTAAAAATCAAAAAAATGCTATAAAAAATAAATTTAGCTTAAACAATTTAAGCAGCCATAAATCCTATATTATTCCTACTAGAATGCAAGACCCTCACACGATCATAACTGCTAAAGGTCCTCGTGATAATACACGCACAAGTTGGCTTGATTTAGATAAGACTATGGAAGACTATGGAGATGATTTTGTGCCCCCAAATCCACAATTTTATAACGTATCTTTAGTTAATGTAGTTTTGTGGATTCTATTTGTTATAGGTATCTTCGGTGTTATTGTAAGTGCTTTTATTCCTGCTATAGCAAACATTGTTGGTATTATATGCGGCCTATTAACGCTACTTAGTGGAGCAGGATTACTTATGAATCGCAAAAAACCTAATCCGTATAAAGAAGATTACAGCGATTATGGAGATGGTGCTCGAGTATAGCTAATAATCAATCGAATATAATAAAAGGCGGCATGATTATAATCACACCGCCTTTTATTTATTTTACCTAGCAGCTTTCAAGTTACTCAGCTTCATTTTCAGATTCGTTTTGACCATGGCAAAGCTTGTACTTACGACCAGAACCACATGGGCACTCTTCATTCTTATTTGTTCCTGGGAATGTACGACCATCAGACCATGGAGTCTTCCATTCTTCATTCTTTGGTCGCATGCTCAACGGAACATCTCCCTCAGCATGACTCAAAGGTGCAGGACCAACAATACCAGCAGCCTGATCTTCAGCATCTACCTCAGACGAAGCTTGTGCAACATCTTCATCAAGCTCATCGTCAGAAGAAATATCTTCAGTAGAAGCAATCTGATTGATATCAATGTGGAATAGAAGCTGAATGCTTTCTTCCTTAATTGCCTCAATCATCGAATTGTACATCTGGTAGCCTTCACGCTGATATTCAACGAGCGGATCACGCTGACCCATACCACGCAGACCAATACCATCCTTCAAATAATCCATCTCATAAAGATGTTCACGCCACTTGCGATCGAGAACAGAAAGAACAACGCGACGTTCAATTTGACGAAGTGGATCAGCGCCGAGACGATCTTCGATGAGAGAGTAAACCTTTACTACACTGTCGACAATCAAATCACGCAAAGCAGAAACAGCTTTTTCGCCCTTAAGATTGATAATCGTTTCACACACCTGATCCCAATCAAGAAGTACAGGCATTACAGAGTTAAGAGCATCTTTTAAGCCGTCCAAATCCCAATTCTTTGGCTTATCAGAACCGTTCATTGCGCCACGCACATAACTTTCTACGGTGTCACTGATGAACTTCAAGATGTCCTCGTGAATATCTTCACCCTTAAGAACCATCTGACGCTCTGCATAAATCACAGTACGCTGCTTATTCATAACATCGTCATACTTCAAAACGTTCTTACGCATTTCAAAGTTACGAGCTTCAACAGTCTTCTGTGCCGTGCGCACACCGTTAGAAACGTACTTAGACTCAATTGGTTCGCCTTCTGGCAATCCCTTAGCCATAACACGAGCAACAAGCTGAGTGTTGAACAGGCGCATCAAATCATCTTCCAAGCTTAAGTAGAAGCGGGACTCGCCAGGATCACCCTGACGGCCAGAACGACCTCGAAGCTGGTTATCAATACGACGAGATTCGTGACGCTCAGTACCAAGTACATACAAGCCACCAAGATTCTTAACTTCTTCGTGCTCGTCCTTAACTTGCTCTTTAACTTCAGCTAAAACGCCTGGCCAACGCTTCTCATACTCTTCAGGAGTATCGTCTGGAGAATATCCTTCAGCCTTCAACTTAGCATCTGCAAGGAACTCAACATTGCCGCCAAGCATAATATCGGTACCACGACCTGCCATGTTAGTAGCAACAGTTACAGCACCCTTACGACCTGCAACAGCAACAACAGCAGCTTCCTTAGCATTCTGCTTAGCATTCAAAACCTGGTGAGGAATGCGAGCAACGTCAAGAAGCGAAGAAAGAATCTCAGAAGATTCAACAGAAGCTGTACCAAGCAACACAGGCTGACCCTTTGCATGACGCTCAGCAACATCTCGCACAATAGCAGTAAGCTTTTCTTTCTTTGTGCGGAAGATCAAATCGTCCTTATCTTTACGAATTACTGGACGGTTGGAAGGAATTGGAAGAACACCAAGCTTGTAAGTTCCCATGAACTCTGCAGCTTCAGTCTCAGCAGTACCAGTCATACCAGCAAGCTTGTCGTACATGCGGAAGTAGTTTTGCAAAGTAATAGTAGCAAAAGTCTGATTTTCTGCCTTGACTTCCACGTTTTCCTTAGCTTCAATTGCTTGATGCAAGCCCTCGCTATAACGACGACCTGGAAGAACACGACCAGTATGCTCATCGACAATCAAAACTTCGCCGTTTGTAACAACATAGTCACGATCTAGAAGGAAAAGCTCCTTAGCTTTCAAAGCGTTATTCAAATAACCAATAAGAGCTGTATTGCTTGGCTCATAAAGGTTATCGATGCCCAAGTAATCCTCAATTTTTGCGATGCCAGGATCAAGAATACCTGCGGTTTTCTTCTTTTCATCAATCTCGTAATCAACATCGCGAGTAAGCTTCAAAACAAGCTTTGCAAATTCACGATACCAATGAGTTACATCACCTTCAGCAGGACCTGAAATAATAAGTGGCGTACGAGCCTCATCGATAAGAATGGAATCGACCTCATCGACAATTGCATAGTGATGACCGCGCTGCACAAGCTCGCTCTTTTCCCACGCCATGTTATCACGCAAGTAATCGAAGCCAAACTCATTATTTGTACCGTAAGTAATATCAGCATTGTATTGCTTACGACGCTCTGGCGGCTGCTGGTCTGTAATAATGCATCCAACACTCATGCCAAGGAATCTATAAATACGACCCATAAGCTCGCTCTGGTAGCTAGCAAGGTAATCGTTGACTGTGACAACGTGCACACCTTTGCCTTCCAAAGCATTCAGATAGCTTGGCAAAGTAGCAACCAATGTTTTACCTTCACCAGTTTTCATTTCTGCAATATTGCCCCAATGCAATGCAGCACCACCCATAAGCTGCACATCGAAATGACGCTGGCCAAGCGTACGCTTTGAAACCTCTCGCACAGTAGCGAAAGCTTCAGGCATCAAATCATCAAGCTTTGCACCATTGTCTAAACGCTGCTTGAATTTAGCAGTTTGACCCTTCAATTCTTCATCGGAAAGCGCGGAAATTTCATCTTCCAACGCATTCACAGCCTTTGCTACGTTCTCAAGGCGCTTCAATTGACGGCCTTCACCCATACGCAAGGCTTTATCGACGATATCTACCACGTTTTGCTCCCTTAGGTCATGTCTATGACGACGGCCTAGCCAACATAGACGTAAACTGTGCCTATATTACGCGACGGCTACGATTTTTATAAGTTAGCGCGTCTGATTACTACATAAAAATGCCCGCCCAACATTGTGCTAGACGGGCATGCGCACTTATTCGCGCATTTTAGATGTGTTTTAATTATTACTTTTGCTTAGCAACATTTTCAGGTGTATCAATTTCAAATACGCCATAGCTCCAACCATGTCTGCGATATACTACAGATGGTCTCATAGTTTCTTTGTTTACGAACAAGAAGAAATCATGCCCAATAAGCTCCATCTCATACAAAGCCTCATCTATGCTCATAGACTCTGCAATATGTAGCTTACGACGAATCACAATAGGAGTGTCGCCAACACTTACTTCCACAGATTCACCAGGACCTAAATCAGAAGCAACAGCAGCATCTGCGCTATTAACCTCATTTTCTTCTGCCTCTTCAACAGTAGTCTCAATCTCAGGCTCTACAGCACCCATATCTACAGGGGTCATTTCCGTATATCCACGGCGATGATCCTTACGACGATCGCGAGTACGACGCAAACGAAGCGTCAACTTATCAAGCGCCATATCTAATGCACTAAATTGATCAGTGCTAGAAGCTTCTGCGCGAATCACAGTGCTTCCTGCAACAACAGTAATTTCAACTCGCTTTGCTGTGTCAGCCTGCCTTGGATTGCCTTCATGAGTCAACACGATTTGCACGCGCTGCGCATCAGGCGCAATGGCGGTCACACGATTCATCTTACTTTCTACAACGTCACGGAACCTTTGATTAATCTGCGTATGACGACCAGTAATGACGATTTCCATGCGAAACCTCCCCATATAGACTCGAACCTTAAGTTCGATTTGTACAACCCGACTGCCACGATGCCGTCGGTTCTTCTATTATATCTGCTAAATCCATACAAACCTAGCGATTTATTAAATTAAAATAAAAAAATTAACGTTTATTACGGAATTTCTTATAAAATAACGAATTTTTTACGATATTAATATCATCTGCTATAATTGGGAAGGTTGAGGTTTCACGATGGCCGCGGTCACAATGTTCATTCGGAGTGGCTGAGGAACTTCCGGGCTCCACAGAGCACAATGGCGGATAACGTCCGCCCAGGGCGACCTGAGAGATAGCGCAACAGAGAATAGACCGCCTGAACGTTTCGTTCGGGTAAGGGTGAAACGGCGGTGTAAGAGACCACCGGACTTCTGGTAACAGTAAGCCGCATGGCAAGCCTCATTGGGAGCAAGGTCAAGCAGAAGACGCTTTAGAGCTGCTCGCTCAAGTCTTCGGGTAGACTGCTAGAGTTTGGCGGTAACGTCAAATCGAGATGGATGGCCATCCGCATGCACTTGTGTATGCGACAAAACCCGGGGTATGTGAAACCTCATCAACTCAACCAATAGCATATTTTCAACTTATATCGCTGATTCTTGGAGCGAAAGAAAAATCAGAAAATACTGCTAAGCATTTATTAAACGACGAATCTAAATCAATTTTTACGTTTGAATTATCAACTACCCCACATGTTTGCATACCAGCTTGCTGAGCTGAACATAAAGCTGTAGCAGAATCTTCAAAAACTACACATTTAGCTGGATCTACTTTAAGTTGATTAGCAATATCGATATAAGTTTTAGGACTATGCTTACCTTTTTCAGATAAATCTTCTCCAAAATGAAGAAAATCAAAACAATCAAAAATGCCAACTCTTTTTAAAGCTGGAATACACAAGCGTTTAGAAAGAGTTGTAACAAGAAAAAGCTTTATACCATTAGAACGCAAATAATGCACATATTCATACGCGCCTTTTCTTAGCGGAAGATGATTAGCATAAGCGTCAAAAGCCATATCTGACCACTCCGTCATCAAATCTTCAGGAGCATCAGTAAATCCGTAATTTTTAATAACATATTCTGCAATTTGTCTAGGATTCATTGTTGCAGTCGTATTCGCAAAGATTGAAGGAACGTTCATACCACGTTTCGCAAAACTTACTCGATCAATATCATCCCAAACGCTTAAAGAATCAAGTAACGTGCCGTCAAAATCAAAAATCGCTGCAACAATAGACGAATTATTTTGTAAATCCATCAATGATCTTCCTACTTGCACTCAATAGCTCACGAGCATGTTCTAATGAAGTTTTTGATTCACTTCCATCAAGCATCCTAGCAATCTCTTGCTCACGCATCAAATCATTAAGCTCAATAACAGAAGTATCCGCAACTATAGCAGAAGAACTATTCTCACTATTCTCAACAAGATTTTTTTGTACTGCAAATTGTGCATCTGCAAAAGAAGCAACCTGAGCTAAATGAGTAACAACAATAACTTGAGCATGTTGAGAAAGTTGAGCCAAACGTTTACCGAGTTCTACTGCCGCAACACCACCAACACCAGAATCTACTTCGTCGAAAACAAATGTCATATTTTCTTCGTCGCAATCTGTCAACTTCGCAACAACAAGCTCAATTGCAAGCATAAGCCTACTTAATTCACCACCAGAAGCACTTTTGCTCATCGGCAAATCTGAAGAAGCAGGAAATGGTCGGAACAAAAACTCTACATCATCACATCCGTTAGAATCAAGCGGAATAGAACCAGATAAATCTTCGCAACGCCTATTTACACTGATAATTAATTGAGCACCTGGCATAGCCAAAGAATGTAATTCTTCACTAACTAAAGTGCCAAAATCATGAGCTGCATTTAAACGAGTTTTATATAATTCTTCAGCAAGTTTAAGAGCATCATCATATCGTTGAGCACACTTAGCACGCGCTTTGGCAATAGCTTCAGGAGAATCATCTAAATCTTCAAGTTCAAACTGAGCTTTTTCGGACCAATCAAGTACGTCATCTAATGTTGGACCCCACCTACGAGTTAAATCAGTAAGATCATGAATACGAGAATTTAAATCATCTAAATCTTTTTCACTTACATCGATATCCAACTGTTGAGCAAGCTGCATTACAATATCGTCAAGTTGAGCATGAATATCGTCAAGTTGATTTGCAATAGAATTGAAAGAATCATCTACACGAATATTTCGTAATGCTTGAGAAGCTTTATCTACAAGAAAACAAGCATCTTCAGATGATTCTGAAGCACCATAATCTATTTGACTGGAATCAAGGGATGCGAGCGCAATGCTCACTGCTTTAACAATTTGAGCAGAATTCTCAATTCTTTCTCTTTTTGCACGCAATTCCTTATCTTCATTAGGCAGCGGATTCACATCTCGTATTCTCGCTAACGATTCTCTAAGGTAATCTGCACGTTGTCGCGAAGAAGACGCTTGATTTTCTAGTCGATTACATGTTTCTTTAGCATCTTTCCACGCTTGATACGCACATGCGTATTGCTTAAGTAATTCACTATTTTTAGATACAGTATCAAGCAATTCGCGTTGTTTTGAATTTGTTGCTATACGTAATTGGTCACTTTGTCCATGAATAACTATCAATCGTGAGCATACTTGTTCAAGAACTGTTTTTGGTACTGCGAAACCAGAAATTGTTGCTCTTGAACGACCTTCTTGTGGTACTGTTCTAGAAACATACATATCTGATTTATTTTCGTCATTTTCTGAAGGCTCTAATTCAATACCGGATTTTCCAACAGCATCTACTAATTCACTTGTTTTAGGAATACTAAATATGCCTTGAACCCATGCTTCTTTAGCGTTTGGTGAAATCCTTGCAACTTCTGCTTTGGATCCAGAAATAAGCTTGATAGCACTTAAAAGCATTGACTTTCCAGCGCCTGTTTCGCCCGTAATAGCTGTCATGTGAGACGAAGGAGTAATAAGCGCATGTGAAATTGGCCCAAGATTACGTATTTCTAACTCTTCAAGCACGCTGTACCTCGTTTTATAAATGCTATATTTAATATTATTTTCTACTTAAATAATTCAGTTTAAAGAATTATTATTGTGCTCACGCCATCCAACTATTGGCAAATCAAATTTTGTAACTAAACGCTTCGTAAAAGGAGCACCAGAAAGTCTAGCTAATAATAGGTCATCTTTTGATTGACGAACTTGAATCCTTGACCCTTGAGGAAGAGCGCGCTGTCTTCTACCATCGCAACAAATCCAACCTCCAGAAGACGATTCATTAAGAATATCAATAGTAAAAGTAGAACCGGCACCAATAATTAGAGGACGCGCAAAAAGAGCATGAGCAGCTAATGGCACTAGTTGTAACGCTTCTACATTTGGCCACATGATTGATCCACCTGCTGAAAATGCGTAAGCTGTGGAACCAGTAGGAGTTGAAACTATTACACCATCGCAACCAAAAGATGACATTTCAACATCGTCTACTCGTATTGAAAGTTCTACCATTCGACCTCTGTCTTCGCGATCAAGAGTTATATCGTTCAACGCCCAATCACTTAAAGGCTTACTTTCGCCAGGAAGCCACACATCTACATGAGCTTCCATTCTCCTGTCAATAGTGTAATCCTTGTTTGCAATCCTACGAATAGCATCATTAATTTGAAAACTTTCAAATTCTGCCAAAAAACCAACATGACCAAGATTTATGCCGATAATTGGAACGGTAGTGCAATGCACTAACTCAGCAGCCTGAAGCATGGTGCCATCTCCCCCAAGCACCACAACTATTTCCGTATTTTCATCAACTATACGAGTAGTTTTTTTAGCAAAATCAGACACAGAAGCACTGTTGAATACGTCAACAACGAATCCAGCTTTAATAAGTTGAGTCTTGACTTGATTTACCACATCACTATGAACATCGATTCTAGCGTGAGTAACTACAAGAGCACGACGAGCCGACGAAGCGGAATTAGTATCGAAATGTTCCTGCATATACAGCCCCTTCGTACTGTTTAAACACAACTACTACTATTGTAATTGTTAGGATACATATTGAAAAATGCTAAACATTCAATAATTAACTTACTTCTCGTAACGCGCATAAAGAAGATACTCCGTATTGCCATGCGTTCCTTCAATAGGAGATTCGCAAGAGGAGATAACCTTTAGACCGTTTTGATTTGCACAACTTTTTATTGTTTCTAAAGCTTTAATTCTTAAAGTCTCGTCAGTTACTATTCCACCTTTTCCAAGGTTTCCTTTTCCTACTTCAAATTGCGGCTTAACTAAAAGCACAATATCTGCATGCAATTGAGCTATTCTAGAAATTACTGGAATAACAAACGTTAGAGAAATAAAAGAAACATCCGAAACTATAAGATTTGGCTTATATGGCAAGTTCTCTTCGTACACATCTCGAATATTTACGCCACTCATTTCAATTACATGTGAATTGTTAGCTATTTTTGGATGCAATTGACCATGACCAACATCTAAAGCTATTACAGAATGAACACCTCTTTGCAAAAGAACGTCGCAAAAACCACCCGTTGATGCACCTATATCTAGAGCTTTAGTTGATTTGGAAGTAGTTAAACCATTTTTAGAAAACGCTTCGAAAGCACCTTCTAACTTAAGTGCTCCACGAGAAACGTATCTAATACAAGATTGCGTATTTTTTGATTCGTCGATTGTTATTGTATGTGAATTGTTTACTAAAAATGAGGATTTCGTAATATTTCGATTGTCAACACTCACTACGCCAGCACGAATTAAACGTTGAGCAGTTGTCCTACTTTCTGCTAAACCACGATTAACCAAAGCGCAATCTAAGCGTTGTGAAATATTGCTATTTGAAAGTTTACTTAAATCCTCATTCAAAGTCATAAGGAAAACTCCGGAAGAGTATAATTTTCCATATTTTCACCGCAATCTTGCAAGCTCCATGCCAGCGCGCAAGCAGCTCTTAAAGCATTGCAATCGTTAGTGTTATTAACTTCAATAATATTATTATTCACAACTCTTGCTATAGCATCTTCACAAGTAAAAGTACTACCGTTAACGCGTTCAGGAGCGTTATGAGATTCGTTTAATCCTCGCAAGTCTTTAGAAACAAAACTTGGACGCAAATGTTTTGGCGCAAGCATAAGCATGCGAGGATCTGTAACTCCAGTAAGAACAAGTAATGAAGCATAGCCTCCTCTTGTTCCAGCCTCAATATCAGTATCTAAACGATCTCCAACTGCTAATGAATGTTCAATACTAATTACAGGATTCCCATACTCGTCTTTTTCAGTGTATTCTTCACATTCAGAATCATCATGCTTAGCATTAGCAGCAACCAAAAACCTTGCTTCATCATACATTGCAGATTCTGGTTTTCCAGCAGACGAAATAGGCTCTACACCCGTAGCATTAATAACAGCTTGAATCATGGAACCGCATCCAGGAGCAATACCATGCTCTCTTGGAATAGTTAAGTCGCGGTTAGTAACGAAATATTTTGCACCATGCTCAACAGCGAAAGAAACTTCCGCCATTTCTTGCCAAGTCATTTGAGGATACCAGCCTTGAATAACAGCTTTAGGATTATCTTCGCACGAATCTACGAGTTGTAATCCTACGCGTTGCACTTCTTGACGCAAATGTTCAGCGCCGAGAACAAGAACTTTGGATCCTTTCTCAACATTGCGAGCTACCATCCTTGCTGCAACAACAGAAGACGTTATAATCTGCCATGGTTCTACTTTTAAGCCAAAACTTTCCAGTTGTTTTGCAACAACAGATTGGAAACGCGAAGAATTATTAGTTGTGTATTCAATTGCCATTCCATTTTTTTGCGCAAACAAAATGGAATCAGACGCATATTCAACAGCATTTCCACCACGATATACAACACCATCTAAATCAAGCAGTGCTAAACGAAATGCATCGCTTAACGGACGATTACATGAAGAAAAATTCTTTTTCGTTTCAACTTGCATACTATACCTCATTTAAGTTTGCTAAACACTGCACTTAATTTAGATTCAAATTTTTCAAATATATTTTATAAATATCAACTCTCAAAGCAGCAAGTGCCCGGCTTACTTAAAAGCAGCCGGGCGCAAATATTCAAATGTTACGAACTACTCTTCGTCAGCGTGAACAGCACTCATCTCGATTGTATCCGTATTATCCGCATTCTCAGAGTTACTTGTCTCTTCTGAGTCTTCTAAATCTTCAGAATCTTCAGTTGCTTCAGATTCTTCATCAGCATATTCATCAGATTCTTCATCAGGAGCAAATTGAGCATCATCTTCACTCATGCCAATTTCATCCATCATGTCATCATTCAAATGCTCTAAATCATAGTCGATAACAATATCATCAGGATTTATATCTTCGTCATCAACATCAGCATACTGTTGCTCAAGCTTATCAAGCAAAGACTCTAATTCAATTGCTTCGTCACTACGCCCGGCTTCTTCCAAGAAGTATTGTTCTGCTTGAACTGCACGCATACGATACTCCCCAGGAAGACCCTTTGAACGACCCATTGCATGAACCAATTCAATAGCCTTATCAGCATGACCAGTATCAGCCAAAACACCTGCATAAACGAGGAACATTTCGGCTTTTACTTCTCCCCTTAAGGTTTTTGCTTCATCTGACATGCAAATTTCTAAAGCCTTATCTAGATTTCCCATACCGCGCTCGCAATCGGCAATAAATGGCAAATAATCAAGGTAACCATTCATTCGCATTGCAGTGCGGAATTCCTTAGAAGCAAGTTTGTAATCGCCCTGACGATAGGCCACAAAAGCTAAAGTTTCGCGAGCAAAATCAATACGAGAAGCTTGCTTAGCAGCCCACTTTGCATGTTCTAATGCAAGTTCAGGATTTTCTTCTTGCAAAGTATAAGCTGCAAGAATATGAAGACCAATATTTTCAGCATGCTCCTTTGAAAGACCGCGCAAACGCTCGCGATCTTCTTTAGAAAGCATTGCCCATTCCAAACCTTTTGGCATCTTAGGTTCACCAGGGCGACGTGCTGTATAAGGATTTTGAGATGGATAAGAAACAGTTCCGTCAGAATTGCGGCGTGGACCATCTTCAAAGCGGAAGTTACTACGCGAATTTGTGCTACGATTATCTCTGCGATCGTCACGACGATCAAAACGACGCTCATTATCTCTGCGCTCATCGCGACGATCGTCTCTGCGGTCATCACGGAAGCCACCCTTAGAGCCTTTATGGAAATCTTTATGGAAATCGCCATTGCTATGGTTCTCACGACGATTATCCCTGCGATCGTCACGATGGTTAAAACGATGTTCACCATCAAACTTCTTGTAGCGTGGGTTGCCACCTTCTTCACCAGAATGTTCAAAATCTCTAGAGCGACGGTCATCGCGACAATCATCTATACGATCAAAATGACGGTTACGATCAAAGCGACGATCATTATCGCGATTCTCTGAGCGGAATCCGTCCTTCTTAAAACCATTCTTCTTAAAACCACCGCGACGGTCATCTTTACGATCGTCATGACGGTTAAAACGACGATCACCATCACGCTTTACGCCAGAGTGGAAGCTCTCTTCACGGTCATCATCATTACGGCGGAAACCACCCTTCTTAAAACCGCCTTTATGGAAACCATCCTTATGGAAACCACCGCGACGCTCGCTACTTTTACCACCATTGCGATGACCAAATCCACCACGTTCACCAAAAGATTTCTTACCACTCCGCGAGTGTTCGCGTTCTTCGCCCATTCTGGCATACCTCTCATCTATGTGCAATTTTATTACAAAATCACATTTTAATTATATTCATAAAACAACTAAACATCTGCTGAAGCAAGCTATAGCATACATCAAGCAGCAAGCTTACAACAGATGTATTTTTAATAAATCACAAACATTTATTAAGCGCGCTCTACGGCACCGATAGCTTTCTTGCCACGGCGAAGCAAAGCGAAACGACCGTGCAAGAAAGAGCCCTCACTTAACACATCGTCGACACCACTTACACGTTCATTATTCAGATACAAACCGCCTGCTTCAATAGCACGACGAGCTTCAGAAACAGTGCGGAACAGACCAGCGGCAACTGCAGCCTCAACAACACGATCTGCAACTTTAGCCTTAGCGAAATCTAAACTACCGTCTTCAGCCTTAACCTTAACGCCATCTAAAGCAGCTTCAAGAGTCTGCTCATCAATATTGCAAAGATCACCACGTCCAAACAAAGCGGAAGAAGCTTCAATAGCCTGGTTTGTTAAATCTTCACCGTGAACGAAACTTGTAACTTCCCACGCAAGCACGCGCTGAGCTTCACGACTTCCAGGATCATCCTGAATTTGCTGAGCTAAACGCTCAATTTCATCTTTTGGCAAGAAAGTGAACACCTTAAGCAACTTAACAACTTCATCATCAGGCTGATTGAACCAGAACTGGTAGAAGCGATAAGGGCTAAGCATAGAAGGATCAAGCCACATGGCATTACCTTCTGACTTACCAAACTTACGACCTTGATTATCTGTAATAATCGGGCTAGTAAACACGTTTACGGATGTGCCACGAACCTTACGAATCAAATCCATGCCGGAAGTGAGATTACCCCACTGATCCGAACCGCCAAGTTGCAAAGTTACGTCGTAATTATCAAACAAGTACAAGAAGTCGTTGCCTTGCAAAACTTGATAGCTAAACTCAGCAAAAGAAATACCTTCATCGGAATTTAAGCGACGAGCCACAATATCCTTAGAAAGCATTGTGCCAACACGGAAATTCTTACCAACATCACGCAAGAAGTCGATAGCAGACATCTTAGAAACCCAGTCGTAATTGCTGACAAAACGAACAGGATTTTCACCATCAAGAGGCAAAATTCTGCCAATCTGCTTACGCAAACGTTCAGCCCAGCCAGCCACAATATCCTTAGAATTAAGAGTGCGTTCTCCGCTTTGACGAGGGTCACCAATCAAACCAGTGGCACCACCAACTAAAGCAATAGGATGATGACCTGCAGCCTGCAAATGGCGCATATTAATAAGCTGTACAAGATTACCAATATGCAATGAAGCAGCAGTAGGATCGTAACCGCAATAATACGTTAATGGTTCTCCGTCAAGCGCTTGAGCAAGCTGCTGCTCATCAGTAGATTGTGAAATTAATCCACGCCACTTAAGCTCTTCAAACAAAGAAGCAAAACCTGCTTCCTTGTAGTTCCTGACCTGAGCCATTCGTATCTCCTTAATACAGAATACCGATAAATATCGGGCGCTTTGCGCGTCCACAAGCCTTTCAATTTTTGCAGCACATGACGACACGCATAATAAAAAAGTGCCAAATATTATAAAGTACAATATTTGGCACTATAACGTGACAGCTAATAATCTAATTTTAAAATTATTTTATAGGCGAGATATAAGCAGAACCATCGCTTTTTGAATTTGCAAATTTATAATAATTATCCATTGCATTTTCAGCCTCTACAATTTGCTCTTTAACTCGTGCGAAGGCTGTACCGCCACGACCGCATCTGGCAGACACAGATCCAGCACTAGTCAATATTGTTCTGATATTCGCAATTTCTGCGCTATCAACAAAACCGCTTAGAATATTTGAAAAATCATCATCGCTTAAATCAGCAAGATCTCCCCCAATTCCCTCAGCTCGCTTTACACACAAACCAGACAAAGTATGAGCGTTACGGAATGGAACACCCTTTTTTACAAGCCATTCTGCAATATCTGTAGCAAGAGCGAAACCAGTAGAAGACTGTTCATAAAGTCTATTTAGATCAAATTTCATAGTTTCTACCATTCCAGCAAAAGCTGGAAGAAGCACTTCTAAAGTGTCAATTTGATCAAAAACAGCTTCTTTATCTTCTTGCAAATCGCGAGCATAAGCAGTAGGAAGACCTTTAAGAGTTGCCATTAAACCAGTTAAATCGCCTATTAATCTACCAGCTTTACCGCGAGCAAGTTCAGCAATATCTGGATTCTTTTTTTGAGGCATAATCGATGAGCCAGTTGAATAAGCATCATCTAAACGAACAAATGCAAATTCTTGAGTATTCCAAATAATAATTTCTTCACTTAATCGTGATATATCAACGCCAATCATTGCTGCGATGAATGAAAATTCTGCGACTAAGTCTCTACTTGCAGTTGCGTCTATAGAATTAGCGCAAACTTTAGAAAAACCAAGCTCTTTAGCTACTTCTTCTGGATTAAGACCAAGAGTATTGCCTGCCAAAGCTCCTGCTCCATAAGGGCTTTCATCTGCACGCAAATCCCAATCTATGAAGCGATTTACATCTCGTAAAAGCGGCCAAACATGTGCCATTAACTGATGCGCAAGCAAAATTGGTTGAGCATGTTGCATGTGAGTGCGACCCGGCATCACTGCGTCTTTTGCATTTTTTGATTGATTCAGCAACGCTTGGCAAACTGACAACAATAATGATGCAATAACGCGCGCATGCCTACGCAAAAACATACGTATTAAAGCTGCAATTTGATCATTCCTAGATCGACCTGCACGAAGCTTTCCACCAAGCTCATTTCCAGCAATTTCAAGTAAACCGCGCTCTAATGCTGTAGCTTCATCTTCATCTTCCTCAATGGGTGCAAAAGTTTCATCATCTACACGCTTTTGCAATTCATCTAATGCACAAGATAAATCAGCATACTCTTTTTCGTTAAGAAGACCTGCACGATGCAACGCATGCGCATGAGCTCTAGAACCAGCAATATCATCATCCGCTAATCGCCAATCAAATTGTGTGGACTTGCTTAGTTTCGTCAGCTCTGCTGAAGGACCTGAACTAAATCGTCCACCCCACAATGCAATAGGGTGATTAGTATTATTACTTTCATTATTTTCTAGTTCTGCGGCTGCTGCTTTTGTTGCATCGTGCATAGTTTATTACCTTTATATCTTTTTATATATATCGTATTAGTTGTTGTTTGCAACGCGCATATCTCTTGCTGCTGCAACCTTGCTAGACAATCCGTAGATTTCAATGAATCCATTGGAAGCACGCTGATCAAATGTATCTGAAGAATCATACGTTGCTAAATTAAAGTCATACAATGATTCCTCAGAACGACGTCCAGTAACTACAGCTTTGCCAGCATACATAGTCATTCGAATCTCTCCAGAAACATGCTCTTGAGTTTCATTAATAAATGCGTTAAGAGAACACACAACTGGAGAGAACCACTGACCATCATAGACAAATTCAGCCCACTTTTTATCAAGAGCACGCTTTAACCTATGCTGCTCACGCTCCAGGCAGCAATTTTCAAGCTCTTGGTGTGCAACAATTAGAGATTGAGCACCTGGAACTTCGTACAATTCACGAGATTTAATTCCTACAAGACGATCTTCAATAATATCGATTCGTCCAATTCCTTGCGCTCCAGCTCTTGCATTCATTTCTTCAATTGCTTGCAAAGGCGTTACACTATGACCGTCAATTGCGACTGGAATACCTTTTTCAAAAGTAATTCTAACTTCATCCGGTTCTTGAGATTCAAGAGGATTTTGCGTATAAGAATAGCACTCTTCAGTCGGAGCATTCCATGGATCTTCTAGGAAACCGGTTTCAATTGCACGACCCCACACGTTTTGGTCAATCGAATATGGGCTTTTCTTGCTTTGTTCAATTGGAAGCTTGTGCTCATTAGCGAATTCTATTTCAACATCACGAGTAAGTGACAAGTCTCGAATTGGGCTAATAGCTTTTAATTCTGGATCCAAAGATTGGATTGCAACTTCAAAACGAACCTGATCGTTTCCTTTGCCGGTGCAACCATGCGCAATTGTGTCTGCATCAAATTGATGAGCTGCATTCACTAAGTGGCGAGTAATCAAAGGCCTAGAAAGAGCAGAAACCAATGGATACACGTCTTCATACATTGCGTTAGCTTTTAATGCAAGCATGCAATAATTATCTGCGAATTCTTCGCGAGCATCGACAACATATGCCTCAACTGCACCACAAGCCAAAGCACGATTCTTAATTACTTCAAGCGCTTCACCGCCTTGACCAACGTTTAGCGACACAGCTACAACGTCTTGACCTGTTTGCTCTTTAAGGTATGGAATTGCTACCGAAGTATCGAGGCCACCTGAATACGCCAAGACAATACGTTTTTTATTAGTCATTGTGACCTCCCAGGTCATGTATTGAATAAATAAACAATAAAGAGCATATTATACATCTAAAATAAAATCAACAGATGCGCC
This sequence comes from Gardnerella sp. KA00127, assembly GCF_049244125.1. Classification (NCBI taxonomy): domain Bacteria; kingdom Bacillati; phylum Actinomycetota; class Actinomycetes; order Bifidobacteriales; family Bifidobacteriaceae; genus Gardnerella; species Gardnerella sp. KA00127. The sequence goes on from NZ_CP058377.1 coordinate 951,434, forward strand.
AAAAAATTATTATATTTTTATCATCTTCGAAGAGTTATTATAAAATATAAAAAAATATATCAATTATAGTTATACATATAAAAACGCGCGCAGCTCAACAATGCACTGCACGCGTATAAATCTTTTCGTTACTGCAAAATTATTTTTTTAATGCAATATTTAATTAAATAGCCACAATATTTTTTAATAAATTGTTTAACGAGAAGCTACTGAAAGCATCCAATTTGCTCGATTTTCAGCTTCTTCATTTGAAACGCAAACCATAATAACTGTATCATCTCCAGCAACTGATCCTAAAATACCTTTCAAAGGCTGACGATCTATAACACTTGCAACATATTGTGCAGCGCCTGATGGAGTGTGAATAACAACAATATTATTTGCATGTCCAACTTCAGTGACAAGACCTGCTAAAGTGCGAGCAACTTGCTGATCAATTCGCACAGTATCCATAGCATGACGATTGCCAGTACCATCGCCAAGCACATACGCAATCCTGCCATCCGTTAATCGAATTTTAACGGCATTTAACTCATCTAAATCTCGGCTCAAAGTAGCTTGAGTAACATTAAAACCATGACGCGCCAACACTTTAGCGAGTTGAGATTGAGAAGTAATCACTTCTGCCAGTAACGCTTGTTCAATAGCGTTTAAACGCGCTGCTTTTGTTGCAGGACGTTGCTGTTTTATTGACACTTCGTTATTTGATTCTGCATCCGTTTCTGGATTCATCATAATTTTATCAAAACCTTTCATAAACATATTTTCAATTAAATATATACGAATATGTGTATACATATCTACATGCATAAAAAATTATTTATGTGTTCTTCGTCACACATATCTATTATGCATGAAAATGCTATATTTTATTTAAAAAATAGATGTTACTTTACATAAAAAGAAAAAGAGTTAATAATACAATAAATGCGATTATGCATACTACTATTAGAACGTATGCACAATCGCATTAACTAAAATATATTATATTTTACACTCGCAAAGTTGCGTGCAAGACTTCAGCAGCATCCGTAATCTTCTTACGAACTTCTTCCATCTCTTCGCCAGAAAGTGTTCTATCATTTGCTCGGAACGTTACGGAATAAGCAAGAGAACGCAAACCTTCTCCAAGCTGCTCACCCTCATACACATCGAACAACTCAACAGATTCAAGCAAATCTCCAGCAGACTTTTCAATAGCAGACTGCAATTCATTCGCTTTCAACTCAATTGGTGCAGTGAAAGCGAAATCTTGCTTTACAGGAGGGAAAGTCGAAATTGGTTTAGCTTGAACAGGCTTCATAATCATATTCTTAAACAATTCAGTTAAATCAAGCTCGAATGCTGCAGAATGCTTAGGTAAATCTAGCGCTTCACAAACATGTGGATGCAATTCGCCAACAACACCGAGATTGACGCTTGAACCATCTTCAGCAAGAACACAAACTTGAGCACTACGACCAGGATGCCAAGAAGATGGAGCATCTTGAGCTTTAAACTGTTCGAGAATGAACTTAACACCAATTCTCTTACCAACTCGCTGGAGTGCTTCAACAGCATCGCTCCAATCAACATCTCTATGAGTACCAAGCCAACCAGTTTCTTCAGCATGACCAGTTAGCAAAGCAGCAACATGCAAAGGTTGTTCCGGTAATCCAGCATCCAACGCAGCAAGCTCAGCATTAGAAGGTCTAACAGAACCAGGTAATGCAGGAATTGCAGGAGCATTTGGATCGCTAAAGTACACATGACCAAGCTCATACATGGAAATATCTGTTAAACCACGATGAAGATTGCGTCGAACAGTACCAGCCAAAGTCATCAAAACAGAACGACGAAGCCAAGGCCTGTCTCCAGCTAAAGGATTAGCAATACGAACACTTACTTCAGCAACTTCATCCACATTTTGACGGAAAGCTTTAATATCTTCCTCACCAACAAATGGATAGCTTAAAGATTCAACAAAACCAGTTTCCGCTAACTCATAAGCAATAGCTCGTCTAGTTTGCTGTTGCGCAGTTAAGCCAGTTCGACCAGTAACAGGAACAGCAGGAACCTTAACAGGAATCTCATCATATCCAACAAGTCGAGCAATTTCCTCTACTAGATCGCAAGGCTCATTCAAATCAGGACGCCAAGTTGGAGGAAGAACGGAGAAGGATCCATTTCCACCACCAGCAACAGAGCAACCAATATCGGTAAGAATATCGCTAATGCGATTCAAATCAACATCCAAACCGGCAACTCGCTGCACTTCATTAGCTTTAAACACAATCACATTTCGCGACTGAGTATTATTGACATCACACGGCGATGTAGATGGCTTAGCTCCACCAAACTGTTCCAAAAGATTTGCAGCCATTTGTGCAGCTGCTGGCTGCAATTGGGTATCAACGCCACGCTCAAAACGACGAGAAGCCTCAGAAGGAATCTTATGTCGACGAGCAGTACGAGCAATTGAAACGGGATCAAAGTGCGCTGCCTCAATCAAAATATTTTTCGTTTCACTCGTAACTTCGCCATACATGCCGCCCATAACACCTGCTAAGCCAAGCACGCGTGAACCATGGTTTCCACGAGGAGAATCGCAAATAACTAAATCCTCAACATGCAATTCATGATCTTTGCCATCCAAAGTCGTAAGATGTTCGCCCTCATGTGCACGACGAACTACAATTGGACCTTCAATTTTGTCTAAATCATAAGCATGAAGAGGTTGACCCAAATCAAGCATGACATAATTAGTGATATCAACAGCAAGAGAGATACTGCGCATACCTGCACGCGTTAAACGACGCTGCATCCAACGTGGGCTTGCACAAGTGGAGTCAAAACCGTGTACAGCACGCGCATAATATCGATCACAACCAGGTACACCATGAATTGGATTAGTATCTTCAATACTCACGTCAATATCTGAAGTCTTGTGACCTTCATCATTAATTTGCGATACCTGCTCATTCAACTTTGAAACAGGATCCGTATAAACAGCACCAGTTGAATGATGATATTCGCGAGCAACACCACGATAAGAGAAAGCATATCCACGATCAGGCGTTATGTTAATCTCCAAAATCGGCTTATTAAGATGCAACAACTCCATTACGTCGTCGCCAGGCTTCAACTCATCGTATTCAGCCTTAGAGAAGCCATATTCACGCAACAAAATAATGCCATTGTGGCTATCTCCCAAACCAAGCTCACGCTCTGAAGCACACATACCGTCAGAAATATGACCGTAAGTCTTACGCGGCTCAATCTTAAAATCTCCAGGCAGAACAGCACCAGGAAGAGTTACAACAACCTTTTCACCGGCAGCCATATTAGGAGCACCGCAAACAATGCCACGAGGAACTTTCTTGCCGTTCTCGTCAACATCGTTGTATTTATCTCCAACATCAACATGGCACCAATTAATAGTTTTGCCATTTTTCTGCGGTTCAGGAGTAGCGTCAACTACGTAACCGACAACAATTGGACCGGTAACTTGAGAAGTATGAATTTCTTCTTCCTCTAGACCAACACGAACTAAATCTTTAGCAAGCTGTTCGTAAGTTAAACCTTCTGGCACTTCAACATGATCTTTGAGCCAGTCAATATCTACCATTGGCATGAGTTTTACTCCCCCATTACAAACTGTTCACTGAAGCGCTTATCGCCTTCAACCAAATCATGCATATCGTTAATATCGTGGCGAAGAAGCAGAGTCCTCTCCAAGCCGACACCAAAAGCAAAACCGGTATACACTTGTGGATCTAAACCTGCAGACTTCAACACATTAGGGTTAACCATTCCGCAACCGCCCCATTCAATCCAGCCTGGACCGCCCTTTTTATCTGGGAACCAAAGATCCAGCTCAGCACTAGGCTCAGTAAATGGGAAGTAGCTTGGTCGCAAGCGGCTCTTTGCATCTGGACCAAACATCGCAACAGCTAAACGATCGAGAACACCCTTTAAATCAGCCATTGTTAAATGCTTATCTACAGCCAAAGCTTCACATTGATGGAAAACTGGAGTATGCGTTGCATCCAGTTCATCAGTGCGGAACACTCTACCAGGAGAAGCAATATACAGAGGAACTCCACGCTCAATTAACGCACGTACTTGATCAGAAGAAGTTTGCGTGCGCAAAACCATATTTGAACCGACAAAGCCTGCAGCATCCTTAGCTTGATTACCCTGAACGTAGAAAGTATCTTGCATTTGACGCGCAGGATGATCCGGACCAAAGTTCAATGCATCGAAATCAAACCATTCAGTTTCAACTTCTGGACCTGCAGAAATCTGCCAACCCATAGACACAAAGAAGTCTTCAAAATCCTCAATAATACGAGCAATAGGATGACGAGCACCTAAAGGCTTACGATTAATTGGAAGAGTCATATCTACAGTTTCTGCAGAAAGCATGTTAGCCTCTTCAACAGCTTTAATTCGCTCTGTAGCTTCTGCAAAAGCTCGACCAAAATCAGCTCGCAAAGTTGACATCACCTTGCCAACTTCCTTCTTTTGATCCGCAAGCAAAGAACCAATTGCTTTACTTGCAACAGTCATCACTGACTGCGCGCCAGCATACTTAGTTTTAACAGCCTTCAGCTCTTCCATAGTTTGAGCAGCTGTAACGCTAGCAATACCTTCTTTTACTGCTTTACTTACAGCTTTAATATCGAATGGCTTATTATCGGTCACAGCACCCTTCCTATCTGTGTTATACGTATATTCATTGTTTATATACGATATTGCAAAATATTGCCCAAAGTTATATTTTTCGCTCATGACTCGACATAGCCAAGCCCATAAGCATTACTGCTGCACTTGTTGCAAGGTTCATTGATTCTGCTTTTCCATATATTGGAATTATTGAAATATCGTCAACCTGTTGCAATACTTCTTTAGGTAAGCCTCTAGCTTCATTGCCAAATAAAATAGCCAAAGAACTGCTAATAACCTCGGAATTGACTAAAATTTTTGGAAATGGCACAGGTTTAATCTTGTCAGTTCCGTAAATATCAGCTGCAATAATTCGAATATTTGATTTTGCAGCGCATTCGAACCAGTCTTGAACGCTTAATTGCACTACAGGAAGATGAAATAGTGAACCTGCAGTCGAACGCACAAGCTTAGAATTCCAACGACTTACGCAATCATCAACAAAAACAACAGCATCGCATCCAGCAACATCTGCAACGCGAATAATAGCACCAGCATTGCCAGGATCTCTTACCTGCCAGCAAGCTGCAATACGAAGAGGCTTAAAATCGTTTTTTGATTTTACTTGTGCTGATTGTTGCAAATTTTTAAACTCACTAAAATAGATATCATCTAAAGATTTCGAATTAGCAACCGCAACAATTCCCTGTGAATCAGCACTAATTTTTTGCATAATACTCGGTTCAACAGGATGAACATAACAAGATCGAGATAAAGCTTCTTTAACTATTTCCCGCAAAGAAGAAAATTGGGAACTTTTCTTTTCATTACCTTCACAAGCATCTTTAGTAACATAAATATCACATAACGAATCTGTGGCATAACGTACAGCTTCGCGCACACTTTGCGGACCTTCAACTAAAAAACGCTGCAAATCATGCGACTTTGCGCGACCTAAAGAAACGAGTCTGCGCACGCGCTCACTGTGAGTATTATCAATTAGTTCTTTTAACGGCATAAATATAACTTTACTTCAAAAACGATTACGACACAGGAAATACACATTCACAGATTTATGCAAACCTGCCACATTCATTGCAACAAAACTTATAAGCAAAACCTTATAAACTCTATTCATGATGCTCTGAAGCACTGGAAGTTGTATAGCCTTTAGGCTCAAGTTGAAAAGTAGTGTGAGACACAGAAACAGGAAAATGTTCGCGTAAGCAGTCCTGAAGCTGAGAAAGCACATGAGAGCATTGAGACATTGTCATATTAGGATCCACAACAACATGTGCCATAAAAATCGGCATACCAGTAGAGACAGTACTAGCGTGCAAATCATGAACTGCAAGAACATGAGGAACATGCTCTAGATGTTCACGAACTTTGTTTAAATCAAGACCTTCAGGAGTCTGCTCAAGAAGAACCTTAACAGCATTCTTAAGAAGCTTTAACGCACGAGGAATCATAAGAAGCGCAATAATACCGCCAGCTAAAGCATCAAAACCTGCCCAACCTGTACTCATCATTACAATAGCTGAGACTACAACTGCAACAGATCCAAGAGCATCGTTCATAACCTCAAGAAAAGCAGCACGCATATTCATATTGTCTTGCGATTGAGACATAAGAATTACAAGAGAACCTAAATTCGCAGCTAAACCAAGGATACCAAAGAATAGCAGCTGATTTACATCGTGAATGCCTTGATGGCCACTACCAAAAAGACGCATTCCAGCTTCAACAAGAGCATACACTCCTACAAGCAGTAAAATAAGAGCTCCCGCAGCAGCTGTAATAACCTCAAGACGCGCCCAACCCCACGTGCGCTTACTATTTGGACGACGACGCATAAGAATTGCAGTAACTGTTGAAGCTGCAAGAACCGAAATGTCTGTAAGCATATGACCTGCGTCTATAAGAAGCGACAAGGAATTGGTTATGAAAGAACCAATTACCTCAGCAAAGAACACAGTTGCAGTAAGAGAAAGCGTAAGAAGCAAACGATGCTGATGTGCATGACTTGCGTGAATTGCTTCTGCTTGGGAAGCTGCGTTGGCATTATTGTAATTAGTATCGGAAGAGTTGACATTTGCATTCACACTGCTTGAGCGTGAACCAGTGCCGTTAGTTTGAATTACATCGTTATGATTATGCACTTTCCAACCTCCTAAAATATTAAAATATTTGGGCGATATCGTTTCTCAATATCATTCGCATTTTGCCTTATACGCAATGAACCCCAGCCTAAGCCGGGGTTCACTATTATCAATTACTTTGTCTATAACTATGTAATCACAAGCTGTCAACATGCACGCATTATGGGTTATAGGTAAAACCAACAGAAAAGCAAAAGGCGCCACACAGCTAAAAACTGTGCAGCGCTTTGTTTGTGCCTCCGGTGGGACTCGGACCCACAAGCCCGTAAGGGCGTCAGATTTTAAGTCTGATGCGTATGCCAATTCCGCCACAGAGGCAGCAATCACTTATTATGCCATATATCTAAGCAAAGAACAAGCTCAGCGTGTGGCGAGTAACTTTCTTCCCAAATCAAGCGTAATTCCGTCAAGCAAACCATGCTCACTTGCAACAAACGTATCCAAAACCCCACCGTGATCCTCATACGCAGCTTTTGCTAATCTCTCCAACACACGGCTCCAAATCACTGCTCCACCGCCGACAACATCCACACGCCCTGGGTGAATCGTCGCATACGTGCGCCTGCAGTCCCTAGGCATACGCAAAAAGCGATTATTAACAGCATAAGCCTGCTCTAATCCAATATGCACACCATCGACAGCAGTATGATCATAATGCTGCAATCCCATAGTCAAAGCAGCCATAGTTGTCACAGTTCCAGAAACGCCAATAATAGTACGAGCTCGCCCTGCAGGGACAACTTTGAAAGCATCATCAATATGCTTGTCAATATCTTCAATCGCAGCTTGAATTTCCTCTTCCGTAGGAGGATCAGTATGCAAATGCCTTTCAGTCATTCTAACAGAACCAACATTCATGGAGTATGCTGCAGAAACCTTGTGCGCCGGCAAGCAGTCCCCATCCCCTCCAAGCACTAACTCAGTAGAACCTCCACCTAAATCAACTACGAGATACGGTGGCTGCAACTCATCGCGAGACACAACGCTTGTTGCACCAAGGAAGCTAAGAGCTGCTTCTTCAGTACCACTAATAACTTCAGGACGAACACCAAGCTCATCAATCATCATTTGTTCAAAAATCTCACGATTTTCAGCATCTCGTGTAGCTGAAGTTGCCACAAAACGAATCGCATCAACTGGATGTTCTTTCAAAACTTGCGCAAATTCGTGCGCAGCATCCCTCACTCGCTCCAAAGCGTCATCTGCGAAACGATGAGTTTCGTCAATTCCCTGACCTAGTCTAACAACGCGAAGCATACGAGGTACAATATCTTTCATTCCATGCTCAGAAACTTGCGCAATTTTTAGTCGAATAGAATTCGTACCACAGTCAATTGCGGCAACCTGTACTGTTTTTTCTGCACAAGTAGTCGTGTCGCTTTTCACAGCTTCGCCCTCTGCAGTTTTATCTTTTGCAATCGTTTCGTCTTCCACAACAACTTCCGTTTCAGTAGCATATGCATCATCGCTCCACGGAGTAGTACAACGGCACACGTTAGGATCAAACTCATCTTTAATGCGCTCTAGTACCATGTCACCAATCGGATTTACACCTTTGCCCATTACCAATGTTTGCGCGAGCAAAGCATGCAAGCATTTAACACGAACTGGCATTCCACCAGCGCTCATCTGACTAATATGCTCTTCACTATCCCCCAAAGACACAGCTAATTCATGACGGAATTCCAAATAATACTTATGCGCACGCTCATATTGTTTCTTCAGATCTTCGTCCGATTGTAATAGCTCGTTATATTCTCGCATAATACCGTCTGCTTCTACGCGAGACACCGCTTTTACAGCTTCAGGACTGGTAAGGTAGCATGTAGTTGGGAATGGTGTGCCATCTTCTAAGCATGGTCTAGTAATAACAGCAAGAGGTCTACCACAAACGCAACGCGCACCAACAGCTACCATTCCTCTAGGGAATCTTCCAAGTTGCTTTTCAACAATTGTACGCTCAGCATCACTTGCAGGTGTAGTAAATAAACGTTTCACAGCTTCTTCTGGAATATATTTCTTATTACTGTTCTGCATTTTATCTGAACTTTCTTGGCTGTTAGCCATGCGTTTCTACTCCTGTTAAAGCTGTTTTACAAATAAATAATCTTTTACTTTATCAGTTTATATATTTTATCAGTTTATATGTTATAAGGATGGCACAGTATCTGGTTTGTCTGCTTTATGTATTGCATACATTAAGTCACTATACCAAGGCAAGACTGAATGAGTCTTAGTTTCGCTATTTTCTTGAGCAAATTCATTCGGAACTTTTCCAGTTACTGCTTCAGGATGCTCTACGCGAACAGCCTGCTCACCGGGAAAAATAAAGCCGAGACGATCTCTAGCTTGAGCGGTAACGTATGCTTTGTCTTTCCATCGGTCAATATTATTATCCAACGTACGTTTTTGTTCACGTAAATCACTTTCTTCACGCTGAAGTGCATGAAGCTCAGATAAGCTTAACGCATAATTTCTAACTGTTGAAATGCACTCAATTGAACCAACAGTAACTACAAAAACCATAAATAAAAACACAAGTGGTCCTGAAAGTAGTCGACGCTGTTGCAATGGTGCTACATCTTCACCTAATGCTGTTTTACGACGCTTTTTCATAACCATACTCTCTAAATTACTTGATGTATTCGACGTGAAAACATCATACATTCCGCTAGTATCTTACGCGCTTTTAGATGCAAAATGCTGTTGTGCCACATTTACAGTCACGCTACATTTACAGTAACTCACATTTATTCGTTATTAAAATTAAAAAAAAACTGACGAACAAAACTGCAAAAAAATATTCAAATTTTTCTACTTAAACCAGTAATTTCTATTAATAACATCGATCATTTCAACTAATTGCTTTGTTTCTGCAATATCATGAGCACGTATTACACGTCCACCAGCCATAAACATCGCTGTTTCTGCAACTAAAGTGACAGGCAAACGATCTTCTTTATCTAAATTAAAAAGCTTCTTACCAAAGCCTTTTCTAGAAATCGCAACCAGTATTGGTCGACCAAAACGATGCAATTGATTAATATTGCGCATCATTGCATAATCTTGTTCACCATCAGCAACCTTTGCATAGCCAATTCCTTGATCAAGAATAATCCTATTTAAGTCAACTCCTCCATCAACAAGCATTTTTAAATTATCGCTAAAGAATTGACACATAACCTTTGTTAAATTGTCATATTCTGTATCTCTATTGCTATGCATTGTTACTAATCCAACGTTAGAATCTGCCATAAGCTTTACTTTTTCTGGAGAATCAAACGCACGAACATCATTTATAATATCTACGCCAGCTTCAATTGCAGCTTCCATTACAGGTAACTTGTAAGTGTCTACTGCTACAGCAATTTGAGGATAATTTTTGTGAATATACTTAATAGCAGGTATAACGCGACTTATTTCCTCTTCTGGAGTAATTTCTAAATAACCGCCAGGTTTTGTAGTTTGACCGCCTACTTCTATAACATCAGCACCAGCTTCAACTATTTCTTTAATATGGCTATTTATCTCGTCTTCACTTTGGTACTTGCCGCCGTCATAGAATGAGTCAGGAGTAATATTCAAAATCGCGTAAACTATCGGCTTGTCAAGTGTATCAAAGCAGAATCGCCCTGCATTCCACACAATTGCTTTTTGCTTTAATATCGAGCGCAAACTTGCAAGTAATTCTTGATCTTCGTACCATGCTTTTTCGCATTCTTGCATAAAAGGTTTAAGAGCAATAAGCGGCAAAATGAAGTCAATAGAAGACTCGGAAACTTTGATAGCTGTATCAAAATGATCGAGAAAATCAGCTACTTTGCTTAAATCGTTTTCGCTAATATTTTCCCACGTGCATAAAATTTTTTGATTTACACAAAGATCCTGCAGCAACGCTATATCTGCAATACTTTTAGAAGACGCATTCTCCAAATTGCTTTCAATAATTCGCATTCGTATTCTTTCTTTCTAAAACCTCATATTTAAAAAACTAAATTTATATTCCAAACTAATTAAAAACTTCGCTACTTTCAATAATATTAATCCAATTAGTGTCGCTAGTTTTATTAAGCTTATCTTGTATAAGTTCATGATAATTTGCATCGTCTGCGCTTATTTCAAGCAAAGGAACTAATACAAATCTGCGATTATCTCTTTCTTTGTGCGGAATCGTAAGATTTTCACTTTTTATAGTTTGACCACCAAAATCAATAATATCCAAATCGATTGTTCGAGGACCCCAACGAACTATGCGCTTTCTGTGAAGACGCTGTTCAATATCATGAATAAAATCAAGCAATTCAAAAGCTGTTAAATCAGTGTCCAAACGTAAAGCAATGTTATAAAAACTGTCTTGCACTACGTCACCAACTGGTTCAGTTTCATACACTGAAGAAACGATAATATTGCTTATATGTGAATTTTGCTTCAATAGCGAAACAGCTTGACGCAAATTAAGTAATCTATCACCTATATTGCTTCCAACACTTATGTATGCACTGGAAATCATATTTCCACCCCCAAAAAAATAATTCAATTTATAGTTAAAAGTATATATCATGAACAGTTAGGACTAGCCAACTTTATAAATTCAAATAATAAATAAGCTAATATCAAAAAATTTTTATAACAAAAATGTCGCTGTAAATTCAACACTCTTTAGGAGCAATTAAACCTACAACGACATTTTCCAATACGCTTTTATCTAAAATCTGTAAAATATTTTAGATTCAAAAGTAGTATTTTTTAGTTATTTTATTTTTTGACTTATCTATTCTGCTTGAGCTTTACTCAAAATTGTATCTGCAGAATGCTGCAACTTTTGCAACTCTTCTTCAGTCAAGTCAAGTTGGCATTGCTTAACAATTCCTTCTCTACCAACAATTGCTGGGTAAGAAAGATAAGAATGGTATTCTTCGCGATAGTTAGAAACAGGCATTTGCTCTTTAGAATCTGAAAGAACTGCATCCACTAAACGAACTGCAGCAGCACCAATACCGTAGTTTGTGTACTTCTTTCCGTAGAACACTGTAAATCCGCCTTCGCGAGTTTCCTCATCAATAGCGTCTAAATCCATGTTCTTTTCTTTAATAAGCTCTGTTATAGGCTGCTCAAAGACTTTAACTGTGGACCACGCAACAAATTGCGAATCACCATGCTCTCCTAAGCTATATCCCTTAACAGCCTTTGGATGCACGCCAAAGAACTTGCCTACTGCACGATGCAAGCGCGCAGAGTCAAGCAAAGTGCCAGTTCCAATAATCTTTTCGTAAGGAAGACCAGTAGCTTCCTTGTAAAGCTGGCAAATAGCGTCGCAAGGATTTGTTATGTCAATCAAAACACCGTGGAATCCAGAAGCCTTAATCTTTGCACCAACTTCTGCAACTTCCTTACGATTATACTTAAGCTCTGCAAAACGATCTGGATGAGGAACGTCCAAAAGCTTTATGTGACCCAAGGCGCTTACGATTACCTCTACGTCTTTTAATGCTTCATAATCATTAACCGTAATATTAACATTAAAAGGCACATTATCCATTGAATCTTCAAAATCCAATGCGTCGGCATTCACCTTTGCCTCGTTTGTATCATAAAGGTACAAATCATCAGCGTGACCGCCAACAACAAGTTGATGCGCTACTGCTGCACCAACGTTTCCCATGCCTATAACTGCGACTTTTCTCATATGAAACATCTCCTTCCGTTTTTAGTTTTCCATAAAAAATAGCACTATTTTGATGAGAATAAAAGTAATGTTAGAAAAATTTATATATTTTTTCAAAAAATCGCTAAAATATACGAAAAACGGCCAATCGCACGAATGCGACTGACCGATTTATGCTACAGTCTAGATCTTAAACAAGACTTACGTAGAACTTATAAAAGCTCTAGCATATTACTTCATATACTTCTTGCAAGCCTTGAATGCGCTGTAACCAGCATATTGAGCAGTAGAACCAAGCTCTTCCTCAATCTCAAGTAAGCGGTTGTACTTAGCAATACGCTCGCCACGAGCAGGAGCACCAGTCTTGATTTGGCCGGTGTTCTTAGCAACAGCAAGATCAGAAATGGTGGTATCTGGGGTTTCGCCAGAACGGTGAGAAACCATGGAAGTGAAGCCATTCTTGGTTGCAAGCTCAATAGCGTCGAGAGTCTCGGTAACGGAACCAATCTGGTTCAACTTCACGAGCAAGGAGTTAGCTGCACCAAGCTCAATACCCTTAGCCAAACGCTTTGGATTGGTGACAAGCAAGTCATCGCCAACGAACTGCAAACGATCACCAAGACGCTTGGTGATTTCTGCCCAATCATCCCATCCTTCTTCCTGGAATGGATCTTCAATGGAAACGATTGGATACTCGTTGATGAGCTTCTCGTAGTAATCAAGCATGTAAGCAGATTCGCGCTCTTCGCCATCGAAACGATACTTACCAGTTTCCTTGTTGTAGAACTCAGAAGAAGCAACGTCAAGAGAAATACCAATCTGCTTGCCTGGCTCGTAGCCAGCGGCTGCAATTGCATCCATGATGTACTTCAAGGAATCCTCATTGGACTTCATCTTTGGAGCGAAGCCACCTTCGTCGCCAAGACCAGTAGCCAAGCCTTCCTTCTTCAAAACATTCTTCAAGGTGTGATAAACCTCAACACCAGCGCGCAAAGCATCGCTGTAGGTTGCGAAACCGTAAGGAGAAATCATGTACTCCTGAATATCGGTTGCGAAATCAGCGTGAGCACCACCGTTCATGATGTTCATGTTTGGAACTGGAAGAATGTGACCATTGGTGCCGCCAATGTAGCGGTACAACGGAAGCTGAGCGGATTCAGCAGCAGCGTAGAGAGCAGCGAGGGAAACGCCGAGAATTGCGTTAGCACCAAGCTTGCCCTTGTTTGGCGTGCCATCAAGCTCAATCATCGTCTCATCAAGAGCGCGCTGATCGGTGGCATCCATGCCAATAACCTTAGGTGCAATTACCTCGTTGACAGCCTTAACAGCTTCCAACGTGCCCTTGCCTTGATAACGGGACTTGTCGCCATCGCGACGTTCCCAAGCTTCAGCCTCACCAGTAGAAGCACCAGAAGGCACTAAACCAATACCCTGAGCGCCATCTTCGGTCTCCAAATAAACCTGAACAGTAGGATTTCCACGAGAATCCAAAATTTCGCGTGCATATACGCTTTCAATAGCTGCCACAACTACTCCTTTATACCTATGGGTTGTGATGACTCTTTTAAGATTAGTGCGTTTTATGGACGTTATATTGAGTACCAGCGTATTTATGCCGTGAACGTTCACAATATTTTGATTCAACTCGAGTCATATGAGCCAATTGTATATTTTTAAGCAATATTGTTTATAAATATCGATTTAAAATATACTTGTCCATACCCTTAAGTGATAATGACCTCAGACACGGGGTGCGCAACTACATCGTGCCAAACAACAATACATATAGTGTTGCGCTGAGAATACACTCGTTGAACCTGATATAGCTAAAACTATCGAAGGGATTGTCGCATGACTTACAGTTCGCCTAATAAAGCGAAGAACATATTGAAGATTGCATTTAAAGCGGTATCTTCATGTAAAGTGTGGATTTCAACTATCCTCATTTTGGTTTTGTGGTTTTTCACAACTCTTTCTCCAACCGAAGACCGTTCTTTGCCATCCCCATATGAAGTAATACAAGCTTTTATTGATTTAAACAACGAAGGCATATTATTAAAATCCTTAGGAATAAGTATTTTACGAGTTCTTTTAGGACTTTTGTTAGGAATTATTTTTGCTGTTCCAGCAGGAATACTTGCAGGAGGCAGTAAGCTTGGCAATATTGTAGTTGATAAACCAAGCCACATGTTGAGGTCAATCCCATTCCCGGCTTTAGCTCCAATATTAATAATTTTCCTCGGAATAGATGAAACGATGAAAATAGCACTTATAGCTGTCGGTGTTTTTGGACCTATGTACGTTAATATTCGCGACGGAGTTCGTAATATTGATTCAAAACTTCTTGAATTAGCGCAGGTTTATCACGTTAAAAAATCTACTATTTTTATATCTATTTTGCTTCGCGGCACACTTCCAAGTTTTATGACAGGTTTGCGATTTGCAATATCTGTAGCATGGGTTGCATTAGTGACTTGCGAAACAGTTAATTCTTCTATTGGAATTGGATACATTCTTTCAAGAGCACAAGAATTCTTTAGACCAGATCAAATGATGGCATGCGTTATTATGTACGCAATTGCAGGTCTTGGATCTGAGCTTACTGCAAACATATTAGAGTATCTTCTTATACCTGAACGCAGATTAAATAAAAAATCACGCCAATAATCTAGTAATATCAACATTTTTCTAAAGTTAACTACTTTTTAAAATGCATTAAATTGCTTTTTAAGAATTAGTCAATATTTAGATTCAACAACCAAACAAACAACAGATAAACAAAACAACAAACAAAACAACAAACAAAAGGAGCTGTATATCATGGCCAATTTAAAAATGCGATTTTCTAAAAAGAGCATTATTGCATTAATCTGCGCTGCTTGTGCAACTGTATCTCTTGCAGCTTGCGGAAGCTCACAAAAATCATCAAACGCTTCTTCAAAAGAAGATGCTGGAACTATGAGAGTTGCTTATCTTTCTACAGCAAATTATCTAACTACTTTGAAAAATGAGAAATTCCTTCAAGAAGAATTTGGAAAATCTAAAGTAACTTACACTGGTCCTTACACTCCAGTTGACGGTCTTACTGCTGTGATGAGCGGAAATGCAGATGCTACAACTACTGGAACTGGACGCTTCATTGATTTGATTGCTGAAGGACAGCCATGGGTAGCTTTTGCGCTCGAATATTACAATGGTGATTCTCAAGGAATCGTTGCATCCGCAAAAAGCGGAGTGAAAACACTAAAAGACTTATATGGTAAGAAAGTTGCTATTATTCACAACGGTGACACTGGCGATTACATGCTTCACCGCGCATTTGATAAAAGCGGTTTAGACGTTTCTAAAGTTAACAAAGTTGAGATGAGCCCTAAGAACTTCCAGGCAGCATTTACTTCTGGACAGATTGACGCAATTTCCTCATTCGATCAGAATCTTGCTGCAGCAATGACAACTCCAGGCGCAAAATTGCTTGTAAATGCTAAAAAGTACGGCAATATGAACGTTACTATTCACATTGTTTCTAAGAGCTTTGCCAAAAAGCATCCAGATCTTGTTAAGAAGATGTACAAGGCTCTTGTTCGCGAAGCAGAAAAGTCTCATAAAGAAAACAATGTTATTGGAAACGCATACAAGCAGCTCGGAGCAAGCGAAACTATTATTAAGCAAATTGAAAAGTTTGACAATCCAACTATTCGTCCAATCGATGAAAAAGGTTTGAAAATGATGGAAACTCAGGCTAAAGAATACGTGAAATATGGTTTAATTAAGCAAGCTCCAAAGAATTTGAAAGATTCTGTAATGGATTGCACAAAGTAAATTAATTCATTTATCATTTATCCATAAAACACATATTCATAAAAAACAAAATTAAATATCAAAATAAAATAATAAATAACTGATTAATCAAAATTAAAACAAAGTTATATAACAAGATTATATAAACATGATTTAGAGCAACGCAGTAGGAGTAAATATGAACACTCAAATAGAAGAAAACTATGAGACTAAAGATAACTCTTACTGCGTTACTCTAGAACATATTGGCGTGACTTTTAAAAATAACGCTAAAATATTACGAGATATAAATCTAAATATTAAAAAAGGCGAATTCGTATCTCTAATAGGACGCTCAGGATGCGGAAAAACCACTCTTCTTAAAGTTATTTCAGGATTAATCAAACCTGATTCTGGAACAATAAACGTCACACAACATCAAGCAATAGGTTTCCAAGATGCAAGATTAATACCATGGCTAACAGTAAGTAAGAACGTAGTTTTCGGCATGCAAGGAAACAAATCAGAACTAAAATCTATTGCAGAAAAAGCTCTTAACGATATGCAACTTAATAATTATGGTTCGAAATGGCCATCAGAACTTTCAGGTGGTCAAGCCCAACGAGTCTCATTAGCTAGAGCTTTAGTTCATAATCCTGAATTACTACTTTTAGACGAGCCTTTCGGAGCATTAGACGCTTTAACTCGTTTAGACATGCAAGATTTGCTTGATAATCTAAGGCAAAAACATGGCTGGACCACGATAATGGTCACGCACGATATTTCCGAAGCAGTAAGACTTTCTGACAGAATTCTTATGATTAAAAACGGAATCATCGAGAAAAACTGGAATATTGATCGAAGCCAACTTGATGCACAAAAGCGTCCAAATAATCACGTTGAAATAGAAGATGAGCTTAGAGAAGCGTTACAATAAGAACGAAAAAAAATAATTGATAAAGGCGACTGTAAAAAGGAGTATTCAGTAAGGGATTAAAAGAAAACCGACTGAAAGCCTTTAAGCGGGAACATAAGAAATAACGACCATACAAGAGTAGAGGTACTCTGTGTGGTCGTTTTCTTATACTCAAGTATCAAAGATTTTTTAGAACAAACCTTGTATTTTAGCTTGTATTACCCCTGCAGTAACGCCGGCACCTGTATTGATTAAAAAGTCTTTTAGTCCGACCAATGCTGATTTTAAAATATGCGGTTTCTTCTCTTCTTCAATTTTTAATTTGATGTCAGCTAATAATTCTGTTGCTGTTTCTATATCCTCTTTTGATAAATCAGATTCACTAATACTTTTTTCAACGGCATCAACTACATCCTTAACTTTATCATAGGAAAATGTAACTGTATTCTCACTTCCAGACACTATCTGTACATTATCGGATGGCGAATTGATCACACTTGTATTCCCGTAATAATTATTCACGGTTTGCGGCATGTTCACTGCGGATTCTTTTTCATTCTCAGAGAAAACCATATTTTCCCCTACAATACCTTCCGATTCTAATTTCAATGTCCATTCTAAAATAGTATTTTTGACTTTTTCTTCAATGTCTTTAACTGCAGTTGTAGGTACATGTAATGCATAATCCATTGGAGGTAGCGAATCAGCCATTTTATCAAACAATGCAAGTTGTTCGCCTGAAAAATCTAAAGTTAATACATTTCCTGAGGACTGACATAAAGAAATGATTTCAGAAATTGAATTTACTAACTTTCTTTCACAAATCTTTTTTTCGTATTCATTATCCTGTATTGAGGTTGGAATCCAACCGCGATAAGGATTGAAAGCTTTTAAACTTCCACGAACCTTTCTGTACTCAGGGCAAGATTCTTCGTCAGGATAACCATTTAATTCGTGTTTAATCCATTGATCAAAATCAGCAAGCTTTAATTTTGATGCAATCAAATGTGCTTTGCGTAATATATTAACAACATCGCAATTTGATGACACAATTTCATTCTGTAATTCTAAAACAATACTTCCCATGTTATTCACCATCCTTCTTTCTACCATATAGGGCACTATTCTCAGCAAACATCATAGTTCTTCACATAGAAGCAATAAGGAAAAGGAATAACCTAACTTTCTGAAGTTGTTTCAGAATGCTCCTCAAAATTTTCTACCTGCTCCATCACCTTTGTGAACACTTCAGGACTATACTGTGGCGGATAGCCGTTCTTAACCAAACAAATCTTTATCTTCAATTTTAACTGATTACGCACATTCTGATTGTTGAGCCAGTCTACAAATGAAGACTCGGTATCTATTATTTCCTTAACTTTTTTAGCAAGTGTCTTGCATTTATCGTTTACCACAACACCGTTAACTTCTTTGTCAATGCCATATTCAAACTTATACTGGTCACGAAGAGCAATCAAAATATCATAGAATGCCTTTTCTTCAAAGGTTAATCCTATTTTACGGAAACTCTCACGATTTTCGTTCATCTGACGAAGTATCACTAAAGCTTGTTCAGTTGCAGCCTTAATAATATCTTCTGAGGCGGCTTCCTGTGTCGCCCCGGCTTCTTCAGCAGTAAGGTGCTTACGTCTTTCATGGTACTCATCAATAGTCTTTTCAATCATTTCTTGGAAAGATTTCGCTGCTAATTGGTTGACCCTGCCATATTCCTTTATTTGCTTACGGAGCATTTTGATAAGTAATTCTAACTTTGTAGCAGGCATTTCTACATCTGATAATTTTTCAAAGTATTCAGGAGAGAAGATATCTTCTTCCTCGCCACTTTCAAGAACACTTTCTACCTTATTGTATTTTAATGCCTCTTCAACCATCTTTGATACCACAAGATTCATAGTTTCAGCATCAACATCGCTGGTTCCACTCATTTTACGAACGAAGCCTGCTATAGCCATGAAGCACTGTGCAAGCGCAGATTCTTCTTCGCCCAGATTTCCAGAAGGTTGGCAAATATCAAAAGCACTTCTCATTCTCTTAACAGACTTTAAGAAATATGTCTTAAATGAGACCTGATTAGTTTTTCCGTTTCCTTCTGTCTGCAGGACCTGTGCTGATGTAAAGACATACTCAGCGGCTTTGGAAAGTAATTTATATCTTTCAACAGGGTCACATTTCGTATTAAGGAATGGAGCTAAGTCATAATCTGTAAACAGTGCTTTAAGTATTTCAAGCTCTTCCCTGAATGCAGAGGTAGCCTGCTCAACGTCATCCGATGTGGGCGCAACTGATGTATTGCCACCGTAAACCTTCATGGCCTCACGCATATTATCGCGAATGCCAATATAGTCGATAACCATACCATATTCTTTGCCGGGATATTTTCTGTTTACACGACTGATAGTTTGAATCAGCAAGTGCTTCTTCAAAGGCTTATCGTTATATAAATATGTAAGTGACGGAACATCAAATCCCGTAATCCACATATCAACTACGATAACAATATGGAAATTAGACTTTTCCTGTTTAAAGGCTGCATCCAGTTCTTCGCAACGTTTATCATTTTTAACGCCACCAAGATAGTTATACATCTCAGCTTCATCATTACTTCCAACACTCGATACCATAGCCATAAATGGCATAGGCTTTAATTTTTTAAGTTCTTCATCTGTTGCAGTAACTCCGTCAGGAGTTTTCTTTTCTTCAAACCATTCTGGGTATTTATCTTTGAATTTCAAAAGAAGTGAATATGCAATTTTTCTGTTAGAGCATACAATCATTGCTTTCTGAATTCTATCTGGGTCACTAGCACAAGATGAAATATAATGGTCATGAATATCTATAGCAAGCCTCTCCAAGCGAGAAGGCTCGGCAAGGATAACTTCCATAGAACTCATTGCATGTTTACTAGCTTCAATATCATCATACGTTGCACCATCATCGGCACACTTTTTATAGTAATTTTCAATTTCTTTAGCTTTGGTCTTATCAAGTAATACCTTGGCAATACGAGGATGATACTTAATAGAAACAGTTAGTCCATCCGCGACCGCCTGATCCATAGTGTATCTATCAATTTCCTGACCAAAGGTCTGATATGTTTCGGCAATAGGAGTTCCTGTGAAACCTACAAACGTAGCATGCGGAAATGCTTCTTTTAATACTTTTGCATATGGCTTTGATACCATAGCTTTCATATTTTCATCAGCATCTTTACTGAGTTGAATCTTTTTAGAATGTTCAAGCTGAGTTCTATGAGCTTCATCAGAAAAACATATAATGTTCTGACGGTCATTGATAAGCCCGATTTTATCATCTTCACGGTCGCAGAATTTCTGAATTGTGCAGATATAGAAACCACCGCTTTGTCTTGCACAGAGTTCCTGTCTTAACTGTGCTCTGTTTTTAACAACAGATACTTCACCAAGATTTAAGAATTCTTTACTTTTGGTAAATAGCTTTGCACCCTGCTTTTGTAATTCTTCTCGATCAACGATAAGAATAATTGTCGGTGAACCTACTTGAGGATTATTAGAACAACGAAGTGCAAGCTGCCTGGCAAGAAAAGCCATTGTATATGTTTTACCACAGCCAGTTGCTCCAAAATATGTACCACCTTTACCATTTCCGGTAGTGATAGAATTAACAATGCTTTGCTTTAATAATCTTGCAGCAAAGAACTGCGGATATCTACATACAATTTCAACTTCGGCACTGTCATAAATACTATCTTGGAAATAAATATAATCTCTGAAAATCTCTAAAAATCTGGCAGGTGAATATACACCTTTAATCATTGTTTCAGTTTCAGCGAAAGGAAGCGTAGAAACTTTATCGCCGTCATTCACACGTCTCCAAG
The DNA here is from genome assembly GCF_049244125.1 of Gardnerella sp. KA00127. Taxonomy (NCBI): domain Bacteria; kingdom Bacillati; phylum Actinomycetota; class Actinomycetes; order Bifidobacteriales; family Bifidobacteriaceae; genus Gardnerella; species Gardnerella sp. KA00127. The sequence continues at coordinate 972,475 of NZ_CP058377.1, forward strand.
CATAGAAATGCTCGTAAGGAGTGCGAACTGTTCCAAGCCTTGTCTTCACACCGTCGGAAATACAGGCAAGAGGACAGTAATGCAATAAATGGGGAATATCCCTCCAATAACGAATATTAATCTGTTCCCAAGCGTCATAAACTGTTGCATGCGCATCAGCTGGATTTTTAAGCTCGATAACGCATAATGGCATACCGTTAACAAACAACAGCACATCAGGTCTGCGATTTTCCTTCTGTCCGTTATTTGTATATTCCACAGTAAACTGGTTCACAACACGGAAGATATTATTATCAAGATTTTCAAAGTCAATAAGAGGTATCATCTTGGCTAAACCGTCTTGCGGTGTAAACTGAATGCCGTCCACCATCCAACCATAGACTTTATGCAAGGTGGCAAAATCACTTTCAGCACCTACAAGACGAACATTGTCGAAAATCTGTGTAACCTCATCTTCGGTAAGTTCTGGATTCGTATTGGCAATAAACTTTTTGAAATCATCGGCAATCAACACATCTCTTTTGCTGATGCGGTTGATATTATTGCCGGCGATATAATCCCAGCCTTCCGCTTCCAAGAATCCAATGAAGGCATACTCATACTCTGATTCACAGTAGTGGCCGTTATATTCCTTTAACTTTGCCATAGATTATGCCTCCTTTGTGTTTCTTCCTTCTTCGATAGAGCCTTTAATTAAAATAGGGCAAATATCTTTGATTTGGGCTTTTAGTTTTTCATTGATGGATCGACGAACATTGTAGGCATTATATATATCAATGATAGCCTTCTGAACTTCTAAATCTGGTACTGGTATTTCTATTTCGTAGAATCGATCCATACCTAAATTAGTTCTTATACTTGCATCACTCATAAACCAGCCTAAACGGTCAAGTTCTTTACGAGAAAACCACATCATTACATATTCTGCAAGGACATTATCATCTTTTATTTGCAGAATGCTATACGCTGGGGAAATAATTATTGGTTCTTTTTTATCAAACAGTGCAATTCGTATGCATTCATCTCGTCCTGTTTGCATTCCCGAAAATGCAAATTGACCTTTGGAGACCAATTTGTATTTTGACAAATCAACGCCATTTGTATTTGCAACAGAAGGCATAAATTGTTTTGTAATATTAATACCTTGAACATTGGATATTATTCCATCAACATTTCTGACATCCACTTCCTGAAGAATATCACCAACCGATTTTTTAGTCGATTTATGTTTATAATTGTCAATTAATGCATCGCAAGTAAGCTTTAAATCTTCTAAGCCACGCTCATAGGCTTTTTGATTAGCCACCATGGCATTGTAGACATTCACATACTTTTTCTGTATAGCAAGTGGCGGAAGGTCAATATCCATATCACAAAAAACATCCCAATCAAGATTTGAACGGATGCTCCCATCACTGCAAAATGCTCCAAATCTATCTTCTTCTTTTGTTAAGAATTTCATAAAAAAATAAAGGGGAATTACTGTATCATTGGATGTAATCTCAAAGGTTGTGTATGCAGGAGAAACGATTATTGGATCTTCATCTAATTGCATACCTATTCTTATGCATTTATCTCTACCTGTTTGCATCCCACTATAAACAAAGCATCCTTTTCTAACGACTTTATATTTGGTTTCATCTAAACCATTGGTATTCGCAAAAGTAGGCATAATTTCCTTATTAATATTTATCCCACAAAATTTGCGTATACCTAAATTATTTCGTTCATCAATAACAGATATTAAGTCACCAATTTTATATCTACTCAATCCCATAGCCGATCCCCCTGAAGGCGTCCTCAAGCATCTTTTGCGACTCTTTTTCCTCACGCAGGATGTCTTTCATCTCGGCTTGAATGCGTGCCATTTCTTTTTCATAATCTATATCTAAATCATGGTCGATAAACTCGATATATTTGCTTGGTGTGAGAGACCATCCCTTGCTTTCAATTTCCGGCATCCCGACACTGCGATAAAGTTCAGGAATGGCATAATTATTGCCGTCTGTGCCTTCACTTTGCCAGATGTGGTAAATATCGGCAGCATGCTGAATCTGTTCGGCACTAAGGCGTACTTTTTTCTTGTTTTCACCTTTGACAGCATTTTCTGTCCAGGTACGTAAATCCATAAAAAGTATTTCGCCTTCACGGTTGCGGAGATTTCTACCGTGATATATTCCGCCTTTTTTATTCTGATTTAGAATCCAAAGTGTTACGCTGATGTCCGTTGTAATAAACAACTCTCGCGGAAGAACAATAATTGCTTCCACCTTATCATTTTGAATAAGTCTTTTGCGAATTTCCAATGTATCACTGTCGTTTAATGCACCGTTAGCAAGCAAGAATCCGGCAACACCGTTAGAAGGCTTTAAGTGTGAGAGTATATGTAAAATCCACGCATAGTTGGCATTGCTTTCAGGCGGTGTGCCATAATCTGCCCAGCGAGGATCATTCTTTAGATTTTCATCATACCAGCCTTTAAGATTGAAAGGCGGATTTGCCATGATGTAGTTGAAATATAATCCCTTATGTAAATCATGGGTAAATGAAGAATCATTTGTGCCACCAAGGTTATGGCTGATGCCACGAAGTGCCAAATTCATCTTTGCAAGGCGATAAGTTGCAGCTTCCTTTTCCTGGCCATAAATATTGATGCTATTAAGATTGCCCTGCTTTGATTTCACAAGTTCGGCACTCTGAATAAACATACCTCCAGAACCGCAGGCAGGGTCATAAAGTGTGCCTTCAAACGGTTCAATCATAGCTGCAATAAGCTTAACTACATCGTGAGGAGTATAAAATTCTCCTTCTTCTTTTGTTGCATTAACTGCGAACTCTTTAAGGAAATATTCATACACATAGCCAATTAAATCTTTTTCTTCACCAAAAGCCTTGTGACTGATTTTATTAACTTCATCAACAATTTTCTTGATGTCATTAGCAGCTAAATTACGAGTGGTAAATGTACCCTTTATAAAGCAACCTTTAAGCTGAGGATCTTCCTCTTCAAGTCTGCTTAATGCAGTGTCAAGTGCAACATTGAGTTTTGGAGCCGGTGTGTTAATGATGGTTGACCATCTTGCTTCTACAGGAAGGTTGTATGTTCCATCTGCAAAAGTAGCATCATCAAAGAATGCAGCTCTGATGTTTTCATCATCAGGGTCTAGTCCCTGCTCAATTAAAGTCTTACGGAGTGATTCGATGCCGTCTTCGTATTTCTCACCGATAAAACGCAAGAATACAAGTGTGAGCATCATATCTCTTTTTTCAAAAAATGAGCCAGAATTTCGTGCTGCACGTAAGTAATCTCTACAATTAAAAAGTATACTATCTATATTTAATGCCTTTTCAGCAGTTTCCTTTTAGCCATTACTTTTCATCCTCCGCCATAAATTCCAAAATATCGTTGGGCGTGCAGTGTAAAGCCGTGCAGATGCCTTCCACTTTTTCCAGTGATATATATTGCCCAGTGCGTAGTTTCGTAATAATGTTGGCGGAAATATTGCTCATTCTCATTAAGTCCTGATTGGAAATATCTTCTTCAATCATGCGATGTAATAGTTTTTTATAACTAACAGCCAAAACCCCCTCCTTATTTTAATAATTAAACATTATCACGATTCTGTGAGTATATCAACGATATAAAGAACCAATAGCTCTGGAATATAGCAGATTAAAAAAAGTCTCCTTTGCTATTCATTCCACCCTTACTATTCATTCCATAAAAGTGACATGCACAATTTTTTGAACAAATTTACCAAGCTAAATCTTCAAGAAGTTGACGCACCCATGAAAGTATTTCGTGCTCGCTCATTGCGCTAGTTCCAAGCGAAGATTCAAAAGGCGCTGGAATAATAAGCATATGAGTAAGAGGACGATACTGCAATCCTTTATAAATACGCTTCAAACGCATCATCACAGACTCTTTTGGATCGATGCCAACAACTCGCACTGATTTTCCTTGAGAGCTGATTTGCGTAATACCAATCTCGCGTGCTTTAAAACGCAAACGAGCAACATCACACAAAGACTCAAACTCTTCAGGTGGATTACCAAAGCGATCAAGAAGCTCATCGTGAAGTTCTTGCAAATCACTATTATCCTTAGCAGCAGCAAGCTTCCTGTACGCTTCCAAACGAAGCTTGTCAGAGGCAATATAATCAACTGGAAGAGAAGCTTCAACAGGAAGATCAATAGTTACGCAAACAGGCTCAACTCTTTCAGGTTCCTTATATTTTTCAACAGCTTCAGAAACCATACGAACATACAAATCAAATCCAACACCCTCAATGTGTCCACTTTGCTCATCTCCAAGCAAATTTCCAGTTCCGCGCAATTCCAAATCTTTCATCGCAACATCAAAACCAGAACCAAGCGCAGTATGCTGAGCAATTGTTGAGAGCCTATCGTGAGATTGTTGTGTCATAGGCTTAGACGGATCATACAAAAAGTAAGCGTAAGCACGCTCATGACCTCTACCTACTCGACCACGAAGCTGATGCAACTGGCTTAAACCGAATCTATCTGCGTGATCGACAATAAGTGTATTCGCATTAGAAATATCAAGGCCTGTTTCAATAATCGTTGTACAAACAAGCACATCAATATCTCTATGCCAAAAATCACGAATAACAGCATCGAGCTGCTTCTCACCCATTTTTCCATGAGCAATAGCAACACGAACATCTGGCACAAGCTCCTGAATCTTACTTGCAACAGAACTAATATCTTCAACGCGATTATGGACGTAAAAAACCTGACCCCCACGCAACAATTCACGCTTAATGCATGCAGCAACTTGAGAATTATCATACGCACCAACGTATGTAAGCACTGGAAGCCTATCTTCTGGAGGAGTTGCAAGAGTAGACATTTCACGAATCCCAGTTACAGCCATTTCAAGAGTTCTAGGAATTGGCGTTGCCGAAAGACTTAATACGTCAACGTTTGTGCGCAAAGCTTTAAGCGTTTCCTTATGTTCCACACCAAAACGCTGCTCTTCGTCAATAATAACCAAACCTAAATCTTTAAACTTTATACTAGGATTCAAAAGCTTATGCGTTCCAATAACAACGTCAATGCTTCCATCTTGCAATCCAGCTAAAGTTTCTTCAATCTCTTTAGAAGTTTGGAATCTACTCATTGCAGCAACTTTTACAGGGAATCCTTCAAAGCGATTTGTAAAAGTCTCGTAATGCTGCTGAACAAGCAAGGTCGTTGGAACTAAAACAACAACTTGCTTGGAATCCTGCACAGCTTTAAAAGCTGCACGTAACGCAATTTCAGTTTTACCAAAACCAACATCTCCACAAATTAAGCGATCCATTGGGATTGGGTTTTCCATATCTGCTTTTACTTCATCAATAGTTGTAAGCTGATCAGCAGTTTCTTGATAAGGAAATGCGTCTTCCAACTCTTTTTGCCAAGGAGTATCTTTACTAAATGCAAATCCGCGAGATTGCTGCCTTGCTGAATAAAGTTTAATAAGATTTTCAGCAATTTCATGAACATGCTTTTTAGCCTTTGCTTTAGTTTGAGCCCAGTCGGAACCTCCGAGCTTGTTAAGCTTTGGTATTTCTGCACCTATATATTTACTCACTAAATCAAGCTGATCAGTTGGAATAAAAAGCTTATCGTTAGGAGCGTTACGTTTGCTAGGAGCATATTCAATGACTAAATATTCGCGAGTTGCACTGCCACCCGAAACAGCAATATTACGTTGTTTCATGCCAACAAAACGTCCAATACCATGCTGCTCGTGCACAACGAAATCACCAGGCTTTAGTTCCATTAGGTCGATTGCTTTGCGCCTGCGTTTTGGAGTTTTTAGTTGAGCTGATGCAGAAGATTTACCTGTCAGATCACGCTCTGTAAGAATCGCGATACGCGCAACATTATCAATGAAGCCATCCGAAATACTTGAGCGCACTGTAGTAAATTCATGTACACCAGTCGCATATATAGCGCGCCTCAAGCGTGCAAGAGTACCAGAAGCAGCTGCAGTAATAGTTACAGCAAAACCATTGTCAACAAGAGAAGTGATGCCGCCAGAAACTTTCGATTCATCTCCTCGAAACTCTTGTGGCGCCGATGCTGGCAAAGTAATATTTCCATAAATTTGATTGTCAACACCAAAAGATGTTAATTTCCATACGTCATGATTAGACAATTCTAACGATGAAATCGTTTCATCAAAATCCAAGAAATTAGCTTGATCGAATGTTATTGGAGCTCCAGAACCGTGACCAGAAGCAGCAACATGCCAACTAGCTGCTAAGAATTCGTTAGCTGTAGCAGTTACATCATCTGCAGCTCTACGGCATTTTTCGGGATCAGATAGAATAATAACAGATTCCTTTGGAAGCATATTTTGCACTGATTCCATGCGATCAACTAGTGCAGGCAACAAAGACTCCATACCTTCTACAGGTATAGAATTTGCGATTGATTCAAGCATATCGTCAGCATTTGGAATTGAGCCAATAAGAGAACGCGCACGCTTGCAAATTTTTTCTGTAATCTGAAGCTCACGACAAGGCGTAGCCCAAATACTTGCAATATTATTGCCATAAGTGCGCTGATCAGAAGCATGAAATTGCTTTATAGTATCAATTTCATCACCAAAAAATTCAATTCTCACAGGATGTGTCATCGTTGGCGCAAAAACGTCAATAATTCCACCGCGAACAGCAAACTCTCCGCGTTCCATCACCAAATCAACACGATTATATGCGTTTTCTACCAAACGTTTCACAGCATATTCAAGAGTTAATTCTTTTCCGCACTCAAATAACAGAGGATCTATATCACCAATGCCCTCAACTACAGGCTGAATAAGCGATCGCACAGGCATAACCAACACGCGAATCGGACCAAAAAGTGATGTGTTATTTTCAGGATGGCAAAGCCTACGAAACACTGCAATCCTGCTAGCAACAGTATCTGCTCTAGGCGAAAGCCTTTCATGAGGTAACGTTTCCCACGCTTCTAATTTAGCAACGTCTTGAGCATCACCATCGTACCAATCACGTACAGATGCAATAAAATCTTCAGCATCTCTACTCGATGGAACAATAACAACAACCGGCTTTTTCTTAGCTAATGCAGCAACAATAGCAGAACGAATGCCAATAGGAGAAGAAATTGTTAAATCTCCACTTATTGAATCTAAATCTTTACGATTTTTATTTGCACTTTCGCAACAATAATCAGATATCGCATCAAGATTATATTCAGATAAAGCTTTAAAAAGTGAATCCTTAGTTGATAAATCATTAAGAATATCTCTCAAGCTTATTGCTGAAATATCATCAGTCTTATCATTCTTGTTGTTTTTGATATTAGACCTGCTATCAGCGGCCATTAAACTTCTCCTGCGTTGCTGCTAATCCATGGAAAATAATACTTTCTGCAGCATCAGCACCATCTGCTAAAAAGTTTGGAAGATCAGATTTTTGAGCTGCAGCAAAACCTCCAAGAACCCAATTGACAGTATTATCGTGCGCGTGAGCACCACGCTGCGCATGACCAACACCCATTCTCACTCGAGAATATTGAGGAGTGCCAAGAGAGCGATCGATAGAACGAATACCGTTATGTCCTCCCGCAGAGCCTCCTGCTTTTACTTTAATGCGTCCAAAATCTAAATCCATATCATCGTGAATTATCACAATATGATCCGGTTCTATTTGATAATAGGAGCTTATAGAAGATACTGCAGCACCAGAATCATTCATAAAAGTCAACGGTTTAGCAAGGAAAAACTTTGCTACGCGACCATCAAGATTCATAACACCTTTGCCAAGTTTAGCTAAACCTTTGTGATCCGAAAGAGATACTGACCAACGTTGTGCCAAAACGTCTGCAACCATAAAACCCATGTTGTGTCTAGTACCCTCATATTTTGTACCAGGATTTCCCAAGCCAGCAATAAGCCAAAAATCCGATGCCATGGCAGACCACTCCCCATTCAAATATTTAGCAAAACAACAAAACGGGCGCATCGATTGTAGCTGAACGTAAAATTACAACTACTCGATACGCCCTTATATACTTCAGCCTATTCTATCAAGACTCAAGTCATTATGTTATTTATTTCAAAAATTCGTCAGTAGACAATTCTTTTGCTTGCGGAGTTTTATGAGTTACTTTGCCTTTAGAATCAGTGTAAGCACCTTCCTTACTTAAGAAGTTAAAGTAAGCTTGAGCGCCTTTAACATCAGTGGTTCCGAACACAAATTTTCCGCTCTTAATATCCGCGCGATTGCCCCAATATTGACCGTCAACAATCATCTTCATGCTACGCTGAACAAACTTTATGTCGAGATTAGCATCTTTCGCTTCTTTCACAAGAATTTCAGAAGCCTCATCAGGATGTTCATAAGCATACTCATATCCGCGCTTTGCAGCTTTAACAAATGCTCGAACAAGCTTAGGGTCTTTAGCTACAGTACGCTTATTTGCGATTATTCCAATAGTATCTGGCTGACCTGGTACACCGTAGTCGCCCTCCATGAAGCAGCGAAGCTTTGGTCCAAACATTTCAGACTGTACACCTTCCCAAGTGCCGTAGAAACCACCAAAATCAGCTTTGCCAGATTCAAGAGTTCTAAAAGTTGAAGTTCCAACAGTCACTTTGTCGAACTTACCTTGACCACCATCGTGTTGAATCATCCTACGAATTACAGCATCACCTTCAGCTGAACCAAAAGTTGCAAAAGTACGACCATCAAAATCTTTTGGAGAATGAATTTTATTGTTCGAAGCAAGTGAACACCAAATAGCACTTGGCTTTTGCTGAACTTGCATAACTTGCTCAAGATTTGCTCCCTTTGTTGAAAAATCAGCAGCATTTGTCAAAGTACTAAGAGCAAAATCAGCAACACCACTATCAACTGCGTGTTCCGAACCAGTCTGAGCAACAGCAAGTATATTGACATCTAATCCAGCATCTTTAAACCATCCTTTATGCTTAGCAACATAAATACCAATATGATTAGTATCCGGTGCCCAAAATAGCATAAACGACACTTTACGAAGATTTGCATTCTTACTACTACTTGCAGATCCACATGCCGAGAAAGAAAATACGCAGCACGCAGAAAGAACAAACGCAAGAGTACGCTTTACAATACGCATATTCATGAGTTCCCTACTTTGTTTCTTGTACCGTTCTTCTGGGAAAGTGACACGAACTCGGCAGAAAACGGTAACAAAGGGCCTAGCTCGCGCCGTTCAATGCCCCTGCGCAGATTCAACCTGCTACAGTTTGCCACACATTGACTCACGAAACATTTAGATTATGCACGGTTAAAGAGACAAATAAAAATCATGTACACTATTAAATTCACAGAAGTTGTGCGCTTCTAATAGAATGTACATGCTATTTGTAGTCTTAAATAATTCGGTTGGGGCAGCAATCGAAGTCATTTACAGAAAGGAATCGAGTTTTCATGACGCAATCGCGTTTTAAACGTATGCTAATTAAATATCTGCCAACTGTATTTTCTGTAATAGTTTTACTTGTTTTTTGGCAGTACGCATGCGAATATTATAAAATTTCGGAAAATTTGATTCCAACACCATCTTCAATTGCTCAATCAACAGCTGACGCTTTGCCAACTCTATTACCTGCAGCATTAATTACAACACAAGAAACAGTTATCGGTTTTTCTATTGCAATAGTAGTTGGAATTCTTTTAGGCGTTATTTTTCATGTTTGTAAGCTTGTTAAATCTGCTTTATTCCCGCTTTTATGTGCAGCACAAACTATGCCACTAATTTCTATTGCGCCAATTTTTTTGATTTGGTTTGGTTTTGAAATATCTGGAAAAATTGTAATCGTAATGGTTTTCAGCATGTTCCCTATTGCTGTGCAAACTATACGAGGTCTTGACGCTGTTCCAAGTTTTTATACAGATGTTGCTTTAACTTGTGGAGCAAGTAGAACTTGGACTTTGTGGCATGTTAAATTAAGGGTTGCAGCTCGCCAAATTTTTGGTGGCATACGCATTAGTGCAGCTTATGTTTTCGGAACTGCTTCAACTGCAGAATATTTGGGAGCTAAAGATGGGCTAGGAATTTGGCTTCAATTCGCTTATAACTCATTTAGAACACCACTTATTTTTTCTGCAACAATAGTAATAATAATTCTTACTGCGCTTCTTATGTGCATTGTTAATGCTTGCGAAAGAATTCTGCTTGGTTCAGTAGACGAAGATGATGATCCAGATAACCAATTATGAAATTGCATTAAAACAGCGCATGTGAGCTACAAAAGTAACGAAAATAACGCAATATTCGCTACTCTTGTAACTCACAAACTGATATATTAACGAAAACCTACTTACTTACCTGATTCTTCTTTCATTGCTTCATTAATAGCATCGCTCAGCTCTTTTTGCGCCTTTCCGTAAGCTTCCCAGTTTCCGGATCGCATAGCAGAATCAGAATCTTTTAACGCTTGAGCTGCACGTTTAAGTGCTTCTTTAGCTTTTTGACTCATAGAATGAGATTTTTCTGAATTCTTAGACTCATTTTCCTTAGAGGTACCTTCTTTAGAATCAGCATCCTTAGATTCATTATTTTCAGCAGCATTGTTTGAAGAAGAATTATTAGAAGCATCTCCAGCCAAAGCGCCTGAGTTTCCGCCAAATACTTGATTAAGTGCTTCATCTAACGTATCTGCAAATCCAACTTGATCTCCAAAAGCAACTAACACCTTCTTAAGCAAAGGATAGCTAGTAGAACCGCTAGATTGCACATAAACAGGCTCTACATAAACCAGCCCACCGCCAAGAGGCAATGTAATCAAATTGCCGCGCTTAACTTTAGTAGAACCGGATTCAAGCAAATTCAATTCTTTAGAAACATTTGCATTAGCGTTGAAATTATTCTGAGCTTGACCAGGTCCTGGAACATTAGATATCTTAGGTAATTCTTGCAAACGAATCTTACCGTAATTTGGACCAATCTTTCCAGGAGTATCCCCCGCATCTGAATCAACAGACAAGAAACCAGTTAATATTTCACGAGTACTTTTACCTGCCGGAATATAAGTAGAAACAAGCGAAAATACTGGTTTCTTTGCGTCTCCAGTTTGCAAAGTCAAATAGTATGGAGGTTGCAAAATATCTTCTTTTTGTGCTTTTTGAGATTCAGTTGGATCAACAGGAATCTGCCAGAAGTCTTCTCCAGAGAAGAATTGGCTTGCTGTATCGACGTGATACTTTGCTAATAAGTGACGTTGAACTTTAAACAAGCTTTCTGGGTAACGCAAATGCTTCATCAAATCGCCAGAAATCTTAGAAATGTCATGATAATGACCTGGGAAAATTGAACGCCATGCTTTAATCACAGGGTCTTTCGTATCCCACACATACAAATCAACAGATCCATCATAAGCATCAACTGTAGCTTTCACAGAATTACGAATGTAGTTTGCGCGCTGATTTGTCAACCCTTTAATAGAATGAGAAGTTGTTGTTGTGGAATCTTGAGTTACCTTACCAAAATCAGTCATTTGAGAATAAGGGTAAGAATCAGAAGTAGTATAGCCATCAACAATCCACTTAACGCGACCATCTACTACTGCAGGATAAACTCGACCATCCAAAGTTAAGTAAGGAGCAACCTTAGACACGCGTGTCTTAGGATCACGATCATACAAAATTTGAGATTCAGAAGTCACACGGTCAGAAAAAAGAATCTGATCAGACTCAAATCTAATTGCATGCAAAAGTTTAGAGAAGAAGTTTCCTAAACTTGGACCACCATTGCCTTTGAAAGTAGTTAAAGCACCTTGAGAGCCAGTCGGATAATCAAACTCCCATGGAGATGTCCCTTTTGGAGAACCAACGATAGAATACTCAGGAGCATTTGGTGAGAAGTAAATACGCGGTTCATACTTTTGTGACTTAGTAAGTTTGCCTTGAGCAGGAATACCATACTCCATAAATTGTGGCTGTCCATCTGTTGTTACTTTATTTCCGTAAGCTGCAACAATTCCATAGCCATGCGTATAAACTGTATGATCATTAACCCAGTTTCGATTATCGTTGCCAGCTAAATCAAGCTCGCGCGCAGCAATAACCGTATCTTGACTTACACCGTCAATATCGTATTTATCAACTGAAAGCGTATCTGCGAAAGTGTAATATTGCTTCGATTGCTGCAATTGACGGAACGTTGGAGACGTAACTTGTGGATCTAACAAACGAATTTGCGCAGTTGACTCTGCTTCTTTTGATAATGCACCTGATTTACCTTTAGAAGTAGCGTTATACGATTCTTTCTTTACGTTATTTAGCCCGTAAGCAAACTTTGTTGCATCGATATTACGCTGAATATAAGTAGCTTCCAATTCCTGAGCATTAGGAGCAACTTTAAATCGCTGCACAAGTGCCGGCCAAGCGAAAGATATAACAATTGAGCAAACAATCATAAAAGCTAAAGCAATAATTGGTGTTTTCCATGCCTTAATTGCTGTTTTAAAACGCACTGAAATTGGTGCTTCTACAGATAAAGCATGAGATTTCATAAACCAAAATGCAATAACAGAACCAACTAACACTGTTATCACTGCCATTGCTATGCTTCCAGGAACACCAGCATTCATGTCAGTGTATGAGCCGCCTGTAATTCGAGATCCATCAAGAGTTACTAAAGCGAACATGTCTAAAATCTGTTGAAGTGCCCATGTCAAAATCACAAGCATAAACCATACAGAAATTTGTCTACGTGCTCGTTTTGTAATACTTAATATGCCTTTACCATCGATAGGCATACTAAAACGAATTGCTCCCATAAGAATGTGCGTAATAATAGAGAAAACAAGAGATATTACCAATAAAAGCACAAATGCGCTTATAAATAACCTTAATCCTGGAAGCACAAATACATAGAAGCCATTGTCAATTCCAAATTGCGGATCTTTAATGCCAAAAGGTTGGGCGTTAAACATTAACAAAATTTGCGCCCAATGATTGTAGAATTTAAATCCAAATACTGCGCCTACAATCAATGAAAAAATTCCTGCAACATGCAAAGCAAGCTTTGAACTAATTCCCTGCTTTAAATCAATAACATTGCCTTTAATTCGAATATAAGTTCCATCTGCATTGCTTGGACGCGCTTTTATTGCCAAAGCTGCAGACAAGTATCCAAAAGCAGACATTAATATTGCATAAAGCACCCAAACGCCCACTTTTGCTGCAAGCTGAATCCAAATAACACTTTCAAATCCAAGCTGCGAATACCACATGCAATCAGTTATGAACCTTGCGAGAGCAAATATTGCAGCTACAGCAAACGCGACAATTAACACTACTATCGCAAGAATCCACCTCCACTTTTTTGCAGTATAAGTAAATTTTGCAAAATTCAGATTAACTTTCATAGAACAATTTCTTTCATTCTTAAGCTTATTGTTGTTATCTTTCTCATCATCATTGAGAATATAGTCTGTACATTTTTGTTACTTTTATTGCTCGCACTGCTCTTACTATTTTTATTATTTTTAGCCATATATGCACCAGCAACAACCCACATAATGCCAATAATTACTTCTATGATGAGCTTCAACATAAGGTTAATGATACTATACTAATTATTCCCAATCTATATATTATGTAATCAAAATTAATTACAAAAAGCGCACCCGCAAGTTAATGCGAACGCGCTTAAAGCGATTAAATTAAATCAAATTGGAGTATTTAAGCTAGGCAACATCAGGATCATCTTTAGCAATCGTACCAGTAAGCTTTCCAATAGCCTTCAGTAAGTGGTATACAACCAACACCACAACGGTTCCGATTGCAATACCGTTGAACTGAATTCCAGAAATAGCAAACTGGAAGTTAGCAATACCAATAATCATAACGATTGCAGCAATCATAATATTCACTGGCTTATCGAAGTTAACTTTGTTTTCTACCCAGATTCTTACGCCAATCATGCCAATCATGCCGTAAAGCAAAGTGGTCACGCCACCAAGAACACCAGCTGGGATTGAATTTACAACAGCGCCAAACTTTGGGCAAAGGCTCAATATAAAAGCAAAAGCTGCAGCACACCAATAAGCTGCAGTAGAATAAACCTTTGTTGCAGCCATAACACCGATATTTTCACCGTACGTGGTGGTACCACAGCCGCCAAATAAACCAGCAATAGCTGTACCAAAACCATCTGCGAATAATGCAGTTCCAATCTTAGAGTCATAGTCGCGACCAGTCATTTGAGCTACAGACTTTACGTGACCAACATTTTCTGCAATGAGAACAAGTACTACCGGCAAGAACATAAGTAGAACAGAGAAATCAACTTGTGGCGTGTGGAATTTAGGAAAACCAATCCAAGAAGCTTCTTCAATCTTTTTAAAATCGACTTGACCTTGGAAGCATGCATAAGCGTAACCAACGAGAACACCTAAAAGAATATTTAAACGACCAAGAAGACCGCGAAATACTACAGCAATAAGCATTACAGCAACTAATGTCACAAGAGCTGTATCTGGAGCTTTCTGGAAGTTAGTCCAAACTGCAGGTCCTAAATTAAAACCAATAATTGCAACGATTGCACCGTTTACGACAGGTGGCATAATAATGTCAATCCACTTAGCTCCTGCAAAATGTACAAGCACACCTATAAGAGCAAGAAGCAAACCTGTGCACATAATGCCAAAGCTTGCAACTGCAATACCTTTATGAGCTGTTGTTACAGCCATAACAGGTGCTATAAGACCAAAAGAGCTTCCCAGATAACTAGGAAGCTTATTTGCGTTAATAAGTAAGAACAGTGCTGTAGAAATAGCAGTGAACATCAATGTTGTTGATGGATCAAAGCCCGTAAGAATAGGCACCAAGAACGTAGCACCAAACATTGCAATAACATGCTGAGCACCAATTCCAGCAGTACGAGTCCAAGTCAAACGCTCGTCTGGCTCTACAACTTCACCAGGCTTTAACGTTTTGCCATTACCGTGAAGCTGCCACGTGAATAATGAATTCATTTCTTCTCCTTGCAAAAACAAGCTATGCAAAATGTTGTGTAAAACAAGTGTCGCTAAAAAAACAAGCACTCATTGAGCGCTGGGATGGCAGCTTCTGGGAGGTCCATTGCACCACCGACCCATATGCCAAAGGGACATTCTAATGTCGCAAAACGAAAGTGTCGAGCATAAGAAAAAAATTACAGTTTTGTTTTTTATTTTTGTTGGAATATCAAGCAAGGTCGGCGTGTTGAAAAGAATGCAATGAACACCAACTAAAGTTGATACTTACTAACTTATGTTTATAAAATAATTAAAGTTAGGCAAAGTTAAACAATCGCAAAATTAGTAAACACATACTCAAGCAAGTAATTTTTGTAAATATTCTTGCAAAACTAATGCGTGATTTACTTTTGGATTTTTTGCAGCATACAACAAAGTTATAGTTTGATACTTATTAAACAAATCCATAATCACACCAACAGCTTCATGATTTGAATCAAGTTCTTCAACATAACGATGTGAAAATTCTTCAAAATGCTCCGGGTCATGATTAAACCACTTGCGTAACTGCGAAGTAGGAGCAATATCTTTAAGCCATTTATCAATATGAGCATATTCTTTGCTTATACCACGCGGCCAAAGTCTATCAACCAAGACTCTCACACCATCATCTTCACTAATCGTTTCATACACACGCTTAATCTTCACAGTGCACTTGTTCATAAAATCTCCTTTATACGTTTACCATAATCGCAGCTTTATTTATTTTTTCAAGGAATTATTTACTAGCAAAAGATATCTGCGATATAAATTGAGTTATTATGTTCGATTATGTGATTTTATGTCGGCGTGTCGCGTTTATTTGCAGCAAAATTATATAAAATTTGCTTAATTTTTTTAATTTATGTTCGTTTTTGTCCGATTATGGGAGAATACTTGGCTAAATGGTTAATTTCTTTGATACATGGAAAAAGAAAATCTGCACCATCGATATGGCTCTTATTGCTGTATTGACACTTCTAGCTTCCTTTATTGGCAGCTGGCTTAAGCAGTACCCAGGTTTCCAATTACTTGGTGCTCTTATTATTGCGTTGCTTGTTGGCATGGCTCTGCAGCTGCCATTGCACGTGTACAAAATGAATAATGATTCAAGGCGAGCAGGCGTTAAAAGCGCTGCTGGTTTGATTGCAAACAAACTTCTTCGCCTAGGTATTATTCTCCTCGGATTTAAGCTGAATTTGCATGATTTGTTTACCAAGGGCATTAAATGCTTGCCTATTGCAGCTGTGTTAGTTGCAATAATGGTTTGCGTAACTTATAACATTGCTAAACTCTTGAAAGTAAATCCTCAGCTTGCAATGCTTACAGCAGGAGGCACAAGTATTTGTGGAGCTGCTGCAGTTATGGGTCTTTCTGGCTCAATGCCAGTTCTTCCAGAAGAGGAAGATGAGAAAGAACAGAACGAAGTTATGGCTGTTGCAACAGTTGCAATTATGGGCACTATTTACGCTCTTGCTGAAATTTTCATCCTGCCTAACTTTGGCATGACTAAGCAGCAGCTTGGCATTACAGCAGGTGCATCACTTCACGAAATTGCACATGCTGTTGCAGCTGGCGGAGCGTTCAATAGTATCGATGTTGCAACAATCATGAAGCTCTCGCGAGTTCTTATGCTCGTTCCAGCCTCCATCTTTATTGCAATTTGGTGGAATGCTCGTCATAGCAAAGTTGAAAATGGCGGAAAGCATAAGATTAGCTTCCCATGGTTTATGCTTGGCTTTATTGCAGCATCTGTTATTGGAACTTACGTTCCTTTCGTAGCGGCACACGCATCAACTCTTGTAGAAGCAGGATACGTTTTCCTTGGCATGGCTATGGCTGCACTTGGAATTAACGTAAACTTCCGAGCTATTTTCAAGCAAGGTCGCGCAGCATTTGCAGCAAGCTTCCTAGCTTCTATTGTTTTAGTTGCTTTGGCTTATGCAGCTGCAGTACTGTTCTTCTAAATAAAACATTACAGAATAGTTTTGCTTAACAAATGAGGGTCTTCGTTTGAAGATCCTCATTTTATATTCTCGATAATTTATTTTCGCGTATTCTTGAAAAATCTATCTAATATGCACAGCCGTTCCATCAGGAATATTTTTATAAAACCATTTGGCATCCGCAACACTTAAACGCACACAACCATGCGAAGCAGGCTTACCAAGTTTCATGCCCTCCGACGGAATATATTCACCAAAGTTGTAGCGCGTTGGAACCGAATGGAATAAGTATTCTCCACCAATAAAACCAACCCAATAATCAGCACCAACTTTTTCCTCATGATTAAAGAAATGTTTTCCGCGCATATTAATGTGATAATCACCATGAGGAGTGGAATCACCCATTCCAGAACTCATAATCATTGTATATACAGTTTTACCATTGGCAAGAATATGCACTCGTTGCTTTTTTAAGTCCACATTAACTTTTAAGTCAGAAACTTTAACCCCTGAAAGATTTGGATATTCACCACCAGTAGGATGTTTCCAAAAAACATGATTAACCGTTGATTTATCTAACTTTTGTTTGCAATATTTATCGAAATATTTTTCAAACGACTTATTATCAGCAACCTCATTGTCTTTATTACCAAGATTGTCACTATAAGCATTTTTTTCGCGCTGAATTAATACAGAATTCTGCAATTTTGCGCTGTATCTAGACGAGTAAGAAACCATATTAACAGTTTCGAAAATAATAAAGCACAACCATGCAATCAGCAAAGAAGCTAATAAAACAGAAGACGTAATACGAGCAGCTTTAGAGCTTCTCCTCCACCAGTTGCGCATTTTCGCAGCAATGCGAATGCACTTTTTAATGTCATTCATTATGTTACGAATAAACTGCATTATGTCTCCTATATAAATGCAAAAGCGTTGCATCCAATAGTTTAGCAGGAAATTATTAGATGCAACGCGCAAAAAGCAATATTTTTTCACTTATTAATTCAGCAATATTAAATATGAATCATACTGCTTTTATTTTCGCAAACAATCTCATACGTTGAACTTAAATTCAACAATATCGCCGTCTTGCATAACATAATCACGGCCTTCAAGACGAAGCTTGCCTTCCTCTTTAATTTTGACCATAGATCCTTCAGCAGCAACAAAATCATCATATGACACAATTTCTGCCTTAATAAATCCACGCTCAAAATCAGTGTGAATCACACCAGCAGCTTGTGGAGCAGTCCAGCCTTTATGAATCTGCCAGGCGTGAACTTCCTTAACACCGGCAGTTAAATAGGTTTGAAGACCTAAAATATCGAATCCTACGCGAGCAAGCTGATCCAAACCAGATTCCTTCAAACCAGCATCTTCAAGCATTTCACGAGCATCTGCTTCGTCGAGCTCAGTAAGTTCGGACTCAAATTGAGCATTAAGGAATATTGCTTTTGCAGGAGCGACAGATGCAGAAAGTTTAGACTTTAAATCTTCATCAGCCAACTCCGAATCATCCACGTTAAACACGTAAATAAATGGCTTAGCAGTTAGCAAGTGCAAATCATACACGTCGTTTTTATCAATAAGCTTTTCGTTATGAGCCTGGTCAATAGTTTTGCCAGATTCAAGAATTTCCTTAGCTTTATTTACAGCGTCTACGTATTCTTGCGTAACTTTCTTACCGCGCAAATCTTTTTCAAGCTTTGGCAAAGCATTATCAATAGTTTGCATATCGGCAAGAATTAGCTCAGTATTAATCGTGTCAATATCGTCAGCAGGATCTACTTTTCCGTTAACATGCACAATATCGTCGTCATTAAACGCGCGAACAACTTCGCAAATAGCGTCTGCTTCGCGAATATTAGCAAGGAACTTATTGCCCAAGCCTTCACCCTCGGAGGCACCCTTAACAATTCCTGCAATATCAACGAAAGTAACTGTTGCTGGAACAATCTTTTCAGTATTAACTAATTTAGCTAAAACTGGAAGACGATAATCCGGAAGCGGAACAATACCAGTATTAGGCTCAATAGTTGCAAACGGATAATTCTCCGCCAAAACGTTGTTGCGGGTTAAAGCATTAAACATAGTGGACTTACCAACGTTTGGCAATCCAACAATTCCAATAGTTAAAGACATATTTACCTAGTTTAGACCAGCGCCGGGAAAGCCGACACAACTTGATTTTATTTACTATTTATTTTCAATAGCATCAACTGCAGCAATCACATCTCCCCTAAATCCGCGAGATTCTAGCTCAGCAACGCCACGAATAGTTGTTCCTCCAGGAGAGCACACTGCATCTTTCATAATCCCTGGATGAGTGCGCGAATCCATATATAACGCACCTACTCCTTCAATCATTTTTGCAGCCAAACGGTAAGCACAATCACGTTGCAAACCATATTTCACACCAGCATCGCCCAATGCTTCCATATACATTGCTGTAAAAGCTGGAGCACAGCTAGAAATACACATTGCAATATTCATATGATCACTATTCACTCGCTCTACCAAAGAAATTGGCTCAAATAAAGCACTAAACATTGAAAGTTGACTATCACTAAGCGTATGAGTAGTTTCAGCTAAAGTCACGCCTTGGCAGACCGCAATAGGAGTATTCGGAATAATGCACTGAACATGAGCATTCTTGCCAAGCAGTTCCATGTAACGCTCAAGCGTCCAACCGGCTGCAACGGAAATAACAGCAATACCTCGTTCATTAATAACTTCACAAATTGGCTTAAGCACTTCAGCAACCTGATACGGCTTTACAGCAATAATAATCACATCACTTGCTTCACACACTTCTTGAGCAGTACGCATAGCGCGAGCGCCAATTAGTGAAGTATTACGCTCGAGTTTTTCAAAATTATGCGCGCACGCAACAATATTTTCACCTTGCAATACTCCTGCATTCAGCGCACCTTTAGCGATTGCTTGTGCCATATTGCCATAGCCTATAAAACCAACAGTTCCAGATACACAAGTACCCATACATGACTCCCTTTAGCGCATTGATAAAACAGTAGTGCACTCATTACTAAGCAAACAGATGTATAGCATAGCAAAGAGTGCACTATAATCATTGCGCATATTAAAATTATTACCTTTGTATACGGCTTATCTCTTGTAAATTCCCTCTAAATCACCGCGATTTAAAGCCTCATCAAATAGATGACGGAATACTACATCTCCATGCAAACCATCATGCTCAAACTCATTCGTTGTCCAATAATGGGAGTTTGCAATACGAGAAAGCGTATCTAACTGAAGACCAGAATCAACATACATGTCATCAAAGTAGACTGCAGACTGTAGTGGAACTTCATTATTAGCAAGCTGCTCTTGATCATAAATCTTGCCAAACTGCTTGTCGCTCATTAAGCAGTCAACTGCTGGCAAGAATGGCTGCAAAGCTTTTTCTTGATCAAACATCCAAGGAAACATAGCTTCGCCCGTAAAAAGAAGCGGACGTGCAGAACCAGAAAACTCTGGCATAGTTTCTCGAACCTGTTGAGCAGCCCACAAAATTGGGTGTTCCAATTCACCGTCAGCATAAATAAATTCTTGCAGCGGCCAATAAAGTGGACTAGAAGCTGTAGAGTCCATGACACCGTAAACAAACTCGTCGCTTAAACTACCAGCAACAGAACCGCCAGCGTGTTTGAAAGCTTTAAGCGAACCGTCACCGTCAGAAAAAGCGGAATCAAGAAGCCAGTGCACTCGCTCAAAACTTGGTTTCATACCAAAGGAAGAGCCCAACATTTGGAATCGTTCAACCGTAAGTTTTTCGCCATTTGGAAGCATAACGTCTCCTTGAGCAATACGGTCTGCAATAGCAGCGGCGCGAGCCACATCCTGCGGATAACGCTCATAGAATTGCTCTGTTTTGCGAGCCATACGCGGGAACGTGTGTTCGTAAACTTCACGCGCATTCGCCGGAACATGAGGAATACCGCCGGTTGTGAAGCTTGCAATTAATCCTTGCGGGAACAGTGACAAATATGTAAGCGTAAGGAAACCGCCGTAGCTTTGTCCCAAAGACACCCACGGCTTCGCATCAAACTCAGTAAGTCGCAAATGCTCAAAATCGCGAATAATTGAATCAGCTAAGAAACGCTTCAAATACCATGCTTGACGCTCAACACTAACGCCGTCATCCAACATACGCTTCATGGTTGAAGCATCTACCCTTGAGGAACGTCCAACACCGCGCTGATCCGGCAAAACTACGCGAAAATGCTTAATAGCCTCTTGAATCCAACCATCGCTAGAAGGTGAAAGCGGACGTGGGCACTGCCCGCCTGGGCCTCCTTGCAAGAACACAAGCAGCGGCAAATCGTCATGCACATGCTCAGGAGCGCAAACTACTCTGCAGAATAAGCGAATAGTCTCACCTTTGATAGCACCACCCGGAGTGTTACCCTCCCAATCAAGCGGAACATCAATCGCTCGTTCTTCAATATGCAATCCCGGAACATAATAGCTTGTAAGCAATGCCATCTTGCCATCCCTTTCTTTATTTTCGTGCTACATTGCAACTATCAATTACACACTCTATTTATAAATCATACTCAAGTTTGATTGTTCTATAAAGTACTATGCACTAGCCTAGTAAATATGAAAATATCTCACACGTTTAACAGTTGCATACAACGCTTACGCACTGAACTTACGCTAAACGATATATTGTGGGGTATTATTCCGTTTATTCTTTTTATGCTTTCAAGCGATCGCTACGTTATAAGCAACGTTGATGGCTTTTTGACTCAAGGTTCGCTTATTACAGTAACGCTTATCAATATTGTTGTTGCATTACTACTTTCAGTCCGAAAACTATGGCCTGAACAATCGGCTACTATTTTTATTGTTATTTTCATTGTGCAAGTAGCATTTGGCTCTACTCAACTTTTCGCTGATTTCTTTGGTTTCGTGCTACTTGTTAATGCTATTGCGCGCGGAAATCCAGAACATTCAAAAGCTTTTGTTATTGCAGCTTACGTAACAACAGTATTATCTTGCGCAATAATATCGTGGAATATCGTAATGGGGCCAATATATGGCAACAATCATTCAAAAGCTAGTTACACTTGTAGTGTACAAAATATAAATAGTAGTAACATAAAAAATTGCGTTTCAAATATACTTAATTTTGCAATTCCTTCAATAATTTTTGCGATTATTACTACCACTATTACGGTTATTATTGGCTACTGGCAGCGCACTCACGTGCATACTATTCAACTTTTACAAGATCACAATAATTCTATTCGCGCATACCGCAAAAAAGCTCAGCATATTGCTGTTACTGCAGAACGCGCAAGAATTGCCAGAGATATGCACGATATTGTTGCTCACACGCTTTCTATTATTATTGTGCAAGCAGATGGTGGTCGTTATGCAGCAACCAAAGATATTTCGCTTGCTAAAAAAACAATGCATATTATTAAAAATGAAGCCGAGCGAGCCGTTCACGATATGCGCCGACTTCTAGAAGCTTTAACAGACGCTCCATCGGGTCAATTGGACTTCAATCACGTGCCTTCTCTTATTGAGCAAGCAAAAATTGCATCTCCTAAAAATATTTTTTGGCACACTGTTGATGGCATAAATTCTCAAAATAGGCTTAACGCGGACGCACAAACCGTTGCATACCGCGTTGTTCAGGAGTCTCTTACTAATATTCGAAAGCATGCAGGCGAATGCGTTAAAGTAAACATTCATGAAGAATGGAACAACCAAGGTTTAAAACTAAAAATTACAAATGAAATACACAAAATCGAAGCTAACCAAACGCAAAATAGCAATGCGCCACATAAAAACGGTTATGGTTTGATTGGCATGAAAGAGCGAATTGAAAATCTTCACGGAACGCTTGATTATGGAAAAATGAATGATGGAACGTTTAGTATTGTTGCTTTTATTCCATATTCCTACAGCGCAGACCAGTCAAACAGTACTGCTTCTGTATTAAATAGTATTCATAACGTTACTCATAAGAATGCAAAAGTTAATAATCAAGCAGAAGCACAAACAAAACCGGAAAATGCAAACGTTTCAACATCATCGGAAGTTTCGACAAACGTTTTGCCATACGTTTTACCAGAAGCAAATACTTCAAAAAATAGGATTGAGAAAGTATCACAATGGTTTGAACAACATTGGCTTATTGGAGACATTATTTATGCATCACCTTGGGTTGTTATGATGCTCTTTCTGCCAACCTACGATTTTATTGTTGGAGTTGGAATGTCTTCACAATATTCCAACTCGCTTTCATTACAAATACTTTATAAAGTATTTACTCTTACAACCATGGTGCCATTCATGTTTCGCAGAAAAGCTCCAACCGCATGCGCAATTGTTGCAGCAGTATTTTCTGCAATACAGCTTATACTCTTGCCGAATATTTTATTCGCTAATTTTTTCATACCAAATATTATTTACGCTGCTGTGCTCTACGGTAAAAAACGCGCATGGCAATGGGTTAGCGCAGTAGTGCTTGCCGAATCTGCTATTTTCGCCGTAAAAATTGGTATTTCATCAAAAAATATTCCACAAACTGAAACTCCAATACGATTCTTTACATCAAATATTGCCACAACCAATTTTTATGACTTTATGCAATTTGCGTCCGTTGGATTAGTTTTTGGTTTTATAGTTGCGTTAATTTGTTTTGCGGCCATTGCATTTGCTTATTCCCGCAGAAACGATGACAATAATTTGCTGATTCTAAAAGCGCGCAGAACAGAATTAGAGCAAGAGCAAAAACAGCTAGAAGTACTTGCAGCTAACGCAGAAAGGCAACGACTTAGCTCAAATATTCAGCAAAAAGTTGCTATTACATTGCATAAAGTAATCGATGCCGCAAATAGCGGAATTGATATGCTAAATAAATACGAAAAAACAAATAGCAATGCAGAAAATCGAAAGTTATCAGAACCAAAGCAATCACAGGAACAAAGTGAAGAAATTAGTAAAGCCTTTAAAAATATTGGAGATGAAGGTCGTTCGGCACTGAAATATATGCGAAAATTGCTTGGAGTTTTGCGAGAAACAGGTTCAAGCGTTCATTCAGCAAATAATGCTGCGAATGTAACTGAGATTGCTATTCGCCCTGCTGCCCCACTTGATGAGCAAATTCAACACAACGCATTAAATAAGCAATAGTAAGTTGATACTATGGAAAATATGGAAAACAATGAAGTAATTCGCGTTGCAATAGCAGACGATCAGGAGCTTGTGCGAGCAGGATTTGCGATGGTAATAAATTCGCAGCAAGATATGCACGTTGTATCTCAGACTTCTAATGGATCACAAATTGTGGAGCTTTCTAAAAGCCAAAATCCAGACATTATTCTTATGGACGTTCGCATGCCTGTAATGGACGGATTGGAAGCAACTCGCAAAATTCTGCAGCAAAAAACTAACGAAAATACTAAAATTATTATTCTAACAACTTTTGATTTAGACGAATATGTTATGGCTGCAATTCATGCTGGTGCTTCCGGGTTCCTTTTGAAAGATACTGAACCTGAAACTTTGCTTAATTCAATACGAACAGTGTATCAAGGAAACGCAATTATTGCTCCGACTGCTACGAAGCGTTTGATTGAAAATATGATTCAGCAAGGCAAAGTAGCAACAAATACTACAGAAAACAGTGCTGCGAATTACACTGCGAATTACGCTGCACAAGAAAGTTACGATGTACAAGCAAATCCGGCTGCGCAAGCAACACAAAGCTGCGCGTACACAAATTCAGCTATTACAGAACTTACTGATAGAGAACGCGAAGTTCTTGTTGAAATTGCTCACGGACTTTCAAATCAGGAAATTGCTGACAAACTATTTATTAGTTTGCCAACAGTTAAAACTCATGTTGCGCATATTTTAGGAAAAATCGGTGCTCGAGACCGCGTGCAGGCTGTAGTTTTCGCTTATGAAAATGGCTTAGTTAAGCCGTAAGCATATAAATCTGCGGCTATTTATGATAGACACAAATAGCCGCAAATTTAGATTATCAACGTACCGAGTAGTTTTTTATAATTTATGCTCTCGGAAGGCGACGGTGACGCATAACAGTAACGCCGGCAGCAGCAGCTCCAGAAATAGTTAGCACACCCAAAACACCCAACATTATATTGCTAAGCATATTGCCAGAAGACTTGTTCTCGCTTGTAGCACTAGCTTGAGTTTTTGGCTTTTCGCTTACTGTATCCGAAATCTTTTCGTCAGTTTCGTTAGCAGGACGATCCTGAACATCATCATTTTCGGCAGTTTCAGTACTTTCTGCAGTTTTAGCGTTTTCTTTAGCCACATTAGATTCAGAAGTCTTTGCAGAAGGCTTTGCAGATTCAACAGTCTTGCTTTCAACAGGCTTTGACTGCTTATCTGCAGCATCTTCAGAAACAATATCCTTTACTGCAACAGTACGAACAGGATTAGAAGACTGAGCTGCAGGCTGCTCCTGAGAAATATTCTCATTCTGTTTCTGTTCTTCAACAGCAGTTACCGGAGGAACATAGCTTTCACTAGAAGAAGAGGTTTCTTTAGTCGCACTTGAAGGCGCTTCAGAAGGAGTTTTAGAAGAAGTTCCAGAATGCTTTACAGAAGGCGCTCCCGAAGTTTCTACATCAGAAGGAGTAGAAACTTTAGGATGCATAGAAGAATCAGCATTATCTTTTGAATTTACAGAAGATTGCGGATTATTAGGAGCAATTCTTCTTTCAGAATCATTAGATTGTGTTTGAGAATCAGAATTATTTCTTTTAGGAACAGGTGAAGTAGAGTCACTTTCAGAGCTCTTCTTCTTTTCCGATTGAGAAGCTTTCAAAGCGTCAAGTTCAGCTAATGCAAGACTATGCTGATTCTTAAGATCATTCAAAGTATCTTCTAAATTCTTCTTTGCTTTTTCATTGTCTACTTTTTGAACTTGGAAATTTTTTAGAAGATCTTTAAGTACAGCAATATTTGTTCGCAAACCTTCAATCTTTTTATTTCTTTCAGATTCATTATTAGAAAGCTCATAACTGTTGATATCTACTTCTATTGCAGAAAGCTCTTCTTTAATGTTTTCAATAGAACTAGTCTTATCATTCAAATCTTTAAGCTTATCTTCTGTATCTTGTTTTGCAATGTCTAAATCTTGCTTAATACTTTCAAGCTGCTTAGATTGTTCTTCGAACGACTTTACAGCTTCATTAAACTTAGGCTCAAGCTGAGTTAAAGAAGAATTCATATCGCTAAGCTTAAGTTTCTTTACACCAATTTCCTGATTTAAAGAATTAAACTCTTTGTCAGCATTTTCAAGATTAGAACGCAATTTATCAAAATCTGCATTATCTTGATGCTCTGCATCTTCCAATGCTTTCGCATCTTCATCTACTTTAGCACTAAGTTTTAGCAGAGCAGCTCTATCCTTTTCTATTTCTTCAGAAAGAACTTTAATGTCTGAATTAAGATTCTGCATCTTATTCTCATAGTTTTTATATATTTTCTCGTATGAATCTTTCTTAGAAGATTCTTCACTCTCAAGAGAGATAAGAGAATCTAATTCATTTTTTGATTTTTCATAATTATCTTTAGACTGTTCTTTCTGAATCTCAAGACTTTTAAGTTCTACTTCTTTTAGCTGCTTTTTCTTCTTAAGATCTTTTAGAACAGCTTGTGCTTGAGCTAAATCAGTTCCAATAACTTTATTTATTCCATCAAGTTCTTTTTCTTTTTTAGCAATACCTTTTGTAAAAGTATTAATATTCTCTATAGTCTTATTTAACTTATTTACTACATCTTCAAGATTTTTAGTTTGCTCATCAATTTTAGACTTTAATTCTTCAATGTTATGCTCAACTTGCAATAATTTATTTTCAGTAGATGCTTTTGCAGTCACCTCTGTTTGAGCTTGCGTATTTTGTACAACCTCAGCAGCTTCTTGCGCCCATGCTGGCATTGGACCTTGCAGGAACAAAACAAATCCTGCGATTGCTGCGGCAGATTTTTTCTTGACCGTTACCATATTTGTTACTCCTTGCTCGTAGCGGCCTTCATGTCTAACTTATGTCAGCAGTCATTTTGAGCATAACAAAGAAATAAATACATTTTCAATGCCATTTATTCGGAATATTTCCGATAAAACTTGTCATGATGAATAATAATCGTATTATTTTTGAATATTACTAATAAAAAATGCTCTTTTTTTTTACATAATATTATGCTAGTCGCATAATTATACGCACGTTTTAATAAAAAAATAATAACAATATTACAAATTTTTTCAGAGTGTCGAAAAAGCCTAAGAAAAAGATAATGCCGATAAGTAAAATTTACATACCGGCACTATCTCTATTTTTTCTGCAACTTAACTTCTACAGACTATCTTTTCACATATGTTCTTACGAAATTTAGTCCTCCGCGAGCGCAACTACTGGCGAAGACTTCACTGCTCTACGAGCTGGAAGCACGCTGGAAAGAAGAGCTGCAAGCAAAGCGATGAGAGCAAGAACCGCGTAAATAGTCCAATCAACTACAAACGGAACTTTGCCAATTGTGCTAAATACCATGTAGGATCCAATCCAACCAAATGCTGTTCCAACAATCAAGCCTGAAACAGTGCTTGTTAAGGAAATCAACGTTGCTTCCAATGCAAGAGACCTTCTAACCTGTCCCCCTGTCATGCCGATTGCGCGCAAAGTTGCAGATTCTTTGGTTCGCTCAATAACAGACAAGCTTAATGTGTTTGCAACGCCTATTAAAGCAATCACAACAGCTACTGCTATTAAGCCAACAAGCGCCATCATCATTGCGTCGATAGTACTCTCCCACTTTGCTCGCTCAAACACGCTTCCAGTAGACACAACCTCCGCATAACTAGATGTAACATTTCGAATGTTTTTAGCAATATCTACAAGATTAGCTTTGCTAGAGTCTACCGAAATGAGCAAAATATGCGTTGTAGGCTTAAGGTAGTTATTGAAGTAGGATTTGCTCACAAAAGCAGTATTATTTGAATACACACCAACATTTCGATACTTCTTAAACTGAACTTGCTTTACAGTAATGCTCTTATCGTTATTACTAGAGTCTGTATTCATGCCAGTAAATGGCGTAATATTATCACTGTCTGTTTCACCAGAACTGTACTTTTCTACATAAGCCTGCAGATTAAGACTTCCTTTTTTAAGATCAAAAGGCTCTCCACCTTCATCATTAAACTTAGGCAAAAGCACAGAATCTTTGTTTATATTAACGCCATCAAGGTCAGTGTGCATTACATTTCTAAGTTGATTTACATTATCAACTCCAGCTGCCATAGCGTACTCAGTTTTGCCCTTAGCGTTCTTAAAAGTCATAGGAACTGCAGGAAGCAACTCAGTATGCTTTATTCCACTAATCTTTGAAATGTCGGCAGCTAAAGATTCATCAACATTCTTGCCTTGAATAATAATGTCAACACTGTAACGGTCATCAACAACACCTTTAAGAGTTGCTTTACCGCACATTGCGCCAGTTACTACTGTTGAAACAAGCGTTACCCCAATAAGCAAAGCTGTTCCAGTTGCTGCAACTCTTCTAGGGTTTCGTTGCACGTTTGCGTTAGCAACTTTAGAAGCAGGACCACAAAGTGCCATAACTGCGCCAGTTGCCTTCATAGCAAACGGCATCCAGAATGTTGCTGTAATAATAATTCCAATAAACACAAGCGCACAACCAAACATTGCTCCAAGCAAAGTCATCCAAGAATCAGAACCAGCAGTAGGAGACTTCCCCGCAATCATGCTTGCTAAAGAAGTAGCACTTAAAGCCGTAGCTAAAATACCTACAACAATAAATATCACGCCAAAAACAGCGCGAATAATGCTTGCACGCTTATCTTTCATCAAATCCATTGGTCGTAGCGCTTCCATAGGCGTTACTTTTGTAGCAGATCGCGCAGCACTCATAGACGCAAGAACTGTTACAATCGTGCCAATTGCTATTGGCCAGACAACCGCTGGAAGCGAGACAATCAAAGGAATCTTAGATAACGGTCCAGAATTAATATTCACGTTACTAATTGCGCCCATAAATCCGATTGCGCAAAGCACACCAACAGCCGCGGAAATAACTCCAAGTATTGCAGCTTCAAGCAAAACTGCAGCATAAAGCTGGTGAGATTGTGCACCGATTACGCGCAAAAGCGCAAGAGTGCGTCTGCGTTGAGCAACCAGCACTTGGAATGTGTTTGCTATAACAAGCGAAGAAATAAGCAACGCTAGAACACCAAACGATAGCAAGAACATAGTCACAAAATTTGTGCCGTTTGACACACTTCGAACAGCTCTTACACCAACTTCGTGCCTAGACATAAGAGAAAATTGCTCTGGAAGCAAAGCGTTAATCTTAGGAGATAAATCGTTTATTTTAGATTCATCAATACTCATGTACACTTTGCTTTGCACAACTTGATTGTCAAAATTTTTAAGATTGTTGAGTTTTGCACAAAAATCATTCGTTATGCCACCAAGATACGTGCCGCGATTTGAAATTGGTATTTGAGAATGTTCTCCATCGTCAACAAGACCAACCACACGAACATCGTACGATTTTTCTTTATTTTCGCCAGTTTCATCTACTTTAACCAAGGTTATAGTATCGCCAATATTTGCATGTATGGATTTAGCAATACTTTTAATAAGCGTAATTTCGCCTATTTTTTGCGGATCTCTACCTTCTGTTGATTTATACACGGGAAGATTTCCATACAAACCACTAGACCAAGCAATACTTGTAACTGATTTATCACCTTTTTCTACTCCTACAAGCGCAGTCGCATCGTCACTACGAATACCGTTGACACCAGGCATCTTCGATATTTCGTCTAAATGAAGGTCTTTATAATGAATTCCACTATTCGGAGAACTGTTAGAGCTTTTAGATGAGATTGCATAATTTGCGCTATGGAATTCTTCCGTTGCATTGCGAACCATCAAGTCGTCAACACTGTTTACAAAAAGCAAAGTAGCGCTCATAAACATGCTGCCTATAAGAATTGCAATTCCAGAGGCGATTAGCATGCGCACGCTTTTACGCATAAGTTTTAGCGCGATTTTCCACATTCTAACTTCACCACCTTTTATTGCAATTGAGCAGACTGATTACTAATACCAGCCTCGCTGCGTTCCATAAGCATCTTGCTCATGCCTTCCGCAGTAGGATTTTGCACATCTTCAACGATTTGGCCATCTGCAAACACGATTGCTCGATCCGCGTAAGAGGCTGCAACAGCGTCGTGAGTAACCATAATCACAGTTTGACCAAGCTCCGTTACAGACTTCTTCAAGAAATGCAAAACTTCTGAGCTGGAAGCAGAGTCAAGATTTCCGGTAGGCTCGTCTGCAAAAACTACGGAAGGCTTAGAGATTAAAGCTCGAGCGATTGCAACACGTTGGCGCTGGCCACCAGAAAGCTCAGCAGGCCTATGCTTTAAGCGATTTTGCAAGCCAAGAGTATTAACCAAAGTATTAAACCATTGCTTATCTGGCTTTTTGCCCGCCAAAGTAAGAGGCATGAGAATATTTTGCTCAGCGCTAAACATTGGAAGAAGATTAAAACTTTGGAAAATAAATCCGACCATTTCGCGTCGCATAAGCGTAAGCTGCTTATCGCTCATGCCTGTAATATCTAGTCCATCAACCAAAACTTTTCCAGAATTAACGCTGTCAAGACCAGCCAAGGAATGCATTAAAGTTGACTTACCTGAGCCAGAAGGACCCATAATCGCCGTAAACTTGCCGCGTTCAAAACTTACGCTTACATCTCGCAAAGCGTGAACAATGCCTGCACCCTTGCCAAAATCTTTAACAACATGCAAAGCTGCAACTGCTGTTTCACCAATCAAGTTTTGGTTAAAATCTGCTCTAAAATCTAAAGCATTTTCTTGCTCGTATGAGCTTGTTTCGTACGGACTGTTCATAACTGCTCCTTTTCTTAAAAAGTAGTAATCGCATAGTTATCTACTGCTAATACTTAAATTTACGGAAAAATACAGCTGATTACC
Organism: Gardnerella sp. KA00127; assembly: GCF_049244125.1. Taxonomy (NCBI): domain Bacteria; kingdom Bacillati; phylum Actinomycetota; class Actinomycetes; order Bifidobacteriales; family Bifidobacteriaceae; genus Gardnerella; species Gardnerella sp. KA00127. The sequence continues at coordinate 1,003,496 of NZ_CP058377.1, forward strand.
ATCGTGCGTAAGGCGGAAATTATTGAGAAAAAATTAGCGTCTCATCCTAAAGTATGATGCACAAATTTACAAAATGTATAAAAATCGGAGCACATACAAATACAATATGCGCTCCGAATAAAATGGTAATGGATCTTCAGGAATATTTTTAATTGATAATTTTTGCTTTGCTTTCTCTTTTCTATTTAAGCAAGTCCTGCTTTACGAACTGCATCAAACCCGCGCTGTAAATCAGCAAGAATATCGTCAATATGTTCAGTTCCAATAGACAAACGAATAGTGCCTTCATGAATGCCTTGATCTTCCAATTCTTCAGGAGTTTCCTGAGAGTGCGTAGTAGATGCAGGATGAATAACCAATGACTTCACGTCAGCAACATTTGCAAGCAATGAGAAAAGCTGTAAATTGTCAATAAATACGCGAGCTGCATCCCTTCCACCTTTAATATCAAACGTAAAAATAGAGCCTCCACCATTCGGGAAGTAACGCTTATAAAGCTCGTGATCAGAACGACCTTCAATAGAAGGATGACTTACAGATTCAACCTCTGGCACAGTTTGCAAATATTGAACAACCTTCAACGCATTCTCAACGTGACGCTCAACACGCAAGCTCAAGGTTTCCGTGCCTTGCAAAAGCAAGAATGCTGCAAATGGGCTAATGCAAGCACCAGTATCGCGCAAAATAATCGCACGAATACGCGTCACAAAAGCCACAGGTCCTAAAGCTTCATAGAAGTTCAAACCGTGGTAACTTGGGTCAGCTTCTGTAAGAGTTGGGAATTTTCCAGGGACTTTAGCCCAATCAAAATTGCCGCCTTCAACAATAATGCCACCAAGAGTTGTACCATGACCGCCAATAAATTTCGTAGCAGATTCGACTACAATATCTGCACCATGCTCAAGCGGACGGAAAAGATATGGAGTTGCGAAAGTATTGTCAACAAAAACAGGAAGATTGTGGCGATGAGCAATCTCGGAAATAGTCTCAAAATCAGGCAAATCTGCGTTAGGATTACCGAAAGTTTCAAAGTATACAAGCTTTGTATTTGGTTGAATAGCATCCTCGAAGTTTTGAGGATGCTTAGGATCGACAAAAGTAGTTGTTACACCATCTCGAGGAAGAGTGTGACGAAGAAGGTTATAAGTTCCACCATACACATTCTTTGAAGACACGATGTGATCGCCCTGCTGCGTAATGTTACGAATAGCATAGTCGACAGCGGCCGCGCCAGAAGCAACAGCCAAAGCTGCAGTACCACTTTCAAGAGCTGCAATTCTGCGCTCAAAAACATCTTGAGTAGAATTCGTTAAACGACCATAAATGTTTCCAGCGTCACGCAAATCAAAACGAGCTGCAGCATGGTCAAAATCATGGAATACGTAGCTTGTTGTTTGATAAATAGGAACTGCACGAGAATCAGTTGCCGGATCCGCCTGCTCTTGACCTACATGCAATTGCAAGGTCTCAAAATGATACTTTCCTTGCGTTTCTTCAATATCGCTCATAATACCCCTCCAGTTTTGCGACTTTTTAAACAGTAGATTAGTTTGCTTCAGCTTACTTTGCGCATCCGCTTACTTTTCCGTTTTCTGTTTACATATTTATTTAAGTGATAACGACAATATGCCACTATGGTTCATTCGTACATACCTGTGGTTATCAAAATTAGCTATAACGAATTAACAGTTTGCAAAAAATAGCGAAATTTGTTTTAGAAAAATACGGAAAATATACTGAATTTCTAATACAACACGCCGTATGCAGCTTTTATCCACAATGCTTAAAAAATCTGGATTACTGCTCAATAAGCACAGAAAATAGCAGCATGATTACACAAAAACACATTATTGACGATGAAATTATCTCGCTTGACGAGATTGACAACGCTGAAACTGCTCAAGTATTTTTGCAAGAAAAACTTGAACAAGTGTCCAACGAGCTTCAAGATGATTCTCTTGAAAGTAAAGAGTTGGGAAAACTGGGAGAAACATACGCCGCTTTGCGACTTATGCAAAAAGGGTGGCACGTTATTGACAGAAACTGGCATTGCCGCAATGGAGAGCTAGATTTGGTAATGATTACTCCAGAACAAAAATTGGTATTCGTAGAAGTAAAAACTCGAAGAAGCGTACGTTGTGGCACTCCACTTGAAGCAATTACTCAAGAAAAATGTAGCAAATTACGTACAACTGGTATGAAATGGCTGGAAGAATGCGGAAGCGACATACCTCATTACCGTATTCGATTTGATGCTGTATCAATTCTCGTTATTAACAAATACACTTATCCAGATTCTGCATATGAATTGCAATCCTTGGAAGAAATTGAAGATAATTCATCAATCCAATTCAAGCATGTTCAAGGAGCATTCTAATGCATATTGGAAACGCAACATCAATAGGACTTATTGGTCTTAAAGCTTTTACTATTCAGCTGCAAGCTTTTATATCTGGAAATATGCCAAACTTTTCTATTATCGGCTTACCTGACACTTCATTAAGCGAAGCAAGAGAGCGCGTTAAATCAGCTCATTTTGCGTTGCATTGCAAATGGCCTGAAGGAAGGATAACAGTAAACTTATCACCTGCTTCAATGCCAAAAAGCGGAGCATCATACGATTTAGCTATCGCAGCAAGCATACTAAGCGCAGAAAAGTATATTCCACTTACAGAATTAGAAAATACAGTTATTCTAGGAGAACTAAATCTTGACGGGACAGTATTACCTATTCAAGGCATTCTTCCTATTGCACTTTACGCAAAAAAGATGCATTTTAAACGAATGATTATTCCACAAGAAAATCTTGCCGAAGCACAACTTGTAGATGGAATTGAATCTATTGGAATACACCATATTTTAGATTTAGTGACGCAATTGCATGGCAGTTTGAGCGAGGAATCACTAAAGCTTATTGAAGAAGACCCTGCGTATAAACATATGCAAGTTCTTGAGCGAAATGGAAATTATAACAATGGAGAAGAAGATTATAATCCGTCAATTCACGAAGAAAGCACTTCCCCACTACAAATTGAACCAAAATATGAAATTGGAGATATGTCTGAAGTAATAGGGCAAGAACATACAAAATGGGCTCTACAAGTTGCTGCAGCTGGAGGACATCACGTGATGATGATTGGACCTCCAGGATCTGGAAAAACCATGCTAGCTTCACGAATACCAAGCATTATGTGTCCACTTAACGAACAAGAACAGCTTGAGGTTGCTTCAATTCGTTCACTTTGTGGCACACTTCCCTACTACGGAATTAGCAATATTCCACCATTTGAAGCACCTCACCATACTGCTTCAGCAGCTTCTCTTATTGGAGGAGGAACAGGAGTTGCAAAACCTGGGATTATTACTAGAGCACATTGCGGAGTGCTGTTTATGGATGAGGCTCCAGAGTTTTCTCCTAGAGTATTGCAAACCCTAAGAGAACCATTGGAATCAGGGCATATTGCTATTTCTCGTTCAAAAGGTACAACTCTTTATCCAGCTAAATTCCAGCTTGTTATTGCTGCAAATCCTTGTCCTTGCGGCTACGCATACGGAAATGGAGAAAGATGCACTTGCAAAGAGCGCGAAAGAGCACGATATTTTTCACGCCTTTCAGGTCCAATTCTTGACCGTATTGATATTCAAATGGATGTACCTCCAGTAGAACGAATTATTATTTCAAACCATCATCAAGACAATGCACAAAACTCAGTTAAAAACACGTATCTGAATAGCAAAACAATGCGAGGTAACGTAATAGAAGCTCGTAAAATTGCTCGCGATCGTTTTATAAAACAAGGTTGGGATTGCAACGCACAAGCATCTGGAACGTGGCTTAGAAAATACACTTCACAGCAAGCTGTAGGACTTATTAACCGTGCATTAGAAAAGCATCAATTGAGTTTGCGCGGAGCAGATAGAGCATTGCGACTCGCGTGGACACTTGCTGATCTTTCTGGACACACTTCACCAGACATGACAGACATGGCACAAGCTATCAGTTTAAGGACACGAATATGAACACTAAGAGCATAAACAACACGGATAACACTAAAGAAACCATTAGTGCATCTAGCGATTTTTCTTCACCAGACGAAGAAACAATATCTCGTGCAATACTTACATTCTGCCTTGAAGGAGTGGATGCAATTATGTACACACTACTATTGGGATCTAAAAGCGCTAAAGAAATTGTTTCACTATTAAAAACAATTGTGAAAAATTATACGAAACAACAATCAACAGACTCAGCTCAACAAATGCAACTTCCAATTATTAGTGAAGTAGCAGATCAAGAAAACGATGCCAATTCTAAAACTTTTAGCTCAAGAAAACGTAACAAAAATCAAGAATTAGTATCTACAATGTTAAGTTTCATAAAAAAACATAAAGAGCTTGCTCTCTTAGAAAATTATTTCAAGAAGGGCTTAACAGCGTGGGGTTATCACAACAATAATGCGCCTAAATCTTTAGAAGTGCTACACAATTCTATTTCAAAATGGTGCGTTCGATTATTGCATTTGCCGACATGGAATAATGAATCACTATGTCAATGGTTCACTTGTGGCGGAAAGCAATGGATTATTGCACCCCACAGCAAATATTGGCCGAAACAATTACAAGATTTGGCTTTTCAGAGTCATTTCTCACCACCTTTATGCTTGTGGGGCGTAGGGAATCCACAAACATTAACACAATGTCATAATCCACTTGCTATTGTTGGTTCACGCTCTTGCACAGACTACGGAAGAGAACTCGCATATCAATTTGCTTATGATTGCGCTTCGAAAGGTCATACTGTTATTTCTGGTGGAGCGTACGGAATTGATGCAGCAGCACATTGGGGCGCATTAGATGCACAAGATATAGATGAAAATAAGCCTACAGGAAAAACCATTGCTGTATTTGCAGGAGGATTAAATCATATGGGCCCCAGATGCAATTATCAGCTTTTTGAACAAATTATTGCAAAAGGCGGAGTGTGTATTAGCGAACTATGCCCAGATACAACACCAGTAGGCCACAGATTTTTATTGCGAAATAGAATTATTGCAGCTCTAGCATCAAAAATTATAGTTGCTCAAGCAAGATTACAATCCGGAGCACTAAATACTGCAACATGGGCAACGAATTTAAATCGCGAACTATACGCTATACCAGGAGATATCAATCAGCCTAATAATGCGGGATGCAACAAGCTAATACACGATTCACAAGCTATAATATTGTGTTCAACTCAAGATATAGATATTCTGTTTCCTCAATCTCATCACTACTTTGCTTATTCTCAACCTAAACCAGAAAAATTAAGTATAGACTATAAAAATTATGACAATACACAAAAACTAATTATCGACGCAATTACAACGTGCAAACGCGAACGCGAACTTGCAAATATTGACAGAATATACGAAATAATAAAAACTTCTTACAAAGAAAAACAATTAGATTACATACCATCTATTGCTGAAATTTCTGGAAAAATTGCATTGCTAGAATTGGAAGGAATTATTGTACAAAATAAAGAAAATTTAACATTATCACAGCAAAAAGTAGCGTAAAATAACGCGCTCAATACAAGATATGTGAGAAAATAAAAGTATGCAATCAAGCGAATACTACGATGTTATTATTGTTGGCGCTGGAGCTGCAGGATTATCTGCAGCACTAGGATTAATTAAATCCGAAGAATACGCATGCATGAAAAAAGAAGGAAAAACACCATCAATTTTAGTGATTTCTAAAGTGCCAGCATTGCGTTCACACACGGGTTCTGCTGAAGGAGGTATAGCAGCAAGCCTTGGGAATGTAGAGCACGACAAATGGCAATGGCATTATTATGACACAGTTCATGGCGGAGATTGGCTAAGCGATCAAGATGCAGCAAAGCTACTTGCAAAAGAAGCACCAAAAACAGTTATTCAGCTTGAACATGATGGCGTAGCATTTTCTCGAACACAAAATGGATATATTAACCAACGCCGTTTTGGTGGACATACTGCTAATTTTGGAAAGAATCCAATTGAACGTGCAGCTTTTGCTGCAGATCGTATTGGTCACCAAATTTTACATAGCTTATGGCAACAATGTGTTTCCGAGAATATTGTATTTGCTGAAGATTGTTACGTAACAGATGTTGCTATAAACGATCAAACTATGAGCGTTGAAGGAATTGTTGCATTTGATTTATCTGCAGGAAACTTGCGAGCAATAAAATCTAGATTCCTACTTTTAGCTACAGGCGGATCGGGAAGATTATTTGCAACAACATCTAATTCGTGGGATTTAACAGGCGATGGCATGGCTTTAGCTTTAAAAGCAGGATTACAACTTGAAGACTGCGAGTTCATTCAATTCCACCCTACTGGACTAGCTCATACTGGTATTCTGCTTTCAGAAGCAGCAAGAGCTGAAGGCGGCGTGCTTAGGAACTCAAATGGCGAAGCTTTTATGAAAAAATACGATGAAGTACATGCAGATTTAGCTCCAAGAGATGTTGTTTCTCGTGCAATTGCCCAAGAAATTCGCGAAGGCAGAGGTGTAAACGATTCAACAACTACGCAACAAAGCAATTCACATAACGATTGCGTTTGGCTAGATATGACACATATCAGCCGAGAAAATATGTTAGAATACTTGCCACAAGTCACAGAAACTATTGAAAAATATGCTCATCTTGACCCAACTTGCGATTTAGTCCCAATTCGTCCTACAGCTCACTACACAATGGGCGGAATACCGATAACTTTGGATGGAAAAGTATATAGATGGCAAAATAACAACCAAACTATTGTTTATGGTTTATACGCTGCCGGAGAATGCTCATGCGTAGGAGTGCACGGAGCTAATCGATTAGGAGGAAACTCCTTGCTTGACGCATGCCTTTTTGGAAATCGCGCGGGAGCAACAATAGCAAAAGAATTGAAAAACTTAAACAAGGATGACGAAACTAACAGTAACAAAACCAACGAAACCAACGAAACCAATAAAACTTTCTCAAATAATACTGCGCTACAAGTCTTATATAAACAAAGAAATAATGAGCTTAATCAGCTTATGAAAACAAGTGCGAATCAAGCTACAGATTTTACAGACAACAGCTATAACGACGAATTTTCACAAATAGAAGAAGAATATAATCCTTATAAATTATTTGCAGATTTAGGAAAAATCATGGAAAACGCTGTTGCAATATCATGTGACGAGCAATCAATTAAGGAAGCACTTAATGAAATACAAGAATTTATAGATCCTAAAATTCAGTCATTACACATCCATAGCAATAATTTAGTTTTTAACCAAGAAATTACTGCAATATGGGAAATAAAGAACATGTCACTACTTGCAAAGGCAGTATTGCAATCTTCACTTGCTAGACATGAATCTAGAGGTGCTTTCTTTAGAAGAGACTATCCAAAACATGATATTTCTTCATTGCCACAACACTCGTTCATTGACTTTGATGGAAACTTGGCAAAAAAGTCAGTGAATATTATTGATTTTAAACAAGATAGTAAAGGAGATTTTTATACTGAAAATAGCATAATTTAAAACTATTATTACTATTTTCATATATAAATATTTTGAAAATTCGTAATTTTTTCAACACGCCGAAGCGAAGAAGAAAAAAAGATGTTATAGTCTTATCTGTTGTCTAAAACACCTGTCCGGGTGGCGGAATGGTAGACGCGCTAGCTTGAGGTGCTAGTGCCTATTTGTTACAGGCGTGCGGGTTCAACTCCCGCTCCGGACACGAAAAAACCTTGCTGGAAAACCAGCAAGGTTTTATTGTTTTTTAACACAAAAATGGGCTAGCTAAGACATTCTTAGTTAGCCCTAAAGTTTAATTAAGCAGCATTTGAATGCAGGTGGAAACGAATCTCACCAGAATTTGGCGCATAAACAGATGCACCAAAAGCAATAATCGTACCAAACTTATCTTTTACAGTAGAATAAGCTGTAATTGCAGGAGTTCCAACTTCAAGGTTAAGTACTGCTGCAAGCCTGTCACATAGATTTTCTATATGCACAGACACTTCATTTTCTACAAGTTGAACAGCGTACGCTTTAAGCAAAAAATCAGATAACAAAATCATGCGTCAAAATTTTAGGAAAACGAGAAGCAGGCAAATAGAGCACACTATAACGCGATAAAACATCGTCAACATAACGCAAGCGTTTCAAACATATCAATTCATCTACTGGATCAAGGCCTAAACGAGCAGCAGCATCTTCATCATGAATAACATCGTTTTCAATAACTTTTATTCTAATTTTTGCATCATTAGAATAAGTCTGCTCGTAAAATCCTTGCGCACGATCAGAAATTACTTCTTGACTATAACTAGGAATAATTGAAGAAGCTCGAAATGTTCCTCTACCCTGCTCACGAACAAGTAATCCTTCAGTAATAAGGTTATCGACTGCATGCCTCAAAGTAATACGGCTCACATTGTATTGTTTGCACAATTCAATTTCAGGAGGTAATTGTTCGTTCGCTTCCATAGAATCAATGCGAGCGCGTAGATTATCTCGCACAGCAATGTATTTAGGCACACCTTCGACCATTATCACTCTCCCCTAGCTAAACGCTAATATGAAAAAGCCGTTGATACTAGTTTGTGTAAAACACAGCATAGTAACAACGGCTCATGCAAAACTAATAACTCTGTTATCCTACCAGTCATACAATAAAATGTACAAATAAATAAGAAAATGAGTAAAAAAATTTTTAATTTTTATATGTATATACAATTATTTAATTGTATTTTTATTTTCTTTACTTATTTTATTTCTTCAACCTTTTCAAAATTATTAGAATCGCGTTTATTCATCAATATCGAAACAGAATAGAACAATATTAGTGCAATAAGTATTACAGAAATTAAAACAGTACGACCACCGACAATATTTGCGTAACCAAGTATTACACCAAATACACCATAATCCGCATCAGAATATGTAGAATTTGCGCTTCCCAAATCGCCAAGCACTGGCAAAAGGAACAACGGAAGGAAAGTAATAAAAAGACCATTAATAAATGATGCAGTCAAGCAACCACGTATTCCACCTTGACCATTACCGAATACTCCTGCAGCACCACCAGCCATGAAATGCGCAACAATTCCAGGAATAATAATTGTCGTTCCCAAAATCGCCATAAGCGTCATTCCAAGCAAACCGCCAAAGAAACTAGCTAAGAAACCAATAAGAACAGCATTAGGAGCAAAGCCAAAAGTCATTGGTGCATCTAAAGCAGGACGCGCATTTTTAACAAGCTTTTCCGATATTCCCTTAAAAGCTGGAACAATTTCGTCAAGAACAATCTGCACGCCTGCAAGAATAATATAAACACCTGCAGCAAAAGTTGCAGCCTTCAACATAACGAAAACAATGAAGTTTTGACTATTAGATAAATGTGTTTCGACATACGAAGATCCAGCAAAAAGTGCCACTACTATATAAATAACAGCCATAGAAAGCGTGATAAGAACTGTTGTATCACGCAAGAATCCCAATGCTGCTGGGAATTTAATATCCTCAGTTGACTTAGAAGGACGCTTTTTTGAAGCAGTAAGCTTTGCAATTAACGCACCTAAAGCAACACCAGTACCAGCAGGATGTCCTAAAGCAACATCATCTTTGCCTGAAGCTTTCTTCATAAACGGCTGCACCAGTGCTGGAGAAATTGTCGTAAACAATCCTTGAGCAATTGAACCCCATAAAAGAACTTCCCACATGCTAAATCCTGCAACATTAAATATAACTGCAAGCATACTTGCCATATAGAAAGCTACGTGACCCGTTAAATAGATAAATTTAAAACGAGAAGTAATAGAAAGAATAATATTAACAATCATTCCAAAGAAGAAAATAAGCGCAGATTCAGAGCCATACTTCAATAAAACAGTTCCAATAATTGCTTCATTATTCGGCACTACGCCTTGCACATGAAATGCGTATTGAAACATTTTGCCAAAGGGGTTCAACGCTTCAGTAATAACTCCAGAACCAGCTGCTAAAACAAGAAAACCAACAAGAGTACGGATTGATCCTTGCAAAATATCCGAGAATTTCTTTCTTTGCACTGCAAGCCCAATAAAAGAAATAAGCGCAACTATAACAGATGGCTGTCTGAAAATATCGAGCAGTACTGACAGAATTCCGTCCACGTAACTCTCCTTACCATATTAATCGATATAGTTTGAGCGGCTTACGCAATTATTGGCGGCAAAAATATCTTACAAACTTCGCAAACGATACCGTAGGCGAAACTATTCGAAATACACGATTAGTTTCGTAGCACAGTAAAACTACACATACAAAATTCACGGTTCCGCAATGAAGCAAAGTAGTAAGAGCTACTACGAGCAGTAGTTTTTATACCCAGCCAACAACTACTGTTACAGCTCATACTGTTGTTTCATGTCAGATTCATTATATCGTTTAAACATTATAAACAATTAAAATAACACTATTTATAACTAAAATATTCATTAAATATCGATAAAATTCGAAAATTTACCTGTTTTTAGAAAATTCGACACACCAATATACAGAAAAAAGCACTCCATTTTCACGAAGTGCTTTATAAAAATCAGTAATTATTACAGTTTTTAATGAAAATAAACATATGTTTTACCGCATAAACATATGTTTATATTTCGGTCAATAATTCTCATCAAAAACTGTCACTCCCACTCAATCGTGGCAGGCGGCTTAGACGTTACATCAAGCACTACACGATTAATTTGACGGCATTCATTCGTGATTCGAGTAGAAATATTTGCCAATACATCGTAAGGCACACGAGACCAATCAGCTGTCATGGCATCCTCAGAGCTCACAGGACGCAAAACAATTGGAGAACCATATGTGCGCTCATCACCTTGAACACCAACAGAATGAACATCAGCAAGCAAAACGACTGGGCATTGCCAAATGTCGCGATCCAATCCAGCTTTAGAGAGCTCTTCGCGCGCAATAGCATCTGCTTCACGAAGAACAGCTAAGCGTTCGCGTGTAATCTCACCCACAATACGAATACCTAAACCAGGACCCGGGAATGGCTGACGCCAAACAATTTCATCTGGAAGTCCAAGCTCAGTTCCAATAGCACGAACTTCATCCTTAAACAAAGTACGCAAAGGTTCAATAAGCTTAAACTTCAAATCTTTTGGCAAACCTCCAACATTGTGATGAGATTTGATATTTGCAGCACCATCACCACCACCGGACTCAACTACATCCGGGTAAAGTGTGCCTTGCACAAGGAACTTAACTTCAGCTCCAGTTTTACCAGCTTCTTCAATAACTTGACGCTGAGCTTTTTCAAAAGTGCGTATAAACTTTTCGCCAATAATCTTGCGCTTGCGCTCCGGCTCACTCACGCCTTTAAGTGCGTTCAAAAAGTCATCTTCTGCATCAACTGCAATAAGTTTAATGCCTGTTGCTTCAACAAAATCATGCTTAACCTGCTCAACTTCGCCTTTACGAAGCAAACCGTGGTCAACAAAAACGCAAGTAAGCTGATTGCCAATTGCTTTATGCACCAATGCTGCAGCAACAGCAGAATCTACGCCACCAGAAAGACCACAAATAACTTGTGCATTCCCAACTTCTGCGCGAATCTTAGCAACTTGATCCTCAATAATGTTAGAAGGATTCCAATTATTATTCAGTCCTGCACACTTATGTAAGAATGTAGATATAAGTTCCTGACCCAATGGAGTGTGTTTAACTTCTGGATGCCATTGCACACCGTAAAGTTTGCGACTTTCGTCTTGCATTGCTGCAACTGGAGCACCTTCTGTGTGAGCCAAGACCGTAAAACCTTCTGGAGCACGCTTAACAGCAACACCGTGACTCATCCAAGTATTCTGCGCAGATGGAGATCCGGAAAGTAAACCTTCAGAATCATCAATAGTTGCAGCAGTCTTGCCATACTCACCAAGTGCAGCTTTATCGACATCGCCACCAAGCTCATGAGCCATTACCTGGAAGCCATAGCAAATACCAAGAACCGGTACACCTGCTTCAAAAATCTTTGGATCAATGTCAGGAGCACCTGGTTCATAAACAGAAGCAGGACCGCCTGAAAGAATAATAGCTTGAGGATCCTTAGCAAGCATCTCGTCAACTGGCATAGAGTGAGGAACAAGTTCTGAATACACATTTGCTTCGCGCACTCGACGAGCAATAAGCTGAGCATATTGAGCGCCAAAATCAACGACAAGCACTGGTCCTTTTGCCATGATTCTCCTTATATACATGTTCTAACACGATTCAACTTATAATAGTGAAACTTTGCGACGTTACGTAATTACAAAACGCCGAAAATTAAACACAAAAGTTACACGTACAGTCTAACACTGCAAATAACGTTGGCAGATTTTTGTGCGAAACGCTTAACTATAAAGTATAAAATGAACATTAAATATAACATAATCTATACAAATGGCTCATTTTTTACGCACATAATCACACATTTTTTCAACACAAATGCACGAAGAAGTAACCAAACGAACAAAAGTCAGACGTTGGCACTATACTGAAACGGATGGAAAAAGAGCTGTAATACATTTGTTTTCCAGTCTCTATAACCAAATGGTAATGATCAAATTGCACTGAAAAGTGCTTGAGTACAGGAGTACACATGACGAGTCCTGTTATTGGCACACCTTGGAAGAAGCTCAACGCTCCAGTTTCCGAGGCAGCTATCGAAGGCGTAGACAAGTACTGGCGCGTTGCCAACTATCTTGCAATTGGCCAAATTTATCTTCGCAGCAACCCTCTAATGAAGGAGCCGTTCACTCGCGAAGACGTTAAGCATCGTCTGGTGGGCCACTGGGGCACCACTCCAGGTCTTAACTTCCTTATCGGCCACATCAATCGTTTTATCGCTGATCACCAGCAGAACACCGTGATTATCATGGGTCCGGGTCACGGCGGCCCAGCTGGTACTGCTCAGTCTTACCTCGACGGTACTTACACTGAGTACTATCCAAAGATTACAAAGGACGAAGCTGGTTTGCAGAAGTTCTTCCGCCAGTTCTCTTACCCGGGCGGTATTCCTTCTCACTTCGCTCCTGAAACCCCAGGCTCCATCCACGAAGGTGGCGAGCTTGGTTATGCACTCTCCCACGCTTACGGCGCTGTTATGAACAACCCAAGCTTGTTCGTTCCAGCAATCGTTGGCGATGGTGAAGCTGAGACCGGTCCTTTGGCTACCGGTTGGCAGTCCAACAAGCTTGTGAACCCACGTACCGATGGTATCGTGCTTCCAATCTTGCACTTGAATGGCTATAAGATCGCTAACCCAACAATTCTTTCCCGTATTTCCGATGAAGAGCTTCATGAGTTCTTCCATGGCATGGGTTACGAACCATACGAGTTCGTTGCTGGCTTCGACGATGAGGATCATATGTCCATCCACCGTCGCTTCGCTGACATGTTCGAAACTATCTTCGATGAAATTTGCGATATTAAGGCTGAGGCTCAAACTAACGATGTAACTCGTCCTTACTACCCAATGATTATCTTCCGCACTCCAAAGGGTTGGACTTGCCCGAAGTTCATCGATGGCAAGAAGACCGAAGGTTCTTGGCGTGCACACCAGGTGCCACTGGCATCTGCTCGCGATACCGAAGCTCACTTCGAGGTTTTGAAGAACTGGATGAAGTCCTACAAGCCTGAAGAGCTCTTCGATGAAAAGGGCGCTGTGAAGGAAGACGTTCTTTCCTTCATGCCAAAGGGCGAACTCCGTATTGGCGAAAATCCAAACGCCAACGGTGGTCGTATTCGTGAAGATTTGAAGCTTCCAAAACTCGATGATTACGAAGTCAAGGAAGTTAAGGAATTCGGTCACGGCTGGGGTCAGCTCGAAGCTACCCGTCGCCTTGGTGTTTACACTCGTGACATCATCAAGAACAACCCAGATTCCTTCCGTATCTTCGGCCCAGATGAGACCGCTTCCAACCGTTTGCAGGCTGCTTACGAAGTAACCAACAAGCAGTGGGATGCTGGCTATCTCTCCGGCTTAGTCGATGAGCACATGGCTGTTACCGGCCAGGTCACCGAGCAGCTTTCCGAGCACCAGATGGAAGGCTTCCTCGAGGGTTACTTGCTCACCGGCCGTCACGGCATCTGGAGCTCTTACGAGTCCTTCGTACACGTTATCGACTCCATGTTGAACCAGCACGCAAAGTGGCTTGAGGCTACCGTTCGCGAGATTCCATGGCGTAAGCCAATCTCCTCCGTGAACTTGTTGGTATCCTCTCACGTATGGCGTCAGGATCACAACGGCTTCTCGCACCAGGATCCAGGCGTAACCTCCGTGCTCTTGAACAAGACCTTCAACAACGATCATGTAATCGGCATCTACTTCCCAGTAGATTCCAACATGTTGCTCGCTGTTGCTGAAAAGGCTTACAAGTCCACCAACATGATTAACGCAATCTTCGCTGGTAAGCAGCCAGCCGCCACTTGGTTGACTCTCGACGAAGCTCGCGAAGAGCTCGAGAAGGGTGCTGCAGAGTGGAAGTGGGCTTCCAATGCTAAGAACAATGACGAAGTTCAGGTTGTTCTCGCTGGTGTTGGCGATGTTCCACAGCAGGAATTGATGGCAGCTGCCGACAAGTTGAACAAGCTTGGCGTTAAGTTCAAGGTTGTTAACGTTGTTGACTTGCTCAAGTTGCAGTCCGCTAAGGAAAACAACGAAGCTTTGACTGACGAAGAGTTCACTGAGCTCTTCACTGCTGACAAGCCAGTCCTCTTCGCTTATCACTCCTATGCACATGACGTTCGCGGCTTGATTTACGATCGTCCAAACCACGACAACTTCAACGTTCATGGCTACAAGGAGCAGGGCTCCACCACAACGCCATACGATATGGTTCGCGTGAATGACATGGATCGTTACGAGCTTACCGCTGAAGCATTGCGCATGGTTGACGCAGCTAAGTATGCCGACGAAATCAAGGAGCTCGAGGACTTCCGTCTCGAAGCCTTCCAGTATGCAGTCGACAAGGGTCTTGATCACCCAGACTACACCGATTGGGTATGGCCAGGCGTTAAGACCGACAAGCCAGGTGCTGTCACCGCTACCGCTGCAACCGCAGGCGATAACGAGTAGTTTTAAGCTGATAAAGCTAAAACTGGTTAGCTAAAACATTTCGGGAGTCAATCAAAAGGTTGGCTCCCGTTTTGTGTATTAAAACAAAAAAGCTTCATCTATTAAAAACAAACAATGCAATAAAACTAGTTATATGCAAAATAAATTACATTTATAATTACTATTTTGTGCGTGTACAACATAGATAAGCCGTACAATAGAAAAAGTTTGTTTATATTGCAAAATGCAAAACTTACATTAACAATATAAACCTAGCAGTAACACGAAGTATCAAAGGAGAACGCATCGTGTCGCGTATTAATGTAACAATTATCGGCAACGAAGATATGTACGGCAGAAATGCTGTTGCATTCGGAATAACACATATTCTGTCTAATAACTACAGCACTACTGTTTTTCGTCCATGCGCTCAACCAAATGACACTTTTACTAAACAACTTTTGGGTATCGCAAATACTTCAACGAAATTAGAGCAAGTTATTGCAACAACTCCAGAAATAGTTAGAACAAATAAAGACACAGTGCGAGGAGATATCGTTGCGCGCTATAACGAATTATTGCAATCCACCTCTGCTCAAGCTTCTATTATTGTTTCTAGTGACGCAAACCCAGCATATGATCCAGAACTATTTTCTTTCGACGCAACTGTTGCAGCTGACTTGGCATCACCTGTTTTTCTCACAGTTTCAGCTCAAGGCAGAAACTCGCAACAAATTTTACAAACTATAGATTCTGCAAATGCTTGCGTTCTTAAATCATGCACACAAGTTTTAGGAGTATTTGTTACAAACTGCGATCCAGAACTTGGAGCTGAGTTAATGCGTGACTATAGCTCTAGGAATTATGCAAACTCAAACGACGAAGCATCTCGAGTAAGCCAAACTCCATTATGGGTTTTGCCACCAATAGATGAAGAAACTAAGAATTCTTCATTAGAAACATTCGTAAATTGCGTTCGAGAAAATGATGTTCTTAATGCTCTTCACCAACCATTTAAAGTTCCAACTACACCTTATGCTTTCCAATACAGTTTATTAGGAAAAGCAAAAGAAAATAAGAAAACTATAGTTCTTCCAGAAGGAGAAGAAGATCGTATTCTTAAAGCAGCAAACTACTTGCTAGAACGTGATATTGTAAATCTAATTATCATTGGAGAACGCGAATCTATTCTTGCTCGAGCAGAAGAACTAAATCTCAATTCTCTTTGCAAGGCTAGTTTCCAATCTATGCACGATGAGGCAATGCTAAGCCATATGATTACAAAACTTTGCGAATTAAGAGCAAAGAAAGGAATGACAGAAAAGCAAGCGCGTGAACAATTAACAGATGCAAGCTACTTCGGCACCATGCTAGTAGTACTAGGTCAAGCAGACGGTCTTGTTTCTGGTTCAGTTAATTCAACCGCTAACACTGTACGTCCTGCTCTTCAAGTTATCAAAACTAAGCCTGGTTCTAAGCTGGTTTCTGGAGCATTTCTTATGTGCTTCAAAGATCACGTATCTGTATTTGCAGATTGTGCAATCAACCCAAATCCTAGTGCAGAACAGCTTGCTGATATTGCTATTCAGTCTGCACACACTGCTGAGACTTTCGGACTCAACCCTAAAGTTGGAATGCTATCCTATTCAACGCTTGGTTCAGGAAAAGGGCCAGATGTTGATACTGTAGAGGAAGCAACACGCATTGCGAAAGAAAAAGCACCTGATTTAGCAATTGTTGGATCTATACAGTTTGATGCAGCATGGTCTCCTACAGTTGCTGCAGCAAAAGCAAAAAATAATAGTATTGCTGGTCATGTGAATGTATTTGTATTCCCTGATTTATGCGCAGGAAATATCGCTTATAAAGCCGTGCAACGCTCTAGCGGAGCACTGGCTGTTGGTCCAATTTTGCAAGGATTAAATAAGCCTGTAAATGATTTGTCTAGAGGAGCTTTAGTACAAGATATTATTAATACCGTTGCTTTAACCGCGTTAGAAGCACAATCAGAATAAACATAATAAAGCTCCTAAAACAGCACCACAGTGCATACACGATTTTTAGGTATTGCATTGCACTCAATATCTTTAAGTTTGTAGGAACTTAACGCTAAACTAGAGCGTGGCAATTTATAAGCCTTATCAATACTTATGGAGGATGCCCACATGGCAAAAACCGTTCTTGTTATCAATTCTGGTTCCAGTTCGATTAAGTATCAACTCGTTGACTTGGAAAGCGGTGAAGGTATCGCTTCCGGCATCGTTGAGAAGATTAGCGAGCCAGTTGACGGACACTACAAGCACGTATTCAATAGCGAAAAGCATGAGTTCGATGAGCCAGTTCACGACCACGAGCAGGGCTTGAAGCGCGTACTTGGATTCTTCGAAGAATATGGTCCAAAGCTTTCAGAGTCTGGCATTGTTGCTGTCGGTCACCGCGTTGTTCAGGGTGGCTTAACATTCCCTAAGCCTGCATTAGTCAATGAAAAGACAATCAATAAGGTTAAGGATTTGGCAGTTTTGGCTCCACTTCACAACGGCCCAGAAGCTGTTGGCGCTGAAGTCATGACTGAACTTTTGCCAGATGTTCCGCAGATTATGGTATTCGATTCTTCCTTCTTCCATGCTTTGCCACAGGTTGCAGCAACTTATGCTTTGAATAAGGAAATTGCAGACCGCTATCATATTCGTCGTTATGGTGCTCACGGCACTTCTCACGAATACATTGGCTCTGTTGTTCCAAGCGTTGTAGGTAAGCCTGCAGAAGGTTTGAAGCAGATTGTTTTGCACATTGGTAACGGTGCTTCTGCTTCTGCTCAGATTTCTGGTAAGCCAGTTGAAACTTCTATGGGCTTAACTCCACTCGAAGGCTTAATGATGGGCGGTCGCACTGGCGATATTGACCCAGCTGTAGTGTTCCACCTTATTCGCAACGCTCACATGAACGTGGACGAACTTGACACTCTCTTCAACAAGCGTTCCGGCATGATGGGCATGACTGGTCACGGCGATTTGCGTGATATTCACAAGCTCATCGCAGAAGGCGATGAAAACGCTAAGCTCGCTCTCGGCGTATACGTGCACCGCATTGTTGGATACATTGGCAACTACACTGCTCAAATGGGCGGCGTTGACGTCATTACCTTCACAGCTGGTGTTGGCGAAAACGACGAAATCGTGCGCGCTCGCGTATGCGAAAAGCTTGAGCCATTCGGCGTTAAGCTCGATAAGGAAAAGAATTTGGTTCGTTCTAAGGAGCCACGCGTTATTTCCACTCCAGACAGCTCTGTGATTATTGCTGTAATTCCAACGAACGAAGAGTTGGCTATCGCACGCAAGGCTGCAGCTATTGCTGAAGCTGGCGAAGATAGCTACGGCAACAAGTTCAAGCACTAAATTGTTTGCGCTTAACTGCGTAGAACAAACAAATAAATAGATATAAATAATCCCGGGTCAAAAAGGCTCGGGATTATTTATTATTCAAGCATTTTATGCCACATTCCTGGAAAATCAGGAATCGTTTTGCGAGTAGTAGAAATATTTTTGATTCTTATATTTTCTATGCGCAATCCAAGCATTGCAGCAAAAGTTGCCATTCTGTGATCCGCATAAGTTTCCATTACTTCCCCATGCATATGGTTACTTGGCTCAATACGAATTCCATCTTCGAGCTCTTTAGCGCCAATCCCAACTCGATTCAATTCATTAACTAACGCTTGCAAACGATTCGTTTCATGCCCTCTCAAATGCGCGATACCATGAAGTTCACTTGGACCGTCCGCAAAAGCAAGAATAGCTGCAATACTAGGAGCAATCTCCCCTGCTGCACTCAAATCAAGATATGGAATTGCTTTAATCGCACTATCGCTTTCCACATGCATTATTCCAGCATCATCACCTGTTTTTTCAAAATTAACTTTTGCACACATTTTTTCTAATATTCCAGGAAGCAATCCTCCAGGTTGAGTTGAAGAAAACGGCCAATTAGGCATACTGACACTTCCTCCAGCAATCAATGATGCTCCTAAAAATGGCGCAGCATTAGAAAGATCAGGCTCTATAGTAACAACGTTAGCTAGATTTATTTTACTCTCTTTAACATGCCACATTGCGTTGCTAGTCATATTTACAGACCCACCCGCTTTGCAAATATCGTCCATAGTCATGCGAATATGTGGCATACTTGGCAATGTGTCACCAATATGTTTAAGCTCTAATCCACCAGGAATACGTGAACCAATCAGAAGCAGCGCAGAAATAAATTGTGATGATGAAGAAGAATCAATTTGCACGATTTTTTCAGAAAAATTATTTATTTTAAATTCGACTGAAGGTGGCGTAATAGTAAAAGGTAAAAACCCTTCTTCTTCGTGATATTTTACGCGAGCACCAAGCTGCTCTAAACCGTCAAGAACTGGCTTCATAGGACGAGCATAAGCTTGCTTATCGCCATCAAATCGCACAGCTTTATTTGCAAATAAAGCTAATGCTGCAACGAAACGCATTACAGTTCCAGCTAAACCGCAATACACTTCAGCATTATCTGAAACCCTAAAAACTCCGTCTTCTGGAGGAATTACACGAAGCTTAGTTCCATCTTCATTTAATGACTCACATCTAACGCCAAATGTAGATAAAGCGTTAATCATAAGATCCGTGTCGCGCGAGCGCAATAATCCTTGTAAAACTACTGATTTTGTGCCCAAAGCTGCCAAAATTAAATAACGATTCGACAAAGATTTACTGCCAGGAACCTCAATATAAGCTTTTAATTGATGATTAGCATACGGTGCTTTCCAAGGAGTAGTGCAATCTGCAATATCGTTAATATCACTCATACTATGAATACTATCGATTAACATGTACTGCTAAATAAGAATAAAAAAGCAAAAATACGCATATTTCATTAGATATAAAAAGTCGGGGTGACAGGATTCGAACCTGCGACATCCTGCTCCCAAAGCAGGCGCGCTACCAAACTGCGCTACACCCCGAGACTTTTGAACTGATTACCAGTTCCAAGCACAATCAATTACAATAGCGCACTTTGCAGACAAATGCAAATTACGACACACGTATTATGAAAATTTTTTCTTCATTACAAAATTCAACTAGCAAAACTCATTACTAGCTACCAAACGATACAATAGAATTAGTTTGAAGAAAAAGGGGCTAAGTATGGGACGCTTCCAGCGAACAGAGGCAATGGGCTTAATATCATTCATAGTTTGCGCAGCTTGTGGAATGATTATTATGAGAATGTATATGGTAACAATGCCAGCGTTTTGGCAAATTAGTCAGCGACTATTCCTTACAGCTTCAACTATTGTGTCTTTGTGCAGCGTAGGCGCTTTTATTGTTGGATACTTGCGTACAAATAAAAAAGTTATCAGCCATCACTTAATTCGAGTAGCTAAGCATGCGTTTGAAATAACAGCACTTTCTACGATTTACGGCGCGACAATGTTTCTTATGTCTTTTGCTTTGCTATCTATTATTAATAGTATTATTGGCAGAGCAGCAATGAACAGTTATTTACCAGTATTATGCTCAGCATTATCTGGAATTGTTGGATACGCAACTCTTATTCAGGCTGAACTTCTCGAAGCTAAAACAGTGGCTTCTCTCCTGCCATTATTCGTTATTTCTGGAGCTGCAACTGCAGGTCTTACGACAGATGATCCGTACTGGTATAACAATAATTTCTCTCAACTTGGAGACCGCACAACATTTGCAGCTAGTATGTTTAATGCAACACTTGTTTTGTCAGGAATTTGCATTATCATAACGAGCTACTTTGCTATTACTGAATTCGTTGCAACGCAGCATGAAATGCTGCAACACAATAGCCAAAAACTAATTAAACACTTCAAGATGCGCACAACTGTTATGGCAGCTTTGCTGATTCTTGGAGGAATATCGTTTATTGGAATAGGAACTTTTAGATACACACCACATCCTTTCTTACATGATTTGTGTGCTCGAGGAGTAACAGGATTAATTTGCACAATGCTTGTATGTCTTCCATGGCTTGCGCCTAAGCTTTCTCGCACATTCTATATTGCTTCCGATTTAGCGGTTATTCTTACTGCGTGGGCAGGAAATCAGTGGATACATGGAAATAATACTCTTACAAATGTTGAAGCATTATCGTGTCTGCTATTTCTTGGATGGATTATTGTATTTTCACGACAAGTTGCGGCTATGCAAAGCGATCGTATTCAATCAAAAATAAATCAAGCTTTAGTATTAAATAGAAGCTCAAAAGCACAAATAGAATAAGAACAAAAAGATAAATTAAACTAACAAAAGCAGCGTAGAAACTTAAATTTCTGCGCTGCTTTTAGTTTTTACAAGTCACGAAATTCTTTACAAATAAAGCATAATATTTAATGTTCTGGTTTATGCTCACTCATAAGAAGCAAGAAACTACGAGATTGTGCAACAATATTAAATCCTGCCTCATATAACAATTCTGGACCCTTTGGATTATATGTGTCCACAATCAACTTCCACTTCTCACCATAACGTTTATCTGGCAAAGTAAAAGTAATAGGTTCATAATGCGCATTAAAAATAAGAATAAAGTCATTATCAACCATTCTTGTTCCATACCAGTCAGTTTCTGGAATATCCGAACCATTCAAATAAATCATCACAGATAAAGCATGAGTATTTGACCAGTCCTCCATATCCATAACAGTACCGTTATGATCAAGCCATTCAACTTGTGGAATATCGCTTACATCATCTCCAGCAGAACGACCCGTAAAGAAACGACGACGATGCAACACAGGGTGCTTTAATCGCAAGTGAATAAGCTTGGAAACGAAATCGAACATATCTCGTTGAGTTTCGTTATAATCCCAGCTTATCCACGAAATAGCGTTATCTTGACAATAAGCATTGTTATTGCCCTTCTGCGTACGCATGACTTCATCACCAGCGCATATCATAGGAATACCCTGGCTCATCAAAAGAGTTGAGAACAAATTACGTATTTGACGTTCACGCAATTCATTAACATCGTGAATATTAGTAGGTCCTTCAACACCGCAATTCCACGAACGATTGTCGTTCGCACCATCGCAATTGCCTTCCTTATTAGCTTCATTATGCTTTTCGTTATAGCTAACTAAATCGTTCATAGTGAAGCCATCGTGAGCTGTAATAAAGTTCACGGAGGCTACAGGCTTTCGTCCATTTTGCTCATATAAATCTGAGCTACCCATAAGTCTACTGGCAAATTCAGGTAATGTAGATGGTTGTGAACGCCAAAAGTCGCGGACACAATCGCGATATCTTCCATTCCATTCGGACCAACTTGGAGGGAATCCACCAACTTGATATCCACCAACACCAATATCCCAAGGCTCAGCGATAAGTTTTACACTTGAAATAATAGGATCCTGCTCAATAATGTCAAAGAATGCAGAAAGTTTATCTACTTCTTGGAACTGACGCGCAAGAGTTGCTGCTAAATCGAAACGGAAGCCATCAACATGCATTTCAGTTACCCAATAACGCAAACTATCTGTGATTAACCGCAATGCTTTTGGAGAACGCATAAGTAAGGAATTACCAGTACCGGTAGTATCAAAATAATGACGCTGGTCATTATCTACAAGGCGATAATATGCGCGATTATCAATACCACGGAAACTCAAAGTAGGACCACGATCATTGCCTTCAGCAGTGTGATTGTAAACCACGTCTAGAATAACTTCCATACCTGCAGCATGATATGCCTTAACCATTGATTTAAATTCGTTAACTTGCTCTCCGCGCTGACCAGAACTGGAGTAAGAATTTTGAGGAGCGAAGAAACCAATAGTGTTGTATCCCCAGTAGTTACTTAATCCTTTATTTTGCAAGAAAGAATCGTTTACAAACTGATGAATAGGCATCAATTCTATTGCAGTAACACCAAGCTTCCTTAAATAAGAAATAACGCTTGGATGTGCAAGTCCAGCATAAGTGCCTCTAATATCTGGAGGAACACGTTTATCAAGATTAGTCATTCCACGAACATGAGCTTCGTAAATAACGGAATCATGATACGGAATCATAGGGTGCTGATCATTACCCCAATCAAAATACGGATTAATAACTGCAGCCTTCATCGTATGATCCGCAGAATCTAAAGTATTCATTGCTGAAATATCATCTGGATTATCAAACCAATACGAGAAAAGACTCTCATCACCGTCTATATTTCCTTCAATCGCCTTGGCATATGGGTCAAGCAACAACTTATGAGGATTACACCATAAACCATGAGAAGGATCATAAGGTCCGTGAACACGATAACCATAACGCTGACCAGGCTGTATGCCTGAAACATAGTTATGCCACACGTATGAGTTCTGCTCAGTCATATCAATACGTGTTTCGTTATCATGCTCATCAAATAAACATAATTCAACGCGCTTTGCAACTTCGGAAAACAGCGCAAAATTCACGCCAGCGCCATCATAGTTTGCGCCAAGCGGATACATGGAACCTGGTCGTATATGCATAATATAAGTATCTCATATATTCGAGTAGTTTTCACGTCATGTTGACGTTATTTAAAAAAAGATTGAATTTAAATGAAAGCCTCAATTAATAACGTAATTCCATGGATCGCAAGCTTCACCTAACCAAGCAACTTCTGGACGCTCTCCATACATTTCTTCTATGCAATCAGCAATATCATTAATCGCATAAGTAAACCACAATGATTCAATAGCACTATGAGAAGTGTTAATAATCATAGGATATGTGTGTTGAATGTAATCTTCACCAGAAGAAAGACGCAGTTTCGATTCATATTTAGCTCGCTCAATTGCATCAAGTGCAGGATGATGACGCAAATCGCTTGTAACATATACGTCAACTTTTTCCTTGCGAACTTCATCTAACAAGCTTTCCCCAGAACCAGGCAAAACAGCTACTGTACTAACTTTCGCATCAAGATTTCCAGCAACTTGAACACCAACTTTTGTATGAGGAAGAACGTTAAAAACATTTTGCGCAAAATCACGCAATGATATTGGCACATCCAAAACACCAATTCTGCCTAAGCCAATGTTACGTCCAGCAGAATCAATCTGTTTAGAAACAACAATTGGACGCAAATTATGAAGACCAAAATACTCTGCCGCAGCATGAGCAACTCCGCGCCACGCGACATCTGCATTAGTGTGACCAACCCATAGCGCACAATTATTACTAATTAAGCGCTGCACAATTTCGCCACGAACAGTTTCGTTTGAAACTCCATGCACAGCTTTGAAAAATAGCGGATGATGAGTCACTAATAGGTTTGCACCCATTGATAACGCTCGATCAACTGCGCTAATCGTAGGATCACTAACACATACGATTCGCTGAATTTGGGAATTCAAGTCTCCAACAATAAGACCAGGCTCATCCCACTCTTCAGCAAAGCTTAATGGGTACAATGTTTCTATAGCTTCAATTACTTTGCTTAATCTAATCATTTCTTCTACCTTTAAGCAGTGCTAATGCGCTGCTAGTTGCCAATCTACACCAACTCCAGTAGAAACATTAAGAGGAACATCTAAATGCACAGCATTTTCCATAGCTTTACGCACAATATTTTCTACCTGCGCTTGCTCACCATGTGAAATTTCCAGAATCAATTCATCATGTATTTGCAATATTACGCGGCTGCGCACTTTTGCTTCACGCAATCCCAAATCAACACGAAGCATAGCAAGTTTCATAATATCTGCGGCAGTACCTTGTATTGGAGCATTAAGAGCTCCGCGCTCAGCAGCTTCACGAGATGCACGATTATTGGAAGAAAGTTGCGGGAAATACCTACGTCGACCAAACATAGTTTCTGTGTACCCAAGTTCTTTTGCCTTCGACACAAGAGATTCCAAATAGTCATGAACATTGCCAAAAGTATCAAAATACTTATTCTTCAACATTTCAGCTTCAGCCGGACTAATAGAAAGTTGTTTTGCCAACCCATAAGTACTCAATCCATATGCCAATCCATAGCTCATAGCTTTTACGTGAGAACGTTGATCCGGACTTACTTGTTCAACAGGAATCTTATAAACTAAGCTAGCAACATATTTATGAAAATCTACGCCGGAACGGAATGCTTCAATAAGAGTTTTATCATGAGATGCATGGGCCATAATACGAAGCTCAACTTGTGAATAATCACAACTCATTAAATATTCAAATTCTTCTCCTGGAATAAAAGCAGCACGAATTTCACGACCAGCAGCATTCCTATTAGGAATATTTTGAAGATTAGGATCAGCAGAACTTAAACGTCCAGTTGCTGCAATAGTCTGCTCAAAAGTTGTATGGATGCGCCTATCGTCATAATGAGCTGCATCAATTAAACTTTGCACAATCTGTTTCAATTTATTAGTTTCGCGATGTTTAAGTAAAGCACCCAAGAATTGACTTGCAGGCTCTTCGGGATCGAGTTTAACGTACATAGCTTGCAAAGCTTCGGCATTAGTCGTGTACGAGCCATTCTTTGTGCGACGAGTAGGTTTAAGACCAAAATGCTCAAAAAGTATTTGTTGCAACTGCTTAGGGCTTTGTAAATTAACAGAACTACCTGCAACTTTCCAAGCCATATTTTGCGCAAACTCAGCATCTGCAGAAAATTGCTTAAGCATACTACTTAAACGTTGCATATCAACTGCAGCACCGACGTCTTCCATGCCACGCAAAACTCGCGAAATAGGCATTTCCAAATCAGTCATCAAACCAGTTTGTTTCCTATCGTCAAGTGTTGAAGCAAAATGAAGAGCCAAAAGACGAATAAGAAGCGCAGTTTTCAAGAATTTTGCTTCACGTGCTTGAGTTTGCTTTTCATTAGTTTCTTCTTCACTAGATGACACTTCATTGTCAATAAGAAGATCAAGCTCACCTTGCTTAGCTTCATTTTCACCCAAATTATCTTCAACTGACTGAATATCTAAATAATGCTCAGCCATATTTTCTAAAGTCTCAGCTCGAAAATCTGGCTCCAATAAATATGATGCCAATCGAGTATCAAGAAGTGGAGTGCCAAATGAATTATTCGAATCGAATAATTTTAGCGATTTTAGCAATCCCAAATGCTTTTTATAGTCATGCAATACTGTTATTGAGGAATTTTTTTGCAAGAACTTTCGCAACATCTCAAGCAAAGCTTGATCTGACGATTGCAAATCAGTCGTATATAATATTGCAGCTTTATTAGCAATAAGAATTATTAAACAATCTGCAATCAACTCAAAATGATGTTTTGAATTCTTATTGCACTCATGAGCGTATATCACTACTTCTTGATTTTTCAGTATAGGTTCAGCACATTTACGAGAATTATTTATAATTTTTTCGGAATTTAATTCTTCAAAATTCTCTTCCTCAGAACTTACTTGATCGAAAGTATCTTCAGTATTTTTTGAATCTTTCTTTATTTTTGTATAAAGCAAAGAAGAAACTGAATTCTCCCAATCAATAAAGTCCTCTACAGTTTTAACATGATGTAAGTCAATGCCTGCTAGCATTTCTTGAAAATTTTCTGCGTCAATATTTGATTGAGCACTTTGAGCTAGCTTATCGTCATTAGCGTCACCTTCATACGTAGACGAAAACATTATACGCATATTATTTTCGATAGATTGTTGCATACCGTTGCTAAAAGTTTTGAGAATCTTTCTCTTTTTTAATTCGCCAAATTCAAGTTGAGACAGCAAGATTCCTAATTTTGCAGCATCAACATCACCAAAGCACAAATCATCTACAGTTACGCCTAAATCCAAATCGCAAACTAAAGCATTAACTTTACGGTTTAAACGAACTTGATCAATATTTTCTCTTAAAGCTTCTCCCTTTTTACCGCTAATCTCATTCGAATGTTCAATAATATTTTCTAGGCTGCCGAATTGATTAATCCATTTAGCAGCGTACCCATCTCCAACACCTGGAACTCCTGGAATATTATCTGCAGTTTCTCCTCTTAACGCTGCTAAATCAGGATATTGCTTAGGCGTAACATGATATTTTTCATAAACAGCATTCTTATCCATTTCTTTTAAGTCTTTAAAATGCTGTCCTGGATATAAAACAGTAATATTGTCATCTATCAGTTGGAATGCATCACGATCGCCAGAAAGTACTAAAGTTCTATAACCGGCATTCGAACCCATTACTGCAAGAGTGCCAATAACATCATCACCTTCATAACCGGGTTTCTCAATATAAGTGACACCAAGAGCTTTAAGCATCTGTTGAATGATAGGAAGCTGCGAAAGAAGCTCCTGTGGAGCAGCATCACGAGTACCTTTATATTGAGGCAGCATAGTATTTCTAAAAGTTCCACCTTTAACGTCAAAAGCAATAGCTAAGCGGTCAGGCTTCTCTTTTTTTACAACCTGTGAAAGCATAGTAATAAATCCCCAAATGGAATTTGTTGCTTGCCCAGAGCGAGTAGAAAAATTATCCGCAGATATTGCAAAAAAAGCACGGAACGCAAGAGAATGGCCATCAACAACCAACAACGTTCCTTTCTCATTCTTAAGTTCCGAAGAATGTTCTTCAACGATGTCGGTATTCACTGTTGACTACTCACCTGCGTTCCGTAATTACTAATAAATAACTATGCACTTATATAAAAATGAATAAATATAACCCTACTAATTTTCAGATGAAGATTCTACTTTATCATCGCTATACTTTGCAATAATAGCCATTGCAAGACGCTTCTTAGGGATACGCTGATCCATAGAAGTTTTTTGAATCCAGCGGAAAGCACCCTGTTCAGAGAATCCAGCCTTATCCATAAGAAGACCCTTAGCACGATCTACAAGCTTACGTTCTTCTAAAGTATCTTCAGCTTTCTTCAACTTTTCTTCTGTTTTCTTCAACTGATCTTCAGCATCGTGTAACTTGTTTTCTGCACGCTCAACACTATCTAATAAATCGTTGATCTCGCTAAAGCGACCCATAGCAACTTCCAAAGCAGGAAGAAGTTTAGATTCTTCATATGGCTTAGTAACGTACGCCATCGCTCCAGCACCAGTTGCTTGTTTTACTAAATCTGACTGTGAAAAAGCAGTGAGCATTACTACAGGAGCAATATTCTCATCACAGATTGTTGCAGCGGCAGTAATGCCATCCATAACAGGCATCTTAACATCCATACACACAACATCTGGATGATTTTCACGAGTCAACTCAATAGCTTCTTGACCGTTAGCAGCCTGACCTATAACTTGATATCCGTTATCTTCAAGCATTGCAACTAAATCCATGCGATTAACTGATTCATCTTCTGCAACTACTACAGTACGAATATGATTGGCTTTCTTTTCTTTAGCTTCTCGCTGAACAGCTTCATCATCTGCAGCTTTGCGCAGCTCATCATCAGTAAGTACCTCAGGCATTGCCGGCTCTATCCCTTCATTTTCATCCATACCTGGCATATTCAAAACCTCACTTCATTGCCACACATTCACAAGGAAACATCGCCATGCATCTTTAACATGGCGTTCACGCAACGGCACACTCACAAACACTAGCGAAAATTGCGCATCATAACACAATTTGCAAGTCATTAAAATACCGCACGCGCACCATGTTCGTGTCAATTAATAATATCATAAGAATTGCAAGACGCGCGAACAAACACATACAGTTAGCACTATTTTGCTTATTTTATATAATCGCAGATAATAATACAGCCAGCGCACCAAGTATTGCCTGAGCAACGCACATAGGAAAAGCATTCTTATAATCACCTATAAGCACACATTTAGTAAACCTATAGGCTTTAATCACAATGACTAACAATAAAAGCCACTGAAAAGCAGCAAAAAATAAATGCCATGAAGCATTGCATACAATCGCACTAAAACTGAGGAAAACTTCAACACTATAAAATCGCCATATTGACGGCACTGCAGAAGGTAACACAATAATCAAAATAGAATATGCAATCAAAAGAACAGCAGAAACAATGCTCATAGCAGCACATAAACGCCTACCATTGCGCTCACCAATTCTAACCATAGCAGTTATTTTTCCATGCTCTTTATCGCTTTTAATATCTCGAAGATTGTTTACCATCATTAAGCAAGCCGAATAAGCACCAGGAATGCAAGATATTAGCACACACGCCAAAATCCTTTGCCTGTTATTGATAAATATGCTAGTTTCTGGAATACCAATTCCGTATGTAATTGCGCATAACGAACCAATAAAAGGAACAGGACCGAAAAATACAAACGCACTTACTTCTCCCCAACCTTTATAACCGTAAGGATGTTTACCTCCTGCATAAAACCATGCTGCAGCTAAGCACGCAATTCCAAGTAAAATAAACCAATATATTCCAGTTCGCAAAACAATAATCAAACCAAAAATACAAGAAATAAAAGCAGAAATTATTACGGCTTTAAGCACAGATTTCGCGGAAATTCCAGCATTTGCAAGGCGCCAAGATACATCGCACAAAGGTTTTGAATTATTGCTACTTAAAGCACGCAAACTACGATTCTCATCCAAGCCATTTAATCCATCACAATAATCATTGGCATAATTGACGGCGATTTGTATAAACGCAGCAACCATGCAGCACAAGAAAAATTGTATAAAACATTGCTCTAGATGCATAACTGGTTCTTCAAAATACGAAAATCGTATCATTCTAAATGAAACCGCAAACGCCATAACAACAGGAACTAAGCCTATTGGAAGCGTGTAAATTCTTGCACCCTTAAGCCAAATTTTTACACTTTTCATCAAAAGCCTCATAAATTATTTATGATTTATTTATTTATTTATTTATGATTTACACAAATATTTTATACTAAATTTGGCAAAAAGATTGAAGTGCATATTGGTAAAGCAATAATAAGTGCAGAAATAACTAAAGCCAAGAATCCACGCCATCCGAATGGGTATTTGTAATACGAAGACTTGCGTGTGCGCAAATAAAAACCGCGCTCTTCCGCTGCTAGCGCAGAACTATCTGCTTTACGCACTGAAGAAACCAAAAGAGGCACAATAAGAGGCATCATGAGTTTTAATTTTTTAAACGGATTTTTAGTATCATACTCAACACCACGAGCCATTTGAGCTTCTGTGATTTGAGACATTTCGTAAGCAAAAATTGGCACGAAACGCACTGCCGTTGTAATAGTAAAAGCGTAGCAGTATGGCACATGCAAATATTGCACTACAGCATTTGCAAGATCGTTTAATTTAGTTACTGTTAGTACGGTAACAAGAGGAAAAGCAAAGCAGAACAATCTCAAAGCAGCTTTTGCACCAATATCAATGCCGTGCAATGTGAACCACAAGAAAATATAGTTGCCACTTTGAGCAATAACAGTCTGCAGCAAAAACATTACGCAAGAAATTATTAGCATAGCTTTAATAAGACCAGATAATGTTTTAACAACACGAGTAAAAGCCATGCCAATAAAAATAATAGCTGCAAGCGCAATAAGCGCGGAATACTGTTTAGCAATAAACACGCTTATTACAACACTCGTAGCAAGAATTAGTTTTGCAATAGGATTAGTGCGATGAAGAAAAGTGTTACCTGGCTGGTAAGTTAATAATCTCGTTTTCATAAATATCAGACGCCTTTACTTCTACTTTTATTTGCTACTTTTATTTGCTATTGCTTCTGTTAATTCTGCTGATTCTGTACAGTCTGTTTTGTGATTTTTTCGCCGCGCAACGCTTCTACTAATTCTTCGCGCACATACAAGCCATTGCACTTATTAAATCCATGCGCAACCAAGCCTTGAGAAACGGAACACAATAATGGTGGATACAATGCTGCAGCAGAGCACACTTCCGGTTTTTCAAACACATCGTACGCTGAACCATCAATAATAAGCTTTCCATCATTAATTGTTATAAGTCGAGTTGCATAATCAAGCACAACTTCCATATCGTGACAAACCATAATCACGCAACAACCGTTTTTTCTTAAACGCTCTACAACTTGCATAATTCTCATGCATTCCTTGTAATCAAGACCGCAAGTTGGCTCGTCAAGAAGAAGAATCTTAGGATTTGTTACAACTGTTGCAGCTAAAGCAACCATTTGACGCTGGCCACGAGAGAGCATAAACGGGCTAGCTTCAGAATCCAGCTCCAACTCATCAATAATTTCCATTGCGTGAGCTTTAGCTTCGTCCTCATTCTGACCAATCAAAATACAGCTTAAAGTAACTTCTTCAAGTACCGTTTCTTTGCATAATTGTCGGTCAGGATTTTGAAATAAGGTAGATACATATTTTGCTATTTGACTAATACGAAGAGACTTAGTGTCAACGCCATCAATTGTTACGTTGCCTTCTGTTGGTTTTAATAAACCATTAATAATTTTGGTAATAGTTGTTTTGCCAGCACCATTTCTACCAACAAGAGTTACGAGCTCTCCAGCGTAAGCTTCAAAAGACACGTTTTTTAGCGCACTAACGCCACTTTGATACAAAAAACTGACGTTTTTAAGCGAAAGACATGGTGAATCGTTTTTCGATTTATTTTGTGCGTAAGATTGTGTAGAGACTTGCGATTCGTGTGAAAAGTCGCAAGCAAGCGCCGATTTATTTGAATCGCATTCACGATTATCAAATTCACTATGTGAATCAACATGTGAAGTCAAAGATTTTTCACTATTAATCGTATTAACAATAGTATTTACTGTATCTTCTACAGACACAGGCAAATCGCTTTTAGAGCAAATATTCTCACGCTGTAAATCATTAACCAAATGCGTAGTACGCGGATAATTTATTCCAATAGAATAAAGCAAATCCATATTTTTCAACGCTTGGCTAACAGGCAAATCAAGCGACAAAATGCCATTAGAAAGCACAACTAAACGCTTGCAATACTCGCTTAAAAGCGCAACTTTTTGCTCAATTACAACAACCGTTATTCCAAAATTCTTATTCAAATCTTTAAGAATCGAAAAAATCATTTTAGAAGAAACAGGATCTAAAGCGCACGTCGGCTCATCTAACACCATAACTTTAGGCTTTAGCGCAAGAATAGCAGCAATTGCAACCTTCTGCTTTTGACCTCCAGACAAAGTGTCTAAATCACGGTTACGCAAATCACTAATGCCAACAATTTGCAAAGCTTCATCTATTCGACTTGGTATTTCGCTATGCGCAACGCCAAAATTTTCTAAGCCAAAAAGAATCTCATCTTCAACATTTGCGGCAACCATTTGCGCATCAATATCTTGAATAACAGATCCAACCAAGCAAGCAATGTTAGTTAAAGCAAGATTGTTAGTGTCTTGACCCGCAATCTTAACGCTTCCTAAAAGTTCGCCAGAATAATGATGCGGAATCGCGCCAGAAAAAAGCGAAGCAAGAGTTGTTTTTCCAGAGCCAGAAGGACCAATAATTCCCACAAATTCGCCAGATTCTACGCTAAGACTTACATCTTTTAGTGCAAAAGTGGAATCTTGTGCCTCTGAAGAGTCTAAAGAATCATCTTTATTCCGATTCACATACTTAAAAGACACATCTTTTAGCTCAAGCAAAGGCACAATAATTCCTAACTCTTAGAAACCTAACAATTACAATTACTAATGATATCTTACGATTATATTTATTCTGCGATTATATTCTTTGATGATTATATGACTTGCTGCATATTATCCAGCACAAACTATTCAACAAAATCATCAAATACATATTATCCAAAATACATATCATCTAAAATAAATCATCCAAAACAAATTCAAACACTTACTTATGCAGAACGAGTCGAATTGGGGTGTAAAGCACTTCAACAACAACAGCATTAAACACAGCAGTTCCAAAAATGATTGGAAGCATAACAAAAATCGTCTTAGGAGAATGAAGAACAAAGAAAGATGCAGTAGAAGCAAATATTAAACCAGAAACAACTGTAGTTATAAAAGTTGCTATAAGTGGGAAAATACTGAACTTTCTAGCAGCATCCTTAGGGAAAACGCGAACATAAGCCATAATCATCAAAGTCATAACAATCGCTGCCGGAATATCGCAAACATAATTAAGACCAGGAATAGATGCGTTAAATTGCATCAAAGTTGCAGCCAAAGCACCAATAATCGCGCCCTGAATAACATTTGGACGAACAAGCAAGATTGCAAGACAGAATGATGCGATTAAAAAGTTTGGTTTAATGTTTCCAATTGAAAGTGCTTTTGCAGCAGTAAAGTCAAGAATACATCCTGCTGCAAAAAGAACTGCAACCAACACTAAAGACGTAATATCTAAAGCATGCTTTTTAATGCTTACAGCATTAATCATGCTATCTGCATGTTCGCTAATTTCCTGATTCATAATCTTCTCCTTCATAATGCGATAATCAAATTTTAATTATCGACTTTTGATATTTATTTATGCTTACTTACATTCATTTATGTTTGTTTATATTTGTTTGCGTTTATTCAAGTTAATTTATTTACTTATTCTTCAATGTTGTTTTACTTGTGCAAAACAAGTCGAATTGGAGCGTAAAGCACTTCAACAACAACTGCATTAAATACTGCAGTTCCCAAAATAATTGGCAACATAACCATTACCATATTTGGAGAGTGAAGAATAAAGAAAGCTGCAATAAGAGCAAAAATGCAACCGGAAATTACTGTAGTAATGAAAGTAGCAATAAATGGGAATACGCTTACTTTACGAGCTGCATCCTTTGGGAACACGCGAATATAACCAATTAATATTGCAGTCATAATGATTGCAGCTGGAATATCACAAGCATACTCAAGGAACGGAATCGAAGTATTAAATTGAATTAACGTTGCAGCCAAAGCACCAATAATAGCACCCTGGTAAAGCTTCGGCCTAACAAGCAAAATCGACAAGCAGAATGAAGCAATAACAAACTCAGGCTGAATATTTCCAATAGAAAGAGATTTTGCAACAGTAAAGTCAAGAATGCATCCAGCTGCAAAAAGTACTGCGACTAACACCAGTGAAGTAATATCTAATGCGTGATTCTTAACTTTCACATTTTGCATCATTGCAGCTGCAGCATCTGTAGTTGCGTTTGCACCATTGTTATAAGCTTCCTTAACGGTTTCGTTAATTTCTTGAGCCATGATTTCTCTCCTTGTTTAAGCTTCACATTATTTGAATACAAAGCTATCGAATATTTTGTTGTTATTTGTGATTTGTGATTTGGTTATTTTTTAAAATTTAAGCTTATATACAAAAAGACCTCCGGGCTTACCCCGGAGGTCTTTTATAAGCTTTTATACGCAGCTTCTAAAACTTCAGAGTAAACTCACACCAAAGAGAAGACTGCCACCACCACATACGAGCAGCGTTAAGAGCATTGTGAGATTCAGCATTCATGTTCATGTTACGCATGATAACTGCCTCCTTAAGCTCATTAGCTGACTGTGGTTCACACACAAACCTCAACCGAAGTATTCGATATTTATTTGTGTTGGAAATGATGCTAACACTGCAAAAGTACAAATGCAAATATTGATTCGTAAAATATGATTATATTTTCAAAAATATAAGCAAAACATTACTTTTTAAAAATCTCCTATAAACCATTCTTACATAAGGAAAACAGCTACTATAATTTTAAAAAACGCCCGAAATTATTCAAAGCAAAAAATTTCTAAAAATAAGCGCAACACGCAAGCAAAAATAAAAAATGAGGGTAATAGCTTAGCAATTGCTACTACCCTCATTTTTATTAAAACCTCAGTGCTTAATCACAAAACACAAAATTATGCGGAAAGCACTTTGGATTTTAATAATTGCAAGACAGATGCTTAGAACGCCTTACTTTAATCGAGAAAGCACCTGCAACAGGCAACAATATTGCAATAATAAATGCGATTGGCGCTACACTACTGCCTGTTGAACTTAACGCATGAACATTCTTCTTAACAGCATTATTTACTACTGTTATTTCAGCCCAAGCAACTTGATTACCTTTCTCGTCAACCAAAACAACCGTATGCTTTCCGGAGTATCCAGCTGGGAACTGAGCGTCGAATTGAGGCTTGCCATTAACCATGCGAACAGTCACAAACTTTGAACCATCAGCACCCTTAAGCAAACGAGGAGATGAGTAGATATACGCGTATGCATAAACTACTCCATCACGTTGCAAACGCTCAGTGAACTCGCTGTTCACAACATTAATGCTCACAGTGTTAACAACACCTGCAGTTGCAACATTATTGTTACCAACGCTAAGAGTTCCCTTTAATTCTGGATTAAGCTGCTGAACTGTTTTCGGAGCAACAGGTACAGGAGTAGATTCTGCTGGCTTAGCTGGAGCTGGTTTAGCAGAATCAGCTGGAGCCGGCTTTTCTGTTTTTTCCGACGGAACTGGCTTTTCCGACGGAACAGAAGGCTTAGACGGCTTTGATTGTTCACTGGACTCAGACGGAGTCGGCTTCGGAGCAGGAGCAGGAACTTGCTGATGCTCACCAGGTTTTGGAGCTGGAGCTGGCTTTGTGCCAGGCTGATCAGGTTTCGGCTTCTCAGGCTTCTTACTAGGATCCTCACCAGGCTTTGGC
Organism: Gardnerella sp. KA00127; assembly: GCF_049244125.1. Lineage (NCBI taxonomy): Bacteria > Bacillati > Actinomycetota > Actinomycetes > Bifidobacteriales > Bifidobacteriaceae > Gardnerella > Gardnerella sp. KA00127. The sequence goes on from NZ_CP058377.1 coordinate 1,039,155, forward strand.
TTTTCACCAGGCTTTTCACCAGGCTCAGACGGATTCTCAGGCTGTTTGCCAGGCTCATCACCAGGCTTTGCATCCGGAGGAATTGGCTTAGATTCCTTATCTTTACTAAGCAATACTGCTGTAGAAACAGGAGCAATCTTGTATGTGCCATCATCAGCAACAGTTGCATCTTGAGCAGTATCATTCACTTTGCCATTAGCAACAAGTGCAGAATACTTCCCTGCTGGAATCTTAACTTCAGTTTCAGCATTGTTAGCGTTAAACACTACAACATATTGCTTATCTTTATCTTTAAGCGTGTAAGCAATTACACCATCAGGAGTGCCATCAATCATCTTCATGTTCTTGTTAATTGTTGCATAATCAAAATCACGAAGAGATCTAATGCTCTTGCGTAGCTTCAACAATCCCTTGAAATAGTTCACGGAATCAGACTTGTCAGCAGCACGATTCCAATCAAGAGCATTGACTACATCGCCCTTATTATAGCTATTACCTTCTCCGTTCTTAGTTCTTAAGAATTCTTGACCAAGTTGAATAAATGGCATGCCGCGAGAAAGCAAAATCATTGAATTTGCAAGCTTTACTCGCTTCAATCGTACTTCTTCAGTGTCTTTAGGCGCAGAAACTTTTAGCTTATCGTACAACGACAAGTTATCATGAGCTTCAACATACTGAACTACTTGACTTGCATCAGCAAAGTGCGTTTCAGCATTACCATTCGAGCACTTAATAGTACTCGTGCCAAATTGGCAACCAAGCAAATTATGCTCAAGCAAAGCCTTAACACCTTTATCTGTATTGCCATTTACAAAACCAGTACCCTTAGCAGCAAACACAGAACCTTTTACAGAATCGCGGAATGAATCGTTAAAGAACGCTACTCCTGGAATCTTATAAGCATTTGGTTGAATAGTAGACTCGCTCTTAGGAAGCAGTTCATTCATATCCCAGCCTTCACCGAGCACAATAATTGAAGGATCAATCTTATTAAGCTCAGCACGCACTTCCTGCATAGTCTTCAGGTCAATTAAGCCCATCAAATCAAATCGGAAGCCGTCAAGGTTGTAATTCGTAGCCCAATACTTTACAGAATCCAAAATATACTTTCGCATCATTTGACGCTCAGAAGCAGTATCGTTACCGCAACCAGAGTTACCATTCAGAGCGCCATCCTTATAACGGAAGTAGTATCCAGGAACAGTCTTGTTAAACGAATGATTTTGTGCGTTATAAACATGGTTGTAAACCACGTCCATAATCACACGCAAGCCAGCTTTATGAAGACCAGCAATCATTTGCTTAGCTTCCTGAACTCGCGTTGTTGGATTGGCAGGATCCGTAGAGTAAGATCCTTCAGGAACATTGTAGTTTTGCGGATCATAGCCCCAGTTTTGAGCACCTGGCTTTCCATAGCTCAAGTCACCAGTTTCATTCACAGAACCAAAATCATACATTGGCATGATTTGCACGTGAGTGACACCAAGCGACTTCAAATAATCAAGGCCAGAAACATTCTGCTTATCTGTAGTCTTCGTACCTGCTTCCACTACACCAAGATACCTACCGCGATGAGCATCGCTAATACCAGAGTTTGGATTGATTGAGAAGTCACGAACATCCATTTCTGCAATTGTTGCGTCACTTGGATTCGTAAAGCTTAGCATACGATTTCCAGCACTACCTGCGTCTTTATCTGCTAATACAACAGAACGCTCACCGTTTACTACTGCAGCTTTAGCATAAGGATCAGCAGAAACATTCACTGTGCCATCAGCAAAATGAACTTCATATGCGTAAGCTGTATTAGCTTTGTCACCTTCAAGCTTTACAGACCATACGCCACGATCTTCTGCTTTCATAGCTGTTTCTTTGTCTTTTTCAGCTTTTTCAGCAGTCGACTTATAAGTAATCAGCTTTACTTCAGTTGCTGTTGGAGCCCAAAGCTTGAAAGTAGTTGAAGAAGCAGAATACACAGCACCTAAATCATCGCCAGCATAAGCATATTTCTTATCGAATTCATCGGTACGAATTACGCTAGCACCAGTTTTTGAGGAAGCAGAAAGCTTAATATCTTTAGCTAATCCCTTAATACTCAACTCATACTTATGCTTAATATTAAGGTCATTCTTGGTTTCGATAGTAATCTCTGAACCCTTAGCTTTAGCAGAAGTAATTTCAACTTTCTTGCTAGGATTTTCACTAGTATCCAAAAGTGTTACGTCAGAATCTTTTACAGAAGACACGTCACCAGACACTTTTACAACTAACTTCTTTAAGCCAACAATATCAGCAGACATCACGTGAGCTGTAAGTTGCGGCATAGAAGCGTTTAAGTATACTGCCATATCATCTTGCATTAACCAGACTTCAGCACTACCCTTGTTTGGATCATTTGGATCTAGCTTAATCGCGTTGTTTGGAATACTGCGATCGCTAGGATCTTGTTTATCCCAAGCATTATTTGGCGTAGACTTTCTAACTTTGAAGCCAACACTGTCAATACCAGCATCATTCTTAGCAGTAAAGGTTGCAACTTTGCCATAATCGTCATGCGAAGTGAAGTAACGAGCAGTACCACCGGTTCCGTCATTCCAAGTCCACATATTCCAGCCTTCATAATCGCCAGCATTCCTGCGATAATGAACTGTTACCTTTAGCTCTTTGGGCTTCTTCTTAAGATTGTCTGGAGCAGTGAACTGCGTAGTATCCGATCCGCCTGTTACCCAAGCTTCAGCAAGACCACTTGCACAGTTTTCAATAGCACGATCGCCACCATCTTTACCCCAATTTTCTGTAGTAGTAATAAAGGAAAGTGACTTATTTTCAAAAGCACCATCAACCGTAGTTTCAAAAACTTTGCCGAAAGAATCCGTGCCAGTAAACTTATGCCAAGCTCCATGTAGCTCTTTACCATCCTTGTCTTTGCCCCACAAATAAACGCCAATATCGCGAGTATCATCCGCTTTTTGTGCGTAGTGGATGCGAACAGTAGTCTTTGGATTATACGCTACTGGGCAAGGATTTACTCCAACGCTACCCTTGTGATCTTGAGCTACATACGAATCAGCGTGAGCTGGAATCTTAAAGTTATTACTATCTCCTTCGTAATACCAGTAACCATTGCCATCGTTAAATACTGCTTCATAAGCTTTGCCATTGGTTGTAATTGTCTTCTTATACCAACCATCGCAAGCCTTTTGCATCTCATCGCCAGGAACTGTAGTCCAGCTTGAGCCTATGCCGTAATGAACATATACTTTTTTATCTTTAAACTTTTCGTCTGGCTTAAAGTAAATAGTTGTTGTAGGATCTTCTGGCATGCCTGCATCAGGCTTTTCTTCACCATATTTAGGATCAGATGGATCAGTGGCAGAGCCTTTTGGATGATTAGCTTTTGTTGCATCAACGTGCAATGCTACTGCTTCGCGAGCGCCAATCTTGGTTTTAACTTCACCTTTTTCAACTTTAACAGTCTTAGAGCAGTCTCCTGCAGCATACACATTACAGTACTCACCATCAGGCAAATCAGTCTTATAAGAAACTTCTTTTTCGTCAAGAGAATTGTTGATCGCTAAGAAGCCCTTCTTTTCGCGGCTAAAAGCAATGTTGTTATCGCCATCATCCTGCCAATTTGTGACTTTCGCACCTTGAACAGCATTGTAGAATCCAATCATTCCACGAATCGAAGTCCAACGCTGAGTGCACTGCCACTTTGAATTAGCACCACAAGTTACTTCCGGAACAGACGTTTCAGTTGCACCAGGAGCACCATCATCATTCTTATCGAACTTGTATCCGGAATACACGTTTGGAGTGCCGTATGGCCACGCGAGCATGAAAGCGTTTGCTAAAGCGTAACGACGACCGTCCTTATACGTAAGCACGCTGTTACCGCGCTCTGTGTCCCAATTCGTAACGAAAATAGCAGCTTTATCGCTCTTAACCATTCCGTCTTGAACTTTGTTCAAAGGCTTGCTTGCCTTCATCAGCGAGCCTTTGAAACTTTGCATAAGCTGGTAAGAGTAGCCAAACTCGTTAACTTCGCCTTCATTCAAATGCGCAGCTGGCTGAATTTGTTGAGCTTCTGAAGGATTGCCAATAGTTTCCTGCATCCACCAGATGTCATGAATCTTTTTGCTATCTTCAACACTTTCGTTGTATTGCCTTATAGCAGAAGCTTTAATGCCCCTCATATCTTCTGGCGAAATATGCTTTACAGCATCAACACGGAAACCAGCAACACCAAGCTTCAACAAATCTGCAAAATACTTACCTAAAACTTGCTGAACATGCGGCTTAGAAGTATCCAAATCAAGCAAACCAACAAGTCTGTGAGTCCAAACTTCTTCAGCATTCGTGTAATCTTTAATATTTTCAGTGCTCTTATGGAAATCATCCTTAGTGTATCCAGCGTCTTCAAAAGTCTGCGAAGCAGCATCATACTTACTACCACCAACGCCAACAGTATCCTTATTATCAACGCCAGCCATGTGATTAATCACAGCATCAGCAATAATCCCAACGCCCTTTGCCTTGCAAGTAGTAATCATATTCTTAAACTCAGCTTCAGTGCCAAGTTTAGAATTTAATTTGTAGCTCACAGGCTGGTAAGAAGTCCACCAAGCTTTACCTTTAATATGATCCTGCGGTGGAGACACCTGCACATACTTCACACCTTCAGGACCATAAGTTTGCTCACATTCCTTAGCAATACTTTTCCAATTCTGCTGGAATGCAGTAACAATAACACCCTTACTTTTAAGAGTTACATTAGTAGAAGTTTCTTTGCTATTGCTAGACTCCCCGCTAGTCGCAGCGTTTGCGCTAATTGTAACAGCAAAACCAGTTACAAGCATTGCAACAGACGCAACAACAGCAACCATCTTCGATGCAAAGTGTCGACGATGACTCATCAGTATCCTTTCCTCCATTGGTATTAACGCGCTTCTTCCTTGGATGCATTAATAGCTTTAATACACAAGCGATGGCTAGCACAACCATGATGCTAACCATCGCCCATAATGTGTATAATCAGCGGAGAAAATTGTATCATTCAAACACTACAATACCAATTTATTTACAATCAGTATCTGCTTTCAGCTTATTTATTAAAATCAGCTTACTTGTTAGAATCTAATTTTTACTAGGATCTAACTTTTGTTAGAATCTAATTTTTACCAGAACCTAACTTTTTATTAGAATCAGCCTTGTTCTTGCACAGAATCAGCACTAATTCAATCAACAGCACAGCGAAAACAACTACAATCATCAACAAAGTACTAAACGTGGAAGTACTTCCAAAATGCTCTACAGCCTTAACATGCAAAGCAATAGCAGAATAAGCTGGAATAGTTGTCTCAACTTTCCCACCATTTACAGTAACTGTGCTAGAGCATTTACGTGAAGCATATACGTTACAATACTCACCGTCAGGCAAATCAGTTTTATAACTCACATTTTTAGGCTTATCAGTATTGTTAATCGCCAAGAATCCCTTGTTTCCGCGGCTAAAAGCAATGTTATTATCGTTGTCATCCTGCCATTGAGTCACTTTCGTGCCCTTAACAGCATTGTAGAATCCAATCATTCCACGAATAGAAGTCCAACGCTGAGTGCACTGCCACTTTGAAGTCTTGCCGCACTTTACATCTGGAATGTGCGTATCAGTTGCACCAGGAGCACCGTCATCGCGCTGCGTGAACTTATATCCAGAATAAATATTTGGTGTTCCATACGGATAAGCAAGCATAAAAGCATTAGCTAACTCGTACTTTGCTCCATCCTTATAAGTGAGAACTCGAGTCGAATTGTCACGCTCAGTATCCCAGTTAGTCACAAAAATAGCGGCTTTCTTATTAGGAATAAGCTGATCTGTAATATGAGACAAATTCTCAATTGAGCCATAGAAATAATTACGCAAGCGATACGAGTATTCAAACTCATCTACTTCACCTGTACCAACATATTGATTCGGCTGAATTTTAGGATCTTGTTCAGGGAAACCAATTGTTTCTTGCATCCACCATATGTTTTCAGGCTTCGTTCCAGCAGCTTTAGCAGCAGCTTCTTTTATGCCTTTCACATCTTCAGGACACATATGTTTTGCGGCATCAACTCTAAAGCCTGCAACACCCATTTTTAGCAATTTTGCAAAATAGTTACCAAGAATTTTTTGCACATGAGACTTAGAAGTATCCAAATCAAGCAAACCAACTAAACGATAATTCCAAACGACTTGCGCATCTTTATATGTGTAAATATCTTTATCTATTTGGTGAAAATCATCTTTTGTGTAACCAGCATCCGGATAGCTTTGATTTGCCGCATCATACTTACTACCGCCAACACCTACACTATCTTTATTGCTATCACCGGTTGTGTGATTAATTACAGCATCAACAACAATTCCAACACCAGCAGCCTTGCAAGTAGTAATCATATTTTTAAACTCGTCTTCAGTGCCAAGCTTTGAATTTAGATTGTAACTAACTGGCTGGTAAGAAGTCCACCACGCTGTACCTTTAATATGATCCTGCGGCGGCGAAACCTGTACATAACTCACACCCTCAGGACCATAAGTTTGCTTACACTCTTTTGCAATACTTTTCCAATTTTGCTGAAAAGCAGTAACAATCACACCTTTTGGCGGAAGACCGTCTGTTGATTTAGTTGAAGCAAATGCCGAAGAATTTGGAACAATAGCAAAAATACACATTAATACTGTTGCTACAGCAGCAATTGCAGCAATTGCAGTAAAAGAGCACATTACATTGCGCTTGTAATTATCGATTAATTCGCAAGCATAATTACTTTTTTTACGCTCACTTACTTGCAATTGTGCACTGTGGATCATCGTTGTTCCTTTCACATACGTACAGCACTTTTCATTGTGCGAGAATACTTTTATTATTATACGCTCATTGTTTATGCACAAAACATTAAAATACAAAATAAAAACGTCGCCTAGCAAGCTAAGCGACGTCGTGCACGTGCCCCCGGTGAGACTCGAACTCACACTGCACAGATTTTGAGGCTGTTTCCTCTACCAATTGGGATACAGGGGCATTTTTAATTTTCCGCATTTTTTTGCGACTTGTTGACTATAGCACACTTTAAGCCACATGCAAATAGTTAAAGCGTTTTGCGCGTGTCGCAAATCAATAATATTAATCATACATAACATAATGCGCGCAAACTGCAAAACAGCTAGCGCGCATTATGCAAACTATACTACTGCGCAAATGCACTTAAACTAGAAGAACTAGCGTATTAGTACAAGAACGCAGAATCAAGCAATTAGTCGCAAGCACCAACGGTGTGAACGTAGATGGAGTCAGTACGACCAGCCTGGCGTTCACCCTGAGCAGTGCTCAAGATAACAATCTGATCACCATCGGAAACCTTACCAGCTTCGCGAAGAACCTTGTCGGTGAAGATCATCAAATCGTGACGATTCATGTCATGGTAATCTTCATCAATCAAGAAGCCTTCAGTGCCCCAGCTCAAAGCCAACCAACGATAAGTGTGCTCATTGTTAGTCAAGCCAAAGATTGGAGCGGTTGGGCGTTCACGAGAAATACGATGAACTGTGCGACCAGTCTGAGTGTAAGCAACAATAGCCTTAGCATTAAGCTTATCTGCCAAATCAACAGCTGCAGAAGAAACAGCACCGGTGCTAGACATATCAAGCTCAACAGCAGGAATGCGATCATAGCCGTGCTCAGTTGCGTACTGAGAAATACGGGACATGGTCTTTACGGTAACATCTGGGTACTTACCAACAGCAGTTTCGTTAGAAGTCATTGTTGCGTCAGCACCGTCGAGAACAGCGTTAGCGCAGTCAGAAGCTTCTGCACGGGTTGGAACTGGAGAGTTAACCATTGTGCCAAGAACTTCAGTAGCAACGATAACTGGCTTTGCATAGCGACGAGAAAGCTCGATGCAACGCTTGGTGACCAGTGGAACCTCTTCGAGAGGCATTTCAACAGCCATATCACCACGAGCAACCATAATGCCATCGAAGGTCTTAACAATCTCTTCCAAGTTTTCAACAGCCTGTGGCTTTTCAATCTTGGCGACAATTGGAATACGACGACCTTCTTCGTCCATGATTTCGTGAGCGCGATCAATATCGGTAGCGAAACGCACGAAGGACATAGCAATAATGTCAGCGCCGGTGCGAATAGCCCAACGAAGATCAGCCTCATCCTTTTCAGTCAAAGCTGGAAGAGAAACTGCAACACCTGGGAGGTTAATGCCCTTGTGGCTGGAAACTGGACCAGCAACAATAACCTTAGTGTGAACGTCGTTGCCTTCTACCTTGGTTACCTCAAGACGAACCTTACCGTCATCGATAAGGATTGGGTCGCCTGCGTGGCAATCTCCTGGCAAGCCCTTAAAGGTTGTAGAAGTGCGGTGCTCGTCACCTTCAACATCATCAGTAGTGATGATGAACTCCTGACCTTCTTCCAAATAAACCTTATCTTCGCCTTCAGCGTTCTTCTTGAACCAACCGCAGCGAATCTTTGGACCTTGCAAATCAACAAGAGCAGCAACATTGCGGCCAGTGGACTTGGAAGCTGCACGAACGTTGTTGTAAACGCGCAAATGATCTTCAGGAGTGCCGTGAGAACGGTTCAAACGAGCAACATCCATACCGGCTTCAACAAGCTTGGTAATACCTTCCAAGGATTCGGTAGCTGGACCAATAGTATCAACGATTTTGGCTTTACGCATAATGCCTACCTATTTTCTATTTCTGTTTATTTTTTATGAGCGATTTAATGATAGAAACCATAAAACGCCCAATTCCGCTTTCCAGTGTATCAACGTATTGTGACCGCTTATTGTATTTATTCGGCGTTTTGTGAACGCTCACAAAAAATAACATAAAATCGCAGAAAATACTTGTATAACGCTCAGATAATGCTTGAACAATAGTTGAATAATAATTGAGAATAATAGTTATTTTCTAACTTTGAGCATCGCTTATTTGACGCAACTCTTTCTTTAGATCGCGTATCTCGTCGCGCAAACGCGCTGCAAGCTCGAATTGCAACTGCTCTGCAGCAACATGCATCTGCTCATTCAAATTTTTAATCAACGACATAATATCGTCTTGCGGCAACTCAGAAACATTCGCCATACGCTTTTCTTTGCTTTGCTGCCCAAGATTTGGCTCTTTTGGCACGCCATAATGCGAGTTCCCAGCCTTATTAGCATTCCTGTAACCGCCTGCTAGCAAAGTTTGAGTATCAACATCCTCTTTAGCAAGCATGTCGTTCACATCACTAATCTTCTTTCGCAAAGGCTTAGGATCAATTCCATGAGCCTTGTTATACGCGATTTGCTTTTCACGACGGCGCTCTGTCTCGCTAATCGCCTTGCTCATAGCATCAGTAACAGTATCCGCATACATAAGAACAGTTCCAGAAACGTTACGAGCAGCACGACCAATCGTCTGAATAAGCGAACGGTAAGATCTTAAGAAACCTTCCTTATCTGCATCCAAAATCGCAACAAGCGAAACTTCCGGCAAATCCAAACCCTCACGAAGTAAATTAATGCCAACAATCACGTCAATTTTTCCTTCGCGAAGCTCGCGCAAAAGCTCCACTCTGCGCAAAGTATCAACATCCGAATGCAAATACTCAACTTTAATACCAAGCTCAAGGAAGTAATCAGTTAAGTCTTCCGCCATTTTCTTCGTAAGCGTAGTAACAAGAACGCGCTCATCTTTTGCTACTCGCGCCTTGATTTCCGCAAGCAAATCGTCAACCTGCCCTTCCACAGGTCGAACCTCAATCTTAGGGTCAAGCAAGCCAGTTGGGCGAATAATCTGCTCAACTACGCCATCCGAAAGCCCAAGCTCGTAATCTCCAGGCGTTGCAGAAAGATACACAGTTTGACCAACATGCTCCAAAAATTCTTTCCACTTTAACGGGCGATTATCCATTGCAGAAGGCAGCCTAAAGCCATGCTCTACAAGCGTTCTTTTGCGCGAAGCGTCGCCTTCATACATGGCTCCAATTTGCGGAACTGTTACATGTGACTCGTCTAAAACAAGCAAAAAGTCATCTGGGAAAAAGTCAAGCAAAGTATGCGGAGGCGTGCCAGCCGCACGGCCGTCAAAATGCCTAGAATAATTTTCCACTCCTGGGCACACTCCAACCTGGCGGAGCATCTCCAAATCATACGTAGTTCGCATCTCTAAACGCTGAGCTTCCAGCAATTTATTTTGCTTTTTAAGCTGCGCTACTCTTTCATCACGCTCTTTTTCAATCGCCTTTAACGCGCACTCCATGCGCTCAGGTCCTGCAATATAGTGAGATGCTGGGAAAATATGAACGCTACTCTCCTGGCGAATTACTTCCCCCGTAAGCGGATGCAACATGGTAATTCTGTCAATTTCGTCGCCAAAGAACTCAATTCTCACAGCTAATTCTTCGTACACTGGAATAATCTCGACTGTGTCACCTCGCACTCTAAAAGTTCCGCGCGTAAACGCAATATCGTTGCGCTTGTATTGCATGCTCACAAATTGGCGTAATAAATCGTCTCGCTCAAGCTGATCACCAACGCTTAGCATAAGCATTCGCTCGGCATACTCCTCTGGAGTACCAAGGCCGTAAATGCAAGAAACAGTAGCCACAACAACGCAATCCCGTCGAGTAAGTAAATTTGCTGTAGCTGCGTGACGAAGACGCTCAACATCGTCGTTAATATTCGAGTCTTTTTCAATATACGTGTCTGTTTGCGGAATATACGCTTCTGGCTGGTAGTAATCGTAGTAAGACACAAAATAGCTCACAGCATTATCTGGCATAAGCTCACGAAACTCTGCGCAAAGCTGAGCTGCCAAAGTTTTATTCGGCTCAATAATAAGGGTAGGCCTTTGCAAACGCTCAATAAGCCAAGCGGTTGTAGCGGTTTTACCAGTTCCTGTAGCACCCATTAAAACAACGTCGTTTTCGCCGTTTTCAATGCGATTAGCCAGCTCGTCGATTGCTTGCGGCTGATCTCCTGAAGGCTTGTATGGCGCTTTTACTACAAAAGGCTTGTTTGTGCGCTGAATTTTATTCGACATGTATTTACTTCCCCAGTTTCGTCATTTCAGCACTTTTATTGTTTGCGTCACACAACCATGATTTTAGCGTATTGTCAACACTGTTAAGCATCGATTCCATTGGTTTAGTGGAATCAACTACAAAATCTGCGATATTTTTTCGCATTTTACTAGGAAGCTGACTATTTATGCGCGCCAAAGCCTGATCCTCAGTCATATTTCGCTCGCTTATCATTCGTTTAACGCGAATTTCTTGAGGCGCTTCAACAGTAATAATATGGTCAAAACTAAATGGAATGCTGTCGATTACTTGCGCAAGGAGCGGAATATCGTGCACAATAACTGAATTTATACTGTCCAACACGTTGCGATTTTCCTTAGAAATTTTACTAATATACTCGCTTTCATACTTGCTTTCTAAGAGCTTTGCGCAATCATAAATAGCAGGATGAATAAGCGACTCAAGCTTCTTACGATTTGCACAACTCTCATCGGAGTACCCAAAAACATGCTTTGCAATAAACTCGCGATTTAAAGAGCCATCATTCAAAACGACATTCTCCCCAAAAATGCTTACGATTTGCTGAAATACGTAACCTCCTGGCTTCACAACCTCGCGCGATAAAACATCGTAATCTATAACAAAAGCGCCAAGCGAACGCAAATGGTTTACTACAGTAGATTTTCCAGCTGCAATTCCGCCCGTTACAGCAATCCGCATCATTGTCATATATAAATTATAAATAATGCCCCGGCAAATAATTACCAGGGCATTATACGCTAAATAATAATTGTAAAATTAGTCTTGAAGTTCAGCTCCATCGGCATCCTTATGCCACTTAGAACCAGGCTGAGAGCAAAGAATGCAAATTCCTTCAATAAATGCCCAAATTCCAGAAACAAAAGCCAGCAAGCCGAAAGAAAGAATAGAAATAAGCAGCTGAGCAACAGCCTTGCCTTTAAAACCAAGATAGAAATTGTGCACACCCAAAGCACCCAAAAAAATGGCTAACAGGCCTGCAGCAATCTTGTTACGAGAGCTTCTGTATGTGTTTGATGAATAATTAGACCCATAGTTAGAGTATGAAGATGCTTGATTGTACTGAGGAGTAGACTGAGAGTACTGACCATATTGCGGCTGAGCATTGTATTGCGGCTGAGCATATGAATTCTGATCATACTGAGTCTGACCATACTGTGGCTGAGCATTGTACTGAGTATGAGCACCATACTGGGATTGGTTGTTATATTGTGGCTGAGCCTGGTTATACTGCTGGGACTGATCATTGTACTGTGGTTGTCCGTACTGAGTCTGTCCGTCAGAGCCGGAGTAATCTCCAGTTTGATTATCTAAATCACTCACAATAATCACACTTTCTCTCGTAAGAAATTTATTTTCTTAAAAACTGTATAATAAAAAATTAATAAATCAAAGCGTTATTACTAAAGATATTAAAAGATGCCCCGATGATTACTCACCGAGGGCATCTTATTTATAAGCTTTTAGTAGAAAAATACTTCTTTTCGCTCAAAAGCTGTTCACACAAAGCTGCGAGCTGATCGGAATCAGCTAAAGCACCTTCGATAGAAGTTTCATTCACGCGCTAAAACATCGTAATCTATAGCAAACGCGCCAAGCGAACGCAAATGATTTACTACTGTAGATTTTCCAGCTGCAATTCCGCCCGTTACAGCAATCCGCATCATTGTCATATTTTGATTATAAACGATACATTTCTCACAATAGCGTAAATTTTCATTGACCCTACTAAAACTTCTTATATAATACGCAGTAAATAGGCCCGTAATAGGATTTCCAATTATCGGTTAATAAACTGTATCCAAGCTTGTTATAAAAATCTAAAGCAACAGCATTGTTATCTTTTTTTGTAGATAAAATTATTGTTTTATATAATTCAAGATTTTCGACTTTCTTCATAAGCGCACTGCCCACACCTAAATGTTGAAATTCGGTGTCTACAAACAACTCATTTAGCTCTAAGCTTTGATTGAACCAATCATAATTTTCTGATAAAAATGGCTTAATTTGATGCGCATACCAATTATCTTGTAATAATTCTATGCCATATAAAACACCGATAATACGATTATTCATCATAGCAACAAGTAAAAGCGCACTATTGTTATATTTCAAACTATCTAATATGCGTTCACGAACATTATCTATACGATCTAGTTCTTTAGGGAATGCTTTTAGATATAAATCTAAAAGCATATTCATATTATCTTTGGCTTCTAAATAATCTAATTTTTTAATTTCAATATTCTTCATAAAAACCCTTTATACAAGCTACTATCCGTATTACAACACAACATATTTAATCGACATATACATATTTGATTCTACATAACCATCGTTATATAAGTACTAATTATCTCTGCAGCATTAATGAAATTAAAAAATATGCAATATTAAAGAATAAGTGTATTTACTATATTATTCATTTGTTCTAATATTTTAGGCATAAAAATAAAAGATGCGTTTTGAAAATTGAATTCTAAAACGCATCTTTTATTTGTAAAATTACTTATAAATCTTAATACTAAATATTTATTTTTAGTCTTTTAACTCGGCACCATCAGCATCTTTGTGCCACTTACTTCCAGGCTTTGAGCAAAGAATCAAAATACCCTCAACCAATGCCCATATTCCCGTAATAATCAACAGGAACCCAAAGGAAAGAACAGAAATAAGCAGCTGTGCAATCGCCTTTCCTTTAAAACCAAGATAAAAATTGTGAATACCTAATGTGCCTAAGAAAATCGCTAGCAAACCTGCAACAATTTTCTTGCGCGAGCTTACTAAAGTTGCTTTAGTGTTCTCCCCACTATTCCCATCGTACGAAGGGAACTGAGCATTTTGCTGGTTGTTTTCCAAAGTGTTCATATTTTAACCATCCTTTTAGTAAATACGATTAGTAAATACGATTGACGTTTTACATCATATAATCACGATTATTAAAAGAAAATTGATTGTACTTATATTTAATTACAAAACTTGAGTTATAAAATACTTGTCAAATGTACTCAAAATAGACGTCAAACATTATGAACAACAATACGCAAGATGCCCCCGATGATTAGTCACCGAGGGCATCTTACTGTTTTATTTACAAGCTTCTAGTAGAAAGTAGAAACTACTTCTTTTCGTTCAAAAGCTGTTCACGCAAAGCTGCGAGCTGATCAGAATCAGCTAAAGCACCTTCACTAGTTGCTTCAGAAGAATAGTTGGAAGCAACTTCTTCCTTCTTTTCTTCCTTAGCTGGCTTCTTTTCAGCTTCTTCGCTCTGACCGTCAGCAGCAGCAGATTCAGCTGCAGCCGCAAGTTCCTTAGCAGCGAATGCCTTGTGCTCTTCCCAAAGCTGGTGTGCTGCAGCATACTGAGCTTCCCACTCTTCGCGCTGCTGTTCGTAACCGACCATCCATTCGTTAGTGTTTGGATCGAAGCCTTCTGGGTACTTGTAGTTGCCTTCAGCATCATATTCAGCTGGCATACCGTAGAGAGCTGGATCAAAATCTTCAGAATTTGGATCTACAGCTTCAGTAGCTTGCTTCAAGGAGAGGGAGATGCGACGACGATCGAGATCAACGTCGATAACCTTCACGAATACTTCTTCGCCACCCTTAACAACAGTTTCTGGGTTCTCTACGTGACGGTTTGCAAGCTCAGAAATGTGAACCAAGCCCTCAATGCCATCTTCAACGGAGATGAACACACCGAACTGAACAATCTTTGTGACCTTGCCCTTAACGACCTGTCCAGGAACATGAGTGCGAGCGAAGCGCTGCCATGGATCTTCCTGAGTTGCCTTAAGGGAAAGGGAAATACGTTCGCGATCGAGATCAACGTCGAGAACTTCAACGGTAACCTTATCGCCAACCTTAACAACCTCAGATGGATGATCAATGTGCTTCCAGGAAAGCTCAGAAACGTGAATGAGACCGTCAACTCCGCCGAGATCAACAAACGCACCGAAGTTTACGATAGAAGACACAACGCCTTCGCGAATCTGACCCTTCTTAAGCTGCGAGAGGAAGGTCTCACGAACTTCAGACTGAGTCTCCTCAAGGAACTGGCGACGAGAAAGCACAACATTGTTGCGGTTCTTATCGAGCTCGAGAATCTTAGCCTTAATCTTCTGGCCAATGTATGGAGAAAGATCGCGCACGCGACGCATCTCAACCAAGGAAGCTGGCAAGAAGCCGCGAAGACCGATATCAACAATCAAGCCGCCCTTAACAGCTTCAATAACGGTACCTTCAACGATGCCGTCTGCATCCTTAATCTTCTCGATGTCACCCCAAGCGCGCTCATACTGTGCACGCTTCTTGGAGAGAATAAGACGTCCTTCCTTGTCTTCCTTAGTTACAACAAGGGCTTCAATGGTGTCGCCAACCTCGACAACATCATCTGGATCAACGTCTTTTTTGATGGAAAGTTCACGGGAAGGAATTACACCTTCAGTTTTGTAGCCGATGTCTAGCAATACTTCGTCGTGATCAATCTTTACGACGGTACCTTCAACTAAATCACCATCATCAAAATTTTTGATGGTTGAATCGACTGCCTTGATGAAGTCTTCTTCGGTGCCAATATCATTAATCGCAACCTTGGCGACTTCGTTATTATTCTCTGCCATTAGTTATTAGTGGTTTCTTCTTGGGGTGGATATTACTCGATATTTAATTATGTATTTACGTTACGTGTGCATACTATGCACACGCTTTGTCGATTTTATATACAGGTATAGCCAAAATTTACGCTTTACTTCGGGCGTGTCGCATTTTATTTGCAATTAGCTGCTCGCTCAGCCATATCTACAACATTCGCCAGCAACATAGCTCGAGTCATCGGACCTACTCCACCAGGATTCGGAGAATACGCTCCAGCAATTTCTCGACAAGCTGAATCAACATCACCTTTTACACGGTATCTGCCAGCCTCTTCATCAAAAACACGAGATACACCAACATCAACAAGAACAACGCCAGGTTTAATATCTTCAGGCTTAACAAAACCAGCACAACCCATTGCTGCAATTATTACATCAGAACGGCGCATAATCTCCTGAACATTCCGAGTATGCGTATGGCACAACGTAACAGTTGCATCTACTCCCCTGCGTGTTAACAGAAGACCAATAGTACGCCCAACCGTAATGCCACGACCAAGCACACAAACTTCCTTACCAGAAAGTTCAATACCGTACTCATCAAGCAAAGCTAAAATTCCACGCGGCGTGCACGGCAAAGGTGTTGTAATATTACCGGAAATATGCGTAACAAGTTCACCCAAATTATATGGATGCATTCCATCACAATCTTTTGCAGGATCAATAGAAGAAATAACTTTTTGAGCATCAATACCTTTTGGCAATGGCAGTTGCACAATAAATCCAGTACAAAGAGGGTCATTATTTAATTTCTGTAAAGCAGCAAGAATCTCATCTTCAGTAGCATCTTCTGGTAAATCGCAACGAATAGAATTAATCCCCACTTCTTCGCAATCACGATGCTTACCAGCAACATATTTCAACGAACCAGGATCACTACCTACAAGCAACGTACCCAAACCTGGATCAATGCCTTTTTTATGTAAAATAGCAACGCGCGCTGCCAAATCTTTTTTAATTTTACTAGCTAAAGCCTTACCATCTAACACAATAGTCATAAAAAATTCCTCCCAACTCGCACAATTCGTAAGGATAGGCTATCGTGAAGTATAGAAGATATGGGTCGACTAACAATTTTACGTGCGCCGACGCACCATTATCACGGGAGGAGTCACAGTGATGCGTACCGTTCTTTGTGCAGTAAAGAAGTTTGGAAAAACTGCCATAACATGCCTTATTGCTTCTGCAGTAATACTTGGATTTGCAGCTTGTGGAAAAACTGAGGAAAAACCAAAAGAAAAACCAAAAGCTGCAACAAATATTTCTGTTGTATCCACTGTTGACACCTGGGGTAGCTTAGCTCAAGAGATCGGTGGCTCTGACGTCAAAGTTGAATCAATTATGACTGGCTCAGATACAGACATATCGTCGTTTAAACCTAGCTCAAAAGATTTAAAAAATATGCAGAATGCACAAGTATTAGTTACAAATGGTGCAGGCTACGATGATTGGGCAAACAAAGTACACCCAGCTAAAGCTGAAGTGCTTAGTGCAGCAGGTACTGTAGGAGCACTTAACGGAGACAATCCATATCTTTGGTTTTCTCACGATGCTAGGGATGCTATGGCATCTGCCATGGCTGACACCTTCTCCAAAGTTTTGCCATCAAAAAAGCAAGCTTTTTCTAAGCGACTAGCACAATGGCAGGAAAAGGAAAAGAAATTAACCACCTACTTAAGTGATTTCTCTAAAGAAAATGGTAACGCAAAGTATGCTTCTACATCTCCTATTCTTTTCTGGCTAATGTCTGATGCCAATTTGAAAGATAGCTCACCTAAAGAATATGTTGACGCAGTAAATAACAATAATGAACCAGAACATTCAAGCGTTGAGGAGTTTCAGAAGCTTATTGAAGGTCGCAAAATTGATGTGTTGATTAGCGATAGCCAGCAAGGAAACGATGTTCTGAACTTGCTAAGCGGAATCGCAGGACGCAGCTACACGTCTACAGTACGAGTAAGCGAACTTATGCCAAAATACGCAGATCAGCTTGATAAATGGATTATGAAGATTTGTGACGACCTACATAATGCTGTAAAAGCGACAAAGGATATGCGTAAAGACATTGATGATAAAGAGTCTCAAAAAAAGCCAATCACTGAGAAGCCACATGTAGCAAAGAATACTAATCCTAAAAATTCTAACCAAGGTCAGCAAGATCCAGGTAAGTAAATTTAGGTGAATCTATAAACATAAAAATCCTTGCATTTTACAAATGCAAGGATTTTTTATTATCTGTTTTAAGCAAGAACAAAAGCAAAACATACAATAAATACGTAAGCAAATATATAAGCAAAAGCCCTTCTAACTCGCCGATATACCGACATTTAGAAGGGCTTAAAATAATATGAACAATTAATATTTATTTATTTATTTTGCATATCGCAAATCATTTTTTCTTAGATTTCTTGCTACGCTCTTCTAACAGCGCTAAAGTTCGCGATGCAGGCTCTTCTGGAGCTACAGTATGGTGATTTTCATCGCCTTCTTGAGGCTCCTTGTATCCAAGATTCACATCTAAAAGTCGCTCCGCCTCAATCTCATCAATCTTTTCAGACAAAGCAATTTCGGAAATTAAAATACTGCGAGCGCGAGCAAGCATTCGCTTTTCTCCTGCAGATAAACCATGTTCATCAACATCTCGCTGAGATAAATCACGAACTACTTCAGCAATATTGTTAACATCGCCAGTAGCAATCTTCTCTACATTAAGCTTGTAGCGTCTAGACCAATTCATCTCTTTTTCAACTATTGGAGTACGCAAAATCTCAAAAACTTTTGCAACTTCTTGCGCTCCAACAATGTCTCGCACGCCAACTTTTTTAACATTATCGACAGGTACGTTAATTTCTAAACCATCAGATGATAACACTACCAATCGTAAATATTGACGAGTTACACCTTTTACGGTGCGCTCACTAATTTCTTCAACACGAGCCGCACCATGACGAGGATAGACGACCATATCGCCGACTTGATATTCCACAGAACCCTCCGTATGCACAGAAAAACTCATAACAGTTTCCCATAAGGTCACGACTTGAAAAAATTTTCATATTTTTTTCACAATAGCGCGAAACACACGCGACTTACAGCAATAAAGCATGTATGATAGTCAGCATGAGTACAGTTACTAACATCAATGAAGATGCAGTCGCAGTTCCAGTCCGACAGGATGTATTAGCTGCGGTGAGCAATGCAGAATATTACAATCCACATGAGGTTCTTGGAGGTCACCTTGGAACTGGCAAAGGTGCCGACACTGTAACCGTCCGCGTATTGCGCCCTATGGCAAAGAAAGTTGTTATTCTTACTAAGAACGGTGAATACGAAGCTAAACACGAATATAACGGCATCTTTACAGCTGTTATTCCTGCAGTAAAGCATACAAAAACAAAGTCTTGGTCTGTTCCTAGTTATCGCGTTTACACTGTGGAAATAGACGGTTCTGAGTCCACAGATGATGATCCTTACCGTTATTTGCCTCAAGTTGGCGAACTTGACATGTACTTATTTGGAGAAGGTCGTCATGAGCGTCTTTGGGAAGCATTAGGCGCACACGTCAAAACGATAACAGATTCATGGGGACTTATATCTCCTGAAACTGGAAAGATGGTAAAGAAAGTTACTGGTACTGCTTTCTCAGTGTGGGCACCAAATGCTCGTGCAGTACGCGTAGTTGGTAACTTTAATTACTGGAATGGTCGTCGCCACGCTATGCGCTCACTCGGCTCTTCTGGCATTTGGGAACTTTTTATTCCAGGAGTTACAGCAGGAGAAGTATATAAGTACGAAATTCTTACACAATCTGGCAATTGGATTATGAAAGCCGATCCAATGGAGCGCTCTCATGAAGTTCCACCAAACACAGGATCTGTTGTTGTTGATTCTGAGTTTAAGTGGCACGATACTGATTGGATGGATGAGCGCGCAAAAACAGATGCCCACAATGGTCCAATAAGCATTTACGAAGTACAAGCTAACAGCTGGAATCGCGATTTGGGTAATTATCGCGAACTTGCTGATCATTTAGTTGATTATGTGCAAAGAGAAGGCTTTACTCACGTCGAGTTTATGCCGTTGACACAATATCCATTCTCTGGATCTTGGGGATATCAAGTAACGGGTTATTATGCAGTAGATTCTCGCCTTGGCTCCCCTGATGACTTTAAGTACTTGGTAGATAAACTCCACAAAGCAGGCATTGGTGTCATTATGGATTGGGTTCCAGCTCACTTCCCTAAGGATGACTTTGCACTCGGTCGTTTTGATGGCACAGCATTATATGAAGATCCTGATCCTATGCGAGGCGAGCATCCTGATTGGGGTACTTACATCTTCAACTTTGGTCGTCATGAAGTTCGTAACTTCTTGGTTGCTAATGCTTGCTTCTGGCTTGATGAATACCATGTTGACGCGTTGCGCGTTGATGCAGTATCCTCAATGCTTTACTTGGATTACAGCCGTGAAGCAGGACAGTGGAGACCAAATATCTACGGCGGACGCGAAAATCTTGAAGCAATTGACTTCATTAAGGAAGCAAACGCAACTGCATACAAGAATAATCCTGGCATCATGATGATTGCTGAGGAATCCACTGCTTATCAAGGCGTAACTGCACCAACCGATATGGGCGGCTTAGGATTCGGCTTGAAGTGGAATATGGGCTGGATGCACGACACTTTGCAATACCTTAAAGAGGAGCCAATTAATCGTCGTTGGCATCATAACGAAATTACATTCTCAATGGTTTATGCATACTCTGAGCATTATGTGTTGCCATTAAGCCACGATGAAGTTGTGTACGGTAAGGGTTCGTTACTTGGAAAGATGCCAGGAGACGAATGGCAACAGTTCGCAGGATTACGCGCATTGCTTGCATACCAGTGGTCTCATCCAGGCAAGAACCTTCTGTTCATGGGTGGAGAAATTGGACAGTCCAGCGAATGGAACTTCAATACTTCTCTTAACTGGAATGAGCTGCAATGGCCGTTCCATCAAGGTGTGCAAAAGCTTGTTGCAGATTTGAATACTCTGTATAAGAGCTCTCGCGCATTCTGGAGTCAAGACTTTACTCCTGATGGTTTCCAGTGGCTTACAAGCGACGATTCCGATCACAATACTTTAAGCTACATGCGTATTGGCGACGACGGAGAAGAAATCGTTGTAGTAGTAAACTTCTCAGGTCAAGCTTGGCAAGACTATCAGGTTGCGTTACCAAAAGACGGACAGTGGGAAGAGATACTCACAACTGATGATGCAAAGTATTGCGGATCTAATATTCACAACGGCACATTCACTGCTACTGCTGCAGAGTATCATTCTCGACCATACTCTGCAAGAATCACTGTTCCAGCGTTAGGTGCGGTATTCTTGAAGCCAGTACAACACTGAAAGGTCTTTTTAAAATATGCTAAACGCTCCATCAGCTAGCGTAAATGCTCGTACAATTCTCGTTGTTGAGGATGAGCCAGATCTTGCTACAGCAATTGCACAACGCATTACTGCACAAGGCTGGAGAGCAAGAGTCGCTACAGATGGAGCGTCTGCTGTTAGAGCTGCCGAACAACTAAAACCTGATCTCATAATTATGGATATTATGCTTCCTATTATGGATGGGATTGAAGCAACTCGACGAATTATCTCCAAAATGCCTGTTCCTATCCTCATGTTAACAGCACGCGACGCAGAAGCCGATAAAATTGTTGGCTTAAGCGCAGGCGCAGATGATTACATGACTAAACCATTTTCGCCACGTGAGTTAATTGCTCGTTGCGCAGCATTGCTGAGACGCGTAGAACGCGCATCGCAAATAGCAAAGACAATGGAACATGAACGCACAATTAATTTTGGGTCACTTATTATTAGACCTCGTCAAAGACTTGTAACTTTAAACGACAAAGAGGTACATTTTACACCAACTGAGTTTGACTTGCTCGCTACTCTAGCTCGTCATCCTCATACTGTATTTAAGCGTGAAAAGTTACTTGAAGAGGTGTGGGATTGGCCGGATGCTTCTGGAACTCGCACAGTAGATTCACACATTAAGTCTTTGAGACATAAAATTGGATCGGAATGGATTCGTACTGTACACGGAATAGGATACGCATTCGAGCCACCTATTAGTGATTACGACAAAGTTCTGCAATCACAAGTTTCATAAATAATTATTACTTTCATAAATAGTAAATAATTACAACACTTTAGCTTCGGAAAATTCGTAAATGGTATTAGAAAATAAAATAGATAATGCTAATTCTGAGCAATATAAAAATACTAAACAACGTAATTTATTAAATAAAAACTCAAATGCTCAACTTAAAAATAAGTCAAAAATGCGATTTACGAATTCTTCTGTAAAGCATAATTATCCAAATCGACCTGTCGGATTTTTTTCATCTCTAAAAATTGAACTTTCGGCAATTATTGTTTTTGCAACAGCAATTGCTTTCGTAATGGCATGGTTTTTACTTAAAACTGGTCTAAATGGCTGGATTGCAATGCCATTAACACTTATTGTTGCTCTGGGAATTACATACATTTTTTCTAGAGGACTTACAGCACCACTTCGTCAAATGAAAAATGCTGCAGAAGCTATGGCTGACGGCGACTATTCTGTGCGAGTTGCTGTAGAAAATCGTCGTGACGAAGTAGGTAAATTAACTCTTGCATTTAATGAAATGGCAGAAGAACTTGAACATGCAGATCAAATGCGTAGAGAGCTTATAGCAAACGTAAGTCACGAACTGCGCACTCCTGTTTCTGCTTTACAAGCGATGCTTGAAAATCTTGCAGACGGAGTTGTTGATCCTACTCCATCTAATATGGAAGCTATATTAAACCAAACTCATAGACTTGCTGATCTTATTACTTTCCTTCTTGATTTATCTAGAGTTGAAGCAGGCGCGGAAAGCCTTAATATAACTTCATTTAATTTCACAGACTTTATTGACGAAATTATCGAACCACTAGAAATAGCTGATTCAGGTCATAATCATAATATTGAAGTTCAAATTAATGATGAGATTGAATTAACAGGAGATCAAGCTCGCCTTTCGCAACTTTTTACTAATATTATTTCTAACGCTCTAAAACATTCAGACGATGGAACTCGTGTTCTTATAAGTGCTCATATTAATCACAGCCAAAACTCTGTAATATGCAATGTTGTGAATTTCGGAGAACAAATTCCTCAAGAAGATCGCGCCGATATTTTCAGAAGATTTGTTAAAGGAAATCAGCGAATTGGCACAGAATCAGGAGGAACAGGATTAGGATTATCAATTGCTCGTTGGGCTGCACAATTGCACCATGGAACTGTAAAAGTAGTAGACGATAAACGCGGTCCGAACTTTGAAATTGCGCTTCCGCTAAACTATAGCAATACAATAGCAAACTAACATTTGTAATTTGCTGTACGATTATCCTTATTGCATACACATGCTAAAGAAAAGCATGCTAAAACAGTAATTCCACTATTCTGTAAAGTTGAAACGCAGCTATTCATAGTTGAGCCAGTAGTTACAATATCATCCAATACAATAGCTTTGTACTCGCGTTGATTTTCAAACTTTTGCTTTCTCAATTCTTTAAAATCGATGCTAAACGCCTTAGAAATTCTGTTAGACCTTCCGCGAAAACCGGAAGTTTGCACTGATTTCGCAGTAATTCTAGCATCCATACTTACAATATCTAAAACGTATGCTCTAATGCCACTATTACACAATCGTTTAGCAACACAATTTGCAACAGGCAACATATGCTTACGTCCACGATGCCTTGATGAATGCTTAGACGACGGGACTGGTATAACAAATATAGGTTTTTCACTTATATAACAAGAATGCGAGCGCAAAAATTTAGATATAACTTCTACTACTAAATCGCCAATAAGTTCACCAAATATTTTGTCACATGCAATATCGAAATGATCCTTCCACAATAATATTGAGCGGCGAACAACCGTAGAATACGAACCACACGCGTAGCGATATCCACATACTGTTCTGGCAAATGGTGCACGTTTCCAGCATTGCAACGCTTTCTTGCAGTTTTCACACAATATATAATCTGGAGTATCACAGCCTGCACATGCGCGAGGCAAAAATAAATTAAATAAAGCAATCGCTACATTCTTCCAACTAGCAAAACGCCAATTTATAAAATCAACATCCTTGTTTTCACATACACCACAAGGTACAGATGCGTGACATGCTAATCCCCCATGAGATGTCACGCTTCTATACTTCTTTTTGTTTTGGTGGTTTATAACCTTGCGTCTCCCAACCATAATGACAGCATATGCGATAGCTTATTGGCTATGCAAATAAAAAATGTTATTGTGGATAAAAGGTATCTTAAAATGAAAAATTAATAAAATTCTATATTTCTAAAATATTAAGTACCTTATTACAAAGCTCTAAAGTATCCGAAGGATTACTTACTTTAATAATTAAAGCTCCTGTAAAGGCAGTAGGATAATCGTTTCCTCCAGGATACATACGATCGCCAATAAAAGTAATTTTTTCAATATTAACATCACAATATTGAGACAGCATTCGCAAAGCTTGAGCTTTATCGTCACCGCGCCTGTATATATCGATGCTAGTATCTCCTCCAGCGCGTACAGCAAAATTAGGTAAAGCTTGAGAAATGCTTTGTGCAAGTTGAGCTTTCAAACAACCGCTAGGATCCCAAGTTTTTTTATATTCAATAGGAGCTAGTTGTCCTAGTGCCGAAAAAGTAATTTGACTACCGCGGTTCTCTATCTGTTCTCCCCACAGCATTGGATCGCCGGGTTCTTTCCAAACGCCTATATTTTTTGCACACTTGTGTATTGCATCAATAACGCATTGCGCTTGCTTAAAATCGATAGTATGTTCATAAACAGATTGCAATGACATGTCATTATTCACACGATAATAACTAGTTCCATTAGTGGGCATTATGTGAATATTTTTAAGATTAGTGCCAATAGTTAGCATATTTAAAATTTGCTTCTTAACTAACTCTAAGCAGCCACCTGTTATTACAGCAACAGGAATTATATCAATCAGCTTACTTAATGATTCAGCCATCGATTTAAGCATAGGTTTTTTAGAACATGCCAGTGTGTTATCTAAATCAAAAGCAATAAGAGACGATTTAGCAATGCTCAAGTCAAGATTAAACTCATTCCAATCATGCACTATTGGTTTGAGCATTACAAATCCTCCTGACTTTTAAAACCATATATACAGTATTCTATAGTGTGAGCGTATTTCACACACCGCATATTAATTATTTACATATTATTGCCCTAGCCTTCTCGTAAAGTGGAAGCATGACAGGTCTAATTTGGGAAGAACGTCACTATAGAAATAGGCATGGTAGAGGTCTTAGGGCACCAATATTTGGTACTCGACTTCCACAATATAGAACTGCTAGCGGAATGTTTGATGCCATGGTAGCAGCTCAAATTAGACGCCTTAACAGTGCTTGGCAAGCATTAACTAAAGACGTTCAATTCGCGGTAGAAGATGTGCCGCCTTCGCAACCACTGTTATGGGAGCAAAACCGCAGAATACTTTCGCAAGCTTTTCCAGCTAGCCGTGGTATGCAATCTAGAATTGTATTGTATAGGCTTCCGCTATGCACTCATGTAAGCAGCAGAAGTGAACTTCAATATGCTATCAGAGATGAGCTTGTGCAATGCTTAGCAGAACTATACGGTCGCAGACCAGAAGAAATTGATCCAGATTGGGGTTTGTAAACAATTTTTAAATTAATTAAAATTATTAAGTATTTTAATTAATTTATAGTCGCTTATAGCAATATTTTTATTCGTATTATTGCACAATATGATTGTCAGTTTTAACGTATACCTTCATTTCTTGCGGTTCCAAAGATTGCGCAGAAAGCCAAGAAATACCTGCTATACCAGCCTTATCGATTTCATCTTTATGAATACGGGCAGACAAAGCAACTTTGCTATGCGATTTCGCAATAAACATAACTGCATCGTGCGAAATTTCTGAAACAGGAATTCTTAAAGATGCATTCGCAGGAATCGTTACGTTTTTTGTAGCAGCTAATACACCATTTAAATCAAATCCTTGCAAACGCACAGCAGTATCTTTATCACTTGAAGAAGAAAGGTATAGAGCTGTTTCATTAGCAGAAACAGGCGATACAATTGCGCCACTACCTTGTACGTTAGATGGTGTAATAAAAGCTACATCTGATTGATTATCTTTGCCATCTTTAGTAATGGACATCATTACTTGAGTAGGAACATCTCCACTTACGCTCAAAGCATTAGCATGCTCCGGAACTTTTCCAAGATCGACAACTTGCAAATGGTGTGCTTTTAACGTCAAATTCTTTACTTCTTTAGAACCTGTATCATTCATCCATGAAAGCGTTACATTACCATCTTTATTTGGCCATACATATAACTTAGATTGATCGCCTTCACTAATACCTGAAAGAATATTTGTATTAGATTGAGTGCTTAATTCATGAACAATATCTACACCTTTTACAGATAAGCCACTCATATGAACGACTTTTACAAATGATGCTATAGGTGTCTGCTCGCTTTCAACTTGCACGTATAATCCAGAAGTCTTAGGAGAGGCAGCAGCAAGATCAAAATATGCATGAGAACGAGCAGGAACAGTAGAAGCACTTCCTGTAGAAAGATTTAACTGATTGCTGCCATGCTCAGCAGACCAAGCTCTAACACGAACAACAGTGGATTTTGAAGCAGCATTAAACGCTTCTAAACGAATAGAAATTCCATCAGCAGATTCTGGAACTAGGAATGTCTGTTTCATAGACGGCATTGAACAGGTAGTTGCAGATAAACCTTTTACGTCACCTTTAGTAGCCCATGAAACCATGGAAGCAGATATTCCAGTGCCAGATCCAACTCGTGACAAATGTCCTTCTAGAACTTGAGCGTCATGATTTACATTATTGTTAGCAATAAAAGCTGACGTATCATCATCAGTTGATTTTGAATTCAACGTAATAGATTGATCATTGTTATCTCGTATGTTACGCAAGCTAGAACTATACACATCTCCAAAAGCACCATAACGAGCAGAAGATTGTAAATCGCCTTCTGATTCGTTATATTCGCTATCACCATATTGAGTCAAATCTGGAAGAGACAATCGAATAGGACAAATAGTTTGCAAACGAGTAGAACCAACACTACTTATAACGCCACTAGATGGAGTATTAGGATTGTCTACAAAGTGAGACATTGGTAAGCATAATGCAACAACACATGCAGAAGCAATAAGTATTATTGCACTAAAAATAGCAAGTGAGACAATACTGACTATTTTGTTCTTGCGATTAATATCTACATCCGCATTTACTTCACCATGCTTAGAGCCCTCATGAGGATTTTTATGCCAGTTCATCTAATTCCTCCTCATGCCTGTCATCTGAACGTTCTATCATTGCATGTCTGCCAAATCGAGGCACGGCAACAATACAGTACAGCAGTAATACCATAGAAGAAACAATAATCCAAGGAACTCTCCACGCAAGAGGCCTAGATCGATAATACGGAGATGTAGAAGACAACGACTTAGAATCAGGCACACCATCAAATCTGCAATAAGTTCCTTGCGGTGATGAAACAACCAATTGTGTACCGTCAGAAGCGTTAACGTGTGCAATTAATTGTTCAGTAGCTTCTTTGTTAACATTACTCACTGTTTGCACAGAAGGATGTAACAATTGTTGTATTGACATAGAAGTTTTATGGGAAACCTGCTTATTTTCTGAACTATTAACAATATAAATACCGCCAATTCCAAGTTGCTTTAACGTTGAAATTGCGCCATTATCTGCATGAGATAACAATTGTGCTGAGGCACGATATATTGCTTTATTGCTTGATGAATCACCAAACATTACTTGTCTAACACGAAGTGCTGGAGATTCGTCTATTGCATCTCCCTTAGATGTTCGCATAATAGAGATTGACAAATCATGGCTACTTTGAGCTCTTAAAGCAAGTATTCGCCGAGTATCGTCTTTTCGCAAATAATCAGAAACAACCATAGGGAGCTCATTGTTATTTGCGCAAATAGATGTAGCAGGTCCGCTCAATACAGCAAAAAGACCCAAAAGAACCGCCATAGTCAACATGCTACTTGCAAGAACAGCGCGTGCTATGCGAATTATGCGCTGCAACAATTGTGCCGCAGAACGACGCATTGCAGCACGTCTACTTGCACGAGTTTTATAGTTATCAAAAATTTGAGACTCAGATTCCTTCGAAGTACGTAGTGGCTCAAAGCGTCGAACAGCTTGACCGGCAACCATGCACATACAAGATAAAATGCCGACAGTAGATAATGCGACTCCAGGCAAAACGCTTGCAGCAACAGGTCCTGAAATATCGGATGCAACTACAACACGAGCGGCAATAAGAGATAACAGCATTCCGGAAATAATCACAACCCACATCATTCGAGAAACTCGCAAAGCAAAAGGCAAAGTTAATGACGTAACAGCCATAACAACAGCTAGAATTGCAAAAATTACCATTATTATTGTTCTTAAGCTCATCAATGGCATATTAATTTCAACATTAGGAGAAGCCATATTAAAAGCGTGCAACAAAACATCAGCGTAATCGCTTACGCGTGGAGCACCTTGCACACTTCTCAATGGCAAAGCCATACTAGAGAACAATTGACGCCACATTCCAGATTCGCCATATCTAATAGCACTTCCTATTGTAGGAAGCAAAACAATTATCGATGGTATAGGCATAAGCGCGAACATAATACGATGAGAGCGCACCATAATAAACGACGCAATAAAAATAACAATAAGAGGCAAAACAAGCTGCGGTTCTGCAGCTACTGGAACCATAAAGCATAATGCTGCGCATGCTGCACATTGAGTGGATTTAACAGGACGCACAGGATCTTCTGTTACGTACATTCCAACAGCATGGAACGCAAAAGCAAATGCTGCAGGCAAAAATGCCATAGTCATTAACATTGGCAAATCACCGCGTGCAAACAAACCAAAAGCAATAGCAATCATAGTCCAGCAAATACCAGCGCATACACGCACAGTATCCGAGCGCGTAAATACGCCAGCAAGAGCCCAAAAACTTAAACACATAGCTGGAGCAGCTAAGAAGAACATTAATGTGACAGCCAATAACGGGTTAGCACCAACCACAATTGATGCGATTGCCCAAATACTTAGCCATGGTGCTGGAGGAATTGCAGGTCCAAAACCATCATCAGGAACCCATGCACCAATAGCAGAATTCCATAGTTGATTGAAATCTGCACCCGTTGGTAACCATTGCTGTGCATTCCAAGAAGCGCCACTTAAAATTTCACGCCATGGAGAGCCATATAAATTCAATATGACTGCAAAAAGAAGAAGAGACGCAAGAATAACAGCACTCCACCTACGCAACACTCGAATATGCAAATGCCGCTTCGCTAGAGGACTCAACAGCACGAAATGCTGTTGAGCTTGGAAAGCAGAACTACGATCACGCCAACGTGCAACTTGATGACGATCTGCGATAAGAGGAACAAGTCGTTTTAATGGAACACGAGTATTCCTTGCAACCCTTCTGCGAGCAAAAACTGCTCTAGGTAATTGCATAATAGCAAGCCATGGCAAAAGCAGACGAATCCACGCTATATAAGGATGTTTAGCAAACAGCGAATGCAAAGCGCCAACGAAACAAGCAGGCAAACTAAGAATCCATATAAGAGGCCACAAAAAAATACTAATATCAGTGTATTTGTAACGCTGCTTAGCTACGAGAGAAGCTGCTACACCATACTTAGATCCTGAATTATTATGATTTCTAGCATCACCGTTACGAGTACGGATACCTTCTAACCTTGCACGCCTGTGTGCGATACGAGCTGAAGGAACTACAACAACACGACCTCCAGATAGACATACTCTACGACAAAAATCTCTTGATTCGCCAAAAGTTGTCATCCATTGTTGCGTACCGCGTAAAGTCTGCCATGCAGTTAATGTGACTAAAGCACCTGCTAGCGATACTGCATACACATCTCCACGCCCATCATACTGTTCTTGATCTGGCTCGCCGTCAACAGTAAGAGTATGAACACCGTGACGCCAAGCATACATTCCAACGTTGTGCAAGATATTTCCTTGCCAATCAACTTGTTTAGCTCCCAATACTGATGCAGTCGGAGTATTGCGCCAAGTTTCACGCAAATATTCTAAGCAATGGAAGTCTGCAGGACGAGAATCATCATGCAAAAGCCATAATGCAGAAACTCCTGCACAAGGCAAAATCTTGCGCAAAGATTTTTCTATTGCATCTCCAAAAGAATGAGCATAAGAAATGGGAATAATAATTATGTGTACAGATTTATTTTCACTATTGTTTACGCGAGTATTATTTACGCGATTAGTATTTGGTCTATATTTTGAATCGCTATCAATTGCATTATTGGAATCGATATTATTAGCATTCTGCAATAATGATTTCCTAGTATTAATTGCTCCCGCAAGCTTAGATGAATTAATTTTTATTTGTAAATTCGTTTGCATAGTCTGCTTTACTCGACTAGCACAATCGACTATTACTAAAGTTCCAGGAAGAATTGATTGACTTAGTACTGCATGTAACGTATCAGCATAAAAACGAGTATCTCGCTCCACACACATCATTGCCATAATGGACGAATCCACATCATGAGGATGCGCATCTTTCGCAGATGACAGCACCTGTAAAACTTCGTCTTCAAATGTAAGATTATGAGCGGTTATCGAATCCATACTTACCAGTTTACGCAGGGGGTATGTATCCGCCAAAACACAAGTCGTAATTCTAAATAAATTTATACATATTTTATTAATTATTTTTGCTCATATTAACCAGTATGCTTCATATAAATTTAATTAGAATATTTGCGTAAACTTATTAAAATTTTCTTTAAAATATCAAATAATATTCAACACAACCAGATGTCATAAATCTCACTGCAGCATGCTATAATTACACGCTATATGTGTCCATTGAATATTGATTTATTTGATGACAAAAGAAATGATATTGCCACAACCTAAAAGGTTACTCATTATTGAGAAAGAAGGTACGATGACAACTTCACGGTATCCTGAAGGCATGCGGTACCAACCAGGCGAAGATTGGAACTCAACTCCTCATCATAGTCTTGGTTATAGAATGATTAACCGCACGCGCAAGATACTGTGCATGTTTGTTATTTCAGTACTTACATTCTTTTCAACAATCATAGCTGCAGTGTGGTTAGATTTTTCTTCTGCTGTAAGTAACAGAGTCATAAACGTTATATCTAAAGATCCAGAAGCTAATCAAACACTTGATATTAACGCAGGCAAACCAGTAACTTTTCTTGTTTTAGGTCAAGATTCTCGAGATGGGAATAATCAGAGCTTTACCCATGACGGCGAAACTGGTGATCATCAGTCAGATACTACTATGGTAGTTCAAATTAGCGCAGATAGATCATACATGAATATCGTTTCTATTCCACGAGATTCTATGGTAAACGCACCAGCATGCGACACTACAAAAGGACATATTCCTGCAAGAAAACATGTGATGTTTAATTCAATTTTCGCCTTAGGATATGCGCAAGGTGGAGATTTAGCTTCAGCAGCATCATGCTCGTTAAAAGCTGTTAATTCACTTACTGGTTTAAATATTCATCATTTTATAGTCGCTGATTTCAGTGGATTAAGCAATATGATTGATGCAGTTGGTGGAGTATCTGTGTGCATCCCAACAGCAACTCGCGATGCCTATACGGGCGTGAATTTCAAACAAGGAATGCAGCATCTTAATGGTCGACTTGCTACTCAATACGCTAGAATGCGTCACGATACAGCAAGCGATGGCTCTGACATAATGCGAACAACAAGACAGCAATACTTGATTAAACAGCTTTTACATCAAGCACTGTCTAAAAACTTATTTACTCAGACAAGTGAGCTTTACCAGCTTGCAAAAGCATCGTTGGGAGCATTGAATATAAGTGAAGGCTTGGCAAATCCTACCACTTTGGTCGGTTTGGCATTAAGCATGCGTAAATTAGATTCTTCACATATTTATGCTCGTACTACTCCTGTTATTCCAGATCCTTATGATCCAAATCGTGTTGTGTGGTCTGATGAAGCAAACAATATTTGGGATTTGATGCGTGAAAATAAACCGCTATCGCTAAATCATAAAACTAACGGCACTAACAAAAAGAATGCCAATAATTCGTCTAAGAATACGAATAATCAAGACAATGAAGATACGGATGACGATAGCAATATAAACGAAAACGACAAGCTTAATAAAACTACAGATCCAAAGAAGATGGGACGTGTTGATCCAAAAACAGGATTAATAAAAAATTCTCAAGGACAACTTATTGATCCAAATACTGGAGGAATTGTAAATCCTGAAAATGGAACTATTCACAATCCACAAACAGGACAATACGTTGGCTTTGCAGACAAGTATGCAAACAATGTACTTTGCGCTGTGCCTAGAAAAAAATAAACACTTAAGCAAGATGTAATCTATGAATATATAATGTACGAACATAAAATTTATATATTATGTATTCATAGTCATTGAAGATACATGCTTATTTTGGAGGATGAATGAATTCGAGATTGTATGAGGACCCTTCTGAAGATAATATAAACCCACCTATCTTCACTCCTTCTCATAATAACGATTCATCTAACTCAAACGTGCCTCCTAGTTTCACTCCAAAACGCGTAAAAAGAGGCAAAATAGAGTCTAATGCGCTTCCATCACAAGCGCCTTCTTTTGCGCCTACAACTCAAAGAACAAGAATCTTAAAAAGTCCAGAACAATGTTCTTCTAGACCTGTTTCTTACACATCGCAATTGCAACCAAGACCAGCACCGCGCACAAGTTCTATTTCACAAATGCGTATTCCAACAACTATAAATAAAGCAGTTGGAAGTACAGCAAAAATACTACCGCACAAACCGCACAGAATTTTACATGCATTTATTGCATTTTTTGTTGTTCTGGCAATAGGTGTAACTGGTTTTGGGGTATATTCATGGAACTGGGTTGACTCAAGAATTAACCGCACTACTTGGCTTACTAGTACTCCTAGCACTCAAGGCAAAGCATGGCTTATTCTTGGCTCTGATCAACGAGAAGGCGAAGAAGCTAAAGAGATAACAGGATTTAGAACAGATACTATTCTTGTATTGACAAAGCCGAGCAATGGTCACAGCTCTCTAATTTCTATTCCTCGAGATTCTCTTGTTTCTTTAAATGGCGAACAAGTAAAAATTAATAGCGTTGCGCAAGCAGCTGGGAATAAAGCATTAACAGCAGCAATAGAAAAAATTACAGGTCATCGCATTGACCATGTTGCAGAAATACGTTTTGGCGGTCTTACTAATGTTGTTAACGCTATAGATGGCATTGATTTATGCTACAACCGTACAGTAAGCGATAAGTTTAGCGGGTTAAATTGGACTTCTGGATGCCATCACGTTGATGGGAATACAGCGTTAGCATTTTCGCGAATGCGATACGCAGATCCAGAATCTGATTTTGGACGAGCTGCACGCCAACGAATGGTTATTGCAGCTATTATGAAAAAAGCTTTAGATCACAATACCTTATTGAATTTTGGAAAAGTAAAAAAGCTTGCTGAAACGGGACTTGCTTCAGTTATTTTTGATGAGAAAACCAATCCAGGAACATTATGGGAAATGGCTCAAGCATTCAAAGAAGCAACTGGACCGTCAGGCATATCTGGAACAGTATATTGGACGAATCCTGACTATCAAGTTCCAGGAGTTGGTTCATCTGTGCTTCTCGATGATGCTAAAAACTTAGATTTATTCAACCAACTTGCATCAGGAACTCATAAACCTGGATCAGTTGGAACTCTTGCAGAGCAACAATAATTTCGAAGTATTGTTGTGTAAACAACACTTCAATTAGATACCACAACTTAGAAAGCACTAAACTCGTATCTTTTAACCACAATCTTGCATAAGTATTGCACAAAAATCAAAAATATTGTCTCATACATTTATGGGCAACAAATCTAATACAGGAATGTCTACAACTAAAGTACTTATGCATGTACAGATGACAGCGAGTATAGTTCCCATATTCGCTCACGTAGCATTGGCTATAATGGCATGGATGCAAGATAATTGGATGATGCTAACCATGATTATTCCAAGCATTATGATGTACATAGCAAGTCTTATTCCACAAATTTTTCAATACATATCTGAGAAAAATTCTGTTCAAAATGTTCAACAAAATCAGCAAATTCAATTATTAAACACTACGCAATCGTCAAATAACGTAACTTATAATCAACAAACTGTAGAAAGTTTGCCAGATACTATTACACCAGTAAGTTTAGAAACATTACTTATGAGAAGAAATGCAATTTCTAATACGCAACATCACTGGAAAGAAGTATTGCAAACATGGTTAAAAAATGCAGGAACATACGACATAAAAAACAAATCCAATAGTATGAAGGAAAATCTAAATACAAATATTTATAACTACTTGCCTAATTCAAAAACTAAACACCTTATAGCTCCACTTGGAATAAGTAATAATGGCTACTGCTATTTAGATTTAATTAACAATGGGCCACATGCTTTAGTTGCTGGAACAACTGGTTCTGGTAAATCAGTACTTCTTACGACTTGGTGTTTAGCTTTGGCTTTTCAATACGGTCCGCAGCAGCTACGGTTTGTTTTTATGGATTTTAAAGGAGGAGCAACTTTTGACATACTATCTAAACTCCCACATACTATGGGAAACGTAGGAGATCTAAATCTTAAACACGCAATACGCGCTCTAAAAGGTCTCGAACTAGAACTAAATAGACGAGAAAGACTAGTAGCTCAT
Organism: Gardnerella sp. KA00127; assembly: GCF_049244125.1. Taxonomy (NCBI): domain Bacteria; kingdom Bacillati; phylum Actinomycetota; class Actinomycetes; order Bifidobacteriales; family Bifidobacteriaceae; genus Gardnerella; species Gardnerella sp. KA00127. Next base: position 1,073,851 of record NZ_CP058377.1, read on the forward strand.
CATGGATGTAATAATATTGCACAAGTAACCCCAGCTGAACCTTCATTGCTTATTGTTATTGACGAATTTCATGCTCTAAAAGATCAACTTCCCGACTACATGCCTCGTCTTATACGAATTGCATCAGTAGGCAGATCTTTGGGAATGCATATTATTGCTGGAACTCAAAATCCACTCGCACAAGTAAGCGCAGATATGAAAGCTAATATTTCTATTAATATTTGCTTGAGAGTTAGAGACGGAATGCAATCGCAAGAATTATTAGGAACAGCGCATGCAGCTAGAATAAGCCCAAATACGCCAGGAGCAGCATATTACAATATTGGAGAAGGAGTAGAAGCTTTGCGATGTGCTCAAAGCAGCAATCCTGCACATTTAGTACGAGCAATACAGTTAGCTGGTAGATTCTGCCATCATGATCATTCTCCAGAATTATTTAGCAAACCATTGCCGTCGATTCTTTCAGCAAAACAACTTGCAGAGTATTCAAATAATTACAAATACAAAAATTCGGAGCAAAAAATATCTCAAAGTTTACGTACTCAAGAATTTTATACGAAGCATATTATTATTGGGTTGCAAGACGATACCATACACTTATATCCTGCTCTATTACCAATTCACCTTGGAAATATAGCTGTTATTGGTAGTAGGAAACAAGGCAAAACAACAATATTAAAAATAATTTCTAAAACTTTAAACCTGCCAATATATTCAGGAAAATCACTATATGAACAAAACATTAATAACATTTACAACGAAAATACGCCAATCATTATTGACGATGCAGATGAATTGCTTGATCCGCTAAATACTAAACAAACTGCTATTGCTTTTCAAAAAAGATTAAATAGTAAACAATGCCCAGTTATTATGAGCACTAGCACTTCTCGCTACTTACGTTTACCTGAGCAAGCACCAGTAAGGATAATATTTCCAACAGGAGATGTGGGCACAGATACAATGCTTGGAATACCTTCTGCTTTATCTAAAAGTTTTGATATTGAAGACTATCAACTTCCAGGACGATGCGTTTTAATCACTCCAGGATCAGCAAGTTTAACTCAACTAGTGCACCTAGAATAAAATTATCTATAGTGACGCATCTTGATTTTTACGTGCGCGCATTGCTCGACGCTTTAGAGTTCTACGCTCATCCTCGCTTAATCCTCCCCACACACCGTAATCTTGGTTAGTTTCTAATGCGCATTTTAAACACTCTGTTGCAACATCACATGAGCGACATACTGCTTTTGCTTCTTCAAGCTGTTGAACTGCTGTACCAGCACTTCCAAGAGGAAAGAACAGTTCAGGATCTTTGTCACTACATGCTGCTGTTGTGCGCCAATCAAACGAGTTGCTCATGAATTATTATCCTCATTTCTTACCTACAACGGTGAGCTTTAGAAGTTCCCCTGAATGTAAGGAAATCATGAAAAGAAAGTTTTTTCAAGGTATTTTGCATCTTTATTAGCAATTTTAATTGTTCCTGTACTTTTTACACTAAATGTATAACATTTAATGCACGTTGGAAAACAATTTTTACTAAAGCTACTCAATACCAGATACGCGCAATTTAATGTCTAACACTACCCTAGTTCCGCCCTCTCTTCGAGGAGACCAACGAACTGTACCACCAAAATCGTTAGTGACAAATGTGTTTATAATCTGCGTTCCAAGGCCAGAGCCAGATGGTTTAGCCATTCCATGAGAAGACTCGCTATCTATACCATCTCCATCATCTTCAACGACAATATTAAGATTGTCTCCGCCCCTACCAACTGCAATACGAATATGACCTTTTTCACGACCTTCAAAACCATGTTCAACTGCATTCGTCACTAGCTCAGTTAAAACAAGAGATAATGGTGTAGCATCCTGAGCTGCTAATCTGCCAAATTTTCCAACAAAATCAATATCGATATTTTGATTCTGAGATGCCAACTCAATTGACATCTTCAACAAACTCGAAATAACTTTGTCAAAATCAACAATTTCGTCAGCAGTTTGACTCAAGCCTTCATGAACTAGTGCTATAGTTTGCACACGACGTTGAGCTTCCTCAAGTTCTTTTCTAACTTCAATAGATTTTGTTTTACGAGCTTGCAAACGCAAAAGAGCAGAAACAGCCTGTAAATTGTTTTTTACGCGATGATGTATTTCAGAAATAGTGGCATTCTTAGTACGCAATTCTTGTTCGCGCCGCAAAACTTCAGTAACATCACGGCATAACACTACAGCTCCAACACGATTATTTGGACCCCACAGAGGCAAGGAGCGCATGGAAACTATAGAATGGTTCGCTTCAAGTTCACAATCTACATCAGCTTTTCCAGTTAATACAAGAGGTAAACTTTCGGGAACATTATCGTTCGTATGCAACAACCTAGTGCCAAATTCGCTTAAATATTCACCTTGCATAGTGTTTAATCCGCCAAGTCTGCGGAAACAACTAATGGCATTAGGGGAAGCATAACGAACTATTCCATCGTCTTCTAGCACAATAAAACCATCGGATACTCGAGCATTATGTCGTTGATTTAATACAGATTCACGATATGGGAATTGTTCACGAGGAATCATGTCAAATAAAGTCTTACCAGCATTAATACTTTCAGTTTCATAACGACCATTAGATTCACGCGTTGCCAAATTAGTTTCGCGCATAACCAATCCAAGAGTTTTACCCCTATGACGAACTGGAGCATAAACGTAGCATACAGTAGCTCTACCAATAGAACGTAAGGTCGAAGAGTGGAAACTTGTCTCAGATTTCATCGCCTCATTAAGCTCAGGTACTAAAGAATCATCTAATTTTTTACCTAACAAATCATCAGTACGCAAAGTAATAGCTGTTGAAGGACGACATTGTTCAGCAACAACATAATCACCGTCACCATTTTGAATAATCAGCAGCAAATCTGCGAAACTCAAATCTGCAATAACCTGCCAATCGACCACCAAATGGTGAAGCCACTCACGATCACTGTCATTAAAATCAGGACGAGTAGCAAGAATGTTAGAAAAATCAGCCATAATGTAATAATATATCGAACTCACAGAAAATTCTGTGAGGTATGTTGTTGTTTTAAATAAGAAAAGCCGCTCCTCCTCAATTAAAAGAAGAAGCGGTTTAATAATTTATAAATTACTCTTTAAAACTAGAAACCAAACTTAGCAGCAGTTTCGCGCAAAGTTTCAGCAGAACGCTTCAAAGCAGCCAACTCACGATCAGAAACTGGAGTGTTTAGACGAGAGTTTACACCATTGCGATTAAGCAATGTTGGCACAGACATGCACACATCAGAAATGCCGTGGAAGTCATCGAGCAAAGAAGACACTGGAAGAATGCGGTTAGTATCGCGAAGAACAGCCTCAACAATATCTACACCAGACATAGCAATAGCATAGTTTGTTGCACCCTTACCGTTGATAATCTTGTAAGCAGCGTTAACAACTTCCTGATGGATTTCTTCGCGCTTAGCAGCATCAAGTGGCTCATGACCTGGAAGAGCGTTCCAATCGCACATTGGAACACCACCAATGGTTGCAGAAGCCCACAGTGGAACTTCAGAGTCACCGTGTTCGCCAGCAATGTATGCGTGAACGTTCTTAACATTAACGCCAGTGTGTTGAGCAATCAAGAAACGAAGACGAGCGGAATCAAGGTTGGTACCAGAACCAAACATTTGGTTTGCTGGAAGACCAGAAAGCTTCATAGAAACGTGCGTAACAACATCAACAGGATTAGTAATCAACATGTAAATTGCGTTAGGAGCAACCTTCACAACGTTCGGAATGATTGACTTCATGATGTTGATAGTGGCACCTGCAAGCTCCAAACGAGTCTGACCTGGCTTCTGGCGAGCACCAGCAGTAATCACGACCATGTCAGCATCACGGCAAATTTCCACATCGTCAGAACCGGCAATAGAAACTGCAGGATAGAAGCTAGAACCATGCTGCATATCCAAAACTTCAGCTTCAACACGTTCCTTAGCAATATCTTCAAGCACAATCTCACGCGCAACACCACGCTGAGCAGCAGCGAAAGCGAGAGTAGATCCGACCGCGCCGGCACCAATAATTGCAAGCTTAGTTGGCTTAACCTGCGAACTCACCATGAGCAAAAACCTCTTTTCAACAACCTATCACACCCTTATAAGCACACAAAATACCACGATTTATGCATTACTAAGGGCTGCTCTCACATTAAGAGCTTTTGGTATGAACACCTTTACTCTAATCGCACCACCGGAATTTATTATTACAACGCTACTTTCATAAGTTTTGCAGCTAACGATGGTCCAACCCAAGCAATAAGTTCAACCCCCGAATCTACATATTCTGCTTTTTCAACTACACCATTTTCACGAACTTTTGATAATAATCCACCAAACTCGTACGGCAAAGTTACATCTACACGAACACGAGGAGACGGTAACAATTCTTCTAAACGATTGCGCAATATTTGCAAATTTTCGCCACTAAATGCAGAAACAATAACGGTATCAGGATAAAGAGAAGAAAAACGTTCTCTCGCAGCATCACTCATCATGTCTGATTTATTCAATGCCATAATTTGAGGTATATCTTCTACACCAGAAATATTAGCGAGAACTTCGTTTACTGCATTAATTTGCGAAATAGGATCTGGATGCGAACCGTCAACTACATGTAAAATAACATCTGCTTGTCCAACTTCTTCCAAAGTGGATTTAAATGCTTCAACTAGTTGAGTTGGAAGTCTGCGAACAAAACCAACAGTATCTACCAAAGTATAGCTTCTACCATCTTGAGTTTGAGAACGACGTACTGCAGTATCAAGAGTTGCAAACAGTGCATTTTCTACTAATTCTTGTGATCCAGTAAGGCGATTTATAATAGACGACTTGCCAGCATTCGTATATCCAACAACAGCTACAGTTGGAATATCTTGTCGTCTACGAGAACCACGTTTTACATCGCGCGCAGGTGCCATATTCGCAATATCGTGACGAAGTTTAGAAATACGATTGCGAATAGCTCGACGATCCATTTCGATTTTAGTTTCGCCAGGACCTCTAGAACCAATACCAGCATCTCCTGCAGCTCTACCACCAGCCTGCCTAGAAAGAGCAGCACCCCAGCCTCTTAACCTAGGTAGCATATATTGCAATTGAGCAAGCTCAACTTGAGCTTTACCTTCACGGCTTGTAGCGTGCTGAGCAAAAATATCCAAAATAACAGCAGTGCGATCGACAACCTTAACTTTAGTCGCATCTTCTAAAGCTCTACGCTGGCTAGGAGGTAAATCATCGTCAACAATAATCGTATCCGCATCATGCTGAGCAACTACTGCTGCAAGCTCACGCGCTTTACCTGAACCAACATAAGTTGCAGCATCCGGCCTATATCTTTGTTGCAACATGCCATCGCAAACAACAGCACCAGCAGTCTGTGCCAACGCTGCAAGCTCACGCAACGATTCTTCAGCTTGAGCAAGAGTTCCTTTTGCGCTAGACCACACTCCTACTAGCACAACGCGCTCAAGACGAAGCTTTCTATACTCAACTTCGGTAACATCTTGTAATTCGCCAAGGCCAGCTACTCGCTTTAAAGCATTACGAGATTCACGCTCCTGCCAAACTTCATCATGCTTTTCACTGTCAGAAGTAGTGTCTAGAAGCACATCCGAATGAGCATAAAGCACTGCATTATTGGTGAGATTATGCTCATTCATATTATTAGAATCATTTTCGAGGGAGGAAAAATCGTTTGAATTAAGCACATCATCTCGCCCGGATGCCACATTACTATCCACCAACTGTCCCTCCTCTATTTCATTGTAAATAGCGTTTTACAACGTTTGTCTTATTATGGTAACTTGAGACGACAATATATGAACACAACATATATGTATGATATGTAAATAAAGATACAATAGAAAAAAGTATATTAATAAATTTAAATTTATAGGCGAAATACGGTATTTTTGAGCGAGATCATGGACAGTCATCAACAATTTAAACAATACGATAAAACCAAATCACCAAAATCAGAAAAAACGCAAAAAATCAGTGGCGAACAATACTTTTCTGCAACACCATCATCTTGCGATGAGCGAAGAACGTTACATGTAACTTTGAGAAATCATGAAACTGTTGTACAAGTTTCAAACGGAGTATTTAGTGCTTCTAAGCTTGATCTAGGCACGTCTGTGCTACTAAAACATGCTCCAAAACCACCGGAAAATGGCAAATTCCTTGATATTGGATGCGGATGGGGGCCTATCAGCATTGCAATGGGCTTAGAATCTCCAGAAGCTGAGATTGTAGCTGTAGATGTAAATGAGCGCGCGCTAGAGCTTACTGAGCTAAACGCAAAAAACGCTGGCTTAAAGCATATTCGCACTTCTTTAGTAGATGACGCTTTAAAAGAAAATAATACTTTGGAATTTAATAATTTTGATCTCATATGGTCCAATCCCCCAATTCGCGTTGGAAAAGAAATGCTGCACGACATTTTGATGACTTGGATTCCGCGTTTAAAAGTAGGAGGAGCAGCTTACTTAGTTGTGCAAAAAAATCTTGGCTCAGACTCACTTATTCCTTGGCTTGCTGAAAATCTTGGCGAAAACTACATAGTTGAAAAATATGCAAGTTCTAAAGGATACCGAATTATAGAAGTAATAAAAACGAAATAATAAAACGTACTAATACTAAAGAAGTACTAAAAAGCAAAAATCTACGAAAAGAAATATACACTATGAAATTCGACTACCCTGCTGAGCTTCCTATTTGCGCAGCACACGACGAAATAATAGAAGCAATTAAGTCTTCACAAGTCGTGATTGTTTCCGGACAGACTGGCTCCGGTAAAACTACGCAAATCCCAAAAATGGTGCTTGAGCTTGGAAGAGGCGGAAGAGGTAAGCAAATCGTGCACACTCAGCCTCGCCGTTTAGCTGCACGCACTGTTGCTGAGCGAATCGCAAACGAAATGGAAGTAAAACTAGGCGAAGAAATCGGCTATCAAGTGCGATTTACCGACGAAAGTTCACCTAAAACAAAGCTCCGAATTGTTACTGACGGTATTTTACTTGCGCAAATTCAGCGAGATCCTCTTCTTACTAAATACGACACGATTATTATTGACGAAGCTCACGAACGCAGTCTTAACATTGACTTTTTGCTAGGATATTTAACGACTTTACTTCCGCAAAGACGCGATTTGAAGCTGATTATTACTTCAGCAACAATAGATTCTGCAAAATTCCGTGAACATTTTGAGCAAGCTTTACACATAAAAGTTCCTGTTATTGAAGTTTCTGGACGCACTTACCCTGTGCGAGTTCTTTATGAACCACTTGGATCCGCTCCTTCACTTATGCAACACGTCCCCGGCTTTGCAGACATAACAATGGATGAGGAAACTGCTGCAGAAAGCCAATCTAACGAAAGCAATCGAGACGATATTACAGATGAAGATATGACATCTGCAGTAACTCGCGCATGTGCTCAATTAGTGATTCATTCAATCCACGAGCAAGGCGCGCGCGACATTATGGTTTTCGCTTCTGGCGAGCGCGATATTCGAGAGTTTGAAGCAGGATTACGCTCATATTTTGGCACTCGAGCAAGTGATATGAAGCGAGCTGATGCTATTGAAATAGTGCCGCTTTTTGCGCGTCTTTCTGCAAAAGATCAGCATCGAGTATTTGAACATCACTCTCATCAACGCATTGTTATTGCTACGAACGTTGCTGAAACTTCGCTTACTGTTCCTGGGATTCGATACGTTGTCGATCCTGGTTTTGCGAGAATTAGCAGATATTCTAAGTCTGCAAAAGTGCAAAGACTTCCTATAGAGCCAATTTCTCAAGCGAGCGCAGATCAGCGTTCTGGGCGATGCGGACGAATCGCGGACGGAATTGCTATTAGACTTTACTCGCGCGAAGATTACGAAACTCGCCCTCGTTTTACCGATCCTGAGATTCTGCGCACTTCGCTTGGAGCAGTAGTATTGCACATGCTTTCAGTAGGAGTTGCTAAAACTGGCGAAGATATTACAAATTTCGGTTTTATTGACCCTCCTGATATGAAAGCAGTAAGCGACGGCTTTAATGAGCTTAACGAGCTTGGCGCAATAAATAGAAAATCAGGTTTCATCACTTTAACTCATATTGGCCGCGAGCTTTCTAAATTGCCGATTGACATTCGTTTAGGACGCATGATTATTGAAGCGGCGCGTAAAACAACTCCGAATACTCTTGCAGCTGTGCTGGTAATTGTTGCGTTTTTGAGTTTGCAAGATCCTCGCGAGCGCCCCGAAGAACAGCGTGAAGAAGCGGATAGACTTCATAATCGTTATGCGGATGAAACAAGCGATTTCTTAACTGCTTTAAATATTTGGGATTATATTTTCCAAGCAGACGGAAATATGAGCAATAATGCTCTTCGCAAACTTTGTAAAGCGGAATTCTTCCACTTTTTGCGTTTAAAACAGTGGAAAGATTTAGTTAATCAACTTCAAGACTTGTGTAAAGAGTTGCATTATAAAGTTGGCGAGCCTATTCCATCTAAAAGAGTATCTTTGGAAATTCGTCAGCTTCCTAATAATCAACAGGCTGCTCACAGCTTGTGCTGCTCTTGGGATTCGCAAGGAATACACTCGTCGATGCTTGCAGGATTGCTTTCTATGTTGGGAATGCAAGTAGTGCGTGAACCAAAAGCTTCAGATTTTGCTAATTTGCATGGATCAGCAAAAATTCGAGCTATGAAACGCGCTCAAAAAATGGCTAAAAACGACTATCAAGGCGCACGCGGAGGAAGATTCGCAATATTCCCAGCTTCATCTGTTTCGAAAACAACTCCTTCATGGGTTATGTGTACGCAATTAGTTGAAACATCTAGACTTTGGGCAAGATATTGCGCACAAGTCGATCCTGCTTGGGCCGAGCCTCTTGCTAAAAATCTTACTAGAATCACGTATTCTGACGCTCATTGGAGTGCTTCTAAAGGTGCTGCTGTAGCAAAATCTAAAGTATTACTATACGGATTGCCTATTGTTCAAGATCGTACAGTTCAATGGACTAGAGTTAATCCTTACGAAGCTCGTATGATTATGATTCGTCAAGGCTTAGTTGAAGCAGATGTGCAACAGCGTTTTGCACACGATGAGTTTATTGTAAATAATCACAATGTGCTTGAAGATGCAGATAATCAAGCAAATCGCACTCGTCAAATAAGCGAAACTGTAAACGACGAAGATTTATTTACTTTTTACGACACTCGCATTCCTCAAGAAGCAACTACTATTGCAGCTCTTGCAAAATGGTGGAAAGATAACCGCGAAGAAAATCCACACAAGTTAGACTTTAATCCCGATGAAGTTGAACGTTTACAAACTACGCAAAGTACTGATTTAGCTGACTATCCTGACCATTGGGATACAGTTGGTACAGATGGTCAGATTATAAGGTTGCGTTTAAGTTATGTGTATGATCCGGCTAATCCTTTGGACGGCGTAACTGTGCATGTGCCGCTTTACGTACTTTCGCGCTTAACTCCTGAAGAATTTACTTGGAATGTTCCAGGTTTATTAGATGAGCTTATTATTGGCATGATTAAATCTTTGCCTAAAGCTCTACGAGTACAGTTTGTTCCAGCTCCTGATACTGCTCAAAAAATTCGCTCTTGGATTGACGAACATTACGACGAGCTTCCTGGGACTGGAGAAACAGAAAGCAATATAAAAAGCGAATGGCAAGATTTTAGAGAAGTTTTCACTAAAGCTGCAATTTGTGTAGTTGGAGCGCAAATACATCCTGAAGTTTTCGACGACGAGCAAATAAGCAAACTCTCACCATACTTGCGCATGACGTTTAGTGTTGAAGAGAGAAAAGCTAACGAAAATCGCAATAAACCTGCAGGTCGTAACAAGTACTCTAATCGCGTAAAACCTACTATTCTTGGAACCGACAAATCATTAATTGCATTGCAACAGCGTTTTGCAAAAGAAGCACAAGAATCTGCACGAGAAGTTGTAAATTTCAAAGCAAATAAAGCTGCACAAGCTGGAAATGTAATTGAACGAGCAGATTTATTACACAAATCTGGTGCTACAAATCTTTCGCGCGCACAAATGGTTTGGCAAAGTGCATTGAATATGCTGCATTTAGACAATAAGCGTATTACTTCTCGCTGGCTTGGCGCTGAATCTTTAATGCTCGCAGCTGCACCTTATTCAACTTCTAACGCTTTAGCAGAAGACTTGCAAATGGCTGCAGTAAAACGACTAATTGCGAACACAGATAATATTACTGACGACAATTTATTACGCGAAACTGTTGCCAACATTTCCGAAATATACGAGGATACGGTATACGATGTAGCTCACGATGTGATTGCTATATTAAAGCGTGATGCGGAAGTTAGTAAAGCTGTTTCTGGCAAGGCTGATTTGCCGTTGCTTTCAGTGTTGCAATCAATCCGCGAACACACTGCAAGTCTTGTATACGGAGGGTTTATTGCCAAAACTCCATCTGATTCTCTGCCTCGTATTGAACGCTACTTGCATGCAGACGTGATTCGTCTTACTAAAGCTAAGGCAGACAAAAACCGTGACGTACGTTGGGCTTGGCAGGCAGATGAAGCACATAAGCTTGTAGTAAAAGCTCAAGAAGACGCTCAGAAAATCCCATCAGGACCAGCACATGACGAGTCACAAATAATCGCTGAGAAATTACGTTGGATGTGCGAAGAATTCTATGTATCTCTTTGGGCGCAAGAATTGGGAACTGCATATCCGATTAGCATACAACGCATGCGAAAGATGATTGGCGGAAGGTGAAAGCTGTTTCGCATATATGCATATATTTTTTCTTAGCGCTTGCAATGTTGTAAACAATATTGCTCATAACGTTGCAAACAAACTTTATTTGCACAGTTGCTAAGCTATTGCTAAATCGTCTCTTATTGCTTTTGCTTTTACTATTATTTTGGTCTTATTCTTGATCTTCGTTTACTTCAATTGCATTGCTTTCTTTAGTAATAAAGTTTCTGAATGTAAATACGATAATTCCTAATAATGCAACAGCAGCACACATAAGAGATATGTTTGCAAATCCAGACGAAATACCAGAAGCACCCGTTATAGAATTTCCACTCAGCATGTTTTTATCTAATATTCCGTCAAAAATTACTACACCAACAGACGCAGAAACACTAATAGCTAAATCATTCATTCCGCACCCTCTTCCAGATTCTTCAACTGGAAGAGACGAAAGAATTGTTGAGGCCAGTGGAGAATACACCATTCCACAACCTGCATAATAAACGCATGCACATAAAGCTATGGCTAAGAATCCAGAATTTATTAATACTGCAATACCAATCCATCCGCAAAGTATAAACAATATTGCTAATAATAAACCTGTTTTTCTTCCTATGCGACTAATTATTAAGCCTGAGCATGAACCGAATATTGCAGCAACAATAAAAGCCCAAACTAAATAAGAAGCTACTTGTGAAGTAGTCATGTTATACAAAGTTTTTCCAACTCTATTGAACAGTGGGCTTATGCAATAATTTGTGAAGTATATTATGCCCATCAAAATTATGCCAGAAAGCCAACGAATATTTTTAAAGAAAGCTGGTGTAACAAACGGCTCTTTAGCTTTACTAATGTAAATACCAAAAATTATAAACAATATAATTGCTGAAATAAGCATCAACAAGTTTCTGTATGAAATGAACAATGTAAGAGATGCAACAGCAAATCCAAAGACTGTAAAACCAACAACATCAATTTTTTTACCATTGCCGTTTTTTGTTGGTAAATAATGCAATAATGCCGGCAATATTAGAATAGTTAATGCTGGAATTAAGAATAAATATTGCCAAGCAATAGAGCTTAACAATCCCGCTGAAAACACTCCAATACATGCAGAAAGCTGGTACGATGCTGTAAATAATCCGAAGAAGATAACTTTCAAATCATTTCGCAAATATTTTGTTGCAATTACTAAGAATGATGAACCTGCTACTTGTTCACCAGTTGTTTGCATAATACGAGCAGCAATAACTGTCCACAAATTTGGCTCAAAACAAGAATTAGCTACAAATCCAAAAACTGAGCCTATAAACAAAGATGTTAATCCAATAGTTACTAGCTTTTTTAATGACACAAAGTCGCCTAAAGAACCGTAAATAAAGCATACAATTCCTAAAATAATGCCAGGTAAACCAGTTATAAGAGGCGCTTGATCAACAGCTTTCACATCTATACCAACTTGTTTATAAACAAGATTGAAACCTTGCAAGCACAAGGTGCTAATAACAAATGTAATAAGCAGTAGTATTAACGCACGAACAGCAACCTTATCGCGCTTTTCTGGGTCATCATAAGGATCCACAGAAGAACAATCAAATCGTTTAGTCCCAATCATCACCGTCTTACTCCCCTACAACAGCCTAATAATTCCAAATATTTATGCAGAAAACTACTGCAAATAAATCAATCTGCTCTAACAATCTAAAGTTAATCGCAACAAATTCTTCGCGCGTAGCTACTCAATCGGATAATTCTACAGTTTGATAGTTACAATCAACAATAAAAGTTAGGAACAATTTTAAAAAATAATCACAATAATAAAATGATTCGCATATCACTTATAATGTAACAAGCTAAGTAGGAGGAAACATGGTGCAGAGAAGAAAGAAACATGATTCTATTCATGTCAACCTAAATAGTGGACATAATAGTGGTGCTCATCACAATAAAAACAACAGTTCATTAAAGCATAAGTTTTACTCCAATAAAATTTTACGAAACATTATTATTGCTGTCATAGGCATTGCTATTATCATTCCTGTTGTTCAGTGGATACGTTGGGAACAGACTGTTTCTAATCTTCGCAACAAACAAGAACAACTTGTGTCACGCTTCGATTTTAATCCAGGCAATATTATTTCTGATTCTCAATTTTTTGACGATAACGCAATGAGTAAAGACGAAGTACGCAATTTTATACGCAAAAAAGGAGCAAAATGCACTGGTAAAAATTGCTTAAAAAATGCGTACTTTAATACTCACACTATTCCTGCCGATTCACTATGCTCAAAGTATCAAAGTGTAAGCAAAGAATCTTCTGCAGACATAATATACAAATCAGCAAAAGCATGTCATATCAGTCAACGAGTATTACTTACCATGCTGCAAAAAGAACAACATCTTGTAACAGACACTGATCCTAGCGATTTCCAATACAAATCAGCTATGGGATTAGATTGTCCAGATGATTCTCATTGCAACCCACGTTTTGCAGGATTCTTTAAACAAGTAATTGGTTCCGCAAGAAGATATAGATATTATCTTCTTCATAACGATCAATATAACTACCACCCTAACACGATTAACACAATTCAATATTCGCCAAATAAATCATGCGGATCTAGCAATGTTTATATCGAAAATAAGGCTACTGCATTACTTTATATCTATACTCCTTATCAGCCAAATATAGAATCGTTAAAAGCTGGATACGGCGAAGGAAATTCGTGCTCAGCATATGGAAATCGCAATTTTTCATTGATTTATTCTGCATGGTTCGGAGATCCTCGCAAATAATATTCGTTAGATCAATATAGGAATACAATCTCGGTGTATAAGCTTCGAGGTATACTTAAATGCCTAATTTTTGGCACAATTGGTTAAAGATTACAAATTAACTGCTTCTATATTTAACAAAAACAACAAAGACTCACTTATTACAGATTTAATTTTTAATGCGAAAGTTGATGATGATTTTGTTTTAGGCAGAGAATCATGGTGGAAAGAAGTATTAAAAAGTGAGGATTTTGGCTATAACGGTAATTAATTTAAATAATCATTAGAAATAAGCTTCACCAATACAATATCAAAAGATTAGTATTCAGCGTATGAAAAAGATTTGATAGCGTGCAAGCAAAGTAATACAAAAATGGCCACTAACCAATCAGCCCAACACGACTGCAAGCTAGTGGCCACTAACATATTGAGTAAATAATAATTACTCTTTAACCATAAGACTACGAGCAATGTAAACTACTAAGCCAATAAAGGCTACAATAGCGCCCATCATAAGCAAGTTAGAATAACCTGCACCTAAGCCTTGGATTCCAGCAAAAGAGAATCCTTTTAGCAAGTTTCCGCCAAAGAAACCGCTGAAAATGGAAATACCGATTGATGCTGTAACATTCATAACTAAATCATTCATACCGCATCCACGACCCGATTCTTCAACAGGCAATGCGCTAAGAACCGTTGAAACGATTGGCGAATACATAAGTCCGCAACCAGCGTAGTAAACGCATGCGCACAAAGTTAGAACAAGGAATCCGCAATTGATGAATACAGCAGCTCCAACCCATCCAAGAATCATAAGAACAGCAGCTATAATAATGCCAGCTTTACGTCCAATAAAACCGATAATTGTCCCAGAGCATGTTCCAAACACTGCTGCTACAACGAATGCCCATACAAGGTAGGAAGAAACTGCCTCAGTGCTCATATGATACAAAGCACCGCCAATCACATTGTAAATTGGAGGCATGCAATAGTTAGTAAAGTAGAAGATGAATATTAAGACAATGCCCGAAAGCCAACGCTTATTCTTAAAGAATGCAGGAGTTACAAACGGGTTCTTTGCCTTCATAATATAGCCAGCAAACACAACAAACAGCACGATGGATCCAAGCAACAACCCCCATGCCTTGTACGAGAAGAACAAAGTCAGCAATGCAACAGCAATACCAAACACTGTAAAGCCAAGCTTATCTATCTTCCCACCAATACCGTTCTTTGTAGGCAAGCACTTAACAAGAACTGGCAAGAACAGAATAGTAATTGCAGGAATCAAGAACAAATACTGCCAAGCAATAGAGCTAAGAGCACCAGCAGCAAAAACGCCAATAGAAGCAGAAAGCTGATAAGCTGCAGTAAAGAGTCCAAAGAAAATTACCTTAAGATCGTTGCGCAAATACTTAGTTGCAATAACAAGGAAGGAAGAACCTGCTACCTGCTCGCCAGCGGTTTGTAAAATACGCGCAATAATAACAGTCCACAAGTTTGGAGTGAAGAAGAAGTTTGCAATAAAACCGAACAAGGATCCAACAAACAGTGTTACAAGTCCGATTGTTATGAGTCTACGAAGCGACACAAAGTCACCCAAAGAACCGTAAATAAAGCACACAATGCCTAAAACAATAATTGGCAAACTCGTAATAAGAGAAGCTTGATTAGGAGCACCAACAGCTTTACCAATCTGATCGAATACCAGATTAAATCCTTGCAAACACAATGTTCCAAGAATAAAGGTTATAAGAAGTAAAATTAGCGAGTAAATCGCCACTTTGTCGCGGGTTTTTGGATCCTCGTATGGGTCTACCGCGCTAAATTTTGCAATCTCAGTCATAATAATCCAATCAATTAATATTTTTAGTTTCTACATTGGTAAATAAGGCACGTCGTATATTGCGGAAAATGTTGCGATTTACGGCGTGTCGAACAACAAAAAGCGGAGCTAAAACTCGTAAAATCCACACTCATCCAGCGATTTTTGCCAAGCCAGAAATGCGCGTCATAAACTCGTTCAAGAATCGTGGAACATCAACACCAACAGCAACTTGCATTGTTTTAACAGGGTCATTCAAGCGCGTAACATCACCAATTGTGCGTCCACGAGTTGGGCCTTCAACATCTACCTGCATGTTGATTGGTAGAGTTGTAACAAGCGTTGGGTCAACAGCAACTGCAACAGCCAACGGATCGTGCAAACCGCAGCCACCAAGGTGTGGAGCCGTTGTTTCATATGCCTTAATGTAAAAATCGGTCATATCTGCAAGGAACTTGCCAGCCTTTGTACCAAGGTCACGCCACTGTTGCGTTTCCTTATAGGTAAGCAAGGTTTGCAAAGTCACATCCAAACCGACCATTGTTACAGGGGCGCCAGAACGGAATAGGACGTCTGCTGCATCTGGATCTTGGGAAATATTTGCTTCCATCCAAGGAGTTACATTTCCATGAATTGTAAGAGCACCGCCCATAAGAACAATCTTACCAATTTCATCTTTGATTTCTGGAGCCTTATGCAATGCAGCAGCAATATTTGTCATAGGACCAGTTGGAACATAAATAAGATCCTTGCCATAAGTCTTAACTGAATCAATTATGAAATCAACAGCTGGCTCAGACTCAGCTTCACGCTTTGAATCTGGAATAACAACATCGCCAATACCATTGTCACCGTGAATGAATGCAGAAATAGACAGAACTTCAAACGAATCTTTCTTGCTCGCATGCGGCAAACCACGATACACTTTAACTTCTGGATGTCCAAATAAATCTGTTATAGCAAGAGCATTACGAACGCCCTGTTCCATTAAAACGTTGCCATACGTACCAGTAATACCGATCAGCTCAACCTCAGGGCTACCAAGAGCATAAGAAATTGCTAAGGTATCATCAACACCAGTATCCAAATCAAGAATAAGCTTCTTCATGTGAACTACCTTTCTGATTACAAACTCGCTACATCAACAGTGATGCAGTAAGCCATTCTGTTTATTTCTAAGTTGCAACAAACTAGTAGGCGTCAACCTCATCGTTTTATGCTTCACAACTCAAGAATTCTATCTCTCTATAATTCAAAATCAACCCTTATAAACATATGTTTAGATTATATTTTTGCGGCAAAATAAAACGCAATTATTCGCTAAGCTTTTAGCTTGTTTTAATTTAGATTACAACACGAAATAAATCAGTGGTTTATGCCTCGAGATACACTTAAATGCCTAAAAATTGGCTTTGATTTGGCTGCAGATTTTACGAAGAATGGAAGCGTATGTCTACCTATTCCTCACAACTTAGCGAAGAACAACAAGCTGTTGACCGAGCTTATAGCCGTCTAGATGATTTGCGTAATACTATTCGCGCGCGCTTAGACGCTGTGCGCGCGTCAGGTTCGCACGGTTCACCAACACAGCGCACAGAGCGCGACTCATTCGCAACCATGTACGAAGATCGTCTTACACAATTACGAGCTGTTGAAGATCGTCTTGTTTTTGGAAGACTTGATAACACAGAAGGCATTAGGCGATACATTGGTCGCATTGGTTTGCTTAGCGAAAACCATGATCCTATTCTTACAGATTGGCGCGCTGAAGCTGCACGACCTTTTTATGAGGCAACCCCTTCGCATCATGGCGATATTGTTATGCGTCGTCATATTACACTCCGTTTCAGAGACGTTATTGGTGTTGAAGATGAAGTACTTGACATACATTCTGATGAAATAGGAAAAGCTTCACAACAAGGTACTCTTACTGGTGAAGGAGCACTGCTCGCATCTTTAGGTTCTCGCAGAACCGGCAAAATGACTGATATTGTTGCCACTATTCAAGCAGAACAAGATCGAATTATTCGCGCTCCTCTTGATCACACTATTGTTGTACAGGGAGGTCCTGGCACAGGAAAAACAGCTGTTGCTTTGCACAGAGCAGCCTATTTGTTATACACTCACAGGCGCAAACTTGAGCGTTCAGGAGTTCTTATTGTTGGTCCAAGTTCGGCATTCTTGCGTTATATTGATCAAGTACTCCCTTCTCTTGGTGAAACAGGTGTAGTAAGTAGAACTATTTCCGACTTAATTCCTGGAATTTGTGCTACAGATGAAGATTCTCCATACGCAGCAAAATTAAAAGGAATGTATCGTATGCGAACAGTTATTGCGAATGCAATTGCCGCTCGTATTCGCGTTCCTAAAAATCTTCCAACAATTCATGTTGGAGGATTTAGTATTCCTCTTCTAAAAGAAGATATTGAGATAGCTCAATCAGATGCTCAACGGACTCACCAGCCGCATAACCAGGCACGAAATACTTTTATAAAAACCGTGCTCAGCATATTGAAAAATCGTTATTTGGAAAAACTTGATTATGTTCCAGATCAAGCTGAATTAAACGATATAACTTCTCAACTTCGTCTTGACGATAAACTGCGCATTACTTTAAATCTTGCATGGTTACCTATGACTGGAGAATGGCTCATTGACCAACTTTTTGCTAAACCTGACAAATTACGCACATACGCACCTTGGTTAAGCGACGAAGACATTAACTCACTTACTAGACCAAAGGGCAGCCCGCTTACTCGTTCTGATATTCCATTACTTGATGAAGCTATGGAATTGCTCGGTCCTGATCCAAAACTTGACGCTCAAAGATCTGCAGCACAAGCAAAAAAACTTGAAGAACAACAATTTGCAGCTGACACTTTAGCACAAGCTGGTATTGGAAATGGCATAGTAACTGCCGATATGCTTCTTGATAATCTGCAAGGCAACGATGCAGGAATGCTTGCCCGTAAAGCAGCTTCTGACCGCGAGTGGACATATGGTCACGTAGTTGTCGATGAAGCTCAAGAGCTTACAGCAATGGATTGGAGAATGCTTATTCGTCGTTGTCCTTCACGCTCCTTTACTATTGTTGGCGATGTTGCACAAACTTCTGCGCTCGGAGGAACTCACAGATGGCAGAAGAATATGAATTCTCTATTTGGAGAACCAAATTGGGATCTTTACGAGTTAACAATTAATTATCGAAATCCTAGTGAAGTTTCTGAAGCAGCAAGCAAAGTTGCAACAGATTCAGGATTATACATTTCTACTGTTCATGCAGTTCGCTCAGTACCTGATTCACTCGTATCACAAACGGTTGAATCACAAGATGAACTCGATACTGCACTTGCAGAATCTTGTACAAAACTATTCGAAAAATTTGTCTCTGATGATGGTAGTGGTCGTATTGCAATCATTACTCCTAACAGTATGGTTAGCCATGCTAAAAAGGTTGTAAATCAAGCATTAGAACATGCATTACCTGAAAAATTATGGAATCAGTTAAACAAACAAAATGCCGATGATTGCCAATGCAGCGTTTGCACAGCTGAGGAAGTAAAAGGTCTTGAATATGACGCTGTCATAGTGTTGCAACCTTCTCAGATTGAGCAGGAAGCAGCATCTAGACTAACTGCTGCAGCCAATCTATATGTTGCAATGACTAGACCAACTCAAAAATTGCATATAATACGCACTGCAGATGACGCAAATTTTGAGAAATAGAACTCAAAATAATGCAAAAGCGCAGGGAATAGATATTCTGTAACAATAATCGATAAAATTATTATTTTTCTGTTTTACTGCGCTTTAAATCTTCAATGGCATGTTCAAAATCTTCAAGACCTGCGAAGTTTTGGTACACACTTGCAAAACGAAGATATGCAACTTCATCTAATTCACGCAATGGCTTAAGAATAGCTTTGCCAACTTCTTCAGATGTAACTTGCGCTAAACCTCGTGCTCGCAAATCAGCTTCTACTCGCATACCAATTGTCTTTAACGCTTCAGCATTAATGGGACGTCCTTGACATGCTTTGCTAACACCGGCAACAACTTTTGCCCGATCAAAAGGTTCAATAGAGCCTGAACGCTTCATTACAAGCAACTGAGTTGTTTCCACCGTAGTAAATCGATTACCACAAACTTGGCATTCACGTCTACGGCGAATAGAGTAACCATCTTCACTGATACGAGTATCTATAACTTTCGTATCAGAATTCTTACAAAAAGGACAATGCATATATTCAGCATACTAAAAAATAGCGAAAAACTACATAATATTATTCACTTTATTCAAATATTTCCGAATATTATACGATTTTATTGTCCATAATCCGAAATACTCCATAAAACACACTGAATATTACATCATCATTTTCAGTAAAACTTAGCTCATCAGTTTCAATTTCAAATATAGTAATATTTTCCCTTCTCATATTTCCCCCATTTTCATACTATTTGCACTCAATCAACTATTGAGCATCATTTAATGGAACATTAATAGACTGTCCGATAACCAAATCTTCAGAAGAAAGATGATTTAAAGCCATTAAACGCTCTACATTATCTGATATATCACCGTTTTTAGGAGTAATAGTAGCAGCATAATTCCATAACGTATCTCCAGGACGAACTGTATATGTAACAACTCTTTCAGGTATTGCAGAAACAGCAGTCTTTGGCATAAACAATGTACAGAATGTTATTGCTGTCATCAAAAGTACAGTTACACGAAAAACTCTAGTTTTGCGCGCATGCTTATTAGAAACGCAGCGTTTACGAATCAAATAAGTATTTTCTTGCATACCTACTCTAACTTCCCTGCCACTTCTAATTAATGACGTACTCATAATTATCCTTTCTCCTTCCTTAATCGACTGAACATTTGTTCTATCGAACAGATGTATTAATAATGACACATTTGTTCGATAGTTGCAACGGCGTGTCGAACAGATGTTTGATTTTTTTAAGAAAGTGCGTTAAAATAGTAAAAGCGAAAGGAGCACCATGAATAACGATGGCACAAATAACGATAACAATGGCATTAATGCTAGCGATATTAGCGCAATGTCACTTACTGACCGCCAACGCAATATTATCAATGCCATCCAAAACAATATAAAAATTCATGGATTCCCTCCTTCTTTCCGCGAAATCGGAGAAGCAGTTGGACTTAGAAGCCCATCTTCTGTGAAACATCAATTGCGAACACTTGAAGATAAAGGGATTTTGCGAATTAATGCAAATAAAGGTCGCGCTATTGAAATTCTTGATAATTCAATTGTTGAAAAGAATTCAAATAACAAAATTAATAAAAATTCTTCAAGAGTTGCCAATATTAGCGCATACGAATCTGATTCTGTTATAAATTCTAGAGATGTTCCTCTAGTGGGAAGAATCGCAGCAGGAGCTCCAATAACAGCAGAACAGCATATTGAAGATGTAATGCGATTGCCAGAACGTCTTACAGGTACAGGAAATCTTTTTATGCTTGAAGTACACGGCGATTCGATGATTGACGCCGCTATTTGCGATGGCGATTATGTAGTAGTTAGAGAGCAGCATGAGGCTGTAAATGGAGACATTGTTGCAGCACTGTTAGATAACGAAGCAACTGTTAAAACTTTCAGAAATGACCACGGTCACGTATGGCTTATTCCACATAATCCGGCTTACTCTCCTATTGACGGATCACACGCAACTATTATGGGAAAAGTTGTTACAGTTTTGCGAAAAATATAATAGAACTTACCCACCAACCCCTCAAAAAATATTCTCCCCACTTATTTCAAAATATGGACTAAGTGGGGAGAATAATATTTATAAAATCAACTTATGCAGATTATGAAAATCATGTAACTTACGCAACTTACGCAAGTGGATGCGAATCCTTAATTGTCACTGAAATTTCACGTCCATTTGGAGCTGCATAGCTAACAGTATCACCAGCATGAGCACCCATAATAGCTGCCCCAATTGGAGATTCCGGGCTAATAACGTCATAATCCGTAGCTACAGCAATATCGCGAGAACCAAGAACATAAGTCATTTCTCGACCTGCAAGCTCAAGAGTAACCAAAGAACCATTGCCAACAGTGCCATCCTTCGGTGCTTCAAGAATCTTCGCATTACGAAGCTTTACAATAAGCTCATTAATGCGACCTTCATTCTTTCCTTGCTCTTCACGAGCAGCCTGATAACCACCATTTTCAGACAAATCACCTTCAGCACGAGCTGCAGCAATACGCTCAGTGATTTCTTCTCGATACTCACCTTCACGATGTGCTAACTCTTCTTTTAGTTTGTCATACGCTTCCTGCGTAAGTAAAATAGTTTTTTCTTCAGCCATTGCTACCTCCTTATACAACAATCTCTAAAAATAAAAACTATGCGTTCGTAAATAAAATTCACGCTCTTCTATCAACGAGTTGAAATAATATCAACAACAAATACCAACGTGTCTCCGCCGCCAATACCGGCTTGCGGTATGCCACGAGAGCCATAACCATACTCTGGAGGAATAGAAATCAACAAACGAGATCCAACATTATGACCTGGAACAGTACGATCCCAGCCCTGAATCACTTGACCGACACCAATACCAAAACTAGCTGGAGTATGACGAGCAAAGCTTGAATCAAATGGCTTGTCGCTACCCCAAACCACACCATGATAATTCACAGTTACAGTGTCACCTGCACGAACTACAGGACCATTACCTTCAACTAATTCAACAACTTTAAGGCCTGCTGGCGGTTCAGATTCAGGGAACGTCACCGTTGGCGTAGTGCCAAATTCTGCAATCACTTCTGGCATATCTTGTGCCATATTTCCTCCTTTACAAACTCCAAACAGTATAATCTGAACAGTATAACATCTACACAGACAGCTTTTAACCATCCTGCATTACTAAAGCAGCGCATTTTAAATAGTACATTTAAGTAAATGCACATTCGAATAAATGCAGTTTAGACTAACACTTCCTAGATTAACCTGTCCTAGATTAGCACTGAAACGTTACGTATGTACATGAAATATACGCATTGTGTATAACTTAGCAAAAATTAATCTCAAAACATCAACGAATTAATGCAAAAATATTAGCAAATTAGCACTCAACAACGTTTACAGCTAGCCCACCTTTTGAGGTTTCGCGATATTTAGACATCATGTCATGACCAGTTTCTTTCATAGTCTTAATCGCTTTGTCAAGGCTTACCATGTGCGAGCCATCTCCAAGCATTGCCATTCGAACAGCATTAATTGCTGTATTTGCAGCCATAGCATTGCGCTCAATACAAGGAATTTGTACCAAACCGCCTACAGGATCGCAAGTTAATCCCAAATGGTGTTCTATACCGATTTCTGCAGCATTTTCAACCTGTTCCGGGGTCCCTCCCAACACTTCGCACAATCCTGCAGCAGCCATCGAACAAGCAGAACCAACCTCTCCTTGACAACCAACTTCAGCTCCAGAAATTGAAGCATTTCGTTTAAATAAGTAACCAACAGCACCTGCAGCAAGCAAGAATCGCACAACTCCATCTTCATTAGCAGAATCAACAAATCGCCAATAATACTGCAATACTGCAGGAATAATTCCTGCAGAACCATTCGTTGGAGCAGTAACAATACGCCCACCACCAGCATTCTCTTCACTAACAGCGAGCGCAAAAAGATTAACCCACGCAGAGTCTGAACTTTCTAAAGCAGCATCCGAACGACGACGATTGTTACGAAGCATGTCTGAATTTGCAGCCAAACGCTCATACATGTGAGGAGCTCTGCGAGGCACATCAAGACCTCCTGGCAAAATCGGTTGCTTTGAGTTGCATCCGTTTTCTACACATTTACTCATAACTTTCCAAACATGCAGCAAATAGTTGCGCACGTAGTCAGCATCACCTTCATGCAATGCAAGCTCGTTTTGCCACACAACATCGCTTATTGACATATACTTTTCTCGGCAAATATTTATAAGCTCGTCGCATGAAGTAAAAGGATAAGGTACAGTGGAATCTTTTGTTTGATTTGAGGAGCTTGCAGCATTATCACTACTATTTCCGTTATTACTTTCGCTATTACTTTCGCTATTACTTTCGCTATTATTCTCGCTTACACCATTCTTATTGGCATTATTTTCATCTTGCTCAGTAACACGCTCATGCAAGCCAACCATTGCATCATCTGCACACCCTTGACGAATAAATCCGCCGCCAATTGAATACCAAACTTGCTCATCGATTTTATTTCCGTCAGAATCAGTTGCAACAAAACGCATTCCATTAGGATGAACAACCATTCGCATCCATTTTTCAAAAATTACGTCCTTATCGTAATCAAAAGCAATAGTATGTTCACCTGCGAGCGTTAAAGTGCCAGTTTTTTTGCATTCCTGACGAATAGTAAGCATATGATCAGTGTCTACATTATCTGGAAGATTTCCTTCAAGACCTGCAACGCAAGCGCGATCAGTGCCATGACCAAGACCTGTTAAAGACAGTGATCCGTAAAGAGTCACACTTACGTGCGCAACGTTTGCAAGACTACCACTTTTTTTAAGCGATGAAACAAACGAACACGCAGCTCGCATAGGACCTACTGTATGTGATGAACTAGGACCAACGCCTACTGAAAACATCTCTAAAATACTAAACACGTATCTATTGTAAGCATCATTAAGCTCACGTCGACACACTAATTACATGAGAAATATGTTAGATTGTTCACTTCTTACTTTGTTTAGATAACAAGTTTGCTAAACTCACGCACACAAACCATAAGATTACAGCTAAAACAACAGCTATAAGCATTACAGTAAACGCGCTTCCTGCAGTCGGCACGTGAATTTCGAAGAATTTTGCAGTAAACGGTATAAAAGCTCCAGCAACTCCAGCTGCAGCAAATAGCGCAACCATAATTCCTCTCCACGAGCGCAACGGCTTGGCAACGCTTGCAAGCACGAGTATGCCGAGAACAAATACGATTACGGAACAAATACTGCGAGTAGTTACCAAAGCTTGCACGTTTGAGACAATAAAACGAGATGCTATCAAATTATTTGCAACAACATCGTCAAGATTTAATCCCAAAACTCGCGGAGCTATAACAGCAGTAGCGAGCACAGAAGCAGCTATAGCAAATCCGCTAGGAACAGCAAAACGAACAACTCGCTTCAAGAAACCTGGAATGTATCGACGAGTATTAGGTGCTAAAGCGAGCAAAAATGCTGGAATACCAATAGTTAAAGAACCAATATAAGTAATGTGACGAGGCAAATACGGGAAGTGCAACGCTAGAAGCACAACTCCTGCAGAAATAAGCGCAGAATAAACAGTTTTTACAAGGAATAAGCCAGCCACACGTTCCATATTTGCCATCACTTGCCTACCGCGAGCCACAACATCCGGCAAATGCGAGAATCGTGAATCAACAAGAACCACTTGAGCTACAGCTTTTGCAGCAGGAGCAGCATTGCCCATAGCAACGCCCAAATCAGCTTCTTTAAGAGCCAAAGTATCGTTCACGCCATCACCAGTCATAGCAACAACATGACCTTGAGTGTGAAGCGCCTGAACAATCGCTTTCTTTTGATGAGGAAGCACGCGCCCAAGCACATCCACATTTTCAAGCACTTTAGCCAATTCGTTAATATCTTCTGGCAATTTTCTAGCGTCCATTGCAGCAGGCTTGCGATCTCCTGTTAAGCCAACTTTTGCAGCAACAGCCGCAACTGTTGTAGGGTTATCTCCCGAAATTACGCGGCAACGCACACCCTGCTCACGGAACCATTTAAGCGTTTTGCGAGCATCATCACGAATACGCTCAGAGCAGCGAACTAAAGCAATAGGATGAGCATTTACGCAAATAGTTGGAGAATCACCAAAAGTTTTATCTGTTTCTGTTACGCTACTTACGCTGCTACTATCGCTACTTACTTTTGCAAGCAGCAGCACGCGCTCACCAAGCTCCGCATAAGAATTAACTTTCGCTAAAAGTTCATTAGTATTTGCATAATCAATCGCGCTGAGCAACACTTCCGGAGCACCCATATACCAAGTTGCACGCTCTCCACTGCTTTGTACATATTGCACAGCACTCCACTTTCTAGCAGAAGAGAATGGAAGACGGTTAGATACATGCTGGCTAGCTGCAACTCCTTTAGAGCCAAGCCCTTCCATAATCGCAACACCTGTTGCGTTCGGATTTTCTTCATTTGATAAGTCGAATAAAGCTTGATTGGTTTGCAAGTTGGTCTGCAAAGATATTTCGGCACCACTATTATCTAGATTTTCCACGCCAACGAATGCAATACCACCGTCGGTTATAGTGCCAGTTTTGTCCAGATTCAAGCAGTCTACGCGCGCTAAAGTTTCTACAGATTCCAACTCCTGAACTAACGTTTGCTTACGAGCAAGCCGCATAGCAGCCACCGCAAAATTAAGCGAAGTAAGAAGAACCAATCCTTCTGGAATCATGCCAACAACGCCTGCAACAGCAGAAACAACAGCTCCCCTCCAAGCACCAGTCTGCCAAGCTTCAACAAATCCGCCAACCTTGTGCATTTGCGACCACACAAGCAGCACACACAAAGGCACCACAACCATCGTCATATACTTCAAAATCGTGTTAATTCCACGGCTTAAGTCGGAAATTGTTTTGGTATAAACTTTCGCTTGCGCCGCCAATTTTGCCGCATAACTGTGCTCTCCTACGGCAGTAACACGCGTTAAAGCCATTCCAGAAACTGCAGTAGATCCGGAATAAACGTTATCACCTTTTGCTTTTCGAACTGTAGCAGACTCGCCCGTGAGCATGGACTCATCCATTTCCAAACCCCACGATTCCAACACTTCTACATCCGCTGGAACCTGCTCGCCAGCTCTAAGCCACAAAACATCCCCAAGCACAATATCTTTGTGCGGAATCTCAATATTTTTTCCACCTCTACGCACCATTGCGTAAGACGCCACAAGTATAGAAAGCCTATCCAAAGTGCACTTTGCTTTTAATTCAGTCACAATGCCAATTCCAGTATTTACCAGAATTACCACACCAAAAACAGCATCCTTCCACGAACCAGTGGCAAGCACAACAACCATTGCTGTGAAAATAATCGCGTTAAACAATGTAAACACGTTCGCGCGCACAATATCCATTAAAGAGCGAGAAGTCTGCTTAGAAGTAATATTCACATCTCCGCGAGAGACTGCCTGCGCAACTTCTTCTGTGCTCAAACCAGAAACTTCTACTTTAGGAAGCACCGCAATAGCGTTATTTTTGCTAATTTCTGTAGATGCCATTGCGTTTTGTTCGTTATTTGTCATTTATAATCACTTCCCTACCGTGTGGCGTATTGTCAATTATTGCTCGAACAATGCTTAGCAAAGACGAACGCTCAAATTTTGATTTCTTGCTTTTATTGTTTAAAGATTCGCTATTTTTTGATAAATCAGATTCATGAATATTTTTTCCAATTCCACTTCCATCGCTATCAAAATACAAAGTAGCTGCGTATAAAGTTGCGTCTTTTGGTGCTTTTACAGGATTTATTAACGCAACTGGCACTCCAGCGTAACGCGCGTATTGCAGCGCAGAAATCCATGCTTTGCTTTCGTTTTGTTTATTGCGAGTGCTGTTATTAAGCTTGTTATTCTCTTTTATATTTGATTGATTATTAGCGTTATGCGGATCGTCAACGCCTGTTACGTCGAGCGCGTCTATAAGTATTAATGAAACAGGTTGCTCGCTTGCAGCGCGAATAGCTTGCTGAGCCGCTTCGTTGGGATTAATAACATTTGATAGTGGCACATAAGAAGCACTCAATTTTGACGTTTTACAATGCTTCATAACTTCGTCATCAAGCGCAGCTAATTTTGAACCAATCACAAGAAGATGAATATCATCAATATCCACACCATCGTGGATTATGTCTCCAGCGCGACCAGTGCTACCAACGGCTTTACCCTGCGGCTCGCAAGCACTCAACGTACCCAACGTTAAAGCAGTTACGACAGCAGCCGCAAAAATGGTAATAGCACGTTTAGAAAACATAAGACTTTTATACCACACCTTCAACATAAGTGGCTGTTGTGGGGGTAAACTCCTCCACAACACGCGCAGACATTCACTACACTACAAATCTGTTCTATCGGACCACTGTTCACACTGCTTTATAACAGTTTCAAGTGCATACTCGCGTTTTTTAGGTGGATAACCATACTTCTTTAGAAGATGCTTGACGCAGGATCTCATTTTGGCACGCGTTGATTCTTTCTTTTGCCAATCAATAGTGCGATTTTTACGTAATGTTTCTGTAAGCTCTTTTGTAATGGCAACAAGCTGGTCATTCTCATAAAAATCTTTTATCGCTTGCGGCTTTGTTAATGCATCATAAAAAGCAAGTTCTTCATCAGTAAGACCAAGTTCTTTACCAATATTTTTTTCATGCATAATCTGTTTAGCCATATCGCATAATTCTTCTATGACCTTTTCGTTGGTAATCATGCCATTAATGTATCTATTTATAATATTTTGCATTATTTCGCTAAACTTTTCAGATTTTACAACATTGGTCTTTTTGTATATGCGAACCTGTTCCAAAATAAGACTTTCCAAAATCTTTACAGCAATATTCTTTTCCTTCATTTTTGAAACTTCACTCATAAATTCAGAATCAAAAATTGAAAAACCTTCCTTAAAATCGGAGAAAAGATTTATAACACCCTCACTTTTAATACTATTCTTAAGAAGGTCGTTAATTCTGCTATTCATCTCTTGAAGAGAAATTTTCTTGCCAGATCCGCTATCACTTATACGAGATAAAATAACGCGTACAGACTCAAAAAATGCCGCTTCAACTCTTAAATCACGCTCAACAATTGACGAGCATAAAGATAATGCTTGATGCAATAGAAGCGCTTCTTTTACAAAATTCTTTAATTCTTTCTCTTTACTTACATCGAGTATAAAATTGACTGCTCCAGAAACAGCTTTTGATCTTTCTAAATTAGTTCCATTAACAAATTTTGAATAATCGTATCCATAAAAAAGATCTTTGCAAATCGACAATTTTTCTAAGAATTTAGGATAAGCAGAATGAGATATATCCATATCACCATAATTTTCTTTATCCCTAACAGTATAGTCTTTCATAGCCTGCTTCAAAGCAGAAATAATGCCTACATAATCTACTATTAAGCCACCTTCTTTACCTGCAAATACTCTGTTTACGCGCGCAATAGTTTGCATAAGGTTATAGCCCTTCATCGGTTTATAAATATACATGGTCGAAAGCGACTGCACATCGAATCCAGTAAGCCACATGTCAACAACTATTGCAATCTTCATATCACTATTGTCATCTTTGAACTCTTCTGCCAGAGCCTTACGATGACTTTTATTGCCTATAATTGCTCTCCACTCTTCAGGATCTTTGTTGCTTTCAGTCATTACAACCTTGACTTTTTTATCCCATTGAGGTCTTAATTCAAGAATCTTATTATAAATTTTTATTGCAATTTCACGAGAATACGCAACAATCATTGCCTTGCCTGTTAAAAGATTTTCGCGATAATTCTCATAGTGAGTAATAATATCTTTAACAAGTGAGTCTATTGTTGAATCATTACCAAGAATTGCATCAAGCGTTGCAACTTCTCTTTTACTTTTCTCAATAACTTCAGAATCAGCATAATCCGCCATTGCATCATATTCATTATCAATCATGCGCAAAGTTGATTCATCAAGCCTAAGCTTTACAACCCTACTCTCATAGTAAACAGGAGTTGTGGCCCCATCGGCAACAGCCTGAGTCATATCATAAACATCAATATAATCACCAAATACTTCGCGAGTATTTCTATCTTTAGCTTCAATAGGCGTTCCAGTAAACCCTATAAAAGTTGCGTTAGGTAGAGCATCCCTTATAACTCGCGCATTACCTACTTTAATTTCGCCTTCACTGTTTACTTTTTCAGAAAGACCATATTGGCTACGATGCGCTTCATCAGCCATAACAACAATGTTTTTGCGATCTGACAATGGCTCAGAAGACTCTTCAAACTTTTGCATAGTAGTGAAGATAATTCCGTTTGCTTTTCTTCCTTCCAGCAAACTCTTTAAATTATTACGACTTTCAGCATGCTTAGGCTCTTGCCTAAGAAAATCCTTGCACTTAGCAAACTGAGAATATAATTGATCGTCTAAATCATTTCTATCAGTAATAACAACTATTGTTGGACTGTTTAAGACTTGCTGAAGCAAGTGCGCATAAAACACCATAGACAACGATTTTCCACTGCCTTGTGTATGCCAAAAAACACCGCCTTTTCTATCTGTTTCCGACGCACGCTTAGTTGATTCAATAGCTTTTTTAACAGCAAAATATTGGTGGTAGCCAGCTAAAATTTTTATTAATTCACTGCCATTTTCTGAAAAACAAATGAAGTTTTTTATAATATCAAGCAAGCGTTCTTTAGTAAACATGCCTTCAAAGAAAGTATCGAATTGCGCATATTGTGTATTTTCATAACTTCCATCTTTAGATTTCCAACACATAAAACGATCTTCTTTGGAAGTAATAGTGCCAGCCTTACTAGTAAGCTGATCACTTATAACGCAAATGCAGTTGTATATGAACATGGAAGGAATTTCTTGCATGTAATTCCTAATTTGCAAATAACCTTCTGAAGCATCAGTGTTTTCTCTAGAAGGAGATTTCAGTTCCATTAAAACTACTGGTAATCCATTAAGGAACAAAATAACATCAGGTCGCTTATTGCTATTTTCAATATATGTCCACTGATTAGCTACCACAAAAGAGTTATTATTCTTATTTTCGTAGTCTGCAAGATAAATAATATCTGAATGCTCTTCACCATCTTCAAAATATTTTACTTCAACGCCATTTTGCAAATAATTCATGAATAATTCATTCTTTTGCACAAGCTCTGCATTCTCAAAGTTCTTGATTTTGCGCAATGCTTCTGATATTGCATGTTTTGACGCACTAGGATTCAGCCTATGCAGAGCATCATTAAGCTCTTCTTCGTATAAAGGGCTATAAAAATCACGTTCTAAATCTGGAGCATATACATGCTTATAACCCATATTTTGAAAAAGCTCTATTATAGAATTTTCATAATCTGCTTCAGTATAGGATTCTTGCATGCTTCACACTCCCTCGTATTAGGATTTCTATTATTATCCTACTATTTGAGAAGTTTTGCACTATATAAGCAAATTTATTTAGATAAACAAGAATTTAGAGGAGCAAGCACAGGCAATTTTTAAGTCTTGGTTCGTAGATTTCGAGCCATTTAATGGAAACATTCCACCTGATTGGAAGGAATATAAGCTTAGCGAGTTCCTACCCGTAATAACTGGCAAAAAAAATGCAAATGTTTCTTCAATAAGTGGTCTGTATCCATTTTTCAGTTGCTCTCAAAATCTTTCTTGGACAGATGACTATTCATTCGAAGGGAGTGCAATCCTAGTCGCTGGAAATGGGGACTTTAATGCAAAATTTTATAATGGCAAATTTGAGGCTTACCAGCGCACTTATGTCTTGATTCCTTACAATGAAAAATATACGGCATGGTTATACTACGCAATTAAGCAGAATCTAAAAAAAATTACGTTAGCTGCCCGTGGTTCGGTTATCAAATTTATTACTAAAGGAAACCTCGAGAACTTTTCGTTTTATGCACCAAGAGATCTTGACAATTTCTATATCATTGACAATTTTGACGCAACCAATAATATCATTGCTTCAAATCGAGAAGAAAATATTAGACTATCCATGTTGCGTGACACTCTCTTGCCAAAACTAATGACCGGTGAACTCGATGTCTCCAACATCAACCTTTAAGCCACTAAATTCTTGTTTAGCGTACAGCCATAACTCTTGCGAGTGACGGGAGTTAAAAATAGGGATTGCCACTCCGTAGTCTTTCTCTACGATAGAAAAGGAGAATAGACTATGAAACAGAAAGTAATAAATGAGGTTATGCAAGGCATGCTCGGCTGCCTCAACAATATGCAGTTAGAAAAGCTGCAAGAAGTGCTGGAACACGCATTGTTCCATAAGCAAGTAAGCGAAACAGAGGAAGAAGCTAATGCGGAGCTAACAAATGAACAGTTTCTGAATAATTTTCTCGCAGCCAAGCGGATCGAGGGATGCTCTGAAAAGTCGTTAACTTATTATCGGGCAACAATTGAATGTATGACAACAAGAATTAAAAAGAATGTCAGAGAGATGGAAACAGATGATCTGCGTACATATTTGACAGAATATCAGCATGAGAAAAACTCAAGCAAGGTTACTGTGGACAATATTAGAAGAATTCTATCGAGCTTCTTCTCTTGGTTGGAGGATGAGAATTATATTCTAAAGAGTCCGGCACGTCGTATCCATAAGGTTAAAGCAGCTTTAACTATCAAAGAAACATACACCGATGAAGCCTTGGAAAAAATGCGCGATAATTGCGAAGAAGCAAGAGATCTGGCACTAATAGATATGCTTGCATCAACGGGAATGCGTGTTGGAGAGCTGGTTCTCCTTAACAGGAATGATATCAACTTTGAGGAACGGGAATGTGTGGTGTTCGGTAAAGGTAGCAAGGAGCGAATGGTGTACTTTGACGCACGAACTAAGATTCATTTGCTTAACTACTTGCAAGAACGCACTGATGATAATCCGGCACTATTTGTCACTTTGCGTTCTCCGCATGAGAGAATTAAAATTGGTGGTATAGAATCACGCTTGCGTGAAATGGGTAAACATCTGGATATTCTGAAAGTTCATCCACATAAGTTCCGCCGCACGCTTGCTACGATGGCGATTGACAAAGGTATGCCTATCGAACAATTGCAACAACTGCTTGGTCATAAGCGGATTGATACTACACTGCAATACGCAATGGTAAAACAAAGCAATGTAAAATTAGCACATAGGAAATATATTGGATAGATAGGTAAAGGTGATTATATGCAAATTGGAGAAGTGGCTAGCTTTCAAAATGGATATGCATTTAAGTCAAAAGATTTTGTGCAGGATGGAAAGTATAAGACTATCAAGATTAAAGAATTAAAGAATGGTAAGGTTAGATTCTTTAATGATAGTGTATCGGTAAATGTTGATGATGAACGAATTATTGAAAAATACATAGTAGAAAAGGGAGATGTTTTGTTTGCACTTACAGGGGATCCTGTTAATAAAAACAATCCCCTAAGTTGGGTAGGTAGAGTTTCTATATATGAAGATGATCAATTGGCATTACTTAATCAACGAGTATGCAAACTGGTTCCAAATGAAGAACTTAATGCCAAATATATTTACTATTACTTCCGTGCATTCAATAATTTTTATGCTTTGGCATCTATTGCAAAAGGAAGTGCAAGTCAGGCTAATATATCTACAAAAGATATAGAGGCGATGGAAATAGACTTACCATCTTTGATTATACAAAATAAAATAGTTTCGGTATTAGATTCTATTGAAGAAAAGATTAACCAAAATAATAAAATAAACAAGAATTTAGAGGAGCAAGCTCAATCAATATTCGCCAATGAGTTTTTATCTCTTGCTACTCTACCCAAAGGCTGGAAACAAGCCAGTTTGATAGACATTGCAGACTATCTAAACGGTCTTGCTATGCAAAAATATCGTCCAACCGCTGACGAAAGCGGCATTCCGGTTCTTAAAATCAAGGAACTTCGTCAAGGGTGTTGTAATGATAATAGCGAGTTATGCTCTCCAAGCATTAAATCCGATTATATCATTCACGATGGTGATGTTATTTTCTCATGGTCGGGCAGTCTCCTAGTTGATTTTTGGTGCGGTGGTACATGCGGATTAAACCAGCATCTGTTTAAGGTTACATCAAATATATATGATAAGTGGTTTTACTATTCATGGACTAATTATTATCTTCAAAAATTTGCTGCAATTGCTGCTGATATGGCTACAACGATGGGACACATTAAGCGAGAAGAGCTTGCTAAATCTAGAGTGCTAATACCTTCGAATTCTGATTATGAACGCATTGGTGGCCTTCTTGCACCTTTATATGATCTCGTAATCTCGAATCGTATAGAGAACAGTAAACTTGCCACAATACGTGATACATTACTCCCAAAACTAATGACCGGTGAACTCGATGTCTCCAACATCAACCTTTAAGCCACTAAATTCTTGTTTACCTCATTATTGAGTTTTATTTTTTTATCAATAGGCTCAAGCATAGACAGTACCTTTTCTTGGTAATCAAGGTCTGGAATGCCAAACTCAAGCCGATTGAGCGTTTCTGTCCGCAGGCTTGGAATCGTCGTTCCTTCGTTATAGGAATCCAAATCAAGCAAGGACATGAGATAGTAGAGGTACTTTGGAATTACAAGTTCCTCATTTACCTCTGTGTAAAACAGAGTATCTACTGTCCAGAACGGATGATCCACATAACGAACCTTATTAATTGTTCCTTTTCGCCCTATTAATACAGATGGATAATTGTATAGAGAACGCGAAGCATATCCCATCAATCCACCAGTTCCATAGATAGGAATATCACCATTATCTGATTGAACATTTTTTTGGTTCTTTCCGTATCTGATTTTGGCAATTTCTCCTAATGAAAAAACATCAAATTTCATACCCAATTGCCCCCAAATTTTTCTTGATTTCAGCTTCTAATTCATGCGATTTTGCAAACATTTCTGAAAGTTCAGAAGTAAGCCTAGTCATCTTCTCTTCAAATGGCTCTCCGTCATCATTTTGCTCTTCAATACCAACATATCTTCCTGGAGTAAGAATGTAATCTTGATTAGCTATATCTTCTGTTGTTGCTACTTTGCAAAAACCTTTAACATCTTCTAAAGTACCATTCTGAAAAGCTTCAAACGTATTGGATAATTTTTGTATATCTTCATCTGAAAGATCCCTATGCTTACGGTCAATCATATGACCCATATTTCTGGCATCAATAAAAACAGTTTTACCAGTCTGCCTCTTATTCTTAGTAATAAACCACAATGTAACCGGTATAGTAACGCTGTAGAAAAGCTGAGTCGGCATAGCAATAATGCCTTCTATTAAGTCATCTTCAATAATTTTCTTTCGTATATCGAATTCTGAAGTAGTTGAAGTAGACAAAGCACCATTAGCAAGAACAAGACCAATTTTCCCGTTTGGAGCAAGATGATGAATCATATGCTGAATCCAAGCATAATTAGCATTTCCTGCAGGAGGGACTCCATACTTCCAACGCACATCATCAAGTAGTTTTTCTTGATTCCACGGGTGATAATTGAAAGGAGGGTTAGCAAGAATAAAATCAGCTTTCAAAGTAGGATGCAAATCATTAGTAAAAGTATCTGCCTGATACGGTCCTAAATCTGCATCAATACCACGAATAGCCATATTGATTTTAGCCATTTTCCAAGTGTCTGGATTAGCTTCTTGTCCATAAACAGAAATAGTTCCACGACGATGACTGTGAGCCTCAATAAACTTCTCAGACTGAACAAACATTCCACCACTACCGCAGCAGCAATCATACACGCGGCAATTATCGAACGGTTTTAACACGGAAACCAAAGTTTTTACTATGCTGGAAGGCGTATAGAATTCTCCACCATCTTTACCTTCTACAGCAGCAAATTGAGCTATGCAATACTCATAAGTTCTTCCGATAATGTCTTCATCAAGTCCATTACCGCTCATATCAATGCTATTTGTAAAAATATCGACAACGTCGCCAAGAACCTGCTTATCCAAATCAGGATTTGCATAATTTTTTGGCAATACGTTCTTAAGACTCTTATTTTCTCGCTCAATAGCATCCATTGCATTATCGATGACTTTACCAATTTCAGGAGTATGAGCAGCAGAAGCAATCACATTCCATCTTGCATTTTCTGGAACATAGAAAATATTATCAGCAAGATACTCATCACGATCGTTTTCAAAGCCATCATTTTCTTCTACAAGTTCTTTATAACGCTTCTCAAATGCAGTAGAAACGTACCTCAAAAAAATTAAGCCAATAATTACTTTGCGATATTCAGCAGCTGGAATATGCCCCCATAAAACGCATGCAGCATCCCATAATTGCTTTTCAAAACCTATATTCGCCGCATTTTTATCAGCCATCTATATACCAACCACCTATCTACTTGCAAAGCTTAATCATCTACAGAATAAATCTAGTATTAAGTTTACATCAATTAACGATTTACTAATTAAATCTAGGTATCATAAACCAACGTAGACATTGACACCACATGTAACACCACTTATAATTTTATAAACACAAAAATACGCTATTAACTGGGGGTGAAATGTCGCAATGGGACAAATTACTTAAGCGAATACTTAGCTTATCTAAAGATATGAGATTTGATGAATTGAAAAAAGTGCTAGAAGCCTACGGATATGAAATGTGCAATCCAAGAAGCGGAAGCAGTCATTATACTTTTCGCAAAAATCACGCAAACCCAATTACAATTCCTAAGCATGAACCAATCAAAAAGATATACGTAGAAATGGTGAAATCTGTAGTAGAAGCAGAAGATGAAGAAATAAAAGAGGAAAATCAAATATGGTAAAAACACTTACAAATAAAACGCTTAGCTACTACATGTCACTGCCATACAAACTTGAGATTGTAAAAGATCCAGATGAAGGCGGATTTGTGTCCTACTACCCTGATTTGCCAGGATGCATAAGTTCAGGAGACTCCGAACAGGAAGCAGCAGCAAATGCGCAGGACGCTAAGCATGCTTGGTTTGAAGCAGCTCTTGAAAGCAAAATCAACATAAAAGAGCCGTCTTACCATGAGCTGAATGACTATTCTGGTCAATTCAAACTGCGTCTACCTAAAGAATTACACAGGCAATTGGCTGAGCAATCTCAAGCCGAAGGAATAAGCATGAACCAGTATTGCGTGTATCTTCTTTCGCAAAATAACGCTATTGAACGCGTGCTTGAGCGAGCATAGAAAATACAATTCGAGCTATTCCCCAAAATTTCACACTATTCATTAGTAATTACTCGTAATTATTAGCAATCATCCGCAATTACTTGCAATGCAACTTCAATACCTCGAAGCATATCAGCTAAACTCATGGAACTCGTACTCGGCTTATCAAGAACTTGCTCAGGCAAATACGGAACGTGAATAAAACCGCTCTTAATCGGCAATTTCCTAGTATGGCAATAATAACAAACACTGTAAAGCACATCATTGCACACGTACGCGCCCGCAGAAAAAGACACAGACGCCGGCAATTTCGCCTTATTCAAAGCCTCAACTATATTTACAACTGGCAAAGTCGCTTTATAAGCCACATCACCATCCTGCACAACAGGCTCATACCAAGGTTTATATCCACTATTATCTGGTATACGCGCAGCTCTACAGTTAATGCCAACATACTCAACGTTAAAACAAGCAGAACCACCAAATTGTCCTAACGAAAGCACGGCATTAGGGTGAACTTCCTCTATTTTTTCAATAACTTCTTGCGCACCCTTGTTAAATTCCGTAGGGATATGTAAACGAACAAGTTCCACACCATCAGGCGCATGCACTGATCGTGCAATCTCCCACGACGGATTTATAGACTCATTATCAAATGGCGTAAAACCAGTAATCAAAATACGCATCACAATACCCCTTCACACGAATATCACTTTATTAAAACATTAAAACGCACCACAAAAAACTGTACATATGTGAATGTCACTGTATATAAACAGTATACAAACTTCAGGATTCTACTATGTAATTCATGTTCGCAAAAAGATTAGTGATAGTCAGATTGTGAAATACACCCCCACAACACGCACAAAATCAAAATTGGTAAGACTCGCATTCGTGTAATAGTATTGTGCATTGGATGTGCATTCGCGCCGCAGCGTGAATTAAACAAAGCAGTTGAAGCACATACAATAATTTCAACAGAATTTAGCGAAATTAAATTAACTAAATTAAATTAATTTCAGCAGAATTCAAAAGAAATAAACAAAACTAAAACTAGATTCAATGACGAAAAGAGATTACCGATGACGAAGATCATTCAGATTGGCGCAAATCACGCCGGCACTGCCTGCGCTAACACCATTTTGAGCTACCCAGGAAACGAGCTTACCATCTACGATCAGAATAGTAATATTTCCTTCCTTGGTTGCGGAATGGCTTTGTGGATTGGAAAGCAGATTCAAAGCAGCGACGGACTGTTCTACCAGAAGCCAGAAGATTTCGTTAAAAAAGGCGCTAAGGTAAATCTTGAAAGTAAAGTTCTCGACATTGATTACGCAAAGAAAGAAGTAACAGTCGAACTTAAAGACGGCACTGTTATTCACGATTCTTACGACAAGCTGGTTCTTGCCACCGGCAGCCTTCCAAACAAGCCTCGCATTAAGGGCATTGACTTGGAAAACGTGCAAATGGTAAAGCTTTTCCAGAACGCTCAAACTGTTATCGCTAAGCTTCAAGAGCGCGATTTCCGTAACGTCGTGGTTCTTGGCGGCGGCTACATTGGCGTAGAACTTGCAGAAGCTTTTAAGCGCCTTGGCAAGAACGTAACTCTTATTGACATGGAAGACCATATTCTTAACGGCTACTTTGACCCAGAGTTTTCCGATAATTTGAAGCAAATTATGGAGAATAAAGGCATTAAGTTTGAACTTGGTCAAACTGTTGAAGAAATTGTTGGAGACACTGAAGTCAAGGCTGTTAAAACAAGCAAAGGCACTTACGAAGCCGACATGGTGATTTGCGCTATTGGCTTCCACCCAAACGTTGCGCTCGGAAAAGACCACTTAAAGCAGTATGCTAACGGCGCTTTCCTCGTTGACAAGAAGCAGCAAACTTCCGATCCAGACGTGTACGCAATCGGCGACTGCGCTACAATCTACGACAATGCTCGAGACCGCGTGAACTACATTGCGCTCGCTACTAACGCCGTTCGAAGCGGCTTGATTGCAGGTCACAACGTTTGCGGAACTCCTGTAGAAACCGAGGGTGTGCAAGGCTCTAGCGCAATGATGATTTACGATTACAAGCTTGTTTGCACTGGCTTGAGCTTGACTGCCGCTCAAAAAGAGGGCATGGACGTTGATTACGTTGATTTTGAGGATACTCAAAAGCCTGCGTTTATGGAAGTTGAGAATCCAAAGGTGAAGATTCGCATCGTTTACAAGAAGGATACGAAGGTTATTGTTGGATGCCAGTTGGCTTCTAACTACGATATGTCTGCCGCAATTCACCTGTTCTCGCTGGCTATTCAAAAGAAGGTCACGATTAAAGAGCTTGCTTTGTGCGACATCTTCTTCATGCCTCACTTCAACCAGCCGTACAACTACATTACGATGGCTGCTTACACGGCTTTGTTGAAGGGATGATTAGACTTTGCTGATTAGCTTAAATCGCATTTATTAAACCAAGCAATCTGTTCTATAATGGAGCAGTTGCTTGGTTTTTTAATCATCCGCGCACAAAAGAGCGCACAAAACGCGCACTATTAGCATAAGACATGCAGATTAAAACAAAGGAGTCTAGGATGAAGCAGCTTTCTATTAAACCAACTATTCATAAGTTCGAGAACGCACGCGACTTCGCGCAAGAATTCAAGCTCAGCAAGGGCGATTTGGTTATTACAAACCAGTACATTTGGGAGCCTTATTTTGGCGATTTGAATCTTGATTGCGACGTGATTTTCCAAGAGAAATACGGCAAGGGTGAGCCGAGCGACGCAATGGTTGATGCAATCGTTAGTGACATTCACACAACTCCAAAGCGCGTGATTGGCATTGGCGGC
Source organism: Gardnerella sp. KA00127 (assembly GCF_049244125.1). Lineage (NCBI taxonomy): Bacteria > Bacillati > Actinomycetota > Actinomycetes > Bifidobacteriales > Bifidobacteriaceae > Gardnerella > Gardnerella sp. KA00127. Next base: position 1,113,089 of record NZ_CP058377.1, read on the forward strand.
GGCACTGTTTTGGATATTTCGAAGGTTTGTGCGTTGAAGCAAACAAGCCCGCTTGAAGACTTGATTGACGGCAAGATTCCTGCACAAAAAGGCGCGGATCTTATTCTTGTTCCAACTACTTGCGGCACTGGCTCCGAAGTTACGAACGTTGCGGTGTTCTCGCTTACTAGGCGCAATACCAAGAAGGGTTTGGCGAACGATGCTTGCTATGCTACGGACGCTGTTCTTATTCCAGAATTGTTAAAGAGCCTGCCTGATTACGTTTTTGCAACCAGCTCTATTGACGCTCTTACGCATTCGATTGAGTCCGCACTTTCTCCTATTGCAACCGAGCTTACAAAAATGTTTAGTTACAAGGCTTGCGGGCTTATTTTGCAAAGTTATATGCGAGTTGTTAAAGAAGGCAGCAGCGCAAAAAGCCAAGTTGTAAGCGACTTGGTTTCGGCAAGTCTTTACGCTGGTATTGCGTTTGGTAACGCTGGCTGCGGTTGCGTTCACGCGATGGCTTATCCGCTTGGTGGAACTTTCCACGTGGCTCACGGCGAAACGAATGCAGCTCTTCTTACCAGCGTTTTGAGATATTATGCTAAGCACGACACTAAAAACAGCACTAGCGCTGAAAACACTGAGCTTTCTAAACTTTTCGACTTTATGGCAAATATTCTTGAATGCCAAAAAGCGGACGTACTAGACAAGCTCGACGAAGCGCTTAACACCATTCTTCCTAAGCACAAGCTTCACGAGTATGGAATGACCGAGGATATGATTCAAAGTTGGGCTGCAAGCGTTGTCAAAGAGCAGCAGCGACTTTTGAAGAACTCCTACATGCATATGGACGAAGCCGCCATTGCCGAAGTCTACGCGTCTACTTTCTAAAGTCGGATAACGTATTTATAAAGTAACTAAATTAAACAAAATTCACTAAAAAATCCCCGCAACCAACAAGAGCTGCGGGGATTTTAATTATCGCGCCTACATGAACACTTATGCATCAAGCGTTATTACAGGATGCAAATCAAACATTTTTACAGTACGCTTCATGCGGAAGGCAATACTTGTTATAGCAATCGCAATAACGCCGAAAAACACAAGCATTCCAATGCCTGAAACTATTTCACCACTGTTCTTTCCAGACATTGCTTGACGCAACCCCATAATCGAGTACGTCATTGGCAAATATGGGTGAACAGCTCTAAAGAATGCCGGCGTCATTTGTACTGGGAACGTTCCTGCAGAGCTTGTGATTTGCAACATAAGTAGCACAATCGCAACTATTCGCCCTGGCATGCGGAACACCACCATAATCATTTGCATTATAGCCATAAAGACTATTGACGCTATAATCCCCAGCGCGTAGAATGCACCAACATTATCGATTTGGAACTTCAACGCTCCTTGAACAACGCCCATAAGAATAATCGCTTGCGAAACGCCCATAATCACAAACGGCGTCAAGCTAATAAGCGCGCTTTTAAGCGGATTCATGCCGTTTAGTATCGCTCGCCTATCCATAACTCTCAAAACGAATGTTGTCATAAGAGCACCAACCCAAAGGGCGATAGAAATAAAGTAAGGAGCAAAACCAGTTCCATAGTTTTCAACGTGCGAATACTCGTGCTCCTCCAAGGAAACTGGTGCGCTCATCATCTTACTTTTTTGAACAATACCGTTTACTTTTCCAGACTTTTGAGCATCTTTAAGCCCGTCATGCAATTTCTTAGTACCATCAACAAGCTTTGGAGTGTTATCAGATAGCTTCTTAGCGCCGGAATTAAGCTGATCAGAACCGTTCACTATTTTCGCAGAACCTTGTGCAGCTTCATTCACGCCACTATTTAGTTTCTCGCTACCGTTACTTACTTGAGCCAAACCGTCAGCAAGCTTATTTGTGCCAGCAACTAACTTATCTGAACCAACATTAACTTTCTCCATGCCTTGCATAAGAGCCTCAGCACCGCCCTTTATTTGCAAGCTCCCTGCAGAAAGCTTGTCTGCTCCAGCGCTTAAAGCAGAAAGATTTGTTTCTAGAAGATTAGAATTTTCACCTAATCCTTCTGCCAATCTTTGCAAATTAGCAAGCACGTCTTCCTTTGTTACTGCTGGGTTTTGCGCTTGCATAAGAAGACCAGTAATTTGTGCTTTTGTTTCAGCGTTTCCAGCTTTAACATGTTCTTCTAATTCGTTGCTTGAAGCTGCAAGCTTTTGAGCTCCTTCATAGAATTCGCTTGTCGCTGCCGATAGCCTTTGCGTTCCTTCGCTTAACTGTTGGGCTCCGTTTGCTAAATCTTGCGTTTTTTGTGCAAGATATTGAGCTCCTTCTTTGCTGCGAGCATTGGCTTCAGTTAGCGTATTCGCGCCTTTTTGAAGCTCCCCTAATCCGCCTTGAAGTTTTTGCAAAGATTGCGAAAGTTTATTCGACCCATCTGCAAGCTTATTTATTCCGCCTTGCAAAGACTTTGAACCTTCATGCAATGCTCCAGCACCGTTTGCAGCAGCACCAAGAGAATCGGAAGCTGAATTAACTTTCGCAAACATGTGCTCCCAATACTCTTGAGCAATCGCCTCGCTAATCTCAGTACGCATAGTGCGGAAAGCAGTTTTACCAATTTGTGAAGCCAGCATATTGCTTGCTTGATCGTACTTTACGTGAAGTTTTGCTTTAGTTGGAGTATCGTATTGCGCGGAAGCAATGCACTTACTGAAGGAAGCTGGAATAGTTGCTACCATAAAATAGTTGCCATTTTTAAGGCCCTTATTTGCTTCAGCACTATTTACAAAATTCCATTGGAAACCTTCACTACCGTCTTTTTGATTCTTTAAACGAGTTTTGATTTCGTTTCCAATGTTTCGCATTTTGCCGTTAATCATAGCGCCATTGTCTTCAACAACAACAGCCACAGGCACAGTATCCAAAGTCTTATAAGGATTTGTAAATGCCCATAAGTAAAGCGATCCGTATAAAAGTGGAATCAAAGCTACGGTTCCAATAACAAGCTTTCGAGCTTTTCCTTTCATCGTATTGTTAATCTCACGAAATGCAAGAGCAATAGTACTAACGTGCATTGTTTTCACCACCGTTTGCTTCACTTGTAGCAAGTTGAGAATCAGTATGAGAATTTTCTGTTTTCTCATTATTTGGCATAAGTCTTAAGACTTGATCCGCTTGCTTTTCTAACTCACTTTGCAAAACTCCAACAAGGCAGGAGCAGTAGTTTTTGCTAACATATTCGCGAATATCGGAAAGTAAGCATTCGCGTTGCTCACTAGTAAGCTCCGTCTCAATTCCATCAACAAATAGCAGCCACGGTTGCTTTAATAATGCCAACGCAATTGCCAAACGCATGCGCTCGCACGGAGTCAACTCTCCTATTGCTGTTTTGTGAGGAGAAAATACTTTCCATTGAGCAAGAAGATTGTACGCGTATTGGCGCAATGCTTCGCGATTTTTTACATCATTTTTATACTGTTCGCGAAATAGTGGCGAAGATGATGCGAGTTTTAGCTCACTCATCAAAGCTTCTTCTATTGTTTGCATTTTGTAGAATTCGTTAATTCCGTTGAATAATCCCAATCCCACATATTTACGTGATTTTTTAAAATCGTTAGGAAGAGTTGAGTCCGCAATAGTAAGAGTTCCGTTCGTAAATTTCATATAACCAGACAGTGCAAGCAGCAAAGCTGATTTTCCAGAGCCGTGTTCACCTGATATTGCAACGATTTGATGAGGCTCTACTTTTAACGATACGTCCCAAAATGGTGTTCTTCTAAATATTTGTAAGCCTAATTCTTTAGCTTCTAAAAGTGTTTTACTATCTTTCATAATTTGCATGTTTGACGCTTGTAATTAAGATATGTCGTAATATCCTTTTTACTTAGAGCGCCAGGCATTCCTCCTTACTCTAAATACTCTAAATAACTTATTTTCAGTTTTTTAGTTTTTCAGTTTGTTGTTTATTGTTTACTGCTTATTTTTAGATCTTCACAATTAGCAAAACAATTTTTAATTTTCGCATTGCTTTATCGCCACTTTTCAGCGGTAAACTCACGTTGCAATACTGCAATAAAACGGTGTAAAACCGAACATTTGGTGATTTATCAATTCTTCACCACTAATCATTTAGAATACTCTTTTGTGCAAACAATTGTTGAGTTACACTAATTTTTTTATTTAATTGTTTATATTTTATATTCACTCAAGAAACAAGTTGTAAACACTTCCATGCTATATTGTCTTTAATTACTAAATGTAAGAAATACATATGTAAGAATACGTATGCAAAAAATACAGACGTAAGCAATACGAAATAAAACGTATTGCTTCAAACAATATATTAAATTCAAGCATTTAAAGGGGTGAACGGCATGCTAAGTTTGCAAATTTTAAATATTATATTTAATCCGGTTATTGTGTCGGTTGTAGTGCTATGCGCACTTAGTCTTGCAAAACTTAATGTTTTGCTATCAATGATAGTAGCTTGCATTGCAGGTGGCATTGCCGGTCATCTTCCTCTTTTTGGTGACGGAAATCACACAATTATGGCTTTGCTTTGCGACGGTTTCTCCACCAACTCACAAACTGCGCTCGCCTACATTTTGCTTGGAACTTTTGCGGAAGCAATTACTGCAACAGGCTTAGCTCAAATTATTTCTAAAAAAATTAGCAAAATTATTGGCATGAAAAAGTACGCTCTACTTGCAGTACTAACTCTAATTGCGTGCATGTCTCAAAATATTGTGCCGGTTCATATTGCTTATATTCCTATTCTTATTCCGCCTATTTTGAGAGTTATGAATAAGATGAAGCTTGACCGCCGAGCTGCAGCATGCTGCACTGCTTTCGGTCTTGAAGTTCCGTATATTGCTATTCCATTTGGCTTTGGTCTTATTTTCCAAACTGTTATTGCTACGAATCTTTCTAAAAATGGCATGAAGGTTAGTGTTGCAGACGTTAGTGCTGTGAACTGGTATTTAGGTCTTGCAATGTTTGCATCACTACTTTTTGCTGTATTTGTGCTTTACAGAAAACCTCGCGAATACAAAACTACAGAAACTGACACTCGCGCAGCCGACGCCGTTGTCGGACCTCTTAAGAAACGCCACTACGTAACCATTCTCGCAATTATTGTTGTTGTAGTAGTGCAAGTTATCAGTAAAGATCTTTCGCTTTCGTCTATTGCAGGTCTTGCAACCATGATTATTTTTGGAGCAATAAAGTGGAATGACATTGACAATCAGCTTACTGGCGGCGTAAAACTCATGGGTCTTATTGCATTTGTGATGCTCATTGCGGGCGGATATGCTAACGTGATCCAAGCGACAGGAGGAGTTGAGGAGCTTGTAAACTTTGGCGTAGCTTCTATGGGACAGAACAAACTTGTTGCCGCATTTGTTATTACGCTTATTGGTTTGCTTGTGACTATGGGCATTGGCACTTCGTTTGGCACGGTTCCTATTCTTGCTGTTTTGTTCGTACCTCTTTGCCAGAGCATTGGTTTTAGCACTCCTGCAACGATTCTTCTTATGTCTTCCGCTGCAGCTCTTGGAGACGCAGGCTCCCCTGCTTCCGACACCACGCTCGGGCCTACTGCCGGCTTAAATGCGGACGGACAGCACAGTCACATTTGGGATACTTGCGTTCCAACATTCCTTATTTTCAACATTCCGCTTATGGTTGCAGGCATTGTAATATCGCAGTTTATTTAGCAGATTTCTTAAGATTAGATACTAAATATCTCATATTATTTAGCTAAATATTTAGTTGAATATTTAATAGAGATTAAGTATTTCGAAACGCAAAAGTGTTTATTGATAAAATTATCGATAAACACTTTTATTTTTTATCAAAAACATTATAATGTAACATGCAAATTTCGAATTTACAATATATTTATTGTATATTTCGAAATAAAATAAAATAAATTTATTTAGGTATCTAGTTAGATAGCTGATTAGGTAGTTGATTAGAGAGTTGGGTGTTTTATGAATAAGGCAGCGAAAATAATTCTGACTTCAACCATGATGGGTATTGCCACAGCAGCTTGCGCAGTATGCATGAGCCAAACAGCTTACGCTGCTAGTACTGATACAAATAACATAAAAACAACTACCCCCCCCCTGCCAATCTCACTAATCAAAATGATTTAGAAAATAGCACCAAAGCCAGCAATAATAAAGCTAACGAAAATAAAACTAGAAACGATAAAACAGAAGATAATAAATCTCGCGAAAATAAAGCCAGCATTGCAGAATACCGCGGTATAACTCCATCTACTACAACTACTACAACTGCTAAGACTACGGAAACAGAAGCTACAACAGAAAAAGCAGACTCTCAGGAAGAAACTGTTTCATATCCACAAATGACAGTGGCAGAACCAGGTGTAGCGGTTACCATCAAGCCAAAGTTCATGCGCGGCGATAAAGAGATTACGTTAGCTGAATCAAAGAAATACGGTCCTTGCCGAGATTCTTATGAGTATATACGCGTCGAATATAAGAACGGCGACAAATACGAACTTGCGTATGGCAGTGCTATAACGCGCTCTGAAGATTATAGCTACACGTTCAAATGGCGCACGAGCGCAGCTCGCGAACATCCTAACGCTACCATCCGCGTCACAGGACTTCGTATGTATGACAAGAACGGGAAGCAACTCCAAGAAGAGATTGTTCCAACATTTAAGACTGCAGGCTCGGAGAATCATAAGCCTGAGCCAAAGCCATTTGCGTTTGACAGGAACGAGCTGTCGGCAGCACTCGCAACCGATGCAAGTGGTGAATATGTTCGCTGGCGAGCAATAAATAATTCCACCAACTCTAACTCAGAACAAATGACTGCGTACAGTGATTATCTCAATTATGATCCTGATAAAAAAGTGTTGACTACAACTGCAAGCACGGAGCCGTTTAAGAATGAGAAGCAAGGTGTTGTTGCAAGGAAATACAACAATATCACCCTCAAGACCTTGAAAGCTGGCGAAACGGAACCTACGGCCGTAGACGGTATTAAAGAAACGCCGTGGTTTTTTAAGAACCAGCAGTATGCGAATATCTGGAACGAAATTAATCAAACGACAATTGGTTCGCATAATTTTAAGAGATCCAACATTGAACAAAGAATCGGTGGCAAGGGGCTAACTGGCCTGAAATACGACTTTGGAAAACAAGGCATCACTGGTACACCTACCATTACAGACTGGAAAGAAGGCGAAACAACTCGTACACTTACCATCTATATGGCAACAATTCGTAGGGGCGATGATGGCTCGGAAACTATGAGCTTAAGCATGTTTGAATGGCCAGTGAGTAATCCACAAGCAACTCCAGTTCTAGACCCTACGAAACCGCAGCCGCCACAATTTACTGATAGCACTAATAAATTGGCTGAAGGACTAGCCACTGATAAGAGTGGACAATATATACGCTGGCAAGTGACTAGTACCGATATGTATCGAGCAGCGGCATATAGCAACTATCTCAAATATGATCCCAATAACAACGTGCTAATCGCAGAACCGTGTACTATCCCATTTAGTAATGCTGAGAACAACCATAACGTTGTTGCAAGGAAATATACCAATATCACGCTCAAAATACTAAAGGCTGGCGAAACGGAACCTAAAGTTGTAAAGGACATTACAGAAACCCCGTGGTTCTTCAAATACAAAGAATATCAAGAAATTTTTAACGCGGTTACCAAAACTACAATTGGTTCAACAACTTATAGCGATCTGGCAGGAAACTATCATGAAGTAATGATTGGCGGTGATGGTTTAAGCGGCTTAACGTTCAATTTTGAAACTAAAACTGTTATCGGCACTCCTACCATCACAGACTGGAAGGAAGGCGAAACAAGTCGCACAATTCCTGTTTATAGAGTAGAGACTTGTCATGTACCGAATACATACACGAAAACTATGGGAATATCTGTGACGTATTTGACAGTAACGAGACCAAAGCCGGAACCGCCAAAACCGGAACCACCAAAACCACCTGTTGTTCCATCAACACCAAAACCGGAACCAGAACCAACTCCTGTTACAACTCCAGAGCCTAAGCCTGAGCCTATCCCAGTGCCTATAATTTCGGAACCGGAACCAGTGCCAACGCCAGTGACAGAACCAGAGCCAGAACAAGAAGAGACAACGGAAGAAGTACCAGCTCCACAAACACACGAACCGCTCGCACGCACCGGTTCTGCAACCTCAACCATTGCAGGTACTGGATTAGCATTCTTGCTGTCAGCCTTCGGCGCATTTTCGCTTAAACGCACGCGCATTGGCAAACACAGCAAGTAAAAACGCAACTAGCGAATAACACAAATGACTAATAAACGCCAGTCGAGTTGAATAAACTCCCTGGCGTTTATTTTTAAATACCAATCAACCAATCGCAAAGTAGCCAATCGCAAAGTAGCCAATCGCTGCAAATTTATAACGATTGACCACTAAGACAAGATTCCCGACGATTTAGAAAAGCCATTCAAATAATAAAATAACTTAAGCTACAACCTCATTATGAAATAACATCAAAAAGAAATTCATATCTTGCATTATTTCTTCCCAAGAAAGACTTTTAGCCCAAGGTGCTTTCCTTTGGTAATCCTTCCACTTTATTCTCATCACTTCACTATCTTTAATCCTATCGAAAATTTCATTCACGTTACTCAGTAAATAAAGGGTGTCTCTCGTTTGAGAAGTAGCGTAAAAAGCTTTAGCAATCTCTTCTTTCTTAAAGACATTATCTCCTTGAGACACTCTAAGAGCATGCAAATCATAAAAATCTCGCATTCTCGTGTTAAATTCTTCCCTCACAAGAATTGTTTGCAACTTTTCTGCTAAAATCGTTGCAATTGGATAAGTCAATAAAGAGATAGATTTTGAGAACATTAAAGGCAATTCTGCTTCCATAGCAGATGGAGTAATAGCATGCCCAGTTGAAATATCGATTTTGACAGGAGTTTTTGTACCATCAAAATCTGCAATTAGGCTAGCTCGAACCCCTGGATAGTCAGATTCTTGCATAATAGAATCAAGCGTTTGTAGCGTAAATTTAACACCATCATCGATATTGATAGATATTACATCTGATATAAAAATACGCACATCATCTTCACTAAGAGAAATATTTTGCATAGCTGTATCAATATCCATTGTTGTACGAAGATTTACGCCAACAAGATAAGAAATCAGCATTCCACCTTTTAGAACAAAATTGTCTTTATACCGCGAGCGGGAAACACGATCTAAAAAACGCTCCATCATATATACGCGCATTAGCACGCGAGGATCTACACCCTTTTGGAGTGCAACATTCTTTATTTTTGCTTTAAGCTGATTAGCATCCTTCATTCTCATAACAACACCCCCAAATATTGTGAAATCAACTTTGAAATCCTAAATTTTTTAGCGTAATCGCTTAGTATATCAAGTCGCTTATCCTTTCTTTTAACATAAGCTTTTAACGCACCAAATACCACCTGTGCATCTATTTGAGAACGAGAACGCAAAATATCGCAAATTGTGCGCTCTAAATCATAAGAAGGCACAAGATTACCTTCAAGCGACATAAGATTCGTCTTACCAATTCCTAAAAAATCTGGTCTTATATAAAACACTCTAACACCAGTCTTAATTAGACTACTTGCATTATAAGTTGACGGAACAGTCACTGTTAAAGAAGAAGGCTCTCTATCAGTCAAATTATGTAAAAGAAGTGCGGACTCATGTGAAAAAACAGCAACAGATGTGCGCTTTGACAATAAATTCATTTCATCATTCCACAAACTGCTGTTAACATAAACGCCTTTTGATACACGCTCTAAGCTCTCATCTTTAATAAATCGATAAACACTAGACGGGCTAATTCCAAGTTCTTTGATGACACTATCAATGCTTAAAACTTGCTTTTTCTCTATGTAATTGCGCAATTGATCTTTTAACATTTGCCCACCTACTTAATGACACGTTTACGCTGATTTAATATATTATATCAGCATAAACGTATCGAATGCGCAAGCAAATCGTAAAGTGCAAATAGCCAAACCACATTTAACCAAATCACAAAGTAGCCAATCACTGCAAATTCGCGGGCGATTGGCTACATTAGATATACCGTCTAGCTAAACATTTTCACTAGCTCAGTATGCTATCAATATTCTTCTTATTGATTAGATTATCTTCGTCAAGAAAAGCCATCTGCTTTATTCCGCTTAAGCTTGCAATAAGCGACACTGGGAAGGTAACGATATTTTGATTAAGAGTACTAATGTTACTATTTACGATTCTTTTTGCCGCCGCCAGCTGCTCATTTTCATCGTTTATTTCCTCTTGCAAGTTCAAAAACTGCTCAGAAGACTTTAATTCCGGATAAGCTTCCGCCAAAGCAAAAATCTTCCCTATTGCATGATTCTGATTTTTGATTACCGAACTAGAATCCGCTGATCCCAATCCTTCTCTTAAACTCACTAAATCCACTAAGGTTGTTTTTTCGTACTTTGCAAACGACTGCGCAACTTTAAGCATTTGGCAAATCGTATCATATCTTTTAGCGAGCGCAATATCAACGTTTTTCCGCGACTCTTCTATAATCACCCTATATTTTCTTAGCCTATTTAACGTGCCTATAAACCAAGCAATAAGCGCTATAAGCACTATTGCAACACAAATTAGCACAGTGTTCTTATCCATAACGTCACTCATAACGTCTCCTTTAGTTCTAGTATTTTCTAATTTTGCAATTCGCTAGTATTGCAATTTCTACTTTTGCAATTTTTCTCTAATTACGTTAATTATTTCGTAATACTCAGCCAAAACATCTCTAAATCTTGCATATTCTCTTGTTAAAGATAGGTTTTCTACTCCAGATTTTCCTGGAGCGCCGAATAAATACCAGCCAGAGTCAAAGGCTGCAATAATGTGCTCGCTATCTAGATATATGCAAACTCTCATTCTTTTTTGCAAATTATTCATTAGTTCTATAAAACTTGGATCTAATACCAGTTTTGTATAAAAATCGTCTGTAGAAAAGATTGAATACGAGTTGTTAAATTCAATGGATTCTGTTTGGACTTCGCTCTCCTCTTTTGTTTTTCTACCATAGTATCCATTTAATTTTTTCCCCATAAAGTTCTTTCCAGTAACTGGAACGATTCTAATATGACCATTTATATTGGTTTTTGCGTTTATTAATAAGACTTGCCCAACAAAATCCGTTTTTTTAACACTTTTTCCACTTTCACTTCTAGAAAAGTGTATTGCTTGCATATTTGAAAATTCTGTTCTGAATTCATCGCCAAAAATTATGTGTTTACTTGAATAATACTTACTAGATATTGGCAGAAGATTATCAAAAATGCTGCTGTCAATTCCTTCGGAATTGTTTAATACTGTTCCAGGCAGAATCACATTTAAAATCGGCGTTAAAACATTATCCGCATATAGCGCGTCTACATCAACCTTATTATTTACAAAAAACTTACCTGCAAAGCAAACAACAAAAACACCTACTATTAGCAAATAATATTTGTAACGAGAGTAATCAATATTTGGAAAATAGTTATACAAAGTGCCTAAAACCATTACTACCGGTATTAATGGAATTAAACGAATTGGATCAAAAGAGTTATTTTTTACGTCTTCTTTTAAAGCACTTAATTTTCCTTGTATTTGGGGAGATTGTTCTATTTGTGCGAGTCTGTTTAAAACTTCTGGATTTGTAAATACGCTACCATATTTTACATTCATGTCATCTCCCTTTTATAAATCACTCGTCATTTTTGACATATTTTGCGAATCACTATGCACAACGTTGTAGGATTTGAATTTACAGTATCATTGTTTGGGTTTGTCTGATTCTGATTACTTGAATCATAGTTACTCTGGTCATTAGTCATACTGATTAAACTGTTCCTTATATGCCTTTTCTCTAACTCTATACAATCTAAATTACACAAGATCATTAAATAAAAACAGATTTTGACTAAAATTTATTTTGCAAAATTTTAAAGCAAAGAAAGCACTGCAAGTAACAGCGTAATTCCTTAAAATGTAACTCAAAAGCAGGTTGCATTGCTGAGAAAGTGGCCAATTGCTGCAAATTCGCACTTAATGGCTACTAACACGGGCTCAGAATCTATTGCGCTAAATTGCACAGCGCATTGAAAGCAAACCAGCTCCACAGCCTCACATAGACACAGTGTAAAGCGAGTAGAAGTAAGCCTTCTGATTCATAAGCTCCTCAAAGCTTCCGCGCTCAATAAGCTCGCCGCTTTTCATCACAAGAATCTCATCATATTGCTTAAGCGAATTAGCATCCAAGCGGTGAGTTACCACAAGTCGAAGAATTCCTTGCAAATCCAAAATAGACTGCGTTACGTTCGCGCTCGTCTCGTTATCTAACGCGCTCGTTGCCTCATCAACCAGCAGAATCTCGGACTTTTTAAGCAAGCTTCGCGCAATAGCAATACGCTGCTTTTCGCCGCCAGAAAGATGACTACCATTCTCGCCACACTGATAATCCTTGCCTTTAGCAGCAATCAAATCATCCAAACCAGCCAAGTGAATCACGCGATTAACTTCCGCATTCGGGAACGGCTTAAAAAGCGTAATATTATCTAAAATCGAAGCATCAAACATAAACACAGACTGCTGCATAAGAGTAGTCTTATCGTAAAGCGAACTCTTGCTTACATTGCTAAGCTCGTGATTATTCAGCTTCACACTACCTTCATAATCCTTGTAGTATCCCATAAGCAGATTAATCAAACTACTCTTACCAGCTCCAGAAGGTCCTACTATTGCATAAGATTTTCCAGCTTGCAAAGTTAGATTTATATTTTTCAAGACTTTATGATCCAGGTCATAAGCGTACGAAACATCGCGCAAAACAACGCTTTTAATAGAATCGTCAATGATCTCGCCAGAATCTTCCTTAACATTACTCATATAATCAGCCATCTTGCTAATAAGCTTCTTAGCACCCTTCATCTCGCCAAGCATTTGCGGAAGACTTGCAATAGGCTGAAGCACGCCGTTCATCAAATTAGTGAAAGCTAACACCATTCCAGCAGTAATAACGCCAACATGAGCGTTAACCATCCAAGCGCCAACAAGCATCACGCCAAGCTGAGTCCCAAGACTTGAAATAGTACCAAGAGCAGAAACAGTAGTCATCGTTTTTTCGCGAAGATTCTTCGTATGCTCAAGCTCCATCGACTGATTCTGATAACGGTTAATAACCTCTTGCTCCGCCTTAAAACTCTTAATAACCGAAACGCCGTTCAAAACATCCTTCGTTAAGGCTGTATAAGACTCGTTCGACTTGGAAACCTGCTCCTCGCGAGTGGCAATTCCGTTAGCTGTAAGAATCGAGCACGCCATTGGAAGCACAGAAATAATAAGAGCAATAACAGTGAGCAATGGACTATAATAAATCATAAGAGCCAGAGAGCTTACAAGCATAAGAACGTCTTGAACAAAATCAAAAATCTTCTTCAAATACTTTTCTTGAATACGCTCACAATCATTAGTAAGTACAGAAAGATACGTGCCGGAATTCGCGAGCGAAAAATCACTATAACTCTTCTGTAAAAGCTTCTTGATAACAGACTCTTTATACTGATTCATTGCTTTTTCAAGAAAGCGAGGGTACGAGCTGCGCTTCAACGCGAAAATCAGGGAGATTGCCAGCATAAAGGAAACAACAAGCAGCAAAATAGTAGTTAAAGAGAAAGCTCCTTTACCTGCCATATAGTCGAAAATAATTTGCAAAATCCAAGAAATAGCAGTGTAAATCATAGACAAGGAAATAAAAACTATCATCGAAAGAAAAGCTACAAGCTTGTTTTCCTTGAAAAATAGTTTTACGTAATTTTTTACGTCGGGATGTAGTTTGGATGATTGCTGATTCGCGGGCGATTGCTGATTTGCTGTATTGTCAGTTTTGTTCATTCTCGCTACCTCTCACTTCCTTTATATCTATTTGCTATTCTTGCTATTTTTGCTATTTTTCGCTAATAGCATTTTCGCAGCTAGCATTTTCGCTTTCGAATTGCTAATCCACTCTCTACTAAGTATTGAAAGACACACTATCATACTTATCCTGATTGGTCATGCTTATCTGCTTGATAACACCTATAAATGCTTAAACACACTTATACGTAATGCTTACTAGAAATAATAAGCATAGAGTTAAAAAAAAAATCAAATTAAATACGCAACACCGCTTCAACACAAAGCTCAAGCGCATACGCTTTAGAATCCCCGCCCCAATTGCGCTCATCATAATTTTCAACATCGTGCAAAGTATCTGCAGTGTAAAGAATCTCACCCCAAACAATCTCACGCATTTGCGCACAAGCCGCTAAAGCAGAACACTCCATTTCAACAACCGCGCATCCCTCCTGCTTACGATTAGCAACTTTCGTCTTAGTCTCACGGAAGAACCCATCCGTAGTCCACGTTTTAACTTCATGATAAGGCAAATTATGCGCCTGCAAAGTTTGCAAAATAGCACGCCTCGAACGCTCTGAAACATCAACATAACGACTTGGAGGCAAATAATGATAAGAAGTCCCCTCATCCCTTAAAGCTTTATACGGAACCAGAAAAACGTTTTCCGCATAATCAACTAGCGACCCACAAGAACCAGCACTAACAACTTCCCTAACGCCGTAAGAAATCAACCAATCTAAGATCTGAACAGCAGCAGGAGCGCCAACTGGAGCTTGTACTAAGCAGATTTTTTGAGTTTCTTCTTCTACTTCGCTGTTTGCGTCTTCCTTTACTTTTTTCTCTACTTTTTCTTCCAAAACATATATTGGATATACTTTAGTTGCAGATTCAAAATTTGCTACAATCGTAGCTTTCCTACTTAAAGCATACTGATCGATTTCATCGCCTAAAAAAGCAAAAACCGCTTTAGATGGAAGCTGAACAGAAATATTATCGTGATTTGGTATAATAACCGCACTTTTATCGGAATCATACTCTAAAATCGGCAAATCATATTCTGCCATACAATCAGCTCCTTCATAAGATCAGCTCCATCCTACAAGCAACTCAATCCTATACACAAATACACGCATTAGCACACGAAAATCACAAAGTGGCCAATCTATGCAAATTCGCACTTAATGGCTACTAGAGAATCATATTTTCTGCATCATGTCCTGTCTTTTATAAAACCGCAGCAATCAATTTCTGAAAACTCAATAAAACCAACAGACTTATAAAAAGCAATAGTTTTTTCAGTGCAATCCGTGGTCAATTGAATTTGACGAACGTTAGGATAGCAATCCACAATCGCCTTTAACAAAGCAGACCCTATCCCCTGCCTTTGATACTCAGGCAAAACAAGAATATCCTGAATAAGAACAACCGTATATCCGTCGCCAACAGCTCTAGAAATGCCAATTAGCTCATCATTTTTATATGCAGCTAAAACCTTGAGTGAATTGTTAAAACCATTTTCCAAAGCAACTAAATCATCTGTGTACGCAGACCAACCAACGGAATCATACAACCTTAAAATATCTTTGCTATTATACTTTTCATACTCTTTTATTTGAACATCCGCTAAATTCATTGACAATAACACCTCCAAATATTGTGCAATCAACGTTGAAACCCTAAATTTTCTAGCGTAATCGCTCAGTATATCAAGTCGCCTATCTCTTCTTTTAACATAGGCCTTTAATGCGCTAAAGACAACCTGTGCATTTGTGTACCACTATAGCGCTTTGACCGAGATTGAAACCATTGGAATTTCAATTTCCTTCGATGCAAAAACTCACTTGGATTGGAAGTACTGTGAACTTCCAACGTGAGTTTCGTAAGAGATTTAACTAGCGAGATTCTCACCGAATTTGTTTACTTAGAGGGTACACAAGTAAACAAAAACAAGAGCACTTCCCCGAATTTGTTTACTTATCAGCCATATAAGTAAACAAAAACAAGCGTCAGTAAACAAAACGGCCTTAACTATCAACTAGTCAAGGCCGCCTCATTTACTTTATAAGACTTTACGAAGCCTTATAAAAGCGCGTAAAACTTCAACTTACGCAAGTAAACACTAGTTATCTTACGGATTTTGCTTCAAACACTCTCCTCAATCGCACAACAGCGAAACCAGCAATAGCAAAACCTAAAGCAGAAATCAACGCAACAACTGAAGCTGACTCACCAGTCTTAGGCATATCTGGAACATGCTTTTCAGTCTTATGCTCAACAATAGGAGATTTCACATATTCATGCGCTGTATTATGTTCATGCTCCGACTTAGGTGCATGAGATAGCTCTTGTTTAGTCTCCGGAGTTTGAGATTCAGGAACTGACAATGGATTCTCCATCCCTGATTCAGGCTCAAAAGGTGCAGGCAAAATTGGATCTGGAGTAGGTGCTGGTTTCAGATTCTTCGTAAAAATGGCATACACAGTCAAATCACTATTTACAAGCGTTGTTCCAGTAAATGCTTTACCTTTACCATCCGCCTTAGTATTCCACTCTTTAAACGTGTAGCCATCTTTAGTTGGATTCTTAGGCATTGACTGATCTTTTAACGCATCCGTATCAATAGCCTTACCAGTTTCCACCTTTACCGTTTGAGTCTTATCGCCGTTCTTGAAAGTAACCGTGCTTCGAATCTGCTTCCACTTGGCAGTAAACACAGTATTAGCATTCAAAGTATATTCTTCACCAGGCTTGTAAGTTTTACCAGCAGCATCTACCCAGTTTAAGAACTGATAATCTTCGCGCGTAGGAGCAGCTAACATTTTAATACTCTTACCTTGTCGTATTGCACCACTTTTCTCAGCTTTACCGTCAATAAAAGTGCCACCATTAGCATTAAACGAAACTTTCGCATTCCACTGTGCGCGAAGTAAAAATTGATAGTCGCCCCGAGGATCTAATTTCTCATCATTCCACTGCGGCACGTCACAACTGGTATCCGAAAATAGTGACTTCTTATTCCAGTAGTAGCGTTTGCCTGCCATGTTATGATTCTGATAATATTCAATATCAGGAAGCTCGGTATACCATCCGCCAAACACCAAATTCTTTTTTGCAGGGTCAGCTGGGAAATCAACCGTATTATCCGTTTTTACAGTATTGACGATTGGATCCGTCTTACCTTCAATATTTCCGCCCTTAAGATCGAATTTCACGTTCAATTTTCCAAACGAAATTCGCAGAGGTATGGGCTTACCATCGTCGAGTTTATACGTAACGGTGAATTTAGAGTAGCCCTTTGCTGGAATATATGTGCGATCCGTATCATGAGAAAGATGATAACCCACGGGAATTTTATCAGTATCAATCGTTATTGTTAATTTTTCTCCTATCGCAAAATCGCCAACAAACCGCTGAAAGTTAGATTGCAGATTCTTCTTAACATCAATTTTCTTTCCGTTTTCATCCTCAACGGTTATTGGAAGATTTTCCCACATGCTTTCAATGTTTTTGTCAATCTGTCCTTTACCACCTGGATGCGTGTGGCCATACCCAGGGTCCAAAGCGATATCCATATCGAGTGAAAGCGGATATTTCTTGACTTCTGCAGTTCCCTTATCAGCAGCCTGTGCAGTCACTGTTCCAGCAAAAAGTCCAATCGTAGCTACAAAAGCAACTGCTAGACTAATAACTTTTTTTATTATTTTATTATTCATTTTTTATTTCCAGCCAAACTAACTATTATCGTAACAATAATTTTTATTAAATTTCGAAAATTTATATAGTGCAAACGCAAAACCAAAAATGCGTGTAAATATGCAGAACCACTAACCTATTTCAATACAAAATAAACAATGTATAGAGTGGTGAGACGATAAAAATTATGTTACGAAAAAGACAGCATCACGCTGTCTGTCTGTCTGTCTGTCTGTCTGTCTGTCTGTCTGTCTGTCTGTCTGTCTGTCTGTCTGTCTGTCTGTCTGTCTGTCGAGGATTATATTTTTCATGATCTCAGTTTGTCAACTTCCGTACCGAATTAACACGCCAATTATAACAAACAAACTTAGCAAATTCCAGTATAAGATAACTCACAAATAAACTATCAAATCTGCTAAACAACCAACTCTCAAAAGCAACAATAACGAAGATACATGAAAGTAACATATAATTTCTTAAAATTAAGTTTGGCAAACATAAAATAGGATCATAAAGCACAAATTAAGATTAGCGAACTTAAATTAAGTTTGACAAACGCAAATCCATTCGCTATAGTCATCGCCTATCACCATTTCGACGAGTAAAGGAGTGCACATGTATCATACAAATATGATGACAAACTGTTGTTGTGACGTATGCTGTTGCGCATTTCTTAATCGAAATGATGTTTGCAAGCACTAAATATGCATAACATCTAGCCTGTGTTAAAAGCATTTACGTTAGAACACAGCAAATTACGATTTAAGAAACAGCGCGCTGTTTCTTTTTTTTATGCCAAAATTCGAATATAAAACGTTGAAAAGATAACAATTTAATACGGATTAGATATTAAACAGATAAATGGCATTTTTAGAAACAACTAATAAACAACAATCTCTTTATTAATAAAAAATTATTTTTTAAAAATTAAAAATAAACAAAATTAAACAAATTAAATTAAACAAAACAAACAAGTAAAACAAACAAGTAAGGGGAAATATTATGTCCAACATCTACAAGTCCGTGCAAGAACTCGTAGGCCACACTCCACTTCTGGAGCTTACTCACATTGAAAAAGAGTACAATCTTCAAGCAAAAATCCTCGTAAAACTCGAATACTTCAACCCAGCAGGTTCCGTAAAAGACCGCATCGCAAAGCAGATGATTGAAGAAGCAGAAGCCGCAGGCACGATTAAACAAGGCTCAGTAATTGTTGAGCCAACTTCTGGAAATACTGGCATTGGTCTTTCAATGATTGCGCAAACAAAAGGATACAAAAGCATTATTGTAATGCCAGAAAGCATGTCTATTGAACGTCGAAAACTCATGAAAGCTTACGGCTCCGAACTCGTGCTCACACCTGCTGCAGAAGGAATGAAAGGCGCAATTGCCAAAGCGAAGGAAATCGTTGAAAGCACGCCAAATGCGTGGACTCCAGGACAGTTTACCAATCAAGCAAATGTGCACGCGCACTACAACACAACTGGTCCAGAAATTTGGCAAGACACTGACGGAAACGTGGATATGCTTATTGCAGGCGTTGGAACAGGCGGCACAATCACTGGTACTGGCACATACTTAAAAGAGCAAAATCCGCATCTTGAAGTAATCGCAGTAGAACCAGCCGACTCCCCTGTGCTCGCAGGCGGAAAACCAGGAGCGCACAAGATTCAAGGAATCGGCGCAGGATTCGTGCCAGATGTGCTCAACAAAAACATTTATAATCGCATTGTTCACGTAACAAATGAAGACGCAATCGAAAACGGCAAGCTTATAAGCAAAAAGAAGGCGTCCTCGTTGGTATTTCTTCCGGAGCTGCGATTTGGACAGCAATCCAAGAAGCAAAAAGAGAAGAAAATAGTGGCAAAACCATAGTTGCAATACTGCCAGATTCAGGAGATCGATACTTGTCTACCGCATTATTTGAAGACTAAATACATTTAGGAGTACTACTTTAAATACGCAAGTTTTGATTAAATAATATGTGCAAATATTAATTAGTAATTAAAACGAGAAAATAAAGAAAATAAAGAAGACAAGGAAAATACTGGAGATTAATGTATGAATGAGCATCTTGACCTTATAAACAAACTCAACTCAATTCATGATTCTGACATAAGGCAAGCTACATTCATACCTAACTATCACAATATTATTGCGCTCATACATGCAACTCAGGTGTTACTTTTGCCTGAGTTGCATGCACGCAATGTAAGTAACGATACTGCGCAACTCAATGCCACTTTGAATACCGTTACTTCAAACGCGTTAGACACTATAGAACGCATTATATTCCACGAACTTCAATCCTATACAAGCAACTCAATTAAAATTCAAGAAACTTGCAATCAATTCATACATAAACTTCCTGCAATTAAAAAGTTACTTTTAACAGATATTCAAGCAATATATGAAGGCGATCCTGCTTGCACAAGCAAAGTAGAAGTCACGCTCGCATACCCTGGTTTTTACGCAATGCTTATTCACCGCACAGCTCACGCACTCTACGAGCTTAACGTGCCACTAATTCCTAGACTTATGAGCGAATATGCTCACAGAAAAACCGGAATTGACATTCATCCAGGAGCAAAAATTGGTGCATATTTTTGCATTGATCACGGAACTGGCATTGTAATCGGCGAAACAACTATAATCGGCGAGCATGTTAAGCTTTACCAAGGAGTAACGCTTGGTGCGAAAAGCTTTGCGCTAGACGAGGATGGAAATCCTGTAAAAGGCGGAAAGTGACACCCGAATATTGGAGACAACGTAGTAATTTACGCAAATGCTACTATTCTTGGCGGCGAAACAACAATCGGAAGCGGAAGTATAATCGCAGCAAACGCGTGGATAAACCGCAGTATTCCTGCAAACACAACCTACCACTTCCCTAAAGCCTAATGCGCGCTAAAAATACCGATTCCACTTCTACTATTTTATTTGAACATCTGCTAGATTCATTTACAATAAACATCCAAATATAATAAAAGTGCGCGATCTAAAACGTAAAAACGGAAGAACACGCACTAGCAAGAATACTTAGCAAAAACTAGCAACAGCAGAACATCTACTTTTTAAGTTGCACAGTCTCGTGATCCTTGCCCATTTTGAATTCAATACCTGCACGCTGCCACATGCGATATTCGCCAACCGCAGTAAAGAGAACATCCGTGGAAGAGTTAAGTGCAGTTTCGCAAGAATCCTGAATAACGCCAATAATAAGACCAATAGCAACTACTTGCATAGCGATATCATTTGAAATACCAAACGACGAGCATGCAAGAGGTATAAGCAAAAGCGAACCACCAGCTACACCAGATGCTCCTGCAGCAGAAACTGCAGAAAGCACAGAAAGAATCACAGCCGTTGGAATATCAACGCGAATACCAAGCGTGTGAGCAGCGCACAAAGACATGATAGAAATAGTTATAGCAGCTCCGCTCATATTAATAGTTGAGCCAAGCGGTATTGAAACAGAGTAATTATCTTTGTTAAAGCCAAGTTTTTCACACAAATTCATATTCACAGGAATATTTGCAGCAGAAGAACGCATGAAGAACGCTGTAACACCCGAATCGCGCAAAGTTCTAAAAACAAGAGGATACGGATTCTTACGTGTAAGCACGAAAACCAAAATAGGATTAAGAATCAAAGCAACAACAGCCATAGTACCTACTAACAAAGCAATAACGAAACCATACTCACTAAAAATACGAAGACCATTACTTGCAACTGTTGTATAAACAAGACCCATAATGCCAAAAGGTGCTGCGTTAATAATCCAGTGGACAATTTTTCCAATAGCAGACGAAACGTTATCGAAAAATGCTTTGGTAGAAGGCTCAGCCAAGCGTAACGCAACACCGAAAGCAATCGCCCAGAAAAGGATACCAATAAAGTTACCTTTAACGAGAGCATCTACAGGATTAACAACAATATTTAGCACAAGTGAATTAAGCACCTCACCAATTCCTTGAGGAGACGGCGAAGACGCTGCTGCAACATGAGCAAAAGTAAAATCAACAGGGAAAATCATAGCCGCACATACAGCTACAAGGCTTGCAGTAAACGTAGATAGCGCGTACAGCCCTATTACCACTTTCATGTTGCCAACACTTTTTGCTTGCGCAAGTGCACCAATAACTAGGCAAAATACCAAAATTGGCGCAACAGATTTAAGCGCACTGACAAAAAGCTTCCCCATAAGATCTAGCACATAGACGTGAGCTGGCACAAAAATACCAAGCACAGCACCGAGAAAAAGACCAATTACAATGCGTAAAATAAGGTCAATGTTATTCCATTTTTGAACAATCTTGTGCATGAGAGTCTCCTGTATAGTAATTTGTGCAGAATATTTTATACTCTTTTATTTGTATTCATACTCGCAAGATTTTCTATTTTTACATATTATACGCATATATGCATACATATGCAAATCGTTAAGGTTTAATGTTTCGATGTTTCAATAACTTAGCAACTCAGTGACTAAACGCTTCAATAAGTGCTTTGTAAGCAAGATAACTCTTAAAATATAGTAAGCAACAATAACTTCCCATGTAATCGCAAATTAAAATAGCAAAATGCCTCACTTTGCGTAGTAAAGAAAGACGCAAAGTGAGGCACATTTTACATTAACTTCATTATGCTAATTAACTCAATACTCAGCAAACTTACTGAATACAATTAAGCAAACATTAAACAGCTCTAAAACTAGCTGATCTGCAATAACCAGACCAGCTAGCAAATATTCTACTTATTACTGTGACGAGAAGTACCACGACGCTTAGCTGAGAAAAGCGCAGCACCAGCAGCACTAAGAGTTGCAGCAAACAAGCCAAACACAGACACGTCACTACCAGTCTTACTAAGCTGAGCAACACTACCACTCTTCAACACCTGAGCGCGCACAGAAGCACGAACCTCAGCCGCATGAGCCTTAGCAGACGCCAAAGCCTTACGAGCAGCAGAAAGCTTCTTAGCCGCAGCATCAACCTGAGCCTGAGTTGCGTTAGGATCAGCAGCAACCTTCTTAGCTTCAGCCAATGCCTTCTTATACACATCCAAATCAGGAGCTTCACCAAGCAAGTAGGCAAACGACTTGCTAAAGTGAGAATCATCATCAACTTCAGCTTGCAATACCGTCTTATTAACACCATTCAAAGCATCTTTAGCATTCTTAAGACTCTTTAACGCAGTATTAACAAGAGCTTGACGATCTGCTTGAGACTTAGCAGCAACTTCCACACCCTGACCAGCAGGATCAGCTAGCTTAGATATAAGCTCCTTCGCATCTTGCAAAGCCTTATTATATGCTTGCTGCTTTTCAGCAGTATCATACACGTACTTTACAGATTCTTTCACACTATTCTCAAGAGCAATCTCAGCTTGCAAATCAGCAATATCAACACCATTTAGTGCAGCAGCTGCGGTTTGAAGTTGCTGTAGCGCATCATTAACAGCAGTCTGCTTCTGCTCAGGATTATTCGTTGATTGAGCATCCTTCGCATCAGCAAGAGTAGACTCAGCAGCAGCAAGAGCAGTATCATACGCAGATTTCTTATCCTGAACAGCATTTGTATACTGTACGGACTTCTTCAAAGAATCAGCTTTGTCAACTTCAGCCTGTAACTTAGACGTATCTACAGTTCCATTAAGAGCACTAGAAGCAGTTTCAAGCTTAGTCTTAGCATCGTTGATTTCTTGCTCAGTCTTGCCCTGAGGATTCTTCAAGATATCTTGAGCAGCTTGCAAAGCCTGATCAAACGCAGTCTTCGTAGTATCAGGAGCATTCATGTAAGCAATAGTCTTCTTCTTCGACTCGGCAGCAGTTACAACCGTCTGCAAAGTAGAGATATCGTGACCGTCCAAACCAGTAACAGCATTTGTAAGAGCAGTGATAGCGTTAGTAATCTCACCTGCTGTTGCACCAGCTTTCTTTACAATACCTTCTGCAGAGGTTATAGCATTGTCAAGAGCAGCTTGCTTAGCAGCAGAAGCATTCTTATAAGAAGCATCATTCTTCTTACCTTTTGCTTCTGCGAGCTTTGCTACCAATTGAGACTTGTCGTTACCGTCAAGTTCATTAACAGCCTTAGTAAGCGCAGTCAACGCAGTATTAACAGCTTGCTGCTTCTGCTCAGGAGTCTTAGTAGACTTAGCATTCTTAGCTTCAGTAATAGCAGACTCAGCCTGTTGCAAAGCCTTATCAAACGCAGACTTCTTTGCTTCAGAAGCATTCTCATACTTATATGCGTCCTGAGACTTAGGAGTAGTAACACCGGTCAACTTCTTAGCATTATCAACAGCCGTCTGAAGCTCAGCTGTATTAACCATTCCATCAAGACCGCTTATTGCAGTATTCAAGTTATTCAAAGCTGTGCTGATTTCAGAATCAGTGTGACCGTGAGGAGTCTTAACAAGATCTTCGGCAGTCTTCAAAGCATCATCAAGAGCCTTTTTCTTCACAGCAGTACCATTCTTGTAAACAACTTCTTGCTGCTTAGCTTTTGCATTGGCGATAGCAGTCTGCAACTTACTCACGTCATTACCGTCAAGATTTTGAACAGCCTTAGTAAGCGCAGTCAACGCATCATTAACAGCTTGCTGCTTCTGCTCAGGAGACTTCTGAGACTGATCGCTCTTAGCTTCAGTAAGAGCGGACTCAGCCTGTTGCAAAGCTGTATCAAACGCAGACTTCTTTGCTTCAGAAGCATTCTCATACTTAGCATCGCCAGCAGATTGAGGGTTAGTTGACTTCTTCAGCTTCTTAGCCTCAGAAACTTTCTGCTCAAGTTCAGTTGTATTAACTTTGCCATCAAGAGCAGCCTTAGCAGAATTGATAGCATTAACAGCTTGAGTCACTCGCTCAACAGTTGCATTAGCATCAGTAAGCACTGACTTACCATCAGTAATAGCTTTATCATAAGTAGTTTGCTTACTCTTATCTGCATTAATGTAAACAATAGTCTTCTTGAAGCCAGTGTCACCGTTAATAAGTTCTTGCAGCGCAGACTTATCAACAGTTTTGCCACCGAGATCCTTAACAGCTTTTTCTAATGCGTTCTTAATATTGTCAACTTCATCAGCAGTCTTGTTCTCAGCCGAATCAGTCTTAACAAGATCTTCCGCAGCCTTTAACGCACTGTCAAAAGCAGTCTTCTTATTATCCTTATAATCAGGCTTTGCTGTAAGAGTAGACTTCTGACCATTAACAAGAGTCACAAGATCCTTGAGCGACTTCATCTTGCCATCAAGCTCTTTAGCCTTAGTAACAACAGCAGTGATAGCGGTCTTGACCTTCTCAATAGTCTTCATATTCTCATTGGTCGGGTCAGTTTCAATATCATCAATCTCTGCTTTAAGCGCATCCTTCTGAGCTTTGTTAAGATTGGTGAGCTTATCTACTTCAGATTCAGCATCCTTCTTAGCTTTCTTTAGCTCAGCTTCCTCAAGAATACCCTCAACTTCTCGCAAATCCTTAGCATTCTCAATGCGACCGGTTAAACCATTGGCTTCTTGCTCAGTAATATCACCTTTCTGCTTCAGATCAGCAATCTTCTTCTTAGCATCAGCTTTAGCATCCTCAAACTCAGCATTGTTGAGAATCTCTGCAACTTTATCAAGATCTTTAGCGTTATCAATGTCACCCTGATACTTCTGCTTATCTTGTTCGCTGAGATTAGTCAACTCACCAATCTTCTTCTTAGCATCAGTCTTAGCGTTATTAAGACCATCATTATTACTGTTATCAGCAGCAGTCTGATTCTGAGTGCCCTTTAGTTTAGCAGCATCTTTGGCTTTATTTACACCATCAGTATCCTGAGCTTCATTAACTTGCTGAATAAACTGCTCTTTCCAATCAGGCTTGAGTTTATCATTCCCGTTAATTTCATTAATAGCAGCCTGTTTTTGCTTCTCAAGCTCAGCTTTCTTCTTAGCTTCTTCAGCCTTGCCTGTGTCTTGCTGCTCCTGTTGATTCTGCTTCGTTACCTCGCCATCAACCTTCGCATCATCTTTCTGCTGCTGCTGTTGCTTTTCCTGCTCAGCCTGCTGATCAGCTTGTTGCTGCTTTTGATCAGCTTCCTTTTGCTTCTTTTGATCCTGATCCTTTTGGAACTCGTTTATCTTCTCACGAATCTTTTCAGGATCAGTCTCATTACCAATCTTCTTTTCAAGCTCTTTCTTAGTTTTCTCAGCTAAGCCACTAGTAGCATTCTCAATCTGCTTCTGAGCATCTTTCTTTTTCTTCTCATCTTTACCATGCTCATCAGCAGACTTAATAATCTTGTCTACATCTTCTGGCTTAGTGATCTTGTTAATATCGTTCTGATGATCTTTCTTGAACTTATCAATCTCATCCTTACTCAAGCCATGCTTCTGAAGAATCTTGTCAATAAGATCCTCAGCTTCCTTCTTAAGCGCTTCAGGATTAGGAGCGGCAGCATTAGATACAAAACAATCATCTGCAGAAAGAATGATTATTGTTTTTGGACCATAATTATCATTCTTTTTTATTTCAAACCCAGAACCACCTTCATAAATAGAGACAATATTATAGTTATTCCAAGACCCATCAGATAAAGTTAAATTAGAATTGTTATTTTCCCATTTATTTGAGAAATTATAGAGTTTCATTCCTCCAGAAGATTTTGGATCAGAAGAATGGAACATACCCATAAGATCAGGATTACTATTAATGAATTGATCCGTTATTGGATTACTGACATCCTTAGACTTCCAGTTATCTCTAATAAACTGTCGGGCAAAACTATTCCAATCAGCAGTCACTGGTTTATTTTTATCCTTAATGACAATCTTAGTAATGTTGTACTTGTACCCATTACTATTTTTTGTTTCAGTTTTTGGCTTTTCTGGATTCCCCTTGGTGTATACCAACTCAGAATAGTCGAAGGTAGAAGTTGAATCATCATTAAACTTAACAGTCATAGTATGCTTAGCATCATCAAACGTAATCGCCGTATTTTCATTACTGCCTTTTAGTTTGCTTTGAAGACCACTATTGGCTGTTAAGATGGCTTGCCTAATAGTTGACTGTTCATTGGTTTGAATTGCCTTAGCATCTTTTACAGCTGTACGAGCTGGAAGCGTAATGTAAGTGGTCTCATTAAGCTTCTTCGCTTGATACACCAGCTTGTTGCCATCGAGCTTATCAGTAGATGGAAAATCAGCAGTATTATCTTTATAAGTGATAGTTACGTTGCCTTTATTATCTACTGTAATAGATTTCTTAGCTTCTTCTAGATTGTTAGGCTTACCAATTGCATCTATGAAGTCAGATTTATTTTTATTTGCTTCATAAACTTTCTTCACAAGTTCCGTCTGCTCATTCACAGTCAACCCTTGTGGATTTCCAACTGCCATTGGCACTGGATAGTACGGCGTAAACTTATCCGCAAGTAAACGCTGCTTCTTTACAAGATACTTGCCTTCAAGCTTTTTAGTTGAAGGAGCGCCAATCTTATCAGTGAAAGTAATAGTCGCATTGCCACTAGCATCAACAGTCAAATCTTTAATATGCTTACCAGTATTAGCTGCTAAAATAGCATTCTTTACAGCTTGTTTCTCTTCCTTGCTTAATTGAGAAATATTTTTAACAGGAGTTAAATTGGTAGGATAGTTAATTTTCACCTTATCAGCAAAAGGAATATAACGCTTAGTCAGATTCTCCTTAGAAATAGTATCCGTAGAGTTATCCTTGTATGTTACCGTTGCGCTACCATCGTTATTGACTTTTACAGCCTTTTTGAAAGCCTCTTCAGTTTGAGTCTGTTCCATACCTTTAAGCTTTTTCAGCACATCGGTATTACTCTTATTAGCATTCCACAGCTTTGTAAGAACAGCCTTTTTCTCATCTTCTGAAAGATTATTTCCATATGTCGAAGAATCAACTTCTACTTTATCTGTAGGATAAGTAAGTTCCAATTCTTGTGAGTATTTTGGCAACGTCGGCGCAAGCGCAACCTTACCAGCAGTGTAATGCCAGTTGCCCATCACCTGGTACACACCTGCAGCAAATTTCAAAGGCTTCGTTTTATCATTCAGTTTAATAACGAAGCTAATCTTAGACTTTCTATTGCCTCTACTCTCCCAGTTAATAATCAAGGCACTAGTAGCGTCCTTATATTCCCTAGAAGTACCGAGAGTATTACCAGATTCGTCATAACCACCGGCTTCACCGGTCATTCTTTCCCAGTTATTCTTAAATTCAGTGCCTTGCTCTTTATTATTATCAAACCAGAAACGGCTGACAGACTGATTCCAAGACTCCTTTGTATATGTTGCACCTGTTTGTTGAGAAGACGAATCACCAGTCAACTGTTCATCTTTGTACAAAGTAATTTTATTATCTACAATGTCAACACCCTTAGGCACACTCGCCCACCAGAATGGTCGACCACCCCACCATTCACCCTGAGAATTAAACTGGTACTCAACCTTATAATATTGTCCGTAAGTTTTTCTGTCTGCTGTTTCCTTATTATCGTTTTGTTTTTCATCGCATGGCACTAGTTTAATATCCACATACCTCTGCGCCTTTGTAGAAGAATCGCGATTCGCATACCTATAGCTACCATCAGGAAGATTAAAACCATTAGCCCAAGCTTGATGAGTTGGCAAACCAGCACCACAAGCAAGCAAGCTTGCCAATGTTGCAGTCACAGCAATTTTCGGTAAACGTGAAACCGCATACGACTTACATGCTTCTAAACGAGTTCCACTTATCTCTTTCGCCATTGAACGAAGTGTACTCGGCTTCAAATACGCGTAATTCTTAGACACATGTAAAGCATTTTTAGCAGCTTGTGTTTTCTTAACCATTAACAGTCCTCACTTATATATTTTCTCTTCAACTCGCTCTGCAGACGTAAACTCACATCTTGTAAAAGAGCTTGTTAATAGAGCAAAGGATACCCCCCCCCGCGTAATAATTCAAGTAATATAGGCAAAAACTACCATGCGATTAAGGTAACAACTATATTCAATATTAAATATTACAAATAATCATGCGAGCGCCGCATAGCTAGTGTTTGGCAACTGCGGCAAAACAACAATCAAACCGGCGGTAAAAATCAGCGCGAGTATAGGCAAAAGCTGCCATTGGCACGTAGATGAGAATGCAAATCCAATCCAAGAACCAGTAGTAGCACCAATCGCAAACGCGAGTCGTGCCCAACCAGAAAACTTAGCGAGCGCACTTCCTTTAAACAGAATCTGACGCGCAACAATAATCGGCTCTACTAGTAACATTCCACCAATCGCTTGAAGGAAGAATGCGAAGCACATCATTGGCAAAAGATTAATAAACATAAGGCAATAAGCAAGCAAGCTCACAGCAATACCTAAAATCGCAACTTTTCTTAAACCGAGTTTTTGAGAAGAGTGCGCATATAAAACGGATGCGAGCACGCTTCCTACACCAGTGAAAATATACAGTATTGTTAAAGATTGAGAGCTATATTGTTTACCGATACCGAGAAGAATATAAGAAACAGAGCATGCAGGAATAAAAGCAACCAAAAGAGATCCTGCAAGAAGCATGATTTTACTCTTGAGTGACGGATTCGCAGATTGCTTAGCTGCAGATTTATTGGCAACGTCATTTTCTTGCGATACTTGCGATACTTGCGATACTTCTCCTTCTTCACTAATCGCTTGCGATTCATTCTCTACATCTTGCAACGCTTCCTCTTCTGCGCAAGACGCTTGCGCAATGTCTTGTTTCATAATAAATCGCGTAGCACAAGCCGCAAAAGAAGTCACGGACGAGAAAATCAAAACCGCAGGAATCGACCAGCTCGCAATCCACGATCCTAATGGAGAGCCAAGTAATGTTCCTGTAATACTTGCCAAAATGCTCACAATGCCGCTGTAGTTTACAATCATGCTGTCGTCGCCGCCTGCAGCATCAACCTCGAAAACTTCGCTAGCAATATCAATCACTTGACCTGTAATCAACAATGCACAAGAAAGAGCTACAAGCGACCACTTCCACGCAGGAGAGCCAAACATAAGAAGCGGCAGCAAACCGAGCACGCCTTCTACGCCCTCAGTCATAGCAAGAGCGCGAAAACCGCCAAGCTTATCAACAATCCAACCAGAGCATGGCGAAAGAAAATCGGCAACCGTCATAAAAGTCTTACGAAAACCAATCACCCAAGCTGGCAAACCCACAATAATAATAGAAGGCAAAACCGATCCTTCATACGCTTGATTACCAAGCATAGAAAAACAGAAGCCAACCAAAGCCCATCGCAATGCTGGACTAATAGATCTCATACGAATAAAAATATTATTCCGCTTACCAATAGCCTTCATAATAAGCCCCTTATAAATTACATTAATTGTGTTGACGAATCGACATTATTGATTTACGTTTTCTTAGACGACCTATAAGTTCAGCAGGAAAACCATGACGAATAACATGAAAACGTTCCAATCCTGGTGCGACAATTTGCACAACACTAGGATTGCATTTCATCGATTTACGCTCATAGTGGAATGCGTCACGTTTCCATATATCTATTCCGTACTTATGAAGATCATTTACTATATTATTTATCTGAATTTCTATGTTAGGAATAGATAAAGTGTCACGTATATCATATGACACTAATTTTTGTGAAAATTTCCCACTATCCTGTCTAATTTTTTCTAAGAATAAAGCTTTCTTAATATTTGGATATGAATGTACAAGATGTTTTAGTCTTTTGGATCTATCACGTTCTTCAGGATTAGAATAATCTTTATCTGCACATAACTCTTGCCATAACTCAAGAAGCGAACGATATGTTGCGTATCCTAAAAATTGCGATGCGCCGCATCCAAAAGTAGGAATTTCTTCTCTATCTGTCTTATAACATATAGATAGCACCACTGAGCCAGACAAAGCTGGAATCGATACAATATACACCTTGTTACCAGTTGCGCTCTCAATAGCCTGTTTTATTTCTTTCAATAATTCACAATTAGGAATTAAAAACTCTACGCATACATCATCAAATATATTAGAAAGAAGAATATTAGATGTTGCATCTCGTTCAATAAGTTCATTAAGCGCATGCAAAGTCGCTTCTTGGATAGAAGCACCTGCGGCCCATCCATTATTTGTATAGTAGCAACGAATTAAATTTTCATCAATAGAAGAAAACTCACCAGTAGACTTTCCACCGCAGTATTCTGGTGGTAACGAAGCAATAGCATTATCACTCATACTATAAAAAGTATAATCAGTATTTTTGCTTGCTGAATTAGAAAGATTAAGAATCGCATCTCCTTTTATTCGAAGAGATGATGAACAAGAATACAAAACAGACTGATTCGAATATACTATATGTTCCAATAATTCATATAAACCGCTAGTTAGAGATTCAAGCCCAAGACCTTTACCTCTAGCGGATTCTAAAACAATATCTGCACAATCAGCCTCATCTAAATAAACACACGAATCCAAAATACAAGTAGTGTCTAATGCTGATACTTCAACACTCCATTGCCACTTCTTTAAGGCAAATACCTCAATAATTGATGACAAAGAATCCATCAATGTAAATTCTCGTTCAGGTGAAACAAAATTAACCATAACATATCTTTTCACAAAATAATGCTGGCAATTTTATTACAAAATAACAAAACCGCCAGCATGTTTATTTCAATTTTCATCATCGTCTGGTATTTCACCAACAAAGAAATCACTCATACTAGTAAGATGTGGAGTGCTGTGTTCAGTTCTAGTACGTCCCATAACATTCACCTTTCAATAAAAAATAATAACTCATTTAATTTCCTTTTAAGTTCATTTAAGAACTTTAATAGGAGATGCTATTACTTCTTACAAAAAAATACAATACAGTTATAAGTCATGAATACAAAACAGTAACAAATAATAAATTTTATTAATTATTTTAAGAAAGACTTATAGTAAATTATTGTATACTATTCTTGTAATACTGTATATCTTGCCTAATCGTTTCTAGCGAACTTTGTGTGCCCACATGTCTTGCGTAGGTTTTAAGTAGTCTTTTTTGCATGTTTTGACCGCTTAATTATGAATGGTTTTACCTAAGATCGTAAGGAGATAGTAGCCATATGTGTCTAATTTGCACTTTATTAGCTATGCTTGGAGTCCTGGAACACAGATTAATACCGTCGCTACAATTTTGGCCGGTGCTGTGGTGACGCTTCTAGTGTTCTGGAAACAACACAAGACAAGGTAGCAGTAAAACTATACTTTTCATACACAGAAGTAGCAGCGGCAACAACCGCAAAAGCAGACAACACCATCATGCGCATTTAATGTCGCCAACAATATTCCCTCATAAACGAAGCAATTACCTGCAAATCTTTGCCTTCATAATATTCAACAAGCAACTTTTACTACGCACTCATAAATGCCACGAATCAACTGCCCACACTCAGTTTTTAAGGACACGAAAGACGCGAGAGCAAAAAACCGTTTTTGCAAGACATCTCATTCAATCATTTTTACCGGGAGAAACAAGTCCTGAAATGGCTCACCAGATTGGTATAAAGCTGTATAAGAATATACTTAAAGACAAGTACGAATTTGTCTTATCTACTTACGTAGATAAGGGCATATCCACAATCACATCATCTTCAACAATGTAAATATGATAACGGGTAGATGCCACCAGTCTAATAAGAAAAGCTGTCATCAAATCAGGTATCAAAGCGACAAGTTATGCAAAGAAAACAACCTACCTGTCATTGATGAGTTTTACGAAAGTTACAAGAAGAAATATAAGACTAACGGTAAATCTTGGTATGAGAATAAACAGACAAAGCGTGGTACTTCTTGGAAAAGCAGGCTGCAATTTGATATTGACAGAATGGTAAAACAGTTTAAGGATTGGGATGATTTTTTAAAGAAAATGGCTAATCTTGGCTATGAAATTAAGTATAGCAAACACATTGCTTTTAAACCGAAAGATAAGCCGAGATTTACAAGATCTAAAACAATCGGAGAAGATTATACTGAAGAAAGGTGAAAGGAAGCAAAGGCTATGAATATTGGGCAACCAAATATAACCTTAATATAATGGCTGACTCTGTTATCTTTCTCAGAGAACAAGGTATTAAATCCGTTAAGCAACTTGATGAATACATAAAGAAAAGTGCTGAAGAAAGACAGAACTTATAAGATAAAATCAAAGAAATTGATAAGGATATGCAGCTGCTTTCTGATACGATGGAACAAGTTCATACTGTTAAAAAGTATCGAGCCTACTACAAAGAATATAAAGCAAGTCCTTCTAATAAGGCATTTTTCGAGGAGTATAAGGCTGAAATCACACGCTACGAAAAAGCTCTTACAAAACTTAAAAAAAGTCCTATTCAAAGTCGCCTAATTCAAAGGATATTTTAGATAAACTTGATAAATTGCAAGGAAAAAGAATACCATTATGCAAGAGCATTCTTCTGCAAAATCTACAATGGACGAGCTTTATCAAATACGAAAGAACTATGGAATTTATATGGGTAAGGAGATGGAGAGATAGCGTCTCTCCATCTCTATTAACTATTTTATTTTTTTAAATGATATATATCTTCAATATAATTTCCTGGAAAATTCTCAATATTTAATTTGTACATATTTAAATACCCTTGGATTTTTTCATCAGATAATGAATCTAATTCGTATTTTTCGATTTCTTTTACAAACTTTTTTAGATTATCTTTTAGCTTTTTTAAACCATTCCTTCTCATCACGAAAACTTTCTCATTAAAATCCGCATCATGTGCTAACTGCTTAGTAGGAATTATCATTATGCGCAAAACATCTACAAGTTCCCCATACTCTTCCTTAAACCATCCACAATGGTTATTAAATTGACCTGCTTCTGATTTTTTTATAGCATTTCTATTTTCGTCCACTTCATCTTTACACTCAAAAAATACATATTTTTTATTTGAAACACACCACAAATTATCTGGACCCTTTCTAATTTCTTTATCTGGTCGTTGACTAACATAGCCTAGAATTTCACCTAAGTTTTTTAATGCAGATTCAAATTTTTCAGCCGCAATGCCAAAAGAAAGATTTTCTATCAGTTCATTTATATAAAGATTAAATTCATTAAAACTGTCATATTTGCCAATATTTCTTTTGAATCTATTTATTCTATTTTCATTCAGGAAAGAGATTTTTGAATATGCAATTCCCTCTTTAGGCTTTAATAATTGAGGATTCTTTTTAAATGCGGACTTTTGAAGTTTTTCTGATTTTTCCTCTGAATACATATAGGCATATCTTGCCATCTGCTCTAAATACCAGCCTTTTTCTAAATCATCCTTGATAAACTTATCAATGAATTTTTGTGTCCTTTCTACAGCAAGTTCATATTCTCCCTGTGAAAATAATTTTTCTAATTCATTTTCTTCTGCGTATCTGTCATAAATTTTATTTTCTACGTTATCTTGAACAATTGCATTCATTTCACCAGTGTAATACTCTTTCCACCCTTCATCCCTTTTGAGAATTTGACTTATTAGTGAAATAATCTGCTTCATAGGCTGATCTTCTTCACTAATTTCTTCTTTTGCCATTTTTGCGACTTCAAACCCAATCTCTATTTGTTTCTGTGTCTGGGCAGAAAAATATTTTCTTGTTAACACGCCTCTCATAAATTTTTCTATATCAGATCCTATTACAAGAATAGCGCAATAATCTTTTTCTCCACGAACAGCCCTTCCTAATCCTTGTTCAATCTTTTGTGCTATTTTTTTATTTATAATTTCACTATTAGGGCAACACTTTTCTTCATATCTATCAGAGAAGTTGTTTAGAAATGGCATTGAATCCATTATCAAAACTCTGCAGCTTTCATCTGGCAAATCAATCCCATCATATCTATTATTTATCACAACGGTTTTTCCAAAATTACTTTTTCTTAGATCGTCTATCACAGAAAATAATTCTTGATTATTTTGTGGAAGTTTTGAACCTAATTTACTGTAATAGATAGCTCTTTTTGTATTTGGAACAATAGCAACAATTCCAAAATTCTTAGTATTCACCGATGCAAATTTAGTTGCAACTAAGTCTCTATCACAGGTCTCACATATTAGTGATGGCATCAATATCATCTTTTCACCAGACCATCTTAATTGTGGATACACAATTGGATTAGCTACTGCATCACTTGAAAAATTTAATCCTTTGACAAAGAAAATATCTTCTTGAGTTGTTGCAGACATTAAAATTCTTCTCTTAGCTTTTGAGAATGTCCCAAATTGTTCTACGTTAATGTTATATGGAGCAATCTCAATCTTACTTCCTGAAATAAAACAAGAATATTCTATTATTTTATCCTTCATCAATGGCCACACAAACTTAATTTCATCCATATTGGTAAAATCAGATAGAATAGATAAAAGTTCAGCCTTTTTACTATTCCATGCCCAGTATGGAACCATCATGAAAGTTTCGTATTCTCCAGATTTAATATCTAAATAGCTCCCCTCACCTTGCTCTATTAAATCATCTGAGAATAACGTTAGTATCTTATTATAAATGGTTTCATTGTTTTCCCTGCTTATAGTTACAGTAAACGAATTCTTTAATACATCTATACAAGCATGAGAATCGTCCAAAACAATTGTTCCTGCTTTTGTACAATTATTACCTATTCCAAAAATTGATTTCCCATTAAATATTTTATGTGCATGAGTTATTAGTATTTTTTCACCTGATAAAAACTCATTAGGAATTTCATTATTATTATCAATTGCACAAAATGGAATACCAAATTTTTCAGCTTCCCAACAAACCTGTTTGACTAAATAAATATTAGGACAAACATATATGCATGGACCCTCTCCTAAATTAAGTACTGATTGTAGCATTAGTAAACCAATTAAAGTTTTCCCTTCTCCAGTATGAAGCTTTACAATGAGATCTCTTTCATCTTTTCTATTGTTATACCACTCTTCCAAAGCATATTTTTGAACAGGTCTTAAAGGACCTGCGATACTCTTTCTATCAAGCGTTTTATATAAATCAATAGGATTGGTAATTTTCGATTTACTTTTTAAAGCAATTCTTTTCTTAAAATCTACCATTTTTAGTATCTCCATTTAATTTTATCATTCTCATTTATTTGCATTTATTAATAAAAATATATCCCACAAATAGCAGACAAGAGTTATACCTGCCCCAACAGATAATTCTGCATGTCGTTTTGTTAATCCATTAATTTTGCAGAACGACCATGCCCACTTCCATAATGATTTCTTAATTCAATTATTCCACTACTTAAACCATTAAGACTCCCTGTAATTTGTTTCACAATTTCTTCTTCTAAATCCATTGCCACGCCTTTATTGGGAATATTCAATGAACTTAGAGTTTGTTTTACAAGTTGTCCCATATTTATTGAATCTTTTATAATTTCACCGTTGCTTTCAATGATTGTTTTACAACAACTTTCTAGTAATTCTTTTGACTTTCCTATTGCTTCTGTCGGATTTTCATTACACATTGCTACCATCAAATCTATTTGCTGATTCATATATTTACTAGAAATTTTTTCTTTAACTCTTCTGATACTGTAGAAAATTTCTTAGAATATTGCTTTTCTCTTTCAATAATTTCCTTACACTTATTAATTATAAAGAGATTTGTATGTGCTTCCGTTATAAGCTTTATCATCTGATTCTATTTCTAAGGAATATTGCACTTCATAATATTCCAGTAAATCATGATTCTTCAGCAATCGTACCGTTAAGAAACAGTGTCCTCTCCAATATTTCATTTGACTCCTGATTTTCCTTCTGGTTTTTCCACTGCCAAAACTTCCTCATTACCTTTTCCTCCTCTCTTATATAAAGAAGCGACCAAGAAAACCTTGGTCGCTTCATGTTTGTATAACACTCATATAATACCTAAAGAACTAGCTTTACAGTTAGATAATCCACCTTACTTGTATGCTCTTCCATTTAAGGAAACTAGAGAATCAAATAATTGTATTTCATCTAGAATACTCTCAGTTGGAGTTCTTTCCGTTATTGCAAGTTCTTTATACTTACTAGTAATTCCCTTAACAGCTTCTAATATCGATGGTTTAGAAACTTTGGAATCACTTTTCCTATACTCTTTAATTAAATCAGAAACTGCAAAAATCCCTAATTCCTTGAATTTCTGAGTTCGGTCATGATCATTCAAAGTTTCATTATTACTGATTCTTTCAACATTAAACCTTGTATTGTTTACTTTTTCGTCATAAGCCATCCTAAACTCTAACGAATTTTTCCAACCATAGTCAGAATTGTAAACAAACTTTTCACCAGTTATGTCTTCAATAGCCATAGCTAGAATATACTCATAGCATCCAGCATCTCTACTATCATAAATAGCATCGTAAAGAGGTTTAATTGCCT
Source organism: Gardnerella sp. KA00127 (assembly GCF_049244125.1). Lineage (NCBI taxonomy): Bacteria > Bacillati > Actinomycetota > Actinomycetes > Bifidobacteriales > Bifidobacteriaceae > Gardnerella > Gardnerella sp. KA00127. Next base: position 1,150,153 of record NZ_CP058377.1, read on the forward strand.
TCAGTCCCAGTTTCAATATTCTTTGATAGTTTTTAGAATTCCTAATAAACTTTCCTGGATGTGCCTGCATAGCCACTTGTGGATTAGTCTTCGTCTCAGTTTCTAATTCCACCATCAACTTATTCATGGATCCCTTTATATCATCTAACGTTTCAGCATAAGCTACGTTTACTGGCATCAATTTATGAGCTATATTCCCACTATTCTTTGATGCTTGATTATTTCCAATAATAAAAATTCCAGTAGATACAAATAGAACCAATAAAAGTAAAGTTCCTAGCGAAATATACATTTTTTTCTTAGACATAGTATTACACCTCCTAGAATTCTAATTCGCAGTGTATTTGTGTTGCAAAGAACCATAAACAGAATTAGGGTAATAAGGATCATGACTACCATGGTTAAACAGCTCCAATTGTCCCCATTTAGCACGGCACCACTTAAGACCAGTAACCTTTGCAAAATGAACAATTTTATCAGGAGAATGACCATACGCTAGAATAAATGGATCATATTTATAAGGTCTATAACCTTTCTTTGCCAGATAATTATCCAATTGCGCTTTAGTAGCAGCATCACCAAAGTCACTAGGCCATTCGTACGTCATACTACCAGTTGCAAATCCTAGACAATTATATGCTGGCGTAGCCTTATCACTATAAAACCATGTCCATGAAATACTATCATAAAACGATTTTGGTTGAGATAAAGTATACGCATAAGCAACAGAATTGGATGTAAAAAACAACATTCCAACAACCATTACATAAGCGGTTATTGCTGATAACATCTTTCTTTTTCTAACCATTTGTAAGCACCTCCTTAAAAACAACATCTTTGACTAAGTAAGATTGAGATTAATCAGCTTTTATCTCGAATAATCATTATTCTTGTACATTTTATGATTTTTATAATGTCACATAAATTATTCCACCCTTTCTGCTACTCTTAATTTGTTGTATACTCTCATAGTGTAGGATATTATCTTAGTTAAGTATCCATAGAGATTAAATTCTATTTTTCGCTTAACGTTAAGATAATTCGTTATGTCTTCGTTGCCTAAATGATTCATCCACTGTCTAAACAGTTATACTATAACAATATTAATTTAACATGTTATATTAATATTATCAAGACACAAATTCATCTTAATCACCTAACTTATTTCTGCCAATTACAGTGAACGCTCCCGCACGGTTAAGTGGGAGCATGTTACCGTTAATCAAATACAAGTCACCACCCTCACAGGCGGGAATCTTATCCAGGTTTTCTAACTGTCTAATATCGTTTGCGCTCATCCAACCGTTTTGACGAGCGGTAGCATAACCATTCATACGACTCTGATAGTCTCCTCGAAGAAGACCATCCACGTTAAACTTCACATAATAAGTTTCTTTCTCCTTATCAGTAAAAAGCCGCCTCGTAATAGACTGTTCAAAACGCGCCACCCAAGGATCAAGCGTGTATTTCACAAACTCCAGCGACTGCTGCTCAATATTAGAAAAACTCGACTTTTCCAAATCACCAACCATGTGTGGTGGGACTCTAAAAATACGAGCGATCTCGTTAATCTGAAACTTACGAGTCTCAAGAAACTGTGCTTCGTTAGGCGAAATAGAAATAGGCGTATACTTCATGCCTTCCTCTAAAATCGCTATCTTATGCGAATTAGAACCCGAGAACCCCTTATTCCAACTATCCCTCATACCAGACGGATCTTTTACTGTACCGGGGTATTCCAAGATTCCGCTTGGTGTAGCACCGTTAGCGAAAAACGATGCACCATACTCTTCCGTAGCTATCGCCATACCGATAGCGTTTTTTGCCATCGCAATAGGCGAATAGCCAACAAGCCCGTCAAAACCAAGACCGGGAATATGAAGCACGTCAAAGGGTTTAAGTTTCACACTCGTTTCTTTACCCGCTAAAACATCACTATCACTTAACGTATACTCGTAAAAAATTTGACCACTCTCATCCCGGTCAACTCTCATACGATCAGGCATTAAAGGGTATAAGCCTAAAACCTCGCGTCCTGGAATGCTTTTCTAAAATTCAATCCCTCCGTGTCAGCATGAAACACGTAGATAGACGCATCATCCGCCATCGCCTGCTCCATGTTCACGAACGAGTTGAAAAGAAACTGGTAAAACTTATCATCCTCCATATTATCGTTTTTAATTTTCCCAGCAGCACCCTCATAGTTCACGTTATAAGGCGGATCAGTAACCACCAGATTCACTTTAGTATCCTCAAGAAGCGTCTTATATGTTTCTAACTTAGTAGCATCACCGCAAATAACACGATGCTTACCAAGCGTCCACATGTCACCTGTTTTAGAAAAACACGGTTCTTCCAGCTCTTTTTCAACATCAAAATCGTCTTCGTTTACGTCTTTATCAGCATCAAAAATACTGGAAAGCTCCACCTCGTCAAACCCGAGAAGATCAAGGTTAAAATCAGCTCCTTCAAGCTCTGACAACTCGACTGCTAAAAGCTCACTATCCCAGCCGGCGTTAAGTGAAAGCTTATTATCCGCAATAATATAAGCACGCTTTTGTGTTTCAGTTAAATGGTTTTCTTTCACGCACGGAACTTTTTTAAGACCCAGTTTTAATGCCGCGGCAAGCCTGCCGTGGCCTGCGAGAATCGTATTATCTTCCGCCACTAGAATTGGGGATAGAAAACCAAACTCGCGAATACTTGCCGCTATCTGAGCCACTTGTGCCTCAGAGTGCGTGCGAGCGTTTCTCACATACGGGATAAGCTCACTTACGTCAGCCAAATAATACTGCATTTCTTTTTCCATAAGCTTTCCTCCCATTAGAAAAGACCCCAGCAAGCCAGCTTTTCAAAACCACCCACCGAGTCAATATAATCTTTCGCAATTTCCACAATCTGCGAATACGGTTTACCATCAACCATTTCATCCCCGATAGCACAAGAAAACTCAACCACCCGACCGGTTTCCTGTGCTTTCAAGAACGCGTAAATGTTAACCGACACATCAGCTTTCGTAAGATCTTTACCATGCAATCCGCCGCCTGTAACAGCATAAGCCATGTCTGACCCGAGTTTTCGGTTAACCGCTCCCGTATCCACGCTGATACCACCCGTCCAGTCGCCTAAAGGATTAACAAACGCATTCGGATAGTCTTTCAATAAGTCTTCTCGTTTAGCGTGAGACTGGCAGATGATAAGCTTTTCACCATCAAGAACATACTTGCCGTCATACGGATACTTTTCATAAACCTTTCGAGCAATAGTAGAAAGTTTCTTCTGCTCGCCTGTTAGTGGTACGCCTTTAAAAATCCCGTTATCAGCGCAGCGAACCATACCGTTTTGGTTTCGGCTTAAATGCTTATCCTGCGGCACAACCGTAATATCAATCTTTACTTTCCCAGGGCTTAAACGGTGGATAATATTTTTAATATCCTTAAACTTAAACATCACCGTGCTTTCAATACACACGGCACACTTACCATGCCCGAGCATCACTTCAACAGCAATCTTCGGATTCTCATCCAGCTTGTAAGCCAGATCAACAATTGCTCCAGCAATACGATCCGCAATCTTGTCGACATGTGACGGGTTTACTTTTTCTATCATAATTTTTCTCCTTATATGTTTTTACGTGTAATAAGCAGGCGTTCTGTAGCGGTCGGAGCGATGGAGAGAACATACAAAAAGAGCCGGTACTCTAGGTGAAGTACCGGCTTTCTTAACTGAAAATAACCATAGGAAAATAGAGGTACTTCACATAGCACCCCACGGAATAAACCCGTAGAGACTCTACGATGTATCTCATCGCCCTATAGCTAATCAGGCTTTGTGATTTAAATTTGATGTTCTCAACCTATGCAACGATATTCATTTCATTAGTTGAAATCACATCAGAGTTATTGATTAACTCTGAATTAAATATAATCAAGTAAAGAAAGTAATAGAAGATAGTAAAAAATAGCATAACTTTAATGGAAAAGTAATGCTAAATTATTTACATTACTCGTCATTAAAGTATATAAGCGATATATTCCAAATAAATTGACATTACTTTTTGCAACCAAAAAATAAAGCCATGCTATAATCCATGACTTTATTACAATAGAAAGGATTCAAAATGCCCTTGATCAAAGAAAAAATTCCGTAAATAAAGGAGTGTTCAGTAAGGGATTAAAAGAAAACCAACTGAAAGCCTTTAAGCGGGAACATAAGAAATAAAACGACCATACAAGAGTAGAGATACTCTGTGTGGCCGTTTTCTTATACTCAGATACCGAAATAGTATTTGAGATTTTTAGAACAAACCTTGTATTTGAGCTTGTATTAACACTGCAGTAACGCTGGCACCTGTATTAATTAAAAAGTCTTTTAGTCCAACCAATGCTGATTTTAAAATATGCGGTTTCTTCTCTTCTTCAATTTTTAATTTGATGTCAGCTAATAATTCTGTTGCGGTTTCTATATCCTCTTTTGATAAATCAGATTCACTAATACTTTTTTCAACGGCATCAACTACATCCTTAACTTTATCATAGGAAAATGTAACTGTATTCTCACTTCCAGACACTATCTGTACATTATCGGATGGCGAATTGATCACACTTGTATTCCCGTAATAATTATTCACGGTTTGCGGCATGTTCACTGCGGATTCTTTTTCAGTCTCAGAGAAAACCATATTTTCCCCTACAATACCTTCCGATTCTAATTTCAATGTCCATTCTAAAATAGTATTTTTGACTTTTTCTTCAATGTCTTTAACTGCAGTTGTAGGTACATGTAATGCATAATCCATTGGAAGTAGCGAATCAGCCATTTTATCAAACAATGCAAGTTGTTCGCCTGAAAAATCTAAAGTTAATACATTTCCTGAGGACTGACATAAAGAAATGATTTCAGAAATTGAATTTACTAACTTTCTTTCACAAATCTTTTTTTCGTATTCATTATCCTGTATTGAGGTTGGAATCCAACCGCGATAAGGATTGAAAGTTTTTAAACTTCCACGAACCTTTCTATACTCAGGGCAAGATTCTGGGTCAGGATAACCATTTAATTCGTGTTGAATCCATTGATCAAAATCAGCAAGCTTTAATTTTGATGCAATCAAATGTGCTTTGCGTAATATATTAACAACATCGCAATTTGATGACACAATTTCATTCTGTAATTCTAAAACAATACTTCCCATGTTATTCACCATCCTTCTTTCTACCATATAGGGCACTATTCTCAGCAAACATCATAGTTCTTCACATAGAAGCAATAAGGAAAAGGAATAATCTAACTTTCTGAAGTTGTTTCAGAATGCTCCTCAAAATTTTCTACCTGCTCCATCACCTTTGTGAACACTTCAGGACTATACTGTGGCGGATAGCCGTTCTTAACCAAACAAATCTTTATCTTCAATTTTAACTGATTACGCACATTCTGATTGTTGAGCCAGTCCACAAATGAAGACTCGGTATCTATTATTTCCTTAACTTTTTTAGCAAGTGTCTTGCATTTATCGTTTATCACAACACCGTTAACTTCTTTGTCAATGCCATATTCAAACTTATACTGGTCACGAAGAGCAATCAAAATATCATAGAATGCCTTTTCTTCAAAGGTTAATCCTATTTTACGGAAACTCTCACGATTTTCGTTCATCTGACGAAGTATCACTAAAGCTTGTTCAGTTGCAGCCTTAATAATATCTTCTGAGGCAGCTTCCTGTGTTGCCCCGGCTTCTTCAGCAGTAAGGTGCTTACGTCTTTCATGGTACTCATCAATAGTCTTTTCAATCATTTCTTGGAAAGATTTCGCTGCTAATTGGTTAACCCTGCCATATTCCTTTATTTGCTTACGGAGCATTTTGATAAGTAATTCTAACTTTGTAGCAGGCATTTCTACATCTGATAATTTTTCAAAGTATTCAGGAGAGAAGATATCTTCTTCCTCGCCACTTTCAAGAACACTTTCTACCTTATTGTATTTTAATGCCTCTTCAACCATCTTTGATACCACAAGATTCATAGTTTCAGCATCAACATCGCTGGTTCCACTCATTTTACGAACGAAGCCTGCTATAGCCATAAAGCACTGTGCAAGCGCAGATTCTTCTTCGCCCAGATTTCCAGAAGGTTGGCAAATATCAAAAGCACTTCTCATTCTCTTAACAGACTTTAAGAAATATGTCTTAAATGAGACCTGATTAGTTTTTCCGTTTCCTTCTGTCTGCAAGACCTGTGCTGATGTAAAGACATACTCAGCCGCTTTGGAAAGTAATTTATATCTTTCAACAGGGTCACATTTCGTATTAAGGAATGGAGCTAAGTCATAATCTGTAAACAGTGCTTTAAGTATTTCAATCTCCTCCCTGAATGCAGAGGTAGCCTGCTCAACGTCATCCGATGTGGGAGCAACTGATGTATCACCACCGTAAACCTTCATGGCCTCACGCATATTATCGCGAATGCCAATATAGTCGATAACCATACCATATTCTTTGCCGGGATATTTTCTGTTTACACGACTGATAGTTTGAATCAGCAAGTGCTTCTTCAAAGGCTTATCGTTATATAAATATGTAAGTGACGGAACATCAAATCCCGTAATCCACATATCAACTACGATAACAATATGGAAATTAGACTTTTCCTGTTTAAAGGCTGCATCCAGTTCTTCGCAACGTTTATCATTTTTAACTCCACCAAGATAGTTATACATCTCAGCTTCATCATTACTTCCAACACTCGATACCATAGCCATAAATGGCATAGGCTTTAATTCTTTAAGTTCTTCATCTGTTGCAGTAACTCCGTCAGGAGTTTTCTTTTCTTCAAACCATTCCGGATATTTATCCTTGAATTTCAAAAGAAGTGAATATGCAATTTTTCTGCTAGAGCAGACAATCATTGCTTTCTGAATTCTATCTGGGTCACTATCACAAGATGAAATATAATGGTCATGAATATCTATAGCAAGCCTCTCCAAGCGAGAAGGCTCGCCAAGGATAACTTCCATAGAACTCATTGCACGTTTACTGGCTTCAATATCATCATACGTTGCACCATCATCGGCACACTTTTTATAGTAATTTTCAATTTCTTTAGCTTTGGTCTTATCAAGTAACACCTTGGCAATACGAGGATGATACTTAATAGAAACAGTTAGTCCATCTGCGACCGCCTGATCCATAGTGTATCTATCAATTTCCTGACCAAAGGTCTGATATGTTTCGGCAATAGGAGTTCCTGTGAAACCTACAAACGTAGCATGTTGAGGCGGTAAGTTTGCTAGTCAAGGAGTAAAACGACGAAGATTAGCATTTACTTCCGCCCATGCGATAGCTGTCCGTGATTGACAAGTGCTAGCACGCAGACAGAACGGAGATAGCGAACCGCTGAGTGTGTCGCTCTGCTCGTAAAAGCTTAGAAACCTTTGAACGAAAGGGATAATGAAAGCCTTGATTGCAAGGCTTTTTGCTTTATGGTGGGTAAGTATCAGAGTGAGAAAATTTTTGGAATGAGTAGAAGTGATAGCTAGAAATTATCAGTTTCTATTTCCATTTACCCTGTGGGTACGTGTTTGTTTCCATTGACAAGGAGTTTGTGGGAATAGAAATGTACCCACCTTGTTTGAATCAAGTGAAGTGTAGTTGAAGGAAATCTGTTGAAAGCAATACTTCATTTTACCGAATAAGTAATAATTTAGGCAACTTCAAATCGATTAAAAAAAAACTATTTTAAAGGTTAAGAGTAGACAAAAATTGTCCACTCTTTTTTGCAAACTCAATTTATCAATAAATGAAATGAGGGAATGTAAAATGAAATATTTTGAGGTTGAGTTAGAAAATCCTGATGAATTTTTAAAACTACAAACAGAAGATTTTGTGAAAGCTAATCGCTTGCTACTAAGGAAGATAATCCAGAGCGTTACAGTCTATGAAGAAAACTTCGTCATATCCTTTAAATCTGGCATCGAATTGGAAGTATGAGTCTCATTCCATAACTTTTATATTGAACATATCATCTTGTTGTGTTATACTATAAATTGATATAAACAAAGATGTAGGAGGAACCGAAACTATGACAGCCTCAATGCGTTTAAGATAAGCTGGCAATAAAAAAAGCAGAATCTATACCCGATGATAGGCTTTTTTGTTGTGCTTATTTATACGATATTGAGCATTCATTAGTTACGGTGAGGATATTGGTTATTTAACTATACCTTTATTTAACTATGTCTTTAATATGAATGTTTCCAAATTGTATGTATGCAGACCAAAAGCCACATTGTGGGGTTTGGCCTGCATTTTTTATTGCCTAGAATGCTATTCAAAATAGAAATTCAAGCAAAATAATATGCAGGAGATAATATAAATGGAAAAATACAACAATTGGAAACGAAAATTTTATGCAATATGGGCAGGGCAAGCAGTATCATTAATCACTAGTGCCATCCTGCAAATGGCGATTATTTTTTACCTTACAGAAAAAACAGGATCTGCGATGGTCTTGTCTATGGCTTCATTAGTAGGTTTTTTACCCTATGCGATTTTGGGACCTGCCATTGGTGTGCTAGTGGATCGTCATGATAGGAAGAAGATAATGATTGGTGCCGATTTAATTATCGCAGCAGCTGGTGCAGTGCTTGCTATTGTTGCATTCTGTATGGAGCTACCTGTCTGGATGATTATGATAGTATTGTTTATCCGTAGCATTGGAACAGCTTTTCATACCCCAGCACTCAATGCGGTTACACCACTTTTAGTACCAGAAGAACAGCTAACGAAATGCGCAGGCTATAGTCAGTCTTTGCAGTCTATAAGCTATATTGTTAGTCCGGCAGTTGCAGCACTCTTATACTCCGTTTGGGATTTAAATGCTATTATTGCCATCGACGTATTGGGTGCTGTGATTGCATCTATTACGGTAGCAATTGTACGTATACCTAAGCTGGGTAATCAAGTGCAAAGTTTAGAACCAAATTTCATAAGGGAGATGAAAGAAGGAGTTGTGGTTCTGAGACAAAACAAAGGATTGTTTGCCTTATTACTCTTAGGAACACTATATACTTTTGTTTATATGCCAATCAATGCACTATTTCCTTTAATAAGCATGGAACACTTTAATGGAACGCCTGTGCATATTTCTATTACGGAAATTTCCTTTGCATTTGGGATGCTAGCAGGAGGCTTATTATTAGGAAGATTAGGGGGCTTCGAAAAGCATGTATTACTAATAACAAGTTCATTTTTTATAATGGGGACCAGTTTAGCCGTTTCGGGAATACTTCCTCCAAATGGATTTGTAATATTCGTAGTTTGCTGTGCAATAATGGGGCTTTCGGTGCCATTTTATAGCGGTGTGCAAACAGCTCTTTTTCAGGAGAAAATTAAGCCTGAATATTTAGGACGTGTATTTTCTTTGATCGGAAGTATCATGTCACTTGCTATGCCAATTGGGTTAATTCTTTCTGGATTCTTTGCTGATAAAATCGGTGTAAATCATTGGTTTTTACTATCAGGTATTTTAATTATTGGCATTGCTATAGTTTGCCAAATGATAACTGAGGTTAGAAAATTAGATTTAAAATAAACAATATTGGAGGAATATTTATGTATCTTATTTTCATGTAACTCTTCCTGCTAAAATCGCAGGGTTTTCCCTGCATACAAGCAAATGAAAGCATGCGATTATAGACAGGAGGAAATGTTATGGAATTAATATTAAAAGCAAAAGACATTCGTGTGGAATTCAAAGGACGCGATGTTTTAGATATAAATGAATTAGAAGTATATGATTATGACCGTATTGGTTTAGTAGGAGCAAATGGTGCTGGAAAAAGCACTTTACTCAGGGTACTTTTAGGAGAATTAACTCCCCCAGGATGTAAAATGAATCGTCTGGGTGAACTTGCCTATATTCCCCAGTTGGACGAAGTAACTCTGCAGGAGGAAAAAGATTTTGCACTTGTAGGCAAGCTAGGTGTTGAGCAATTAAATATACAGACTATGAGCGGTGGTGAAGAAACAAGGCTTAAAATAGCACAGGCCTTATCGGCACAGGTTCATGGTATTTTAGCGGATGAACCTACGAGCCATTTAGACCGTGAAGGAATTGATTTTCTAATAGGACAGCTAAAATATTTTACAGGTGCACTGTTAGTTATTAGCCATGACCGCTATTTTCTTGATGAAATAGTAGATAAAATATGGGAACTGAAAGATGGCAAAATCACTGAGTATTGGGGAAACTATTCTGATTATCTTCGTCAGAAAGAGGAAGAACGTAAGAGCCAAGCTGCAGAATACGAACAATTTATTGCGGAACGTGCCCGATTGGAAAGGGCTGCGGAGGAAAAGCGAAAACAGGCTCGTAAAATAGAACAGAAGGCAAAAGGTTCTTCAAAGAAAAAAAGTACTGAAGACGGAGGGCGTTTAGCTCATCAAAAATCAATAGGAAGTAAGGAAAAAAAGATGTATAATGCTGCTAAAACCCTAGAGCACAGGATTGCGGCCTTAGGAAAAGTAGAAGCTCCGGAAGGCATTCGCAGAATTCGTTTCAGGCAAAGTAAAGCATTGGAGCTCCATAATCCATACCCTATAGTCGGTGCAGAAATTAATAAAGTATTTGGGGATAAGGCTCTGTTTGAAAATGCATCTTTTCAAATTCCGTTAGGAGCAAAAGTGGCGTTAACTGGTGGTAATGGAATCGGAAAAACAACTTTAATCCAAATGATCTTAAACCATGAAGAAGGAATTTCTATTTCGCCTAAGGCAAAAATAGGTTACTTTGCACAGAATGGTTACAAGTACAACAGTAATCAGAATGTTATGGAGTTTATGCAGAAGGATTGTGACTACAATATATCAGAAATTCGTTCAGTGCTAGCATCTATGGGGTTCAAACAGAACGATATTGGAAAAAGTTTATCTGTTTTAAGCGGTGGAGAAATTATAAAATTGTTGCTTGCTAAAATGCTCATGGGTAGATATAACATCCTAATAATGGATGAACCCAGTAACTTCCTTGACATACCAAGTTTAGAGGCTTTGGAAATACTAATGAAGGAGTACACCGGAACTATCGTGTTTATCACCCACGATAAACGATTACTCGAAAATGTAGCAGATGTAGTTTATGAAATTAGAGATAAGAAAATAAATCTGAAACATTAAATTTAAGGTAGTCGCTGGTCAGTATAGTCTGTTCTGGTTGGCGACTCCATTGTTAAAGAGTATAAAGACTTTAGATTTTATGAATATTAAAAATAGGAACAGTCAATTGAACTGCTCCTATTTTTCTGCTAAATATATTGTAGTTTTCTTATATGTATAATGATAGATTAGCGGATTCTCATCTACGGTACTTACTTCAAATATGAAGAAGTGATCGCGGTTACCTGCATATTTGTTTTCTAACGCTTTTAGTGCGAGTAGGTTATCTCCATGTATGAGCATGTTTTCTGTATTAGGATCATTTTTGCAGTTTGATTTTTCTTTATCCTCAACTAGAATCCTAGGCTCTATTTTGATTTCTTTATCCTTACCAAGCCACGTAAGTTCCAGTTTTTGATTATTAGCCATTACTTTTCATCCTCCGCTATAAATTCCAAAATATCGTTGGGCGTGCAGTGTAAAGCTGTGCAGATACCTTCCACTTTTTCCAGTGATATATATTGCCCAGTGCGTAGTTTCGTAATAATGTTGGCGGAAATATTGCTCATTCTCATTAAGTCCTGATTGGAAATATCTTCTTCAATCATGCGATGTAATAGTTTTTTATAACTAACAGCCATAATTCCCTCCTTATTTTAATAGTTAAATATTATCACGATTCTGTGAGTATATCAACGATATAAAGAGCTAGCCACTCCGGAATATAGCAGGTTAAAAAGTCTCCTTTTCTATTCATTCAAGGCAAATGCCTAATGAATGCTTAGGAGATTTTTATTGTCAAAAATTTTTTCTAAAACCGTCAGATTACATCCTCTTTCATGGCTACCAAGTAGAAGACCAAAAAAACTTTTTAAGACAGGTTAAAAAGTCGGCTTTTTCTTTTGCCTGTGATGTAGAAGGGATAAGCCTTCTAGAAAAGGAGGATCAAATATGGATCTAGAGAAACTGCCAAAAGCACTAAAGAACAAGAATATCTTTTGTTCATGGAAGTACGAGCAGCAAGAAAACGGTAGGCTCACTAAGCCGCCTTATAACCCCATAACGGGAAAGAAAGCAGCTACAGACAACTTAAGCGATTTTGCCTCGCTTGATGATGCCATGAAAGTAAAAGACCAATACGACGGAATTGGTATAAAGCTTGTTGACAATCTCTTAGGTATCGATTTAGACCACTGCATCGATAATGGCATCATTAAAGACTGGGCAAAAGATATTATTTCCCGTTTCAAGCACGCTTATATCGAATACAGCCCAAGTAAGCATGGTTTTCATATCCTGCTTCTGTTTAATGGCGCATACGATAAAAAGTCTTATTACATCAAGCATGGGGATATTGAGGTTTACAGCGCTCTAGCTACGAATCGCTATCTAACGGTTACGGGTGATGTGTATCAGGAAGGCGAGCTTTTAGAAGACGATGAAGCCATCATGTGGCTTTTAGACACGTACATGAAGCGAAACATAAACACTCATGAAAAAGAAAATAACGTGTGTGCAAGGTCATATTTAAGCGATACATCTGTTATTGAAAAAGCTGGTAACGCTGTAAATGGAGCTAAATTTATAGCACTTTGGCATGGTGACATTTCGGCTTACCCTTCTCATAGCGAAGCGGATGCAGCGCTTGTGTCTATTCTCGCCTTTTACTGTGGTGGCAACAAGGAGCAAATAGACCGACTTTTTCGTAAGTCTGCTTTATTCCGTCCTAAGTGGGATGAACACCGTGGCACGGATACTTATGGCAATACAACCATTCAGAAAGCTGTTTCTAAATGTCATACCTTCTATGAGCCTTTCCATAATGCAAGTGCTGAAGAAGACTTTGATGATCTCTTATCTAAATTACAGGAATTAAAGCCTGATGAAAATATACGATATCGCAACGGTGATTTAGGTAATGGCAGATTGTTTGCTGATATTTTCCAAAACATTCTGCACTATGTACCGGAGCGCAAAATGTGGTTCATCTTCGATGGTGTACGTTGGACTTGCGATATTGGAACGCTTAAAACGATGGAACTATGCAAGGATTTAGCTCTTTCTCTTATACGTTATGCTGGTGCCATTAAAGACGAGAGAACCCGTTCCATGCTTGTTGAGTATTGGAACAAATGGAGCAGCCGTCGTAACCGTGAGATTTATATCAAGGAAGCTCAAAGCGTTTACCCCATTTCGATGGAAGCGTTCGATAAGAACATTTATCTATTTAACTGCCAAAACGGAACTTTAGACCTTCAGCACGGTGTATTTCGCAAGCACTTAGCAACAGATCTTATTACCAAAGTATCACCTGTGTTTTATGACCCGAAGGCAAGAAGTGAGCGTTTTCGCCAGTTTGTCGATGAAATTATGAGCGGAGATTGTGAGAAAGCCTTGTATCTTCAAAAGTCATTAGGCTATGCGTTAAGCGGTGATACACGCTATGAGTGCATGTTCTTTCTTTTTGGAGAAAGCACAAGAAACGGTAAAGGCACACTCATGGAAAGCGTTCTGTCTGTGATGGGCGATTACGGAAAAGCGGTACGCGCGGAAACCATTGCTCTAAAGAAGAACCCTAATAGCTCACAGCCGACCGAGGATGTAGCACGCCTTGCCGGTGTTCGCTTTGCCAATATATCTGAGCCGAGCCGAGGACTATTCCTTAATTCAGCCCAAGTTAAATACATGACGGGAAGTGATACCTTAAACGCTCGATTCCTGCATGAGAACAGCTTTGACTTTAAACCACAGTTCAAACTGTACGTGAACACCAATTATCTGCCCGTCATCAGCGATATGACAGTGTTTAGTAGCGACCGCATGCAGATTATTCCCTTTAACAGGCATTTTGAAGCGTGGGAACAGGATAAAACCTTAAAGGCGGAGTTCTCTAAAAAAGAGGTGCAAAGTGCCATTTTAAACTGGCTTCTTGAAGGCTTTACCCACCTCCGAGATGAAGGCTTTAAGCCACCTAATAGCGTTCTTGATGCCATTTTTAGTTATGCCCACGACAGTGACAAAATGGCACAGTTTGCTGAAGATGTACTCGTTAAAGACCAAAGCTCTGAGATTCGAACGGCAGTTGTATACGACCACTACAAGAAGTGGTGCATTGATAACGGCTGTTTTTCTGAGAACAGCAGAAACTTCAATCAGGAATTAAGAAAATTTGCCGAGGTTGTAAGAAAGCGTCCCAATACAGGCGGAGAAAAAACCACGCTTCTTAAAGGCTACAGGCTTAAAAGTGAGTTTAGCGATTTTTTAAGTGGCAATTAGTGGCAGTTAATAACCTATATCCCCATATAACCCTATAAGGCAATAACGAAATTTAACTGCCACATCATGCCACGTTTAAGGAGGTGGTGCCTATGATTGCGTAATTCGTATCGCAAACCTGTGTTGAACATGAAGAAGAAATACTATCATGCACAAATCAAAATACTGAAATGATTTCAGCTTTTGACAACATTGAAGAAAGAAAACCTGCCTAGATACTGTGCTGTTGGAAATTTATTCGCATACTACTTTCTGAACCTAACTCCCTAGGGGGGGTCAAATCTCTAAAGAGTACCCCTTCGGGAACGGGCGCAGGGTCTTGCGTGCAAAAACAGCGAATTCAAAAGGGTAAATGGGCAAAATCAAGCAAATTACTGCAGCAATTGCAGAAAACAGTAATGAAAGGAACTAACGATTATGATTAACAGAAATATTGAAAAAGAAATGAAACTAGCAAGTCAGGACTACCACAGCACGTTTTGGAATGTACTGCGTAATGCAAATGGTAATGCGAATAATATTGAAAAAAAGCTGCGCCACCATTATACGGATGCCTATGATTTGCCGACTTCTTCTCTAGCAAAACTCGAAGCAAAGCTTGCAAACAAAAGTAATCTTAGAAAACTGTGTACAGTGGTAAAAGCACACTCGCAAGCAAGTAAATTGTTCATCTATGAAGCCTCACCGTTCACCAAATGGATGAAAGATTATGACACAAGCATCATGACGTATATGCCTATTAAAGATGGTTTTAAGCGTATTGATGTAACGGATTATACCCTAGTTAACCTCATTCGTTTGGGTACGGATTTTGCAGCTGACCTTGACTTTGATATCGAAGAGTTCATAACAAGCGAACTGACAAAGCAATTTACATTGAGTGAGTCGGAAGCTTTTATAAATGGTGATGGGATAACTAAGCCGACAGGAATTTTATCAGATACATCAGGTGCTGAGGTTGCTGTTCAAGCAAAAGAGATTTCCGCAGATGTCATCAAACGTTTATTCTTCTCGCTAGATAGTAAGTATCGAGAAAATGCCACGTGGCTTATGAATGATGAAACTGCTCTTTATCTTCAAACCTTAAAGGACACTAACGGAGCATACATCCTACCTGATTTTGATGGCAACTTAATGGGCAGACCTGTGGTCATTGACAATGCCATGCCTTCTTCTCAAAAGGGAGCAAAAGTTATCGCTTTTGGTGATTTTTCCAACTATTGGATTATCGAACGCCATAACCCAACCATCAAGGTTCTAAACGAACTATTTTCTCTTATGGACCAGATAGGTTACCTTTCTTTTGAGTATTTGGATGGGAAACTGGTACATCCTGAAGCAATTAAAGTATTGCAACTTTCTTAAACAAAGAGGTCAAAATGCATGGATGAACAAATTAGGGATACACCGGTAAAAACCGAAGTGTTAAGAATCGGAAATACTGAATTTACGGTTCACTCTCTTGAAAGCAAGAGTGCTCAGAAAGGTGTCAAAGACCTAATCAAGCACCTTATTTTAAGCAATTTAAACCATGTAATAGAAGCTAAATAACTTGATAAATTCTGAGTTATACGGGAATATATACTGACCGCTTGAAGGCTGTCGGAAAGGAGGAAAAACAGATGAATAAACTAAATAGACAGCCTTCTTATACTCTAGATAATATAGGCAAGATAACGGCACTTTACTGCCGTTTATCCAAAGACGATGAATTACAAGGTGACAGCAATTCCATTATCAATCAAAAGAGCATGCTGAAAAAGTATGCCGAGGATAATCATTTCAACAATCTTATGTTCTTTGTAGACGATGGCTACTCGGGTACTAATTTCCAGCGACCTGATTGGCTTAAATTAACTGCTCTCATTGACGAAGGAAAGATTGGAACCATTATCGTCAAGGACATGTCACGCTTGGGTAGAGATTATCTGCAAGTTGGTATGTATACAGAGATGGTATTCCCTAACGCTGATATTCGCTTTATTGCAATAAATAACGGCGTAGATAGCAATAATCAGTCAGACAACGACATGACACCTTTCATCAACATCTTCAATGAGTTTTATGCTAAGGACACAAGCAGAAAAATAAAAGCTGTGTTTAAAGCAAAAGGACAAAGTGGGAAGCCGCTCTGCATCAATCCTCCTTATGGGTATCTTAAGGATCCTGAAGATAAAAATCATTGGATTGTAGATGAAGAAGCTGCCAGTGTAGTGCGTGAAATCTTTAGACTCTGCGTTAATGGGTATGGGCCTAGCCAGATTGCCAATGAGCTAATCAAAAGGAATATTCCAACACCTTCTGAGCATTTTTTCTCTCTTGGTATTAAAATTCCTTCCGCGAAATCGGAGATTAAGGGAGTCTGGAATCAAAAAACTATCTCTAATATGCTTGAAAAGCAAGAATATCTTGGGCATACGGTCAATTTCAAAACAAGAAAGAAATCGTACAAGTGCAAGAAAACATTATTGAATCCCAAAGAAGACTGGCTAATTTTCAAAAACACACACGAAGCAATTATTGACCAGGAAACTTTTGACATAGTTCAACGTATAAGAGATGGTAGACGAGTGCGTGCCAATCTTGGAGAAATGCCAGTGTTATCAGGAATGCTATTTTGTGCGGATTGTGGTAACAAGCTTTATCAGGTTCGAGGAAAAGATTGGAGCCATGATAAAGAATACTTTGTCTGTGCTACCTATCGTAAGCAAAAAGGCAAATGCTCATCACATCAAATTAGAAATATTCAGATCGAAGCAATACTGCTTCACGAGCTTAGAACTATTACTTCATTTGCCAAACAGCACGAAGAAGAGTTCGTGGGACTTGTGATGAAGAAAAGCGAGAAAGAACTAACCCAAAAGTTAAAGTCCTCTAATAGGGAACTCGAGCAAGCAAAAGCAAGAATTAGCAAACTTGACACAATTGTTCAGCATCTCTATGAAGACAACTTAGACGGTAAAATTTCTGATGAACGATTTAAGAGCATGTCTGAGTCCTACGACAAGGAACAAGCTGAACTGAAAAGCAAGATTGAATCCCTTGAAGCCTTTATTTCTAAAGCGCAAGAGGAATGTCTCAACGTAGATTCTTTCTTGAAATTAGTACGACAATACACAGATATACAAGAACTTAATGCAGAGATCATTCGAACCTTTGTAGATAAGATTTATGTTGAAAAATCTGAAAAGGTAGCAGGTACAAGAACCAAGAAACAAACCATATGGATACAGTGGAATTACATAGGTGCAGTTGATATTCCACTCCATAAGTAAAATCGGCGTAGCCGGTAGTAATACCGATTACGCCGATAATTTTTTAGGAATTAAATCCCTAAGTGAATGCCCCTAATTTTGAAAATTTTTTATTTATGTTTGAAAGCTGTAGTTGTGACTGCGTTGAAGATATAGAACACACATCTCCAGGGAAAGAGCCTACAATCAGATTAAAATTACAAGCAATACCTGAAATTTGGTTACACTGCCAAAGGTGGTTTATTTCGGATTGCATCTAATGTAAGCACAGAGGATCGAAATATACTTGGTAAATTAATTTCATTATCTAACAAACTAACTAAAGAACTTTTTTCTTTCTTTAAAAGCAATGGTTTCTTATTTCCTGTATCAGAAACTTCCTATACTGGATTCGATGAAAAAATTTTGTATGAAATAATCAACCGATTGAAAGCGACAGTTGAGTTAATGACTGCTGTAGTGAAATTAGAAAGAATTATAAAAAGATTTGCGAATTGGTTATCTCTTTACTCCTCCGTAAGGATATTTCTATAAATACAGATTTTATGAATAAACCTTATTCAAGCTGCCACAATTCTTATCTTGAAACGATTAACAACTCTCCATCTGAATTATCTCCTAAAAGAAAATAGGAAAAATTTGATGGAGATACCTACACTATTGCAGACTCTTTATATGGCACATATAATCTGAGCATCAATGATTATAACGATAGTATTGGAGGTTATAAATCTGTTCAAGGATTTCAAAACGAGCTATATATTAAAGTAACTTTGATGTTTGTTAATTATGAGAAACAAGATACAGCTAAGAAAATTTCCGATTTCCTATTTCACTTCTTTTATGACATGAATGGAGATAGCTCCAATAATTTCTCTGAAATAATGAAAGTAGCAGTAATTGAAATCGCTAAGTTTCTAATTAAGGAAGAAATTAATTACAATATTAAAGATATACATCCTGTTTATGATCCAGAAACCATGACTCCTTCCTGGAAAGTAGATTCACTTCTTAGTGCTGTATATTTCTCCATATTTTACTTGAAACCAGATCTTGAGTTATATCGCCCCTGTGATAATCCTAGATGTGGTCGGTATTTCCTTGTAAATACCACATCAACAAGGAAACGTTTCTGTAGCAAAGAATGCTGCAACAGAGTTACACAAGACCGATATAGGAAAAGAAAAGGAAAAAGAAGAACTATAAAATAAAGTCTCTGTCTGTAGTACTACAAACAGAGATTCTGCAATAGTATTTTTTATATTTAATCTATATCGTACGTGCCACGGTCTTCGGCAACCATAGAATCAGTAGGCTTACGCGCATAAGATACTATTTTAGAAAGAGATGATTCCTTTGTAAATTTTATTTCCTTCCTGCTCAGAACAGACTCTATAGATTCTGCAAGTGCAGCCTTTTCCTTTATCGGTTTACCTGAATAATGGTACATTAGATATCTTGTATCAATCACAATTCCTTGGATTCGTTCATAGTATTTTTTGTTGCGTCTCCAGTCGCCAATTGCCTCACCAATGTTTCCAACAAAAGACGTCAGACTAAAATAGTTCTTTGCCATATTGTACGGCATGATGAAAGCATTAAATAGAGATTTCGCATCTACATTCTTATTCTTTTCCAAATATTCGCCATATGTAATTTGCTTATTGATTGACGAACCGTTAGGCAGATGGTCAGGAATCCCAGTCAAACCGTATTTATAGTACTTAGCGTCAAGAACGTAATATTTATCGTTATATATCATGATTGTATCCGGTATCAAAGGCCTCTTTTCTTTGTATTTGCCGTAGTCAAGCAACCATCTTGAACGAGGAAAATATTTATTTTTGTCCTTCTCTCCAAATGCTCGATCAATTAATTTTTCCCACACGTGATCAAAGTCATCTGTACCAAAGTAGAATTGCTTATCGGAAGTCTTCTCATCCATATACTCAAGCATGTCATTCATGCTACGAAATAAGGATTTCTTCCTATCGTCATTTGTAGTAGCAAGCTTGTTTTGGACAATTCTTATTGACGTCTTAATATCCGGATGTGACCCTGATTCCTCTGGCATATAGGGAACATACAGCCATCCAAGTCTCTTAAACGCTTCATACACACAGAATCTATTAATCTGCGTTATTTCTTTCGTGTCATTTGGAGTTGAAGATCGAACTTCAAACTGTGTAAATACAAAAGAACTCACACCATTTCTGCTTTGAACAAGAGGCATTTGCTTTCGTGCAGTTCTTGCCCAATCCTGCTTACCAGTTGAAGCAGTAGTATATACTTGCTCTTTCTCAACATAATAGGCGCCACCAATTGAAAAATAATATTCTATAACATTTTTATACGCATTGATAGGGAAGCCTACCAATTGTGGTGCTGTAAACTTATTAATTGCCAATAATCTGTCATCTTTTGTTGTAAATTCAGATAACACTTGTATTAAATGCTTTATGTCTGTTCTGATTTCAGCATCGGTTTTTGGCAACTCATATCCGATTGGAAAATAGACCATAGCATTATCAGAATCAGCTTTGATACCAACAAAACGATCACCATCTTCATTTGTGTTAACATGGCAGTGTTTTTTAATATCAAATTCCTTGATTGAATTTGATGCTGAGTCTAAATCCATATAAATCACCGACTT
This sequence comes from Gardnerella sp. KA00127, assembly GCF_049244125.1. NCBI lineage: Bacteria > Bacillati > Actinomycetota > Actinomycetes > Bifidobacteriales > Bifidobacteriaceae > Gardnerella > Gardnerella sp. KA00127. The sequence goes on from NZ_CP058377.1 coordinate 1,170,488, forward strand.
AATCTTCTTCTACATTAGCAAATGCATCCCTGACATTATCTTTAAACACCTTAAAGCGCTCAGTACCATTGGCATACATAAAAGCATGTATTACTTGTTCAAGACTTTGATATTTATCAACATCAAAAATAATTTCACGGTTGAATTTAAATGCATCATCCCAAAGATATTTTATTACCTTTTCAGGGAACTTCCTATTTTGTCGCATTGCATCACGAATCACTGCAATTCTGGACTTCTCATCATCTGTAAGGGAACCACTGGTTTCTTTCACACGAAGAGCATCGTATTCTTTCAGATCTCCCATAGTGTCATCGTATTTAAGGTCATGAACATGAACAAAATATGCTCCAAGTCTCTTATCCTCCGCAGAAGTCATCCTTGTACTATTCCCAACAACAATCTTATTGATTTCAACACAGAAATTTTTCCATGTTATTCCAGTGTCAAGGATTTCTGCATCAGCAAGCGAACTGTCGACACTGGCAAAATCGTTCTCGATAAGACGCATATCCCATCTGCGCTGAAAAGCTGTATCTAACGTGAAAACATTTTGATCTGATGTGTTCATCGTACCTATGATGGAAAGGTTTGAAGGAATACGAACCTTTTCTGTTTTTCTATCCTTGCCGTACATCTCCTCAGCAATATTCATATTTGTAATACCGTACTCACTTGTACCGATGGGATATCCGTTGTCATCAATATCACGAATTTCTACTTTACGGTCAAGCAACTGGAACACTTCTCCGAAGATAGCAGGAGCGTTACCACGATTAATTTCCTCAATAATAAGGATGTATTCCTTGCTCGGATTGTTATATGATTCACGAAGGATATTCGTAAAAGGTCCAGGAGTAAACTTATAACTTACCTGTCCATCATCTGAAACTGCTGGAAGAATCTGTCCAATGAAATCTGAATAAGTGTAGTCAGGATGAAATACAAGTCTTTCTACAACACTTCCAGGTTTGCAATATTCATGCTCAATAGTCCAACTCTTACCAGAACCCGGAACACCATATAGAAGAATATTACGCCCACTTACAACGCGATTATTTTCAAGCGAATCTTGTCTATCGGTCTCTTTATCTATATTTGCATCCTTGAAGCCTATTATTTTTGTGGCTGATAGCTGCAGAAAGGTTTCTACCCTTTTTTGATATTCCTCTAGATTATTAAACTGACCTTTTAATATCTGAACATCTCCATTATGGCCCTCAAGGTATGGGTTTAGTCCATCCGAAAGCAGAGATTTAAGTATTCTTAAAGAACCTTTAGCTTCTTCATCTCCATTTAAGTCTACATTATTTTTAGTTTGCATTAGTTTCTTATACACGTCGTTTTGATTAAAAATAACATCATTAGTACCATCAACTAATTTAAAGATTGCGCCTTCAGATATTGCAGTTAACAAGCGACTCAATCGAGTCTCTATCTGCTTATCATAATTAATATCAACACCAATCCACAAAATCAAAATACGTACATAAGCATCCCAATCATTGTCAATTAGAGTATCGATAATGTCAGCATTGACCGTATAGATTAATTTTTTGGGATACCTTATTCCACCTGTCCTTTCTGCACCAGCAGTTTTATCTTCATCAATAAAGCTGATTTTTGCTAACTTCCAAATTAGCTCAAAGGCTACTATTAGCGATTCCATTTGAGACTTAAATAGTGAATTATTATTTATAGCATCTATTACTGTATCAATGTTAATACCATCTTGTTTACAAATTTGTGCTAGTTTATTTTTAATAGCAGTTTTCAAATTTGGATTAATTACTATTTTGTCTCCACTTTGCACGGAATACTGAAGCTCAGCAGACTTAATAGAGCACTCCCAAAACAAAAGTATTAGCGCGACAGCACTCTTAACATGTGGGAGCGAAGATTTAATACCAAGCTTTAAATCCAATGCACTATAAGCGGACATATTATCTGGTCTATTCATCAATGTTTCCCTCCATAATATCATTTTTAATTACTCTAGCGATTGCTGATGCCAATAGTGGCGGAACAGCATTACCAACTTGTCTCATTTGAGAACTCTTACTACCAATGAATATGAATTCATCTGGGAATGACTGTATCCTGGCCGCTTCTCTTACTGTTATTGCCCGATTTAAAAAAGGATGAGTAAATTTGCCTGAAGAAGGTGTATCAAATCTTGTTGTTATCGTGACGGATATATCATCTTTTTTCATCCTGGTCCACGTACCACTATATATGGATTTAGTTAGATGCTCTTTTGGTAAAACTTCTTTACCGGCATTAGGAGGAATCATTCTCAATCTTTTTAATGAAAGTGGAGAGTGTTTTGTTGCCTTATGATTATACAAAAGGTTAGCATGTCCACGTAATTTTTTTTCATACTCGCTTTGAGGCGCATATCTGTATTCTTGCACCTCATCACCTTCTCCTGATTCTAAAAATGCCAAGTCGCTAATTGCGTCCCATATAGTTACTTTCTCATTCAGCGAGGATGGTAAAGACGGAGCAACCCCATTCATTTTGCCAATAATAACTGCTCTTTTTCTATTTTGTGGTACTCCAAAATCCGCGGCATTAAGTACTCCATGCTGCAAAAAGTACCCCATAGCATTAAATAGCGTCTCAATTTCATTAAAAAAATAACCTTTTTCAGCAGTAAGCAGGTTTGGGACATTCTCCATTACAAAATACTTAGGTTTTACAAGCTCAACTACCTTTACATAATATTCAAATAAAAAATTTCTTTTATCGTAGATTGTTTTCCGCTGACCTTTTTGCGAAAAGCCTTGGCAAGGTGGCCCTCCTATAATGACGTCAATCTTATTTTTATATGTTCCAAAAACAGCATCCAAATCAAGAGAGGTAATATCACCAACGACCATTTTTGTTGTTTTATGATTTTTCATATAAGCGTTTGCAATGGATTCATCATACTCATTAGCTAAAAGAACACTGAATCCTTCTTCTTCAAAGCCTAACGATAATCCTCCTACGCCTGAAAATAAATCTATTACCGTTGGTTGCATTTATTTGCCCTCTATCCTAGATTTAGCAATGTTGTAGTATTCTGAGTTTAATTCTATACCTATAAAATTGCGACCAGCTCGTTTTGAAACAACTCCCGTTGTTCCAGAGCCCATAAATGGATCTAGAATATTATCACCAGGGTTGGAAAGTATTTCTACAAAGTGCTGCATCAAACTTTCTGGCTTTTGCGTTGGATGTTTTCCATATTTTCTTTCGCTATTCGGAGTGACGGATGTTTCTATAAAATCATGAAACATAGCTCCACCATTGTTAAATGTTCCAGTCTTTGTTTTATAAGTGAAATACACCCATGCTTCTGTAGAATTTACAAAATGTAAATTCATATTTCTGGGCATAGGGTTAGTTTTATGCCAAATCCCTGTTGTCTTATAGTAAAATCCATATTCCTCAGCTAACTTTATAATCGTTTCAACTTTTATAATAGCCATAAACACAATCATAGAGCCACCCTTTTTCATGACTCTAGAAGATAGTTCAAAAAAAGACTCCATGGATTTCTTCCATTCCTCAAAACCCATGTCATCCCAACCTGCGGCAGCAAAAAAATTGTCTCTCATCTTTTTTAGATTAGTATCTCTAGTTTTCATAAAACTACCAAGATTATATGGCGGATCTGTAACAATTAAATCTATTGATTTTGCCCTAAGATTATCCATAGCAACAATACAGTCATCGTTGTAAAGTTCTATTTTAGACAATATGAATCACTCTCCTAACTTAACAGCTACTCTGCACTTTCTCCACTGGCAATCCATTTATCTAATTCCGAGCGTTTAAATTTCCAAAGTTTTCCTATTTTATATACTGGCATATCTGGTTTTTTTCTTATCCAGGTTCTCAGAGTGACAGTTTTTATCCCCAAGTATTCTGCCGCTTCATCAATGCTGATATAGCCTTCTTCATTTTTCATCTGTGTTATACCACCTCTAAATTTTCATCACTACAGACCCAACTACCATTATATCTGCTTTTTATAAAAGGTCAATGTATTTGGTTGTATTTGGATATATTTCATTATATTTGTATATATTACTAGATATTTTACATTATAAGAAATTGCCTATCTTTGACGCTGTAGCCTGTGAGCAAGTCGTGTGTACTTTTTACCGTTACCATCCTGTGCACTCGACCCTAGAGCATTGATATCTTCCCTCAAACAGCCAAACTGCACTCAAAAAGCACGCCGAGCCAGCTTACAGCCGCCACTCATTAAACCTTTTAACGATAGACCCTGTAAACCCCTGCTACACAAAGACAAAATTTGCCCAGTTAATCAGCTCTTGACATCAATACAACAGTCTCCACGTGGATTGAGAGACAAATATGAAATGAATAAAAGTTAATAGTTTTCAAAAGCTCGTGCTCGGGAATATGTGTGGGAATATAAGCATAACTAATACGTTAAGCTATTCACTACAAATCTAAACTATTCCTATCCAATAGGAAGTCGAATAAACTAATAGTAAGTATTCCATGCTCATCCAAAAAAGGTTTTATTCTATCTTTTACGATAATTATTTTTCTTAAATGAATCATCAATATATAACAAGGACGCTTTTTCTTGATGTATCTTTTCGATTGAAGGAAGACTATAGGCAGATTGAATATAATATCTTTTACTTCCAAGATTAGCTATGAAATCAACTTCTAACTGTTTCTTGATGCCTTTATTATTAACATTAAACGTATATTATATCTGTGAACAACATCTCGTAAACGTACGCCTCTTCCTATTTAGAATTATTTCCATTTCGGAATTTAATCTAAATACATTATGAAGAATAAGCTCATGGAACTCAACGCTATTTAGAAATCTATCGCAAAAAGTCTCTGACCTCACCCAAGCTAGCCGTGGACACTCTTTAGAATAAATACATCGCGTCCACTCCACTTAGGAGTTGCAAAACACGTACTTGCATGATGTCATCCATTTAATTAGTCTCGCTGTCTAGTCGGAGAATTGTTTTACTTGCTTGACTTAATAAGCACGACTGTCCAAGCGATAAGAATCAGTTCCATTGCAATGGCTACTCCAAGCAGATGATATAACTCCATAATAGCGAAAGCTGCAATAACTGGAACCATTACGCTTATTAGAATAGAAACTAGCTGCATTTGCTTACGACAGTTTGAACATTTACTCATTTAGATGCCTTCCTAGTAAGCTGGTGCATTTAGAATCACCAGGGTCTCAAGTGGACGATAATATAACAATAATGCTAACGTCCACTGATGAAATTCAACTATTTGAAACTAACGGTGCTAAAGTACCTCTCTCACTAATTAACAAATTATCATAGTTGGCGTGAATGGCATTCTGAGTGACGGTGGCACCATTCATGTCAAGAGGACGAATACTGTCATACTTTTTGTTACAACGTATCTGTCACCTTATCATTCTTCTTTTTTCACATTCATTCTGCCTTACCCATTGGTAAGTAGTAGATTTTACCGTCTTTAGAAATCAATTGCACATCCTCGGCATACAGGTCAGAGGTGTCCTGCGGATGTTTAATGGATTTGACTGATGCTTGAGCCGTTATCATATCTACTGTTTTTTTGTTAATCGCCCTAAAATTAAGGTCATCATCAAATAATCCAGGAATAAAATGAATGACGCGATCGATTCCATCTCTTTTACGCTTGATCTCATCTGTATCAATGCTTAAACGATTTACGGATGTCTGATGCCAGCCAGTCAATAATGCTTGAGTATCTTCCACCTGCTTTGTGTATGTCGGCAAAAGCGCTAGGCACTGCTTTCTTGAGACAGACCCCAGATGAAGCGTATACCTCAAGTCGGAAATCTTATACAGCACATCAAGCAATGCTTTTTGGTATGTATACCAGTTTTGCGCTTCTTTTAATTCCTTTTCATAAGATGCATAATCCAGGTCATTTTTCTTTGTAAAGCCCGCCAAAGTTAAATTAACCTGACCAAGTAACTGAGTACATTCTTCTTCTATATTATCGAGCTGCGCAATCTTTGACAGTCTCAATTCATCATTCTCAAGGATCTCTACTTGAAAGTCGGCAATTTTCTTAACATGAGCAACAAGTGAAAAAACCCGACTTCGAAATTCATTATCTTGAAAATCAGATATTTTTGAAATTCCATCACGGATTGATCCAAGCTCTGCATTTATCTGCGTCATGTAATACTGCCCAACAACAATTGATGCCAATCCCATGGCTACACCCACATTATTCGCTACTACATTTTTAGCTTTAACCGCTACAAGGTTTGCATGACCCTTGATTCCATTAGCACCAAAATAGAGTCCTCGAACCGCTCCTTTCATAGCCTTAGAATTGGTAAGTTTAGCACCAGCCGGGATTATAGCGCGATACAAAACCTCGCTTCCCGCTTTTGCAATTTGGACTGCATTGGAACCTGCTATACTAGCCTGCACCAATCCGGAAAACAAATTGTTCACACGCCCCAGAATTTTACTATCAGTTATCTCCACCAGCTTACTATCATCAGATATTGCTTCTACCGGAAGCATTTCCATCTGAATGACAAGTTCATCGAGCTTTTGATTTGGCTGAGATAATTTACTTGTTTTCTTTACTATCATCGCACTATTATTCAAATCAGAGCTATTCTCGTCTTCGGGAATATTTGTTTTCTTTAGCCTATTAATTAGGAAAGCAGCAATCATCACCACTGCCACAATACATATGCCAACTACAACATACTCTATATTCAAAGTTCCTCCTTTTAACGTTCTATAATAGGAATAGTAAATTTTGCGAATAAATCAAGCCTCACCAATCTTGATATCTATCTCACAACCACAACTACCCGACATCTAACCCGGCAACTCCATTTATTGACATCTATCTTGGCAACTCTACCATCACACTTTTGGTTGGTTCTCCTTTGGATAAATTTCTGCAGAGTGTTTTGTCTGCCCAATTCCGAAGTCCCCAGATTGCCAGAAAACCGCAGCATTACCGAGCTTTTGCGGCTATTTTCTGTCACTCTCAACATCAAAACAACACTCTCCATGTAAGATTATTAGGCTATTTTGAAAAATTAAATATCTCTGCAAAACCCATTTGATTTTATAAAAACTATAAGATTTCTGTTGTTTCGAGCATATAAGTTTTGATTAGACTAATGTATATATTATATAAACTATTAATCTTTTTTAGAGATTTATCGCTCGAAATATTTGTCCAGCATCATCTGCAATTTTTTAATTTGCATAGAGTTGCAACTTTACAATAACAGTATACTTATTTTCATTAAACCTAATTTATTTTATCTGCAGCTGGATCAACTTCACAGAAATGATCTGGGTTTCGCTTACATTGCAAAGCAGGCACTTTTTTTGTAACCTCACGTTTTGTTTTTCCATTAGGATATGTTGTATCTCTCCATTCTACAGCCTTATTGAAATATTTCATTGTGCCACCACATATAGGGCATTTTTCAATATGAATTTTTTCTATCGTAAGTTTTCTTCCAAGACCACTAATTGCATAATTAAAGAATAACGGATGCCTAGTTTCTCTTTTAGTAATATCTCTTAACCATACAATAATTGCCAAAAGTATAATTATTACTATAGCTAAGATTCCCCAATATATAATATTATTGTTTGCATTTATTTGAATACTTTTATTGGTAAATAAATTAATTAAAGGTTCAAATAGTTTATAAAACGGGAAAATTCCTATCAGGGAAATAAAGATTCCCATCCATGATAGAATTGCCATTGTTATAGGGCTTCTCCAAACAGGTTCAGGCGTATATGTCGCAGTTTTTCCCGATGAATTCCCATTAAAATCTGTATTGTTTCCGGAAACAATATTAGTGGGTCCATTAAAAACATTCCCTGAAACGGTGTTAATATTTGATTTAGAAAATTTATCTTTCATATACATTCTCCTATGATCTTCATCTTTTCGAACTATATTTCTTAGACTTGCGTTTGACCGTTCCGTCCTCTCCAACTTCCACATTACTACGAACCGCCATCTCAAGCTCAACGGCTTCAAACTTCTCTTTAGAAATAATGCCTGCATTCAGCATGCCATGCTTATCTTTCTTATAACCATAACAAGCCCTACTATAAAGACCCGACGTGCCATCTTCTGCTCTACGCCTTAATCCCCAAACAATATTCTCGCTACGCCAATCATTTTCAGCCTGACAGCACGCTTGAACCACACTGATTAAAAGTTCATCATCGACAGTTTCCGTATCAATCTTATCGGTCTCAAAGATAATCCTTGTACCACATGATCGAATCTTTCTAATAGCCTCTAAGCCTTCTTTCGTATCACGACCAAAACGACTCACACTTTTAGTAAGAATAATATCAAGATTACCTTTCTCACACTCATCAATCATTCGATTAAATTCAGATCTTGATGAACCAACCTTCACAGGGTGGGTGCACTTTTTAACGATAGAAGCGAGCAATCACAAAAAGGTTTAATTTTCTAAAACCAATCTCACATCACGACTGCCAATCAGCATTCAAGCTCTTCAAAAAACATCATCTATCAGATAGCTATCACCACGAACCGCCTGATCATATCCTTTAACCATCAACGCATTAAACGTTTTCTCATCCATAGCATCTTGTGCTGTAAGAGACTTTGGAATAGTAAGCGAAAACAGAATACCATTATTAAGAATGATTTGACGATAAAACATGTCAATAGCCATAGCTCTAGGGACTCCAATCGTTTCCAAAATTCGATCTGCCTGCTGCTTAATATTTTCTTGTATTCTCACATTCACATTCGCTGTTTTTAATATTTTTCCTATATATTAATCCAATACCTTCTTGTTGTAACGTTTCCTCTTGATAAGTTATTTTTCACTTTGTTTTCTAAAATTCCACCATTATTTTCTATAACTTTTATCGATCCGATATTGTCATCATCACACGTAATCAAAACCTTATGCAGATTCAAAGTCTCTTTACAATATGTAAGTGCCATAGAAAGCATTTTTGTTCCATAGCCCTTCATGCATTCAGATTGTCTAATTTCGTATCCTATGTGACCACCATAGTTAATTAAAAAAGAATTTAATTCATGCCTAATATTAATTTCACCAATAAATTTTTCATTATCTATCAGCCAAAACGTAGTAGCTCTAACATAATTTTCAGGCAAATTTATACCATGTTCAATATTATAAGAACTCTCTATAATTGTTTCGGGGTTTATAAAACGTCTTTCTGCATTCGGCCTAAAAATTTCATCTTCTTCATTTGCTTCTATATAACCTTGGATATATTTACTATCTGGTCTAATTAATTTCATAAGTTCTCCTTATTCTTAATATGTGATTCTAATAAGAATACAATTCTATTAAAATTAGAGTCCATAATAGTCTGTTTAGCTTTAATAGTATTACTGTTTAAAAAAACCACACATACAAGCTTTATTAAAGAAAAATTTTTTTATTTTTTCTTTCAATTAGTGCGAGCTTTTCAAATCCATAAAATTTTTCTTTTCCATAAAGCACAGCTTCTACTAGAAAAATAATGTATGATACAGCCAAATATACAAACAAAAAGTGGGTGCACTTTTAAACGATAGGAAATATCGCAAAAAGGTTTAAGACCTGCTTAATAGCTTGCTGAACAATCTTACGCAATAATCAACATGCCACTAGCATTACACCCACTCTCCATACGCGAATTTAATCTTTATATAATTAACTAAATCCCATATTTATTACCTAAAACCCTATATTTGTTAAAGTACCTTTACGCTGTTGAACCGCCACACCAACATTCCATATAATCACGCCAACAATTGCCCATAACATGCCAACAACAAGAATCACAAGTAGCGATACGCCAACATTTACAGAACCATCAACTATACTACGAGATGCTTGAGTAACATGAGTTACTGGAATCGCATATAACACGTATTGCATCATCTTAGGAAATACGCTAATTGGAGCAATCACACCACAAACAATAGGAAGTATTGCACTAAGCGCGTTAGAAATAGTATAAACATCATTCATCATCATGCTTATAGCAGCTACAGCAATACCAAATCCCGTAGAAGCAACAGGAACAATAAGGAACAACAGCATCAACGCACTCATATTAATCATCAAGAAAGCACTCGGGCTTACTACAAGCATTGTTATAAACAAAGTCACAGCATCACTCACTAAAGAAATAGTCACGAGCGCAACAATACGGCCGAACCATAATGGTAATGCAACTTTCGCGCTTGTAAGCACGAATGGTGTTGTTCCTTCAAAACGATCCCATGCTAGTGCTTCTGACACAGTCATACTTGTGGAAATAGAACATGCACACATCACAGCAGCAAGAGTTGAAGCAATCAAACTATGATTAAAACCAGCGCTAGTTGCAGCACTAGCTGCTCCATTGAATCCTCCACTTACAGCCCCAGCTAGAAAAACGTATAAGAACGTGGATAAAAGAGGCTCAATAATCATACGAATAACAGCAGTATTCCAACTATTTAAGCTAGGTATACTCTGTATACTCACTCTTGCGCCAGTTCGTATACTAGATAACACGCTCACGTGACCATACTGAGAATATTGATTATATTGATGCAATTCAGCGTACTTACTATTTTTAATAATTTTATTTTGCATAGTTTCAACCTGATTATTATTTCGTATCATATTATGTTCAAACTTCCATTAAGCGTTGCAAGTCGAATAGCATGACGTAACATAAAACCTGCAATAACAAGCAGAACGCTGGATAATACAACGCATAACACAATTGCTAACACAGTAGTAGTATTAAACGATTGCGCATGAACCACCCACACTGCAGACGTGAGCGGATGAATAAACGCAATAATGCGAGCAGGCAATGGCATTGATTCTACAGGTATCACTATTCCACAAAGCATCCATACAGGAATTAAAATCAAACCTTCATAAACTGTAGCTTTACGGCATAATACAAAAATTCCAGATAATAATGCAGCAGAAGCTACGCAAGCAAGCATAGAAAGTAAGTATCCAACTAACTGCGTGAATGTTATCATAAAGAAACCATGGCAGAAAACAGCAACGGTAATAATCGCAAGCGGCATACCAATGCACCCAAGTAAAGCTGCGGATCCTACAATAGGAAGAAACACTTCAGAAGGTGAGATAACACTTAAAGTTAAATATTGTAATGTTCCTAAATAACGCTGGTATCCAATAATTCCAACAGCAGTAGTTGTAGCAGACCATAATCCAGCTATAGAAGAATCAACCCAAATATTATTAAGGAAGTTGGCACAATTATGAGAAAAACCATAGTATGCAACAATTTTCATCAACGCAAAACATACTGGAGCAAGTATCGCATTTTGCAAGAAAAACGTTGTTTTCGCTAAGCTTTTAAGCTGAAACCACATGCCACGAATCACAGAAGCGCATGAACGAGTAGAAGTATTCATATTAAGCCTCCTACTTACTCAATGAAAGTGAAGAAGACGAAGAAGACGACGTAGCAGCAGAAGAAGTAGAAGTATTTGATGCAGAAATATTATCATTTTGCACAATAGCAAGATACGTTTCTTCCAAACTTGCAGCGCGATCACCTAAACGTGTAATCCCATCAACAGGAATTTTAACATTTCGTTCTTGAGATAATGCTTTGCTCCACGCGATAGTAATATTTAACACTCCATGCGATTCAAAAACATCACACCACAACACTCCATCAAGTTTTTGCAATTCTTCCTTAACACTAGGAGTTCCACTTGATGTTTCACCTTCATACGCGTACATTGTTACATGATCAATATGCTGCAAAGAAGCCAACTGCTGAACACTTCCCTGAGCAATAATATTACCGTGATTTATTACAGCAACAGTATCAGCTAATTTCTCAGCCTCACTCATCTCATGCGTAGTTAACAAAATCGCTATTCCTTGATCTCGTAAAGCATGAATAATTTCACGTACTTTCCTAGCATTTTCAGGATCCAAACCAGTGGTAGGCTCATCTAAAAGCATAAGATCCGTTCTAGCAACCAGCGATCGAGCAATATGCAACCGCTGCCACATTCCCCTTGAAAAAGTTTGAACAGCATCATGAGCTTTATCAAGTAAATCAACTTGCTCAAGAGCATCGTGAATACACTTTCCTTGCTCCCTATATGGAACAGCAGAAAGATCCGCAAAATAACGAAGATTATCTAATGCACTTAACTTTTGATAAAATCCTCGCTCACCTCCAAGAAGTAACGACACATGCTTACGCGCTTCTCGAGGATTACTCACAGCATCAATATTGGCAATACGAACACTACCACTATCAGGAGCTAACAACGTACCAACAATTTTTACGGTAGTTGTTTTACCTGCACCATTAGGGCCAAGCAAGCAAAATATTTCACCAGAATGAATATCAAAAGATACGTTATGTAAAACTTGGCGAGTTGTCTTCTTACGACCAAATCCACGAGAATAAGATCTTGTTATATTATCAATACGCAATATTAAGTTGCTAGCTGACTGCTTATTATTGTTATCGCGACTATCAGTTGCGTTTTCTATATTATTATTCATTATTATTACTTCGTTCTTACGTGTTATTAAAGCTTAATTTTTACTGTTATTGAATAAATTTCAACAATGAAAATTAATTAGATAAAGAGATAACGCTTGCTTACAAGAACGATAAGAACGCGCAAAAACATGCAAAAAAAAACGTACAAAAACCAACGCGCATGCGCAAACATAATGAAACAAAACACCATGTGCAATGCGTGTTTAATACTGCTAAAGAATATGTATCTTAAGCTGTTTTATGTGCTTTTATATGCCTTTCAAACCGTTCTTAAGACTAGCGATCATTTGGGCAGTCATAGCGCAACACCTCATAAACTTAAATGTGCTTTACGTGGAAAATTATATTAGCATTCCGCAAAAAACTCAAATATAAGCAATCACAAAACATTTGTTTAACATGTGCAAAATATTACTATTTCTTCTTATAACCTATAGCAACATTACCTGCTTTATTAAGCCCTGGTACTTTAAGAACACAAGAGCTTGACTTACAAGAGCCTGGCTTGTCTTTTAAATCAAATTTTCCAACTAAAAATAAAGCTTTAAGTCCTGGACCAGGTAAATTGAACGATGAGTCAACTAACTTAATACGCTTATCTCCAAGAGTAACTTTAGACAAATCATAATGAGAATCCAGAATATCCCGCGACACAAAGAGATACAACTCATCCTTATTCATATAGTTTTCTGGTATACGAAACTCTTCCCTAGACACCGCCACCGTCTCCCAATGATACGACGCAAGCTCCGCCTTCTCATCATCGTCAGCGCATCCAGCAAGAAAAAAGAGAGTGCCTAGTAGCAGAAGTATAACAAGACAACTTTGAAAAATGTTTTTACAAAAAATAGTTTTACTTCTCATAACACTACTAGCCTCCTTTTCGTTAACACGACTCTGTATCAAATGATCATAAAACAGACTATTAAGTAAACAAGATCTACCATTCACTCTGATTACTGTAATAATCTTAATAAATATATTACTTTTTCGTACTAATTTGTCTAGATTATCAACGCTAATCTCTTCATTTACTAGCAAACTATACTCTTCATAAACAGCAAGGTTCACGAAACAGAAGAACCAGAAGAATCAATATCATCATGCACGTTTAATGCTTCCAACAATATTCCCTCATAAACGAAGCAATCACCTGCAAATCTTCACCTTCATAATACTCAACAAACAACTTCTTAAACTCAGAAACCTTATTTTTTGGAATAACCAGCAAGCCTTTACTGTGAGAAATCAAATAATGTAGGGAACTTTTTTACAATTTTTATACCATTTTGTTCCCCAAAACATAAGCAACTAAATCGCACAACTACTCGACAGCAAAATAGCAAAATCACATTTAGAATCTCGAGAAGCAATCTTAAATCTACCGTGCGCTAAACCTTTTAACATTTAGTCTTTACAACCACATTTCTAAACAAAGCCAATCATCGTACTAATATCTCGCCAAACGTCGGAATAAAAATTCGATAGCGCGCTAACTATTGTAATCTTGATAATATTATGATACTTTTTTGATAAAAGGAGGTTGATACTATGATTAATATTCGTCCAGTTTCCGATTTAAGAAATAAATTCCCAGAAGTAGAAGAAACAGTTATAAATTCAAATACACCAGTATTCCTTACAAAAAATGGTTATGGGACTATGGTTCTCATGAGCATCAAACAATACTCTGCCCTCACTGACGACATTGAAAGAAAACTCGATGAAGCAGATACTTTTGCCGCAAACACTTCTACGCGTCTTTCTAAAGCTGACGTCTTTGATAACGTAAGGAGAAGGATTAATGAGCAAGAACACGTATAAATTAACCTTTCTACCACTATTCAAAGAAGATTTATTAGAAACAGTTGACTATATAACCAATACACTGCAAAACCCAAAAGCTGCTCACAGACTTGTTGACGATATAGAATCAGCAATCGATAAACGGCTTGAATCGCCCCTCTTATTTGCTCCTTACCAATCATCAACAACACGAGAACACCCCTACTACAGGATTAGCGTACGCAACTTTTCTGTTTTTTACGTTGTCATCGACGACACTATGGAAGTGCGCAGACTTCTATATTCAAAACGAAATATTGACGCACTACTGGAATAACTATTCCTAATAACTATCATTATTATGTTAACGATTATTAAAAAAGCTATCGTTAAAGGTTTAGAATTGACTTTATAGCCTGATTTCAGGCATGATATCCATTCTACTAACACCATGCCCATGCAATACTAGATTGTTGGCTGGGAGCCTTGGTGTTCTATGGAAATACACAGGGTTCCCATAGATAGCTACACAGCTTTTTACCTCTTAGATGAAGATAAATGTAGCGTGACGATTGTTCGTATCTTTTATACAGGCAGAAACATTGAAAATATTATCAACAACAAATAATGGAAATTCGACAATATGTGACATATCTTTCTAAAAGCCCAATGTAACGTTTTATATAGTCAAAATCATGACTTGGTGCCAATGAACTTTTTTGACGCACAGGTCAAATAATTTCAGTAGACTAGCCAGATGCAAAGAATATGCATTTTTATATGTGTGCAAAAATCGAATTTCATTTCTTATGATCAACTGTCATGTAAAACACTAAAAGCATGTACAAAACCCGGAAACTAAAAATCAGAAGAATGCGGAAATCAAAACTGAAAAACACATTCTTCTGACCAATTCCCAACCAACTACCGGTTCCCGGTTCTTACTTATCACGCAACTTACCAACTTGCGTAAATTCCTTATCCCCAACACACATCTTCTTATCAGTGAACTTTACTCGCATCATTCTGCTAATAATATACTCATCCGTTATCAGCACAAAAAATTGCTTTTCTTTTTTATTCACCAAGTAATACTGTTCACTGCCAATACTCTCTACCGCTTTACCGAATGCAAACGTATCAAACAAAGGAATATCACCGAACAAAGTAGTAATACACCCGATAAAATTATCCATAAACTTTTCAGACGAATTTGGAATAAACTTCGTCACCGTGAGCATAATAATTTCAGCGTCTGCATATTCATCACGAATAATTTGTTCCTTCATCTTGATTTTCTTACGAACACTCAATTTTTCATTAAGACCATACTTCGCTAAATCAATAGGCTTCTTAATGATTGACAAATCAATAGCATTGTCTTTATCCAACAAATGGTCGACAGTAACACCCAGCGCATCCGCAATCACCTTCAAATTTGCAACATCCGGCAGACCGCGACCACCTTCCCACTTCGCTACCGCAGCACGCGAAACCATAATCATTTCAGCAAGTTCTTCCTGAGTTAAACCCGCTTCCACGCGCGCATTTCTGATTTTTTCTCCCAACAACATCGTATAACTCCTTTCATTGGCTATGAGCTTTCGTTCTTAACGATTATTTGTTTTGCTCGTAATGCAATTAATAACCGCACTGCGTAATTACATGCTAACGAGCAACATATGAATAGAAAAGGAACTAACTAGAACACAAGCGTTACGAATCGTAACATGGCATTTTCTTAGCACACGCGCACATAATTATGTGAAAATAGCTGTTTCAAAAGAAATTTATACAAAACTAACAGAGAATGTACAAAATCCAAGGTGCACGAGCCATACAACACAACGCGCCGAAGACCGATATCCACCTCATTGCTCTGCTCTCATTCATGCCAATCTCCAACAACAAACGTACGGAATAAGGCAACAGAAACATAAGTTTGTTGTCAAGAGCATGCTGAGATATATAACATAGAAAGCAACAGTTTCAGAGTATAAAAGGAAAAGTTTCATTGCATACAAGAGTTAAGAAACTAGAACTAATGTTTATGTAACGATCTCTTGCCATAATAGCGGAATTCATTAATATCTTTCATCTGAAATTATATGCTCTATTCCACTATGCTCCGATTTAAGATATTCTTTCATAAATGTCGGGTAAGCCTTGAACTTATCAAGCTCATCTATAGGTAACCAATGCATTGTCTCTTTAGCATCTGACTCTGTAGTGCTTTGGCTCGTAAAATCTCTTTTGCCCATGGGCTTCATCATGTAGTAGAATGTCAGCTCATGGAAGTCTACTCCTTTCAAGCCAGAGCTGCCGATGAATAAGTTCTCGTGTATGACAGCAAGGTGATCTACTTCATAATTAAGACCTGTCTCTTCAAATACTTCTCTCTTAACGGCTTCTTCTGATGTCTCGCCCATGTGAACCGCTCCGCCAACTGAGTAGTAATAGTCGTCCTCATCATTTCCTGCAAATAGCACACAACCTTCTTCTACTATGATGGCTGCTGCTCTATATCTAAATGCTTTTTTATCGTTAATAAATCCGCAATTATGTTCCATAGTTTACTCCTTTATTTTTTATCTAATGACTGTGACTTATGGTTCAAATGCAAACAAGTTCCCAATCTGAATTGAAAATCCAAGTGATTGATACATTTGTATATCACACTGTGCACAAGCAACAATCATTGAACTTATTGCACTCGACCCTAGAGCGTTGATATCTTCCCTCATACAGCAAAATCGCACTCAAAAACCGCGAGAACCCAGCTTAAAGCCGCTTCGCATTAAACCTTTTAACGATAGCCCTCGCTAAGCCCTGCTACACAAGGGCAAACTTGCACCCACCTAATCAGCTTTTGACATCAATACGACACTCTCGACGTGCATCAAAGTCAAGTGAAAGATTATAGTTACGTGGAAAATGCTCTTCAGTAGCATACTCCACATCATCCTTGTTAGGCTCATAACCATGCTTAAGATTAAAATGCTGGATATATTCTTCTTTCCACGCCTTAATCTCAGCTTTTTCTTCAGCAGTTCTAGTTGGACGCAGGTTCTTATTGTTGTAGTAAACCTCACTGTCATCCATTGAGTGAAGCATCTTAATATCCGCAACGGTTACACCATTTTCGCCTGGTTTAATCTCGATAGTTTCTTCACTATAACTACCATCTTCATTACGAACACAACTTGTATACTTATATGTTGCTCGATCGTTGCTATTAGTTTTACGAGTCCTCATGCTCACCCTTCCCGCCTGCAGCGGTAGGGTGAAGACACATACAAAAAAGAGCCGATACTTTATGAAGTACCGACTCTAATACCTGAAAAACAGCCATAGTAGAATAGAGGTACTTCATAGGAGTCATGAAAAAACCATGAGGATCCTATTGACGTATCTCATCGCCCTATAGCTAATCAGGCTTTAACTGTTTATTAGTAGTGTCTTATTGATTAATCATTAACCACAATCTTGTTAATTGTTCCAAAAATTCTTATAACATTTACCCGCTCTTTCTTAAAACCCGTATCATGAGTGTAAAAAAGAGTGTAATAATCTCGTTTTTATAACAGTTTGACATGTAAAAACCACACTTGCCTTGAAAGCTACGTGCTTTGAGGTTTAAGCGTTAACAATGTTTTCACCCCCCTTCTCGTTAAACAACACTCGTTTTAGAAAACAAAACGAGCATTAGCCACGCTCTAATAGAGTCCCAACCGTGGCTAATAAAGTCCCAACTGTATTTAATACAATCCCAACAAATCTAATATAATCCCAACCGTATTAATATCAGAAAGCCTCACTCCGCAAAAAGTGTTATAGGCCTAACTACTTTTAGTGTTACCGTTAGAGCTTCTGATTAAAACACTTCAGATAAAACGTTCAAGTTATTACTATGCTAAAAATGCTCTTCAAAAACCTGACAAATACGCACATATACGAGGTTGCATACACGAGATTGCAGAAGAAAACTTCTTTACTTATGGCTCTTCTAGAATATGGTTAGTGTTGAGAACTGAAGGTATTAAAGTATCTGAAAAAGTAGTAAGACGGCTCATGAAAGAAGAGTTAATTGAGGTTAGATATGCCAGGCGTAAAAGACGCTATTCAAGCTATATAGGAGAAATTACTCCTGCATGTAGTAACATTGTTAACAATAATTTTCATGCAGATTCACCTAATAAGATTTGGCTTACAGACATTACTGAGTTTTCAGTAAAAGAGTCAAAACTCTATTTAAGCCCTATGATTGACTGTTTTGATGGTAAAGTGGTCTCTTACGCTCTTTCAAACCACCCAGATCAGTGTCTTGTAGATGAAATGTTAGAAGGGGCTTTAACTACCCTTAAGATTACAGAATGTAAAAGCTTAGCTATTCATACAGATAGAGGAGGTCACTATAGAGGTGGCAGGTGGATTGAGAGATTAGAAGGTCTTGGTATTACACGCTCCATGTCAAGAAAAGGAAATAGTGGAGATAATGCTGCCTGTGAAGGCTTTTTTGGACAAATGAAAACAGAAATGTATTATCCACTTAACTGGGATAGTACAGAAGAATTACGTCAAGCTATTCATACTTATATTGATTTTTACAACAATCACAGAATTAAAATGGGGATTAAAAGACAATTATGGAACATCGTGCTATGGTTGCACAAAATGTCTAAAAATTGTCCTAAGCCCCAAGCGACATTTTTATGTCGCCAAAATTGTTGCTTTGTCGCCAATGGATACAAAATTTAGTCATTTTGCTTAGAGTTAAGAACGTTCAATAAGTTTATAATTTCATCAAGTACGCTTGAAAATGTGATTCCTTTTGTATAACTATATTTTTAAGCAAGTTATCGTGGTAGATTTTGCTAGCTAGAATAAGTCGTCGTGAGATCCTAAGCGTAGAAATATAATGCAATCTTCTTTAACTTGATACAACAGTAGAACATCTGCAGACACATGCAATTCATGCACGCCTTTATATGAGCCTTTAAGAATATGATCTCTATAAGTTGCAAGTTCGCGAGAATCTGCACCATTGCAAATAAGTCTTACAATATTGATTACTTGCTCAATATCGTAATGCTTCTGCTTATATTTCTTAACATCTCGCAGATAGATTGGACTATAAAATGGCGGTTTAGGCATTGCGCATCAGCTCAGCAAAATCGTCTACAGTACCTGCAGCTATTGGTTTTTCTTTCATAGCTTCATCAATAGCATGCTCATATGGAGAACTTTCAAGTGAAAATGGGAAACGTTGCGTATTTACAATCTGATATAAAAATAGGTTGACTGCTGAACTCATATCAAGACCATAATGTTCAAGAACTTGCGATGCGCTATCCCGTATTTCTGGATTAACTCTTACACTTAATCTGCCTGTTCTAGCTGTTTTTGTAGAAGTCATGTCGTTTCCTTTAAGCTCAAAATCATGAATTTGTTATTCATGCTTTGCTTTATTATAACAGACCTACAGCACCCAACGTAATACCAAAGTAGCACCATTGTGCACACAATTATTACTAAATCGCGCGTTATCGTGGCAAAAATTGCAAAATTAGCAAAAACTGCCACGATAACTGGTATAACATAGCAACGAAGCAGCATTCTGCATTGCAAATTAACCACCTACTTGCATCTGCTGCACAAAGGTTCGTCCAAATACTCGATTGAAGCGCAAGAAAGCACAATAAGCATCTTGCGCAATGGCTATTTCTCTGCATGAAGCGGAACATGTACATTAATAATCCACGAATCGTCATCTTCAATAACTTTAAAAGTTCCACCAACGCGTTCCGCAAGCATCTTATGAAAACGCAGTCCATATCCTAATTGCAAGTTAGCAAGAATACCTCGTTGCGCACTATTTATACACGTAATATGACATTCATGGTCATTAAGCATTACATTCATGGCGTATTCTTTAGGCTTTGCAGCATGCTTTTTTACGTTCGCAAGCAGTTCTCGGCAAATATACTCAATTTGAGCACATTCTTCAAAAGGCAAATGGATTGATTGAGAATCTTCAGTAGCTAAATCACTACTCAAGTCAATGGAACCAATATAGCCAAGCTTTTCAAATGACTTTTGTTCACAGTCAAATAAAACGCGTAAGCCTGTACAAAAATCTTTATAACATGTAGTCGATTGCATAACATCGCCAGTGCTTGCAGTTGTAGCATTGTCAAGAAGAGAAATGATATTACGTGCTCTATGAACAGTTGTAGTAGCACGTTGAAGAATCTCTCGCGAATTTTCATGCTCTTGCTCATGAGTTGTTTGAGGTTCAATAGATTGTTGAGCCATCATCATAATGCTGGAAAGCTCATTAGTTACTTCATCGTGCATGCGAATTGCGGCAATAGTGGCATATTTTTGAAAAACGTTGTAACGCTGCGCAAATAACTGTTCCTGCTGTTGGTGAATAGTAGAAATATAGTATTTTACGATTGCACTAGAAATAAGAGTGATAAGAAGCCACCACGCTAACACATAAGCGTTTTGAAAATCGCAGATAATAAAGAACCATGAAGATACTCCGCAAGAAGAAAGCACGGTGTACCAAGGTTGAGTAATTACAGCAATTGCCAAACAAATCAATATGGTAAGCATCATAGATGAGTAGTTGATATTTGGCGCAATAATTACCAACGGCATCCAAATAAGTACAATAAAAGATGCTTTACGTGGCCATATTGCAATGCATAAGCAGATTACAATCCATACTATTTCAACTGTAATTGCATGCCAATTAGAGTAGTAATGAAGATTATTATAGGAACAAATCTCAAGAATCAAAGTACAACTTATGATTACACCAATTCCAATTTTCTGCCAGGCATCATGCGGCAAAAAATTGATCATACGCGTTAATAATTTCATAACTACCTACTTTTACACGTTAATTTCTTACACGTTATATGTCATGTGAATATTTTGCGAGCACAGCAAGCGCCTGCATGCGACTTTTAACTTGAAGTTTTCCATAAATACGCCGTAAATGCGTGTTGACTGTTGAAACTTTCACATTAAGCTGATCTGCAATCTCTTTTGACGAATACCCCTGTTTACACAAGCGCATAATTTCCGATTCTTGAGGAGACAAAACTGAAGTCTTCGGAAGTTGAGAAATCATATTAAATGATTCTTGCGGAGTGTGAAAATAGTCAATATATTGTGGCAATTCTGGACACCCGTAGCTCGTTGCGCGCGATTGGATAGCTGCAACTACGTCTGCTAAATTGTCTTTATGCACTAGCGCTTGACCACCCGACTTAGCAACTTGCAATACGTATTCATCCAGCATGTAGGAAGTAATGCCAATTAAAACAATATTGCTATTGCGCTCGCGAATTGCTTTAATTACATCAACACCACTCATTTCTCTCATTGACATATCTACTAAAAGTACGTCAGGAGTATTTTCTGTAACGCAACGATGAATAGCTTGTTTTGCAGAAGAACACATCCATGCACAAACAAAGTTTTCAGGCAAACGACTTTTTAAAAGAAGTTGCATATATCGCAATACAAACGTGTCATTATCAACAATTGCATAAGTAGTGTTCATACAATATATGATATCTTGTTTTGGAATTTGCTTGTCAATAGATGTTTAGAATGATGATTAAAATGCTTCGGCTCTGTCGCAAAGTAATTGTGCGATAAAGCCAAAGCATTATTTTCATATTTTGCAATACAAAATTGCAATACATGCATCATAAATCTATGACAAAAGTGAACAATTTATTACTATTTCATCCAAAAATGAGACATTTCCCAGCGCCAATTGCGATTGATGCTACGATACCTGCAACATTCACCTTCAATCCAAATTTAGCGATTTGTTTTGCAAGGAATTTAGCAAGCTTATCCCAAGCATGCCCTTCAATATAAGCTTTAAAATCACCACTGGAAAGCAGTTGAGCAATATCCATCCCAGGAATTAAACCTATAAGTTCGCCGCCCATGCAAGACCAAAAATCCTTATCTTGGCTATTCGCGCGGATTGCGTCCAACAGGTTATCATTTGTATATACTTGTCGAATACCTTCAGCAATGTATGCGGCCATTACTTTTCCATATTTCATCTTAAGGAGCTCATCTTTAACAGAAACCACGCCATTCTTATAACTGCTAGCTTCTTCAAAAATAAAACGAACTTCTTGTTCAATTTTCTTAACATCCTGTTGTACAATAGCTGTAGACTTATTTTCAGTCGCTTCCGCAGCTGGAATTGTTGTTGACAAGAATCCGAAAGACAAAACAGTCACAATCAGTGATGTTACAATCTTTTTTACCTTTAACATGACCGTATCTCCTTACTTAATGTGCGATTGTATTGTTTTTCTCAAATTATCAAGATTGTACACATTAAAGTGCCATACGCTAGCACTTTCCGTTGGTACACTCCATTCTTCGGTTTTACTATTGACAGTAAAGCGAATTATTTGAGTTGTTGGCTTATTTATAACTTCAAAATTAGTGAGTTGATTCCACGGAATGCGACGAAGATGCTTATCGTCTAATTTAGCTAGATTACCCGAGCCTAAAATGGCATTCGGATTAACCACAATAAACTCATTATTAGTGGCAGCGACAATACGCGCATCAACGCCTTGCGCTACATAGAATAATTTAGGTAACAAAAATAGTTTGATTAAATCTTTCCACCAAGGGTCGTATTTCATTGTAAATACATACGTCTTATCAACTGAAAGATTGTGATCTTTAAAATACTTGACGATATCTTCTTCTCGTATACCGCGCAAAGGATTAGTCATAATAAGCACCTCCTCGTGATTCTCGTTTCGTAAATTACCAACATACTAACGTGCAGATTTTATCTACACAAATAGGTGTACCTATTTTTAACGATAGTGCTTTTAGAAAACTTTTTAAAAAAACTTTTACTATTAGTAGTTTGTATGTTCCTAACAACCAACATTTAAAAATATTTACATTTTGGAACCATTCTTAAATAAAGACATATTTATGGAGCTATCGTGGCAGTTTTTGCTAATTTTGCAATTTCTGCCACGATAACTTGTTATTTTTGTGTTTTATAAATCCTGTAATGCAATTCTTTTATCTTCTGCAGACTGCTTAGATGACTTATCGTCTTTCTTAAGAGAATGCGCATATCGAATAAGACTTCTTGCAATAAAGAACACTAAAGCACATATAGCAAGTGCGATAAGAATGTCAATTATCGGACCAAATAATGCATAGCTCATGATTCATCCTTCCTTTTTCTATATTCGTTTATGAGTGTTCGAGCTGTGTCAACATCGTATTTATCGTCAATAGCAAGACTCTTTACCAAAAGAACGAACGGATCTTCTGGTTCATTGTCGCTTATGCGCAGTTTTTCAATGAGCCTGTTAAGTCTGATTCTCATCGTTGGGTAAGAGACTTGATACATTTGCGACATTTCTTTTAACGATCCAGACGATAATACAAAGTTCTTTATAAACGACATATCTTCATCTGTGAGATTAGCCATCCATTTTGGAATATGATCCATATCACCCCTTTCTTCAACCTATAAAACTTTAATTAAATTAAATTTTTATTAAAAATATTAAAGTTGTTGTATGGGTTTGTCAAGAATGAGCATGAGAGATATGACGTAAAGGGGGCTTAGGACAATTTTAACCTATAACTCCAATCCTTATTTTTGTTTTACGCCTTCGATTCGCTGAGCTTGCTCAAAGTTGAAAGCACAGTGTGCTTTCAATGCAAGCGAAGTACGTTAACATCCTGTGCACTCAACCCTAGAGCGTAGACATCTTCCCCCCATACAGCAAAATCGCACTCAAAGACTGCGAGAACCCAGCTTAAAGCCGCCACGCATTAAACCTTTTAACGATAGCTCTCGTTAAGCCTTGCTGCACAAGGGCAAACTTGCACCCACCTAATCAGCCTTTGACATCAATACGACAGTCTCGACGTGGCACGATAGGTCCGGATTGATGTCAGTCATCAGGAACCTATTCAGACTAATACGAAATGTAGCAACATATCTCCGTTTGTTAGTGGAAACATATCCACAAATTCTATAGCAGAAAATTCTTGATACATTCCGCTATCCATATCACGGTCTGAACCTCACCCATCCAAGGAAAAAGTTCAACTTTTTTATTTGTTTCTACTATTTATAGTGATTCCAACATAAAAGTCAAATCTTGCGAGGAACCGCCATCGCCTCAACCTTGTCCGTTCTTCCTACAAAAACAGGTCAACAGCTATTTTTCGTCCTAACTGATAGCCAGGTTTCCGTACACTCGACCTTATCATACCTGAAAATCCTGCATTGAACGAGAGAAACATTTTAACTATTTCTTTGCATTTTCTTCCAGTTCCAACATGTATTTATCAAAGTCAGACATGAACAATCTGTCCTGAATAACACGATACTTTTCAAATTCAGTCTCGGCTTTAGCCTTGGCAATCTCTGCCGTAATCTTTCCTGCATCCTGAAGGACCTCTCTGTCATCAGCCATCAGGAATAGATCCAGACGCTTTGCCCAGTCCTCCATTGTCATCGGAATGTGACGTTCAGCACGATCCTCTGCCAGATCTAAATACGCTGAAACAATACGCTCTAATGAACGCATTTCCCGATCAGAAAGATAATTTTTTGCAACAGTCACATCACTTTTTACGATCTTGCCTTCTGGTACTGCTGCCCATGTAGTTAATCCCATATGCGGCTTGCCTGCATCTGCTCGCTCATAAATTAACTCTGCTGCCGTATGTCCGTGAACTGCATAATGCATCTTGTTCTGCACCTTGGCAAAAAACTGCTTTGTCGTTTTTGCTGTGCGGTCATAGTCAAGAGCTGTAGCATAGATGTCCGTTATTTTCTGATAGAATCTACGCTCAGATAAACGGATCTCACGAATCTGCTCAAGCAAACGATCAAAATATTCTGTTGTGAGCACGGAACCACCGTTTTTTAAACGCTCATCATCCATAACCCATCCTTTGATGGTATAGTCCTTTACGATGCCATTGGCCCATTTACGAAACTGCACTGCTCGTTCATTATTCACCTTGAATCCAACAGCAATAATCATTTGAAGATTATAATGTTTCATATCACGAGTAATCTGACGTGAACCTTCGGTTTGAACTATCCGGAAATTCCGGATAGTTGTATCTTCCTCAAGCTCTAAGTCGGAATAAATCTTCTTAATATGCTCATTAATTGTACGAACATCCACGCCATACAGCGTGGCCATCATCTTCTGTGTCAGCCATATGTTTTCGTCCTCATAGCGCATCTCAATACTGTCCTGCTGATCGCCGACAGAGGCAACATAGGTCAGATATTCTGCCGCACTGGAACGAATGGTTATTTCATCTTTTTTCTTTTTCAAATAAGAGACCTCCTTCTTCGATAAATCACTCTATAATAAACAATGAATGAATTTCTGTATGCTCTCATCGCCCATGACAACGCTTATACTTCTTCCCACTTCCACATGGACACAATTCATTGCGGCCTATCTTCTTCGGCCAATTTGCTCTTTCCTGAACCATAATAGGAATTTTTCCGTCATACATAAGTTCAAGTTCCCTAAGACGATATAAATATTCAGAGACTCCCAATATAGCTTGAAACATACACATTGCCTCATTTTCAAATTCAAGCAAATATTCTGTTTTCTTTTTTGTTCTATCTTTCGGATTAGGAATATAAGTTATCAGCTGGTCTACTGAATTGTATTCAACATCATTATGACCGATAGCATTTCTCAATTTCGCATTCACGAGGATTTTCAAAAAGCCTGTATAGTCCTCAGAATCCAAGCAAAAATGATATCTTGATGCTTTTGTGAGTTTAATATAATCCTCTAAAAACTTTACATTTTTCTCAATCGGATTCATAGCATTGATATCAGACCTATACTTAATATTGTTAAGAGCAACAGGAATAATCATCAAATTACCTAATGCCTCATAAACATCCAGATAAAACTGTTTTACACTATCAAAACTGCTCGTTGTGGAACCTTCGTATTCAAAATCAAAAGAATTATCTTTACAGTATTGTATAGCCAATGCAGGTATAAGTCTTTGATATACGACCATAAACTCATCGTAGACCTTGTAGATCAGTTCCTGTAATTCTTCAAGGTGGAATCCATCATGAGAATTAAGGAACTCAATCAGGTCTTTCATTTGCGCTGAATCCATTTTCAATATTCCAGTGCTAAACGAAAGGTCATTATAGATATCTTTTCTTAATGATGAATAAAATCCATATACCTCAATCATATGGACAGCTCTCAATGTTTCGAATTCATCTCTACATTGAAAAAAATGACCAGAAAACTCCTTTTGAATCTCTTGAGTTAAGTATTCGCTATTGTTTTTTGCTAAATTGAGAATTCTTTTATAGTTCTTCCACTTTTTGGCAGTTACGTTCAACTTAGACACATCTTGTCCAAATTCCTCATAAGAATCATTCGTTTTCATACAATTCATATATCGAATAAACGGTGTAATCACTAGTCTCTCTAAATCAGCTGCTTCTACTTGTTTTAAGGTAGGAAATTCACCAGAACACTCAATAATGTAATCCGCATTTTCGCCCTGAACTTCATCAGCATTATCAAAAGAAAAACTTAACCCCGGACGATCTTGCCCTATCTTCACGCTACCAGACAAAGAGGTTCCACATTTACCGCATGCTACTTCTATCGGATGTTCTTCTTGACAGCCAACTTGTAAACGAACTCTAGTAATACATCCGCAAACCTGACATTTTATAAAAGTATTAAAAACCATAAAACCTGCCTCCTTTCGCTGGATTACATAAACATATCATCGTTCCAAACGAGTTTTACCAAGTCAATGAGTACTGCTATTCTTTCAGCAATTTCATTCTTACCAAATGAAGCATACGATTTGAAGCCAAGATTATTATCTAAAACGAACTTCTTAAATTGGGGATTATTCTGATATGCCAGATCACCAAGTGATTCAGTATAGATATTTCCTTCATTGGAACAGTACTTTTTCAATTTGTAATCATACTTTGCATCATTTAAGCTTGCATTGATGCTCTTATGAAGAAGCAATAACGCACCGATGCTATTTCTCCAACGTCTGAAATCGTCTCGGTCAGAATATTCCGCGGTAAACCATTCATAATGGTCTGTAATAATGTGCTCAATCTCAAATGGATTCTTTGTTTGAGTGTTCATGTAATTGCAGTAGTTTGATGCAACACCAGTATGTTCTTCAATAAATCCTGTAATACGTGCAAGGATATTCTTAATGTATTTCTTAGTAAAGCTGTTAAGTCCTAAATTACTTAATGCTGCTGCCGGGTCAAATGCGAGATTGATATACTGCTGTTCTAATTTCTGTTTCAATGTAGGTATGTCTGTCATGCGGATATCCTTAGTAACATTGAAAACAAAGTTTTTAATTGTGCTGTAATTTACAGAGCTGCACTTCGTTACTCTGGATACAATCAAAACATCAATAAATCTTGCTACCAGATTAATCTTCTCAATAATAACTGGCCATGAATCTTCATAACATACAGGTGCTAATAATAGCTGTGGCTGTAATGTGAAGTTAACTTGCGCATTGTAATATACATACTTTGTTTCTTCAGCGAACGTTGTTTCTGCCTGACGGATACGCTCATAAACCTCTGCGAATTTTGCAAATTTCTTTATGAACAACTCAAAGTCATCGGAACCATTAAGTCCCAGCTTATCACGTTCATCTCGTACCCATTTGTGGAAGAAACCGCCGATGATATCAAAATCCTTATTTACTGCACCAGCTTTTGCTTCACGAATTGTTTCTGCATAGTGAGCTCTCAACCATGCCTTAATAAAGATCTCATCGCCTTTGTCATCGTACTTCTTCAAAGTAAGAACTTTTTCTTTCCAAAGGCCATTCATTTTTTCTCGTATGGAGTCAGATTTTATCTCCGAAAGCAAATAGCCCTTCAACATTTCGGTGGATGTCAAACTCAAACCACGATCATTCATTGTAACGAATATCTTATGAGCGTCCTGTTCTGTTGTTGCTACAATCTCAATAAAGAATACTTTCTCCGCAACCCAATCACAAAAATGCAGCAACATATCATCTGTAATGCATGCCGGGAAAACATCCTGAATATCTTGATAACGACCATATAGATTTTTTACGGACTCACCAGCACCAGTAGTATCAAAGTCAGTATCGTTGAAAATTGCATTCATACAATCCTGCCGGTCATCTACATTGATATTAAAAGACTTCGAGCCAAAGGACTCAGAGAAAATCATGGTCTCAATCATGTTATAACTCTGACCGATGCTCTTTAATCTGTTATTAAGATACATCAGCAATAGTGTTAAAGACGAAAATCTTTGCTGACCATCGATAATAGCATTCTCCCTACCCGCTAATACAATGGATCCCATAAAATACGCTCCATAATCAGCAACTGCTGGTCTAGAGTCCCCCCGATGATAATACTCTAAAAATTCCGAAGTTAAATCGTCTATCAGTTCTTCAATATGCTTTCTCTGCCACATATACTCACGCTGATAGTAATGAATTGAATATTTTGTATTCTGCAAAAGCTGCTTGAGATTCTTTGGTGAACCTTCTATCTTTTTCATTAAGCTTCCTCCTCCAGAAACAGTTCCGGTGTATTATACCAAGCCAACTCAGCATCTGCTTTAACACCCTTGTTAAGACATTATAATAGCGATTTCTTGAGTTCTAGCTCTGTTTCTGATTTATAAAAAACGTATTCTGCTTCGTGTTGTAATATGTACAGAGCAGATTTCCTTGAAAAGCCATATTTTTGAATTTCAATTGAACGCTTATTTGTTGAACCATTTCTATGTTTCCAAATTCTAAACCTTGTTCTGTCTTTTTCTTGGGAAGCGGAACGGTTAAAACTTTGTCAATCGCCTTTAATGCCTCCTTAAATACAATAGAAAAATGTTGTAGAGTAGCTGTCTTGCTTATGGATGCTGTAAACGCAGATGATAAAATAATTGCAAGTATAAAATTAAGGGTTGTAATATTTCCATAGTAAAGAAATATACTTCCCAAAATCATGACAATAACTACTCCAATTTCTATAAATATGTCAATAAGTCCCATTGGAATTGTGATTGCCCCCATACTCTTTTTAACCTAGTAAACATACTCTCTTGCCGTTTTTAATGTTCTTTCGCTAATCTCCTCTTCTTTAGCAAAAGCCTTAATCACAGAAATATTTTTACATATTCCATTAGCTCTTCTCTCATCTTGTTTTCATGGTTAAAGTAAATAGCAAAGTTTTTATCCATTGTTTTCTGCGAAAGAACTTTTACCAAATACATAAGTGGAACTCCGGCAATCATTCCAAGAGCAAGACGCCAATCCACAAAAATCATAGCTACAAAAATAATGGTAGGTAGAAGTGTAACTGACATTATTTCAGGAAGACCATGGGCAAGGTATACTTCCACTTGTTTCACATCATGCTGAACAATGTTGATAAGCTCTCCTGTATTATGTTCTTTAAAAAATCCTAAACTTAGTTTTTTTAGATGATCAATAATATCTAACCTAAGTTCTGTTAATTTTTCGTATGCTTTCTCATGAGCAACCTTTGTTGCAAAATAGTAAAACATGCCTTTTAACACAAATGAGATAAAGATTCCAAAGAATACATACTTTAAATTCTCTTCGTTAATATTGTTTGTGATTAAAGAACTAATCAAGTATACAAGTAGGATTTGTGGTATCAAATCAAATACTATTTTTAAAGCAAGAAGTGAATTGGATAAACTATTTTTCCCTATCACTTTTTCCTTAATTCTTTTTCTGGCATGAACAACGCTCCTTTCAAAACTGAATAATACTGAACTTTAATTCAGCATTAAGGTTTAAAATAAGACTTTGCTGATTACGCAAAGTCTATTTTTTAGTGCTGATTACAGGGATTCCACTCCCTTGTAATAACACCTTGCAATAAGTTTTAGCATATCTTTTGCCCACTTTTCACTTTGATAGTGCCTTGCTATTTCAAGAAGCCCCTCCGTAAAGTTACTGGCTAAAATATGGGCAAGCATTGGATCATATTCTTCTTTTGATTGTCTTTTTAAACTTACTTCAATATGAACCTGCATTTGCGATATGAGTTTTTGTTTTGCGTCTGCATGCTTTGTACCTGAACTTTTATCCATTAAAATAATTAACTTCTTACGCTCTTTTAGAAAACCACTACTTTTATGTTATATTTATTCGATATTTAAAACTTGCTTAACGCTTGTATTACAAATCATTATTTTACAACTTTTGTAGCAAGCACAGTAAGTATGTACCCACTTACAAAAATCAATGAAGTAGCCCCTCGTGGAGTTGCTTCTTTTTTTATCACTTGAATTTATAATCTCAACCCTATAAACATTATACTTATTTACATAAACATACCTACATTATAATAATTAAACCTACATTTAATTTATCATCAACTCAAATATTTTGCCATTTTATTTAAATTTTTTATACTTGCGAATTATCATTTCATAGAATTTATATTCAATAATTTTGCAATAAAAACCCGATATGCATTTTTGAAATACATATCGAGTTTTATTGTTCATATTCAATTTATTTTCTCAACTCCAACAACGCTACCGTTTCGACTTGTGTCAAAACCACCCCGGTGATAACCCTACATCAGAAACTTGGTCTTAACACTCGTTGCAGTATAGAAGCTGGCAAAAAGAGTGATGTCGGAGAATGTATGTCAACATCTTTTTATTATCGCCAACTATGCTTCTTTAGTTCCTCTGCAATCAAAAATGTGTCTGGTACAGATTTATTGTTATCAAAGTCAAGAATTTCCTCTAAGTCAAAAATCCGCGACCCCATGCAACATCCAGATGATACCTTCTGAAAATTTGTCTCGTAGAATTTTTCAACGAAGAAATATCTATGCTCATAGTGGCGGATATCATATCCACATGTAATTGCATCATTCATTGCCTTCTCTATAATCTGCTTCCTCTCGGCTGTTAACTCTCCCATCTCATTAGTGAATCTTATAGAACCATTTTCCTCAACTGCGCGTATTATTGCACAAACTTTTCCAATCGCTCTGACGCTTTTGTTTTTATAGAGCCCAAGATATTGATGTGTCCGAAATCCACGCTCAACTTTATCGTAATAAACATTTGACTTCACATTAAAATCAAATGTTGTTCCTGCAAGCTGCATTCTCATAACAGCTTTGCTTGGTAGGAGTCCCTCTTCGGAGCAAAAATCAATATAATCATTCAAAACATCCTGCATCTCATAATCACGCTCGTCAATAATCCGACTGATAGAATCTATCAGTTGTCGAAAAGTTCGATGGATATACCATATTTTTACTGAGTGAACCCGGCAGTAATTATCAACAGCTTTATTGATTTGATTGATTTTATCACCGGCAAGTGTAATTGGTGCCAATGTCATCAGTACCTTTGTTTTTTCAGTACCGAAAGCTTCCAGATGCCCTTGCAGTTGTTCCGTATAAAACCAGTCAGAGAGTTTAGTTTCTACTACAATCTTAAAACTGTCCTGTGTAATTGTTGCATCAGGCACAGTATTCTGCGCTTTCTCTTGCAGTGCGAACTGTATCTCCGGCTCAAACTGATTATCATCTATAAAGATACTTTCCTTCAAAAAACGAAAGAACTCATCCGGGGAATAATGATACAGCCGTGAAAGCAATAGTATTGTATTGGATGTTACGACATTCTCTTTTTGTGTATAACGCTGAAAGTAATGCACCTTCATACTCGCACTTCCATATTGTATCTTTCTGACATATACTTTTGTATTTTGTCAGCCGTTAATTTTCTTACCTGCGTATTGGGATACTCTTTATATTCTTCTACTCGAAAAGCAGGCTCCATTGCATCACAGATTTTATCTTTATTTTTTCTCAGATATACTCGCAGGTCTTCATAATATGCAAAGATTTTGTATGATACTCTGCCATTTTTACTTTTGATTTCATCGACCCCACAAGACTTTTTCGTTGTATAGTCGGCAGTTCTTAAATACAATTTTGCTATTCCCAATGATTTGAACGGAAAATTCCATCTTTGCAATCCTCGCTTGGAATCATGTCCAATGCATATACATCGCCGGCAAGTACCGCAAATATACTGCATATGATTTTCCAAGCAGTCTAACGGATTCAATAAAGAGTTACACTATTGTCTGATGAATAGCATTCTTCGCACATTTTTGTTCTACCTCTCATTTTTATAAATAAATCTCACTTCACGAAACTCTTTTCCTCCAATAGTGTCATCCAGATATTCCTCTGTTTGGAGAAACCCCAAATGTTCGTAGAAATTTTTAGCTGTTATATTGTCATCAAGTACCCACAAGAACAGTTCATCAAAACCTAGCTTTTTAAGTTCTAAAATAGAAGTTTCAAGAAGCTTTTTCCCGTAGCCCTTTCCCATATATTCAGGAAGAAAATATATAGAAATAATTTCACCACAATCGGGAAACTGTTCAAAACGAGACTTGCAGAAACTGCTTGTGCCGATATATTTTCCATCGACAATACAAACAAGTGTCTTCCATCCAGGTATATCAAAATTTTTTGACCATCTTCCCTCAGGAATTGAATTAAGATATTCTTGTGGAATTATCCCTTTATAGGCATATTTCCAACTTTCTTCGTAAATTTTGCTGATAGCCAATCTATCATCTGAATTTGTTATATATCTAATTTCCATTTGTTGCACTTTTCCTATCACTCCCTTATACAAAATTCATATTTTTCTTCCCAGAACAATTTGACAATCTGGGAGATGTTTATTTATGATACTCATCAATTTTGTATCTATGTTCATTCAGAAGTAATTTTGAATAAACTTTTTCATTCTTTGATTCTCTAACTTCTTTCCAAAGTATAGCTGCAACTTTTAACTTATTAGAATAATTGTTACTGCATTCATCTGTACAAAAATCTTTTAGAAACTGATTCCATTGACAAGCCGAACTATCATACTTGGCATAATCCGACTCACCATAATATATTTTAATCATATCTTGAATAGTGAATTTTATATCGTTGTCCCTCTTTACTTTTCTCCAAGCAGTTGCCATATCAGCACTAAATTTAAACGGACTAATACCTGTTACAGCTGAAAAATAATCTCGAAATTTTTGGTTAAATGAAAAGCCACAGTTAAGTAACGGAGTCTCTAAGGTTATAACTTCGGTTTGACTTTTCTTACCTTTACTCAAAAATTTTTCTACTCTATTTCCCTTGAAATATTGTTCAATAATGTAGTTCAATTCTTTCTTCGTACATCTATACTCTAATCCAAGAGATTTACAAATTTGTGAAAGTTCTTCTCGATACCAATAGTATTTGTTAAATTCTTCAAATGATTTTATATCTTTAAAATCAGGTCTTTTTCTTCCATATGCACACCTTAATAAATTCAAATTTTTCAGTTTTTGATTTAAACTGATTTTATTTTCTCATTTATACCTTGCAAGAACGCTATAACAGCGGCTCCAACCATCGGTATTCCATATGGACTAATTAAGAATCCAATAATCAATGCTTCTATACCAATGGTAACTTCTTTTTGTAAAAAGGATGCTATCGCTCCAAGTATACAAAATATCTTCAGCAAATATAGTAGTGACGTTCCTATGCTGAGTAAGAATGTCAGAAACGCAGCGAGGACACTTAACAAAAGACCGATTGAGGAAAAAACTATTTTTAGTATCCATCTCATGGACTGTCATTCATTTCTATTCAATCATTTTGAAGTGTCTCAAAGCATCCATGATGGCTTCTTCTTTTTCAGGTGTACACTGTAGAATAATTTGTTTCTCCTTTTTAGACTTGTTGTAATGTTCTCGTAATTCTATTCCACATTTCCTTTTTATCTGTGCAATATATAATGTCGGAACTTTTAATTCAAATTTATTCCAAACATATTCTTTGATTTGAGCATATGTTGCCTTACTTTCAGCACTGGTCAAATCAAGCTCATCCAGCACAGTTTCAACGTCTATATGCTTATCGACATCGAGTTTGGACAAAAGTGCTACCGTCTCTACATGGATTGAGAGAACTCCAAGTATAGCTACACTTTTTTGAGTGCACACTATTGATAGTGGGTGCACTTTTTAACGATAGGGAAAGCTATCGTTAAAAGGTTTAAGATTGGCTTGATAGCTTGGTTTTTGAGCATAAAAACAAAAAGAGCCTAGAGATGCCCCACTAGGCTGAGTTTTGTAACATTTCAAATGCTCACATTCTTTTGGCTTTTGCGATGCCCTTTCAACATCAACACTAATCTCTGATTTAAAAGTTACGCTGAACTTGTCCTCGTAAACTTTTATTTTCTTGATGTACTTTCTTACCAGCTTCTCATCATACTCACTAATATCGTGACGTTCACTTTTCAGAAAATCTTCCATTTCTCTGATTCGTCTTTTAGCATCTTCTTGACCTGCTTTTTCTATAAGAAGCTGCTGTTTCTTAACTTTAAGCTCATCAATCTCGTTGGCAGTTTTCGTATATAGTTTCATCACGTGTTGGATACAATGAAACCTTAGCTTGGAACTCTGAAACCTTTTTAGACATCAAAAAAGACGGTATTACTACCGCCTTAATTATTTACACATAACGCTTTTAGATTTCCATTTCTTCTAAATCTTTAAGCGATTTGCCATCCTCCATTTTCCAGTCGGTCTTACCGTTTGTTGTCATTCCTAAAACAAATGAAGCGGCATAAGACGGGCTCTTAAACAAATAATTCTTGGTGAGCACGCCGTCTTTAATTTCGTTATTTTGTTTGCACCGCTGTCTTAGCTCTTTTATGGTATCTGGGATAGCATCAGAATCTGTTTCTTCAATCTGGCTTCCCGTCAATACCACAAAACCCTCGTTCGTTCGTTTGCAATGTGCTTCTATGGTTTTATGCGATCGCTTAATCTTTCGAGAAAGACTTAATAACAGTTCATTATCGTCTTGCTCTTCAACTACAGATACTTGCGTTTTTACTAAAGGTACAAAAATCTTATAGCCTAAAACACCAAGCATCATCTTAAACTGATCAACATAAACCTCTAACTCCGATTCTTTTTCTTCCGTCACATTACCAGGGTTAGGATCATTACCATTCCTTACTTTATAACGATCAGTATCAATAGCAAGGTTAGTGAATTTGTTTTCAAGGTAGCTTATTTCCGTTGGGCCCCAAGAATTGTCACTCGTCGTAAACATAACCGCTTCACTAAAGTAAAAATCGTCTTTTAGGTGTTCATTAACTCTAAAAAAGAACACCTTCACCGTTTTTTCTGATGCCAGCTTGTCCGATGTATACTTCATCCTCGTCATTGTCATTCTTGCCAAACAAAAAATAAACGCCACACTGCTTGAGTTGCTTTCTATCCTTACATTTATCTAGATAAGTTCTAGGAACTTTATAAGCTAAACCACTCCAACTAGGAAGCGTACATTTAATACGCCCTGTAACCTCGCCGTCCATTAAAAAAAGGTTAAAAGTTTTACTATTACTCATAGGAAATTCTCTCCATCGATACTCAACTAATCCTATTATACTCAACATGTAACTCTTTTAACAGAAAAAGCACGTCAGCACTTGCTGATGTGCCTTTATTTTGCCTTGTAACATTTCCTATAAGCTTAACACTTTAGTTCTGTTTTGCTCCCATCAAGGAAGATAAGATCGACCTTTCCATCGTGACGCACGGTTAGATAATCAACCATGCTCAGCCAGACGTTTTCATTGAACACAGTTAACAAATCCTGTTTTTTCAAGTCCTCGATAAAATATTCAACCTCATCACGTCTTGCTTGCTTATCAACAATAATAGCTTTGACTTCTTTAAGCCTTGATTCTACAGTATTAAACCTGTTCACTAGACTCGTATATTTTTTCTCCCACATATGATACAGTACATTCCCTTCTGCATAAATTTTTCCCACTTCACACCCTGGGTGCAAAGTGGCGAATCGACTTGCATGAGCGATTAAAACATAATTCGCGAATGCACTTCGATTCGCTGAGCTTGCTCAAAGTTGAAAGCACAGTGTGCTTTCAACGCAAGCGAAGTACGTTATCCATCCTGTGCACTCAACCCTAAAGCGTAGACATGTTCCCCCATACAGCCAAAACACGCTCAAAAACCACGCCGAGCCAGCCTAAAGCCGCCACACGCTAAACCTTTTAACGATAGCCCTCGCTAAGCCTTGCTACACAAAGCCTAAAACGCAGCAACTAGACTGTACGCAAGTAGGTGTCATCAAAACGATATCTTGAAACAGTCACGATTTGTAAAGGAGCGCCACTGATTCTGTATGGATTGAGAGAACTCCAAGTATAGTTACACTTTTTTGAGTGCACACTATGGATATTGGGTGCACCTTTTAACGATAGGAAAAGCTATCGTTAAAAAGTTTAAGATTGGCTTGATAGCTTGATTCTTGAGCATAAAAAACAGCCTAGAGAGGATTCCCCCTAGGCTAACTTTTGTAACATTTCAAATACTCACATTCTTTTGGCTTTTACGATGCCCTTTCAACATCAACACTAATCTCTGATTTAAAAGTTACGCTGAACCTGTCCTCGTAAACTTTTATTTTCTTGATGTACTTTCTTACCAGCTTCTCATCATACTCACTAAGCTCGTGACGCTCACTTTTCAGAAAATCTTCCATTTCTCTGATTCGTCTTTTAGCATCTTCTTGACCTGCTTTTTCTATAAGAAGCTGCTGTTTCTTACCCTTCAGTTCATCAATCTCATCAGCTATTTTCGTGTAGTCTTTTTTAGCTTTAAGCAAGGTTAGCAGTATCGCCTGTTTGTCTGCGATTTTTTTATCAACCGTTTCAAGCTCACTTAAGTTGTTGCCCGCGATAATTTCTCTAATATTATTCTTCAACGTATCCAATACTTCATCCGATATACTAAACACCTTGTTTATGGCTTTCACTATGGCAGACTGCAGTTCGTTCTCTTGTACTGTCGGAGCATCGCAAGCACTAGGACCATTTTCCCATCTGGTACAACAACGCCAAACAACAGAACGCACTCCTCGATTATTCCAAGCAATTCTTCTGTAAACATCCCCGCATTTAGAACAAACACACAGGCTGGATAAAGCGTACTTGCTGGAATAAACTCTCCTTTTTTTGTTCTCCTCACCGCTAAACATGTTGGCTCGTCTTACCATTTCTTCTTGAACTTTAAAGAAAATATCTCTTGGAATAATAGGCGTGTGACTATCTTTTACATAATACTGTGGTTCTGTTCCATCATTTTTTATACGAACATGGTTAATAAAATCTGTCGTGATGGTTTTTTGTAAAAGAGCATCACCAATATATTTTTCGTTTTGCAAGATGGTTTTAATATTAGACAAGTGCCATTTTAAATGCCCGGCACCGTTTTTAACACCGTCTTTTTCAAGACCCTCCGCTATATCTCTAAGGCTTGCTCCTTCTAAATATTCTCTATAAATCCTTCTTACGACTTTTGCTTCCTGTTCAAGAATTACAAGATTCCCCTCATCGTCTTTTGTGTATCCTAAAAACCAGTTATGGTTGATTTGCACTTTGCCTTCCTGGTAGCGAAACTTAAGTCCAAGCTTCACATTCTGAGAAAGTGACGCGGATTCCTGTTGAGCTAAAGAAGCCATGATAGTAAGCAATAGTTCTCCGCTTGCTTCCATGGTGTTGATGTTTTCTTTTTCAAAAATGATCGGAATGTTTTTGTCTTTCAACTGCCTAACAAACTTTAAACAGTCTATAGTGTTTCTCGCAAAACGGCTAATCGACTTAGTGATAACCATGTCTACTTTGCCACTCATGCAATCGTGGATCATGTCGTTGAAACCGACACGTTTTTTCGTGCTAGTTCCTGAAATACCGTCATCAGCGTAAATGCCAGCAAACTCCCAGAGAGGATTTCTTGAAATATAATCCGTATAATGCTGAACTTGCGTGTCATAACTTGTTGCCTGTTCTTCACTGTCAGTACTAACACGACAATACGCTACTACTCTTAACCTCGGCTTATCTTCATGCTTATCTACCGTATTCCCCGCTATTTTTCTTGGTGGAATAATTATAACGTTGGCACTCATTTTACACCTCCTTGATTTGACTGTACGCATATACTGCTTGCCGATAAGGATCATCATATTTCTTTTCTACCTTTTCTAACTGGTAGCTTGTAATAAGCCGAATTTCCTTTATTGGCTTAGGCTCTTTATAACGATGATTCCTGATAGCATTCTCATGCCTTATTTGTTGCACTTGTCTAAACATATCCTCATCGATAATCTGAGGATAAAACTCTGTTCCTAAATACAATTTCTTGCTAAGAATTTTGCCCGTGACTGGCCAATCCCTTTTTATACCTGATTTTTTAGCAGCTTGAGAAATATTTTTAAATTCAAGATAGAAACGAAAAAACTCTCTTACTTCTTGAGCTTTTACTTCATCTATAACCGCTTTACCGTCTACTATTCTGTAACCATATGGGATGCGTGCCATGTTTCTTTCACCTCTTCTTCTAATTCCAATCCGCATTTCAAAATAAAAAGAAATCTTGTTCTGCTTTTTACCACTATGCCGTCTACAAAATCCAGAAAATCCTCATCCTTAAACTCGCTAAATACTTCTGTGACGCTTACGAACCGTTGAAGTTTTTGCGCCTCGTTTAAGTGCGTTAAGTTACCGTTTAAACTGTTGGAAAGCTGAAGTTTTTCCTTAAGACAAGTATCTATTTCCGTTTTAAGCTGATTGCTTTCCAGATAGTAGGAATCCATCTCAATGTAGCCACCGGCTAAAAGCTTACTGAGTACTTGCTCTTGTTCTTGCAATTTAGCTATTTTTTCTTCGAGTTCGATAACCTTGTTCAAACCGTCTTTATTATTCACACCTCTCAAACTTTCTACGAGAGGAGTCAACATTTGAACGTATCCTGCTTTTAACTTGTTTAACATTTGCAGGAAGGAAATTTTAAGATAACTTTCCATAACAGACTTTTGTGAACAAGCATGAATATCTTCAAGATGCGTTATACAAACCCATATGCCATACGCCTTATTATGTTGATAAATTATTCGTCTTTTACACTTGCTTCCACACTCACCACAACGAATTTTAGCTGAAAACGCATAAAGCTTATTGTACTTACCACTACCACATACTATGTTATTTTCACTTCTTCTCCACGCGATAATCTCTTTTACAAGATTAAAAGTTTCATGACTGATGATAGCCTCGTGATGGTTTTCAATAACATACTGTTGTTTCTCGCCACAGTTTTTATGACGGTTAAAATTATCGTCTGTAAATGTCTTTTGAAAAATCACATCCCCTGTGTATGTTTTATTGTTCAAAATAGCATTCACGGTACTTGAAGTCCAACTTCCGCCCTTTTTAGTTGGAATCTTTTTATCGGTCAATACTCGTGCTATTGCTTCTCCACCCATGCCGGAAAGAGCCATGTTGAAAATTTCTTTTACTACCCTGGCTTGCTCGGGAACTATAATCATTTTCTTATTCTCGTTTTTATACCCATACGCAGGGCAAGAAATGACGAAGGTTCCGTTTTCGAACCGTTTTTGAATTGCCCACGTGTTGTTTTCCGAGATGGATCTTGACTCGCTTTGCGCAATAGAACTCAGGATAGAAAGCATAAGCTCTGAACTCATATGCTCGGTATCAATGTTTTCTTTCTCAAAATACAAATAAATACCGAGACCGGTAAGTTTTCTAACTATTTCAAGACAGTCAACCGTGTTTCTTGCAAGCCTACTAATAGACTTTGTAATAATCCTGTCTATCTGACCGCTCTGACAGTCTTTAAGCAGTTGTTTAAGACTTTCACGCTTATCGATTTTCGTGCCGCTAATACCCTCGTCAAAGTAAAGCCCCGCATACTCCCAGCAGGGATTAGACTTAATATAGTTTTCGTAATGCTCCTTCTGCACTTCTAAGCTGAGAAGCTGCTCATCACTATCACTAGAAACTCTCGCATACGCTGCAACCCGCGTCTTTTTCTCAAAACCAGTTTTTCGCATTGTAGAGTCTATTTTTATTATTTCTTTCACTATTTCCCTCACTTTCAGCTAATACTATTCATCACTCTAAAAGCAGTGTTTATCAAGCTTTTAACCCAATAATTCCTTGTAAAACGGGTGAAATTTTTCCCTGTTAAGACGGCTTATTTTTTCTTTTTCTTGCTCGCTGATAAGCCCTTTTTTAAAGAGTGAAACGGTAAGTTTTTCGGCTATTTCAAAACGAAAATCCGCCTGCATACTCTCTTTTGTCCAAGCTCTCGCTTTAACATCCTTTAGCCCGTGAGCATCATTACTTATTTGCATGATGCTCACCTCCAAAACGATGTTCTATATAGCAGGCGTGGCAGCAGTATTTTCTGGTTTTATTACCGTAAGAGATAAAAGAATTTTTGCAGTTAAGACAAGCACACTCATAGTTTGCCTGTCTTTTTACCAACTGTGTATGCTTGTTCCACCACGTGTTTCTACACGCGTCAGAGCAGAAACGTTTAACTTTTCTTCCTGTGTTTTGCTTAATTGGTTTTGAACAAGATTCACATAATTCCGTCTGTGTTTTCATAGACTGGATTACGCCTAGACTATTACGTTTGCAGTAGCTTTTAATCGTATTAACGGAAACATCCATACGGTTTGCAATCTGCGTATAGCTAAGGCCTTCATCTCTTAGTAATTTGACTTGCTGTTTTTCTTCCATATTCATTTGCCTGTGCCTCCTTACATCACAGGCAAAGAAAAAACAGTGTTTTTTAACCTATTGACTTGACAATTTAACCTTAAAAAATAAAAAAAAGCCCGAGGATTGCTCCAATGTAGGAACAAGCCTCGGGCTTTACATGTTTCAAACTGTTTTACAAGAGTTCGTTTACTCGTTTTTGTACCGTATCATAATCGTATCCGGCAGAAGTTAAACGCTGTTTACGCGTGCTACCGTTACCCCACGCGCCTCGGATTACTTCACGTGCAAGCTCATCAACCGACTTTCTATAAGCTTTAACACCGAGAAGCTCATTAACCTTATTTTGCACGCTCGCATAATCGTATCCGGCAGAAGTTAAACGCTGTTTACGCGTGCTGCCGTTACCCCACGCGCCGTTAATAACTTCTCGCGCCACCTCATCAATACTTGACGTGCGCGCAGCTTGGTCAGAGCCGCCGTTTTTACACCCGTTTAATCCAGCGTTTTTAATAATGCTCGGATAATCCACGTAAGCATAATCCATGTCAACTCTGCCGGCTACTCCAGGCACACTGCCACTTGACGAGTATTGCCAAAGACCATACGAACCCTGATAATCACAGTGCGTGTTCCACTGTGCAATCCACAAAGCGTAACGGTCTCTAACATGAGCGGACACAAGATTATTAACCACTGAAAGCGAAGTGTAAAAGCCTGCATAATACCCGTAAGTTTCCAGTTTGCTGCAAAAACTGGTAATCAGCGAATCGCAGAAAGCTCGCCCACGGTTAAGCTGGCTTTTCTCTTCCAAATCAAAGTAAACAGGATACTCAAAACTCTTACCTGAAAGCATGTTCACACAGCTTTGAGCCTCCTCAGCCGCCTCAAAACCAGAGTTTGCGTACGAATACCAGTAGGCTCCAACATCAAGACCGCATGTTTTTGCTTTA
This sequence comes from Gardnerella sp. KA00127, assembly GCF_049244125.1. NCBI lineage: Bacteria > Bacillati > Actinomycetota > Actinomycetes > Bifidobacteriales > Bifidobacteriaceae > Gardnerella > Gardnerella sp. KA00127. The sequence goes on from NZ_CP058377.1 coordinate 1,212,611, forward strand.
CGATAGTTCTGTTCAAACCACTTGTCTTTGCATCCGATACCGTATCCTGCTCGAATGATCACAAACTCAACACCGGATGCTTTCACCGCGTTGAAATCAATGTCACCCTGCCATTCTGATACGTCTATTCCTTTTTTACTCATGAGTATTGTCCTTCCTGTTCTTGTCGTGTAATTGTTCTAAAACGTTTTTTAATTTCTCAGGCACGGGAAGCCCCAGGTGAGCCGCGTTTTCGGTTAAAGATAATCCTTCGTTAGATAGGTAGAAGAAAATTACTGCGGTTCTAATCACGCTTCCTTGTTTCAAAACATGAAAATCTATAATGTTTGCTATGCCAACAAGCATAAAAATGAGCACCTTTCTAAAAATGCCCTTAAAACCAATGCTGCTAGACAGTTTCTTATCCGTGACCGCACACATCACGCCTGTAATATAATCCGCAACTACAAATAAAACGAGTGCGAGGATCAGCCCGTCGCATCCGCCTAAAAAGTATCCCAGCCAGCCGCCTACCAGTGTGAAAGCCAGTTGAGCAATATTCCAAAATCCTCTCATAATTCTCCTTACAAGTTTTCCTAACATTTGCCAGTACTCTTATAAAAACAAAAAGTAGAAAGTAATAAAAAGGGCAGGCATGGTTTAAACCACACCTGCCCTAGCATTTCAGCATTTCAGCATTTCAGCTTTTCAGTATTTCGACTGATATTATTTTTCAACACATGACTACTACTTAACACATTCTTCAGCATCTTCACTTTTCCCAGCCGCTTCATCTTTTTCAGTTTTTTCGTCTTTTTCGGCTTTTATTTTCAAAATTTCGTCGTTAAGTTCGCGTTCTCTAGAATTAAAATAGTCTTCTAACTGTTTCACATACGCTTCATATTCCATCGAGTTTTCCGCGATCACTGCCGAACGCATATCAGATAATACGCTTGCAACAATGCCTTCTATCATGTAAGTAGGTATTGGTATTTGCTTATTCAACTCGACTATTTTTTCGTTTAACTCAGCCTTATATTTTTGCACAGCTACCGCGTAGCTAATTGTCGGTTTTACCACTACTCTCCTCCAATCTTTTTAGAATAATATCCAGCTTGTGGCTGATTTCGCATAAAATTTTCGTATTATCAACTACAGGTGTTGTAATACTTTCTGTCACGTCTTTTAAGCGCGTGCCTTTATTAGCCACTATTTTGTTTGTGGGAATAATAAGTTTCTCCATAACAAATTCTCCTCCATTTCCATCCGGCTTCCGCTCAAGTTCACTTCCACGCTTCACTCGCTTCCATCAACGCTTCCACCAACGTTCACTTCCGCGTTTTTAATAGTATTTAACTTTCATGAGTATCCCGTTTTTAAACACCATGTGAGCGTTAGAACCCCATTTTGAAGCTTTCCCATCCTGGTTCATTTCAATAATCTGCACATAGTTAATATCCGCGTCTACTCCTGCACCGTCTTGCCAAACAGGATCTATAATCTTGTTACCATGCATGTAAAAGTTGCATCCAGCGTGAATACCATACTCTTTATAAATGCTTTGCGAACGTGAAAAACACAGCATAGTAGCGTATGTTTCTTCATCAGCTGATTTACGCTGCGCGAAAGCCATATACTTTCCGTCGTTAGTAAGATGAAAAACTAGACCCTTGTGAGAATTATCTTCTTCCCACTCGCCGGTTCCAACATAGCCAATATACACGCCGTTACGGTAGAAGTTGTTCCCATTTTTATCAAAAACAGCTCTTTTATGATCCTCATCAACTTCACCATCGTAAAGTTCTATCTGCCCGGGTGTTATTTGCACGTATTTACTCGAATGGTTAAACCCGAGAAGGAAACTGTTATAGTTTTGCTGCATGAAACTACCAAAATCACCTTTTTTAACCATTGAAGATATGGAATCTTCTACTATGGTTAGTTTAGAAATAGCCTTATCAGCCGTGGATTTAGCAGCCTCAATGTCTTTATCTTTAACTCTGATCCAAGCGAACGTTCTAAAACTACTTATACTGTCAGCGGAAACGTAATGCCATAGTTTGCTTGTTCCACCTTTATACGGGTGTTCAGACTCAGGATAATTTTCACCTTCAACCTCAATAATGTTAATATCTTCAGGCAGTTTAGACACGTATCCTGAAATTTCTCCTGAATACTCTTTTTTAATGCTATCAATCTTAAAACCATAATTGTCAAACGGAGACCAGTTAGTTCTAAAATGTAGCCAAAACTCACTTGATGGAACAAACACTGTTGCGCCAGAAATTTTTTCACCAGTTAAACCAGGTATAGCGTAAATTTTATCCTCATACTTGTAAAAAATGTCTACAAAATCGTCAAAAGCTGATTCCGTGTGCGACTTCTCATTAAATTTTACGGCTAAACTTTCCTGCTTAACAATAAGCCTGTAAGCGTAGCCGGTTGACGTGTCGTAGAAAAAATCACCAACATGCTGCATTTTTTCACTATCAGTCAGCCACAAGCTCATAGGAGCGTTAAACTGGCTTGGAGTATACGAGCCGTAATAGTTACCGTTTTTCTGTTTAAGACTATGGTTAACGCTTTCAACACCAGCCTCAATCTTACCGTCTGTAACATTCAGTTTCGTGTTGATTTCACTTATCGTGTAATAGTTTTCAAGCCTCCTACCAGTGTCTTTTATAGCCTCGTTTTTTGCTTTACTAATCTGCTTTTCTACCTGCGAAGTGTAAGAAACTGAAAGTTTTTCCGCGTCAATCGAATGTCCGATAATCCTGTCACCATACACCATGCCGTCAAGAGTCATCGCAGTACTGTAAGGGCCTGAAAAACCGTTATGGCTTCCAGCAATACCATTCATGTTAACCTGTAAAACTTTCGTAGCAGTGTTCTTATCAGGCGTATCCATGTAAAGGTCACGAACCCACATGCCTTTACTATCGTATTCGCTTATCTTATAGCCGCTTTGAGAATTACCCATTTGCGCTTTAATATTATCGATCGCAGCTTTAACACGCTCGTTGTCTATTTTTCTAGCTTCAACCGCTTCTTCTTTTAACGTTTGAACAGCATGCGACACGTTTTGCACATACCCTTTAGAAATCCTGCTCGCAAGCACGATTCTCATTTCGCTTGGTTTTTGAATCGGTATAGTCTGTTTTACTACAGGAAACACTCGGTCCATGCCAAATTGTGGAGCGAGACAACGAACCCTATCCCCACACTCAATCGTCGCATAATGTAAACCTAACTCGGATAAGTCAACCGCGCTAAGGCTTATTTCTACCCTTTCAAACTGGTTATCCTGTAACCATTTAACAGCTTTACGCATAAGATTAGTTGGGACTGTCACATTATTAAAATTAATAACTTTACAAACCCAGCCGAATGTTTTTTGCGCTTCACGAGATACTATATAGTTTTTCCCATTGTTTATTGAAGTAATATCAACATGCTTTTTAAGAACCTCGTTTTCACTATTCTCGTTTTCCAACTCTTTGCCGAGAGGAATAACCGCTGTAGTAACATCCTCTGCTGAAAGGTTTTCCGCGTATTCAAGCAGGTTTAAACCGAAACTAATATGCTGGCTTGTAGCTTTACCCATTTCCTCCAAACGTAGGTAATCTAAGTAAAGTTTCCCGTCTTCTTTTCTAAGACGCAAATATCCTCCAAGCTTTTCAACCATTTTACCCATAATCGCTTCAAGCGTGGTTTCAAAATTAGTAAACCTGTAGAGCGAATCATTCGAGTCAGATACTGTGACGAAACCAATTCTTATTTTCTTATAATCATCTACCTGACTGTTATGAGCTTGTAAAAGTTTTTCTAAAAGCTGGTAGGAACTCTGATCATGATATTCTTTCTGAGGTTGAATACTATCCGCTAAGTAAGTTAACAACCCTACGCAAGTTACTTTCTTACTACCATACAAGTCTTTTACTTGCTCTCTAACCTCGCCGAAGAAAATCTCCTCATCGTCACGCCACACGCTTACTATTGATTTCCGGTTTTTAATAAGCTCATAGCAAGGGTTTTGACTCGGGCAAGTAAACGTTAACGTTCCCGCAGTGTTAAGCTCCAAGTTTAACGTAATATCATCAAGTACTGCTTTATCATCATTCGGATAGTAAATCGTATTATCGTCAAGCATGATCCTGTACACTCACAACCACCCCCTTTTATAGGAAATATTTACCATCCCGTTTCCAACGAATGTTAAGCGCATGCTTATTTTTGAACGAAGCTGTGGGAAACGGTTAACGCCTGTTTTAATCTCATAGTTTTTACCATTAGAATCCAGTAGCATACTGTTAGATGACAGGTTGTTAAATTCTGGAATCAGTGTCATGTCAAAATCGTGAACGAGTGTTATTTCACGCTTATCATCTACTTGCATACCCCATATTGTGTGAACCCCATCCGAATCATCTACACTATACTTATATGGCTGCAGCTTATAGTTGAGTGTGAGAGTTGAATAGTTTTTATCCGATTTAAAATCACTAACCCACATTCGACCCTGATAGTAGAACAATGGTTCATCATCAAGAGACAGTTTCACACTCTTGCCGTGGATTAACGTTTTAACACTATGGCATGTTTCACTCCACTTGTTTTTGTTTGCGACAATGAATTCAAAACAGCCTTCACGCATCTCGTATAACACTTCACCGGCAAGACTTTCACTAATATCAATACTTTCCTGCCTGCCTGGTATTTGCAAATACTCTAATTTGGGTTCTGGAAGTTGAATTCGTGGACGGCTTGTAGCAACCAGCCCTAGATCGTTAAAACTATGCAACCCGTTTATTAGCATCCCATACACTTTTACCACCCCCTTGCTTTTCTTGTTTGAAGCTTAAAAAGCTCACTGTCCATCCTGTGCGCGATACCACCCACTAGTTCGCCAGTGTCGAGCACAATACTCTGGTTGGAAAACTGTGGGAAATACGCGTCCATAATCGCTAGAATCTGGTTCATAACACTAAGCATTTGCGTGTTCGCTCCCGCGCTCATATTCTGCAAAGTATCAAGCCCCATAATCACTTCCGGACCTTTTTCACCGCCGCCAAGCATACGCCCGTTTTTCTCACCGAAAATAGTCGCCCCGTTTAACAGCATTGGCTTGTTCATTGCTTTCTTATACCAGTCGATAGCAAGATACGGTACAGACGGTGGCGTAAGAGAGAATTGTCCTTTAATACTAAAATGCGGCAGTTTAATATGAGGAAGACTAAGTTTTATGCCAGAGAAAAACCCTGTTATAGCGTCGATTACTGCTTTAACCTTGTTTTTCGCAGCTTCAATCGGAGTGATGATAGCGTTTTTAATACCATTCCAAACTGACACAACCGTGTTTTTAATACCGTTAAACACAGACTTAACCATGTTTGCTACTGAATTAAACACTGTTGAAATGCTTGTTTTAATACCGTTTACCACGCTCATGATCGCAGTTTTAATACCATTCCAAACACTTGTTGCCGTGTTTTTAATACCGTTTAAAACGTTAGTGAAAAACGATACGATACCATTCCAAACATTCATGAAAAAGTTTTTCACACTCGACCACAGTTTGTTCCAACTAGTGCCAAAGAAAGACAAAAACACGTTAAAAACGTTTTTTAACGTGTTAAATACCGTTATGAACGTGTTTTTAACCGCGTTCCAAACAGCGGTAAAAATTTCTTTTACACCATTCCAAAGCTGAGACCAGTTACCGGTAAACAAGCCTATAAAAACGTCTAAAACGCCTGTGATTAAATCAAGAACGGTTTTGAAACTAGTAAAACTTAAATTTAAAGCGCCTTCAAACAGTGGAGCTAGAATAGCACACAAACCATTCCACACTGTTTTAAGCCCTTCAACAATACTCGTGAAATCAATACCAAGGCTTGACAGTTTTTCTTTAACACTATTAACAAAACCGGTGAAAGTTTCCTTGATTTTCTCCCAAACAGCAATAACACTGTTTCTAAACTCTTCGTTAGTGTTCCATAAGGTTACAAAAGCTGCTACCAGAACACCAATAACCGCAACAACCGCGAGTATTGGCGCGGATACTCCACCTAAAACAGCGCCTAACCCTTCAAGAATACTAGAGCCGGAAGTAAAACTTGCGAACATTTTACCTATAAACAAAGCTAGTTTAGAAAACCCTTGTATAGCAACACCTATTTTAGAAATACACGTTCCAAGAACCACTAAAAAAGGGCCGACTGCCGCAGCAATCAGCCCAAGTGTCACTATAAGTTTTTGGCTTTCTGGAGAAAGCTGTTTAAATTTAGAAAGCCATGCTGATATTTTCTGCATTAATGGTGTTATGACGGGAAGTAAAACATTACCAATAGTCGCAGCAATATTCTGCAACTCTGTTTTTAGAATCTTCATAGAACCCGAAGCGCCCGCAGCTTCACGCCCAGCCTGCCCTTGAGCGTCAGCAGTCTGCTCCATAATAAGAGCCAAAGTAGCAGCCTGTTTCGCTTGCAAGCTCATCGCGCCTCTACCATCATGCAAACCCATGGCAAGAGCTTTAGCTTTAATAGTCGCCTCGTTAACACCCATACCATAATTGTCAAGCATCGCATTATTACCTTTAAGCGCGCCCGTTAAAGCAAGAACAGCAGACTCGGTTGTGCCACCAAACATAGCAGACAAGTCGCCTGCAAGAGCAACCAGCTTCTGACTCATCTCGGCTGCTTCAGCATCACTTTTCCCACCAATATTTTTCAACATCGCGCCCATAGTATTCGCATACTCTAAAGCTTGACCTTGAGCAATACCATAATAGGATTTCAAACTTCCTGACCATTTAAGCATCTTGTTAGCAGACTTACCGTAAATCTGCTCTGTAGCCCCCATAGCATCCTGTAAGTCTGCTGCAGCAGTAAAACCAGCAGTACCAATAGCAGCAATCGGCAGCGTAACTTTCGTGCTTAAACTTTGACCAAGAGATGACATACCATCTCCTAGTTTCTTTATCTTTTTACTCGTACTATCAAACTGGCTACTAAGCTTGGTTAAACTAACACTACCTACCTGTTTTAATTTTTCTTTTAAACTATCAAGATTATTTTCTGTCTCAACAATCTCACGCTGCAACGCATCATACTTGTCTTTACCAAGCTCCCCGTTTTCCAACTGTACTTTAGCCTGCTTATCCGCCTGTTTCAAAACGTTAAGCTTATTAGACGTTTCTTGGATTTCTTTCTGCAAAAAAGCCTGCTTTTGGCTTAAAAGCTGCGTGCTAGTCGGATCAAGTTTCAAAAGCCTATTAACATCACGAAGCGACTGCTCGGTTGAGCGAATAGTCGAATTCACCTGTTGTAAAGACTTATCTAAGCCTGTAGTATCCCCACCAATTTCAACAGTAATACCTTTAATCCTGTTTGCCATAACTTCACCTCCTTTTTCCATTAATTTAGGTATGAAAAAAGCACCTACAATTCAGCAGGTGCCTTATATCAACATCTTAATTAGTTAACTAATTAGTCTCTTTCAAAGAATCTGTACGCGTTCTTGAGGATGTCATGAGCTGTGTCATAGGAGCTTTCCCAAACATCTTTTTGACCATCATCCCATTCTCGTTGAAGATTCTTATCAATATGAATTCCTTCTTCGTCGTTATGGAAAGTGTATGTTTCTTCCTCATATACGCGATATGTGCCTTCAGAATCAAATGATTTATATGATGAACCATATGTTTTAGTTGCTCCATCAAATTTTTCTCTGTTTTCAACCAGATATTCTAAATCCTCAATTTCTTGATCCTTAAATTTACCATTCCCGAAATTGACATACTTACTTAATTTTTCTTTTCTTTCTTTCTTTTCTTTTTTATCCATTGCTAATGACCCTTTAATACATGTAAGAATATGACGGTATTCGTTTATAACTTTCGCAACCATTGTACCTCTAGAACCTATCAAATTCTGTTTGGCTTGCGAGCTTATCGTATTTCACACTATCGTTTGCTTTCTCCGTCCACATGTCTAAAATCATGCCGATGGTTAAAAGATCCAGTTCGCAAATACTAATCCCAATTTCGGTGCATCTAAGAAGAAACAACGCGGTTGTCATTTGCCGTGTTGTTGCTTTAAATTTTTTTTAGATTTTACTTCAGTTTCCAAGTTTGCTCCCCAAAGTTCTAGAATTTCAGGAAGAATCTCGTAGATAGAAAACATTTCAAACTCGTCAAGCCACTCATCAATACTTGCTGGAATACTATTATCCGCGTGATAAGCCATGATATAGGCTACGTTTTCAAAAATTTCAAGATCTGCTATTTCAAAAACACCCTCGTTGTTTTTGAAAGACTGCTCTAATTTTGATAGGTCTTTGAAAATATCACGCTTGAATTTAATACGATACAGTCTTGGAATAGTGGCGGAAGAACGAAACTTCACGTCTTTACCATTTACTTTTACTGTTTTTTCTAACACTTTTACCCCTTTAAAACTTATTTGATTTCCGTGTTAACTTGCGGAACGTACACGCTCTTATACCATTTCTCATAGGTTTCTTTTGAAGTAGTGTCACCACTCCTAGATTTCACTAAACCATCTTCTCTAGGATCAGCCGTGAGCGATAAAGTTTCCGTACCCGGTTCTATAGTGTCTTCCTTAGTTTCTGACTCGATAGACGGTCGTGTTGCTGAACAGTTATATAAAACGTGTCTGATCGCGTTCACGTCACCATCAAACTCAAACAGGAGCGCGAATTTTTCTGTTTCGCTAATCTTCGCGTTTTCTACCAGCACACCGTTTTTATCTAGTTCTTCTCGTAGTATTTCCGTTCTAAACCATTCAGGTATAAGAGCAATTTCCAAGTCGCCACTGTAACCGTTGTTCGCAGTCGACCTGAAGTAAACAATCCCGTCAGCGTAAAACGGTGAGGATTCACCCTCAGCCTCAAGGCTTATACTCACCGCTCCCGGAATAGGTTTAGGCTCATCGTAGGAGAAACCACTCGAATCTTTTTTAAGTTTTGCCGCGTACACGTTTTTAAGATTGTATTTAACCTTGTTTCCCATTTTCTGTTACCTCCATTTCAAAAATGTAGAGTGTTTCATAAAGCTGTTCCGACTCTATGAATGTTTCTGTTTTGTTATAAAAAATGCCGTGCCTGTCAAGCACGGCTTCAACTTGTTCTTCCAGCACGGGGTTCTTATAGTCTGCGTATAGTTCAATATGAACTTCGTTTGCTTTAAAATACGCTTTCCCGTCTGCAGAAAAATTACTGCTCGCAGGCGTAAGAAACAGGAGGAAAGGCGGATTAGGGGATTCTCCTTCAGCAAAATGGTGATATGCGAAAGGAAAACCTATCTCCCTCATAATGTTTAAAAGATTACCCATTTTTAACCGCCTCCTCTATTTCTTTTTCAAAACTTCGTACTGCTTTACTTTCAGCCTCAGCAATGTGTGCTCTTGCTTCCACGCGTCCGCCGCCTCGTTTAGCATGACCGTACTCTAACAAGTGTGTAAGCTGATACTTGTTTCTAGAATGCACTACGAGAACTAGTCTGCTGCCTGTTTCGTTTAATGTTTTAACCGCCCAACTTTTCGCATACGCTCCAGTTCGTTTAGGAGCTGTCATGTTAATTTCTTCTTTTGCTGTTTTACCAGCGTTTTTTACTGCTTCTTTTACTTTCCCGGTTGTAACTTTCGCGTAAGTTTTAAGCTCTCTAATAACTTCTTTAGAGAGGCTGCCAATACTTACTTTGCTCACTTTTTACACCTCTTACAGTGAAGTTTCAGGCTTTTCTTCCTGTAATTCATGTGGTCAACACCTAAAATCTCATAAACCGTATCACGGAAAATAATCCTGTAACCAAGCGATGAGACTACGGCTGTTTCTTTCGAATAGCGGATAGTAAAATCTATTTTTGACTCATCCCACACGTTTCCCGCCGAAGTCTGCTCCATTGGGCTTTCAGCACTCACCGTAGCGTAACACTCGTAATATTTACTCCACTTAATCTTATGGTTACCAATATCATCAATTTCAACACTGTTTTTAAGCAGCACAATACGCTCGTTTAATAAACTTATTCTCATTTAAAACCCCGTTTTTCTAACAGTAAAAAGCATCGAACGTAAAGTGAGAGTTAGCGTGTGATGGTCTGCTTCTTCCCGATGCTCATACAAGTAGCCTGTAGCGTATAAGACTGCGAGCCGATACTCGTCAAAGTTTTCACTAATCAAACTCCTATCGTTTTTACGAGCTACTCCCTGGCAGAGTTTTTCAGCAGAACGAATAAGGGTGTTGATAAGCTCATCATCTTCTCGACTATCCACCCTAAGATAGTTTTTTGCTTCCTCGACTGTAACTATCATCAACACCCCTCCTTAACTTTTAAGCTGCTACGCTTGTTTTAACAGGCAGAATCTGTACTGCTTCTTTAAGCACGAGTTTGCCGTCTACACGCTCTTTTGCAACGAAACCTATCATGCCGTTTCCAGCGAAAAGTTCGGTAAGCTCTTTAAACGAGCGTGAACCACGGTCGCCAATGTTGTAGTACGAGTAGTCTCCAAAAGCCACCATGTTTTCAGGCGCGTAAGCAGACGTGTATACCGGGTATCCGAGAATCCTGTTCGGCTCATCATCCTGGTATGAAGGCTGCCAAACGTACGCGCCATTATTGTCTTTAAGTTTTCGTATGCTCGCGACTGTTTTATCGTTCATAATAAAACTCGCGTTTTTACGGTATGGTCGCCTCAAAGCGTGAACAAGATCAATCAGATCATCAGTTTTAATACCGGTAGTTTCTTTAAGGAACGTGCCGCCGTCTTTCTTGTTGAAAATACCAGTCGGTTTTCCAACGCCATCCCCGTTAAGAAAAGCGTCTTCCTCCGCGTTAGCCAACGCCATGCCGAAGGATGTGAGAAGATGATTCTCGAGGTTAAACGCATTATCATACAAGAGTTCTTCAGTAACTTTTACCGCAATGTGAAGCTTATGAGCGTCAAGCAGGATTTGAGCAAACTTGGAATCACCAAAGTTAAGGCTTGCGCCTTCTTCAATCCAAGCCGCTGCAGGATCACTCATCGCAACATTAATCTTATGCTCTCCACTAGTGGTAATCGTGGTAGCAAGAGAGCGAATAATGTTTTCTTCTTTCAACGTTTCAATCAGACGATTATCGTATTCTTCCGGCACAAGATACCCGCCGTCAGTGTCCACGCCTTCCTGCAACACGTTATCGACTCGTTTAAAATTACTTCTAAGAGCTGTAAGCATCGCCTGCTTATACTCGTCACGCGCACGACCTTGTTTTTCAGAGTTCACACCTGTTTTCATAGGTTTTGCAACAATCGCCTCAGATGTTGGTTTTGAAAGCTCCTTATCCATTACTTCCATCTGCTCCAAGCGATCAATTTCCATACTGTAAGCTTTCACTTTCGCTTCCATCTCATCATAGGTTTTCGCGTCTTCTTCTGAAATAAGCCCGTCCTTGTCACGTTTAGACTCAAGGAAAGCTTTTGCACCCTGCCAGGCCTTGTTACGTTTCTCAACCATGTTTGAAATAGTGTTCATCATGTTTACCTCCAATTTTTGATTAAAAAAAGACGATCCATAAGATCGTCTGCACTAATATTGTTTGTTTCCTTACCGCTTATCCGGCAGGCTTTACATATTTTTTCCAATAACGTGTTTTGCACGCTTGCTTTCGAATACAATGTTGAAACCTGTGGTATGCCAATATCAGTGGTTTCACCTCTAGTTAAAACACCGTCCGCGAACCCGAGTTCTACCGCCTTGTTAGCATCCATCCACGTTTCCGAATCCATTAAATGCGACAGTTTCACACGGTTAAGCCCTGTTTTAATCTCGTAAGCGTTAATAATGGACTCTTTGACCTCATCAAGCATTGATATTGCTTTTTCCATTTCGTTTCTGTTGCCAAAAGCAACCGTCATAGGATTATGGATCATAAGCATTGACACCGGGCTCATATAAACCTTTGTCCCGGCCATCGCAATCACTGATGCAGCCGATGCTGCAATACCGTCAATTTTGACCGTCACACAACCCTTGTAATCCATGAGCATGTTATAGATTTGTGCCGCAGCCACACAATCGCCGCCAGGCGAGTTAATCCACACGGTAATATTCCCACTACCAGCGTTTAACTCGTCTTTAAAAAGTTGTGGTGTAATATCATCATCAAACCATGATTCTTCAGCAATCGTACCGTTAAGAAACAGTGTCCTCTCAAAAATCTCATTATTCTCACTGTTGACCGCCTGGTTTTTCCACTGCCAAAACTTCCTCATCACCTTTTTCCTCCTTTCCGCTACTGTTTGCGAACGCTCCTGCACGGTTAAGCGGGAGCATGTTACCGTTAATCAAATACAAGTCACCACCCTCACAGGCGGGAATCTTATCCAAGTTTTCTAACTGTCTAATATCGTTTGCGCTCATCCAACCGTTTTGACGAGCGGTAGCATAACCATTCATACGACTCTGATAGTCTCCTCGAAGAAGACCATCCACGTTAAACTTCACATAATAGGTTTCTTTCTCCTTATCAGTAAAAAGCCGTCTCGTAATAGACTGTTCAAAACGCGCCACCCAAGGATCAAGCGTGTATTTCACAAACTCCAGCGACTGCTGTTCAATATTAGAAAAACTCGATTTTTCCAAATCACCAACCATGTGTGGTGGGACTCTAAAAATACGAGCGATCTCGTTAATCTGAAACTTACGAGTTTCAAGAAACTGTGCTTCGTTAGGCGAAATAGAAATAGGCGTATACTTCATGCCTTCCTCTAAAATCGCTATCTTATGCGAGTTAGAACCCGAGAACCCCTTATTCCAACTATCCCTCATACCAGACGGATCTTTCACTGTTCCAGGGTATTCCAAGATGCCGCTTGGTGTAGCACCGTTAGCGAAAAACGATGCACCATACTCTTCCGTAGCTATCGCCATACCGATAGCGTTTTTTGCCATCGCAATAGGCGAATAGCCAACAAGACCGTCAAAACCAAGACCGGGAATATGAAGCACGTCAAAAGGTTTAAGTTTCACACTCGTTTCTTTACCCGCTAAAACATCACTATCATTTAACGTATACTCGTAAAAAATTTGGCCACTCTCATCCCGGTCAACTCTCATACGATCAGGCATTAAAGGGTATAAGCCTAAAACCTCGCCTTTACCGTTTCGAATAATCTGCGCGTAAGCATTACCCCATAACAGTAGATGCGTCATCAGTGTTTCTCTAAACACGAAGCTTGTCATTTCAAGATTCGGCTCATCATGAAGCACCTTATACAAAGGATGTTTAACCGCTTTAGCCGTACCCGTACTCGTCCGCTCATACACGTGAAGCGGCAGACTAGCCACCGCTTCAGACAAGATACGCACACACGAGTAGACAGCCGTCATCTGCATCGCCGAACGCTCATTCACCCTCTTACCCGAAGAAGACATGCCACTAATAAACCTTTGAGCATTCAAGTTAAAACGATTCTCAGGCTTATCTCTACTCTTAAAAATTTTACTAAAAATATTCATGACCCACCTCCTTACATGAATAGGATTCCTCGAGCGTCATACACGCTTTGAGTGTTCGCGTTACCGCATCTGATAGCACGGTCAAGTGCCATGATGGTTGCGATAGCACCATCAATTTTCTCGGTTGATTTTTCCTTATCTGCCTTAATGTTTCCTGCAGGATCTGTCCTAATAAATATGTTGTCCATGTTCCAGCGAAGCACCGGATGCCCAGAGTGTGCGATTTTCTGCTCGAGCACAAGCTTCATGAGCTCCTTGGTAGGCGGACTCATATCCTTGAATCCCTGTCCGAACGGGACCACGGTAAACCCCATGTTTTCAAGGTTTTGCACCATTTGCACCGCGCCCCAACGGTCGAAAGCAATCTCACGAATATTGAAACGTTCACCTAATGTTTCGATGAATTTTTCAATAAACCCGTAGTGAACAACGTTTCCTTCCGTAGTTTTAATAAACCCTTGTTTTTCCCACACGTCATACGGCACATGGTCCCGTTTCACACGCATATCCAAGGTTTCTTCAGGCACCCAAAAATATGGTAGGATACGAAACTTATCCGACTCATCTAAAGGCGGAAACACAAGCGAAAAAGCCGTAAGATCAGTGGTGCTTGAAAGGTCAAGACCCCCGTAGCAGACCCTGCCCTCGAGTTCTTCCTCATTCACCTGAAAACCGCAAGCATCCCACTTTTCCATCGGCATCCAACGAATAGACTGTTTCACCCACTGGTTAAGACGAAGCTGACGGAAAGCATTCTCTTCACCAGGATTTTGCCGAGCGGACTCGAAAGCAGCCTTAACTTTCTCCATTTGAACCGTAACCCCAAGAGAAGGATTAGCTTTCTTCCACACCTTCGGATCAGTCCAATCATCCGAATCTTTTGCACCATAAATCACTGGGTAAAAAGTTGGATCAATTTTCCTACCCTCGAGAATATCCACTGCTTTCTGATGAGTCTCATAGCAGATAGAATGCGTATCCGTACCGGCTGTGGTAATCAGAAAATACAGTGGCTGCATGCGAGCATCCCCGGAGCCTTTAGTCATCACGTCAAAAAGTTTACGGTTAGGCTGCGTGTGAAGCTCATCAAACACAACACCGTGAATGTTAAACCCGTGTTTAGAGTAAGCTTCAGCCGACAACACTTGGTAGAAACTGTTAGTTGGTAGGAAAATAATACGTTTTTGCGAAGCTAAAATTTTAACCCTACGATTAAGAGCCGGACACATTCTAACCATGTCCGCCGCCACATCAAACACGATCGTTGCCTGCTGACGGTCCGCCGCACAACCATAAACTTCCGCTCGCTCCTCATTATCCCCACAGCATAAAAGCAAGGCTACTGCCGCGGCAAGCTCACTTTTACCCATTTTCTTAGGTATCTCAATATAAGCAGTATTAAACTGACGGTAACCATTCGGTTTCACCACGCCAAACAAGTCCCTAATAATCTGCTCCTGCCAGTCAAGGAGCTTAAAAGGCTTACCAGCCCACGTGCCTTTCGTGTGTGTTAAACATTCGATAAAACTCACGGCATAATCCGCAAGCTCTTTACTATAGGTTGAATCTTCTTTTTTAAACTTAGTAACCTCGTATTTTTGCAACTTAAGCTCCTCCTTTCTTTAGGCATAAAAAAAGACGCTTACTTGCGTCCACATCATTTCTTATCTTTCCTACGAGAAACAGGGCCTTAAAAAGCCCTGCTGCTTTTAACTAAACTTAAAGTTTTTACTCTTTAGTTTCTTGCGTCAAGGATCATTTCTAAAGCCTCGTTTGCAAGCTTGCCTGTTGGCATAATATCCCAGCCTCTATCATAGTTTGCGATAACCTTGTTATTGTTTTTCAAAGTAAGCTTGGAAATTCGCCCCTGGTTAATCCCATATTCGCTTGGCTCTTCAAAAACCTTCATACTGTAGCTTACAACCTGATCTTCAACCCTAAGCGTATCTTGTTCCCACATGATTTTTCTCCTTTTTCTGTGTTTTTTGTTAGTACTATATATCACTCTAAAAGCACATAATAGCAAGCCGTAAACGAGAAAAAATCGCGGATAATTCCACGATTTTTCTCCAGCCTTCCAACCCTATGGCTGACTATCCCCCTTTCTTTTAGCTTCTTGCTTGTTGAATCGCTTGATAAGCTTTTTGAATATCCTTGTCCAAGGTTTCAGCATCCGCAAACAGTTCAAACTCCGTATCGTTTAGTTTTCCTCCGCTTACCTTCCAAAGCTCCTCGTGAGCTTTACTGGCGCAGGTTTTTGCTGTTTGTGCAATGTCGAGCATGCTGATAGCCGAACTAATTTTCCCTTCTTCAGCTTTTTTGATTGCGTTTAGCGCGTAGCGTCTGCATGTTTTAACTTCGTTTGTAAGGTTTTGTAAGATTTCTTTTTTCACAGGTTTTCTCCTTTGCGCACGTGTTTTTGCTGATACTATATATCACTCTAAAAGAGCGCAATAGCAAGCTTTTAAGCCAAGAAACACCGGGTATTTACACGTTTTTCCCCACCAGTTTTCGCTAATTTTTTTACTCTTAAAAACCGTTAAAATGTTTCTAAAATCATGCTGAAATAATAATCACCCAAAAATCATCTACTACAGTAAAACATGCTTTTACAAAAACCTCGTTCTCTTGCTCTAAATTCGCGAAAATTTCTTCAACCAAAGAGCCTGTAGTACAGTCTTCACTCAACTCGTACGCCTGGTCTTCACTCGCATACAGCATTACGCTCACCCCCGTTTCTAAAAGCGCAGGAGCCTTCTAAACGGGAAAGCATAATTTTCCTGTCTTGTTTAAACTCGTCTCCTATAAACCCGAGTCTAAGAAGGAAACATCTGAAAGCATACTTATCGTTAACTGTCTCACGCTTACTATTATTTACGCGTTTAATTTCCACGCTCATTTTACAAAGACTGTTTATAAACTTCGCATAGGATGCCAAGCCTGGTTGGTTAGCCTGCTCAAACCAAGGAAAAATAAGCTTATCATCTTCTTCCTTAATATTAAGACTGTTCACTCCTAACGCTTTTTTAATAAGATCGCCCTTATTATCAAGTATTTTCTTAAGCTTTACCACATCAGCCTTATCTTTAGGAAACTCAACACTAAAATATTGCGTACCATCACACGCGCAGACTGGAAGACTTATACCATAGTCAGCGTCTAACATGTTTTTTAAATCATCTAAATTTTCTTCACTACTACACGTGACCGTACCATCTTTACTAATGTTGAAAACACCTATCTTGTAAGACATACTTGGAGTTTTTAAGTAAACAGCCTTTACTCCCGTAGAATCCTCTATAGCTTTAATAAGCGGCTGCCTATCTTTTCCTTTTAACCCGTATTTTAATTCCATTTTGCCTCCTTTAGGTTTTTTCGGGTACATATATAAATCACTCTAAAGAAGGTTTTTATCAAGCGGTCGCAAACTATTTTTCATATAAAATACGAGTCTTACTTGTTAGTACATACTTCAGTAAACGAGTATTCTTTACCGCCTCTTAAAACTTTCACACTCTTATCATTTCCAACCTGCTCAATATAACGTTTCACAATCACGTCACAATATTTCTCGTCAAGCTCGATAGCGTAGCAGATTCTACCAGTCTGCTCGCAGGCTATAAGCGTGCTACCACTTCCAGCAAACGGATCTAACACAAGCGAGTTCGTCATACTCGAGTTTTTAATCGGATACGCTAAAAGAGCTATTGGTTTCATGGTTGGATGATCAGCGTTTTTCTTAGGCTTTTCAAACTCCCAAACTGAAGTTTCTTTCCTACCCGCGTACCACTTGTGTTTACCTTTTTTCTTCCACCCATACAAACATGGTTCATGCTGCCACTGGTAAGGGCTTCTACCCAACACCAGAGACGGTTTCTTCCAAATACAACAACCTGAAAGATAAAACCCCGCGTCCTGGAATGCTTTTCTAAAATTCAATCCCTCCGTGTCAGCATGAAACACGTAGATAGACGCATCATCTGCCATCGCCTGCTCCATGTTCACGAACGAGTTGAAAAGAAACTGGTAAAACTTATCATCCTCCATATTATCGTTTTTGATTTTCCCAGCAGCACCCTCATAGTTCACGTTATAAGGCGGATCAGTAACCACCAGATTCACTTTAGTATTCTCAAGAAGCGTCTTATATGTTTCTAACTTAGTAGCATCACCGCAAATAACACGATGCCTGCCAAGCGTCCACATGTCACCTGTTTTAGAAAAACACGGTTCTTCCAGCTCTTTTTCAACATCAAAATCATCATCGTTTACGTCTTTATCAGCATCAAAAATACTGGAAAGCTCCGCCTCATCAAACCCGAGAAGATCAAGGTTAAAATCCGCTCCTTCAAGCTCCGATAACTCGACTGCTAAAAGCTCATTGTCCCAGCCGGCGTTAAGTGAAAGCTTATTATCCGCGATAATATAAGCACGCTTTTGTGTTTCAGTTAAATGGTTTTCTTTCACGCACGGAACTTTTTTAAGACCCAGTTTTAATGCCGCGGCAAGCCTACCGTGGCCTGCGAGAATCGTATTATCCTCCGCCACTAGAATTGGGGATAGAAAACCAAACTCGCGAATACTTGCCGCTATCTGAGCTACTTGCGCCTCAGAGTGCGTGCGAGCGTTTCTCACATACGGGATAAGCTCACTTACGTCAGCCAAATAATACTGCATTTCTTTTTCCATAAGCTTTCCTCCCGTTAGAAAAGACCCCAGCAAGCCAGCTTTTCAAAACCACCCACCGAGTCAATATAATCTTTCGCAATTTTCACAATCTGCGAATACGGTTTACCATCAACCATTTCATCCCCGATAGCGCAAGAAAACTCAACCACCCGGCCGGTTTCCTGTGCTTTCAAAAACGCGTAAATGTTAACCGACACGTCAGCTTTCGTAAGATCTTTACCATGAAGACCGCCGCCTGTAACAGCATCAGCCATGTCTGACCCGAGTTTTCGGTTAACCGCTCCCGTATCAACGCTGATACCACCCGTCCAGTCGCCTAAAGGATTAACAAACGCATTCGGATAGTCTTTCAATAAGTCTTCTCGTTTAGCGTGAGACTGGCAGATGATAAGCTTTTCACCATCAAGAACATACTTGCCGTCATACGGATACTTTTCATAAACCTTTCGAGCAATAGCCGAGAGTTTCTTCTGTTCGTCTGTTAGTGGTACGCCTTTAAAAATCCCGTTATCACCCGAGCGAACCATACCATCCTGGTTTTGGCTTAAATGCTTATCCTGTGGCACGACCGTAATATCAATCTTTACTTTCCCTGGGCTTAAACGGTGGATAATATTTTTAATATCCTTAAACTTAAACATCACCGTGCTTTCAATGCACACGGCACACTTACCATGCCCGAGCATCACTTCAACAGCAATCTTCGGGTTCTCATCAATCTTGTAAGCCAGATCAACAATTGCTCCGGCAATACGATCCGCAATCTTGTCCGGGTGACTTGGATTTACTTTTTCTATCATAATTTTTTCTCCTAAATGTTTTTACGTGTTAAAAGCAGGCGTTCCATTAAATCGTTTTGAGGTGAAACACCATCAAACTCAGTCGAACAGTTTTCTTTCACAATCTGGAAAATCTCATTCCAAAGCCTGACCGCCTGATTCATGTAGTTAATACCAATGTTGATAAAAGGCGATGGTATCGGTTTTCCCGTGGTTGGATGCTTGGAAAGAAACCCGAGTTTACTGGTTACTTCCTCGCATTGAATCCAACGAGCACAGCTCATCGCATACCGTTCAATAAGAGGAGATGGCACTTTACTGCTCACACCAATGTCTTTTAGCCACTTCCATGTTTCAGCGAAAATTTCTTTAGCCTGAAGCTGAGTACCGTCTTTTTGTGTGGCGGATAAAAACTCGTGAGGCTGAGGCATTTCAGCGCCTTCAATCTCCGGAATATCAAGAACGCTTAAAGGCCTGCCACCGGGGTTTCCGTCATTCGCTTTTTCAACAACTGCTTTCCTTTTACGCCCGGCACCTACGCGTCTGCCGCCACGACCGCCGATATTATTTGATTTTGTAGGCAAACTTTTCGCCTCCTTCCCACGCGAGTTTTAACTATTAAAAAATTTTTGTGTCTGATTTTGCCTATTACCCTTTTGAATACGCTGTTTTTGCACGCGAGACCCTGCGCCCGTTCCCCAGGGAATAGGTTTTTAGAGATTTTGACCGCCCCTGGGGTGGTTTTTATCTGTTATGCCAGCGATCTCCACGCTTAGCGTGAATTTTAGAGTGACAGGATTTGCATAGAGAAATAAGATTATTCCTCTCATTCGTTCCGCCTTCAGCAATCGGTTTAATATGATGAACCTGCTCAACAGGAACAAGCACACGATTCTTAAAGCAAAGCTCACAGAAAGGATGCTCTTTCACATAAGAATCCCTTACTTTCTGCCATGCTCTACCGTAACGCTTGTGAGCATCATAAGGACGCTCGTATTTTTCGTATCGTCTGTTCTCTTGTTTTAAGTGTTCTTCACAAAACCTGCCGTCAGTTAGGTTCGGACAGCCTTGATAAGAACACGGTCTTTTAGGTTTTCTTGGCAAGACTTATCCTCCCTTCGGGCATGAAAAAAGCCCTTTGAGATAATCTCAAAGAGCTTTTAACAAAATCATTTACAAAACTATATCACTATTTTCCAATTACATCGTTTAATACTTTCCAGCCTTTTTCACAAAAATTTATGTTTTCATTACATATAGTTTTTCCATTTTTCTCAATGATGATACTCGCCGCAAGGATACTATCACTATCTTGCTCAATAACATCACCATTTGCGGTTTTCCACTTTACTAGAATATCACTTTTACTTAATTTACCTTCAAATGGAACAACAATCCGATTTGGTTCGTCAAACTTACTATCAGAATAGGTGTTGATAATTATTTTATCTTTTTGCTTATATACATCTATGTAGTTATAGTTAGCCCTATATGAAGCTATTTTCTCTTTACTATCAATTTGAGCATTAAATGCATTATTATCAATACGATGCAAGAATAAGGTGATAAAACAAACGATAGCCACAACTATTGAAATACAAAATATCAGCACTTTCGCTTTTTTACTTATCTTATTCATACTCCACCAAATTCTAATATCTAACTTTACCTTATCATAAAGCAGATCCTATTCTCTTTCATGCATTCTATGCATCAGCAGCAACAACCAACCCTAATGTTACTAAGAATCCCAAAATACCTGTAATTAATACTGGAACAAAAGCACAAATAGCAACTACTCCCGCTACTGCTACACCTATTTCAACAACATCTTCAGGAATTTCAGGAACCTTTATTGTAAAATCACGAAATGTAATTAAGTATTTTACAATCACCGTTATATGTTCATCAACATCATCTAATGTTGGTAATAGATTTTCTGACATTACCTCAATAGCTAACTCCACTTGATTTGGAGAAATAACTTTTCCAGTGAATGCAATATCACCCGATTTTACTGATGCTGCAATATTTGCTATAGATTTTTGAATCATGTCTCCGCCCTTCATAATTCTAATATCTTTAGCAATTTTAGAAATTTTATTTTCACATGCAGCACTTAGAGAACCATCACTATTTAGTTCTATCGAAACGTTGTAGGAATTATTAGGCACTGTCATCAATTCTGTTACTGCTTCTACCGAGGTTTGAATACTAATAGTAGGCAGTTCAGTATAACTAAGAATAATTTCTTTATTATATGAAAGACCAAAACTAGTAAGCTGATTTAGCAGATGTAGAGGCTCTACTACATCATACACAAACTGTGTTCTTGCAATATTTACTTTGTCTTTTATATTTTCCTTTTCTAGTTCGCCTTTCGTCATTTTTGTTACACTATCAAATTTTGCGATACCTTTATCTCTTCCAGAATATGCATCTTTATCAAGAGCAAAAGTCGGTCTAGATTGGAAAGAGAATTCATTAAATTGGTCGAACGCCCAATTGTTAGGAATTGCATAACCTAAATTCCCACTAAAACCAGTAGACATATCCGCTACAAACGAATATTTAGCATATCCTGCTTTGCTTACTTTTGAGCAGATTAATCTTGGGCCATATACACCAACTTGGTATTTCTTAATATTTTCACAACTGTTGAATAGTAAACTTATCTTCTTGAAATACGGTAAAATCATGCTGTCCAGCTGATATCCATAAGCATCAAAATCAACAGCAAAGTATATTGTACTACCAGAAGGAATACCAATCCTTTTTGCAGCGGAAATAGCAACCTGTGCATCAACAGTTCCCTGGTTAGGATTCGCAAAATATTCAGGATAATATCCTCCATCTTGATAAATTGGAAATACGGAAAGACCAGCGTTTTTTATGTTTTTAATTTCATCTAAAGTTAGAGCTTTAGATGTTGACTTTCCAACATACCCAGTCAAATATCTTCCAACAATCTGGTATCCTGCCGCTTTTAAATCTTTAGCTTGTTGAGCATTTAGTACCGTTGCACAGTCACACGCCTTGGCAGCTCTGTCTGGATTGCCTTTACTAGTTAACAACGACATCCACGTGTTAACATCAAGTGCTCCGCTGACTGGAAGCTTATAGTCTTTCTGGAATTTAGTGAGTTGCTCAGCAAAATCATCATCCCAATTCTCATTTTGAAGACAATCATATCTAATACAATTAAGTACAGCTTTTGCTAGCCATACCCACTTACCATAGGAAGAAGCGTTTTGCCTGCTAATAGTTTTCAAATTACCTCGTGTACCATGTCCAAAATTACCCGTGGCATCATCAGGCGAATAGCCTTCTAACGACTGTAAAATTTGGATAAGTGCGGTATTCATTTCTCGACCATACAAGCCGTCACAAGGAATGATACCTGTATAATCCTTATAGGTTCGGTTAATAGTTTGTTGAATAATCCTAATAACGTCAATACCACCGTAACGCTTTAGTAAAACGAACTGCTGCATAGAAAGAAGAGCTTTCATTACATCAATTGTGACAGTAGAATCACCACCAATGCCCATATCATTCTTCAACTCTTTAATAGCATTCCCAGTACCACCATAAAAGTTTTGTGTAATATCATTACCAGTAGAGTAACCCTTGCACCATAAAGCACCTTGAATAATCGAGTAAACATTACTTTGCGACTTATCACTATCGGATTGTTGCTTAACACCATGTGGATAACGTTGATTAAATTTACGTGTTGTACCAGCACCAAAATTATTTGCTGTTGCTGTTATACCAAGCTCAATCTGCAAAGCACGAATAAGCCCATTAATTGTATCCCAACCAGTATTCCCATCAGTAATAACTGAACCAAACCCAGGCTTATCACCATAGGTTTTGTTTAACCATTGCTGTGTTAGTAATACCATCTGATCCATGTTGTGCCCTCCTTTTAGGCATGAAAAAAGCCCTGAAAGATTACTCTTCCAAGGCTTAGTATTTATAATTTTTGCTAACTATATAATACCATATAGAAGGCAGTGTCATCTCGTATCAGAGCGTACCAAACCGTACCATTTTTTAGATTTGGATTAGATTATCTGGTAAAACCATGTGCTCTAACGCTTTACCATGCCACCTTATAATCGTCATTCTGCTAGCATGGAGTTCTTTACCAATATCCTCCCACGTCATGTTACTCATGTAACGGTAGCGTAAAATCATCTGCTCATCCACGCTTTCAAGTTTAGAAATCACATCCAAAATCTGCTCTTTCAAACTGATAAGCATCGTAATCTCCATGTTAATCTTTGCTTCTAAATCCATAACCCTTATAAGAGCTTTCACAAACGGAGCTTCTATACTTCGAGTCGTCTGCACATACTCCCTGTCGTATCTTAATGAAGAAACACTTGTAGCAAGCTCACGCAGTCTTACTACCTCATCCATGTCAGCTTTAATCCGCTTATCAAGAAGATAGGCTTGCCGTAAGTATTCTTTTTTGTTCATTCTTACCTCCATTTTGAGGTAAGTTCTCTCTAGAACCCCTTTCCCTCACTTCGTTAATTGATAGTCTTGCTTTAACCGACTCGATTAAAGCATCCTGCACTTTAGCCTTCATGCTTAAAGCCCTCATCACATCCTCATCAATCGTGTTCTTAGTGATGATGTGATGGATTACAACCGTGCTAGTTTGCCCTTGACGGTTAAGCCTGGCGTTTGTTTGTTGGTAAAGTTCTAAACTCCAAGTCAGGGAAAACCAGATAAGCGTTGAACCGCCAGCCTGTAGGTTAAGACCATGACCTGCAGAAGCCGGGTGAATCAATGCTACAGGAATCATGCCGGCATTCCAGTCAGCAATATCAGCACTCGTTTTAATCTCACGCACGTTAAAACGTTTCTTAATCCGCTCAAGATCATGCTTAAACCAGTAAGCTACAAGCACCGGTTTACCGTTAGCAGCCTCGATTAAATCCTCTAAAGCGTCCAGCTTACGATCATGAATATGAACGCTTTCTTTTTTCTCGTTATAAACCGCGCCGCCTGCCATTTGAAGAAGTTTATTTGAAAGAGACGCTGCGTTAATCGCATCAATCTCTTTACCCTCCAACGACACCACCATATCCTGTTTCAGCTCATCGTAGAGTTTTCGCTCCTTACCGGATAACTCTACTTTCACCTCGTTTATCACACACGCTGGCATTTTCAAATAGTCTTTTGACTTCATCGAAATCGTAATATCAGCTATCTGTTTATAGATTAAACTCTCAGCACCATCTTTAGGCTTATAGGAAAAAATCATGTGCTGGTTACGCTTATCTGGATCAAAAAAGTTCTGCCGATAATACGTAATGTAGCAGCCAAGCCTTTGACCCATATCAAGCAGCCTAAACTCAGCCCACAAATCCATAAGCCCGTTAGAAGAAGGCGTGCCTGTAAGACCTACAATCCTTTTAACTTTCGGCCTAGCCTTCAGTAATGCTTTAAAACGTTTCGCCTGATATGATTTGAAACTTGAAAGCTCATCTATCACAACCATGTCAAAATTAAACGGCAGGCCGCTTTTCATTATCAGCCACTCCACGTTTTCACGGTTAATAATATAAACGTGAGCAGGCGTTTTTAGTGCTTGAATCCGCTCCTTCTCAGTGCCCGTCACAACAGAATAAGTCAGGTGTTTTAAATGCTCCCACTTTTCTAACTCTAAAGGCCACGTAGTGTTCGCAACCCTAAGAGGAGCGATAACCAGAGTTCGGGAAACGTCGAACGAGTCAAGCATCAGGTCGTTAATCGCTGTAAGACTTATAACACTCTTACCAAGTCCCATTTCAAGCAAAACCGCTGAAACCGGGTGTGTGATAATAAAATCAGTCGCATACTTTTGATACTCATGTGGCTCGTATCGCATCAATCACACCTCCAATCTGACTTTTCTCATCAACCACGAAAACCTTAAAACCTAAATCCTGTAAGTCTTTCATCCGTTTCACCTGTAAGACTCTAGGCTTTTTACCTGGTGCTTTAAGCTCGACAAAACCAATCTTTCCGCCGTTCAGTAAAACGAGCCTGTCTGGAAGCCCGTCAACAGAAGGACTCGTAAGCTTTAAACAAAGTCCTCCCGCAGCTTTGACTTCACGGACGAGTTTTCGCTCAGTTTCCTTTTCTCGTAAAAAGCCCATCAGATACCTCTTTTGCCATCTCAATGATTTTCTTATCCACTTCGTTTCTCGGCTCATTAGCAACATCACCGTAAAACACGTCAATATAGTGATTGTTTAACTGTGGGTGATCTTTGAACATGTTGTCCTCAGCATGCGAAGATACTTCATCAATCATGTTCATGGCTTTTAACAGTCTGTCTTGATCTTTCGCTAAAAGCAGCGGACTGATATCAACCACTAATTGGTTAATCAGACTCTTAGTCAGTCGCATTGCTGCTCCTGCTTGCTTGTAGGTTTCTACTGTTCTCTCTTGTTTGTTAATCATGGTTTATTCCACCTTTCTCAAATCTTATTTTTCATTTATTGGATAGTGTTGTTTCATTCGTTGGTTTTGCCCGTTTACATCAGGCGAATGTTATTTGTGTAGCCATGTATGCTTTAGACCCATCTTTTACTTTTCTCTATATATATATACTTATATTTCTTTTATTTTTTTCTTCTTATATAAAAAGTAAAGAAAAAGGGTACACTATAATACAAAACCCCTATTTATCAGGCTTTTCTTTCTTGAAAACGTGCATGGTAGCGTGTAGGCAACGCCTATTTTCGTGTATGAAAAAATCTCATAGAGCATTTTTCTCTGAACCCGGTTTTTACCATGTAAAACATTTGCCTACACGCCAATACATTTTTCAGGAAGTATCTTTCAGTTTTACCGTGCTTTACATCAAAGAAAATCCTCCTGTGCCTGCAAATTCGGATTAATGGAAAGCCCACACCACTGGTAGCCTTTACCCGTCCGTTTTTTGCTATAACCCGCTAACAGTAAAGCCTTAGAAAAATCCCTATCGTTTCTAACATATTCACCGTTAAGGTTTGCCCACTGGCGGTAAGACAAGTAAAGACTCCTACTCATCTCCGTTTCATTCACGCCCTTAATGCAATAATCAGTGATGAAATGGCCTATCCAGTCGTTTTCAGCACGATAAGCGTCCTTAGCCTGCTCTACCACCTTACAAGTAGGGAATTTATAACTGTTTTGGATATAAATCTTGGCTCCTTCAATCATCCATTGAAGTATTGCCCCACCTGCTTTTTGCAAAAGTTCATCAACATAGTCTGTTTTCGGATTCTTGATTTCTTTCGTAAACGGTGCGACAAAGATTCTCCGCCACGTTCCCTTATCGTTCGAACCGACTTTCGGCAGATGGTTCGTGTAGAGAATAGTTGAGTGGCTTGGTGTAAACGTAAAAGGAGCATAATATTTCCTCTCAGCTGAAATATCATCCACGCTTGCTATCTGTTTCAGCATGGAAATAGAAAGCCTTTGTCCTTCCTCAGTTTCCGAGGCAAGAATAAACCTTTTACCGCAAAGCTCTGCTAAATCCACTTTCACGTTTTTAGCCCGAGTGGTTAAAGACTCCGCAGGTATTTTCCCCGCATAATCTCCAAGCACGTGTGCTTCCGCATTAAACACGGTCGACTTACCGTTACCGCCTGACCCGTACACTAGCAAAAGCGATTCTTCAAACACTTGACCTATAAGCGTACTACCCGCATGGCTTTGAAGAAATGTTTGAAACTCTTTATCACCTGCGGTAACCATATCAAGCGTTGTCTGCCACAATCCCATGTTCTCCTGTGAAGGGCAAACAGCGGTCATTTTCGTACAGTACGAACACGGATCATGTGCTTTTAGCATGCCTGTCTTTAAATCCACGATTCCGCAAGGCGTGTTTAGAATGAAAGCATCACGGTCCAGTTCTTCGTTTGCAACTTCCAGCATGGATTTAGCAAGTTTCAATATCCCGGACACTTTGCTGTGATCATTCATCTTCTTAGCAAACGAAAGATACTGTTTTGCCTGATTCACTTCACTCTTTGCTTTATCCGCCTGCTCTTTATCACCTGATGATTCGGCTTGAATGAACTGTTCGTAAGCTGTCTTAAACTCAACACCGGCATTTTTCAAAACCTTTTTAGCAATAAGCATGTAAAGTTTCATAACTTTAAGCTCAGACGCTTCCCACTTCTTTCCCGTCCAGTAAAGCCAGCCGGCAGACATCGTATAAACAGCCTTATTCTTGTTATGTTTGGCAAAAACCTCAGCCATCGCAATATCCGTTAAATCATCCGGCTTATACTCCTCATAGCTTTTGCCATACTCGCTAGGCGGAATATAACCTTCCTGACTTGCTACTTTAAGCCCGAACTTTTTAGCCGAATACCAGATTTTAGATAATTCTGCGTCAGGCAAAGGAGGATTACACCTCTCAGCTTCACTCAAAAACTTCTCATGCGCTTCATCTGTCGCCCCATAACGTTTGATGAGTTTTCCGGCAATATGACTAAGCCTAGAGTTTCTCTGCCCTGATGGTATTTCTTCTGTTCCTGCATCAAATTCACCAAAAGCTTCTTCCGAGAGAAAATCAGTGATTGTTTTTTCACCCTCATAAAGTTCTACCAGCGGAGTTTTAACACCGTAGAGGAAACGTGCCGCATCAAGAGCGTTGCTGTCAAAATACGGGAATACTGATTGAATCCTTGTTTTAAGCTCCACATAAGCTTTAGCATCGCTTACTTCTTCAATTGGAAAATAAACGTGAAAACGTGGTCTTGCACACTTCCCATGCTTGTCTTTCATGTGGTTTCTACTATAAGACGCATAAAAGCACACGTTCGGAAACGCTAAAGCAACATCAAAAGGCGTCACCCAGTCTTTACCAACATCAGAATGATCGTTATCACAGTCCATCGGAATACAGGTAGATGAAATGAAATTATCTTTAGACCTATAACTGTTAGTAAATTGTGCTGTGACATGGTCAAAAGAGATAGCCTTATTAAAACTATCTCGATCACAGACTTTTATTTCGTCAGGATACAAGCAGTTACTACTGTTTCCAACACAGGAAGCTGTATAAATTTTGCACTCAAGCATCAACATTCACCCCCTAAATCCTTATCTGTAAAATACTTAATCGGCTGGTTTCGTTTTTCAGCCAGATTGATTTCTACTTGCATGCCGCCTGTGATTTTTTCTCCGAACACCCATAGTTCGTTGCATTTGCCTAAGAGAATAATGTCCATAAACATCGCATCCCCTCTATGCTTTTGATTCTCATCATCCATGAACGGGAAAAGCAGGTGTGGTGTTACTGGGATTGCTCCGCGCAAATACGCGTATGCCGCACACCGAATAGCGCGTTGCACGTTTTTCTCCTTATCTCCACGGTAGGGAGCACAAATGTAGACGATAGGCTTAAAATTCGGTGTTGTTTCTAAATGCTTTTTATAAGACTTACTCACTTTTAGCCTCCTGTTCAATCAACGGGTAGATCCCGTGTTGTGTCATGAGGTGATAGATGAAAAGCCTGCCTTTCTGAGTCCAATAAGTATGCATTTTTGAGTGTGTAACACCATTAGAATCCTCGTAGGTATTTGTGCGAGATTTCGTATATTCCTGATTGGCATACTTTTGATATAAAAGCCAGATATCAGACTGCCTATACTGCACACCGAGCTCATGCAAAAAGTTATTCATCCACTGTGCTGACTTGCCATAATCTTTTGCAATCACACGCATAGAGATTATGTCTTTGCATTTAAGCACAACATCGTAATAGCTGGCTTTCGGTTTAAGCTCAGCTATCTGCTGTTTTTGCACAGCAGTCGTAAGCTCTAACGCTTCTCTTTTAGCACGCTCTTCTTTCAATGCGTTAAAAACAGCGATAGCCATATCAGGATTGTTGATAAGCTCATCTGTCGCATACATACCGTGCTTACGGATACTCGGAAGAACCTGTGATGTAACCCATCGTTTAAACTGACACGCTTTAGGGAGCTGACTTCTAAGAATAAGACTGTAAAGACCAGACTCGTTAATAACATACATTTCTCGGTTCTGACCTGAGTCGGTGAAACACCGAGTCAGCTTATCATCTTCATCTACATGCCTTTTCAGTGCATCAGATGTATCACGATAACCAAGAATCTCAGCCACGTCCTTGCCCACAAAATATGGGATACCATCTACTACTGTTGTGCGAACAGAGCCAAGCTCTACATTCTTAAATACTTGTAATTCATTCATAAAATTACCTCCTATGATTTTTTCTAAAAGGCGGTATTGCCTTCTAAATCACAGGCAAAGAAAAAGAGCAGGTTTTTAACCCTGCTCCTAAAATTTTTTTAATCTTTTTTGTAAAACTCGCACTCGTAGCCGTCAGCTCTAAGAAGTAAACCTTCTGCCCAAGGTGGTGTTCTTCCCATTAGCTCACACACGCTTTGAACACTCACGCTTTTATCGGTTTCGATAATGGCTTCATCATGCACGTGCGCGACGATGCGATATTCTTTCAGCGTTTGCATAGCATAGATGAGGATGTCACGAGCTATAGCTTGCGTAATGTTTTCTACGAATTTAGGACCGTAGCTTTCCAGCCGCTCCCATTTTTTAGTAGATCCCACACCCTCATATGTGACCGATTCACCACCATACTTGTTTTCTTCCACACGTGGCTTCACATAGTAAAGGCATCTTTTCGAAGGCAGTTTGATGATAAGAAACCCACTCTTGTAAGTGAACACAATATTGTGTGTTCGAACAGATACGTGTTCGTGTACACACTGTTTTACCGCTCTGTCCACATCCCACCACAATGAAACAATATGTGGATTAGCAGATCTCCAATCATTAACCAACTGTTGCAAATCATCTTCATGTAAACCCATATCAAGAGCACCCATTGCCTTTAATGCTCCTACTGCACCACCGTAGCCACAGTTATGCACGAGCTTTCCCGATACGGTAAAACGATGATTTGGTCCGGCATTTCGTATGTCATAAACTCGAGCCTTGCTTCGATTAAACGCCAGTTTTTTCTGTGTTGCACTACAGCTGTATTTGCTCTTGATATGATTTCTTCTCTGCCCATTCCTTTCGATAACATTCTTGTAACTACCAATCTTGCGTATGGCCAATATTGTTGCTCCCACCGTGTTAAGATAGCGTTCTGCTTGTTGTTTTGATTGACTATTCTTGGAACAAAGCGGATATTTCCTTTTTCGTAGTTGCCGTTTGTATTTATCCGATCTAATTCCCAGTCTTTTCGCACATTGTCTACCTCTTGTAAAATCCACAAGCCTGCTTCTAAAACAGAATGGAAGCACCACTTTATCCCTCTTGCACCATAGTTTTTGTAATTTGGATCTCTTGGATTGATGCATCGCTGTTTCGCAGCACTTAGCCGCTTTTCTAGCCATATTGGTATTTGTTTCGGCTGCGAGCAAGCTTGACACCCTTTTGATTTGCCCGACTTTAGACTGTTTAAGTCCTGCCATTGAACGCTTCCGCACCCTACGCATTGTGTCAATACATAACAGTGGTTTTGCTTTTGATTCCAGTGTTTCTCTGCACTGATGATTTTCACCCAGCCGTATTGTTCTCCGACCATCTCCGGTTTGTATGAGATGTGTTTTGCAGATGGCGGATTCAATAAACCGTATTGGCTTCGGTTTCCCCTTAACCCAGACGAGATGGTCCGGTGTTGCTCTAAGTCCTTCATACTCGATTACCTCCTTTACACCCTTAAAAACAACTCCGTTATGGTTAACCCAGTTTTCTCCGTCCCACACTTTTTGTTTTGTAGTGACTTCTTCAATTGGAACAAGCCCTTCATCTGTGAGTACAAGTTCACCTTCAGCAATACAAGCAAGTTCCGCGATCTTCCCTTTCTGCCGCAAATGCCCGTTTACTCCATGCTTTTCAACAGGCACGCTAAACATTTGAGAGGCTGACGAGCAGTAAATGTCTTTACCTTCCTCGAATACTCGCATACGCCATTTTTCACCCGCAAGCCAAGCCAAGACTCTCGCTTCGATCGCTGAAAAGTCCGCGACAATAAACTTAAATCCCGTGCGTGGAATAAAAGCAGTGCGAATAAGCTGGGATAAAGTATCCGGAATATCCCCATAAAGCATTTCCAACGCTTCAACATTTCCCTGTTTAACAAGACTTCTAGCCTCCGCTAGATCAGGAAAATGGTTTTGTGGTAGATTTTGTAATTGCACGAGCCTTCCTGCGAATCTTCCTGTTCGGTTTGCACCATAGAAGCGAAACATGCCACGCTCCCGATAATCCATACAGGCAGCGTTTTTCATCACCGTATACTTTTTCACCGAGGATTTAGCAAGCTGCTGACGAAGCCGCAACACTTCCGCCAACTCTTTACCCACTGTTTTAAGCTCTTTAGCGACTTCTTTTTTACCAAGCGACTCCATTTCAAGACCATGCTTTTTAAGCCAAGAGCGCATTTGTAACACTGAATTCGGGTTTTCTAAACCTGTAACATGTTTAATCTCACTCACGAGATGCGTTTTCACCTCCTGGTCGAGTTTTATAGCTGAATCAACGAAAAGAGAATCTATTTCAATCCCACGATCGTTAATAGTTTGGTCGAGATAAAACTCCTGCCATAAAAAATCTGGCACGGGAAAGCGTGAGAGCTTTTCTTGAATACTCATCTCAACTTCCACATCACGCTTGTTATACGATTTAAACAGCTCCCACTTTTCCTTATTGTGAAAATACTTGTTTCTTGTTCTTCCACCGTTTACTTTCGTAGGATTACACGGCAGGCAGAAATATTTAATAAGATTCTTACCCGAAGTGAGTTTCTGCTTATCAAGCCCCAGTACTGCTCCCACGCTTTCCAAAGACATGGGAAGTCCCAGTGTGGCTGACCAGATCATTGTGCAATGCCAGGAGCAGGGGTTTAAAAACAAGCCTTCACTTTTCACTGTCTTACCAGGGTTAACATTGATGCCTTTATCTCGCAGGTAGCGTGATAAGCAGACTCTTTCAAACTGAGCGTTAAACGCCCACTTTGTCACCGTTTCATCCGTTAAAGCAGAAAGCACAACCTCGGGTATGGTTTCACCTTGCGCTAAATCAACGACCTGAACTTCACTACCGTCCACACTGTAACCAAAAAGCAGTATTTCAAAATCATCCGATTCTGCGTACTTGTAAACACCACATTTACCAAGATTTACACTCGAAAACGTTTCCAAATCCACACTCAAATTTTCCAAATTACATCACCTCCAAGCTTATAAAAGAGGTGACAGAAAACCTGCCACCCCACTTATAGAATCTTCTAATTCCTATTTTCAGGAATCTTCTAATTCCTATTTAGAATGTGTTTAATATCAACGTAAAGACTCACGAGTTTCTTTACCGTGAAATCAAGAAGTAATACTCCTATAAACACTGAAATAAAAACCGCTATAACAATTTCCATAATTAACTCACGCTCCTTATGCTAGAAAATCATCATCTTCTAAAGTCGTAAAATCATCGGTTGCGAGACTACGTCCGCCGAGTGGCTCACCGTCTCGAATTTTTTGAATATTGCCAAGACCGCAAGCGATACCCTTATTACCGTTAGAGTTAAAAGCGTAGAAGTTGATGGAAACTCTCGCATAGCAGCCTGAATACACTTCACTGCGATCCATGATTGGTTTTACCTGTTTGTCTACAATCTGCGGAGCCGTGGTTGAGTTCGCGTTAATGAAGTAATGTCCTTTATACGCTTCATCATCACGCTCAATATCCCCGTCCCTCAGTGGTGTTTTAAGAGCAGCCTTGTTTGGTTTCTTACCGCCGAACTTGCCGACACCTTCCTCAATCGCAGCATCAATAGCTTTCTCAATAGCCGTAATCGTTTCAACATCACTTTTAGGGATAAGCAGTGAAACACTATATTTTTCAGGGCCGCCGTTAATAGACTTTGGCTCCCAACCGTTAAAATAGGAAAGGCGTGTGTTTTTGCCGGTGATAACCTTCGTGTTATTTAATTTAGACATAGTACTAATTCTCCTTTTTGAATTCTTGATTTACATTTGTTACATTGACTTTTGCCCGCTTATCCGAATCGGGTACGAGCGTAAGTTTTCCGGACGGTTTGATAATGAGGTCGCCCAGAATATCCTCAAATTTTTTCTTGCCCATCAGCTTTTGCATTTCCGTTAAACCGATAAGACTAGTTTTGAAAATGTCGGTAAAGCCATGAGCTTTCGCTTTCTCAATAACAGCTGTCTCATCCTTAAACTTGCGAACTGATCTGCCTTCTACGAGTTTGAAACCGCTCCACTCTTTACCATGGTTTATAGCGGAATCTGTGGCGTACGCTAAAACATCATCAGCCCACTTAGTTAACTGTGGGATAAGCGTGAGTACTTCTTCAATCTCACTATCTGTTAAAACAGAAGGCGGTTTGAACTCAAATTCTGCAAGTTTAAGGTTTTCTTCCGCCCGTTTACGGCACGTGGCTTTTGCCCTGCAAAACCTGCACCAGTCACCGGCTTCAAATTCACCTTCGCCTTTAATAGCAAGCTCTGCTTTAGGTTTAAGCACGCTTTCAGCCCAAGAAATAAGCTCCGCGACAGGTAGTGTGAAAGTTGATACGTTGTCACGTCTTGGCTGAAAAATACTCATCTCAACAGTTTGAATCTCGTACAAGCTGTCGAAAAGCGTTAAAGCTCCAAGAGCGTAGCATTTCATCTGAGGATTCTCGTAAGCATCAACCAGCACGCCTTGACCGTACTTAAAGTCGATAACCTGCAGCGTTTTTTCGCCTACAATAATGCAGTCCGCTGTACCAAACCCGTCAGGCACGTAAGCTGAAAAATCAACCTTCTGCTCGATGAGAAAAATAGGATCTTGACAGTTAAGTTTTGCCTGCTCATACTTTTCCATTACGAAATCCACGTAAGCATCCGAGCATTCCTGCATCTCGTTTGAGTCATACTCTGTTGACGGTTTTTCACACGGACGGTTAAGAAGCTTATTCAGCTTGTACTCACACCACGCGTGTGCCGCCGTTCCTTCCTCAGCCGCTGCAGAAGTAGTGTTTTCAAACTTTTCTTCTAAAACAGCACTCGGAGTACACTTAATCCACCTGTGAGCAGAAGATGGGGAAAGTAAAGCATGCTTAGTCACCTTTAATTCCCTCCGCTTCATGCAATAGGCTCGCGTACTCGCTTTCAGGAACATCCGAGAGCTTTTGCGCACCGTGTTTTACGATGAGTTTCTTCACATCAGCTGTCTTTCCCATCTGGCTAAGTTTTGCTAAAACCGCTCGTACATCCTCTAAACTCACCTTTTTAACAGACTCCTTATTATTAGGAGCTGTTTCTTTACAACCAGCACCAGAAGCACCGGCATCATCAAATAGTGTTTTAAGATGAGCTGTTAAGTTTTCCAAGTCTTTGATGACTTCTCTCAATATTTCCTTGTTCACGGCTTTCCTCCTTAAACTTCTTTGACATCAACTGACTGAACGCTCTTTCCAGGATCTAATAGGTAGACTTGCGAGTAATCACCAAACAACCAGCGGATAAACCGTTGAGGTAATCGCATCACAGCTCCACGTAGAACCTGTTTCTTCTCACCGTTTTCACCGGTGACGTTAATAACGATCTTGTGTTTCACGAGTTTTGCCTCCTTTCTATAAGGGGTTTCTTCCTTACACATCACAGGCAAAGAAAAAGGAGGAGTTTTTAACCTCCTCCTAAAAAAATTTCTAGAATTTTTCCGGTAAAACTTTTTTAAGATTTACGATGGCACTATCTAGATGATTTTTCACGCCGGCAGACGAGATACCAAGAATTCTTGCAATCTCTGACTGAAGATAGCCATCAACAAACATCAAACAAATAACCTGACGTTGCTTGTCAGTGAGTGTTGAAAGTGCATGCTCCATTTTTTCTGACCATTCAAAGCCATGGTCATCAGCACTAAAACCATAATCATCAGTAGTACTAAGAGCTTCAGCAAGATGGCTTTTATCTACTTCAAGCTCGCCATCTGCATCAAAGTCAAGCGAAAGATTATAGTTACGCGGGAAACGCTCTTCAGCCGCATACTCCACATCATCTTTATTTGGTTCATAACCATGTTTAGATTTAAAAAGCTGGATATATTCTTCTTTCCAAGCTTCAATCTCAGCTTTTTCTTCATCAGTTCTAGTTGGACGCAGGTTCTTATTGTTGTAGTAAACCTCACTGTCATCTATTGAGTGAAGCATCTTAATATCCGCAACGGTTACACCATTCTCGCCCGGCTTAATCTCGATAGTTTCTTCACTATAACTACCATCTTCATTACGAACACAACTTGCATACTTATATGTTGCTCGATCGTTGCTATTAGTTTTACGAGTCCTCATGCTCACCCTTCCCGCCTGCAGCGGTAGGGTGAAGACACATACAAAAAAGAGCCGATACTTTATGAAGCACCGACTCTAATACCTGAAAAACAGCCATAGTAGAATAGAGGTACTTCATAGGAGTCATGAAAAAACCATGAGGATCCTATTGACGTATCTCATCGCCCTATAGCTAATCAGGCTTTAACTGTTTATTAGTAGTGTCTTATTGATTAATCATTAACCACAATCTTGTTAATTGTTCCAAAAATTCTTACAACATTTACCCGCTCTTTCTTAAAACCCGTATCATGAGTGTAAAAAAGAGTGGAATAATCTCGTTTTTATAACAGTTTGACATGTAAAAACCACACTTGCCTTGAAAGCTACGTGCTTTGAGGTTTAAGCGTTAACAATGTTTTCACCCCCCTTCTCGTTAAACAACACTCGTTTTAGAAAACAAAACGAGCATTAGCCACGCTCTAATAGAGTCCCAACCGTAGCTAATAAAGTCCCAACTGTATTTAATACAATCCCAACAAATCTAATATAATCCCAACCGTATTAATATCAGAAATCCTCACTCCGCAAAAAGTGTTATAAGCCTAACTACTTTTAGTATTACCGTTAGAGCTTCTGATTAAAACACTTCAGATAAAACGTTCAAGTTATTACTATGCTAAAAATGCTCTTCAAAAACCTGACAAATACGCACATATACGAGGTTGCATACACAAGATTGCAGAAGAAAACTTCTTTACTTATGACTCTCCTAGAATATGGTTAATGTTGAGAACTAAAGGTATTAAAATATCTGAAAAAGTAGTAAGACGGCTCATGAAAGAAGAGTTAATTGAAGTTAGATATGCCAGGCATAAAAGACGCTATTCAAGTTACATAGGAGAAATTACTCCCGCATGTAGAAACATTGTTAATAATAATTTTCATGCAGATTCACCTAATAAGATTTGGCTTACAGACATTACTGAGTTTTCAGCAAAAGAGTCAAAACTCTATTTAAGCCCTATGATTGACTGTTTTGATAGTAAAGTGGCCTCTTACGCTCTTCCAAACCACCCAGATCAGTGTCTTGTAGATGAAATGTTAGAAGGGGCTTTAACTACCCTTGACACTACAGAATGTAAAAGCTTAGTTATTCATACAGATAGAGGAGGTCACTATAGAGATGGCAGGTGGATTGAGAGATTAGAAGGTCTTGGTATTACACGCTCCATGTAAAGAAAAGGAAATAGTGGAGATAATGCTGCCTGTGAATGCTTTTTTAGACGAATGAAAACAGAAATGTATTATCCACTTAACTGGGATAGTACAGAAGAATTACGTCAAGCAATTAATTCTTATAATAACCACAGAGTAAAAAGTGGGCTTAAAAGACAATTATGGAACATCGTGCTATGGTTGCACAAAATGTCTAAAAACTGTCCTAAGCCCCTTTTGTTTTCAATGTCAAGTAATACTAAATGTTAAGCTTTTTCAGATTAACTACAGCGAGTTTTCCTTGGTATTTCAACGAAAACTCGGTTTTTTAGCACACTTTTTTGCCGCTTACCCTCATTTTTACACCACAATACGAGCTTAATTCATAACACGCCTCAAATAAGAAAAAAAACAAGAAATTCTGTACACACATTTGGGGAATAACCAAAAAACATGACTAATTGAGAGCAGGTGACAGAAATAGCTAAAAGAGCTGTTGTCAAATATGATTTTGTGAAAAAGTCAAGTTTTTGTCGAATAGAATAAAGATAGTGTAAAACTTGTTTAAACAGAAAAAGTGTCAGCTTATTACTGGATGAGGTGTCTTACTAAAGGTATGCCTGAAATCATCGTGAGCTTTTTGCATGATGTGGATATTTATTAGATTGAAACTAAAATCAAATCATGGCAGAAACAGATATTAAAACTGACAAGCTTTATTTTGTAGAATAACCCATAAGCTTAGTGACAAATGTCCATCTCAGAGTTATAATCAAAGAAAAGGTCGACTCAAGACGACCAAGAGTGGAAATTTTGGGAGATTGATATTAAGAATAGAGTGCGAGAGTTTAGGAAAAAGAAAGGACTCACTCAGTATCAATTAGCAAAGGCAGTTGGACTGACAAGACGTGGGATTCTTGTATTAGAGAAAGGAGACAGCAATACAAAATTAGAGCATGCTGCGCGGCTTGCTTATGTGTTACAAGTAGATATTGAAGAACTGTTTTGTGTTTCAGACTATGTCACAGAATGGTCTCTCTCTGCAGGTTTCGATGATACTAATGAAAGTGTTATTAATTAAAAGGAGGTTAATTATGAAAAAGGTTTTGAATTTGCAGTCATTGCGAGTTGAGGAAGAAACAAAGGTTGATTCCATCTTCTCACTTCTTTCTGTTGCAGGTTGCGTCTGGACTACTCTAATGCCAATGAGTAGTGCGTCGGTATTACTTTGCTAGGGGTGACGAATATGAGGAATAAAATAATTGTTCAAAATTGTCTCGTTGTGCTTCTGCTGCTAGGATCACTCTTTTCTCTTGCGGGATGTTCCGACGATGATGAGAAGGCGGAGCTTGCGTCATATCATTGGGAAACAGTAGAGGTATCTCAGAAAGAATATCGCCTACCAGACGATTACATGAATAAAGGTGAACTGTATCTCTTTGTGTCACGAGACATTCTTGATTCTCATTATGATTTGTCTAAAGTTACTCTTGGAGATAAGCCCATCAAATTAGTTGACTCACAGTTTAATTTGCCTAGTTCAGGGTATAAAGCTTTATTTTTAGTTGGTAAATTTGATTTAAAAGACAAGCCAAGCTCTAATGTTCTTAAAGTACCAGGGATTAATAAAACAGGTAATGTTGCTATAGGTTATAAGGAGAAATAATGATGAATATTGTACTTAATTTGCAGCGTCTAGATACTGAAGAAACCTCAGATAGCGGTGCGTCTACTATCAGTCTAGGATTTGTGTGTAAGGTTAAAAGCACTATTAGTCTTTGGATTTGTATCCCGAAGTCTTAACTGTTGTGGAATAGGTGGCTGAAATGTATCAGCGTTATTTTGATAGTATTCTGGAATCGGGATTATATTATCAGCTTCCCAAAGATTCAGAAGACAATCTTTTTAGATGTGAAGCCCCTGACAACTGGGAGACAGTTCCTGATTCTGAGTGGACATTCATGACACCAAATTATGGTAATCTGCCTATTCAGGGCTGGAAGTTGCATGTTTCTTCCAGAATCAAAAACGCTCAGAGAGTTCTTGATATAGTTGCGAAGTTTTGCTTCAGACATGGTATTTCGTTTAAATATGCTCCATCGTATAGAAGCCTGTTGGTTCGCAACTCTAAAGGTGGTAATAGAGTTTCAGCTGGAAAGTTTATAACAATTTATCCTTCAGCTGATGATCTTGAATCTACAATGTTTTGTCTCAACTCTCTCTTAGAGCAGTATCGAGAAGCACCCTACATACTAAGTGATATGCGATTCCAATCTGGGCCTGTTTATTATCGATATGGTGGTTTCGTTAAAATTTTTGATCAACAAGGTAAGCTCTGTATACTTAATCCGGATAACAAAAAAGAGGAAGATATCAGAGTTCCGTATTACAGAGTTCCAGATTGGGTTAAAACACCAGACTTTCTTCTACAAGACCAATTAAGAAATGAAACAGAAGAAAACTCCTCATCCTCGGACTTCCATGGTTTTGAAGTACAAGGTGCATTGCATTTCAGTACAGGTGGTGGTGTTTATTCCGTACTGAAAGATAATCACAAGTATGTTATGAAGGAAGGTCGTCCTTTCGCTGGTTTAGATGCAGCACAACAGGATGCCATACAAAGAATCTCTCATGAAGCTGATGTTTTGCGAGACCTTGAAGGAACTGCGGGAATCCCTGAAATAGTCGATGAGTTTGACGTTTGGGAACACCATTATATTATCCAGACTTACCATGAAAAAATGACATTCGGTAGATGGATAGCTATTTCTTATCCATTTAACTCAACCGCTTCTAAG
This sequence comes from Gardnerella sp. KA00127, assembly GCF_049244125.1. Lineage (NCBI taxonomy): Bacteria > Bacillati > Actinomycetota > Actinomycetes > Bifidobacteriales > Bifidobacteriaceae > Gardnerella > Gardnerella sp. KA00127. The sequence continues at coordinate 1,251,946 of NZ_CP058377.1, forward strand.
AATGATGTTAATCAATATTTGAATACTTTAGATCGGTTTACAGATGTATTAGTGTCAACTATCAAGTCAATTCACAAAAAGAAGTGGTTCCACGGAGATATTCAGCCACACAATATTCTGGTTGATCCTGATTCATACTCAGCTACTATTATAGATTTCGAAACAGCTTCTTCTGATGAGGATGAACCACTCATCACCCTAGGTACTCCTGGTTACTACGATTCTCCAAGAGATTCTCTAAAGAAAAGAGACTGGATTGGTCTTTATCGCACAATCCGTGGTGCTTTATTACCTATTGGAACCGAGGAACTTCTTGGCTCAGCTAAACAGCAAGAATATAATTGTTGGATTGCTTCTGAGTTCGGATCGCAAGGTGAGAAGATTATCTCCAAAGTACGTTTAGCAGCAGTCTCTGAGGGCTTTGAAATTGAGTCAGCTAATTCAAGTTTGATACAATCCACACCGATTGCAATTAACACAAGGGATGATTATGTCAGACGCATGGTTACTTCTTTGTTGAAACAAGTTGATTTTAGTAAGCCTAGTCTTGGTTATGGCGATCCACTGCAGCATGAAGGGATGATTAGAGAATATTGCCTTTCCTATGGTGCGGCTGGGATTTGGAATACATTGCTAGACTATTGTCCTAATTATAATAATTTATACGGGAATATTTCTTCTTGGCTTCGCAGGATTACAGGTTCTTTAGAAGATTTGATTGAAGATCCATTCTCCATCGGCTTGTATACCGGTATTTCTGGTTTTGTTGGATTGGCTTTACGCATCAAGGATTACGAAATTGCCGATACACTAGTAAATAGATTGGGAGAATATATTGAGTCCACGCGTTTATTTAGTAATCTATCGTTAGAGTCTGGTCTTGCTGGAGTTATATTAACTCTTGCGTATTACTACCGTGAGACTGGATCTTCGCACGCATTAGATATTGCAGAAAAAGCATTAAAGTATCTCAAAGCAAACGATGAGAATGACATGTCAAGTACTATTTTCGATGAGAATGCAACCAAGACTGGCTTGTTGTTTGGAAAGTCAGGATTTGCCTTAGCTGCATTAGCAGTTTATAAAATCACAAACAATCGAGTATATCTTGAAATGGCAGATGAATTTTTACAGAGTGATGTTAATAGACTAAGAACTGATGATGGTCTATACAATCTTTGGACGGATGACGGAAGGCTTATGCCATACTTTTCGCTAGGAAGTGCTGGTTTAGCCATTGTAATGAGTATACGAGAATCTCTTTGCGATGAATGTGATCTGACAATAGATTATCGTGCAATATCTAATACTATGAGTGCACGTCCATGTGCACACGCAGGTTTATTTAAAGGAGAAGCAGGACTTTTAGGAACTCTTCTTTATTTAGATCATCTTTCAGAAAAAGAGGAGCGTGATATCTTACGGTATGCTTCGCTCTATCTGGTTGAAGCAAGGAATGACGGTGTTCTCTATGCACCAGGAGATTTTTCATACCGATTTTCCACTGATTTAGCCACGGGTCTGTGTGGTTGGATATATGCTTTATCGGGAGAAATTCTCGGAACTATTCCAGGGGTGAAGAGTGTGTTCTATCCCACAAATAAACAGTTGACCAATAAGGAAGGAGGTGTATTATGAACAAGGTTCTGTCTTTACAGGCTCTTGCATCAGAGGAGAACGCAGTAGCATTTGCCTCTTCGGTAAGCGTTGCTTTTAGCTGCAAGAAGTTTAGTTCAGTTAGTTTATTGATTTGCTAGTGATTGCATGTCGGATTGAACAGAAAATGATTGCAGATAGGGAGAAGTCCCTATCTGCAATCATTTGAAATAAAGGAGCATGTATGTGGAAAGATATTAAAATAAGCATTAGAGGGTCTTACGTTCTATTAAGCATGCTTGTCTTCTCAACATTTTTATCGTTCTTTGTCACATATATCCAACCGTTCTGGATTGGTAAGCTTGTAGGTTCATATACTGATTTGGGTCACCTTGACCTTTTAACGCTGGGTATGTTATTTGGATTTTTGATTCTCAACTCGCTAATTGGTGCACTTATAAATTATGGATGCCAATTATTATCTCAACGATTTACACTGAATTATCATGTCTTAGCTGGGAAAAAAATATTTAACTTATCTATGCAAGAAATGTCAAACTATTCTAATGGTGAGTTAACATCAAGAATTATTACTGATATTTCTGTCGCCCGTCAAATTGTTAGCCAGAGTGTTTTATCGCTTCCTGGAGCATTCTTACTTGTTATTGCATCGGTTATAACAATACTTCTCATTGACTGGGTTTTATCGCTTGTCATTATTGTTTCTCTAGGAGTGCTCCTATTAATCACTATTATCTCTGGTAAATTTATTAATAATATTACTAAATCGATACAAGAAACTTATTCTAAAATAGGACAAGGAATTCAAAGATTTACTTCTAATGTTATTTTCGTTAAGTCAAATAATCTGGAAGAAAAATCTCTTAATTCATATATTGCTTCTGCAAATGAGCTGTTTTTTTCTTCGCGTCATTTCGCACGTTTTATGTCCGCGCTAACACCATTATCTTCACTCATGGCAAATGGATTAATATTAATAGTTGTAATTATAGGTGGAGTAAGAGTACATTCATCAGATCTCTCATATGAGAATCTAGCTATAATAATTACTTTCTTGTTTGTGATGATTGCTCCATTAAGTAGTGCGACAACAGCAATTGGAACCATTGCGTCTGCGACTGCCGCTATTAGAAGGTTACATCCTCTAATTTCAAGTCAATCCGATAAACACATTATTAAAGACTTGCACCTAGATAAAACTTCTTTTTCTAATGTAAGCCTATCTTTTGATGGAGTCTCTGTAAGATATTCAGAAGACTCATTGTTAGCACTTAAAGATTTAACTTTTCAAACACCCTCAAGAGGTCTTGTTGCAATTGTAGGTCCATCAGGAATTGGCAAAACAACGATTGCCCTTTCGACAATTGGATTGTTGAGTCCAGAAAAAGGAGTAATTCGACTTAATTCTACTGACATCAACGATTTGGAAGGAAGCTATATTAGAGAGCATCTTGTAACTCTAGTATTACAAAATGCCCCCCTATATGGGAAAAATGTTAGAGAATCCATAACTTTAGGGAAAAACATATCCGATGAGAGAGTTCTTGAGTGGATGCGAAAACTTAATCTGGAACAATTTTTGGATAATCTTCCATTAGGTTTGGATTCTGAGATTTCTGACGTAATTTCAGAGGCTTCTGCGGGTCAAATTCAACGACTCAGTTTTATTAGAGGCATATTAAGAGATACACCAATTCTAATTTTAGATGAGCCTACCTCAAATTTGGATGATGATTCAGAAGGCTTGGTTTGCGAAGTCATACATGAGTTATCGGAGAGTAAGCTAGTGATTGTGATTTCTCATAGAAAAGCTCCTACCGAAGATGCAACAATGTGTATTCGTCTAGATAAGTAAATTTTGATAGTAGTTTCTAGTCAAATTATTCATACTTGGGAGTTAACCATCTTATTCTTGATATTGTCATTATACATATTCGTTAGAAGTCTGTACGTCCCATAATATTCACCTTTCAATAAAAAAATAATAACTCATTTAATTTCCTTTTAAGTTCATTTAAGAACTTTAATAGGAGATACTATTACTTCTTACAAAAAATACAATACAGTTATAAGTCATGAATACAAAACAGTAACAAATAATAAATTTTATTAATTATTTTAAGAAAGATTTATAGTAAATTATTGTATGAATGAAAAATTTTATACTAAATTGTGTGTTAAAAAGAAAACGATCATTGAGAAAAAGTAAAATATACTGTTGTAACTAATACAAATTTTTAAAGATTAACAAAATTAGGCTAAATATAATCCACTAAAAAGAAGGTCTATAGGCCGAAAAGGGGCTTATGATAATTTCTTAAGTATTTTATGCAGTAATAGCACGATTATCTTTTAAGCCCCTTTTGTTTTCAATGTCAAGTAATGCTGAATGTTAAGCTTTTTTAGCTTAACTACAGCGAGTTTTCCGTAGTATTTCAACGATAACTCGGGTTTTTAGACACACTTTTTTGCCGCTTACCCTCAAAAATAGTTCCTTCATTAGGCAACGACATCGTTGTCATCAAAGCAAGCATGAACGTAAACGGACCGAGCGCATTCCCATACGTTTTGAACATCACACCAAAATCATGGCCGTATACCACCATCGACAAGTAAAGGAACATAAAATTCACAGCTGTAAACATAACCAACTTCAGCACGAACATAAGAACCTTGTACATAAGAATATCCTCCTCACTTACTCCACGGAGTCGCACACCAAATAGCAGAAGCTGCTAAGAATGCAGCTAGACCCACAGCTCCACCTCTAAATGCGGCTGGACCAACTGCCTTTAAGATATACATAGCAGCTTGCTTCCAAAGCTGATTTTCAAGTAACTTTGTTAAAGCACCACGAAATATTCCAGCAAGGGTGCCTAGCCCAGTAGCATTAATTATACATTTAGCATAATCCTTCGAACGCACTGCATGATTATCATTAGACGAAATCTTATCAACAGATGCATTTGCATTAAGCTTATGAATTAAATTCTCAAGCACTTCTTTCGGAACATGAGAAAACTCCCCTGCTTGTGTTACAGTCCATTTTTTATTAATTTCATTAAACTTGAGATACCTTGAAAAAATAATTTCAAGACGCTTAGCATAATTATCTATATTCGCATCACTGACATTGCTTTCTACAACACTTGGTCCGTTATCCACTATCTCACTAGCTTGAGCAGTTGATACCAGAGAAATACAGGTTGATAATGCTACAACAACTACAGCAATAGACTTAAAAATATGACATTTCATAGAAATTCCCCTTTGTAATTACAATATATAAAAGACCTATCATTAGGTTTAGTACTCATCTTATTCCATAATTTTTTGCCATACAATTGTTGTTGTTATTTTTGATAATATATAAAATGTATAAGGTGTTCTCAGTTTTACTTGTAACAAATAGGAATAGGGTTATTCCCCCAAATACTAAATTATGCAAATAGACTACAATTAGAATACTCAAAATCACAACTACATCCCTAGTCTGTAGCGTAGCTCGTGTTTGGTAGCTGCGGCAAAACAACAAGAAGACCGGCGGTAAAAATCAGCGCGAGTATAGGCAAAACCGAGCCTTCATACGCTTGATTGCCGAGCATAGAAAAACAGAAGCCAACCAGAGCCCATCGCAATGCAGGACTAATAGATCTCATACGAATAAAAATATTATCTTTGCTAAAAATCGTCTTCACAGCAACCAGCTCTCCCATAAAACTCTTTCAAAATAATGCAAACTTGCGTGCAAGACTACATAACTACTTACACGCAGGCTTACATGCAAACTTACATAATTACTCGCAAATCGCTATCCAACTTAAATAATTCACTACAAACTACACAAATCAAATAGCTTATTTGACAAATTTGATAACACTATACCCTTGGTCAAAAAAACAACAAATAATAATACAAAACAACAAAAACACTACAAAAAAAAACAGGGATTATAGACTAAAACAGTTCAAAACAAAAAGAGTAAAAAACAAAAAGCTTTCGGTTTTGAATGTCCCTAGTAGCAAACAAAACCGAAAGCAACACACTCAACACTTAAAACACACACATACGCAACCAACGCCAACACAAATAAGAGATAAAATGTTAAAACAAAAACACAATCACTTTTATAACTCAATAAACATTACTGCTTTAATCAAAAACAATCTTGTTATACACTAGCTAAGCAATAAACAATAATGTAAAATAGTTTCATTATATTGTGTAGACTGTTTTATATTGCGTAAACTATTAAATTCTCATTTGAGAATCAAACCGCACTAGCAAAAGGTAGGAGTTTGTGAAAAATGATTTCAATTATGCCGACGATTCCGAGCGCGAATCAGACTCAGAAGCTGGAACAATATCGCCAGGCGTCAATGAAGAACGCTCAAAAACAAATCATGAATCGAAGAATGACTCGAATACTGCTGGGAGTGTCGACGGAATTACGTCAAATGACATTAACGAAACAATAGATTCAACTACCTTTGAAGAAAAACAAGCTGCTTCACTTATATTTGCACTCAAGACTCTAGGTTATAGCGACGAATGGAGCGGAATACTGCCAGATCCAGAAAGTTTTAATTTGTACCCAACGAATGTACAAGAAAGAATACTTAATCAGGCAGATGCTTTTACGGTCGATGAGTCTAAACGACAAGACAAACTTGTTAAAGCAGAAATAGAAACATCTAAAAGAAATACATGGATAAGCGCTGTACTATTCGTTTTATGCTTGCTTTCTGGACTAATAGCTTTCCTTGTTACAAATAACCAATGGTCATGGACGCCATTGGCATTACCAGCAATTTCGTTCCTAAGAGATTTAATAACACACATAAAATCTCATTCAAGTAAGAATGAAACGGATAAAAACAGTAAAAACTAAATAGACAGGTAAAAACTAAATATACGGAATTGAAGCCAATAAAACCATGTTCCCGTGTATGCATAGCAACATGTTATGCATACACGGGAATAAAAGAACTACATAGCTATACTTAGCACGAACAACTTGCTACATTCTATAATAAGCCAATAGAACTAATGCCTAATACAGATGTTATGAATGTAAAGAGCGCTGACATCATAAGATAATTCGTTTCCATTACCTTATAATACTTTAGATAAGACTTCCTTTTAACAAGAAGTTTACTCTCTATTTCATGTTCTCCAATCTTCGAATACTTATTTGTTGTAGACATATAGTCTATGTCAATCTTAGCTAAGGTGTATTTATTATTGTAAGATTTCACTTTAACACCAATACAACAAGTAACTAACAGAATAACAAGTGCATTGATTTTAATATAATCATCTGACTTAATACAAGTAGATATAATACTAAATAAACCCACAAGTGTCGTTAGAATCAACATATATAAGGTATTAGGTTTTAAATCATCTTGAATTTCTGTACATTCAACTTTTTTTGCATATACATAAAAGAAAATAAAAGTAATATAGGCAGCTAGCATAAATAGAAGAATAAATAAACGACCAATAGAAGTATCGGTTTTATAAAATATAAATACCACTGATACTGGTATAGCAGCTAAAAACACATAAAAGAATCCTATACAACTACTAATACTGTCTAAAATTTTTTTATCTATACACTCTTTACAAGTTTCAACTTTAGAATCAGTTTGCGAATTATAATTTTTAATACACATAGGCCGCGTCGCCTCGATTCTATAATAATTTTGATTAATTAATAATTTTGATTAATTTATATATTCAATTAGTTAGAAAAATGGTGGCTGCAGGAGAACCCACAACCACCATAAGTATAACATTAGCATTTACAAAGCCACTACACTACAAGCGCTGGTAGCTGCGCATTAGCTAATGCGCGCAATGCTTAGTGACGAGCCTTGCGAACAGCAGCACCCATTCCAGACAAAAGCCAACCAAAGCAGTGCTCATTATAGAACGCAAGCAAATGTTTCTCATAATAAAATGGTTCACTGCCACCAGATTCAGTAAATCTCCAGCTTCCAATTGCTTGATAAGCAAAACTATCTATCACGATTCCTGATAATTTATAACTTTTGAAAAAATTATCTCGTATATACCTCATATGCTTACATGTTGATACGAGCAGACCATTGCTAGTCTTATTTTTTCACGTATAGCTTCCTGCTCCGCTTTAGGGTTAGTTGATAGCCATTTTCGCCAATGTTTGAGTCTGGATATACAAATGAACCTGATATATTCTTAAAAGCTGGTAAACATTCAAATATTATCCCATCAGAAAATGCTATTTTAATTATTTGTCCATCAGCCCTAATATCACTATTTGGATATGCTTCTTTTATTGCTGTTTTTACTGCTTGTAATAATCTTGACTGTGAATTACCCGTAAGGCATTGAATCTATCGAAAATAGCACTTGGTAAGCAAAGTAAAATATCTATGTCACTTGTACAAATTGCTGTGTTTCGCCCATATGACCCAACATAAAGACTATTGTCAATTGAACTATTTATCTTCCAGAATTCTTCATTTATTGCTGATGTTATTTTGTGATACCTTTTACTTATCTTTTCTCTTTGCTCTACTGATATTACTTTGTTATACCTCTTCGTATTACAGTTGACTCCTTTTTAGAGATTTTGGTAAATTTGCATTAATTTCCTCGTCATAGAACTCGTTATCCCTTTTGATATTCAGGGATATTGATGCTTCTTTCGCTGCCTTATCTGTCGTTTGTGGTGCCTCACTATATATCTTTGACAACTCTTTTATAATCTGCTCATAAGTTTCTGTAAGTTCAGTTGCACTTCTTAATCTTTGGTTTATTTTAAGTAACAAAATTCTGAGACGCTCTCTGATTGCCAACAAATCATTTCGCACAAGCGTCCGTATTGGATACAAGCGGCGTAGTTACTGCTTGCCTAGGTTCTTCGCCTGATTGTGTCCTGGCTAGGTAAGACACGTGATTCTTCTCAGACTATTTGAGTGTTGCGTAGTCCAGGAGCGAAGTTCTTCTACACCTTGACTGCTTGATCACTACCTTGTGCCCCCTCTGACCGTGAGTAGAAGTGAAGTGTCAAAAGGTTTCACAGGCGCCAAAAAGTATTTGCTATCGGGATTGCTATTGCTCCTGATTAGAGCTTAGCGGGCATGATGGCAAGACGCTCAACATGAGAGGGAAACGCGGTTGTACCCTAGAACAAGACCCCTGTTGAGGACGTTGGGTGAACCCGAGCATGTGACTTAGGTGAGAAGCGGGGATATTGGGAAGCTCCTTCGGGTAGATTTCCCTAAGGTCACCCCCCCCGTAGACGCAAGCATCAGCAATTAACAAGTCCTTCGACAATTGACTGAGGACGTCGTGGACATTCTCGATGTCTGAGGGGATTCATCTTGAATTACTTTCTTCTGCTCGCCGCACAGATAAAGCATGAGACATCCATTTGTTGCGATTGCCTTCGAGTAGTTCATACTAAACCGAAAAGGAAACATCTTGGCATTTGCCCTGCCCATGTAGGTAAGCAGAAATGGTGCTAATTCTCGGTGTTCCACCTCGTATCAGGCAATCGGTTACGAAGGAGGTATGAGTTCCTTGCCTTCTCGTAAGCTGTCTCAAAGTATCTCGCTAGGTTCGGGTTCTTGATCACGAGTATTGATTCAGATTCGTCAAAACTCATCATGACAGGTTGCTCGGGAGATTTTGGCCAGTCATCTTCATCGGCAGGTATTACAAGTGCGTCAAGTCGTCAGCAACGTAGTCAGGGGCTACATGAAGAAAACTATCTTATATCTTAGCCCCGCAGTTTCATTCCATCGAAATATTGCCCGAGTCGTGACAGTGTGGTAACCTAAAATTAAGTTTAAGTATATCATAATACGTAAACCTTGACCTCAAGAAAATCTAGAGAAGGAACTTCAATGATGCAGGATACCATACTCGAAGACAAGGTCATTGAATCTGTGTTCACAGACGCAAGTGAACTGGCAAATTTGATTGCAGATTCCGCAGAATCCACAATCGATACCACAATGATGCCGGTAGCTACATCCCTCCCATGCATGACCGTTACGGGTGCAATTGGGTGTTAGCAGCTACTGATTAAGGAGGCAAAAATGAAACTTACCAAAGCTATTACCGCATTGTGTTCCATTGCACTAGTTTTTAGTGGCTCAGCAGTTGCTACTGCAGATGAGCAGAAAACTCCAGTAATAAATCGCATAGAAAATATCCCTCTCTCATTTAACCGAATTACAGACAACCCATCCCAAATCCCTGCTTTCGCAGGAGGTGACCTAAAAGGAATAAAAACTAGTTCAGTTACTATCCCTAATAAAGGAACAGTAACTGTAACAATCAACTACGAGACAGGAACAGTTATTGCTTCTAACTATGACGGAACGATAAAAGTTTTTTCAGGTGAAGAGCTAGTAAGTCAACTATCCAATACAATGAAAAATCTTGACGATGAACAACGCTCCTACCTCCTAGCTAGTGCACAATCTAGGATTTCGAAATCAGATGTGTGCCCTTATCTAGTTAGCGCAGTTGGGACTTTACATGCTAGCGCTTGGCAATTTGCATTAACGCTTGTTGGGGTAAATCCGGCAATAGCCGTATTAGTAGCCCTAGGAGAAGGCTTCTTTTGGACATGGGTTTCTACCCACTGTTAAGCAGGAGGAACAGGAATGCCTACTTGGTTAGTGTTTCTTATAGTGTTTCTTACTGGTTTTACTATTGGAAGAATACTAGGAAACCGAACGCTCAAGCGTGGTTACGACAAAGAAAACGAGCGTGTAAATAAATCTCTGTAAATAAGATTTCCTGTGATATAATTTTCTGCTAATGAGCCCAGATGCTTACTATTCCAACTACTTAGCAGTTATTTATTATATAATTCATGTGAAATTGCATGTCAAGAGCAGGCAGGTGTTTCCTGTCTGCTCTTTTGCTTGGTATTTTCAAGTTATTCAGGTAGCCTATCCTCATACATGAGCGTTAATCGCCATAAACTTGACCCCAGTTTCTAAGTGGCATAGTCCATTTTTTCGTAGCTTCAAAAGTAGATAGATGCAAAGCCTTCAATAACGCTTGTGAGCTTGGAAAAACGCTCCTTTGGCGATTTAATTTGCGATAAGTTGCATTAAGACTTTCAATTGCATTCGTAGTATAGATAACCTTACGAACATCAGCTGAAAACTTAAAGATAGGCGTTATAACATCCCAATCTCTTTCCCAGCGTTTCATGGCATTGGGATATTTAGTCGACCACTTTTCTGTCACATAATCTCGATTTTTGCGCCCCTGTTCTTCGTTTGCCGCATTGTAGATTGTCTTTAGATCTTTAGAAAATTCTTTTCTGTCCTTATCTGCCACATATTTCAGAGTGTTTCGGACTTGATGAACTATACAACGTTGGTATTCAGTGTTAGGAAAAGCTGTAGATATAGCTTCACGAATGCCGGCCAGTCCGTCAGCACATATGATCATCACGTCTTTTACGCCCCGATTTTTTAGGCTGTTCAAGACCGATAACCAGTACTTTGCACTCTCATTTTCACCAACTTCTATGCTTAGAACATCTTTCTTGCCATTACAGCCGATGCCTAAAATGACGTAGGCTGCAAGTTTGCGTATTATTCCATTTTCTCGTACAGAATAGTGAATTGCATCAATAAAAAATACCGGATAAATCTCATCTAATGGTCGATTTTGCCATTCTTCTATTTGTGGTAGCAGCTTGTCCGTTACGTCAGATATGAAACCTTCTGATACTTCAAATCCATAAATATCCATCAATGTATCTGAAATTTGCCTTGTTGTCATCCCTTTGGCATACATTGAGATGATTTTTTGATCAATTTCTGATATGTCTTTTTGGCGTTTCTTTACTAACTGTGGCTCAAATGTGGATTTACGATCCTGCGGAACTTCTATGCACATGGAACCATAGCTTGTGTTTACTGTCTTTTCTTTGTAGCCGTTTCGATAATCTTCTGAGTTGCTACGTTCCGATTTCTCGTATCCTAGATGATTATCCATTTCAGCTTCCAGCATCTCTTTTGATTGTTCCGCCTAATAGATCTTTTAGTGCATCTTGAATATCTTTTGCCGTTTTAATTTCGTATTCTTGGAGAAGTCCTTGGATGATTTTCCGCTTCCCTTCAGTCATTTTCACTTTGTGGATGTTTTCTTTTTTGCTTCTTGCCATTTTTTCGGCCTCCTTTAATTAGTTTATATCGCAGGAGTACCTATTGGAATCTTTCATCTGCTTTTTACAGAAATTATTTCACATACTCAAGAAAACGTTTAACTTATCTTTAACAGCATGACAAAAACGAATCGTTTAGGGTCTGCTGTTTCAGGAGAGATCCTAGTTTCATCTTCCGTGTCCTCTGTGCGGGTTGGTGGGACGGTTTTGGTTTAGTATTTTCGCACTTCTTCTAAGTTCCTCGGCGCGTTCTTTTATCTGACTGCCTATATCTTCACGCGTTTTGGCTGTGCTTGTGTTTGTAGTAGTTTTGCTACTTTTTCTGCTAGCCGTGTTTGCATCTTAAACACATACTCAGTTTCTCCCTCATACGGTACAGGAAAGTTTCTAAACTCCTATTTCCTAACTTCTAGCTGGGTGCAAAGTGGGTGCACCTTTTAACGTTAACATCCTGTGCACTCGACCCCAGAGCGTTGATATCTTCCCTCATACAGAAAAATCGCACTCAAAAATCACGAGAACACAGCTTAAAGCTGCTTCGCATTAAACCTTTTAACGATAGCCCTCGCAAACCCCTGCTACACAAAGGCAAAAATGCACCCACCTATTAAGCCCTAGACATCAATACGACACTCTCGACGTGAGATTGTTAGGTTAAATTTGGAAATTGGCTAAGGTACTTGTTTTTCCTGTGTTGCTGCGTCTATTAGAGGAGGTTGTTTCATTCAGCTCTTTCTATCCTTGATTAGGCTATTTCAAGCATATAATTTCTATTCCATCTAGCGAGCCTTAAAAATAGGATTTTATTTTACTTCCGTCTTTGTCCCTCATATTATTAATTTTGTCGCTAAGAAGTTCAAAATTGCAAATATCATTCTTAAAATCATTGTACTTTCTATAATCATCAATCATCTCTGTTAAAGTCCTACCTTTGCCTCCATGTTGTATAGCAGTATTTACTCTTCTGATTTTTCTATCAAAAGGCTCACATTTTTTGTATTTGATTACTTCATCCATAAAATCAAAGAGAGGCGTATCAGGTTTGGCATCCCATAATACAATTAGCCACATGATTGCGTTATACAGTTGTTTTGCAGTTTCATTCCAGGTCACATTTTTTAAGCTATTAGTACCAGTAGTATTACTTTCATCACCGTTTGAATCTCTGTAATTAACTTTTAGGGGATTAAAAATTGGTAGCCCTTGATGCTTAATTAATTCAAGAAAATCTCTTGCTGCACCCATACCACACTGAATTATTTCTAGCTCCCCATCATTTCTTCTCTTAGCATTAAAATATAGTATTCATTTTGAATAATAGGCCCTGCATCACTATGTTTACTTTGATTTTTTAATAGTTTTATATGTGCTCTAGGATGAATTTCGTAATCTTGAGCAATCTTTTCTCTTGTTGCATGTCCTCTGCAATCCATATCTCGACTCCTTCCTATTTCTTCGAGCTATATTTTTTCTTCTTTCTAACAATAGTCCCGTCCTCTCCAACTTCCACATTACTCCGAGCCGCCATCTCAAGCTCAACGGCTTCAAACTTCTCTTTAGAAATAATTCCGGAATGATGATCCGAATACAAATATTGCCTGTCAGAACCGCCTGAATCAGCTATAGCCACATCGCCTGTATATTTACGCCTAGTCAAAGTGCTCTCAACAGCCCGTTTACTCCAACTGTCTTTCCCCTTTGGAGACTTAACACCTTTACTTTTTAATCTTTCAATAATTCCAACAACGCTTAAACCTTCTAGATACCAATCAAAGATAGCTCTCACTACCTTCGCTTGCTCTTCATCAATAATCAGCATGCCATGTTTATCTTTTTTATAACCATAACAAACTCTGCTATAAAGACCTGATGTGCCATCTTCTGCCCTACGTCTTAATCCCCAAACAATATTCTCACTACGCCAATCATTCTCTGCTTGACTACAAGCCTGAACCACACTGATTAAAAGTTCATCATCGACAGTTTCCGTATCAATTTTATCTGTCTCAAAGATAATTCTCGTGCCACAAGCTTTAAGCTTTCTAATAGCCTCTAAGCCTTCTTTCGTATCACGACCAAAACGGCTCACACTTTTAGTAAGAATAATATCAAGATTACCTTTCTCGCACTCATCAATCATTCGATTAAACTCGTTTCTTGAAGATCCAACCTTAGCTGAAGCAACATCAAGAAAAATATCAGCAACAAACCAAGTCATGTGAGAAGCAGCAAGACGAGTAAGACCAGACACTTGAACAGCAAGACTATCCAACTGCTCTTTACGATTTGTGCTCACACGAGCATAAACCCCAACCGCATAATCCTTAATTACACGCTGAGGATGGATGACTATCACATCTTTATTTAGCTCATCTATCTTATCCATAGCCATCTCTCCTTATTATTAGACTAACGAAACTTAGATTTCTTCTCCATGATAATTAGCCTAAACCTTATTTTCCCACTCCACAAGGTGGGTGCAAAGTGGCGAATCGACTTGCATGAGCGATTAAATATAATTCGCGAATGCACTTCGATTCGCTGAGCTTGCTCAAAGTTGAAAGCACAGTGTGCTTTCAACGCAAGCGAAGTACGTTAACATCCTGTGCACTCGACCCTAGAACGTTGATATCTTCCCTCATACAGCCAAACTGCGCTCAAAAATCGCAAGAACCCAGCTTAAAGCCACCACACGCTAAACCTTTTAACGATAGCCCTCGCAAACCCCTGATACACAAGGGCAAAAATGCACCCACCTAATCAGCCTTTGACATCAATACGACACTCTCAACGTGGTGAGTGTTGGGATATATATCGAACACACGCAAAGACTGAACGCTGTAGCCAAGCTCACTAAACGTTCCAACATCGCGAGCAAGACTAGTCGGATCGCAAGCAACATACACAACGCTTCTTGCTCCAGACTTCGCAATCTGCTTACAAACTTGAGCTTTAGCACCAGCGCGCGGAGGATCTAACACAACAACATCAGGATGCGCAAATCGGCGAACAATCTTAGACGACTTACTCGCCTTAAACACCTGCGATTCAAGCGTTTGCGCAACATCGCCTTCAAGCGCTTCAACAACATCCCTGCTAAGACCAGCACGCCCAATGTTTCGCCTTGCATTCTTTACAGCAATCGGCGCACCCTCAATGCTAAGCACGCGAGCTGGTTCAGCAGCACCAAAAGCGCCTACAGCATCATAAGCACCATAAGAATCTCCGCCAACATTAGCCAAAGTTGCAAGCGGAATCGTAAACAAACCAGATCCAGAATACAAATCCCACAAAACCGTATTCTTACTACGCCCACCAAGCGCAGAACGAACTAATCCCAAAACGTAGTTCACCAAATGCTCTGGAGCTGCGCGATGAATCTGCCAAAAACCGCGCGCGTCAACATCGTAATCAAAAGTACGCATACGCGACGAATCACCATCAACCGCAACTCGCACGCGCTCTCGCAGCAAAGCCGAGCCTGCAACCAACTCATCATTTACTATAAGCGCATAATTTTCGCCAATCGCATCAAGAAGCGCAGCCTTGTCATTAAAATCCAAACCCTCAACCCGAGGCTCTGGAACAGCAAGACGAATTTGCGAATTTGGCTCAAATTCTCGATTCCACAAATCCAAAGAATCCGCAACAGCCAAAACCGCGCGCGACGCAAGCGGCATAGTATCAATCGCAATGCGATCATGCGACTCACGCTTTCGCATAGACAATCGCCCTTCATCATCCGCAACCAACTCCATGCGCGTACGCCAATTAAATCCGTTAAGCTCCTCATCACCTGGCATTCGCTCAACGCTAACATCGTTATCCGCAACATCCATATGTGCTAAACGCTGGAATTGATTGGCAATCACGGACGCCTTCCAACGAATCTGTCCAGGCAAAGAAACGTGAATTAAATCTGCGCCTCCAACTCCGCCGCCTTGAGCCAAAGGACCAGCGAGCTTCCATTGCGGCTCCACACGATCCGCGCTAGGCTCCAAAACTTCCACAACTTCACCAGTGAAAAAGTGCGCTTTTGCACGCATCGGCTCATCCATACGCACAATAACCAGCTCACCAGGCAGCGCAAATCGCACGAATACAACGCGTCCGTCAAGATGACCTACACATCTTCCTTGATCCGCATATCGCTCGATTCGCATCGTCACTTGCATAAACTACCCCCTAGTTTTGCGTTTTGTTAGGCTGATTTTAGTTAAGCTGATTTTCTTCGCTCTGCTTCTCTTCATGATTTTTATGATGAAGACGCATAAACGGCGTTGCAATAATCAAGTAAGAAACCCAAATTGCGAGCGCCCAAAACGGCAATCCCATAATCAAGCGAACGGTACCAAGCCATACAACGTGATTCGTCAAATATAATGGCACTTGCAAAACGAGCCTCAGCACAAAAACAGCAATCCACAATCCTGTCACATACATATACGCTCGCTTAAGCGGCTTATAATCGAGCCATTCATGAAGCCACGCACCAAAGTTTTCTGTAGGCATTTTGCGAATTGACTCAATCACAAGCCCTAAAGCAGGCACGCGCACAATCAGCGAAATAGCAAGAAGCACACCATAAACAGCGTTTGTAATAAAACCCATCATGTAGTAGTCGCGTGCTTGATGACTCGTCCACACCCAAATAAGGCAAATTGCAATGGAAACAAGTCCACTAATTGCTCCCATAAGCGATTGCCTCTGAATAAGACGAACCACAACTTGCAAAACAGCAATCACAGCTGCCACAATAACCGTTGTTTGTACGTTACGCGTTACAACAAAGCAAATAACAAACAGCAAGCCTGGAAGCATGGATTCAATTACGCCTCGAATGCCACCCAATGAATCAATTACAGAAAATGTAGACCCTTCTGCTCCGATTGAAGCCAATGTCGCTAATCCTGAGCGTTTTTTAGTCTGCACAAAATTGTTGGTTTGCGCATAATCGTCGAGTTTTACTTCATTTGAAAACTCTTGCGAAGAAAACTCTTCTTCGACCTTCTGTAAAGATTCCTGTGAATCCATTCAATTAACTTTCTACTACTTGCATTATCTAATTTCAGCAAACATTGGACCGCGTGTAAGCGTAGTTTTTACTTCTACTTGTTGGTCGTAACCTAATGGTTTATCGTCTTTTTTTAGTGCATTATTAGCATCTTCATCAGACGTATTATTTTCCCCATCTTTACCGCTATTTTCTGCATTTAAAGCAGCTTCTTTTTCTTCTCTAGTTATTGGATCATGCATAGGAATAAAATCGCGAGGCGCAAGCGGCTCTTCACCACGATTTACAACAATCCCCTTAAACCATTCGTCTAATTGTTTTGTTTCGTTATTATTATCTGCAAGCTCTGTTGCTGCAGGTCCAGAGAATACTCCGCGAAGCATCCACCTAGGACCATCAACGCCAACAATACGCGTTGTAATGGTTTTTTCTCCAACTTTTACAGGCAACAGTAGCTCAGTACCGAATTCGCCTTGTACTGTACACGCTTGACTATTACCATCAAGCAAATCTTTGCATACTTCTAGCCAAATACCAGATGTTTTAGGCGCAGCAAAAGCTTCAACTTCTACGCTTGAAGAACCATAAGTTACTGTCATACCAAGAACTTGCGATGTTTCATGCTGCTTTTTTACTCGCAACTCAATGCCTTGAAAATATGGAATATAGATTGAACCAAAATCTAGATAATCGCTAAAATCAGGAGCATCTTCATCATTGAAATCCCATGGACCAGTTTTTACCTCTACGATTTTGTCTTCAACTTTTGAAGATTTTTCTTCTTCATGTCGGCCAAATAACCAACCCATTATTCCTCATTTCTTAAAACAACAAATCTACAAAAATATATTTATTACTTATTATTGTAAATTGCCTAACTTCACCAGAATAGCACAAGCAAAGCACTGAAAAATTTGCGTATATAGTACATTCATATACACGTGCGATTATTTAGTTATTTCACATTATGCAAATTAATACTTACGCATCACACGTCATACTTTATACTTAACGGCGCGTGATCAGACCATCGCGCATCATAACTTTCAGCACGATCGATCACAAATCCGCGAGCGCTTTCCGCAATTTCAGGAGTTGCGAACTGGTAGTCTAATCTCCAGCCAACGTTATTGTCGAAAGCTTTACCGCGCTGACTCCACCAAGTGTATGGTCCTTGAATATCTCCTGCAAGCATGCGCATAACGTCCACAAATTCATATTCGTTAATCCAGCGATCAATATAAGCGCGTTCCTCTGGCAAGAATCCTGCACTTTTTTCATTAGCCTTAGCGTTTTTAATATCAAGTGAAGTATGCGCAATATTAAAGTCACCGCACAAAATCGCTTGATTTCCGCCACTTGCTGCAATATTTCGAAGCTCCCCCAAGCGTATAAGCATTGTGTCTAAAAAGCGGAATTTTTGTTGCATTTTCTGCGGATCGTCCACATTGCCAGCATGAACATACACAGAAGCAATAGTAATTTCATACCCTTCAGGGGTACGCACGTCAGTTTCAACCCATCGCCCAGAATCAACATCCTCGTTTAAGCCAGGCAAACCGTAGCGTTTTTCAACTACAGGAAGAGACGTAACTAGAGCTACTCCAGCTCGACCTTTTACACGGCAAACTTCATTTGTATAAGTAAAATTATCGTTTTTTATAGAATTTACGATATTTTCAGACGTACGATATCCCATTTCAATTTTTGTCATAATTGGGTCGATTGCATCCTGCGGAGCGCGCACTTCTTGCATACACCACACGTCTGGAGTATGCGCGTCAGACCAGTTAAGCATACCTTTGCGCTCAGCTGCACGAATACCGTTTAAATTCGAAGTCGTAATTGTAATCATGTAATCAACTCTAATATGTACACAACACAAACAGCTCCACCACTAAGCAACAGACATAAATCACGCAACCAACACAGATTACAAGTTATGGATTACTCAACCAATAAACACGGAATTAATAGAAAAATAAAAAGGTACAGATTCTATAAAACCTGCACCTTTTTATCAGCTTGTACTATTTAGTCTAAACCAAGTTCCAAATTTCCTCCTGGAATTGCATCAAGCAAATCGCGAGTGTATTCCATCTGTGGATGATTGAATACCTCATCTGTAGTTGCATGCTCAACAAGCTTTCCATGCTGCATAACAACAACTTCGTCTGCAATCTGACGAACGACAGCCAAATCGTGTGTGATGAACAAATAGCTCAAACCACGCTCCGCCTGCAAATCGTTAAGCAAGTGCAAAACCTGATCTTGCACAAGCACATCCAAAGCAGATACAGCTTCATCGCAAACTATAACATCTGGGTCCAAAGCCATAGCACGAGCAATCGCAATTCGTTGACGCTGTCCTCCAGAAAGTTCGTTCGGGAATCGAGTCATAACTGAAGCAGGCATACGAACCATGTCTAGAAGCTCTACCACACGGTTTTTACGACTCTTTTTATCACCAATCTTATGAATACGCAAAGGTTCTTCAATTGAACGATAAATTGAGTACATAGGATCCAAAGAACCATACGGATTCTGGAAAACTGGCTGCACATGGCGACGGAAGTCAAGCAAATCCGCACCCTTTAAATCGGAAATATTCTTACCTTCGTAAGTAACAGTTCCACTTGTTGGCTTAAGAAGTCGCAAAACCATATTCGCAACGGTAGATTTACCTGAACCAGATTCACCAACGATAGCTAACGTCGTACCACGCTTAATAGAGAATGAAACGTCGTCAACAGCCTTAAAAAGCTCTTTCTTGCGAGGAAGCTTAAACTCACGAGTTAAGTGATCCACAGTAATAATATGCTCACTTTTTTCGAGAGTTTGCTCACCTACTACATGATGCTCAAGCAAGTTATCAGCGTTACCACCGTGTTCTTTAACAGAAATAATGCGCTGAGAAGCTAAGCTTGGAGCGGCAGCAACAAGTCTCTTTGTATACGGATGCTGAGGATGCTGCAAAACTTCCAACGATGGGCCAGACTCAACAACACGACCCTTATACATAACAACAACATGCTGCGCGCGAGAGGCAGCCAAACCTAAATCGTGTGTAATGAAGAGAACAGAAGTTCCGAGCGAATCAGTTAGTGTATGCAAATGGTCAAGAATACGCTTTTGCACAGTAACATCCAAAGCGGAAGTTGGCTCATCTGCAATAAGCAAGTCCGGTCGGCAAGCCAAACCAATAGCAATCAAAGCGCGCTGACGCATACCACCGGAAAACTCATGTGGGAACTGACGTGCACGAGTTGCAGCATCTGGCAAACCAGCTTCATCGAGCAAACCAGCAATACGATCTTCAACGCTTGCACCTACAACATACTTTTTGGCAATTTCCCAAGCTTTGTCGTCATTTACACCATATTTGATTAAATCGTCTGCTACGCGCCAACGAGTTTCAGAGCCTGGAACCCACTCTTTCTTGTAGTAATCAATAGCTTCATTGAACTTTTCAGCATCGTTATGCTCATCAAGCCCAACTTCTTTCAAAGCTTTCTTAGCAACTTCAATCAAATCTGGTAATTCTTTAGAGCCAAGGAATGTTTCATCCTCATTGCTTTTGACTTGAACAGAATCGCCTGCAAGAGCCTCAGCTAATGAAGAACGCTTCTCGTGATCAACGTCAACACCATTTGCGATTAATGCTTCTTTAACTTGTTCGCCAATACGCCACACAGGGTTCAAGTTGCTCATAGGATCCTGCGGAACTAGGCCCATTGCAGTACCACGCAAGGCAGCAATCTCTTTTGGCTTCAAACTGCTAATTTCTTTACCCTTGAGCTTAATAGATCCACCTGTAACATGACCGGTTCCAGGAAGAAGACCAAGAACAGCCATTGCAGAAGTGGACTTTCCTGAACCAGATTCACCTACAATTGCAACCCACTGACCAGGATAAACACAGAAGCTAGCATCTCTAACAGCATGAACAGCTTTTTTTGAGTCTGTTGTGAAATCAACCTGGAGATTTTTTACTTCCAACAATGGCCCTTGCTCTAGCTGCATGGCGCGAATGTCTATATCTTTACGTGTTGTATTCATAAGTTTTATTCCTCCACGCTAAATTCACGCCTTACGGCTCTTCGGATCTAATGCATCCTTTACAGCATCACCCATCATAATAAAGGCGAGCACAGTAATTGCGAGTGCAATAGACGGATAGAACAAGACTTCTGGGTTCGTAGTAAGAACATTTCTAGCGGTAGAAATATCTCCACCCCAGCTGACAGTAGTACTTGGTAAACCAATTCCAAGGAAGCTTAATGTTGCTTCCAACACAATATAAGTTCCAAGCGAAGTTGTTCCAACAACAATGATTGGAGCCAAAGAGTTCGGGATAATGTGTTTGAAAAGATTACGTATTGGAGTAGATCCTAAAGCAGTAGATGCGGTATTGAATTCAAGATTTTTTGATTCCATAACAGCGCTTCGTGCAATACGAGCAACGCTAACCCATCCAAAAAGCACCATAACAAGCACAATTTTCCAAATTGATTTAGATGTACGGAACATTTGTAAAACTACGATTGCACCAAGAAGCATTGGTAAAGCCAAGAAGATATCAGTTATTCGGCTGAGAATAGTATCAACCCAGCCTCCGAAGAATCCTGCTAACGCACCAATTAAAGAACCAACAAGTACAACCAAAATAGTTGCAAGCAAACCAACACTTAGCGATGTACGAGTACCATAAACAACTCGAGCATAAATATCGCAACCTTGCATATCAAAACCAAATGGATGCGCGGCTGAAGCTGGCTCAAGAGAGTGTTCCAAAACGCAATAATTAGGATTGTGCTTTGTAAGAATGCTTGGGAAGAACGCAACAAAAATAATTGCAATAATCAAAATTGCAGAAACAATAAACAATGGATTCCTGCGCAAAGTTCTCCAAGTATCTGCCCACATACTCGTTGCAGCAGCGGATTCGTCTACGGAATCCACTTCTTGAATAGGCGTATCGTCTAATGGTGCAACGTAGCGTTCTTGCCCCGGTAATATATCGCAATTTGAAGCATTATTTGCAATCAAATCATTTTTCATCAAATTATCTTCCATAGTGTACTCCCCTCACGCGTAACGAATGCGCGGATCAAGAGCCGCGTACAACATATCAACAAGAAAATTGCTAAATACAAATATCAATGTCAAAAGCGTGACAATGGAAACAACAAGGTTTCCTTCTCCTTTTAGAATCCCTTGATATGTGAGGAATCCAACGCCATGAATGTTGAAGATCGTTTCCGAAATCATTGCACCGCCCATAAGAGCACCCAAATCCTGACCTAAGAAGGTGACGACAGGTATAAGCGAGTTGCGCAAAACGTGACGAACAATAACAGAGCCTTCTTTTAAGCCCTTTGCACGAGCTGTACGCACATAATCGAGCGAAATATTTGAAGAAATTTCAGATCTTGTAAGTCGAATGATATACGCCATAGACACAGAACCAAGAACCATTGCAGGAAGAAGCAAATCGAAGAATCCAGGATCGTTACTAGCTGTAACTGGTAATATGCGCCATTTAACACCAAATAAGTATTGTCCTACGAAACCTGTCACAAATGTTGGAACAGAAATAAGAAGAAGAGATACAACCAGAATCACACTGTCATACCACTTGCCTTTCTTCAAACCTGAAATTATGCCAAATATGACACCAAATATTGCCTCGAAAGCGAATGCCATAATTGCTAGTTGAACAGTAACCGGGAATGCACGACCAATTTCATCGATAACTGGTTGACCTGCAAAAGTATGACCAAAATCGAGGGTAAGAGCATTCTTTAAGAAAAGTAAATATTGAATAATAAATGGTTTATCTAAGTTATACTCGGCTCGTATTTGTGCAGCCACTGCAGGATTAACAGGTTTTTCTCCAAACATTGCTTTTACTGGGTCTCCAGGCAAAGCAAATACTAAAGCATAAACTAATAATGTTGTGCCGAGAACAACAGGAATCATCTGCAAAATACGACGCAGAATGTACTTACCCATCGAATTCTCCTTGAATTGTTAAAACTTACTCAAAAAACAACAAAGTGCCGCTCCAGCTCAATAGTTTTATTTAACTAGTTTAGCTGGAGCAGCAATTTCGCAATAAGCGATATTAAATTATTAAGAGGAACCAACTAGTGTTACCTACTAACTTTCTAAAAAGTATGTAACACTATGCTGTTTTCTTAATTAGCTACCAGCTTATTTGTGAAGCTGATAGTACAGCGGCATATTCTGCCAATCCATTGTGAAGCCCTTCAAAGTTGGAACCATCACAGCCTTAGCGTTCGAGTAGAACAATGGGACAGATGGAAGATCCTCAAGAAGGATTTCGTTTGCTTGCTGATAGAGCTTAATAGCCTCTTCTGGCTTAGCAGATGCAGCTTTCTTAAGTAAATCGTCGAACTTTGGATTCTTATAATCACCTTCGTTGGAACCATTGCCATCAGCTGCAACGGAAGCAAATTCCTGAGTCAAGTAATTTTCTGCACTTGGATAATCTGGCATCCAACCTGCACGCCATGCACCCTTAATCTGACGCTTAGCGCAAGCATTACGGAATTCCTGGAATGTAGGAATTGGAGTGGTCTCAGCCTTGATTCCAAGATTATTCTTGAGGGAATTCACAACAGCATCAAACACAGACTTTGCATTTCCATCGGCATTGTAGGAGAAAGTAAGAGATCCATCATACTTAGAAATCTTATCTGCCTTAGCCCAAAGTTCCTTAGCTTTCTTTGCATTAAATTCTACGTTCTCATGACCCTTAAGATCAGCCTTATAGCCTGGAGTCAATGGAGAAGTAAATTCGTTCGCAGGAGAAGCAGTGCCATTGAGAATCTTGTTGATAATCACCTTACGGTCTATAGCCATAGAAATAGCTTGACGACGAAGCTTACCTTCTTCAGTCTTTACATCAAAGTGCGGGAGACTTGAAGGAATAGTGAACTGTTGGATTACAGAACCTGGACGGTTGTAAGCCTTAACAGTTGTATCTTTCTGGAAAGTCTTAGTTTGGGTATCTGGAATATTATCAGTCATATCGAGGTTTCCAGCCTGCACATCGCGGTATGCAGCGTTACCATCTGTATAAACCTTGAAAGTTACGCCATCATTCTGAGCCTTACGTGGACCATCGTAATCTGGGTTCTTCACAACTTCAATCTGCTTGTTGTGATCCCAAGACTTGAACAAGTATGGACCAGAAGAAACAGGCTTTTCGCCATAAGCCTTTGGATCCTTGTAGAAGGATTCCGGAAGTGGAGCAAATGCCAAGTAGCCAACCTTAATTGGGAATACAGAATCTGGCTGTTCCAAATCAACGGTAAAAGTATTTTCATCAACAACCTTCAAACCAGAAAGCTGTTCGTCACCCTTAGTACCATCCTTCTGCAAATCAGCATAACCCTTAATGGTTTGGAAGAAGGAAGCACACTTCTGAGCATTCTTAGCGTTAGCGACGAAGCTCCAAGCTTTCACAAAGCTTTCGGCTGTAATAGGAGTGCCATCGCTGAACTTCTTTCCTTTCTTAACCTTCACGGTGTACTGGGTAGCATCAGCATTTGGAGTGATGCTTTCAGCATCCTCATTCACAGGATTACCTTTTTCATCGAAAGTTACCAACGTGGAATTAACCAACATGGCAGGACGAGCGCCAGCATTTTCGTTAATATTTCCAGGGACTAATTCGTTTTGTGGCTCAGAGTTTGAAACGGTAATAATAACCTTGCCACCGTTTGTTTGTGCATTCTTAGCGGAAGAGCCACAGCCACCAAGTAACATTGCCAGCGAGCAGGCAGCAGCAGCGAAAGCCAAAGCCTTATTCTTCATATATTTTTCTCCTAACGTCTGGTAGGCAGGATTGTCATATCACAAAAAAGCCAAACATCAGCTAAAACATAAAAATCCATCCGGTTTTTATTGCCAGATGGATTCTCGCAAGCCAATGACGAGGCCTCTTCGTTGATTAAAATTCAATGATACGTATTTTTACAAACAATGCAATAGTAAAAGAAAATTGAAAAAAATATTGTATATTAGTAATAATTAATTATTTAAGTCTAGATTTAATTATAAATACCGAAAATTTTATTATTTATATAGTAAAATTTATTGTTTTTTATAGATATATGTATATTACAAAAATGTAAATTAACATATTTATTATGTAAAAAACATGTTAAATATGAATAATTGAATGTTTAAAACATTTACTATCATGCACGCGGAAAAGCTTGAGAATACTTACGTTTTAAAGATTCAATAGAAACATGAGTGTAACGCTGAGTAGTATTAAGCGATGAATGACCCAATAATTCCTGCACTTCGCGTAAATCTGCCCCTCCATTCAACATATGCGTAGCAGCACTATGCCGCAAAGCATGAGGAGAAATATCCGGAACATGCGCACTTTTAGCCTCGTCATGCACAATCTGCCTTACCAAACGCTGATCAATACGCTTTCCGCGAGTACCAAGAAATACTGCCTCTTCAACAGAATTTCGCAATAAAATTTCTCGTCCATCTTTAGAAATCCAAGCAGATAAAGCTTTATAAGCAGGAACCCCAAAAGGCACAACACGCTGCTTATTTCCCTTACCAGTAACTTTTATAGTGTGCGAGGAAAAATTAATATCCTGAATATTTAAACTAGTAAGCTCACCAACACGAATACCAGTCGCATATAAAAGCTCCAGAATTGCAGCATTGCGAAGTCCTATAGCTTTCTGATTTTTGGGACACGAAGTTGAAACATTAGCTTTAGAATCAACATTATTCATTAATGATTCTGCTTGATATTCATCCAAAACAGATGGCAGCATATTTTTAATTTTTGGCGTCATTAAAATTTCTGCAGGATTACCGCTTATGTATTCAACATGCTGACACCACGCAAAAAAACCACGCACCGCAACTACTTTGCGAGCCAAACTTGAACGCGCATGACTTCGCGACTCATCAGCCATCCACGAACGCAAATCATCCGTAGTAAGCTCCGAAATATTATTAAATCCGTGCCGATTACACCATGCTAAACATTGCAAAATATCACTGGCATAAGCTTTCTGCGTGCGTTCACCCAAGCCTTTATTAGCACGAACATAATCAATATAATCATCTATTAAACTCATATATTTAGAAGGTAAGCCTAAGAAATTTTCAGAAACAAATTTATTGTTGCTCATACTTAACTCACCCTTCCATAAAAGTTTAAAACAAAACGTTTGCCATATACTTCAGTCACATGCATAATACAACAAGGAGCATGTTATGAACACACAAACACGGAATTTAACTACACTACCACAGCAAATACCTGCAGGCTCGCGCATAGTAGTAAGAACTTACAAAATTATAGAAGACAATAACAATGGAACACAAAAAATCGAGTATCATGATGCAATTGGGCACGTACTCGAGTGGGACGGGGTAATGCTTCATTTACTTCGAGATCCTGCAGCAAACGGCACTAGAGCTGCCGAAGAAATGTTCATTGATGCCAAAACTATTTACCGTTTAAAGCCAATCCCAGAACGCAAATTCCAAAAGCCGCTTAGTCTGTAGAATTGTCTGATAAGGAGCAAGTTTTACACATTTCTCAAGGAAGCATCTGAGCGCAATAGCAGTTGCGAAGATTCGTTGATGTTAAATCCGGAAAGTTCAACAATGGATTCTCCTAAGCGCGCGGATTCTAATAATTCCTGCTGCCAATTGATTTGAGAATCATACTTCCACAATCTGCTATTTGCAGCATCGCTTTGTTGCATACTAGTTTTAGACGAGTTGCGCTGCAAGTATTTATATTCTCTCCAAGATTGAGCTTTAGCAAAAAACTCTTGCTCTAAAGCATCCGCGGTTTCAACATCATTATCTAACATATTTGCAGCAAAAGTTAGCTCAGAAATTACGGAACGCAATAATTTCGCAGTATTATGCCGATTTTCACTTACCATAGCACGAGTGCGTTGAGGATCAGTAAGAGCAACTCGTGTCATATCTCGCCAGGAACCTGCAGATAGTTGTAAAGCAATAGCACGATTAGATTGTTCACATAATACGTTTGCAAGAGCTGTTGCAACAACATGAGGCATATGAGAAATAAGAGCTGCAGAATTATCGTGCGTTGCATCATCCAAAACTATTGCGCGATTCTTGCATAGCGAAACAATCATTTGCAAAATATTTCTAACTCGCCAAAACTCAGTAGAATCATCAACAGTTAAAGCCCACAAAGCACCATTTAAAAGCTCACCACTAGAAGCTTTCCAACCAGTAAATTCACTACCAGCCATCGGATGCGCACCAACGTAGCAATCTTGCAAACCTGCTGCAGCAACCTGATTTCTAACTAAAGTTTTTACGCTACCAACATCGCTAATAGTTGTGCAAGATTTGTCAATATAAGGTGCAACTTCATGCAAAATACTTGGCATAGCGGCTAAAGCATTGCATAAAATCAAAACATTTGGACGAAGTTTAGCTAAATCTTGCACATTGTCTACGCAAGTAATTCCTAAACTTTTAGCTTCGTCATAAGGCTCATTATGACGATTCCATGCATATACGTTGCAATTTGCCAGTTTAGCAAGTCGTTTTGCAAGAGATCCACCAATAAGACCAAGACCTACAATACCAACAGAAAAATTTTGAGAAAATTCAGCATCGTCTACCATAATAATTCTCTTTCTGCACGCATTACGTTCAAATTACGTAAAGCATCAACTGAAGGTTCAACGCACACTCCACCATGAGGTAGCATCCAATCATCCATCACCGGATTCTTGCGTTTATCAGAAGAATACACTGCTAAAACTCGAACCCAATCACCATGTTCAACAACCTCTTGAATCATATCTTTACACATAGAATCCCAAGGAGCAGAATCAACAGTTGCAATAAAACTGTATAAACCGCCTCGCCCTTTAATCGGTCTAGACATAAAGGAAGTCATATTAAGACCATGATCACGCACAACATCAAGCAAATTTGCTAACACGCCAGCACCTGTGCAACGCGGAATAAATGCAATAATTGAGGAAAATGATGAAAAGTTTTCTCGCTGCACATTAACAAAATCTAAAGCCTGATCTCGAGGAGCTAGCACTAAAAACTCAGTTCGCGCGCCAGAAAAATCTTCAACTGCTTCACTCACAATCTGCCTATTGTATAAATCAGCACAAATTTTAGGGCATAAAGCAACTTCTCCAGGAACTAAATCCCTACAAGCAGCAGCATTTGAAGACGCAGTTTTTTCTTTCAATCCACGCTCTTGAGCAAACTTACGACATTGTGCCAACGCATGCGGATGAGCAACAATAGTAGAACAGTTATCGATTGAATCTGACTTGCAAATAACAGCATCAAAACTAATATCGACTCCTACGCGAGCAATACCAACCATATTCTTTGCATCAATTAGTAAATCTAAATTAGGTATTACAACGCCCTCAATATTGTTTTCCCACGCAATAACACCCCAATTGTTATGCTCTTCAATTTCACTAGCAATACTAAGAACATTCTCGCAAGCAATTGGAATAAGTCGCAAATTCTCAAATGATTGTAACTGCTGCTGAACTTTTAAAGCTGCTTGATGAGTAAAAGAACCTTCCGGCCCTAAATAGCATAATTTACGTGAGAACTTACTGTTACTACTATTCATAAGTATTCCTTAAAAACTGTTGCAGTTAAGAATATTGTAATCAAGACTACTGTAAAAAATACTGCTTAATACTTCTTTGTATGCAAAATTCACAGCGAAGTCACGCTTAAATTATTGCAAATTCTTTGCTCATTTCACTATTCAATAACAAACCAACGCTGAGGCATACAAAGCAAGACTAAGTGAGCAACAAGAACGCCGTAAAGCCAAAAATATCCAACATATTGCGAACACCATGGCAACGGTATTGTGAAACCAACAGGTACTAGAATTGCACTGCCAATAAAATCTAATGCGAGAATCCAAGCAAACGCGGAGAAAACTATTGCGTGAATAAGTAATCCACTCCAACCACTACGAGATCTTGCACACCAAGCAGACAAAAACAGCAAAAGCATAGATAATACGAATCCGTAAGGAATGTTATCCATTGCACCGCAGCGATGAGCAAAAGTACCAATCAACGCGCATATTACTGCAGAAACACACGTGGTCGCATACCTGCCCCACGAAGGCAAGCGATGCGACCACGGTTTCGACGACATAATAAAACCTAACGTTCCATTACTAATTGGTATATTGCGATTATCATGCAGCGTTGTTGTTTTGACGACGCTGCTTAGCACGCCACTTATACCATTCGTCACGGCTCAAAATAATCTTGCGCACGCGAATTGCTTCAGGTGTAACTTCCACGCATTCGTCTTCGTTAGCAAAGTCAAGAGACTCTTCCAAGCTCATCTTGATTGGCGGAGTCAAGGTCTCGAGAACATCAGCGGTTGAAGAACGCATGTTAGTCATGTGCTTAGCAAGCGTAATGTTTACATCCAGCTCATCTGGCTTGTTGTTAATACCAACGATTTGTCCTTCGTAAACTGGGCTTTGTGGATCAACGAAGAATACGCCACGAGCTTGCAAACGCTGCATAGCATAAGGAGTTGCAACACCCTTGCGGTCACAAACCATGGAACCATTCTGACGAGTCACAATCTGACCAGCCCATGGAGCATAACCGGCGGAAATAGAGCTTGCAATACCAGTTCCGCGAGTAGCAGAAAGCAAAGCAGTGCGGAAACCGATAAGACCACGCGAAGGAACAGTAAATTGCAAACGAACCCAACCAGAACCGTGGTTGCTCATAGAATCCATGCGACCCTTGCGATCAGCCATAAGCTGAGTGACGGTACCCATGTACTCTTCTGGGACGTCAATCGTAGTGCTTTCCATAGGCTCATTAATTTGACCATCAATAGTCTTGGTAACAACCTGAGGACGACCAACTGTAAGCTCGTAGCCTTCGCGACGCATCTGCTCAGCTAGCACAGCCAAAGCAAGCTCGCCACGACCTTGAACTTCCCAAGCATCTGGACGCTCAGTTGGAATAACCTTAATAGAAACGTTACCAATAAGCTCGCGATCCAAACGATCCTTAATCATACGAGCAGTAAGCTTATGATCCTTGCCTTCAGTTCCAGCAAGAGGAGAATCGTTTACTCCGAAAGTCATAGAAATTGCAGGATCGTCGACATGAATTAATGGAAGCGGCTTTGGATCGTTTTGGTCAACGATAGTTTCGCCAATCATAATGTCGTTTACGCCAGCAACAGCAACAATGTCGCCAGGACCTGCAGAAGCTACAGGAGTGCGCTCCAAACCTTGAGTGCGAAGAAGCTCAGAAACACGGAAGTTTTCAATGGAACCGTCGACGCGAGAAAGACCGTAAGTCTTGCCCTTTTCCAAAGTTCCGTTGTAAATTCGCACTAAACCGAGACGACCCAAGAAGTCAGAGGAATCAATGTTTGCAACATGAGCTTGAAGAGGAGCACCTTCTTCGTATTCAGGAGCTGGAATGTTCGAAATAATAGAATCAAACAATGGCTCCAAATTATCGTTATCTGGCAAACCACCATTTTCAGGCTGATTAACAGAAGCATAACCAGCTTTAGCAGCGCAATAAATTACTGGCAAATCAAGCAAAGCGTCGAGATCGAGGTCAATACCTTCCTCGACAACATCCTGAGCCAAGCCAAGAAGCAAATCTGTAGATTCGCCAACAACTTCTTCAATACGAGCATCTGGACGATCTACCTTATTTACGCACAAAATAACAGGAAGCTTAGCTTCCAAAGCTTTACGAAGCACAAAGCGAGTCTGTGGAAGAGGACCTTCAGAAGCGTCAACCAACAAAACAACGCCGTCAACCATAGAGATACCACGCTCGACCTCACCACCGAAATCAGCGTGACCTGGAGTATCAATAACGTTAATAGTGATACCTTCTGGATGACCATACTTTTCAGCTAATGGACCTGTGTACTGCACAGCAGTGTTCTTAGCAAGAATAGTAATGCCCTTTTCGCGTTCCAAATCATTGGAATCCATAACGCGATCTGGAACTTCTTCACGCTCAGAAAATACGTGCGACTGCTGAAGCATGGCGTTTACCAGAGTGGTCTTACCGTGGTCTACGTGCGCCACAATTGCCACATTTCGAATATCACCGCGAACAGTCATCACAAACCTCTTCCATTCTTCGCGTTTAAGTAATTATTAACATGCAACCGCTTAAGCTATAAATATCGGCTGAAACAGTAGCTATATACATTATTGACAAGCACCCAAATAGGTAAACTGCCAAACCGCACCGATTTTACTAGTGAGCGCAGACAGCTTTTAATCCACACTAACGCAGAACAACAAGAACTTACGCAACAACACCTTTAGCAATAAGCTCACGCGCAACTTCGCGGTACTCTTTTGCAGTCTTGTGTTCAGGAGCAAAAATAGTGATAGGAACTGCAGCAACTGTAGAATCTGGCAGCTTAATAGAACGCGAAATCACAGAGTGCAAAACGCGATCTTGGAAAGCTTCATAAATGCGCTGCAACACTTCCTCACTATGAAGTGTGCGAGTGTACATAGTGACAAGAACTCCAAATACTTTAAGATTTGGATTAATACGAGATTGTACCTTCTCAATTGATTGCATAAGAAGAGCCACGCCTCGAAGAGCAAAAAACTCTGCAGCAAGTGGAATAATCACACCATCAGCTGCCGTTAACGCGTTTACAGTAAGCAAGCCGAGAGAAGGCTGACAATCGACTATAATAACATCGTATTCGTCGCGCACTTTGCGCAATACACCTGCTAATATTTGCTCTCGTCCTACTTCAGTTACTAACTGAACTTCAGCTGCAGATAAATCAATATTTGCAGGAATAATATCAATATTTTCTGTTTCAGTATGACGAATTACGTCGTGAACATCTACAGACGAATCAAATAATGCCGTATAAACTGTATTATCAAGCGCATTTGCGTTAATTCCAAGTCCAACTGTTGCCGCACCTTGCGGATCGAAATCAACAATCAAAACGCGACGACCATACTGACTTAGTGCGCCAGCAATATTAATGGAACTTGTAGTTTTACCAACTCCACCTTTCTGGTTGCACATTGCAATAATGCGAGCAGGACCATGTGAAGTTAACGGCTCTGGTGCATGAAAAGTTTCGTATTCGCGTCCAAGTAAATCAGTAGGCATGTTCCCCACTTTATCAACAGGTATACTCACGAAACTCTGAGCATAAAATTATTTAGCTCGAGGATGACTCATTACGTAAGCTTCAACTAATGCGTCGGGACTAATATGCGTATAAATTTGCGTAGTTGTTACGGAAGCGTGACCAAGAAGCTCTTGAACTGTGCGCACATCAGCACCACCTGCAATAAGATGCGTGGCAAGAGAATGACGCAGCGTATGCGGATGCAATGGTTTGTCAAGTTTTGCACGCTCGCCAGCTTGCGTTACTATTGCCCATGCTGATTGACGAGAAAGTGCATTACCTCTCTTATTTAAGAAAATTGTGTGCAATTCACGTTTGCCCTTTAACGCTAATTCTGGGCGAGATTTCTCCATATAGTTACGAAGAGCACGAACAGCACAACCACCAATCGGAACTAAACGCTGCTTAGAGCCTTTACCTGTAAGTTTTACAACAGATTCGTTTAAATCAATATCTTCGAATTTTACGCCAACTGCTTCCGAAATTCGCGCTCCAGTAGCGTATAAAAACTCGAGAAGAGCAGTATCTCTAATCGAAATAGCATCGGAACTTCCAAAATTCCCTGCAGCTTCAATAACTCTATTTACTTCTTCAATACTTAAAACATCCGGCAAGTAGTCTGCTTGTTTTGGAGCTTTTACTTGCGCTGAAACGTCAGCTTGTATGTCACCATGAGCAAGCATAAAGCGATGCCACTCGTGAATACTTGCAAGTCGACGCGCAACTGTCCTAGTCCCCAACCCTAATTCATTCAAAGTTCGAATGTATGATTCAATATCTAATTGAGAAATAGTAGCAATATCTTTTATTTTTCGTTCGTCGCAAAGCCAGCATGTGTAATCTTGCAAATCTGAAGCGTACGCAGATACTGTTTTTTTAGAAAGACCACGCTCAATATCAATATGCGCAATAAAGCGTTGAATATGAAGTGCAAACTCTTCAGGAATATTATTTTCCCTATTGTCAGAATCAAGATTTGAGCGCATAAAAATAATTATAGCTAATAAGTAAATTTGTTGATTTAAAAGAAAAAGCCCACCTAAATTGGTGGGCTTAAAATAGAACTCTATTAAAGCAAAATCAGGCTTCAACTGGAGCGTTTACATCAGCTGGCAATGCAGCCTTAGCAGCTTCGACAACAGCCTTGAAAGCTTCAATATCGGAAACTGCGAGCTCAGCAAGAGCGCGACGATCCAATTCGATGCCTGCCAAGTGCAAGCCCTGAATGAAGCGATTGTAAGTGATGCCTTCAGCGCGAACTGCTGCGTTAATGCGCTGAATCCACAACTTGCGGAAATCACCCTTGCGAGCCTTGCGGTCGCGGAAGTTATAAGTAAATGAGTGGAGCAGCTGTTCCTTTGCCTTGCGATAAAGACGGGAGCGCTGACCGCGGTAGCCAGAAGCCCTCTCAAGAACAACGCGACGCTTCTTGTGAGCGTTTACTGCGCGCTTTACTCGTGCCATAAGTATTCCTCAGCTTTCTTAAAATTTTCGATTGCGTATTCGTTTACAAGCAATTCTTACTTGTTACTTACTTAACGAGCAAGCCCTTAAGCTTCTTGCTCTGCGCAGTAGCCAATACTTTATCTTCAGAAAGAGCACGACGCTTACGAGCCGACTTGTGCTCCAAGTTGTGGCGCATGGCGCTACCATCGTGCATCACCTTACCGGTACCGGTAAGACGAACGCGCTTGGACGCTGCGGAATTAGTTTTCATCTTCGGCATTGCTGCCCTCCTTGTGATGTTGATCGGATTGCATAGCATTTACTGCAGCTGCAGCTTGTGACTGAACTTCTTGCTTAGCTGCAAGACGAGCAGCCTGACGAGCTTGACGCTCAGCGCGAGATTCAGCGCCACGACGACGCTGCTCAGACTGTGTATGAATTTTCTTGCCTTTTGGAGCAAGAGTCATAATAATATTTCGACCTTCTTGCTTTGGCGCAAACTCTACTGTGCCACTTTCAGAGACCTCATCTGCAAGTCGGCGCAACAATTCAACGCCACCAACCGGACGAGATTGCTCACGGCCACGCAACATAATAGTTACTTTTACCTTGTCTCCGCCGTTCAAGAAACGAAGCACATGACCTTTCTTCACATCGAAATCGTGATCGTCGATCTTAAGGCGGAAACGAATTTCCTTAACCTCTGCGACGGTTTGATTACGACGTGCTTCACGAGCCTTAATCTTTTCGTTGTACTTGTACTTACCGTAGTCAATAAGCTTGGCTACTGGAGGCTTAGCAGTAGGTGCAACTTCGACAAGATCGAGGTTAGCTTCCCTTGCAAGGTTTAACGCGACAGAGGTTGCGATAACTCCCACTTGCTCGCCCTTTGGACCAATAAGGCGCACCTGAGGGACTCGAATTTCCTCGTTAATGCGTGGTTCGTCGCTAATGATGACTCCAATCCTTCTAAATACTTGTAAGATGCAATACACCAAGAAGTCCAAGAGCTTAAGATTCACTACTTCATATCAATAAAACGCTACAAACAGCGCAGCAAGCAGCACAAGAAGCTAACTTGCGTGACCGAAGTCATGAACCCGAAACCACAGCAGGCTTCCAGGTGGGGACATCCCACTTTCTTGATTACTCAAGCCGAATGTCTATTCTACTAGAAGCCTTGACAAAAAAGCAGTCAACACACGAAACGTGTTTTGACTGCCACAAATCAAAGCTAGAACTATGCGATTTCTACGCTAACTGCATTGGCTCAGGCTTCAATCCATCATGATTAAAGTACACATCATACCAAGTCAGGAATGTGTAAACTGTCCAAATCTTACGACGATCGTCATTTTTCTTTGCATAATTATCGTCAATCATACGAAGTAAAGCATCTCTATCGAAGAATTTAGCAGCATCGTCACTTTCAAACGTCTTACGCACAATCTTATAAAAACGTTCCTCACGCAACCAATCCTTAACTGGCACAGGGAAACCAAGCTTTTCTCTGTCATACCAAGCTTTTGGCAAATGACGGGACGCAGCTTGTCGGAAAGCAAACTTCGTATTTTCGTCAGTAATTAAATATTTAGTAGGAACTTTTTCTGCAACATCCATAAGAACGCGATCAAGCAAAGGCACGCGAAGCTCCAAAGAATGTGCCATAGTCATTTTATCTGCCTTAAGCAAAATATCTCCTGGCATCCATTGATGCATATCAAGATATTGCTTTTTCTTCACTTCAGAAAGTCCCTTACCAGCAATTCTATTGTAAATAGCATCAACAATGCTGCGAACGCTAGGACCCTTGCGATACTCAGGCTTCAAAAGTTTTACAGCATCTTCCTCATTGAAGACCTTTGATTGGCCGATAAAATGCTCCTCAGCTGGAGCTAAATTAGCGTACAAGTGCCACGCTCCATGGAAATGCTTACCCTTTGCAGCTCGACCAATCGCGTAACGTAACTTTTTTGGCAACTTTGCAAGCATGCGAGTCACAACTTTAATAAGTTTAGAACGCGTATGAACACCATAATCAATGTATCCTGCAAATAATTCATCTGCTCCCTCACCGCTTAGCACAACGCGTAAATCTTGCGAAGCTAATTTTGCAAGGAAGAATAATGGGACGCAAGAGAAGTTAGAATCAGGTTCGTCCAAATACCACTGAATTTGTGGAAAATAACGGAATGCGTCAGCGGCGTCAATAATTTCAGATTTATTGTTTAAGCCAATAATTTTTGCCAATTCGCTTGCTTGTTTGGATTCATTGTATCTTCCACCAGCAAAACCAATAGAATATGTGTGTTCAGGGCGCGCAACAGCGGCAACATAACTTGAATCAACTCCAGAAGAAAGGAACGAACCAACTTCAACATCCGCAATTTGGTGAGCTTGAACAGAATCACAAACTGTTTTATCGATAGAATCAACTAATTCATTCAAGCGTTGCTTTGTTTCTTTGAAATTAGGATCGTAATATTGCTCAATCTTCATTTCGCCATTCTTATACGTAAAGCAATTACCTTCACGCAGCTTAAAAACGCCTTTGAAGAAAGTTTCGTTAATTGCAGGATATTGGAATGTCATAAACGGCTTAAGCGCATTTTCGTTAAGTTCCTTCTTAAAATCTGGATGGCGCAGTAAAGATTTAATTTCGGATCCGTACATAAAAGTACCGTTCATTTGCGCATAATAAAAAGGCTTAATACCGAAATGGTCGCGAGCGCCAAACAATTCTTGAGTACTCTTGTTCCAAATAACAAATGCAAACATTCCGCGTAAACGATTAAGTAAGCCTTTACCCCACTCTTCGTATCCGTGCACTAATACTTCTGTATCGCAATCAGTGTGGAAAGTGTGACCAGCTTTAATAAGTTCTTCGCGAAGTGGCTTGTAGTTATAAATCTCGCCATTAAAAGTAACTGCAAGATTCCCATCCTCGTTGTACATAGGTTGGGATCCACCGTGAAGATCTATAATGCTAAGTCGACGAAAACCAAGTGCTGCGTGTTCGTCAATCATAGTTCCATACTCGTCAGGACCACGATGCACAATCACATCTGTCATATCTTTTACAATTTGGCTTTTGACGTTAATTGGGGTGTCATTAATGAACCCTGCAATTCCGCACATTTATTTCTCCTCGTAGAATATACAACACAGCATTACGTTAGTCTACTAGCAAATAATTAACGAAAATCCATAATAACTTGGAAAATCTAACTTGCCATGCAATATTACACCAAGCACTTTATGTTAAGCGAGTATTAGTCTAAAAATTCCTGTATTTGCCGGAATAAAAACAATAAAATACGCTAAAACCAAATCCAAAAAATGGCATAAAACATAGTCAAATGTTGGTTGACACTACGCTTATAAACTCTTGTTATAAATGTATGTCATCAGTACAAATGCAGCGTTATTATGTTGCTATGGAACCTTTGCAACGCTGCGTAGTATTAGCAGCAGGAGATTATTACGATCATACGCGTGAGCATGTGCCAGATCGCGCTTTAACAATTGCAGCTGATGGAGGCTGGGATCATGCATGTAAATTAGGTTTGCATGTGGATGCGCTCATCGGCGATTTTGACTCTGTTAGATTAAAGCTCCCTACTGATGCAGTTATTACTAGATTGCCTGCAGAAAAAGATGATCCGGACTTACTTTCTGCGTTGAAAGTCGGTTGGGCTAAAGGCTCTCGAGAATTTCATATTTTCGGAGGATTAGGTGGTCGAGTTGACCATACTATTTCTAATATTCAACTTATGGTTCGTTTAGCGCGTCGCGGTGGAATTGGATTCTTGTACGGCGACGGTCAAATTGTTACAGCAATACATGATGGATCTCTTGATTTTCCAGCATCATCTGGAAATGATTTGCGCATAGTTTCCGTTTTTTCTCATACTCCAGTTTCTAATGATGTAAATGAAGTTGGATTAAAGTATCAGCTTAAACACGCAACCATGCATGGAGATGCAGTACAAGGTTTAAGTAACGAATTATTAAATGATACGCCGGCTCATATTGACGTTCATGAAGGAACACTTATTGTAACCTTCCCTATTAACGCTCCATTGCCACAGGTGAGCTGGTTTAAAAGACCAATTGGAGATTTAGGCGAAGTTGATGCTTCTATATCGGAAGCATTAGCAGTTCCTCTTGAAAGCGAGACTACTCCAACATATTCGACTACTGCAGCTGCTGAAGCAATGACGTATAACGAATAGCGCAAACTTTAGTTTGCACAAATGGCTGACGAGGATCTTTTACTTGAAAACTCGTCAGCATTTTTCTTTTTAAAATTACATGCGTTGTTCAATTGAACAATATTGATTCGTAAAATGTTATGCAAAAACGCAACTAGAAACTATCAAAAAATTCACAAAAACACTCATAAAACACAGCATGTTAACGCTCACTGTTCTCACAGTGCATGATTGCAATAAAAGTGAGCTATATTACAACTCTTCGTACATACCGCACACTAAAATGAACACCGTTAATTCAAATAACGATGACCTAAATGCGTGAGTTTTCATCGCGAAAATAGCGCGGCTTAAAACGTTGCGCACGAGGTCTCACTCAAGGGAGAACCACATGACAGTCAAGATTGGTATTAATGGTTTCGGTCGCATCGGTCGTCTCGCATTCCGTCGTATTTTTGAGCTTCAAGCTCGCGGCGGTCAAGCAGGTGACATCGAAGTCGCAGCCATCAACGATCTGACCACCCCTTCGATGCTCGCCTACTTGCTCAAGTATGACAGCACCCACGGCACATTCCGCCAC
Organism: Gardnerella sp. KA00127; assembly: GCF_049244125.1. NCBI lineage: Bacteria > Bacillati > Actinomycetota > Actinomycetes > Bifidobacteriales > Bifidobacteriaceae > Gardnerella > Gardnerella sp. KA00127. The sequence goes on from NZ_CP058377.1 coordinate 1,290,249, forward strand.
GATGACGGCACCCCAGTTGAGGTAACCTCCACCGAAGACGCAATCGTTGTAGATGGCAAGACTTATAAGGTTTACGCCGAAAAAGACGCAAATAACATTCCATGGGTTAAGAACGATGGCGTTGAATTCGTTCTCGAATGCACCGGTTTCTACACTTCTGCAGAAAAGTCCCAGGCTCACTTGAACGCAGGCGCTAAGAAGGTTCTTATTTCTGCTCCTGCTAAGGACGAAACCACTCCAACAGTTGTGTTCGGTGTTAACCACGAAATCTTGAAGGCTTCTGATAACATTGTTTCCGCTGGTTCTTGCACCACCAACTCCATGGCCGCAATGGTGAAGTTGCTTCAAGATAACTGGGGAATCAAGTCCGGCTTCATGACCACAATTCACGCCTACACCGGCACTCAGATGATTCTCGACGGCCCACGCGGCTCCAAGCCACGCAACAACCGTTCCGCAGCTTGCAACACCATTGAGCACTCCACCGGCGCTGCTAAGGCAATCGGCAAGGTTGTGCCAGAAGTTAACGGCAAGCTCCAGGGTCACGCACAGCGCATTCAAGTTCCAGACGGCTCTGTTACCGAGTTAACTACTGTTCTTGAGAAGCCAGCAACCACTGAAGAAATTAACGACGCTTTCAAGAAGGCTTTCGAAAACTGCGAGTACTTCGGTTACAATGCAGACAGTATCGTGTCTTCTGACATCATCGGCGACACCCACGGTGGCGTTTTCGATCCAACTCAGACCGATGTGAACACTGTTGACGGTGTAACTTTGGCTCGTACCGTTACCTTCTACGACAACGAGTACGGCTTCACTTCCAACATGATTCGCACCCTTCTTTACTTCGCTGAAATCTCCGAGTGATTTCGCTAAGCATCGATTAGCAATAGTTGCTTGTGCGAATATTTAATATATCAAAAACCCCTTGTGCTGCTTTCTAAGCTACACAAGGGGTTTATATGTTTAATATACATTAAGTCAACAGTCGGTATAGCATATCATGTAACACAATTTGATGGCTGAGTATAAGGCACGGTAACAAATGAGTAAAAAACATGCAGAAACCGGAAAAGCAACTCCTGCTATTGCGCAACTCGAAAACGCAGGCATCACCTTCCGCATAGCGCAATACGAGCATGACGCTGATCACATGGACGACGGCTACGGAATTGAGGCTGCTGAGAAGCTAGGCGTAAGCGCAGCTCAAGTTTGCAAAACTCTCATGGTTGACACTGGTGAAAAGCGAGTAGTTGGAATTGTTCCAGTAAACGGACGTCTCAATATGAAAGCAATTGCAGGAGCCGTACACGCAAAGAAAGCAAGTATGACAAGCCCAGAAGTCGCGCAACGAGAAAGCGGCTACGTAGTTGGCGGAATTTCACCATTCGGACAAAAAACGCATCATGAAACAGTACTAGATAGTAGCGTAATGCAATTTGATGAGATTCTTGTTTCTGGAGGAAAACGAGGATTGGACGTAGTTCTTAATCCTCAAGATATCGTAACATTATTAAACGCAACTGTAGCTGATATAGCAGCATAAGCAACATAAGCTTCATCACTGCAAATATTGCTACCAACAAGTGATTGCTCGCACGAGATTAGTACGTTTACAAATATAACGTCTTGGCAACGTGCGATAATCCCTAAGGTTGTTCATTAATCGTTAAGGAGTGCATTATGGGTATGCGTGGCCGCAAGCGCAAGGCGCGTCGTAAAAAAGCAGCGAATCATGGCAAAAGACCAAATGCTTAAGCTATAAATTCGCTTATACATACTGTAAAGCCCACGTCAATCGTGGGCTTTTTCGTTTTAACATACTTTTATTCACTAGAATAATCAGAAAGTTCACGTTTAAGTTGCATGCGAGCGCGGTTAAGTCTACTCATAACAGTTCCTATTTTTACGCCTTCTTCTTGCGCAATTTGTTTATAAGATTTACCTCGAATAGCAACTTCAATAAAAACTTTTCTACGCTCAGGTGGCAACTTACTAAGCGCCGCAATAATCTCTTGTGGAGCAAACCCTTCTAAATATTCTTGTTCAGCAGAAAGCATTCCTTTTGCGCAATGATTAGAAGCCTCATAAATATCCCAATCATTGTAGTCACCAGTTTCATCGTTAGCACGTTTAGGGCTTCGTTTTGCTTTCGCGTACTGATTAAAATACAAATTTCGTTCAATTCTGTTAATCCAGGCAGCAAAATTTGTGTCAGGCTGAAAAGTTTCAAAAGATTTAAGAGCGCGCTCAAAAGTATCTTGCACTAAATCTTGCGCATCCTGCGCATTTTGCGTAAGACGCATAGCTTGGGTGTATAAAGAATCAACGCAAGTAGATACAAGTTGTTCAAATCTTTTGCGTCGACTTTCCATTGCAGAACTTTGCTTAGTATTTACTAAACGATCACTAAATAAGCGAGCATTACAATTTTTTGCACTTTGTTTTTTAGCTCTTACGCTTTTAGAGCACATAACATTTGTCTTCTCGATTTGCTCACTCATATAGTCAATAATACTTTCATTTTGCACATATAGCTACTGATTTATCGTGCTACATAGTGCAACGCAGCGCAAGATGATAACACATCGCAGCACAATAACGCAGCGCGGCATAGTGTGACATTGCGTGACATTGCGGTAGTATTGTGACTATGCCAACTCATATTCAAGAATTGTTAAATGCTTTAGATTTAGCACCTAAGCAAGATGAGAATACATTACTTGCTGAATCATGGTTACTTGGTTTCGACACTGAAACTACAGGTGCAAATATTGGTAAAGATGCCATTGTTTCTGCAACTCTAGTATTACGCAATCCTGAACTAGCTCACACTGGAGATGTGGTATCAACTTGGTTAATTAACCCTCATCAGCCTATGAATCCTAAAGCAAGCGAAGTAAATGGTTTCACAGATGAATACCTCAAAGAACACGGCGGAGAGCCTGAAGAAGAACTTGAATTCCTTGCACGTGCAGTAAGCATGGCTCAAGCTAAGAATATTCCACTACTTGCTTATAACGCTCCATTTGATATTGCAATGTTACGTCACGACTTGAAGCATTGGCATCTTACTGCGCTAGAAGAACGCGCAACTTGTCCAATACATGCACTAAACGCTAATGACATTCTTACTGTTGACCCTCTTGTTATCGATAGGGCTGTTTCTAGAAGATCCGGCAAGCGTACTCTCACTATTACATCTCAGTTTTACGGGGTTGAACCAATCGGAGATTTCCACGATGCTACAGCAGACACAGTTGCAGCTCTTGATTTGATTGCTCCAATGAGCAAACTATATGAGTCAGTAAGTTGCATGAGGCTGAATACTATGATGGATTGGCAGCGCGAAGCTTATATTAATTGGCGAGATAGCTTCAATCAATGGCTGCAATCTCACGGACGTGAGCCTATTACTGGAACATGGCTATAAAACATTTGGTGAAAAGAAGTAAATTATGATCATGCATAACACGTTGTCACTAGCAAACGCAAGTGAAATTTTGCAACACTATGGATTGTTACGCGAAATGATTCAATATGGTAAAGCAGAAGATACTAATACTGCTAATGGTGCTAATACTAAAGAAAAAACTATAGACTCTACTCATTCTCGCAATGAAATATGGTCTTTAAATCCGTATTATTTCCCAAATATTGATGCAGATGAGTACTTTACTAACGCAACTTACGATACTCGCGATATTAAATCTGGAACACTTCTGTTTATTAAAGGCAATTTTAAGTCGGAATATCTTTTAGATGCAGACAACAAAGGACTTGCTGCATATGTTGCTGAACAAAGCTACGCACAATACACAAAAGCTGTTGGTTTAATTGTTACGGATGCTAAAAAAGCAATGAGCGTGCTTGCAGCAGCATTCTTTGGAAATCCACAAGAAAAACTCACTATTGTTGGAATTACTGGAACTAAAGGCAAAACAACTACAGCCTACTTTACTCACGCTATTCTAAACTCCCATTCGCACGGTAAAGCAGCACTGTTTTCCTCAGTAGATAATTGCGTAGACGGAAAAAATTACGTTGAATCTAATTTAACTACCCCTGAAAGTTTTGATGCTTTCAAAATGATGCGCGAAGCTGTAGATAACGACATGAAGTATCTTGTTATGGAAGTTTCTTCGCAAGCTTATAAGGTGAATCGCGTATACGGTCTTAAATTCGATGTTGCAGCATTCTTAAACATTAGCCCAGACCACATTAGCCCTATTGAGCACCCAACTTTTGAAGATTACTTGTATTGCAAACGACAAATTATTGCAAATACTAAGCGTTTAGTACTAAATTCTGATACAGATCACGCAGATCTTCTTTTACAAGATGCGGAACGCAACAATGTGCTCGTAACAACTTTTGCTCGCATTAAAAAAGATGAAATAGAAGGCGATGCTTGCGAAAATGACAATTTCGATGATCTTGACGACGATCGCATAAATTATTGCGCGCCTGCTAACGATGACGATTACACGGAATTACTTACTCCTGACTACATTGCAATGCCAGTAGAAAATAGTGAATCACATTGCATCGCTATGCGAGACTCAAGCGAAGACGACGACTATGAAGATAACGACTACGAAGAAGACGTGCACTACTGCCCTATTGACGAATTCGCATTGTCTATTGCAGGAGATTTTAACTACGAAAATGCTTTAGCTGCAATCGCTATTGCAGGAGAATTGGGAATTAATCAGGATACTGATTTACACGCACTACACGCTATTGAGAATGTGAAAATTTCTGGACGCATGGAAGTTTTCAAAGACACGCACTCAAACATGATTGCGGTTGTCGACTATGCGCATAACTACATTTCTACAAAATCAGTTCTTGACTTTGTAGAAGAACGCTACGGCAAATTTAATCCTCGAATTACGCTAATAACTGGTTCCACAGGAGATAAAGCTGTCGACCGTCGTAAAGAAATTGTTGAAGCCGCGCAAAACCGCATAGAACAGTTTATTTTCACTACTGAAGATACTGATACTGAAGACGTAATGCATATTTGCGAGGATATGCAAAGTTATGTTACGAACCCAAATGTTTCTTCACGCATTATTATCGACAGAGCTGAAGCAATAGAATGCGCTTACAACGATGCAGCAAGTAGCGAACAAAAAAATGGAAGATTAAACATTCTTCTTGCTATTGGTAAGGGCGATGAACGTTGGATTAAAAACAAACGAAAGCATGTGCCGTATGAGGGTGATTCATTCGTAATAAAGCGTCTTTTTGGTCTGTAATACGCTTATGCGAAAGTATGAAAATATACGAATAAAATAAACGCAATTACTACATAAACTAACTAACAAGCTAGCTAACAAACTAAATAACAAACAAGTTAAATAACAAATTAAAACAAATGAAGAAGATACAAATGAAGAATCAACGATTTCAACCTGTGTTACTCGGTAGCGATATAAACGCATACGGCATGGCTCGAGCATTCCATGAAGAATATGGCATTACTTCAATTGCTTTTGCGCACTTCCAACTTTCACCTACGAAATTTAGCAAAATTGTCGATGTGAGAATTGTTCCAGGCTTTGGAGAACTTCCTACATTCCGCAATACAATGCTTAATTTTGCTAAATCATGGCATCAAGAGCATCCTAATACCAAACTTCTGCTTATTCCTTGCGGCGACGTATATGCGAACCTTCTAAGCCAATGCGGTGATGAATTGCACGAATATTTTGCTTTCCACACATTGCCAAATTCGCTCAATCGCCAGCTTAGCCTTAAAAGCTCATTCTATAAAACTTGTGAAAAATACAATCTTCCTCATCCAAAAACTAAAGTTGTAAACGCTCAAGAAGTAGCAGCGCACGCTTATGAAGATTTGCCATTCAGCTTCCCTATTGCTATGAAACCAGCGAATAGCACTAAATGGCTTGATATTGATTTTGAGGGACGCAAAAAAGCTTTTATTATCAATACTCCGCAAGAACTTGATACTCTTATTCAACGCTCGTACAAAGCTGGCTACGATGACGAAATGATTTTGCAAGACTTTATTCCTGGAGACGACAGCCGCATGCGTGTGCTAAACGCTTACGTTGATAGCAATCATCATGTGCGCATGATGTTTCTAGGACACCCTCTGCTGGAGGATCCAACTCCAGAAGCGATTGGCAATTATGCAGCTATTATTCCAGACTACAATGAAGAAGTTTTCCAAAATATTAAAGCATTTTTGGAAGATATACATTACGTTGGCGTAGCTAATTTTGATATGAAATACGATGAGAGAGACGGAAAATATAAGCTTTTTGAAATCAATTTACGCCAAGGCCGTTCAAGCTATTTCGTCACTTTAAACGGATTTAATATTGCTAAATATTTTGTTGAAGATTTAATTGACCATAAGCCTTTTGACGGAAATACTGTGTTCGGTCGTGGAGAAAAGTTGTGGATGGAGATTCCGCGATCGATATTTTGCAATTATGTAGCAGAAGGCGATGAAAAGAAGCGCGGTCTTAATATGATTCGTCGCGGCGATTGGGGCACTACGCTAGAATATAAAAAAGATATGAATCTGCTACGCTGGTTGATGATTCGTCATATGTTTTCAATTTACACAAGGCGTTACGCAGAATTTTTCCGCAATAAAGCGTGAAAATTATTACGTAACTTTGAAGGGAATATGAGACAATGAAACGTCCGTTTTTTGCTGTACTTGGCGGCATGGGCACACTTGCAACAGAAAGCTATATTCGTTTACTTAATAAAGAAACGCATGCACATAACGATCAAGAGTTTTTAGATTATGTGGTATTCAATGATGCTTCTGTGCCAGATAGAACAGCATATATTGTTGGCGAATCATCCGAAAGCCCATTCCCTACTCTTGCAGACGACATAGCTAAAGCAACTGCGATAGGTGCTTCATTTATTGTGCTCACGTGCAATACTGCGCATTACTTTTACGATAAGTTCCAAGCACTCACCGACGTGCCAATTATACATATGCCGCGTGGTGCTGTAGCTGAAGTTTCTAAACGTTACCCAAAGTCTAAATGTAACCGTATTGGATTCTTAGGTACTGCAGGATCGCGTAAAGCTGGAGTGTATCAGCGCGCTATAGAAGAAGCAGGATACACATTCGTAGCACCCGACGACGATTTGCAAAAACGCATTACATCACTTATTTATGATGATGTAAAAGGCACAGGCAATCTTAATTTACGCCGTTACGAGTCCGTTTTAAGCGACATGCTCGACCCTGCAGGAACGTGCCGTTGCGACGCACTTATTTTGGGTTGCACAGAATTAAGCGTGCTTAATGAAGCTTTCCCTCTTCCGCAAATACCGTTAGTTGACGCTCAAGCAGTACTCGTAAAAAATACTGTAGAAAAAGCTAAATCTTTGCGAATGAAGTAGCAGAAATAGCTTAATTTTCAGGACTCGTCAATATTTGGGTGGATTGCTACGCGCTGATCCTTCGGCTTTTTTAAATCCGGATTCACGTGCTCAACAAGCATTGTGCGCGCGTCTCCTGCAGTGACGAAACTACCGCAAATAAGCACTCCGTGACCATAGCCAACACCAAGCTCATCGTCTTCATCAACTAAATCAACAGCAGTTTGAATAGCATCCGGAAGCTCGTCAACACGAATTACGCGATCCTCGCCAAATACGCCTACAGCAATCTTTTCGAGTTCTTCCGGATCCATTACGCGGTCGCGCCAAGAATTACGCGTAACAATAATCTTCGTCAAAATAGGCTCAAGAACACCCAAGTATTCTTCAACTTGCTTATCTGCCATCATTGCCACAACGCCAATAAGCTGCTCAAAATGATAGTTTTCTTCAATAGTTTCACGAAGAGACTCGGCAGCATTCACGTTATGTCCACCATCAATAATGATTGTCGGCGAAGTACGAACCTGCTCAATACGCCCAGGAACCTTAACCTGACTTAAAGCCTCTGCAACTAAATCGCCATCCAAAGCACCACTTACAGGCAGCACAACCTCCGCAGCAGCAAGAGCTGCCAAAGCATTATGAGCCTGATGCTTGCCAAACTTGTCAACCGGAACATCCTCATAAGTGCCAAGAGGTGTACGCAAAGTAACAACCTGTCCACCAACTGCAGGAGTACGAGACACAACTTCAAGTTCGCCATCGCCATAAGAAGAATCGCGCAATAATGTAGCATGGTTGCGCTCTGCAACTTCCTTAATAATTGGCAAAACCTTAGCTTCATGCGGCTGAGGACCCAAAATAACAGTGCAATTTGGCTTAATAATACCAGCCTTCGTGCGAGCAATCTCTTCAACAGTGTTTCCAAGCCATTGCATGTGATCCATATCAACCGGCCCAATAATTGCAGCATCAGCATTCATAACATTAGTGGCATCCCATTCGCCACCCATGCCAACTTCCATAACAGCAACATCAACAGGAGCGTCCGCAAAAGCCCAAATTGCCATGGCTGTAAGCACTTCAAAAAAGCTCATTTTTGGCTTACCGTCAGCTTCCATGCGAGCGTCAACCATGTCGATAATGTCTTTCATTTGATCCCACACATCAACGAACTGATTGTCACTAATTTCCTGTCCGTCAATCATAATGCGCTCGTTTACGCGCTCCAAATGTGGAGAAGTATATAATCCGGTTCGCAAACCGTATGCTCGACAAATTGACTCAGCCATTCGAGCAGTAGAACCTTTGCCGTTCGTACCAGTTATGTGAATAACACGCATAGACTGCTCTGGATGACCTAAAATATCGAGAATAAGACGCATGCGATCCAAGTCGAGATTAGTTTTATTGTGTTCTGGAGCTCGACTCATAATATTGCGTTCGATATCAACAATTCGCTCATTATTGCGATTTGGATTTTCAATAGACATAACTACTCCCCCTAATTTTTACGCTCGCTTACTCATTTTCCAACAATCTAGATTAGTTGATACCAACAACACACGCATATAAATATGTTGTGACAATATTCACATAGCAAAAGCGTTTTATACGCACTTTGTAAATTGCGTATAAAATCTTGCTATTTTGCACTAAAAAACTCGCATAAAACACTAAATAAGACTATGTTAGTTTATTGACTGTTTATTTACTATTTGTATAATTTGCGCAAGCAAAAATTAACAAGCAAAAATTAAGGAGTCTCATAATGGCAGAATATACGCCAACTGAGCACGGCGAAGAGCTAAAAGCTGACGGCACGCAAAAGGCAGAAGATCGCGTAAATAACCGTTCACTTCGTCCAAACAGTGATTCTTTTAAAGATTTTATGACGAATAACTGGGATAACCAGGAGCCAGAAGTTAAAGCTCTTGAATCTAGCAAGTACATTCCAGCTCGTTTAGAGGCTCTTTCAAAGCGTTTCCCAGGTGAACGTTTAGTTATTCCTGCAGGACAACCAAAGGTGCGTAATAACGACTGCGATTATGCTTTCCGTCCAGACACTACATTTGCTTACTACACTGGCTTAGGTCAAGACTATGAGGCTGGTGCTGTGCTTGTTATGGAGCCAGTCAGCGAAGACAGCGAAGAAGCTAAGGCTGGAAAAACGCATGTACCTGAGCTTTTTGTAGCTCCACGCGCAGATAACAGCACTTCAGCATTTTACAAGGATCCTCACTACGGAGAATATTGGGTTGGTCCTCGCGCAGGCTTAAAAGAACTTAAAGCAATGACTGGCATTGAAACGCGCGATATTGCAGAACTTGATGACGCTATTGCAAAGAACGTAAGCGACGATGCTAATGGTGAAGGCATTCGCGTGCGAATTGTTCGAGAAACCGATCCTGAGCTTACTGCAAAAGTTGAAACAATGCGAGAAGCAAGTGGATTTACTGATGAAGATGCAAACACTTGCGCAGACGACAAATTGCACGAATTCGCTGCAGAAGCACGAATGCTTAAGGACGACTACGAAATTCGCGAAATGCGCAAAGCTATTGCCGCCACAAAACTTGGTTTTGACCGCATGCTTACGCGTTTGCCTAATGCTTTGGGTCATGAGCATTCCGAGCGCATGATTGAGGGTGCTTTTAATTCTGTTGCTCGCGAAGAAGGCAACGAAGTTGGCTACGACACGATTGTTGCTTCCGGCAAGCACGCGCCAATTTTGCACTGGATGCGCAATACTGGCGTTGTTTCCAGCGGAGAATTGCTACTTATTGATGCCGGCGTTGAAGTTAACAGCCTCTACACTGCTGACATTACACGAACTTTCCCAACGAACGGCAAATTCACTGACTTGCAAAAGAAGCTTTACCAGTGCGTTCTTGACGCTCAGCAAGCCGGTTTTGAGGCTGCTAAGCCAGGTGCAACCTACTCCGATATTCACCATGCTTGCATGCGCGTTCTAGCTGAACACTTGCACGAATGGGGAATTTTGAAAGTAAGCGTTGAAGAATCACTTTCGCCAGAAGGTCAACAACATCGTCGTTGGCACGCTTGCGGCGTTGCTCATCATCTTGGTTTGGATGTGCACGATTGCGCACAAGCACGCTACGAGTCTTATCAGGGCGCAAAAATTACTCCAGGAATGATATTCACTATTGAGCCAGGATTATACTTTGCAGCTAACGATTTGATACTACCGGAAGAAATGCGCGGAATTGGAATTCGTATTGAAGATGATGTACTAATGACTGAAAACGGTCCAGAGTGGCTTTCTATTGACATTCCAAAGCAAATCGATGATGTAGAAGCATGGATGGCTGAACAAGCTCACAAAAGTGATATTTTTCAGCATTAAGCAATAAATCAAAATAATAGAAAAATATAATAAAAAAGAATAATAATAATATAGTACGCCAGCATAAGCTAAGTTAAACGTACACAATATAGCACTTATGGTGCGCTCTATAGAAACGTAACACGCATTGCGCATATTACTTATCGAAAGGGCGCACCATAATTGTTTGTATAGCATTTTTACAAGCAAAATTTGCATCAAAATGCTTTTGAAGAAGCGAGAAGATATTTAGTAAAAAGTATAGCTCTACAAACTTGCTGCACTGACGCGTGCGAAAGGAATATTATGACTAAGCCAATTGTTCTTTCACTCGGCGAACTTTTATGGGATTTGCTTCCACACGGAAAACGTGTTGGCGGAGCACCAGCAAATTTTGCATATCATGCACAGTGTCACGGAGCGCAAAGTTGCATGATTAGCGCTGTTGGTCAAGACCAACTCGGCGATGAGCTGATTGACAAAGTGAACAAAGCTGGCATCGCTTCAATTATTCAACGCAACGCTTGGCCAACAAGCACTGTAGAAGTAACACTAAAAAATGGAATACCAGAGTACACTATTCTGCGAAATATAGCATGGGATCATATTCTTTACACTCGAGAACTCATTGATTTAGTAGAACGAGCAGATGCAGTATGCTTTGGCACTCTAAGCTTACGTTCTCAAGAAACTCACGACACAATTTTGCAATTGTTAAAGCATACTAAGCCTGGAGCAATGAAGTTCTTCGATATTAACATTAGAAGCGATCACTACTCTAAGGATCTTATTGACACATTACTTCAAGAAGCAACAGTATTTAAGCTTAACGATTCGGAACTATTCTTATTACGCGATATGTTCAATATTCGCGACACTTCAGACGAGGAAGCTTGCAAGTGGTTCCAAGCTCGTTACGGACTAGATTATGTGATTCTTACAGGCGGCTCTACTTTTAGCACGATTACTACTAGCACTGGAGAAAGCTCAACTATCCCAACTCCACACGTTGAAGTTCTTGACACAGTTGGTGCTGGAGACTCGTTCTCAGGAACATTTGCAGCGCATATTCTTAAGGGAGAAAGCTTGCAAGAGGCGCATCGCGCAGCTGTTAATACTGCAGCATTTGTGTGCACTCAAGAAGGAGCATGGCCTAAGTATCCAAAACAAATACCAGATTACTTGTCAATGGCAGAAAATAACAAATAAAACAAAAAATAAAATTTAAATTATAAGATGCAAAAATGCCACTTCATAAATCATAATGAAGTGGCATTATTAATATCTTGTGGGGCCTCAGGGGCTTGAACCCTGGACCGACGGATTATGAGTCCGCTGCTCTAACCGACTGAGCTAAAGCCCCACGCTAACAAAGTTAGCAACGACTAGATTAGCACATACCCATAAACGTCGCCAACTCAGTGAGTCGAATTTTTGACCTTGCTTAGGATTACTGAGCTTGAAATCCCGATGATTTCAAGCTCGGTCAGAGCGTCCAGATGCGAAGTTATCAAGAGCACCAGTTTTACGCAAAGCCAAATACACAAACCACACAAGCACTCCAGAAAGCAACAATCCACTAATAAGCTCTGTAATCATATGAATCGTAATATAAGTAGAAGCTTTGGCCTGATACTTAGTGAAGCTTAAGAACACACCATACTCAAAAGCCACAAGCAAACCAGAAAGAGCACTCAAAGTCAAATTAAACTTTCGCAAACGGAAAATTAAGAACGGAATCTCCGCAAACACACCCTGTAAAAGTGCGGAAATAAGCGTATCTCGCATATTAAACGGAGTTCCAAGTAGCACCTGTACAAATGCTGCAACAACATTTACATACACTGCAGAACCTGGCTTACGAATAAGCAAAACTGCAAGAGTTCCAGACAAATACCAAACACCATGCGTGATGCTTGCAAAACCAGGAAGAACAGCTGCATTCAAAGTACGAATCAAAGGAATAAACACCAAGCCATAGCCATACAAGATAACGCCAAAAACAGCAGCAAGAGCAGCACCTAATGCGATATCTGCAACACGCCAACGCATGCTCACAACCCTATTAATACTAGAAGCAGCATTACTATCCACTTGATCCGTTACACAATTAGATGATTCTAACCCATTATTATTTGTATTGAAAATATCGCTCATAGGAAATCCTTTTTTAAGCTGCTGCGCATTGTAAATTACTGAATTGAATACTTCCTGACCTACGCAGCCCGGGCAGAAGTACCAATGAGAAAGTGTATCACCTCTAAAAAGCACAACATACCTTTTGTGATATTTAATACATTGTCAGATCTTATATCGATTTATAGAAAAAATATATGAAAAACTAATTGCTGCGCAAAATACGAAAAATAGGGTAAGCAGCAAAAATAGAAATACGAATATCAGAAATACAAAAAACGAAAAACGCCGCTGAAAACCCAGCGGCGTTGTAATTTGTACCCCCTAAGAGAGTCGAACTCTTGTTGTCAGATTGAAAGTCTGGTGTCCTAACCGTTAGACGAAGGGGGCTTCGAACCAAACCATATGATATTAACACTCAAAAAAGCAGTACGCAACTCACGGCGTGTTGAGACTAAGTACAACTGCAAAGCTACGAGAACAGCGGCGGCAGAGCATTATTGTGCTATGTAGGTGAAGTCGTGAATCGTGCGACCAGCCTCCAAGCCTTTGCGCTCAAAATTCGTAAGAACTCGACCAGCAAAGCGCTCAGACTCGCTAAAATCTGCGTGCGGAAGAGCTGCTGCAGTATCAGCTGTACCTTTCCCTACATGCTCAATTGGAAGACTTGCGCTTAATTCGCCAATATTTGCAAAATCTTCGCGAGAATCCATAATCTCATGCACATGCAAAGCGTAATCCTCAATATCTGTAGCAATGCGCCACGCACCCCCTCTACGCAATGCCTGGTGTATTGTAGAGACAAGCTCTGGCTGCACAATACGACGCTTATGGTGGCGCATTTTAGGCCATGGATCCGGGAAGAAAGTCCAAACTTCTTCTAAAACTCCGCAGTCGCACGCAGCGAAGAAATCAGGAGCGTTAATTTGTGCAATACGAAGATTAGTCAAACCTTGCTTTCCAGCAAGAAGCATTGTGTGAGCAACGCCTGGATCATAAACTTCAAGCGCTAAAAAGTTAGTTTCCGGCAAACGTTCAGCTGCGGCAACAATGTTTTCGCCTTGTCCGGAACCAATTTCAACAATAAGCGGATTGTCATTCCCCCACTTATCGCTAATCCAATCATGCGTAATGTTCAAATTTTCGCGCAATCTAAATGAGCCAGGTGCTTCAGTAACGTCTAGCAGGTACTGACTTGCATAACGCTCCTGAGCGTGCTGTAAACGCGCATCTAAGCGCCCAGAACGACGCACAAACGACAATACAGTGCGTTGCTTGGCTTGCATAGTGTTTTCGTTTTCATTTTCAGTGCTCATGAGATTACTTTCGTTATTTGGGTTACATGCCTTTAGTTTAAATTCGCATGATTTTAGTCATGCTCGTACACATCGCTTTTATGCTACCAAAAAGTATAAAAAAGCAGCGAAAGTTGTTAAACAAACGCTGCTCAATTAATTCTTTAGCAAATACAATTTTAGGAGAACAAGTCACGCGCAGTATTGTCGTTCGGAGCATCCTCCACTTTGATATTCACTTGTGCCGGGCTTAGCAAAAATACCCTAGGAGTCACACGCTCAATAGAACCGCGAACACCAAATACAACTCCAGCAGAAAAATCAACAATACGATACGCAACCGATTCAGTTACACCAGTAAGGTTTAAAACCACTGGAACACCGTCACGCAAAGCACGACCCACCATTTGCGCATCATCGTAAGACTTAGGATGAATTGTAGTAATACGACTCATACGACTAGCATTCGCACGAGCAGAACCACCACGCAAATCATTACCATGTTGCGACACAGCAGGAGTTACCGAGCGATCATTATCGAATGACGTTTCTTGAACATCAGATTCAGCATAATCATCATCCTCAGGCACATCTGCCATACCAACGTATGACATCACGTTCTTCATAAAGCCAGCCATGAAACAACCCTCCTCTCGTTACGCTTAACGCAGAAAATCAGGAATATCTAATTCGTCAGGTTCAGCAGGCTGCTGTACAGGAGCTGCCGCAGGAGAATATTGCTGATGATTCATCGCAGGCTCAAACATAGAAGGCATAGAAGCAGGTTGTTCTACTTGTGGAGCAGCTTGAGCTTCCTCTTTGAAAGATGAGGTAGACTGTGCAGGAGCTACAGGCTTAACATCTGCTTGCATATCAACAAACTGACCAGCTTTAGCCGAGGACTCCTCCGCCTTAGGATGAGCATCAAATCCAGCAGCAATAACCGTAACTCGAACCTCATCGCCGTAAGAATCATCGAGGGAAAGACCCCAAATAATTTGAGCTTCTGGATGAATAGCTTTACGAACAAGTTCAGTTGCAGCAGAAGCTTCCTGAAGCTTCAAATCACTTGGACCTGCGATATTAATCAAAGCACCGTGAGCACCCTCAATGCTTTCTTCCAGCAATGGGGAGCTAATAGCAATTTCAGCTGCCTGAGTTGCACGATCCTCGCCTTTTGCAGCACCAATACCGAACAGTGCGGTACCTGCTCCGCGAAGAACAGCTGTAACATCAGAGAAATCAACATGAATGTAAGAATTCATGGTAATTAAATCAGTAATGCCTTGCACACCTGCGAGCAACGCAGTATCTGCCGTCTTAAATGCTTCAATAATTCCAATAGTACGATCAGAAATTTCCAAAAGACGATCGTTTGGAATAACAATCAACGCGTCAACTTCTTTGCGAAGATTCTCGATACCAAGTTTTGCAGATGCAGCACGTTGCGGTCCTTCAAAACCGAATGGACGTGTAACAACAGCAATAGTCAAAGCACCTTGCTGATGAGCTGCACGAGCCACAATTGGGCTTGCACCAGTACCCGTGCCGCCGCCTTCACCGCAGGTAACAAACACCATGTCAGCACCCTTAAGTGCCTCTTCAATGTCTGATTGATGATCCTGCGCAGCCTTAGCACCCTTTTCAGGATCAGCACCAGCACCCAAGCCTCGGCTCGAAGCATCAGATAATGAAATCTTTACATCAGCATCAGAACGCAGTAAATCTTTAGCGTCAGTATTAATGGCCACAAACTCTACATTCTGTAGACCCTCGCTGATCATCCGATTGACGGCGTTACCGCCGGCACCACCGACGCCGACTACCTTGATGATGGTTTTGTCGTTGAAATTGTCAGTCTGGGCAATCTCGCTCACCGTTATCTCCTGTCACTCACGCACGTTTACACAATATTTTAGCGTAAAACGCTCGATACTGACGACGTTTTCACAATAAACTGAAAAAATGTCACTGCTTTGATAATACACCGTGCTATATGCAAATATGAGCACAAGGTGATTTTAATAGAACATTATCGAAATAATCAGTGCAAAAAAATGACGAAAGCCCTAGAAAATACTAGTAACTTGCATCCATTGGATCGTCACCAAATAACGCCTCTCGCTCTTCGTGACTAGTTGTACGAGAATCTAACCACCCATACGGCAAATGAACTTTTTTAGCAAATCTAACTCGTCCACGCGGCGTGTCTAACACCTTTTTTGGCAAACAAAGAGAACCATCAAGCATATCGAGATTACGTTGAACATCCTCAATCGACTCGCACTCCATAAACGCTTTACGAGTGCCACCACCAACAGGAAAGCCCTTTAAATACCAAGCAATATGCTTACGCAAGTCGTGAACAGCCATACGCTCGTCGCCATCATAAAACTCAACTAAAAGATTTAAGTGGCGCAAAATAACTGATCCCACTTCCGCCAAAGTAGGATTAACACGATTATCGCTACCTTCGCAAGCATTGCGAATATCAGCAAACAACCATGGGCGACCCTGGCATCCTCGACCGATAGCAACGCCAGCGCAGCCAGTTTCTTTAAACATTGCGAGCGCATCTTCCGCACCCCAAATATCACCATTGCCAAAAACCGGAATATCAAGCGTCTCTACAAGCTCACCAATACGCTGCCAGTCTGAATGACCACCGTAATATTCTGCAGTTGTGCGAGCATGCAAAGTTACAGCAGCGCATCCTTCTTCTTGCGCAATATGACCAGCTTGAATAAAAGTTTCATGATTCTCGTCAATACCAACACGGAATTTAGCCGTAACAGGGATTCCTGCAGGTTCGCAAACAGAAACAACGCGATGCAAAATTTCTTGCAACAAATCAGTTTTCCAAGGAAGAGCAGAACCGCCGCCACGTCGCGTCACTTTTGGAACTGGACAGCCGAAGTTTAAGTCAACGTGATCAGCCATGTTTTCGTCGACAACAATTCGAGTAGCTTGTTCTACAATAGAAGGATTTACACCATAAAGCTGCAAAGAGCGCACTTTTTCGCTAGGCGCAAAACGGCAAAGTCTAAGTGCTTTTGGATTTCGTGCAACTAGAGCTCGCGCTGTAATCATTTCTGCTACGTAAAGCCCGTCCGGACCAAATTCGCGGCAAATTACGCGAAACGGCCAGTTAGTGATCCCAGCCATTGGAGATAAAACAACAGGAGTTGCAATATGAACTTTCCCTAAATCTACTGGTTTTATAGAAAAATTCATATTGCTTTAACTCCGTTCACTATAATAATAATTTTGCTTATTAGTGCTTAAGCACTACTCGCTTAAGCACTACTCAAACGCGTATTAGTACAATCCGCCAGCAGTAGCGATTTGTACAGGCTTAGACTCGTCTTCGCCAGCTTCTTTAGCAATATCCGTAGCACCGTCGGCTGCACGAGTACCAACGATTTCAACAGGACCTTGCGGATACTTAACGCGCTTTTCGTTAATTCGGCTAGCAACGTAATCTGCAACCTTGTCCAAAGAAACGCGCTCTTGTTGCATGGTGTCGCGCTCGCGAATTGTAACAGCATGATCTTCCAAAGTATCGAAGTCGACTGTTACGCACAAAGGAGTACCAATTTCGTCCTCACGACGATAGCGGCGACCAATAGCTCCAGCCTCATCGTAATCGATAACCCAATCATGCTGACGCAAATCTGCAGCCAAATCTTGAGCAACAGCTTGCAATTCTGGCTTCTTGCTCAAAGGCAAAACTGCAGCTTTAACAGGAGCCAAACGAGGATCAAGTCGAAGAACAGTGCGCTTGTCAACTCCGCCCTTAGTGTTTGGAGCTTCGTCAACGTCGTAAGCATCAACCAAGAATGCCATAAGCGAGCGCGTAAGACCAGCCGCAGGCTCAATAACATAAGGCACATACTTTTCGCCAGTAGCCTG
This sequence comes from Gardnerella sp. KA00127, assembly GCF_049244125.1. Taxonomy (NCBI): domain Bacteria; kingdom Bacillati; phylum Actinomycetota; class Actinomycetes; order Bifidobacteriales; family Bifidobacteriaceae; genus Gardnerella; species Gardnerella sp. KA00127. Next base: position 1,308,324 of record NZ_CP058377.1, read on the forward strand.
GTTAAAGTAGCTCAAATCCTCGCCGGAATGCTTAGCATGAGCAGACAAATCGTAGTCAGTACGGTTTGCAATACCCTCAAGCTCTCCCCAATCCGAACCTTGGAAGCCGAATTTGTATTCAATATCGACAGTGCGCTTGGAATAGTGGCTGAGCTTCTCCTTAGGATGCTCATACATGCGCAAGTTTTCTGGCTTCACACCCAAATCAACATACCAACGCACGCGAGTGTCAATCCAATACTGGTGCCAAGCTTCGTCGGTTCCAGGCTCTACGAAGAATTCCATTTCCATCTGCTCAAACTCGCGAGTGCGGAAGATGAAGTTTCCAGGCGTAATTTCGTTGCGGAAAGACTTACCAATATTTGCAATACCGAAAGGTGGCTTTTGACGAGTAGAAGTCATGACATTCTTAAAATCAACGAAAATGCCCTGAGCTGTTTCTGGACGCAAATAATGCAAGCTATTTTCGTCTTCAACCGGTCCTAAATGAGTGCGAAGCATCATGTTGAAGTCGCGTGGCTCAGTCCAGTTTCCGCGAGTACCGCAATCTGGGCAAGCAATGTCTTTTAAGCCATTTTCTGGCATTTTATCGCCATGCTTTTCAGCATAAGACTCTTCCAACTTATCTGCACGATGACGCTTATGGCAATTCAAGCACTCAATCAAAGGATCGTTAAACACGGAAACGTGACCGGAAGCAACCCACACCTGTGAAGGCAGAATAACGGAAGTATCCACACCAACAACATCTCCACGCGTGGTCACCATGTAGCGCCACCATTCGCGCTTGATATTATCTTTCAACGCAACACCGAGTGGGCCATAATCCCACGCAGAACGCGTGCCACCGTAAATTTCGCCGGCTGGGAACACAAATCCTCGACGCTTAGCCAAGGAAACGACTTCATCAAGCTTTGAAACAGCCACAATACACCTTTTCGTAAAAACTAGAAAATTCGGGTGAAAACGTTGCTATTATAGAAAAACCCTGTGACGCTTGTAAAATTGTTAAAGTAATGCAAATTTATAGGTTTGTTGACGCATTATTTGGCGTTGTCTTGTTTTGCTAGATTTGCGTAAGATTACGATTTTAAAGGGATTGTTACTATGAGTGAAAATAATAACGAGAATACAAACGACCACATGAACGAGCACAGAACTAACACGGTCGCGGCGTTGTGCATTGCTCCAAGCGGAGTCGGAGACGAGTTGAGCGAGTACGTGGCAGATGCCGTACAAGTAATTCGCGATTCTGGATTAAAGAACGAAACTAACGCAATGTTTACGAATATTGAGGGCGAATTTGATGACGTTATGCGCGTTGTGAAAGATGCTACGATGACTTTAGTTAGTAAAGGATACCGTACTGGAGTAATACTAAAATTAGATATTCGCCCTGGTTTTAGCAATCAAATTGACGCAAAAAGTGCGCTTGTAGATAAGATTCTCGACGAACGAAATAAAGAAGAATAAAACTGAAATCAAATAATCTCAAATAATCTCAAAACTCGAAAAAGTTATAATAAAACAAAAGAAAGCAGGAATTTATGCTGCAACTTACGGCAGTTCAGAAAATATTATCCGATTTAGATGAAACCCAAAGAGAACGAGAAAAACAATACAAATACTTTCATCAACATCCTGAACTGTCAATGAAAGAAGATCATACAGCTCAAACAATTATTGATATTCTTAGCGAAGCTGGGATTGAAACAAAGCGAGTTGGAAAAACAGGCGTTGTGGCAGAGATTAAAAACGGCGAAGGTCCTGTTGTTGCTATGAGAGCGGATATCGATGCGCTTCCAATTAAAGAAAATTCAGGAAAAGATTACACTTCAACAGTTAGTGCGCAAGACGAAAATGGCAAAACGGTTGGAGTTTCACACGCTTGCGGTCACGATTTTCATATTTCCAGCCTACTTGGTGCCTTGAAGGCTTTTAATGAGCATAAAGATGCTTGGAAAGGAACGTATATTGGCGTTTTTCAGCCTGGAGAAGAAACAGCTCAAGGCGCAAAAGACTTGGTGGAAAATGACATTATGAGCATGATTGCAAAGCCTGACGTTTACCTTGGTCAGCATGTGTTGGGTGCTATTCCTGCAGGAACAGTCGGTATTCGTTCGGGCGCGTTCTTAACTACTGCAGCTTCGATTCGCGTGCACATTTTTGGTAAAGGTTCGCATGGTTCTATGCCTGAGTTGAGCGTTGACCCGGTGGTTGTTGCTTCGTCAATTGTGCTTAAATTGCAGACGATTGTTTCTCGCGAACTTGCAGCTAAAGATTACGCAATTGTTACAGTTGGCGCGCTTAATGCAGGAAGTAAGTCGAATATTATTCCTGATGATGCCGAGCTTTTAATTAACACAAGAACTTATAGCGAAGATACTCAAAAATTTGTGCACAATGCTATTGAACGAATTGTGCGTGGAGAGTGCGAGCTTGCAAGATGTCCTAAAGAACCAGAGTTTACGTATTATGATTGCTATCCGCTTACAAATAATGATCAGAATGCGTCTTTGCGCGTGCGTAAAGCTTTTGATGAATACTTTGGAGAAGATTCTGTAGATATTTCGCGCGCTTCTGCTTCGGAAGATTTTTCTATAGTCGCGAACGCTTTTAAAACTCCTTACGCTTACTGGGGCTTAGGTGGTTTTGCGGATATGCAGAATGCTCCTGGAAATCACAATCCGGCATTCGCCCCAGATTTGCAGCCCACTCTTAATCGCGGATTAGAAGCTGCAGTTGTGGCAGCTTGCGCTTGGCTCACTAGCGAAAAGTAACAAATCTTAGTGAGATACTAGGCGTTTTTTACGCCACCAAACCTGCGGTCGCGATGCGCATAGCGGTCAATCGACCTCCACAGCGCTTCGCGGCCGTAATCCGGGAATAGTTCCGGCACAAAATCAAGTTCCGCGTAGGATGCTTGCCAAGGCAAAAAGTTGCTAGTGCGCTGCTCGCCGGAAGTGCGAATCACCAAATCGCAATCTGGAATATCCGGATTATACAAGTGCTCAGCAATCATTTTTTCACTTACACGATCGCCTTTAATTTTGCCATTTTGAATTTCTTTCGCGATTTGCGCGCAAGCATCCGCAATTTCTGCACGACCGCCGTAATTTATGCAAAAAACAACGTCAATAGTTTTATTATTTTTGGTGATTTCTTGCGCTTTTTCCAACTCGTCAATAACAGACTTCCACAAACGAGGGCGCCTTCCTGCCCAACGAACTCGCACTCCCCACTCGTTCATTTGCGCAACTCGCCTATGGATAATTTCCCTAGAAAATCCCATTAAAAAGCGCACTTCTTGTGGAGATCGCTTCCAATTTTCGGTAGAAAAAGTGTATAAGCTTAAGTAACGAACTCCTGCTTCTATAGCTCCTGCAATAACGTCAAAAACTACCGGTTCTGCAGCTTTGTGACCTTCGGTTCGAATCATTCCGCGCTCTTTTGCCCAGCGTCCGTTTCCGTCCATAATCACACCGACATGACGAGGCACTTTGCCCTTAGGAAAATCTGGTATGCGAGAAGGGTCACTAAAAGGAGCCGCTGGAATATCAAGCGACTTATAATCCACGTTTTCAAAAGCCATACTTACGAATGTAACAACCCCATCGAACGAATAGGTCGCTCAAGATAATATTCAGCCCATTGCTGAACGCATCGCATAGTAGAAGAATCAACCGACACTCCGTCAAGAACAGACCAGTTTCCTTGCGCAAGCGCACACAATTGCAAACGCGTCAAATTAGCACAAACTATTGAATCCGGAGTGTGATCACTTGCACACATCATTCCACCTGCGCAAGGCGAAAAATAGCACAAATCTTCATTTTTCCCACATACAACACAAGCTTGTAGTCGCGGAGACCACCCAGCTAATGACAATGCTCGCAATATATACGACACGCCAATAGCATCAGGAGAATGCTTATGCTTGGACAATGAAAGTAAAGCCGCAGTAAGTAGACGATACTGCCCTAGCGTATCTTGATATTCACGCCTGTATTCATCTGTATATTCGTTAGAAACAAGCAAATCCACAACTTCAAGCATGACGTTTGCATACTCATAGGACGTATAATCTGCACAAATTTCACCAGCATAAGCAGCAATAGAAACAGCCTGCGAGACTACATCCAAAGATTTACCTTGTGCAAGAAGCAAATCAACACGCATAAGCGGCTCAAGACGACCACCAAAACGTGATTTAAGCCTACGAACTCCCTTTGCAACAGCACGAACTTTGCCATGCCGCTTAGTAAGAAGCACAACAATCCTATCCGCTTCACCTAAAGGAAAAGTACGAAGCACAACAGCTTCATCGCGATACAATGGCATAAATCAAACTATATCTTTTTTAATAGTTAGATTAATTACGATCGTTATTTTCCGAATCGTCGTCGCCTTGAGAAGAGCTACCGAAATTAGTAGATTCATCAATATGACCAATAATTGGGAATGACAAATCTGGAATATCTAAACTCAATGGCTTACTCGACTGCAAATTAGAAACATGCAACTCCGGAATATTAAGCGAAGAATGCTGCGAGGAATGCTGTGCAGAATCTTGAGGAGCAAATGATGGAATTGATTCATCAGGAGCAGGAGCCGCAACAGGCTTAGGTGCAGATGAATTATTGCGATTACGAGCTGCAGGAGTGAAAGAAGGAGGTAGCACAGAAGATTCAGAAGAGTTTCGCATTACTGTAGCGCTTTGCAAAAGCTCGTCATTGCTATCAGTATCGTTAAGAACATTAGAAGGCTTACTTGCAGCAGCATGAGGTGTAAATATTGCGCGCTCAGACTTATTTAACGCTTCAAACGAATCATTAGAATCTTGATTAGCATAATCTACAGGAGCAAAAATGCTTTGTTTATCATGATTTGGCACGCTAGGTATTGAGCGAGGTGCAATCTTAGACAATCTATCCGCAGTGTCTTCATCATCCACAGCATCCTCAACAGGTTTGAATATTGAAGAAGCAGAAGGTGCAGTGGCAGAAGCGGAAGAAGCTGCAGAAGCAGCACTGAAATCAGATGCAGGCTTTATTGAAGGAGCAAATGATGGAACAGGCTCTTCAGAATGGTTATAAGATTCCGTAGATTCTGAAGATTTAGCAGGCTCTTCAGCTTTAGTTACAGGAATAACAGAAGGTGGAACGGAAGCCGAGATAGAAGGTGAAACAGAAGCAGGAGCAGAATAAGATTCAGATGCTGCTCGAGAGTATGAGGAACTACTATTATCCGCATCAACATACTGTTCTACACGCTCAAAAGATTCCAAGCTGCTAAGCAAACGCACACAAGCGTTTAAATAATAATCAACTTGACGCTCATCATAACCGTGCTTACCGTTTTTTTGCGTAAAAATCACATTAGAAACATAAGCAGAATCAATATCTTGTAATGTTTCTTTGTCCGTTTCCCACTCAAGCTCATGACCAAGCATAAGAGCAATCTTATCTAAGGCTTGATCGACCATAATATCCACTTGTTTACGCGCATAAGACGGGTGACGCGAAGAACCACGATCAAAACGATCGCGATAATCTCTTTGAGCATGTTGCAAAAGTTTACGATAAAGCACTTCTACACGAGCTTTCCATGCAACTCGTCCGCATTGCGCCAATTCTTGCTCAGTGCACTTATCTACTACCGCACGTTCCAAACGCGATAACGCAGCATCAACTTGACCAATAATGTAACCATTACGCTCCAAGTCAAAAGAAACCTCTTGAATATCTTTCTGCGTAAGTCGAGCTTCATCGCTTTCGTACAAAGTGTGAGCACGCTCTAGAAAAGCATTCACCTGTGCGACGTTATATCCTAACTTACGCTTACCCACACGCTCCATTGCTGAAGCATTACGAGCGGTATCAGGTTTCTGAGCCATCGAATATCGACCTCCTGAGCACATGTTCTTATTCAGTATACTGTACGCGATTGTTACGACGCGCGCCACACGTTGCATTCGTACACACCATCATGTATGTTTTTAATTTGTTGCAAACGGGCGATTAGCTCAGCTGGCTAGAGCGCCACCTTTACACGGTGGATGTCGGGGGTTCGAGTCCCTCATCGCCCACTTTCTGCTCTTTATTTGGTTTCTGCTTTATTTGGTTTATAGTTTTATTTCACATTGCAGCTTGGCAATTTATTTGCACCACGACCAGAACCAATAGCTTTTAACGCTTTGTAAGCATCATCCAATGTTTTTACACTTACAACGCGCAAACCTTGTGGCACATGCCCAACAACTTCATTGCAATTATCGTAAGGCGCTAAGAACCAAGTAGCTCCATCTCTTTTAGCTGCAATCATCTTTAAACGAATACCACCAATTGCACCAATTTTTTGCGATTTTTCAATAGTTCCAGTTCCGGCTATCGTCTTACCACCAGTTTCTTGTTCAGGAGTAAGCTTGTCAAGAATTCCTAGAGTGTACATCATTCCGGCAGACGGTCCACCAATATCTTCAATATGTAAACGAACTTTTACATCTTCTTTTTTAATTCCAAGATGCTTAGACGCGTACTGCAACGCAACATTTTGAGCAAGATTTTGCGAATTATCCATCTCGTTCGTGGATTCCTTCTCATACTCGTCAGCGCTCTGTCCTACTGGCACAATAGCTTCACGAGGCAACAAACTTTTATGAGGATCCATCCATGAAATCAATGAATAAAATGTTGAAACCTCATATCCAGGAACACCAGAAACATTGACAGTAATCAACAATAATTTACCAGTATCATGATTTTCTTTTACTCGAGAACCAGACATATCAATCACAGGAGTATTTGATAGGGATCCTAAAACATCCTGCGTTGGACCAGGCTCTTCTACGACGTATGCACTTGGAAGCGACAACGCAAAAATCGCAACAATTACTGTAAAGAATCCTGCAAAATATCGCAAAGAATGCGAAGTAATGTACAAAACTAAAGCATGAGACAGCGAGCGCAAGGATTTAAAACACGCACGGAATACACTAGCACCTGTAGAAAAGCGAAACATGCTTGTATCATGACACAAGCCCTATATAGTTTTGCTTTAAAATATATTTGCACGCAAGTTATAGCGCATAAAACCATATTATCGAGTAGAATATTTGTATTAAGAAATATTTTTATTAAGAAGATGCGCTAAACTCGCATATAAAGACGTGTAAAATACGTATAAATACTTATAAAATACGTACAAATACGTGCAGGTACGAAACGTATAAAAATAAAAACTGTAAATTATGCAACACGTGGCACGAGAAGGATACGCTCATGAATGACGATGCAATTCACCAATGGCTCATTGAATGCTTTGGGCCAATACAAGGAGAAGAAGCATGGAAACAACTTGATCAGCTTCCTTTTGAGCTACGCGAACAACTCTTAAATCAGAATCCAGATAAGCTTCCTAAACCAGACGAAGTTCGCGGAATGATGCAAGCTTTTAGTGCAGGCGGTCTTAATAATCCATACGAAATGGAAGCAACACTTGAAGAAGGGCCAATTAATCGCAAGTTAGCGCAATCTATTGCTCTACAGCACGCTAATGGCGATCAAGGAAATGTAAATGCAGACGTAGCAGATGCCACACGAAGATCTTTAAGCCAAGCGAACTTGTGGCTAGATATAACGTGCAATTTCAATCCTGCTCCTGGAACGCCAGAAGTATTGTCTAGAGCTGATTGGGTAGAAAAAACGCTGGAAGCTTGGGTTAAATTCGCTAATCCTGTTGCAAAATCAGTAAACGAAGCACTCACTTCTGTTATTGAAGAGCGATTCCGCGATGTGGATGATGCTGAAGTAAAAGGATTATTTGCAGGAGTTGTGCCAATTCCACTGCCTGAAGGAATGAATAATCCAGCGCAACTAATGAAACTGCTTGGAAACACTTCGTTTGCTATGCAACTAGGTCAAGCAGCTGGAGCACTTTCACACGAAGTGCACGGCAGTTTTGATCAAGGTCTTGCGCTTTTACAAAATCCTGCAGGCGGATTAATTCCATATAATTGCATTGAGTATGCAAAAGTGTGGGAATTGGATATTACAGAAGTCATGAATTATTTGGCTTTGCGAGAAGCTGCACACGCAAGATTATTTGCATCCGTGCCATGGCTTATGCCACGATTTGAAGCGCTGATTATTAAGTACGCAAACGGAATAAGCATTGATTTAGAGGCTATGGAAGAACAGCTTCGCGACGTGGAAACAATGAATCCGGAAGCAATTTCAGGAGCTGTTAATTTGCAAAATATTGGCAGCAATGATTCTGAAGAGCAGTGTCAAGCTTTGCATAGTTTGGAAACTTTGCTTGCACTTGTTGAAGGTTGGGTTGATTGTGTTACATGGCAGTCTGGAATGGCTCATATTGTGCACATTGAGCAGTTGCGAGAGATGATGCGTCGCGAGCGAGCTGCAGGAGGACCTGCAGAAGTGACGTTTGAATCGTTACTTGGTTTGCATTTGCGCCCTCGCCGTATGCGCGAGGCATCGCAATTGTGGGAAAAGTTGACTCGCGAGCGCGGTATTGAAGAGCGAGATAGCTTGTGGAGTCATCCAGATTTGTTGCCAACTTTGCCGGAAGCTAGCGAAGTTGCGAAAGACGCTGGTAATGAAAGTAAAGCTGGTAACGCAGGTGACGAAGTTACGAAAGAAATCGATGCGGAGGATGCAACGAAAACTGCTGCAAAAAATGCAATAGAAACTCAGTCTAACCAAACTAGCGAAGCAACTGAAAAAACTAGCGAAACTAGCGAAAGTCACGAAAGTGCAGACAGTTACGAAAGTAACAAAAATACTGATAACGCTATCGAAAATGCGCCTATCGAAAAATCTTTTGAAAAATTAACAGAAGACGATTTAGGCACAAATGATTGGGATGCTGAACTTAGCAAGCTTTTGGAAGAGGATGCACGCCAAAAGAAGCAAAACAGCGAAACCGGTAACGAAACTGACGACGAATCCGGCGACGAATCCGGTAACGAAGCTGGCAACGAATCCGGCAATTCCGACGAAACTGATGCTGACGGCGAATAAAACTCTTGTAAAACTCCTGATTCAATAACAATCCAGCTGAATAATCGACATCAACGCTCAAAACGGCATAAACTGTGCAACTGTGTAAAGAAAAGGTCGGTCTCAACCAAAAACGACCAAAACTTTACACGAGCGTAAAATTTATGCCGCGAGATTAAGCCAGAAAGCGGCTAGGCACGCGATTCATGCCAGTTCCACTGTCTTTTCTAGAAGCGTAAGAAAGATGCAAAGTCTTTTCTGCGCGAGTTATTGCAACGTACATAAGTCTGCGCTCTTCTTCCAAAGCACTGTCATCAGCCGTAGAGCCAAAAGGAATAAGCCCTTCAGAGCAGCCAATTACGTAAACATGCGCAAACTCTAAACCTTTAACAGCATGAATAGTTGAAACAGTAACAGTTGAAATATTAGAAGATGCAAAAATGTCAGAAATACCTTGAGAACCGTAGCTTTGCGCATCCTCTAAAACATTTCGCTGCCACCCCACGTCTTTTCTCACGCGATACGGAAGTTTTGCTGCTTTTAACGCTTTACAAACTACTTGCTGTTGAGCATTGGTTCTCGTTAGTATTGCGCACTCCCCAAGATGTGCAACGCCGCTTTTTACAAGTTTTGCAATTTGCTCAACTACGCCCAAAGCTTCTTCAACATCGGTTGCAAAAACTTGCTGGCTAACACGAACGCCGCCTTTTGTTGCCGCCTTAACTTTTACGTAATCCTTTTTATGCGCAGAAGCCGCAAGCACTCTATTAGCAAGACCTACTATGCGTTCTGTGGAGCGGTAGTCGGTATTCAAACTAATATCTGCTCCAAGAGGAGCAAATTCTTGCGGAAATGAAAGCAAATAGTAACTATTCGCACCTGCAAACGAGTAGATTGTTTGCGCAGGATCGCCCACTACGCAAATATCGCGGTTCTGCCCCATCCATAATCGCAACAATTCGTGCTGTAAAGGAGACACATCCTGATATTCGTCAACTGTGATCCATCCGATTGATTGCTTAATACGGTTTGCAGCTTCCGGAAAATTTCGTAAAATATGGCAGCAAAGTAGAAGAATATCGTTAAAATCGATGCAATTATGCGCATTTTTTTCGGTTTCGTAAGCTTCATATATATCGACAAATTGCTGCGGCTCTAAACCTGCAGGAGGCAAACGGTGCGTAGAAGCGCACACACGCAAGTAATCGTCAGGCGCAATAAGCGAAACTTTCGCCCAATTAATTTCTGCCAAAATATCGCGAGTTTGCAACAAAGTCATATCCGCAAAATCCGGATAACGCTTAAGCGCAGAAGCTATGATTTGCTGAGAATCATTCATAATTGATGGAAATTGTGCTGAACAGACGTCGTTCCACACGCTGCGAATGTGTTGCAAAGCCGCAGAATGAAATGTTGAGACGCATCCAACATTACTTACACCAAGAGCCTCAATACGCGATCTCATTTCCGCAGCTGCTTTTACAGAAAAAGTAACTGCCAAAACTCTTTCAGGATCCCACTTACCAGTAGCGCAAGCATACGCAATTCTGCGCGTAATAGTGCGCGTTTTACCAGCTCCTGCACAAGCTATAATGCGCACTGGCCCTTCTAGTGCGGTAGCAGCTTCGCGTTGCGAATTATCCAACCCGTCTAAAAGTGCTTCTGGAGAAGTCACTTGAGAAGTTTTAGAAGTCACTTGCGAAGGTTCTGGTGAAGAATTCATAATTCTATTGTTGCAGCAATAACAACGCTTACGCAACAAGAATAAAAATATGTGTATAACTTACAAAAAATTGGCAAAATTTCGGTGCTTTGTATTACTGTGGGAGTGTGACACAACTCAGTAGATTCAAGTTGGCAGCACTGGCATCTGCAGCCATGCCCGAAGTACAGTTTGCAGGAACACGCCAAAGTGAGCAAGTTAATGCCACTGATACCGCGGCTGGAATTTCTCACGCCGTTGTGCAAGATATTTCCGGTAAGCTTTACGACGTTTTTATCAGTGCGGATAGTAAAGGTCGCAAGCGTTTGCATGACCGGGCTCGTGCAGCATGGACTCTTGAGCACAGTAAAGATTTGGCAGCTTTGGGATTCGCTTACGACACTATGCTCACGTTTATGCCAGGAAAACGCGAAGATGCTAATAATAACGCTGGAAATGTTGCAAATAATGTAACCGATGAAAATTCTACAGTTGCTGGCACTCAGCAATACGTACAACAGCAATCTACACAACAGCAATCTATACGAATGTCAAGCATTATTGCCAACAACAACGATGAAGACACTGTGCTTATTTGCGAACATCTTGAAGGTAGCGCTCGCGACTTGCGTCTTCTTACTACTGACGATTGCGCAAATGTTGGAACTGCAATCGGCGCTATTCATCGCCTGCGCCCTACTTTCGTAACGCGCGGAAAATACTCTGCTTTTACTACTGGTCAAATTCGCGCACAGTTAACCGGTTGGATTAAAAGACTTCGTCAAGCCGGTCATATTCCAACCGAAATTACTGACAGTTGGTCAAGAGTGTTGGAAACTGAAGGATTGTGGTCATTTGAAACTTGCCCAGTACACGGCGGTTTTATGGATGGCGACATTTTGTTTGCTGGCTCAACAATTACTGCTGTGACAAATTGGCAAAGAATGCAAATTAACGATCCTGCGCGCGATTTGGCTTGGATTTTTGCAAAACTTAACGAGCAGCGCCGAAACGCAGTGCTTTCTGCATACGGTAGAATTATGGGTTCTCGTTTAGATAGTTTGATTATGCTTCGCGCAAACTTGTGGCTGCAAATGGAACAAGTTGGCGATTTTGTTCAAGCTTTGCAACGTGCAGATAACACTAGTATTATGCGTTTTAAGGCTCAAGTTGAGCGTTTAGCGCACGAGCTTAGTCGTATTAGCAATGCACAAACTGCTAAAACTGGTCGTGCTGCAGGAAATCCCGTCTCGACTATTACAGTTGGAACGCTTCTTGAAAATGACAATACGCAAAGTCGCCAAATTTCTAAGAATAATTCTACTGAAAACCAACTAAACACTGGAAATAGCGACGAAACTCATGAGCGAGACATTACTTCAGAAAGAAATACTGAATTAAATAACACTCAAGACGAGACTTACGATAGCAACAAAACTATAAGCGACGATACTCATGAGCGCAAAGTTCAATATGCTGGCACACACGCAGCTAACGCTGAGGAGGCTGAAAAAGCAGCACAACTCGCTGACGACACAGCAACTCAAGTAATTACTCATGTAAAAACTCAAACAGTACACGAAACCGCAGAAACTATTGTGCAAACTGCAATGAGTAAATCTGCCGATAGCAATGCTAGTGCTGAGCATGAAAACGTTAGTAACGCTGGTAGCAATGAGGAAGCTAAGGACGCCAAGAACAACAATGATTCTGAGGTTAAGGATGAAGTTATAGTTGAGCGTGACAGTAAGGTTGATAGCGCAAACGAGACTTCTTCGGACTCAAAACTTTCTGAAGATACAGAAAGAAATACGCAAAAAAATGACGATAAACCAGAAACCGTAATCATCCCTCTGCTAGAGCGTGAAGAACGAGCAATGCGCGACGCACAAGCAGACTTAGACTAAGATAAATAAAATACTAAATACTAATTAAAACGATAAATAGCGTAAAAAGCAAAAGGAGTATGTATGCGAGTTGTTTTAGGAGTAAAAAACGTTTCTGATTCCATCGATTTTGAAACCAACCAAAGCGCAGAAGAAGTGCGCAAAGTGATTAACGATTCCAAGGATATGCTTGAGTTTACGGACGTAAATGGGCGCACTATTATGGTCTCAGCTTCGTCGCTGTCTTACGCACTCATCGGCGATACGCCAAAGCATTCAGTAGGCTTCGGAGCACTCAACTAAAATAACGAAATTCCGCTAAGAGCGGCAGAAACTTTACAGCAACATAAATAAATAAATAAATAAATAGTTTTAGAGCTTATAGCCGCGCAAGAGTATTTCCGATACTACTTCGCGGCTTGTTGTTTCTTCGCCCAAACGATTTGGCTTACCGTAGCCATGCCAATCCGAGCCGCCCGTCACAAGCAAATCGCACTTACTCGCTAAAGAAAGCAGTCTTTCACGCTGTGCTTTAGAATTTCCGCGATGATACACTTCTAAACCGTCAAGACCAGCTTTAGCAAACGATATAATTTGATTATCCGAAAGAAGCACGCGGTTACGCGTAGGGTCGGCAGGATGCGCAATAACAACAACCCCTCCAGCATCTTTAACAGCCTCAATAACTTCACGAACATTTGGAGAAGGAGTTGGTATATAGTACGGGCTGCACGGAGAAATAGGCCCAGCAAAAGCTTCAGAACGCGTTTTATACACGCCAGCTTTTACTAAAGCATCAGCGATATGCGGCCGCCCGATTGTAGTTAAGTCGCCGAGCTTCGCTTGAGCCAAAACGTCATCCCAAGTAATTGGAAAATCGCGCGACATACATTCAACCATACGCTTTGTGCGATCAAAACGACGCTTCCTAGTAAGCTCAAACATGCTCACAATCATGCTATTTTTCGGATTGTACTGGTATGCGAGCATGTGCACAAACACGCCTGAGTCTTGCGCAGTAATCTCCGAACCAAATAATACTGGCACATTCGAAGCTTTAGCAGCCTCTTGAAAATCATGCCATCCTGCAGTTGTGTCGTGGTCAGTAATAGCAACACCTTGCAAACCAACGATTTTAGCTTGCGTAATTAAATCTTCTGGAGTTGCAGTGCCGTCTGAATAAACAGTATGACAGTGCAAATCCCAGCGTTCGCGCGCAAAATTCATCATGCTGGAGTTGCTATCGCTAGCATGATTTGATGCGTCACGTTGGTTGTTGCTTATTGCGGTCATATAATCATCGTAAACTGTGCCATGTAACGAGAAATGAATATGCACACATAATTATTTGCTATTATTTATTATTATTCACATCATTCGCAATTAGTAACTTTTAGGAGCAGCAATGAAGCAAACTAACGCCGCTAAAGAAGACTATGAAACAACACTTAGCGGATGGAGGCACTCTGCAGTATGGACGTATGGCATTATGCTATTTTTCTCTGCGGTAGCACTCATAACTTCGCTTATACTTTCTGCTGAAACCCTTGCTTTAGCGCGCGAACCTAATAAGCTGCTCAGTTGCGACTTCAACAGCGTAGTATCCTGCTCTAGAGTTGCGCAAACTTGGCAGGCAGAAATTGTGAAATTTGGCGAATTAAGCTTCCCAAACGCATTCTTTGGAATTGCTGCAGAAAGCGTATTCGTAACGCTCGCAGTTATTGGAATGATTCGCGTACGCGTGCCGCGATGGTTCGCAATTTGCACTTGGCTTGGTGGATTATGCGCGCTTGCCTACGCTTACTGGCTGTTTTCGCAATCTATGTTCGTAATTCACGCGTTGTGCCCGTGGTGCATTGTGCTTATGTTCTCCACAACAATGCAATTTATATCATTGACTCACGCAAGCGTAAGTTCGCAAAAGTTGCTTGTTAAGCGTTTTAGCTTGCTGGAAAGCTACTACCGTTTGCGATACGACTTGCTCATAGACGTGCTTTGGATTGCGGCATTGCTTACTTTGATTTTGTGCCAATATTCTAAAGTATTTTTTGGCTAAATAAGAGCGATTTTTAACGCAAGATTTTAACAGCACAAGCTCTTCGCAAGTTGCTGCATGCGCAAGCTTGTATCCGAATTAGTAAGAGTTATGCTGCCTTCTTGAGAATCGCTTGCAAGCTCATTATTAAGTTCCAATATTTTGCGCAAATGATTAATAGTTCCTTCGTTGCCGTCAACAATATTCGTGCGCGCAGGCAAAAACTCGCGGAAATAATCCCTATAAAACACAAAATGAGTGCAGCCCAGCACAACCGAATCAATACTGTCTAAATCATACTCGTCGAAATACTTGTGAAAAGCAGCAAAAACTACATCACGATTATTAAGCTCCCCACGCTCAACAATACGCACTAAATCAGGACAAGGCTGCGAAAAAATCGTGTTATTTTGCGAAAAACGTTGCAGCAAATCCGCAAACTTATGCTCGCGCAAAGTAAGCTCAGTTGCGGCCACAATTACGCGCTGAGGCTCACCTTTACCTAAATCACAAGCTAATTTAAGCGCCGGCTCCATACCTACGATAGGTATATTGTAATGCGCGCGCAAATCGTTCACAGCTGCGGAAGTGGCAGTATTACAAGCAATTACAACAGCTTTTACATTTAGGCGAACAAAATGCTCGACAATTGCAAAGCTTAACTTTTTAACTTCTTCAGGCGTTTTAATGCCGTATGGCGCGTTTGCAGAGTCGCCGAAATAAATAATTCGCTCATGCGGAAGAGCAGCATGCAACTGACGAGCTACGGAAATGCCTCCAAGCCCAGAATCAAAAACGCCAATTGCTGCCGACGATGCCATAAACTACCTCCTAAAAACGCTTACTATCGTAATGGCGAGTGTCAACATACTAGGAAAACATACTACGAAATATATTGAACGCTGCCATTTCTAATTATGGCAACTTCGCTAGCAACTTCTTGCACAACGCCAACATCATGAGTAATAAACAAGCATGCGTAACGGTATTTTTGTTGCAAATCATGCAATAAGTTAAGTACACAACGTTGCACTGTTACGTCAAGCGCAGAAGTTGGCTCATCCACAATAAGCAGAGAAGGCTGCAAAATCAACGCTCGCGCAATACCTACGCGCTGTCTTTGACCTCCGGAAAGCTCGTGAGGAAAACGGCTTGCGAATTCAACTGGCAGTTGTACTTGATTAAGCATTTCTCCAACGCGCTCTAAACGCTCATTGGCATCAAGATTCGTGTGTAAAAGTAATGGTTCTGCAATACTCCAGCCAATGGTTTTACGCGGATTTAGTGCGGAACCTGAATCTTGAAAAACGTATCCAATTCGCGATAATGCTTGGCGGCGAACTTTATTGTTTAATCTGTTTAAGTTTTCTCCATTAAGTAGCACTAATCCTGAATTTGGTTTGATTTGCCCAGAAATAAGCTTTGCAATAGTGGTTTTCCCAGCTCCAGACTCCCCGACTAAAGCTAGTGTAGAGCCAGAGTTAATGCGCAAGTTTGCATTAGCGAGAGCAAGCTTATTTGAATCTTTGCTAAAACGAGCATGCGAATACTTCACACTTACGCCTTGAACTTCAACTACTGGAGATTCAGAACCTGGAGATTCAGAAATATTCTTAGCAATATTCTTAGCAATTGCTTTTGCTACTTCTTCTATACTTTCATAAGAATCACCACTTGAAGCATATTGCATATCAAATTTAGGAACAGAATCTAGCAAAGTGCGCGTATATTCGTGCTTAGGATTCGCAAAAATATGCTGAACTTCGCCAGATTCCACAACATTCCCGCCTTGCATTACATACATTTCATCTGCGAGCGCGCGCACAACACTCATATCGTGCGTAATAATTAACACAGCAAGCTGTAATTTCTCCGACAAATTACGTATAAGACGTAAAATATCTCGTTGCGTGGTGATGTCGAGTGCTGTTGTAGGCTCGTCTGCAATCAAAACTTGTGGACGATTTATTAAAGCCATAGCAATCATCGCACGCTGGAGTTGGCCGCCAGAAAGCTCATGCGGATAAGAACGATACACGCGCTCAGCATCACTCAACTCAACCTCGAGGAGCTGCGAAATCACACGCTTCTTACGCTCTCTTTGGCTAAGCTTTCCTGCTTTTTCAGGATGATATATTAGCGCTTCTTCTATTTGCTTGCCAATTGTTTTCACAGGATTAAACGCACTGGACGGCTCCTGAAAAATCATGCCAATCATGCCACCGCGAATATGCTCATAAGAGGCATCTTCGCTAAGCAAATTTATAAAAGATTCGTTAGCATCCGAAGCGTTAAGAAGCGCCGCATTCCCTTCAACACGCGCATTATTATCGAGCAATCCCATAAGAGCCAACGCAGTAAGTGACTTTCCAGAACCGGACTCGCCTACTAACGCAGAAACCATTCCATCACGCAATCGCATAGAAACATTGCGTGTAATTTGCCTACCGTCAATCGAAACTGACAAATCTTCAACGCTTATAACAATTCTTTTACGCGCATCCAAATCTTTATTATCCAAAGCTTGCGCATCCAAATTCGTCATCTTCAATCACCTATTCAAAGACACAGCTGCATAATTAGGGTAAGCAGGAAAACTTCCGATGTAGAAATTCTCAACACCGCTTCCATGAATAAACGTATTATGCGAGTAAATAAGCGGAACAACAGGAGAATCTTCCATAATAGCGTGATCCGCCTTTTGCCACAGTTTATGAGCCGAATTCTCGTCAACAGTTTGCACAGCTTCGCGAATTAAAGCATCTACTTTAGGATTCGAATAACGAGAAATATTCCAGTTACCGCCGCCAATTTGCGAAGAATCAAAAAGCGGTCCCAAATTCGCAAAAGCAGAAGGAAAATCAGGCTGCCACGAAGCCAAAGCCAAATCGTAATCTCCGGAATTTGACGTAATTGCATCCGTAAAGTTTATTGCATCAACAGTTTTAATCGTCACTTTAATACCAGCTCGCTTTAAACTTGATTGCACAGAAGATGCCACTTGCGTTTGATCCGGACGAGCAATCAGAATCAACTTAATATCGGTTTTACCTGATTTTTTCAACAGTTGTTTAGCTTTCTCAACGTTCCCTCGAGGATCTTCAGAATACAAATTAAACTGCTTTCGACCAGAAATACCAGGCGTAATAAGCGTAGTAGCAAAACCTCCAGCAATTTCGCCACCCTTCGCAGTTCGATACGACTGCTTATCAACAGCATACTGAATCGCTTTTCGAACATTGATATCCGTTATTCTGCGCGTATTCATAGCCAAATATTCAAGAGCACCATCACTACTAGTAGTTAGCAACTTGCGAGATTGAGGATGCGCTTGAGCTTGTGCAAGCTGAGCAGGCGGCACAAAATCAGCCAAAAATGCGGTTTTTGTATCCGTATTTCCTTGAATCATAGACTGAGCTGAAACAGTAGTGTCTGAACCAAGTTTCCACACAATTTCATCTGCAGAAGCTGTGCGAGTACTGTCGAGCTTGGAATCCCAATACTTATTGCGTTGCATTACAACTTGCTTTCCAACTTCGTTCTGCACAATCCTGTATGGTCCTGAAGATTTCGGCCTTTTACTATATGTCTGAGCATCGCCTGAACTAGTTGGAACTGGCACAAATGCAGCCAAAGATGTCACCCACGGCCAATCTGCAAAAGGTGCTTTCAAATGGAAAATAATCGTTTGATTATCTGGAGTTTCAATCGAATCAAGCGACTTTCCGTCGAATGGTCCTCTATAGTTTTCAGCTCCAACAAGAAGAGTTTTGTGATATCCAAAACCACCGCTTAACGAATCTGCAAACGAGCGCTCAATACCAAATTTAATATCGTGCGAAGTGATTTCGGTTCCATCTTCATACTTAACACCCTTTTTAAGAGTGTATTTCCAAGTTTTTCCGCCGTCACTTGTTGTGCCAGTATCCGTTGCCAAATCTGGAACTACGCGCGTTTGCTCGCTTGAATCCGGACTTACTTTCCACGTAGTAAGTGCGCGGAAGATGAAATTATTTGACGTAATTGGCAAACCCTGACTGCGAGCTGGATCGAAATTCATATTCGTATTTGACGTAAATATTGTAAAAGTTCCGCCTTTTTTAGGATTAGAATTTAGCACGGAAGCGTTCGTAATACTGGTTTTCCCAGAGTTGTAATTTGTGCAAGCTGAAAGCGAAAGTAGTGAAATTGTAAGTAGTGAAAAAGCTGCTGTTGAAGCAAGAATTTTCTTTGAAGCCGTATTATTTTTGAAAATGAACATAATAATCCCCTTATTTCTTTAATCTTTTCTATTTAAAATTTAATTCTTTAAAACTCGCGCATAAGCTATTTAACATTTTTGAACTTGAGAAAAAGTGAGCGAGCTGACACGAGCAGCATCAAGCAAACGCAAGCGCTTAGTCCTCGCCCACTAACAATTTCACTCGAAAGGCACTAACAGACTGCGGCACGAGGATCGATGAAACGATAACAGATGTCAACAATAAGATTCGCAACAATCACAAGCGCAGCCGCAAAAAGCGTCACACCAACCAGCACTTGCAAATCAAGATTTTTAACAGAATCAAGAAGTAGCGAACCCAAACCTTGCATAGAGAAAACTCTCTCAGTAATCACAGCACCGCCAAGCAAACCGCCTAGATCCAAGCCAAACATTGTTAGCACAGGAAGCATTACGTTAGGCAGAGCGTGACGAGTTATAACTTTCGTTCGCGGCATACCCTTAGCCAAGGCAGTGCGCATATAATCCTGTTGCAACTCGTCAAGCATATGAGCACGAGTAAGTCGCGTATAATAAGCAGCGTTAAGAAGTGCCAAAACAATCCACGGAAGTAGCAAATGCTGCAGCCAACCTAAAGGATCATCCGAAAAATTCACATAACCGCCTGTAGGGAAAATTGGCAGATATACTGCAAAAGCAAGTATTGCAAGCATACCAATCAGGTAAGCAGGGGACGAAATCCCCACTGAAGAAAGCGCTCTAAATGCACGATCAAAAAGCGATCCTTCTTTAGAAGCAGAAATCACTCCGGTTACTACACCAATAATTACCCAAAGTAATGCAGCGCCAATCGCCAAAGAAGCTGTCACAGCAAAACGGCTCATAATAAGATCTGTGACTGGTTCGTTAAGCGTGAAGGACCAGCCTAAGCATGGAGACGAGCAGATAATTGCGGCACCAGCGGCTGAAATTCCTGAGGATGCAGAATTAGTTCCAAATTCTCGTCCAAAAAATATCCCACGAATATAGTTTCCAAGCTGCTCATACCACGGCGCGTCCGTGCCCATAAATGCGGAAACTCGAGCCAAACGCTCAGGAGTGCACGGCTTTCCGCAAGCTAGTTGCGCAGGATTCGCTGGGAGCATAAAGAAAATAAGGAATAATACAACTGCAATCAGTGTTAAAACAAGTACCGCGCTTGCTGAACGCTTTATTAAAAACGTAAGAAAATCTACGGTTTTGCTAATAATTCGCGAGTTTTTTGCGGATTCATTATTGCTGTTATTACTAATATTTTGTTGCATATTTTTCTTCTGCGTATTATTTACATTCTGCTTATTGCTGATATTTTTCGTACTGCTATTACTATTTTTTGTATCGCTATTACTAATATTTTCCTTATATCTCATGCCGTCGCCGCCTTTTTAGCGCGAGGCTGAAGAGCACTGGCCAAACCGTCACCAACAAGATTAAAACCGAAAGTTAGCAAGAACAGTGCAGTTCCAGGGAAAAGTAAATACCATGGGTCAACTAAAACCCACTGCACAGCTTCCGCAATAGCGCGACCCCACGAAGGCGAAGGCGGATTCATACCAACGCCAAGGAAAGACAACGCAGCTTCAGCTCCAATTCGTCCAGGAATAAGGAACGTTACATTCACAAGCAACAACGGCATCATATTTGGCATTATTTGTTCACGAAGAACATGCCACGTACCGGCTCCCATTACGCGAGATGCAACTGCAAAATTGCGAGATTTAAGCGTAAGAGTTTGAGCGCGAACTAAACGCGCAATACTTGGCCAACCAAAAAATCCTAAAACAAGTATTAGTAGAAGCGGACGCGGAAAATCTTGCGGCACAACAGCAGACAAAGCAATCGCAAAAATCAGGAACGGGAAACCGAAGAACACGTCCATTGTGCGCGAAAGCAAAGCATCTGCAAAACCACTGAAATACCCTGCAATCATGCCGATTACGATGCCAAGAAATAGCGATATTATGGTAGAAGCGACGCCAATTCCAAGAGATACGCGCGCGCCATGAGCCACAATTGCAAAAATATCAAGACCACGAAGTGGCGTAAGACCAAACCAATGCTGGAAATTAATGCCACCAAAACCTGTTGGAACAGAATTAAAATCTAAATATTCTGGATGCTCATCATAAGGATTATTGCCAGTGATTGCAGTAAAAGCATCGGCAAAAATTGCCAAAATCACAAAAATTGCAATAATTATACTTCCGATAATAATGCCAGAATTATTTCCAGTAGGAACGGTGACGCTAGATGAATCACGCTTATAGCGTGAACGAAATACACCGACCCTTCTCATCTTTACTCATTTCGTCACCTGCACTTTCTTTTTGAATATCATGCAATATAAATTAACGCAAAACACAAATCGAGTAAAAATTTGTATTGTTGTCTTATCGACACTATAGGAACCCATAGAAAACGGGGTGTCACATTGACTCGCTTTTCGATTAAGCGTAGCGCGAAAAGAGACCCAATGCGGTAGCGCGCTTTTATAAATAGCCTTTAATCACAATGCGTAAAAAATCTAGGAAAGCCGACTTAAAGCATTTACGATACTTAATACAAAACAACAATCATTAAAAAATTGCTTCATATTGATGTTGTTTTGATGTAAAATACACACTAGGAGGTGAGAATGGATTTTGAACACGATCCTGCAAAAAGCTTAAAAAATTTTGCTAAACATGGTATCAGTTTCAAAAAAGCCCAATTACTTTGGGAGAATACAACAATTACATTAGAATCCAAAAATTCAGGAAACGACAACTCTCGCTACTTAGTTTTTGGAAAAATAAACAATAAACATTGGACGGCAATAATAACAAAAAGAAATAATCGAATTCGTATTATTTCTGTAAGAAAATCGCGTAAAAATGAGGAGCAATATTATGAAGAGCACTACAACGAATAAGGAAATAAGTGACAAAGAACTCGATAAAAAATTCGATAACGGTGAAGACGTACTTGAGTACTTTGATTTGGAACATCCAACTATAGAGCATAACTCAAATGTGCAAAAACGCGTAACATTTACTATGCCAGAATGGATTATTGAAAAACTTGATAAACGTGCAAAAATTCTTGCTATTAGCAGAAACGCAGTCGTCAATACACTCATTGCAGAAAAACTAGAAAGTTCGAAGCAAAACTAGAAATAAAACAAAGCGTGCCGACGCATTGAAATACACCGGCACGTTTTGTTTAGTTAGCTAAGATTTGCACTTAAGCTACGCACGCTTAAGAGTTACGCTAAGCTCAGTTGCGCTAGAATCAGCCTCAACAACCTCGAAGCTCGTAGCCAAAGTCTCCTCCGCAATCAAATCGCGGAACTGCTCAACTTTAACAACGTCCGAAGCTGGCACGCTCAAAGTCAAAGCGATTCGGTCACTAATATCCAAACCGTTCTCCTTACGGGCATCCTGAACAGCGCGAATAGCGTCGCGAGCGTAACCTTCAGCAAGCAAATCGCTAGTCAAAGCAGTGTCGAGCATAACGAAACCGCCAGTTGGCATTGCAGCAGAAGCAGTATTCGCAGCCGCTTGAGCATCCGAAGACTCAACGCGATTTACAAGCTCATATTCGCCCTCAACAAGCGCAACTTCGCCGTTTGGAGTCTGAACAACAGGAGCGCCAGACTCGTCAACTCGCCAATCGCCACTCTTAGAAGACTTAATAGCAAACTGCACTTGCTTGCCCAAACGAGGACCAGCCGCGCGCGCATTCACCTTAAGCTCGTGAACAATCTTCAAACCGTGGTTGCTTGCGTCTTCCAAAGTGCAGAATGTAACATTCTTCACGTTAAGCTCGCGCTCAAGAACCTGCTCGTAAGGCTCAACAGCAGCAGTATTTTCTGCAACAACCGTCAAGTTTGCCAATGGCTGGCGTACGCGCAACTGTTCCGCCTTACGCAACGAAAGCGCAGAAGACACAACCTCGCGAACCTTATCCATAGCAGCAACCAAAGCATCGTCATGAGCAAGAACAGCACCAAGCTCAGTGACTGTTCCAGCCTTAGGGTTCTTCTCACCGTCTGAAAGAGTTTCAGGCTCCACCAAATAAGGCCAATCAGCCAAATGCACGGATTCGCCACCGGTAAGACCGCGCCAAACAGCCTCAGCTTCCATAGGAGCAAGAGGAGCAATCGTGCGCATGAACACTTCCAACACAGTGTAAAGCGTGTTGAAAGCAGTCTCGTCTTCATTCCAGAAGCGGTCACGACTGCCGCGAATATACCAATTCGTAAGCACGTCAATAAAATCGCCAACTGCTGCGCAAGCATCGCTAATCGCAAACGCGTTCAAGCACTTTTCTACGCGCTCAACAAGCAAACGCGTGCGAGCAAGCAAATAACGATCCATGTTGCAAAGTCCTGCAACCTCATCCGCGCGAAGGCGACGAGCGTCATAACCCTTACCACCGTTTGCAGCATTCGCATACAAAGTGAAGAAGTAGTACGAGCTCCAAACTGGAAGCATAACCTGACGAACCGTATCCCTAATGCCGTCTGCAGTCACAATCAAATTGCCACCGCGCAAAATTGGCGAAGACATGAGGAACCAGCGCATTGCGTCCGAGCCGTACTCGTTGAAAACGCCGTTCACATCCGGGTAATTGCGCAAATGCTTACTCATCTTCTGGCCGTCGGAACCAAGCACGATGCCGTGGCAAATCACGTTCTTATAAGCTGGGCGGTCGAATAGAGCCGTAGCCATAATGTGAAGCGTGTAGAACCAGCCACGAGTCTGACCAATATATTCAACGATGTAGTCGCATGGGAAGTGCTCTTCGAAGAATTCCTTATTTTCAAACGGATAATGGAACTGCGCGAAAGGCATGGAACCAGACTCAAACCAGCAGTCGAGAACATCCGTAATACGATGCATTTGCGACTTTCCAGTAGGATCGTCTGGATTTGGACGAGTAAGGCGATCAATATACGGGCGGTGCATATTCACATTGCCGTCGTCATCGCGCGGATAGTCGCCAAAATCAGCCTTAAGCTCTTCCAAAGAACCGTACACGTCTACGCGAGGATACTTTGGATCGTCACTCACCCACACTGGAATTGGCGAACCCCAGAAGCGGTTACGGCTAATCGACCAGTCGCGCGCGTTAGAAAGCCACTTACCAAACTGACCGTCCTTAACGTTTCCAGGAATCCAATTAATCTCCTGATTAAGCTCAAGCAAGCGCTTCTTAATCTTCGTAACAGACACAAACCAGCTAGAAACAGGCTTATAAATAAGCGGAGTTGCACAACGCCAGCAATGAGGATAGCTGTGCACGTAGCTTTTTTCTTGGAATAGCAACGCGCGCTGATCTTCCGGCATTTGAGCAAGCGGACCGTCTCCTGCACGCAAGTTACGCAAAATTGGCAAGTTCGCGTCGAAAACGTACAAGCCTTCGTAATCTGGGCAGTCGCTTGTAAACTTGCAGCCTGCGTCGAGCACGTCAACGCTGCGAATTTCGTGCGCGTTAAGCGTGTTCATATCGTCCTCGCCGTAAGGAGCCTGGTGAACGAGACCAGTACCTTCAGCGGTGTCAACATAATCTGCAGTGAAAATCGTAAAAGCGTTAGGACCAGGAGTGCCACCCTCGGAAAGCGCGGAATCGCTTGCAAAGTATGGGAACACTGGGTAGTAGCGCCAACCAGCCATCTCAGCGCCCTTAAGTTCGCGCACAACTTCGTAATTTTCGCCAAGTTCCTTAGTGTAGGAGCCAAGCAAAGGCTTACCGATGTAGAACTTTTTACCTGCGAACTTGCCTTCAGTTGGGCGAACTTCCACGTAGTCGATGTCTGCGCCAACTACGATTGCGAAATTGGTTGGCACAGTCCAAGGAGTAGTGGTCCAGAATACTGCGTAAGCGTCGGCTTCGTCGCGAAGCTTAACGGCAACGGAAACGGTAGTATCCTGACGATTCTGGTACACATCCGCGTCCATGCGAAGCTCGTGGGCTGAAAGTGGAGTTTGGTCCTTCGGGCAGTACGGAAGCACGCGGTAACCCTTGTAAGCCAAGCCCTTATCGTAAAGCTGCTTAAATGCCCACATAACGGATTCCATGTATGGAATGTTCAGCGTTTTGTAACCGCGCTCGAAATCAACCCAGCGAGCCTGACGATGCACGTAGTTTTGCCACTCGTTCGTGTACTTCAAAACGCTGGCACGGCAAGCATCGTTGAACTTTGCGATGCCCATTTTTTCGATTTGTTCAACCGATTCAATGCCGAGTTCCTTCTGCGCTTCCAACTCTGCAGGAAGACCGTGAGTATCCCAACCAAAAACGCGGTTTACTTTGCGACCGCGCATAGTCTGATAGCGCGGAACGACGTCTTTTGCGTAGCCTGTGAGCAGGTGGCCGTAGTGAGGAAGACCGTTTGCGAATGGAGGGCCGTCGAAGAACACGAACTCGTTTTGGCTACCCTTGCCGGACGGGCGGTATTCGATTGACTTGCGGAAAGTGTTGTTTGCATCCCAGTATTGGAGAACTGATTCTTCAAGCTTTGGGAAGGAAGGATTTGGTGCAACTTGCGCGCCGGAGTTTTCTTGCGTTGATGCTGAAACACTTACCTTTGGGTATACGTGATTTGCGGACGTATTTTCGGACGCGTTTGCTGCTGGATTAGTGGATTCGCTCACTGTGCTCTCCTCGCTCAACAGGGTGAATATTTCCCTGCGAGGACGACAGTTACTGCCGCGGTACCACCTCGCTTGCTATAAGATGATTACGTAACGTGTATCGCAATGCATAACGCAAGTGCGTAACACAAATATGCAACGCAATCGAACTATTCCCATAGCCTCTCGTGTTTGGCTGTGCGGGCCAACCCCGTCGGTTCTAATAAGCGAAAACCTTACGAATCCTCGCCGTTCTTCCGAAAACTCCCCGCCGATAACGGATCATCGCTTAAGTTAGAAATAATCTAACACTATCCCCTAACATTAGGAATAATTTCGCGACTCGCGAATAATTTTCATGACATTTTCATGACATATTATCCAAAAATGCCTTAGCTTCATTAGCATTGCTAAAAGCAATGCCATCGTCAGAAATTTTGCCATTCATAATTTGATTAGCGTGATTCATAGCCTTAAGCGTTGCCTCGTTTGGAACAGACAAGTTACTATTCAAGATAATATTTTCTTTAATTTTATTTTTCCAATCATAAAATTCATCAATACTAGACATTCCAATGCATTCAATAACATTTTTAGAGCAATTTGGAACTTTATCGCAAAGCGCAACAAGTAATTTTTCAATCTTCTCTAAAAACTCTAGATAATAGCTAGTTTCTAATAATATGTCGAAATCTTTAATAAGCTGAAAGACTGTTGCATTATCACTATGCGGTCTAGCACAATACAAACGTTCATCATGCGCACAAATATTTCTGAACTCTTTAATTCTTCTATAAATAGAATCAGTTTTTATTGACGTAATATCTTTTTGAGAACAGTGTGAAGAATTATAAAGTTCAGTATATTTTTTAGCAACCAAACCTCTCACGCATTTAGTTTGCGCTTTGTAAAACCAGAACATCTGTCCGAAAGTCAAATCATTAGATAAAACCCATAATGGAACTTGCCCATCGTGATTATTGATACAATGTCGTATGTACTCTTTTCCTATATTTAATTTTTGATTATTTGACTTATTATTTTCTATAATTCGATTAAATGCTTTAATTAAACCACCTGATTCCTTTGGATCTTCATAGTTAGTTTCATTAAGGTAAGCATTAACTTCATTACCGTGCATTTGGCTAAAGCAATATGAACATGATGACCTTAACAATGCTTCTGCTCTAGTTGTAGCCGCAAAGATAATACTGCGAAGTTCACGATCAAATTTAAAAAGATAATAAATTTGTTCAAACTTTGCTCCTTGAACATATTTATTCGAATTTTTTGACTCAAGAAATGGATTTTTATATCCATTTACAACGCTATAGTAACCTTCTCTTTCAAGTATTTCCATAGCTTTAATCTCATCAGGAAACACTACTCCTCTAGACTTAAGTAATTCTATTTGTTGTCTGATAGTAGTAAAAGGTTTATAAATCACCATCATCCCCACCAATCCCCCGCTATTAGATGCACAAAGAGCCAATCAATCGCTTGATTGGCTCTTTGCGAACCAGACACTGCCTGGCTTCACCACTACTCAATTATACGAAAGAAACTAATATTTGTCAACAAAAAATAGGCGAATTATACAGCACACAACACCATTGCACAAATATAAACTGCACAACGTCCACACATAAAAGTGCCCCGGATCAGAATCGAACTGACGACACCCACTTTAGGAGAGTGGTGCTCTATCCACTGAGCTACCGAGGCAACAAATGGCAATTATACACTATGGCGTGTCACTGCGGCGCGCAGCAGAAACGGCAGAAACAGTGCAAGGGTGAGTAGTTTATGCCGCTTTTTCGCAAGAATCCGACCAAAACGACTCAGTCGCGAGTAGTTTATGCCGCCTGAGCGCATAATCAGCGAGTGCTAATCCTCAAGATTCGATTGCGTGCCAGCCGTAGCTGCCGTCGCCGATTGTTCCGCTTGTGCCGCGTCCAACTTAGCGCGAACCGTGGCAAGCAAACCCTGCGCGCGCTTTGCCAGCGCCTCGCCAATCTCCCACTGACGCATGGACTGATCTAGTGTCAAACCGCCAGCTTCCAACGCTTGAACCGCCTGAACCAGCTTTTCGCGAGCCTCTTCGTACGGCATCGTCTCAATCGCAGCGCGCTCTTCTTTCGTAAGTGTGCTTGCAAATTCTGTGTTTTCTGCTGATTCTTCCGCTTTTTTCGTTACTTTCTCACTCATATCTAACCTTTCGTTGTATCTAAATAAATATCTAAAATATCTAAAAAATTACTTACTTGACTTTTTACTTGGCTTTATGAAAGCAGACTTAGTAACAGCTGACTTTGTTCCAGTCACCTTGCCAAGAACCACGCCACTTTTAAGCGTAACTGTCATATCGTCGCCAACTTTCGCTAAAGCCGCATCGTCAAGCACTCGCCCACCACTGAGCTGCACAACAGCGTACCCGCGATTCAAAGTCGATTGCGGACTTAGCGCAGTCAAGCTCGCGTGAGCCTTCTCAACAGTCAAACTCGCGTCGTCAAGAAGTCGCACCAAACCGTGACGCATTCGCTCAACAGCCTGCTCAACCAAACGCTCGTGCGGCTCAAGCATAGTGCTCGGGCGCGTAAGGCTCGGGCGATTCGCATAACCTTCAACGAGACGAATCTCATTGTCTACGCGCGCAGAAATTCGCATGCGCATAGTTTGCAACGCGTTATCAATAAGCTGCCACTGCTCGCGTACGTCTGGAACCACGCGCTTTGCAGCATCCGTAGGAGTCGAAGCGCGCATGTCTGCAGCCAAATCAATCAGCGTCCAATCGTCCTCGTGGCCAATTGCAGACACAATCGGAGTTATGCACGCAGCAGTAGCGCGAACCACACCCTCATCTGAAAAACCAATCAAATCTTCAAAGCTTCCACCGCCGCGAGCAACGATAATAACGTCAACTTCTGGATCCGCGTCGAGCTGCTTAATTGCGGCAATAATATCCGCCGGGCACTGCACGCCCTGCACGTGCGCGTGAATAACTTTGAAGCGCGTAACAGGCCAGCGCAAATTCACGTTCGTAATAACATCGCCCTCCGCGCGCGCTTGAGGAGCGCACACGAGACCGACACACTTAGGAAATTCCGGCAGCGGAACCTTATTTTCAGCGTCAAATAAGCCCTCGCCCTTAAGCTTTTTTCGCAACTCGTCAATTTGCGCTTTTAAGTCACCGGCACCGACGCGGCGGATTTCGTCTGCAACGAAGCTTAAGCGCGTGGCTTTTACCCAAATATCCGCCTTGCCGTGAACGACTACGCGGTCACCCTGGCGAAGTTCGCGCGCCTGCTGCACGAAATTGCTGAAGCCCATTACGGAAATCGACACTTCTTCATTACTGTCGCGAAGGGTGATGTAACCGGAAGAAGCGCGGCGCATGTTAATTTCGACGATTTGACCCTCAATCCACGCGGCTGGCCAGCGTTCTACTGCACTGTGGAACTTTTGGCTTAAAACGGCAACAGGCCATGGATTTTCGGCAGTCGTGTCGGCGGCTTTTAGAGGGAGCTGTCGCAGCTGAGCTTGCTGCGGCGTAAGTAGTTGCGGCGATGACTGAACTTGTTGCGACTGCGACTGTGCTAAATTTAGCAGCGGTTGTTGCGACGGTTGCGGCTGTTCAAGCTGGGCATCATCCTGGAATAATTGCGGCATCATATTTGACGAGGTCATGTTTCCAGCTTGACCGCAAAGAAGGACAAACGCGCGCTGCTGCATATGCGTGACGGAGAGATTAGATACGAAAAAACCCAAGCAGTGAAGCTTGGGTTTCGCTTGTGCCCCCTCAGGGATTCGAACCCTGGACACGCTGATTAAGAGTCAGCTGCTCTAACCAACTGAGCTAAAGGGGCGTTGGTTATCTTGGCTCGTTTCGCGAACCGAGTAACTACTATACTCAGAATGAGCTTGCACGCAAGCCGGCGTGTCGCATTGCTGCGCTCAGGCAGGTCGTTTGCGCAACTTACGCAAGATTTTGCGCGAAACCGCCAGCAAATGCCTGCCTTGCACACTACTCACACCATTCTTCTTTCGCAACGACGCAATCAGCATCATCGCCATCAACACCGCAGACATCACCATCGATATCACAAACAACGTCATCCACAATGACCACTGCATATGGTCGCCCGGCACGTTAGCAGGATCCGGCAACACACGATACCCCGTCACGAGCAGCCTGTGCGTGTTAACTCCATACGGGGTACACGTAATCAGCGTCGCCAAGTCGCGCCCCTTTTCGCGCCGCAACAAACGAATATCGTTCGGCTCCACCACATTTATGCGAAACACTCTGTATCGAAGAGTCTTGCCTTGCACGTCAAAGTAGAAGTAATCACCTTTTTTCAGCGTGTTTAAATCGTCGAACATTGTGGCATCCGGCATACCCGTATGCGCCGTCACAACCGTGTGCCTGCTTTTGCCGCCCACCGGCAAATCCGTGCCGTACAAATGCCCCGCTCCCATCGCGAGAGTATCTTGAGTAGTTCCATGGTAAATCGGCAGCCTCACGTCAATTTTCGGTATTTTCACAACGCCTTCAGCATCGACATCACTAAGCACTTTTTCGTACTCTTTATATTCGGGAGTGTCCATGTAGTCGTTATTGCCGTTATACGGGTCCGCGCTAATAATCGCCTTGTGGCGAGCGTTGTATTCACGCGCTTTTCCCAAAATTTCCGCGCGATTTTCTTTAGTCTTTTCCTTATTTAATTTATCGTACTAGATTGAGAGTTCTTTGGCAGCGTGATTGTTGACCAAAGTAGAAACCACAGGATAGCTGAAACACAAAACGCCAATAGTAACAAGCGCAATCAGCTCAGCCAGCTTGCGAAGTGTGGACATTGGTTTTGGGGAAGATTGCTCTTGTGATGATGAAGATTACGAAGACTGCGTAGACTGCGCAGATTCAGTATTTTCGGAAGATGCAGCGATTCCAGAGCTTGCGGAAGATTCCGCACTTTTGGAGGACTTATTAGCGCGCATACGAGTCAGCCGCTTAAATAGCGCGCGAGCAGACTCTGCAAAATCAGCTAGCTTCATGATTCCTCCACTAATAAGAAAGGAGCAAAGAGCACTCCCACCTTACTAGAAGATGAAAGTGCTCTTTGTTTATTTATTTTTGTTTATTTATTTACTTATTTTGTTTATTTACTTGCTTACATGCGCATGATGGCGGCGAGTTTTAAACGTTACAGCACCGCTTGCAAGCAGCACCATAAACGTCACAATCATGCCAATCACACTGCTGCCAGTCATCGCCAAGTCAGAAGTCATCTTCTTGGCGGCAGACTTAGCGGCAGCCTGCTCCTTTTCAGCAGCCTTCTGCTTTGCAGCAGCGTTAGCATTCGCAGCACCTGCGTTGCCACTTTCGCTGGAGGCATTTCCGTCTGTACCAACGTAAGTAGTGCCAGTAAATGTGCCAAATCCAGAACCAGCACCTAATCCGTTGCCGAATCCAGTACCAGAATGAAGCTCCGAATACTTCAGGTTAATCTCTGCATCTGTTTCATCGGACGCTGTAGCATTCTCAGCAATAACCCACACGTTAGCCCAAGCAAGCTGCTCACCTTTATCGTTAAGCAAAACAATCGTATGCTTACCGAAGTAGCCAGCTGGAATCACAACATTAAACTGAGGTTGACCATTCTTATCCAAAGTTACTTTCACATACTTAGATCCATCTGCGCCCTTCAATAACACAGGCGAAGAATACATGTAAGCATAAGCGTAAGCAACCTTGTTTTTCTTAAGTTCCTTGATGAACTTGCTCATGGCAGAAGAGACCTTAGTCTTGTGAGACTTAGAGCCAGCATCACCCTTAGCAGGAGCATCCATGCCAGCGAAATACAACTTCACAGGATTGCTCTTACCAGCACGAACAACATCATTCATATGTTCACCAGCAACAAGGATTCCCTTAAGTGACTGATCTAGCTTTGCGATAGATTCAGGAGCTTTAGGTGCTGGAGTTGAGACGGAAGGAGGATTGACAGTTACAGAGGAGGAACCATGATCGTTCCCATGACCATCATTCGACTTCTTTTCAACGACGAATTCTGCGGAAGTATTCTTCGTTGCAACGTTACCAGCATAATCAACAGCTTCAACTGTGATTAAGTGCTTTCCGGCAGAAAGTGAATTGAAATCAACATCTACCTTCAGCGGATCCTTCAGATCTTTCAGATCGGCAAAAGTAGCATCGTAAGGATTATTCTTACTCAGCTTAATATCCGTTTCTTTAAGACCATTACTTGCATGATTTACTTCTTTACCATCAATCTTCACTCGCAATAACTTCAAATGATCATCTTTAGCTGTTACAGAAATCTTACGATTTGCTTCAACATGATCATTGTCCTTTATTCCAAGTGTCACAGAAGGAGCATCCTTATCAACAACAACAGGAGCACGACCATACAGTGCGCTAGACATCTGATCGATGGCTTGGATTAATACAAACTCTCCATTTTTAACTTCAACATCTCTATCGAAGCTCTGAGCATTAGTTTCTTTGCCTTTAGAATCAGTACTGAAGTTGTCTGAAGCAATAAGATTATTAATCTTAAGAGTATAGCCAGCAAAATCATCACTAATAACACCCTTGAATTTCACAGTGTCATTATTAGTAAATATTCTGCCGCCATACAACTTTGGAGTACTAAACATTACTTCTGGAGCCTGTCTGTCGAAGTAGAAAGCAACTGGAGTGTCTAATACCACATCACTTCCCTCTTTGACAATCATCCTAAAGTCATTTATTCCAGGATGCATTGGCAGAGTTACCGTGAATGTAGAATCAGCATTTGCATTAGTGGACTTAGTGATTGTTGCAGCTATAGGATCAAAATCCTCATACCCCGAACCATCATCTTTAACTCGATTAGCTTTTGTAAATAGCATTTCTGTAGCTTTGTTACTTACTTTGCCTTTTGCAGTAAATGAATTGAGCGAAGTACCACTATTTCCAGGAACAATCCAGTTGTATGATTCTAAGCCGTTAGCATTACTCAGTGAAATATTATAAAGCTTTGGCTTTGTTGGTATAACGCGATTAGCAAAACCTACATTCTGAGTAGCTGTGTTAACTCCATCACTAGCAACCAAGGTAACTGAATATGTACTAGCAGATGGAGTAACTTTTACAGTAAATGAGCCATCAGTAGCAACATTTACAGGCTCTTCCACTTGTTCAGTCTGGACTTCACCGCCAACAACCTCATCCTTACTATACTTAACAGTAAGCGTGAGCTTCTGCTTTGGAGTAGTATCGTCCTTAACTTCACCTTTAACTTCTACTGCACCATTTTGGTCAATTGTTACATTCCCGTTACTATCTGCATTAGTTAGTTTAATTGTTGGTGCATTTTCGTCGAAATTAGTTACAAGAGTTTCAACCACTTCTTTATTATCAGAACCTTTTGCCTTAACTTTTATTGTATTAGCACCTGATTTAATAGGAGCAGTAAAGCTAAATTCAGAATCATCTGTCTTAACAGCTAATTCTTCTTCTGCTTCAGTTCCTGATTGAACATAAGCTTTCACATCCTTGCAACCATCAGCAATACGTCCAGAGATTTCGATGCTGTATTTATCAACACCGTTATCTTTTTTAGCAGTGACATCCTTAATGCCAATATTCTTAAGATTAACCTCATTATTTATGAGAATCTTTTTATTAGCAAATCCCTTAAACACTTTGGAAGTATTGGTTTCATTGAAACCTCCATCATGCAAACTGACATTGACGTAATAAGCATCCTTACCTACATTAACTTTGCAAGTGCGAGTATAGCCATTTGCGTCATGAGTTTCACTGCAGTCCTTCTCATCAACCTTGATATAATCACTGTTACCATTAACTCTTACACCTGGTTCACTCAATGTTTCACTTAACTCATCATGAGCTGTAATGGTAATTTCACCATCTTTATCAGGTTCGCTAATTGTAACGGTTGGAGCTTTAGTATCAAGGTTAAAATGCATATCAGTCGTCTGGCACATATCCTTAGTCAAGCAAGCTTTTACTCGATAAATATATTTGCCATCAGGAAGCTTCTTATTCCAATGCGCGATATCAGTAGATGTCTTATCATAAATAGTTCCATCAAATTCAACAGAACTATTTAATGCTCTTGGATCGCGTAATAATTCTGAGAAATTAGAACGAGAAACGTCATGTTCCTCTCCTACTTCTGCAACAGTCTTACCAGAATTATCCAAAACAGAATACTGTATTAGACTTGCATTACGGAATAATGCTAGTGATGGTCGTATCTTATCAAATAACTCATCACCATTTGGAGAAAATTCTAAATGATCAGGAGCTTCATCATTAACTTGCACATCACCAA
This sequence comes from Gardnerella sp. KA00127, assembly GCF_049244125.1. Classification (NCBI taxonomy): domain Bacteria; kingdom Bacillati; phylum Actinomycetota; class Actinomycetes; order Bifidobacteriales; family Bifidobacteriaceae; genus Gardnerella; species Gardnerella sp. KA00127. The sequence continues at coordinate 1,342,211 of NZ_CP058377.1, forward strand.
AATAACTTTCAGCAATAAGCGAAGTAGTCATATTAATTGCATTTTTAAGATACTCTTCACCAGGCTTTACAAGAATTGGTTCCTTATCCCAATTGCCAACAAAGCCAAGATATGGAACAGCCAAATCTGGTTCCCCAGAGGTCTTTGAAGTAAAACGCGCCCAACCTTCAACATAATGGTCGCGAGTCACGTCTGGAGTTAATGTAAACTCTACTTCCTTTTCTGACTTAGGATCTACTGTAACCGTATTAGTCGAAGAAGCTAATGTTTCTGAGCTAATAGAGGTAGTCGTTTCTGCATTAGCATTATTAGATTCATTAACAACATTTTGTTTAGGAACTTCATAAGTTACAGCCTTATCTCCATAATTATGCAGTTTAACAGTGAACTTACGATCTCCATTAACCTGGCGTAGAGCCACGTACGAATTGCCATTGACTGTTGCAATCACGTTAGTAGCAACAGCTTTATCAACCTGAGCTAATCCAGCGCCGATTTGACGAGGAGCAAATGGTACATTGCTGGAATTATTGAGAATCTCAGCCGTATTCATCAAGGCTTGTTCAACACGAGTAGCACGATCTTTAGCAGAAAGCTCAGGGAAGCGCTTCTTATAGCTTTCCATCACCAAAGCTGAAAGACCGGAAACGTTTGGAGCAGCCATAGAAGTACCAGACATATTAGTGTACTTGTTGTTGTTCTGAGTAGACCACACGTTACCGCCGATGCCAGCAATATGAGGCTTAAAATCAAGTTCTGGCGTTGGACCCCAAGAAGTAAAGCTAGAAGGATGCAACTTATCAGGATTTGCAATGCCCATTGTCTTATCAGAGAAGGAAACCTTAACTGTACCACTTGCATTAGCTTTGAGTGCATCAACAATCTTTAAAGCATCTTCACGACGAATTGATGCTCCAAAGCATGTGAACTTATCAACTCCAGCCATGCCAAGGAACTGTGCCGAATCGCCAGCTTTGTTATAAACGATTACACCATCAGCACCCTTATCAATAGCATTCTGGAATTTTTCACTAAATGCTATTGCGCCACGTTCAACTAAAGCGTACTTTCCATGAAGATCCAAATCCTTAACTTCATCTTTTTTGCCAAGACCGATATTCACAATCTCATGTTCTTTACCATCAGCTTTTCCTGAGGCTATAGAGTAAGGAATCTCAGTTGTTTTATTAGCTTTATCCGTATATGAACCAGCGGTTTGAATAATATAAGAATTTTCTACAGAAGCAACGCTGAAAGCAGAAGGATAAGAAGACGGTGAACCAAGAGTTGCATCATCCCACTTTCCTAATGCATCATTAGTTCCTCCAGATGTAGAGAAGCTTAAACCGGAGTTTCCTGCAGAAATAACTGGAAGCACACCAGCTTCGCGAGCCTTCTTTAAAGCGAGAGATGTAGCATTAGAAGTTCCACCAAAACCGTTATCTGAGCCGAGAGACATGTTAATAACGTCCGCATGAAGCTTTACAGAATCCTCAATTGCAGCAACTATATCAGCATCACGAGCTCCGTGCGCTCCCGGCTTATTTGAAAATACTTTCATTGCAAGTAACTGAGCATTTGGAGCAATGCCGTTAATATGACCGTTTTTATCAGCTGGCTTATTCTCATCATCACCATTAGCTGCCACAATACCAGCTACGTGCATGCCATGCTGCTCTGCACCACTATCTGTAATAGTGTAGTTTTCATCAGCATAGTTGAATCCAGCAGGAACTTTATTAGTGAACTTTACACCATTAGACGGGAATGTGTCCTTAATCTTACGAGCTTTTTCAGCTTTGAAATCAAGCTTCATATCATGGTGACTTGGATCGATGCCCGTATCGATAATAGCCACAAGCATCCCAGTTCCATCAAGTCCACGCTTCTTAAATTCTTCATTTACACCCTGCAAACCGCGAGCATAATTTTCAAGAGGATAATACAAACGTTCTTTTGCAACAGAAGCTACTTCATGTTCATGACGTAAAGCCGCAACTTTCTTAGCTGGTAATGTTGCTTCAAAACCATTCATCAGGTAACCAAATTGGCGACGTACTGTCATGCCATATTTTGAAGACCATTTTCCAATAAGACGATTCTGGTCAACTTTATTACTGTCTTCAGCTTGTTTCGAAGGAAGTTTTGGCTGTTTCTTCAAAGTAACGATAACAGTAACAGGCTTATTAGAAGTACCAGTCCTATTAAATGGATTATTAACTATTCTGCTAACAATCTTAGGATCAAGATATTTAGTAGTTTTATTCTTCTTATTCTTATTCTTTTGATTTACAACTTGTGCGAGATTATTGTTCTCAGCACTATTGTCTTTAGCATTTGCTGTACCAAGCGGTACCATAAGCGCCGCCGCAGCCACGCCTAATGCTGCTAAACGAGTCAGATATGACGTTCGTTTGAACTTCATAAACATACTCTCCTTCAAAATGGTGGTTGTTATCCCGGAAAAATTTCGGTTCTAGCTATCACAAACTCATGCCAGCTGCCAAAATCTTTCATACTGGCTGCCAAAATTTTTCATGCGGGTGTAAATATTTTTGTTACGCTGGTTTGAATCGTTTCCGCTAAATATCGCATAAGAGATATACCCCCCCCCATGCAAACAGCAAATAATGGTGTATTTTTGCAAGTGCAACAAAATATTTTTCATATACTCTAGCACTTGTTTAAAGAGAAAAAATTTTTTTAACTTGTTAATTTAGCAAATAAAATTTGAAAAATTTGTATTTAGGATAGAAAAAATGGCTAAATTACGCCATTTCCTCGCAAACACTTTTCCACAAGTAACATGTAAAAAATCTGTAGTTAACATATAATTTACAGAATTTTTCAACAACCTTGCATTGTGGCAATATTTTTTAAAAAAATATTGTTGATTTACCAACTAATGTTAGTGCGTTGCGCAATATAAACCGTAAATTTTTCAGCCAACCGACGATATGCGCAACTGACCTAAATTTTACGCTCGCGCGAACGTTATCTCACGTTTGGAGGGTTTGCGCTACTTTAGCACTCCAAACGCAGGCGCGACGACATGCTTGAGCGCAGCACAGCGCGCGCGAAAGCGACTCGGAGCGGAAACTCGCTCAAGTTGGAAGTACAGTGGACTTCCAACGCGAGTTTCGTAAGCGAGCACTTATAGTGCGAGCGTTATCTCACATTTGGAGGGATTAGCGTTGTGCGACGCTCCAAACGCGCGCAGTAACGCGCTCGCTGTATATAGTCGTCACGCTACTCGCCTACTCTTGCGCTACTCGCGACGCAACTTACGCAGCATCTTGCGCGAAAGTACCAGCAAATGCTTGCCGCGAATGTCGAGCTGCCGCCATCGCTTAGACGTTGCCGCGGCAATCATCATGGACAAAATAATCAATGAGAACGCCATTGCAATCACGAATAGCGTCATCCAAAGCGGCCATTGCATGTGGTCATTCGGCGGCTTCACGGGGTCCGGCAGCACACGATACCCCGTCACCAAAAGCCTATGCGAGTTCACACCATACGGAGTACACGTTAGCAGCGTCGCCAAGTCGCGCCCCTTTTCGCGCTGTAACAAACTAATATCGTGTGGCTCAACCACGCTGATGCGGAACACTTTGTATCGCAAAGTTTCGCCTTGCACGTCGAGGTAGAAATAGTCACCCTTCTTCAAATTCACCAAATCGTCGAACATGGTTGCATCCGCAAGACCTGTGTGCGCGGTAATAACTGTGTGGCGGTTCTTGCCACCAACCGGCAAATCCGTGCCGTACAAATGACCAGCGCCGTGCGCTAAAACTTCCTGTGAACTGCCGTGATAAATAGGAAGTTTTACGCCAATTTTCGGAATTTTTACGATGCCGATAATGCCCATAGGCTCCTCAAGTGCCTTAAGATAACGCTTGTATTCAGGCGTGTTAGTTACGTCTTTTTGACCATCCGGACCATACGGATCCGTGGTAAGCATATTCTTGCGACTTTTATTGTAAAGCTTCGCTGCGCGAATGTGAGCGCGGCGCACATCACCAGCCTGATCGTGGTTATACTTGTCGTACGCGTTAGAAATTTCCTTCGACACGCGATTGTTCCAAAGTGTTGAAACAACAGGGTAACTGAAGCACAAAATGCCTGCCAACACGAATGCGATTGGCTCGACGATGCGGCGGAGCTTAGATTTTCGATTGGTTTTTTGCTTAGATTTTTGATTACTTTCGGCGGATTTTGCTTCGGTTGCGTGGGCTTGAGTTGCGTTATTTTCGGTTGCGTTTGATTCGGTTAAGTTGGTTTCGGTTAAGTTGGTTTCGTTAGTTTGGGTTGCGTTTGTTTGGTTTTTGAAAAGCTTATTTTGGGAGATTTTGTTGAGGAAAGCATATACTTTAGCAACAGCGTCGTTTAATTTCATGCTTCCTCGTTTCGTGGGTTTTTCGTTGGATTTAGATTTGATTTACGATTTATTTATTTTGCGCTCGCTAGTTAGTTCAATTAAAGCGTACAAATATAGAGCCGGGAGCAACAAGTCGCACCCAGCTCCAATATTTATGCCATGCAAACAGATATTTACATTCATGTAGCAGTGACTGCTGATTTTTTTCTCAGCAGTCACCAATTACAATCAGGCAGCCTGCTGCTCTTCATCCTTCTTGCGATTGCGCAAGAAGATGAACATACCAACAGCAACCAAGCACATGCCAGCAAGAGCGAAGATAATCACGCCTGCAGCACCAGTCTTTGGAAGGTTGAACCAGAAGCCACCCTTATTATCTGGAATATTCACAATCTCAATCTCCTGAGCAGTATCGCCAGAAGTCAAAGAAACTTCATGAACTTTATCAGAACGAGTGTATCCTTCTGGAGCCTTAATCTCAACAAGATAAATCTTGCTATTCTGGTCCGTAACCTTAGCAACATAATCTTTAGTCACACCACTATTACCCTGGTTAACACCAGTTGTAGTGATAGTAGCCTCGGTATTAGTTTGTGGAGCAGTATCAGCAAAACCAGTCATTGCTTTAGCGCAAGCATCAGCAGCAGTTGGGTCAGCAGCACACTTCTCAGCTTCCTTTTTATCTGCGAATGCCTTGAATTGAGCCTTATTAAGAACCTTTGTCTTATCAGTTGCATCGACTTTCTTAATGTGGAACTTACGGAATTCAGTTGTTGCACTGCCACCAGGAGTTGGCTTTGGTTGAATACCATCACCGTGACCAGGAATAAAGCCAGACTTGTTTTCAAGAACTTTGTTTTTACCGACAAAATTACTCAAGTCTGATACTAATTGAAGTTTTACAGTAACATCAATTTCTACCGGTTTTGAATCAAGAGCATTTGCTTTTGTTGCAATAGCTTGAAGGCCTTTATTAGTAACACCCTTCTTAAATGTAACCTTAATGCGCTTGCGATCAGTATTAATGCCATTGTTAGCAGTTCCAGATTCTTCAGAAACGGTGTAGTCCTGATCTTTAGTCATTGCAGCATTTTCACCATTGATTTTTACTTCAGCAATAACACTTTGATTAACAGTTTTGTATGCTGAAGTTAAAACATCATCATAAATAGCAAAGTCCTGAAGATCTTTTTCAGTGAGATCCTTATTGCCATTAGTAGCTTTCGTCTTATTCAACTTAGCTTTAATAGTGTATGTGATTTCATCTCCAGCACCAACCATCTTAGTAGTGTCTGCTGTTTTAGTAACACTATCCTTAATGTAAGCGTTCTTCGGTTCTACAACAACATCATAAGTGTAGGTATTATTTACTTCTGTATTTTCGCGGGTAATTTGAGGGACAGTCACATAAAATGGTGCTACATCATTTGAATAACCTTCAGCAGCCTTCGTTTCTTCGACCTTGTATAATCCAAGTTCAAGATTATTGAATTGTACTTCACCATTTTTCTGACCGTCGTGACCAGTTGTTTTAGTTTGGCTGCTAGAAGCATCTGTTCCTAAGGTAATCTTAGCTTCAGTTTCTTTATGCTCGTTAAGTTTTTTAACTACTGCAGCAATAGCTACCCAATCATCACGTTTTTTAAGATCAATAGCTGTACTATCAATTTTTAGCACTTTTGTAATCTTAAATTCTGCACCATTAATAGGCGTAGACTTCTTTTGAGCACCGTGATCATCAACTTCGTCCTTATACTTCTTGATGGTAATGGAACCCTTCTTGGTGGTAGCTTCATTGCCAAGATTCCATGGGGCTTTTTCAGCTGCTGTAGCACCCGTAGCAAATGCTACGTTGTTTGCCACCACGGCGCCGGCGACGCACAGCGTGCCAGCCATTGCGAGCGAGGCGAATGCCGCCACGCATTGTTTAGTGAATTTATTCACTTTCTTCTCCTTATTTTTAGTGCCCTTGTGGGCAGGTTTTGAGGAAAATACGTTTATTGTTTTATTTTGTGTTGCGCACGGTCGGCGGAGTCATCGCAAAGCCGCATGAACTCTGTCGGCGGCTACGATTTGCGCCGCGCGCAGCAAGATTAAATACGAACCATATGTCGGCATAATTACCGTCACTGTGTACCATCACTACGTAACGCGTAATGCCATTGCCAGCACATGGAACGTTGATACTGCAGTTTTTAAGCTGCAGAAAATTTTCATCAGCATCGCCACCTTTCGCTACGTCGCCTTAAAGCGCGAAGCTTTTTGGCAGTTTTGCAAATAAAATCTTTAAGCAGTGTCTTACGCAGCAACGCCTCGAGCATCGCGCGCCCCCACTTGGTTTGCTCAAGGAAGAACCCAGCCGCCATCACGCCCGTGCCAATCACAGCAAACGCACCAAGCAGCACGTTCCAGTTCATTCCGCCGGTCTTTGGCAGAGCGAATTTAGGCGGATCGATCACGGTCACATTAACAGCAATTCTGTTCCAGTCTTTTCCAACGGTTACGCCGGCAAGCTGAGTTGTTTGCATATTTGTAGACGAATACTTGTTACCTTCAATAAGACTTCCATTAACAGTGTTATTAAACACCGTCAGCGCATTCGGCTTCAACGCAAACACAGCGCACGTGTAATTTCCAGCCTTTTGAGGTACGCCAGCAATATCGTCTTCACTGCGAGACACAGCACTTTCTATGCTGTTCGGATCTTTATCCTTCGTAAAGCCATACAGCAAGTTAGCCGTGCAATTCTTACTGTCTTGACTGCAAGACTTTCGCTGATCAGCATTTGCAAAAGCCCACGGCTTTACACTTTCGCCATAATTCTGGTTCAGGTGCATATTGAGCGTATCGTCAAGCCCGCGACTCCACTTTTGCTCGCCTTGCTTAGCACACATCATACGCAATGAAATATTGCTACGATCCTTCAAGCTCCACGCGAGCACATACGGATTCTTAGTAAGGCTCGTGCCGCTCATAACGGTAAGAGAATTACCACTACCAAGCGTGTCATGAACAGGATCAGCGTCTTGAGATCTGAGCAATGTCATCTTAAGATCCTTCTCAGCTCCACTGAGGTCTCCAACTGTAACTTTCGCATACACAGGCTTGCCGTTGTTACCAGAATCCGAGTCGTCCGAAGTGGAGCCATCCGGGTAATGGATGACAATCTCTTTCAAGTACGCTTTAGGAGCAACAGATTGATCTGGGTGGAAGGTCACTTTGCCGTAGCGAGTGCCGTCATCCTTGGAACTGTGCTTGCCCTTCTTTTGCTTGGAAGGATTGTCAGGCTTATTGCTTTGCTCACCAGTTTTATCGGCAGCATTGCCAGAAGCCCAATACGACCAGTCTAAAGACACCTTGTTTCCAGCAGTACCGTCATTATTTACTTCAAATCCGTGAGTAGCATCCTTAAACTCAAACCAAGTTCCGTCCGGAAGCGCACCAGCCTTCACAGCATCCTGGTATTTATCCGCACCGTTAGCTCTCTTAACGCTTTGCGGCACAGCATTCTCAACCTTTTGACCAGCCGTAACGCTCACATCAACATACTTCGGGTTGTAGAAGTGGTTGTCGTTGTGAATGTGGATTGGTATTGCGCGATACGCGTAGTCAACACCTTTAACCGCGTTTTTGTTGCCGTTATTACCATCAAGCTTCCACTTGAAATCTTTCAAAGGATCAGTGTTATTCTTACTTGCATCTTTGTTAAGTGCGCCAACAGCTGCATCGAATCTAGCAAGCAAATCGTTATTGTCATTCTTAAACTGTTTTGCTTTAATCGCGTAAACTACGCACTCGTAGTCGCCGGATTCGTTAGCCTTGCCTTTAATCCACCCACGAGTACGCTCAGTGGTATCTTTTGAGTTACCATTTGCAATGTAATCGTCGTACAGCTGCCTATCAGGGTGGCACTGACTTGCATCCTTCTCGCAAGCTTTCTGCGCTGACGCATCTTCAGTATGATCCCAAATCTTTACATCTTGCATCTTAATGCCGGCAATACCGCCCGACTGGTAGTGAGACTTAGTGCCGTCTGAATTAATCTTATTGCAAATTGTGCGCAAATTGATTTTTCCAGGCTTATACTTGGACCATGAATCAAGCCAACGGGTCGTCTTTTTAGAAGTACTAAGTTCCTCGCCCTTAGTGAGTTTGATGGTAGTATCATTCCAGTCGCCGCTACCTTCACGATCGCCAACATTCAGCCGTAAATTACCAGCATCCTCATCATGCGATCGCGTAATGTCTACCTTCGCATAAATAGGTTTACCAAGATTACCAGAGTCCTTATCTTCAGAAGTAGAACCGTCCGGATAGTGCACAATAACCTGCACTTTGTCAGAACCAACAGGGAACCACTTGTGCGGTCGGAACGTCACCTTGCCAAACTGACCCGTGCCATTCTTAGCTGAATCACCAGAGTCAGCTTTATTATCTTGATCATCCTCAAAGAATGTGTAGCTTAAAGATTTCTTAAACTTAAACCAAGTTCCGTCCGGTAGATCACCTTCGCGCACATCGTCTTGCAACGTATTAGCATCGTTGGCATTCTTCTTGCTCTTAGGCACCTCAGTGGCTTGTTTGGTACCAGCCTCCATGCTAATAGTCTTATACTCTGGGTTGTAGTAGTGAGCATCACTATGCACATGAATTGGGAAGGTTACCGAATCCCAATCGATATGCCTTTGAGTGGCTTCTTGAGGACTATCTTCACTACCCGGCTTATCTGTTAAGACTGATTTAATAACCTCTTCAAACTTGCGATCAGCAGGTTTCTTTACAAAGTCATTTACAGCTTTATCAAACTTATTTTGTAAATCACCATGCTTACCATCTTTATTTTCAAGGTCTTTAATAGCGTACACAGTGCACACAAAGTCGCCATTTTCCTTAACCTTGCCATGTAACCAACCCCAAGTGCGCTCTACGGTATCATGCTCATCACCGTATAAGTAAAGGTTACGGTTGCAGTTTTTACCACGAACCGTACATTCATACTTATTCTTTTCAGTAGCTCTTGTCCATTGTGATGGTTGTTTATCAATAAATTCACCGCTTGTAGTATTACCTTTTCGACCGGCAAGTGTCAGACCATTAATACCATCAATCTCATAGCTTTCAGGTTTACCAGTTTGTGGATTCTTTTTATAGCAAAGCATGCGCTGATAAATTTTTCCTTGCTTAGCACTTGACCATGAGTCAAAGAACATTGGCTTAGTGTTACCAGTAGCGTCGCCTAACACTTCATCTTTACGGAAACGCATACCATTTTTATCATTGTTTTCAATTCGTCTTCCGCCATATTGCGAATAAACATTGAGCTTTAAATCATTTTTTTGGATCGGTTGACTAGTTACCTCTACAGGCGCATATACAGGCTTGCCAAGATTACCAGAATCCGGATCTTCAGAAGTGGAACCATCTGGATAATGCACAATTACAGGAGCAAAATATTCACCAAGCATTACAGTTTTTTCTGGAGAAAAAGTAACTTTGCCATATCTAGCGTCAGTAGTACTATCTTCAGGCTCATCCTTGCCTGATTTCTTGTTACTTTGCTTATTGACAAATTTATACCATGTAAGAACATGTTCATTATCTTTAGGATAGGTTCTTAGCTCAAACCAAGTGCCTTTTGGCAACCTAGTACCATTCTGCACAAGCTCCTGTTGACTCTTGTCATTACCTTTCACGCCGTTAGCACCAGAATGGCTTACTGGAGCAGCCGATTCTTTAGACTTACCACCAGCCTGCACATATACCTTATCGTATTGAGGGTTATAATAATGCGCGTCGGAGTGAACCTTAATTGGCACAGTCCTAGATGTATAATCAATATCTTCTCTTAAACCCTTGAAGGTATCCGGATTAATGATATTGGTAGGAGAACCGGTTTGCTTTTCAATATCTTTGTTCTTTTTAGCAGCATCCTCAAATTTCTTCAAAGCTTTAGGCTTCAAAGCATACACAGTGCACTGGTAATTGCCAACCTTTAGTGGCTTTCCTGTGATGCTACCACGCGTACGCTCCATGGTTCTGCCTGTGCTATCAAATAATTTGTTTGCTGCACAGCCCTGACCATTTCGGCACTTTTCTTGTTCCTCATCAGTAGCATGAGGCCACGGTTTTTCACCATTTATTGTTATTCCATTAATACCGTTAAGATAAAACTTAAGATTCAGAGGATTTGTAGTATCAGCACACACAGAGCGAATAGTAATATCGCCAGGTTCCTGCACTGACCAAGAATCTATCCATGGTTGTGGCTTAACTTCACGATTCTTGCGGAATACGAATCCATCGTTGTAGTCAATCTCTTGACCATTTTGGTTCTTATGAATATGGAGCTGCAAGTCACCAGTGCCAGGGTTATCTCTTGTTACATACACTGGAGCATTAACTGGATCACCATGATTACCAGAATCTTTATCCTTCGAAGTTGAACCATCAGGATAATGCACAACTACAGGTCTCTTCTCAGGCTGACCAGTTTTAGAAGCAGGAACCCACTTATTTGGGTGGAAAGTGACAACACCAGTGGACTCGTTATTAATCTTTGCCCAAGTTGGTGGATTTTGATACTTATTATAAATTTCTGCCTTAAACTTAGTGCCAGATGGGAATTTCTTCCCTCCCCTGTCTTTTGGATTTGGAGAATTCTTTTCTTCACCAGCTTTTACTGTAGTATCGTCATAGTAAGGGTTATACCGGGACGCCTGCGAAACAACGTGTATATCAACGCCTTTGACCTTCACAATTGAATTGTTCATTTTACAATTGTTAGGTTTAGGATCAGGATAGTTTATTTGAACATCAAAATGTATAGTTTTGTTTCTATCAGAAGCCTTAGGACTATACTTAACTTCGCCTGTTTTTGGGTTAATATATGCTTGACCAGGCTGCATATTATTAGGATTATTAGTCTTAGTAACACCATCCGGAAGTATCTCATGATTTCCAATTTCATTCTTTTTAAACGTAAATTCTATTCCAGCATCAGTTGGAATCATCTCAGACGTAGTTCTGCCCCCATGATTTGGCATGTCCTTATAATATTTAAAATCGCCGTTATAAGAATCACCAACCCACTCACCAGTATTTATATACGGTTTCACGGAAGTAACTTCACCGTAAACAGCGTCATTTTTAGACTTCTCTGGGAATTGGATGTCATCATTATTTTTAGGATTTAAACCATACTTAAACTCTTCCAAGTCTGGTATGCCGTCGCCATCATGATCATACGGACCAAAAACTGTAAACTTATGCTTATCTCCATAGTAGGAAATCCAACCTGCCATAAAAGGTAACTTATAAGGGTCACTGCCTTCTTCAACTTCTGCAGTAACAATCCAGCGAATAGAATCTACAGCGTTATCTTGTTCCCAAGATTTAAATAACCTACCAAAATTACCAGCTCGACGCCATGTATCTACTTCACATGTTGCATCTGTATTTAAACCACATTTTTCAATAGATGCTTTCCAGAAATTCTCATAATCACTATCACCTGGTAAGCGCGTAGCATTAGTATAACCATTAAAATCGCTTGGTATTTGATCTTTGCCTCGTTCTTCCCAAACAAACTTTTTGCTTCTACCACTGTAGCCAGCAAATTTTGTACGATACCTTGTAATTCTTATGCTATTATCCTTGATGTTTTTTGGAAGAATAAGATAAAAATCAGGTCTACCATCATATGCATGTAGAGCAGTATTTTCATCACAATCTACATTTGGGTTTTCTATTTTTTTAATTCTGCATCCATTTGCGTTAAAAAGAACATTCCAAGTGATGGTTGTTTTTTTCTTTCCATTAACGGTTATTGTATTTATATCTGGAGGCTGAACATCGAAATCCCTATATACATCCCAACTCGCAACAGAGTTAGGAGAAATATATCCATTACCAATGTAATCCCAACTAACATTAGCTGCATTTGCTTCTTTTACCGGCGGCACTATGAGCATGGTTACTATGGTGGCGGCGGCTACGAACATTGCGAAGAGCGCGCGATGAAGAGTGCGAGATGGGCGTGCTGCGCGAGCGATGGTGACGCTGCCGGAAGTAGCTGCGCTGCTGGAAGTGACTGCATTGTCGAAAGAAGTGTTGGCGGTGCCAAAAGTATTGGCATTGCTGGAAGAAATAACTGCGGTGCTGGAAGTACGAACGGCGGCATCACGCTCGTTGGTCTTACGCCAGACCAAAGCGCGCGACGCAAGACGACCCACGCGTGATGCGAATCCACGGAACTTTGCTGGTAACATTTTCTCGCCTTCCTGGTCCTCAACTGCTGAACAAGCCGCAGTATATCCCAAATTCCAACTCTCTAATCTTTAAGACTTCACGTACTCAACCTGCATGCGATGCCAATGCTCAGCGTACTAAAACCTTGTACGCACACTACTGCAAATGCCATAGACAGAGCTAACCACAGGTAGTCAGTATAACATACCTGTATGCCCTATATGCAAGCATGGTTGCTGAAAAGCCTCTAATATTTATACCCCCCCCCATGAATGATTTCAAGCAAAACACGTGTTATATTCGTGCATATAAAAAATTTCTATAATTCACGAATATCGCTAAAAAATCTACTGTAAAACGCATTTATAATGAATAATTTCCGACGCCAAAACGACGAAATCGCGTCTTCGGCGTGTCTAAAAACCGACCACTTTCCCAACACAAAGTACTACATGTTGTTATAGCGCATGCATCGCACCGCTATATGCTGTGCTGGTATATGCTGTGTGTGTTGTGTGCTGCGCTGCTGTATTCTGTGTGCTTCGTCGCTATATACTGTGTGAGATTCGTCACTATATGCCATGCTATATATACTGTGCAACGCGAAAGCAGGTCGTCGCGTCAGCAAGAAAATCCGACAGAAACTGTGCAGCCGTGTACAGAAAAAGTCGTTTGCGCGCAAAAAAAAATCGGGGCAGATGCACTCTCGCACTTCCGCCCCCCAAAACCCTAAGGTTTTCAAGCATTTTCAATTCTATCTTTCACATATCCAACTGTCAATAACAGTACAAATAAAAGCAAGCAATGAGTTAAATTTACTCGCTTTATCATACTCTTTTGTGTACTCAGATGCCTTTTTTATAAATCCTCCTGCAATGTATCTAATAATGCTTTTTTGATCATTCACGCATTCATCACATTGATAATTCCTAGACAAAAATCTCTTATACATATATGCAGTTATCACTATTTCTTTCATCTTCGCATTACACATATTCGATCGCCTCGCACGCTTATTGAACCCTACAGCTTCAATAGCTTTACTTACTTCTTCAAGCAAAAGCACGTTGTCAAAACTCTTTTCAGTAATTCCATCCAATATTGAATTAGAATGAGCACAAGCATTACGCACGGATTTTACCCTGCACAATAAGTGATGCTCTTTCTGCATCTCTCTACTACCCCATCTTTTTGCGCAAAAACGATAAAATCTTAACAATGTTCCAAATGTAATACCTTCAACAAATACCCAAATTGGCATTCCACCTGTATACTTTGCCGCCGATTCTCTGCTATATTTCCCATCTTTAAGTCGTTCTAATTCAGCAATTAGTATTTTGCGGTCATCGTTATAAAGACTAGACATGTAATCTTCAACAATGGAGTATCCATCTTCTTCAGGATTTTCAGTAAACATTTTCATTAACTTAACTTTTGCCTCATGCTCTATAGCTAAAGTTATTAGAAGCAAAAGTATTTGAAACATCCTATTAAGCTGCTCTATTTTGCATAATTGATCAAAATCCAAGTCAATATACTGGCCATCCCTAGATCCACCAACTCTCTTGCTAAACAATTTTTTATATGAACAAGTCTCAAAATAATATGAGAAGATTGAAAGGTAGGAAATTGCAGAATCTTCAGATTGTTTGTTAAAAGTTATACCTTGCTTCTTAAGATGTTTTATCTGATCTATTGACGAAAGCTTCACAGGCAATTTACTAATTGCACATGTTTTCTTTATATCCGAATCGCATTGATTGTCCATACTATGTATTCCCCTTTTCCAAACTATGGATAAATATCTTTTATTTTTGCGAATACTACCCCAATAGCATTCGATGACTCTTTAAATGCACCAGCGCATATGCAAATATTCTACAAAACACTACACGAAAAGCAACGAATAGACAGGCACGACCAAAAGTAGAAAATCAAAAGTGGGCTTAATGGGGTTCGAACCCACGACCTTCTGCTCCGGAGGCAGACGCTCTATCCACTGAGCTACAAGCCCGCAACTCGAGAAAGTATACACGCTAGTGAGGATGCGCGACGACCTGCCTGAGCGCAGCATTGCGCGCGCGAAGGCAATTCGGAGCGCCGAGCTTGCTTAGGGTTGAAAGCACAGTGTGCTTTCAACGCAAGCGAGGTCTGCCTGCGGCTTTATTGACGCAGGCAGGGCAGGTTAGTGTGGTTGTTCATTGTGAATTCGGTTGTGTTTTGCGTGCGCTGACGACCTGCTTGAGCGCAGCACAGCGCGCGCGAAAAAACGGCAGAAACTTTACACGAGTGTAAAGGAAAAGTCGTTTGCACGCCTTAATCCGGCAAAAACTTTACACGAGTGCGGACAGAAGGTGCGAGCAGAAGCGCGGAACCGGAAGAAACGGCAGAAAGTTTACAGCCGCGCGCAGTTTATGCCGCCTGCGCACGCAATCGCGCGCACAGTCATCACGCGCCACCGAGGAAGGCAAAGGTGCCAAAGTAAAGCGCAGCCGCAACAGCAACCGACGGCACAATCGCGCACACAGCAAAAATCAACCAGTCGCGCGCACGCACACGACTCACCCTAGCGTGCGAACGCGCACCAACTCCCCCAAAACCGCGCGCTTCCATAGCAGTAGCGAGCGTCGTCGAACGTCGAATCGAAAGCACAAGCAGCGCAAACGACTGCGGGAAGAACGCCCTCACGCGATGCTCATCACCCAAACCGCGCGAACGCCTCGACGCAGTCAGCGCCGCCCAATCATCCTGTAGCACGCCAAACAGCCTAATTCCTGCCAAACCGCCGTACACGAATCGATCCGGCAAATGTAGCACCTGACTGAAAGCATCTGCCAAATCCGTAGCATCAAGCCCAATCACCATCACAATCGACGGCACGCCAATCGCCAAAATCCTAAGCGAAGTTGCAATAGCCAGCATAGCCGAACGATCCGTAGCATGCATCAGCCACCACTGGAACCAAGTATTTCCGCCACTTTTGCCGTATAGCAACACAGTGAGCGCGGAAGTCGGCGCGCCCACCCACACAGGCCACGAAAGGCGAATCACACGCCATGGCGGAAGCTTAATGCACGCAAAAATCACAAATTCCAACAGCAACGCGACCGAAGCAGAAACGCAATCAAGCGTAAAAAATAGCGGAATCGAAGCCGCGAACGCTCCAAAAATGCGAAATACTGGATTAATTGACGCGAGAAGCGGCGATTTGCTTGAAAGTTTCGCTTCCTCGTCGCGATTGTTTACAGCGCTCACTTTGATACGCGAAATGTCTGTTGCGCCGGTAGTTGCGGAAAGCGCTTCGGAAGATTTCACTTCGGAAGCACTCACTTCAGCAGCACTCATTTCAGCAGCTTCAGCTTTCACATCCGGCACAAGCTCAACCAAGCGCGCACCCAACGCCTCAACCAGCTCACGGTCGTGCGTCACCACAATAATGCTCACACCCTCGCTACGAAGGCTTGCAATCAAGCGAATAATTTGCAACCAAGTTTTGCGATCCTGCCCAAAAGTCGGCTCGTCCAAAATCAGCACACGCGGAGCCGCAGCAAGCGACGCCGCCACAGTCAGACGACGCTTTTCACCTCCCGAAAGCGTGTACGGATTCGCCTTCGCGTAACGAGCCAGACGGAATCGCTTCAGCAACTCCTGAGCCTTCGCGCGCGCCTCATCCGCCGAAACACCCGTGCGAAGCGGCCCCAACATAACCTCATCCAACACCGAACCACACGCAAACTGATGCTCCGGATTCTGAAAAACGTACGAAATGCGCTTCGCCAAATCAGGCGACTTCCACTTCATTGGATCCGTACCATTCGCGCCTTGAGTAAGAGCATCACTCGCCACAACCTCGCCGCTTACTGCCGGCAAAAGACCAGCCAAAGTGAGCGAAAGCGTTGATTTTCCAGCACCGTTCGCGCCGACCAAAGCCGTAATCTGTCCGGCTTTAAACTCAAGGTTGATGTGACGCGCAATCGGCTCGCTATTATGGCTGATTGCGAGGTCCTTCGTGGAAAGTAGCACTTCTCCGTAGCCTTCTGCTGAATCGCAGTTTTCGTAATATTTTTCAGAAGATTCTGCATTTGCGGAAGAATTACTTACGGAAGATTCATTTGCAGAAGATTTTACGTTTTTCTTGTAGCGTTCCGGAAGCCAAATACCCAGATCCTCAAAGTCCAAATCGGTGCGATTAAACACCTCGTCTGGCGTGCCGTCCGCCACAATCACCGTGCGCGAAGAAGCCGCGCGCGCAATATCGTCGTCGTGAACGGTTTCGTTGTTCGCAGCTTTTCCGTTCGCAGCTTCATCATTCTCAAGCCCAAGCACAACCACGCGGTCAATCATGTCAATCCACGGTTCCGCGTGATGCTCCACAAGCACCATCGTGGCATGCGTCGAATCCAAAACCGCGCGCACAGCACCAACAATCTGCTGCGTGCCATCCGGATCCAAATTCGCAGTCGGCTCGTCCAAAAGCAGCACACTCGGCTGCATAGCGAGCGCGCCAGCAAGCGCCAAACGCTGCATCTGACCGCCACTTAAATGCGAAGTTGAGCGATGCAATTGCAAGCCATCCAACCCAACTTCTTTAAGACTTTTGCGCACGCGATCCCAAATCTCGCTGCGCGGAACGTTCATATTTTCCGGACCAAACGCAACGTTATCCCCCAAACGCTGGAAAATCGCCTGTGCATCCGGATCTTGCAAAACCAAACCAACACGACCGCGCGCACGTCGAACCGGCACGCCGTCAACCAAAACGCAACCCTCGCTCACACCACCATCGGCATCTTCGACGAGAGTGGTTTGCTGGGATTTTGCGCTATTTTTCGCCACAAAATCATTGCCAATAAGACCTGCCGCGCCGCTTAAAATCGTGGATTTACCGATGCCTGATGCACCAAGCAGCAACACGCGCTGCCCCGCCTTAATCGTGAGGTCCAACCCGCGCACAGCAAAAGCGCGACGGGAAGCATGACGATAACCCCAGTTTTCAAAACGAAGTTCAGCGTTACTTGCGTTAGAAGCGTTATCACTAGCTCTACTTGCGTCACTAGCGTTGCTGATACTCTTGCGATCACTTAAATCTGTTGGAAGGAAAGTTTCAGATTCTTGCGATTGAGTAGCATCAGGCATAGTAAATCCTTTATGGCAATGATAGATTTTAGTTATTTCTTAATACGCTATTCGCTATTTTTCGCGTATTTCGCGACCGGACGCAAACTGATCCAACGCGCCGGTCTTAGCGATTCCCACATACAAGAACCACATTAAAACACCAGCAAACACAATTCCGGAAACCACTGTGCTGGCGAAGTATGGAAGACCATACTTGCCGAATACGCTAACAGCCTGCAACTTACCGAGGAAGGTGTAACCCCAGCAACCAATACCAGTCAATGCGCCGGAAAGAATCATTGTGTTCAAATTCCACTTCTTGTAAGCGAAAATAATGAACGCAATTTCAGCAAACAAACCCTGAACCACTGCAATAGCGAAGGTTTCAGCACCACCCCACTGATTGCCCATCAAAGCTTCGAGCACGCCAGCTACGACTTCAGCGTAAATAGCAGCACCCGGCTTACGCACGATTACTGCGGCCAAAGGAGCAGCGAAGAGCCAAAGACCGTTAATAAGACCTGCAAAACCTGGAAGAATGCTGTTTAGCGCAGTCCATGGAACCTCACTAAAAATGGCAACAACCCAATAAATAAAAGCAGAAACAACGCCAATTACGGAAGCAACTGCGATGTCTGCAACACGCCACTGCATGTTGGACTGATAATTTTCTTCTGACATAAAAATGTGCCTTTCTTGTTACGTGTTGCAATGCGTTACATTGTGCGCAATGCAATATTTTGCGTTACATGTGTACATTACGATGCTGTGCGTCAAACGCGTTACATTGCGATGCATTACATGCAATACTTTGCGTTACAAAGAAACCTTGCAACACCTCTCCAGGCACGGGAAAAACAGACCTCCGTGCGCCGGTATTACCCGGATTCACGTTCAAGCGGTTTTCTCTCAGCTCTGAATGTTCACGCTTGCATAAGCGAGAACACAGAGCACCCGTGTCGATTGACGATTGTACGGCACTGCGTCGACGCCAACCCTCCAAACGCGAGAAAAGCTACCCACGTTCGGAGCAAAACACCACACCAAACCTTCCAAATGCGCGCGCTGTGCTGCGCTCAAACAGGTCCGTCACGTCAATAAAAAACGTGCGCAAGCACCGAACAAACGCCACTTACGCACGCAACAATAAGGCTAAAACACTAAAATTTACTTAATTTACTTACCGCGCATTGCACGACGGCTGATGCGCTGCGGACGCGTTGGATCGATGCCCTTCGGAATGCCAAATCCACTCTTGCTTTGCAACGTGCGCAAACGCTCATTCAAAATCGCAAGCTCCGTCTTAGTAAGGAAGAATCGGCGGTTCGGATGAATTTTATCGAACAACGCAAACTTGTGCTTCACAGGCTGTAGCGTCTTCGAGCGCAACACCTTTCCGCGCAATTCTTTAAGCTTCACCTGATTTTCGCCATTACCAACAGCAATACGGTATACAGGTATATTAGATCCGGCAGTAACGCTTTTAATAGCATGCTCCTGTCGATCCATAGCATGCATTAAACGCTCGTAATTACCCTCACCAACGAGGAAAATTCCATTAAAACCAGTGCCTCGCCAAAGCGCATCCTTCGTACGCGCATCCACCCACACAGGCTGCTGCGGAAAAGTAAAACCGCCCTTATTAATCGCAGAAATAATGCCGGCAGCCGCACCCGGGCGACCTTCCAACTTTGCATAACCAACTTTATCTGCACGCTTCGTAAGCACAACAGTAAACAGCAGCAAACCAAGCATCACCGCTGTAATAAGCATCATAATCCACATCAAAATGGACCAACGAGATACAATTCCAAGAATTACAGCAACCAAAATCGGCGCAGCAAATGCGCAAGACAACCACAAAGGCAGCTGCTTGTCGTCAGAATGCGTGTACTTATAAATACGTATGATCTGCGAGAACATGCCTTGCTTTTTCTTAGGCTGCTTCATACCTTGCTTCGCGCCTTGAGACGCGCCTTGCGATTTGCTTTGTGCTTTATCTTGTGACATGCGTTTACCCCATAATATTCGCGTTATTTTGAGTATCCCAAATAATAATAGTAGCTTGTGCAAATATTAATAAATTTGCACTTACTTTTGCACTTACTTCGGCCAGTTACCACGCTTTGCGCTACTCGGCTTAGGCAAACGCCAGCGACGAAGCTGCATAGCGCGGCTGAATGCATACATGCCGGAACGCGATTTGCGCGACACAGCCACATCACCAAAACGACGAATCAGCTCCTTACGCAACTTACGCCACATAACAAACATGTCAATTACAGATGCAAACAAATACGCGTACAAGAACACTGCAAAAACAAAATAAACAATCACAAATTTAGATAGCGCAAACAAGCAAATCATAATCAGCACTGCAACTGGTATGAAAAACTCGCCAATATTAATTCGAGCATCCACGTAATCGCGAATATACACACGCCACGGAAGCTGCTCAATTTTTGGCATATGCGCCAAATCGCCAGTGCGCATTGCGTTGTATTGCAAATTCTCAGATTCGCGAAGACGAGCGCGCGCGCGTTTTGCACTTTCCTTGCGATCTGCCGGCACTAGTGGACGAAGCTTTTGCGCCTGAGCAGCGTTGCGCTTAGGAGTCGGCGCGTTTTTTTCGCGAGATTTCGTCGCTACGGACGATTCTGCATCCGCTACTTTCTTTTGCGACGAAGGAGTAGACGCGCCCTCATTATTGGCAGTTTTCTTTGCAAATGGATTCCATGTCATGTTTGCAGATTACTCAACAGACTAGACGCATGCAGACGCGGCGGAAACGGCAGAAAATTTACAGTAACGTAAAATTTCGGTCGAGAATCGCCACAAAAACGGCAGAAACTTTACGCGCATGTAAAGAAAAAGGGGTACATATCAAAAAACGGCAGAAACTTTACAGCGTTGCAAAGTTTCTGCCGCCTTCGCGCAAAATTAGCCAGAATTACTCGCCCAATCGATCCAAAAGCAGCGCTTCCGTCACAATATTTCCGCGCAAACCAGAAAGCGAAATCGACTCGTTCGGGCTGTGTGCATTAGACTTAGGGTCTTCCGGACCCGTCACCAGCACCTGCGCCTTCGGGAAGATGCGCTGAAGCTCAGGAATAAACGGAATCGAGCCGCCCTCGCCCTTGTTTACCGGCTCCACGCCGAAAGCATCGCGCATAGAAGCGAGCGCATCCTTCGTTGCAACAGCATCCGGATCCATTGCCCAACCCATGCCGTTATCAATCGGCTCTGCAGTAACTTCCGCACCAAAAGGCGCGTGAGATACCAAGAAGTCACACAACGCTTTTTGCGCTTCTTCCGGACGCTGCGAAGGCGCGGTACGAAGCGAAAGACGCAACTTAGTTTCGTGCGCAATCACATTAAAACTGCCCTCAACAGGATGTGCGTCCATGCCGATTACCGTCAGGCTTGGCTTAGTCCACATGCGCGCGGCGAGAGAACCGGTGCCTGCAAGCTTATAAGAATCGACCACGGAAGCGTCGGCGCGCACTTGTGCTTCGTCCAAATCGCGCTGCAAACCGCCAACCGGTTCCTGTGCTTCAATTCCAGGAACTGCCAAGTCGCCAGCTTCGTTGTAAAGCGAGGCAATAAGCATGGAAGCGAGCGTGTAAGCGTCCAAAATCGGACCGCCAAACTGTCCAGAATGCACTTGATGACCAAGTACTTTAACCCTTACATCCACGTCGGTATTTCCACGCAAACTCGTTGTAAGACTTGGGATTTCGGCGGACCAATTGCCGGAGTCGGCAACGATAATTACGTCGGATTCGAACTCGTCTTTATGCGATTCAATGAACGGGATGAAGCTTGGCGAGCCCATTTCTTCTTCGCCTTCGATGAAAACCTTAATATTTACGCGCAAATCGTCGCTTAGTGCGCGCAAAGCTCCGTAGTGAATTGCGATTCCGCCGCCGTCGTCAGCTGAGCCGCGTCCGTAGAGGCGACCGTCGCGCTCTGTGCCTTCAAATGGGTTTGTGTTCCACTCGGATGGGTCCGGAACAGGCTGCACATCGTGATGCGCGTACAGCAAAACCGTTGGCGCACTTGGGTTTACGATACGAGAGCCGACCACTTCAAAAGCCCCCGGAGTGCCGTCCGGATTCGTGGACTGCTCAACGCGCGCGTCAATACCAACCTCACGCAATACCCCAGCCACGTATTGCGCGGACTTTTGCATATGCTCGCCGGCAATACCCTTAGCAGAAACCGCAGCCAGCGAAATCTTCTTATTCAACACGGAAACTACATCATTCCAGGCGTTTTGCACGCGAGCGCGCACGTCTTCGACAGCCAAACCTGCCATAAATCCTCCCAACTAAAAGTAACAGAGCGGTAATTGATACCTGTAAAACTATACCTACAAATTTAAACTATGTCCGCAAACACGAGGAAACGCTCGCACTATAAGTGCTCGCTTATAGCGCGAACGTTACCTCACATTTGGAGCGCTTACTTTAGTTAACCCTCTCAATGCGAGCAGCAACCCAATCAACTATGTAAGGCGCGCACTGCTCAACCTGATCCATCGCAACTTCGAACTCGCGAGGACCTCCGTACCACGGATCAGCCAAGTCAAGCAACATCTCGCGACCAGGCTGCGGTTTAGGGAGCGACGGATCAAACGCGCGATACATATGCACAAGTTCGCGCTTTTGCACAGGCAACAAACGCAAAAGCGAGCGCATATGCGAAGCCGTCATAGGCAAAAACAGGTTCGTTTCCGCAATTTCATCCGCTTCAATTCGATGCGCAAAATGCGACGCAGGAATCCTATATCCGCGCTTAGTTAATTCCCTTTGCGCGCGACGGTCAATCGGATTTCCGTACTCTTCGTCGCTTACACCACTGGAACGCACGGCAACAACGTCACCCAATCCCCTCAATTGAAACTCGTTGCGCAACACAATTTCCGCCATTGGCGAGCGACAAATATTACCTGTGCAAACCGTCATAACAGTGTATGGGCGACGCGCGTCGACCTTGATTTTGCTTGATTCTTCAGTCATATTTCCTCGTTTATTTTGCTGTCTCGTTTACTTTGCGATTTCTCGTTTACTGAGCAGGCTCATATACCATAAACCGGTATCGTGCAGGATTGCTTTCGCTACCAACTTTCAGCGGCGCTTCCTCAAACTCGCCTTCGCGCGCAACATGCCATTTTCCTGCATCAACTAATGCATGAATATTCGGAGCAAATGTGTCCGCTGCAACTTTCGCTTCAATTTGCGTTACGTAAGCTGCGTCTGCGTGATAATTCGCAAGCATTTCGCGCAAAATCGCAGCTCCGCCAATAACCCAGATTGCTCGTCCGTCTAAAGGCGAGTCTTGAGATACGCTTTCCTGACTTTCCAGCACTTCCCTATTTTCCAGCCATTCGCGCGCATAATCTAAAGCCGCATCAATGCTAGTAAAACTACGCGCTCTATCCGCCACAAAATCAGGATTATGCGTAACAACAATATTTTCGCGCCCCGGAAGCGGACGGAATTTCGGCGGCATCGCATCCCATGTACCGCGACCCATAATCACAGGGCAACCGATAGTCATCGCCTTAAAATAGCGCAAATCCGGCGAAAGTCGCCACGGCATGCCTCCGTTTACGCCCATCGCGCCGGGCCTGCCGTCCAAACCAAAAGCCTCGCCCCAAATCAGTCGCACAGGGAAATTATGTGACACGCTGTTTGCCATATACGCACCTCACACGCTAAATCAAGCAAAATAATTCGCAATTATCACACAGCAACCGGCGCTTTAATCGTCGGATGATGCTTGTAATCAATCACCTTAAAATCGCTGTAATCGTAGTCAAAAATCGAATCCGCCTTACGAATTTCAAGCTGCGGATACGGGTATGGCTCGCGCGAAAGCTGCTCGAGCACCTGCTCAACATGATTGTCGTAAATATGGCAATCGCCGCCCGTCCATACGAACTCGCCCGGCTCAAGACCTGCTTGCTGAGCCATCATCATCGTCAAAAGCGAGTAGGATGCAATGTTAAACGGCACACCAAGGAACATATCGCAAGAGCGCTGGTAAAGCTGGCACGAAAGCTTGCCGTCAGCAACGTAAAATTGGAAAAGCGAATGGCAAGGCGGCAACGCCATATGCTCAACTTCCGCAGGATTCCAAGCACTAACAATCATGCGACGGGAATCCGGGTGATTCTTCATAAGATCCAGCACGTTTGCGATTTGGTCGATTGTGCGGTTTGGATTTTCCGCGGTCGGTGCCGGCCAACTCCTCCACTGCACACCGTAAACAGGACCTAAATCGCCGTTTTCGTCCGCCCACTCGTCCCAAATATGAACGCCGTTTTCTTGCAACCAACGCACGTTACTCGAACCCTTAAGGAACCAAAGCAACTCGTACGCAAGTCCTTTGAAAAACACGGTTTTCGTGGTGATAAGCGGGAAATATTTGCTAATGTCGAAGCGGATTTGCTGACCAAAAAGCGAGATTGTGCCAGTGCCGGTGCGATCTGATTTTAAAGTGCCTTCCGTAAGGATTTTTCGCACTAAATCCTCGTAAGGAGTTGGGATGCTGGAAAGCGGTTTTTGTGGTACGCGCGCGCGAATTGCGACAAGTTCTTCTTCTGTTAAAGCCATGCTGCCATGTTAACAAAGTGCTAATAAATTTAAAGAATCGCGCTCGTAAAACCATATGCATACCACGCAAAACGCTAGATTCGACAATTGAGCACAAAGTTACAATCCTTACGATAACATGAACAAATACGACTACAGCAAAGGAGCAAAAATGTCTAGAAGATTATGGGTAGAGCGCAACGAGGACGGCACTTGGGAAGCACACAGCGACGACGGTGTGAGCTTGAAGTTTGGTCACGGCGAAGGCATGTTCAACCCGGTTGAATTAATGCAAATCGCTTTAGCTGGTTGCACAGCTCTTAGCAGCCAGTACGCTGCAGAACACGCTATTGGCGAGGGCGCTGGAGCGCGAGTTGTAGTAAACGGCACGTACGACGCGGAGGAAGGCGCATACTTGCGTTTTCAAGAAGACGTCACTCTTGACGCGACTTCGGCAAAACCTGCGCTGAGCGAGGAAGATGCGTCCGCACTAAAAGAGCGCATGGAACGCCACATTTCCAGGGGTTGTACTGTTAAGCATACGCTCGAAAAAGGCGCGCAAGTTAGCGTAAACGTTACGGTTCGCAGCTAGAATAAGCCAAAAGTCGCACCAAAAGTCGCGAAAAATCACACTAAAATTCACCACGTGTGGCACAATTGAGTACACAAGATATTTGCGCAATAATGACGCTACGCATGCATGTATGCAACCGGAGGAAACTTTGAAAATCGCTATTTTTACCGAAACGTATCCACCGTACATAAATGGCGTCGCAACACAGTCTTATATGCTCAAAAAGATGTATGAAGAGCTTGGGCATGAAGTGCTAGTAGTCACGGTCGGCTCCGAAAAACAGCGCAAAACCAAGCTTGAAGATGGAGTTGTTTACGTTCCGGGCATATTGCTTAAAAAGCTTTACAAATACCGCGTTGCGCTTCCGATTGGTCACATGCGAAAGCAACTTCCTCTTAAATTTAAGCCGGATGTCATTCATATTCAAAACGAATTTGGCATTGGCGAAATCGGCTTGGAAGTAGCAAAAAAAGAGCATATTCCCGTTATTTACACGCTTCATACAGAATACGATAAATTCCTGTTTTACATTGGCTTAAAGCATTTTACTGAGTTCTCTCGCAATATTTCGGCGAAATATTTTATGCGATTCTCGAAAAATGCCACAATTATTACGAGCATGTCTCCTAAAGCACAGGCATATATTGACCGTCAGAAGGTTGATAAAAAAGTAATTGTGCTGAATAATGCTGTGGAATATAAAAAGTTCCTACCAACGCCTGAGCGACTTGCATTCCGCAAAGCTTTCCGCGAAAAATATGGCGTTTCTGACTCTACTAAGCTGTTTGTTTTCGTTGGTAGAATCGGCGCTGAAAAAAATATTTCAGAATTAATTGACAACTTTATGTATTGCGATTTTCCTCGCGAAAAAGCGCGCTTATTTGTTATTGGCGGCGGTCCTGATTTGGAATCGTTGCGCAAGCGCGTGGCAGATAATGGTTTTGACGACAGAATTTGCTTGCTTGGGCCTATTGCTCACACGGAAATTCCAAAGTATTTGCACGCAATGGACTACTACACAACCGCATCACTTTCCGAAATGCACTCACTTTCGATGTTAGAAGCAATGGCTTCCGGTCTGTTTGCGCTTGTAAAGCATGATGTACCGAATGAGAAGCAGATTATCAGCGGTCAAAACGGGTATCAGTGGGATACTAAGGAAGATTTTAAAACTGTTTTTAGTAAAGTTTTGAATATGAGCGAGGCTGAGCAGGCTCAGCTTAAGGCGAACGTGCTCGAGTATTCGAAAAATAACGATTTTAAGAGCCAAGCGCGTGAGCTGCTTAAGATTTACAAGCGCGCAATCGAGATGAATAAAGAAAAGCTCGCTGAAAAGAAAGCTAAGCGAGATGCCAGGCGCGCGCGTTTTATGCTGAAAAAGCGCGAGAATACTGAAGCGGAGTCGCAAGAGCCGCAAAAGCCGCAAGACTAGATGACCTGCGCGCTCCAAATGTGGGATAAAATCCCCGGCAAATGTGGTCAGCTTCGGCAAAACCAACAACAAACGCCAGTAAAAACTCCGGCAAATGTTTCACTACGCCGGTCTTCAGACACGCGCGCAGCGCGACGACCTGCTTTCGCGCTGCGATTTTAGCGCGCGAAGGCAATTCGGAGCGGAAACTCGCTTAAGTTGGAAGTCCAGTGGACTTCCAACGCGAGTTTCACGCGCGAGCGTAATCAGCGCGAGCGCAATCTGCACGAATGTCTCAAAACAAGCAAAATGAGACCCTAATGCAGTACGCAATCTGCACTAATGTCCGAAAACAACCAAACAGAGACAATAACGCAGTAACTCATCTGCACCAGTGTCTCAAAATGGGCAAAATGAGACACGCGCGCAGAAAGCAAGTCAACGCTAGTAATTCAATGCTCAAGCAGGTCGTCAGCGCACACAAAACACAACCTAGTTTCTAAAGCATAACCACACAAATCTGTCCTGCCTTCGTCAATCGAGACGAAGGCAGACCTCGCTTGCGTTGAAAGCACACCGTGCTTTCAACCCTAAGCAAGCTCGGCGCTCCGAGTTGCTTTCGCGCGCGCTGTGCTGCGCTCAAGCAGGTCGTCGCAGCAACGCGAGCGTTATCCCAAGCAGTCGTTGCATTATCGCAGCGGATCGATTGTTTGTTCAATCTCCTTAGCAGCTTCTTTACCAGCCTTCGGCACATCAACCTCATGCACTCCGGAAATATCGTCAATAGACGCTTCAGAATGCTGCTTTTGCGCTGCCGCAACCTGAGCTGCACTAAATTCCACATACTTGCGCGGCACAACGTACACAGGCCTCGAAGAATGCTGCAACAATCCCTGGCTAATCGAGCCAAGCAGCAAACCGGTAAAGCCACCGCGACCGCGAGAACCAACAACCACAAGATCATGATTCAAACTAGCTTGAGTCAAAGCTTCAACAGCAGAACCAGGCACAACAGTTCGATGAATTTGCAAATCCGGCAAACGCTGCAAAATTGGCTTCACGCGCTCCTCAAGATCCTCCATGTACGAGCCCATAACAGCGGTATCGCCCTCAGCACCTTGCACTCTTGGCACTGCAGAAATAACATCAAGCTCAGCATGCCAGCTATCCGCCAAATCAGCCGCAATTTCAAGAGCTTTAAGTCCCCACTTCGACTCGTCAGAGCCAACAGCCACACGCGTAATCGTATTATTCAAATGAATACGCTGACCGTCATCGTCAGTGTAAGGCACAACCACAATTGGGCAATACGCATAAGCTGGAAGCGAAGAACTAGTTGTGCCGAGCAAACGCTCTGCCAAGCCACCTTTGCCGCGATTGCCAATCACAATAAGCTGATAGTTACGAGAAAGCTCCACGAAAACCGAAGAAGGATCGCCCGTAACAATTAGCGTAGTCGCGTCAACACCCTGCTCAAGAGCAACAGCTTTTGCTTTAGATAGAATTTCTTGTGCATCGTGATGAGCTGCATTATCGTCACCAATCGCAGTGTAAGTGGCATCAAAAGAAACAGCAGCATAACTCGGCAACGAATAAGCGCAAACAATTTGCAATTGCAACCCAGCATGCTTTGCGTAATTTGCAGCCCACCAAACCGCTTTATAGCTCGCGTGCGAGCCGTCAACTCCAACCAATACAGCTTTTTCTGGGATCATTGCCAACCTCCTCATACTTGCACTTGCGACAGCAGCGTCACTCGCGCACAACTTGTAAATACTATTGTAGCGTAATTTTAGATTGAGTGTTGGCCAGTTTTGCGATATATGACTACAGAAACTCTACAGAAGCTATAGAAACTACAGAACGCGACGAATAGAGTATCCGCCTGGGAACACGCAGCGGATAGGATCGTACTTAGTGCCAGCAAGCTGCGAATTAATTACCATGCCGTTACCAACATAAATAGAAGCATGCTGCGCATTCGCGATAATATCTCCAGGCTGCGCTTGAGCCAAACTTGGGATTGGGGTTCCAACAGTTGCCTGCGCTCCAGAAGTACGAGGCAAAGAAACACCAACACTAGCAAAAACATACTGCACAAAACCGGAGCAATCCCATCCAGCAGGAGTATTGCCACCACTACGATACGGAACTTTGCCTAAGAATTGAGTAGCAAAATTCAAAAGAGAGACAACAGACTTACCGTCAGGAGGAACTACAGAAGCAAGAGGAACCTGCTCAACACCACTGCGGAAACCAGAACGGCTTGCAGCAACATTTCCAGCAAAAGCACGGTGTGCCACTTCAGCAGCTTGTTCGCTAGGAGTCTTAGTTTGAGGTACATTCAAGCTTTCTATGCCACCCCAATGAGAATCTGCGTCGACATCAGTAGAAGTAGATTCAGTTAAAATATCGCGACGCACATTCGTCACCTTTGGAAATGCGCGCGTAGAAGTGACAGCTGACTCGGAAAGCTCATGCGAAGACTCTGCCATGGCGAATGGCGCCATAACAGTAAGCATTGAAGCTGCAGCGGCAGTTGATACAAAAACTGAGAAAATTCTACTTTGTTTTAGCATACTTTCCGTAGTGTATCATCTGGGTATTACATACGAGAAAAATAGCAAAGCCAGTAATAAGCAAACTAATTTTAGCAAACCAGCTCTAGTAACGAAACTTCAGTAATGCAGCTTTAGTAATGAATAAACTGATATTGAGAAACTTCCTTAGCGTCAAACTTGCGCGAGAAAGTTCGTCCTTGGTAAGAAGCGCCACATTCAGAAGTTTCAATAGAACCGTCTGAATTAATTTTTTCAACAACTGCAACGTGCCCATAGAATGGATCAGAACCAGCCTGACCCGAGCGGAACACCATGATATCGCCAACATGACGAGCGGAATTATCTACCCAATAGCCAAGACTGCGCGCAGAATCAGCCCACATATTTCCGTTGCCAAAATGCGAGCCAACAGGCAAACCTAACTGATGGCGGCGAATATACACCCACCACGTGCACTGGCTGAACTCATACGCGTTACCGGTATCCCCAGTTGCGTGATTTGGGTTAAAGCCCTTCGGCAAAACGTCAAAGTCTTTATCTATCAACAAAGCAACCTTAGGATTATTCGCAGCAGAACGCGACATTTCCGCAATATTAAAGCCTGAATCAGAACCTAAATTCCACGAATCAGACTTCGAAGATATAGTAGAAAAAGTGCCAGGTTGTACTGAATTAGCAACCTTATTGGCTAAGTTTCCATGCTTCGAATCCGAGCGAGCAGAACTATCTTCATTCGCGCTATTTGCAGCATCAGCAGAGCCCGCATTATGCGATTTTTTAGCAGCATTCTCAATAGAGTCAACAGCATTATTAATAGTCGCCATAGGATCAAGAGACTCGCGCTGGCTAGAACGCGAAACTGTTGAAGATGCGTCGCCAACTGCAGTCATAGACGGCTCAAATTCGGAAGCGCGAGCATCAAAACTATTAACCTTAGTTAAAGCCATAGTAGCTGCAACAGTACCAACCATTGCAACAAGAGAAGCCGAAAGTATTACATTGTGACGACGCTCATTAGCAAGCTTAGACAACCTAAGCGCGCGCCTGCTTTGAGGAACAAGCTCCTGCAAACGCTCAGAAACAGCTTCTGGAAGCTCTACAACAGCACCATTGCTAGTAGCAACCGCAGCCAAACGCTCACTAACACGATTAGCCTGAACAGAACGCATACCGCGCACACTATGCGCACCATGCGCGCCATGCTGAGCTACAAACAGCGAAAGCGGCGAATCACCACGCCTCTTTGCTTTTGTGGCACCATGTGCAGCATGTCTCATACTAATCACTTTCTTATGTTAAACGTGGAACGCAGCGCACAAACGCTACACCCCCAACTGATTTTCTTCCAATCTTCTATGTGAAAGGTTACAACGTGGTTAGGATGTAAGAAACGCACACAACCTAAATCCGCCAATTTTCGCGCTTAAGCTGCACTTGTCACACTTAGACTTCGGTAAGTTGTATGGTTGGAAGTATGAAATTTGCACCTATAGTTAATCCTGATGCACGAAAAGCAGCACCAAAACCGCTGCGCGTTGATTTGCGAAAGGTTTTTGCTATAGGAACGATCGCGTGGCTAGTCGCAACAATGATTGCGCTTATCGTTGCGTTATTGCATATTACAACTTGGTTTCCTGTGCTGTTTTGCGTATCGGGAACAATTATTGGCGTTCTGCTATTAATCTGGGAACATTTTGACCGTTGGGACTACAGGCGCTTAGGAAAATAGTTTATTGCTGATTTGCTAACTTGCTAACTTGCTGCTTATTTATTTGCAATTGGTAGCGCAAAACTTACGGTAGTACCCTGCCCCGGCATACTCCAAAGCGTAATATTTCCGTGGTGCGTAAGTGCCACATGCTTAGCAATTGCAAGCCCTAAACCTACACCATCCTGGCTTTGACTATTTTGATTATTCGCACGATAGAATCGTTCAAAAATTCGCGACTGATCTTGCAAATCAATGCCAACTCCGCGATCTACAACACGAATCACAGCGTATTGACCATCTGTTGAAAGTGACGCAGATAGCGAAACTGTAGAATTTTTTGGAGAATACGTAATTGCATTCTCAACTAATTTCCGCACTGCAGCTTGAATTTGCGAAATTTCACCGCGCACGCATAAGTGCGAATCGACTTTTGACACGACGCGTACGCAACAATCCTTAGCAAACGCAGCAACTTGATTTTGCACATACGACAAAACATCATTCAAAGAAAATACTTGCGCAGAATCTAAATCAATAGGATTTTGAGCGCGAACCAGCCATAACAAATCTTCAAGCATGTGCTCAAGTTTCTTGGAAGATTTACCGGCAATTTGCGCAATATCTTTAATTTTTTGCGCAGATACCTGTTCGTTTTGCAAAACTTTCGTAAGCTGAGTTAAGTTGCGAGTAGATCGCATTAACTGCTCAGAAACGTTGGAAATAAAGTCGTCGCGAGTTTGCGCAAAACGGTGAGCTGCACTCGTATCCTCAATAATTACAACTACAATACCGCCTCCAATGCTTCCAGCCGTAACAGTAAGCCAATTAGGGCGCGAAACAGTGGTTGACTCTTGAGGATTTGCAGTTATTGACACATAACGCTCAGGGGTCGAAGTGACCAAAGAGAAGCGCTCGAATCCACCAGAAGCGCGTACGGAATTAGCAGCTTGAAGAACGCGAGGCTGACATAGCGAATCATCGCTAACAACACCTAGCAAATAAGCTTCAGAACTTGCGCGAATTACGTCATTGTTGGCATCAATGACAACAGTTGGCATGTCGAGCATTGCCAAAACTTGGGACGCGTCGTCGCTGATGTCGTCGCTTGCGTTGTCGCTGATGTCGTCGCTTATGTCGTCGCTTTCGTCATACTTTGTGCCATACCTTGCGCCACGAATATAATTAAACGCTCGCTTAAAAAGACGCAAAACTGTAGAAAACCAATCCGACATCAACACACACAACGAAAGCACAACGCACAACGCAAGCACGCCGAAAGCAACAAATACAACGATCACAACCGCAGAAGAACCTTGAGGCATACTCCTATAATCTCATATTTTGCGCGCTTTTGTAACTATGCAACTAAAAAGCGGCAGAAACTTTACACGGCTGTAAAGTTTCGGTCGCTTCGTTACCAGCGTCGTCTATAATTACATAGGATGCCTGACTTATAGAGACGTGCAAACTAGGCGTTCAAATAAACTCACAGCACTGAGAAAGGACGCACCATGCGAGTAATTTTCAACGAAGAAATGAAGGCGATTGCTTCAAACATCGAGCGCATGGCAGAACTTGTAGCAAAAGCTATGAACGATGCTGGAAGCGCGCTTTTAAACGCGGATTTGGAAGCTGCTCAAACTGTTATCGATAAAGACGCAAACTTAGACGCTTTAGAAGCAAGCACTATTGACCAATGCTTGACTTTGCTTGCTCGCCAAAACCCTGTGGCAACGGACTTGCGCGAAGTTGTAGCTACAATGCGATTAGCTGCAACGTTTGAACGCATGGGAGATTTAACAAGTCATATCGCTCAAATTACTAGACGAACCTGGCCTGAATCTGCTATTGCGCAAGAAGGACGCGAAACTATTGTTGCAATGGTTGATTTCTTGCACGAACTGTCAGGCCGCTTAACGACCATGGTTGCAAATCGCGATGTGCAAATGGCGGAAACTATTATTGCTGGCGACGATGCGCTCGACAAATTGCACGAAAAGATTTTTGAGCTGGTAGAAGGCGAAAATTGGAAGGGTACACGCAGGCAGTTAATTGATGTCGTTCTGCTTAGCCGCTTTATTGAGCGAATTGGAGACCATTGCGTTGCCGTCGCAAGGCAAATTGTGTTTATTGTTTCCGGATTCGATCCGTCCAAGAAGCCGGAGCCAGATAAAGACACGGTTGTAGCGTAAAGCGGTTACAGCGAAACGCGCTACGCACTTTCAAGTTACTCAAAGTGCGCATGAAAATAAAAGTAAACAAAAAGTAGGTTTGCAAATTAATTGCAAACCTACTTTTATTGTAAAAGCTAACTTAATCAGTTCAAAGCTAACTTAAGCAAACCAAATCCAGCTTAATCAGAGTCTCACTTCTGACCCTGAGCAGCCACGGCAGCAGCGCCGGCAGCAGCAGCTTCTGGATCCAAATACTCACCGCGAGACTTGATTGGCTTGAAGTTCTCATCCAACTCGTAAAGCAGAGGAATAGCGGTTGGAATGTTCACCTTGGAAATCTCTTCCTCGCTCAAGTTATCGAGCATCTTAACGATTGCGCGCAAGCTGTTGCCATGAGCAGCAATCATTACGGTCTTGCCGGACTTAAGCTCAGGAATAATATCCGACTCCCAGTAAGGAGTTACGCGAGTTACAACGTTTGCCAAAGCCTCAGTTTCTGGAACTGGATCGCCTGCGTAACGAGGATCGTTCGTCTGAGAATACTCGTCGTTTGGATCGATTTCAGGAGGTGGGGTTGCGTAAGAACGACGCCAAATCATGAACTTCTCATCGCCATATTCCTGAC
The DNA here is from genome assembly GCF_049244125.1 of Gardnerella sp. KA00127. NCBI lineage: Bacteria > Bacillati > Actinomycetota > Actinomycetes > Bifidobacteriales > Bifidobacteriaceae > Gardnerella > Gardnerella sp. KA00127. Next base: position 1,375,612 of record NZ_CP058377.1, read on the forward strand.
GAATCTCAGACTTGTTCTTGCCTTGCAAAGCGCCATAGTGACGCTCGTTCAAACGCCAGCTGCGGCGAACTGGAATCCAAAGGCGGTCGGCTGCATCAAGCGCGTAATTCGCGGTGTTGATAGCGCGACGAAGCAAAGAAGTGAACACGATGTCTGGAAGAACGTTCTTCTCCTTAAGAAGCTCGCCACCATGCTTAGCTTCCTCAACACCCTGCTCAGTCAGTGGTACATCAACCCAACCAGTGAACTGATTGGTTTTATTCCATGCGCTCTGACCATGTCGGAGCAATACTAATTTGTATGTCATAATTGCCTAGTTTATTCACGCCTTACGACGACAGACCTAAACGCTCCAAATGTGAGGCAACGCTCGTGCGGGTAACGCGCTCGCTACGAAACTCGCGTTGGAAGTCCCCCGGACTTCCAACCTAAGCGAGTTTCCGCTCCGAGTTGCTTTCGCGCGCTCTATGCTGCACTCAAGCATGTCGTCGCGCAAACGCCAGAGAAAAACACGGCAAATGTGGTCAGACAATGCATAAACGACAACAAACGCCGTAGAATTTACCGGCAAATGTTTCCAAAACCAACCAAACTGACCATAAACGCCAAAGAAAAACACGGCAAATGTTTCTACAAACAGCCAAAACGCTCGCAAATGGAGCACTACGCAGCAACCTCATCGCATACAAAAAAGCCGCTGAATGTTAACCAACATCCAACGGCTTTATATCCCTTAAAACTTACCAACTAGCGAAGTGGCTTCACGAGTGGGAACGTAATTGTCTCGCGAATAGTTGCGCCCGTAAGAGCGATCAGCAAGCGATCAATACCCATTCCCATGCCGCCAGCAGGAGGCATACCGACGCCGAGAGCCTCAATGAAGTCCTCGTCAATATCCATTGCCTCAACGTCTCCAGCCAAAGCATCCTTAGCTTGAGCAACAAAACGCTCGCGCTGCACAACAGGATCGTTAAGCTCGGAGTAGCCGGTTGCAAGCTCAAATCCACGCACATACAAATCCCACTTTTCAACCATTCCTGGCTTTGTGCGGTGACCCTTAACAAGAGGGCTGGTCTCCACTGGGAAGTCGCGCACAAACGTTGGCTCGTAAAGCTTATCCTCGTAGAAGTGCTCCCACAAGTGCTCAACCAACTTGCCGTGATTTTCCACGTCATCGCGCTCAACGCCAAGCTTGTCTGCAATCGCACCCAAATGCTCAACAGAAGTTTCCGGAGTAATCTCCTCGCCCAAAGCCTCAGAAAGCGAGCCGTACATGGTAATCTGCTTCCACTCGCCGCCAAAATCGTACTCTTCGCCATTAAGCAAAGTCACCTTAGTGGAACCGAAAGCATCGACAGCAGCCTTCTGAATCAACTCCTTGGTAAGAGCAGCAATCGTATCGTAGGTGCCGTAAGCTTGGTAAGCCTCAAGCATTGTAAACTCTGGAGCGTGAGTTGCATCCACGCCTTCGTTGCGGAAATCGCGGTTGATTTCGAACACGCGCTCAATACCACCAACCAAGCAACGCTTCAAGAAAAGCTCAGGCGCAATGCGCAAATAAAGATCAATGTCGAAAGCGTTCATGTGAGTTGTAAATGGACGAGCAGCAGCACCGCCATGAACCGTTTGCAACATTGGAGTTTCGACTTCCAAGAAGTCATGACTGTCGAAAGTGCGGCGAAGCGAAGCCACAGCGCGCGAACGCCTGCGAACCATATCGCGAATCTTCTCGTCCGCAATCATGCCAATATAAGGCTTGCGCGTACGAGTGTCGTCGCTTAATTCCTTATGCAAAGCCGGAAGCGGCTGCAAAGCCTTAGCCGCAATCGCCCACTCGGTTGCAAATACAGAAAGCTCGCCAGTCTTAGAAGAAATCACGCGACCACGAACGTACAAGTGGTCACCCAAATCCACCATCTGCTTAAAACTTTTAATGGACTCCTCACCAATTTCCTTCTTGGAAACCATCGCCTGAATCGTAGTACCATCACCGGCAGAAAGCTTAACAAAGCACAAGCCGCCAGCGTTACGCAAGAAAAGCACGCGACCTGCAATACCAACCTCGGTATCGGTTTCTTCGCCAGCTTCAAGCTTGCCATCGAAATCAGCACGCACCTTTTCGATTGTGTCAGTAACGTTAAGATGCACAGGATAAGGCTGCACACCCTCCTTAAGCATCATTGCACGCTTAGCAACGCGCATCTGTACCTGCTCAGGATGAGCTTGTGGCCCAAATTCTTTATTGCTTGGGTCGATTGCTTCATCCAAGGTTGCGCCTTCGTTTACGCGCTTGGCGATTGCCTCGTCTTGAGCGAGTAACATTTCGGCATGTTCAACAGTGTCAATTTCATTGACGGTATCTGTTGCTTCGTTTTCTGCTGCATTTTTAGCGGCAGATTCTGCGGCACTTTGCGCGGCAGACATTGCAGTATTGGTGTCAGTCATAAACGCTAATTGTAGCCAGTAGGTAATACAGGTTTTATACGCGACTTGCAGTGATAATTTGCGATATGTTTACAAAGAAATTCCGCAGCCTGTAGCAATATGCTTACGCGGGACTTACTTTGCGTGACTTGCTTTGCGCGACTTGCACACGCTTTACAATAATTTGTATTAGCCAACCTGTAACATTACGGACGTTGTTGGAACTTTTATGCGCATATGCTTTCGCTAGTTTCAGCATCGGGCTGTAGCGCAGTTTGGTAGCGCGCTTCGTTCGGGACGAAGAGGCCGCGGGTTCAAATCCCGCCAGCCCGACTTTTGATTTTTGACATTACCCCCCCCCACAATTCCGACGTTTCCTATACAAGGCTGTAAAATTTCTGCCGAATTAAGGCGCGTAGGCGATATTTCCTTTACACGTGCGTAAAGTTTCTGCCGCAATTTGGCGTGAAAGCGGCAGTTTCTTTACATGGCTGTAAAATTGAAGTCGATTGATTGTGAACAAGCGCAATAGCAAGGGGCTTTGATGGAGGACGCTGCGCAATTTTATAACGAGCTTGACGAAATGTTCGCGAATCACGCGAGCGCAGACGCGATTGAAACGTATCTTTTGCGAAAACTTACCGAAGCCAATCCCCTGCAACTGTCTATTCTCAACGAACTCATGGGCTTTTACCGTTCGCGCGGAGAGCACACAAAAAATCAGCCAATCATCAATCGCGCTCTAAATCTTGCAAACAAAATGCAGCTAGCTGGCACCGAAGCTGGCACAACCACACTAATTAACGCCGCCACAAGCCTCCGCGCGGCTGGCGACTACGATCGCGCCGAAAAAATTTACACTCAGGCTCTTAACGAATCCGCCATGACTCTTGGCGCCAAAAATCGCAAGCTCGCCGCGCTTCACAACAATCTTTCGATGCTTTACAGCGAAACCGGTCGCACGCATGATGCAATTGAGGAGCTTAATCAGGCGCTTGAAATTTTGCAAAATACGAGCACGGATCCTGAGCGCGACATCGATATTGCCGCCACGCACACGAATCTTGCGCTTGCGATGCTGCAGGAGTGTACGAAGGAGTGCTCGCATCCCAACACCAGCACAAACAGCAAATCCGCAACTCTTGAATCCGCTTTTGAACACGCTTCGACCAGCGTTCGCATGTATATTGCGGGGAATAACGAAAATCAGCCGCACTACGCTTCTGCATTGGCAGGTTTTGCGCAAGTACAGTGCGCGCGCGGCGAGTACGCTCAAGCGGAGGAGAGTTACAGTAAGGCACTTGATTTGATTGCGAGATGCTACGGAAAAGATAGCGAATCTTACGCGATTACGACGGAAAATTTGCGGCAGACGCGCGAGTTGGCAGAAAAAGTTACGAAAAAATCTACAAAAATTCAAGGATCAGCAAACCAAGATATAACAGAACAACACTCAACGAACTCACACGCAGCAAACCAGAACGCAGCAACCCAGAACGCAGCAAACCATAACATAAAAACCGGCATGCAATTAGCGCAATCATATTGGCAAACTTACGGAAAAACGTTACTTGATCAGCCAAAATTTGCAAAATACAAAAACCGCATAGCTGCGGGATTAGTTGGACACGGATCGGAATGTTACGGTTTTGACGACGAGATTTCGCGAGACCACGATTTTGGACCAGGATTCTGCTTATGGCTTACCAACGAAGATTACGCGGAAATCGGCGCGGATTTGCAGACTGCTTACGACGCACTTCCGCGAAAATACGCCGGTTTTGACTCTCGCAACGAAACACCGCGCGCAAAATCATGCGAAAGCAGCAAGCGCGTCGGAGTATTTCGCATAAGCGAATTTTTTGAAAATCTAACCGGCTTCCCCACCGCTCCAAGCCAAAACGAGCCGCACTTATGGCTATCGCTAAGCGAGTCAACGCTTGCAACAGCGACGAATGGCAAAATTTTCGCGGATCCTCTTGGCGAGTTCTCAAAGGCGCGCCAAAGCTTCAAGCTCATGCCGGACGACGTGCGAATCTCACTAATCTCTCGCAGACTTGGCATGATTTCGCAAGCTGGCCAGTACAATTTCCCCCGCATGATCGCGCGCAAAGACGCATCCGCCGCATGGCTTTCTATAAACGAATTCGTACACGCAACCGCTTCACTCGTGTTTCTGCTCAACAATCCCGTAACCGCAGGCTACTTGCCGTACTACAAGTGGCAGTTTGCAGCGTTACGAAAGCTCTGCAACCGCATGGCTTCTAGGCTTCCGGAAGTGTGCAGCAAACTTGAGTCAATAATGCGACTTTCTTCCGCTTCTTGCTTTGGCGGAGACGGCTCCGGCGGAGACAGTTTTGGCGGAGACAGTTTTGGCGAAGGCGGGAAGGGAGCCGGAATTGCGCAAAAGCAAGTTACGCAAATAATTGACAGCATTTGCGAAGATATTGTGCGAGAATTGCAATATCAAGGCTTAAGCGATTGCAGCGAAACTTTTTTGGAATGGCAGCGGCCGTACGTTGAAGCACATATTCACTCGCGTGCAGCATGTTTGAAGAGCTTATGATGTGCGATTTATCAGTAAATACGAAAGCGCAAAAGCTTGCGAAAGCAGAAAATCTTGCGGAAGAAATCACTAAACTCGAGTGGGATCAGTTCCAGCTTACAGAAAACGAAGGTGGACGCGCGAATTGCCAAGGAAACTGGCCAACTTTTCGCATTATGCGCATAAGTCAGTTTTTGGCGTGGCCGCTTGATTTGCAGGAGTCTTATAAACAGGATCTTGAGCTCGCGAATAGCGACGGCGGCAATTTGATTACGGAAAAGTATGCGCGAATGATGGAGTCGACTGCGCCGGAAATTTTTGAGCGCACGATTAAGCCTTATATTAAGCCGATTTTGGAGCCTAGAAAAAGCGCGCAGGAGCAGATTATTTTAACTCAAGTTGAGTGGGCTGTGGGTTTTCGCAATCGCTACCCAAATTTGGGTTTTGCGATGCGCGTGCTTAAAACTAGCGAGGATACGGCAGAGAATACGTCTTTTGAAACGTATTTGCGAGGCGAATTAAGCACGTATTCTGACGCAACTTTCGCTAAATACCAGCGTTTTGTACATAACTTGCGCGCGGAAAACCTAAATCTTACGCAAATGATAATCGCGAATACCGTGCACATGTATGGCTACGATTCGCTCGAAGCGGCCGAGCGCGCGCAGATTAGAAATGCAGCTTAAGAATAAAGCAGCGACGCTGCAGAAGCTGCGCGAGAGTCACTTTCGAGAAAAAGCGCGGAAGCAGCGGAAAGACCGGTTTGTTGCAAAAACGTGCGGTAAAGCATTACGTCGGGTTTGCGCAAATGCGATTCGTAAGATGCACAAACGCCGTTAAGCTCGCCGAGTATTGGGCAAGTTTTGCGCGCGCAATTTAACCAATCGCAAGAAGCGTTACCAAGTGCCCACACGCGCACGCCGCTCGCAATCAACTCACGCGCCACAGCCGAAGCATCCGCGAGCTCGCCTGCAAAACCGCGCTCGAAACGCTCAAAATACAAGCGATATAGCCACGTAACTGCCGGTCCGTGATGCTCATCAAACGAATCCAGCGCTTGCTTGCTGCTCCACCCAGCCTCGCGCAATGACTCGTGAAACTCAAATCCCCACTCAGGCTCGAAACTAAAAAGCACTTCCCCAATAAAATCCGGATAATCCGCAGCCAGAGTGCGGCGCGCATCCCAATCCACCAGCAATTGCAAGTCGAAAACAACGTCAGTTATTTTGCGCAAAGCATACTTGCGAATACTATTTTCGCGCACATCACTTATTTTGCGCACATCACTTATTTCGTGCACATCACAGATACCGCTTGCACTAACTGCCTTTATTTCAGCGCCCATAATTCCCACTTGTGCAATACGTTGCTCTCAAAACAAAACAACAAAACAAAACAGCACGCCAACCAAATACTCACACAGTTGGCGGAATACCAGCACTCATCGACGCATCGCCAACTACGCCAGAACCGTACATTCCTGCAGCAAAATTCGCTTGCAAACTGTTGAGATTGTAGCCAAGCGCCTCAAGCTGCGCGCGACCGTCCTCATTAATGTTTTCAACGCTCCAACGCGGCTTCCACGTCCAATCAATACGAAACTCTTCCACCAAGCCTGCGAGCGCATTCGCACACTCATCCTCAATCAATTCAGTTAACGGACATGCAGGCGTGGTAAGCGTCATAGTAATAATTGCGCGCCCAAGCTCATCAATTTCAATGCCATAAACCAAGCCTAAATCAACCACGTCAATGCCAAGCTCAGGATCCACAACATCGTGAAGCGCTTCCTTAATATCTTCTTCGGTAACCCTGCCAATATCGTTCGCGCTTAAAGGTGTCGACGCCGCCACCTCAACTGCCGATTTATTTTCTTCCATAATATTCCTTGCTTTGCTTGTACCAAATTTCGATTTTACAAGCTGCCAAGAATTTGCGGATTCAAGTTTTGTGAAGCTTTTGCGATGCTGTCTTTTAAGCCTTCCCACGCCAAAAGCGCGCACTTAATTCGCATTGGGTAGCGCGATACGCCTTGCAAAACCATTGCATCTTCCAGCGCATCTTCGTCCTCTTCGCTTTGCAAACCTTCTCCGCGAGATTCCATAAGTTTGTGGAAAAGCGCGTCTAATTGTAAGGCTTCGTCAACTGATTTTCCTTCGACTAGATCAACCATCATTGAAAGGCTTGCTTGCGAAATTGAGCAGCCGTGACCGTCCCACTTAATACTTGATACTATTGGTGTTTCGTCATTATTTGCGCTGCGCGAAAGCTCCACGCGCATGGTAACTTCGTCGCCGCAAGTTGGATTGAATTGGTGCGATTGACCTAAAGCAGAGTTTTCGTCAGATGTAACAGCACAACTTTCGTGAGTATTATTTAGGGTGATTTCGGCAGATTTTGTATTTTCAGCAGATTCTTTATTTTCGGAAGATTCTGTATTTTCTGCAGATTCGGCAGATTCAGCAGATTCTTGAGATTCTTCCTGCAATTCCGCTTGTGCGAGCGCATCCGTGCTTTCAAAATGAGTTTTGCCATGCGGATTTCGCGCAGCATCCAAAATCACTTCTTGATACATGCTTTCCAAGCCGTCACCAGCCGCATCTGAAAAACCAGCGCCCGCACCAAAACCAGCGCCCGCACCAAAACCCATATCAAACATACGCACTCCTTACCTACTTCCTAACTCGCTAACTATCCAACTCGCTCGCTAACAATATTATGCGCCAAAGTAGGCGCGAACGTGTGAGACTGCTTCAACAAACGCGCGAGCCTCGTCAACTGTGTTGTAAACACCAACAGAAGCGCGATTCGAAGCGTATACACCAAAATGACGGTGAATCGGCTGAGCACAATGATGCCCGACGCGAATCGCAATGCCTTGAGCATCCAAAAACTGTCCAACATCGTGCGGATGCACGCCCTCAACTTCAAAAGCAACTGTGCCAATTCGATTCTCTAAATCAGTCGGACCTAAAACGCGAACGCCTGGAACATCCCGTAATTTTAGCAATTCTGCAGCAATTTCCTGCTCATGCTCTGCAACTCGGTTCATGTCCAACGAGCGCAGCCAATCCGCTGCAACTCCTGCCGCAACCATTTGCGCAACAGGCTGAGTTCCAGCCTCAAAGCGGTAAGGCGCATCCATGTATTGCGCCGGCTTGTTAAGCCAAGCAAGCTCCACCATTGAGCCGCCAAAATTCGCAGGCGGAAGCGCGTTCAAAAGCTCGCGACGACCATACAAGAATCCAACTCCCGTAGGACCATACATTTTATGCGCACTAAATGCCGCAAAATCAACGTCTAATGCGTGAAAATCAACTGGAATATGCGGAACTGACTGGCATGCGTCGAGCACAAAAATCGCCCCAACTTCATGAGCACGCTTGCAAATCGACGAAACGTCCGTAACAGCGCCAGTAACGTTGCTAATATGCGTAACTGCAACGATTTTCGTGCGCTCGTCAATAATTGTTCGCAAATAATCTGCATCCGTGCGCACGCGACCGTCTTCTGTTACGTCAATCCAGCGAAGCTCTGCTCCCGTGCGAAGAGCCAGCTCCTGGAATGGAAGCAAGACAGAATGGTGATCCGCGCGAGATACGACTATTACGTCGCCTTCACGAAGCGCAAAATTTTGGCGGAAATCACGCTTAAAATCAGCAGAATCGGCATAATCATCGCTGCATTTTTTGCAAATTCTCGCCTTCGCACTAGCGTTACCAATAGCAGTTGCGAGAAGATTAAGTGCGCCGGTCGCGCCCGGAGTAACAATAATTTCCTCGCTGCCAGCGTCCGCGCATGCTCCAACAAGCCGCGCAACTTTCGCACGCGCTTCTTCGAACGCAACCGTGGAAAGCGCCGCCAACTCATGCGCTCCCCTGTGCACACCAGCGTTAATTGTTTCGTAAAATTCTTTTTCGGCATCGATTACAACTTGCGGCTTTTGCGAAGTAGCTGCAGAATCCAAGTAAATCAAGGGTTTTCCGTGCACAGTATCGTGAAGCGAAGTGCCATGAACTGTGCGACTTAAAATCGGAAACTGCGAGCGCAAATCGCTAAATTCTCGCATAATATTTTCTTCAGTCACTGTAGTCATATTCTAAGCCGTTAGTTAAAACTATTATTTTATGAACCGCGCTTAAGCCAGCGCCGACTCTGTTGCACCTTCCGGCAAATACTTGTCGTAGCCTTCTTCTTCCAGCTCGTCCGCAAGTTCCGGTCCTGCCGTCTTTACAAAGTGACCTTGCGCAAAAACGTGCACAATATCCGGCTTAATATACTTAAGGATTCGCGTGTAATGCGTGACCATCATAATGCCCAAACCGGTGTTTTCCTTGGCGCGATTCACGCCTTCTGACACAATTCGAAGAGCGTCAACGTCGAGTCCGGAATCAGTTTCGTCCAAAATCGCAAACTTTGGTTTCAAAAGCTCTAGTTGCAAAACTTCCGCGCGCTTCTTTTCGCCGCCAGAAAAGCCTTCGTTTACAGAACGCGACGCAAATTTTGGATCCATTCGAAGCTTTTTCATAGCCTCGCTAAGTTCTTTCACCCAGCTTCTTAAAGATGGAGCTTTGCCTTCGACTTCAGTTTTTGCAGTGCGAAGGAAGTTCGTCATAGATACACCAGGTACCTCTACCGGGTATTGCATTGCGAGGAATAATCCGGCTTTCGCGCGTTCGTCAGGAGTCATTTTCAAAATATCTTCGCCGTCGAGAAGAACTTGACCCGAATCTACTTCATACTTTGGGTGCCCTGCCAAAGTGTAGGCAAGAGTAGACTTTCCAGATCCGTTAGGACCCATGATTGCGTGAGTTTCGCCAGAATTAACTGTAAGATTTACGCCTTTTAAGATTTGCTTGCGACCTTCTTTTGTTTCTACAGAAGCGTACAAATCCTTAATTTCCAAAGTTGACATGTTTTTCTCCTATTCTTCCGTTCTTGCAAGACGGCGCTCAATCGCCTTCATTAAGTGATCAACAATTTCCGGAACGCCAATTTCTTCAATAAGCTCGTTAAAGAATCCACGCACAACAAGCTTTCTGGCTTCAATCTCACTAACTCCGCGCGACTGCAAGTAGAAAAGCTCTTCGTCGTCAAATCTGCCGACTGAACTTGCGTGACCGGCACCAATAATATTTCCGTTTTCAATTTCCAAATTCGGCTCAGAATCGGCGATTGCTCCAGGAGTGAGCACTAAATTACGGTTCAACTCGTACGAATCCGTGCCAGGAGCTTCCGGCTTAATAAGCGCGTTTCCAACCCAAGTCGAATGCGCGCCCTTTCCTTCCAAGGCACCTTTATACACTACTCGCGACTTGCATTCTGGATAGTTGTGCACAACCATCGTGCGGTGCTCAACATGCTCGCCTGGATCCACAAAATACATGCCGAGCATGTTCAAATCACCCTGTTCGCCGCCAAAATCCTGATCCATGCGAATGCGCACAACATTTCCGCCAAGAGTGACCATCGTGTGGCGAAGCGAAGCTCCCTCACCAACGTGAATACGCTGATTTCCAACGTGTTTACTGCCCGAATCCCACTCTTGAATAAAGGTAGTAGAAACGTGCGCGTGCTTTCCGAGGATGATTTCCACACCTTCAGCAAGTTTTGCGCAGCCGGTATGTTCGATAATAATGTCAGCATTCGAGCGAGAATCCGCTTCGATTACTAAGTGCAATGCGTCAAGCGTATTAACATTATCACCCTGAATTTTCAGTACGATTGGCTTTTTGATTTCGCCAGATACGTGAAGCACGTATGCAGATTTCGCTGTATTCCACGCGACTGCAGCTACGCGATCAGACGGCTTCATATCGGTATGAGGAGCCTCGTTTTTCGGCTTTACTTGCAAACTTACGGAACCGTCGCTACCAACGTAAGAATCATCCAATGCAGCTCCACCAACACCTTCAAGAGTTACTTGAATACTATTAGATGGTTCAAAACGCTCGAAAAACTCGGAAATTCGCTCAACTGGAGTATATCGCCAATCTTCCTGCTTTCTAGTTGGAATCGCAAAATCTTCCACATTAAACGAGCGCACGGATTTATCTGCGCTAGAAGGCATTGCTGCAGGAACCGCATACGGATCATTAGGGTCTGCTATAGGAATAGTAATTTCTTTTTCCGTCATTTTATTGCCTAAATTCTCTTTTAAATCTTCGCTCATCAGCCCACGGATCCTTCCATTTGCAACTCAACTAAGCGATTCAACTCAAGCGCGTACTCCATTGGCAGCTCGCGGCTAATCGGCTCCACGAAGCCGCGAACAATCATGCCCATAGCCTCTTTTTCTTCAAGCCCTCGACTCATCAAATAGAAAAGCTGATCCTCCGAAACCTTGGAAACAGTGGCCTCGTGAGCCATCGAAACGTCATCTTCGCGCACGTCAACATGCGGATAAGTATCGGACCTGGAAAAATCGTCAACAAGCAAAGCATCGCACACAACAGACGAACTAGAGCCCTTCGCACCCTTAATAATCTTCACAAGACCGCGGTAAGCTGAACGTCCGCCGCCGCGCGAAATCGACTTAGCAACAATCGTAGAACTCGTGTGAGGAGCTAAATGAATCATCTTCGCACCAGTATCTTGATATTGTCCGCGGCCAGCAAAACTCAAAGACATAGTCTCCGCTTTTGCGTAAGGCTCGGCAAGAATACAAGCAGGATACTTCATAGTAGCTTTGGAGCCGATGTTTCCGTCAACCCACTCCATTGTGCCGCCCTCGCGCACGTAAGCTCGCTGAGTTACCAAGTTATACACGTTATTTGACCAGTTTTGCACTGTTGTGTAACGCACACGCGCATGCTTTTCCACAACAATTTCAACGTTTGCAGCGTGAAGCGAATCCGTGGAATAAATTGGAGCCGTGCAACCTTCAACGTAATGCACATAAGAGCCTTCGTCCGCAATAATAAGCGTTCGCTCAAACTGACCCATGTTCGGCGTATTAATTCTAAAGTAAGCTTGAAGCGGAATATCCACGTGCACGCCTTTTGGAACATACACGAACGAGCCGCCACTCCAAGCCGCGGTGTTAAGAGCTGCAAACTTGTTGTCGTCAACAGGGATCACGGTTGCGAAATACTTTTTTACAAGCTCCGGATACTTTTGCACTGCCGTATCCGTGTCAACAAAAATCACGCCTTGAGCTGCCAAGTCTTCGCGAATCGAATTGTAAATAACTTCCGACTCGTACTGTGCTGCAACGCCTGAAACTAAGCGCTTTTTCTCCGCTTCCGGAATGCCTAAGCGATCGTAAGTTTTGCGAATATCTTCCGGCAAATCGTCCCAAGTTTTTGCTTGATCGTGAACCGGGCGCACGTAGTATTTAAAATCGTCAGCGTCAAAACCGCTTAAATCCACGCCCCAATCCGGCATTGGCTTTTGCAAAAACGCGCGGTAGCCTTGCAAGCGAAGATCTAGCATCCACTCCGGCTCGTTTTTATCGGCAGAAATTGCGCGAACAACCGACTCGTCAATACCTTTTTTTGCAGCCTCGCCTGCAGCGTCCGAATCGTGCCAGCCGTAATTGTAATCACCAAATTCAGCAACAATTTGCTCATCTTGGCGGATTTTCTCTTCGTTTACGCGAGCGCGATCTGCCACATACTGGCTCATTTCAACGTCTGCAGCTTTATTTTTTGCTAGATTACCATCGCTTGCTGCAACGCTTGTATCGCCAGTAACGCCAGTATCATTCATATTGCCAGTATCGCTCATAAAGCCTGTAACACCTCCATACTTAACGCACACCTGCGCGCGGTACGTATCAATTGGCAAAAGCTGCTCCCCAAGCGCTACTTTTGCACTCTCCCCACTCAATTATCACCTATCTAAGGTTACCTCGTAATGCGATTTCTTGGTATAGCCGTGTTACGCGCAAAACGTAATGTTTATCACAATCTAATAAAACAAAAACGGCAGAAACTTTACGCGCGTGTAAAGAAAAGATCGGTTGCGAATGAAAAAGCGGCAAAACTTAGGAAAACCCAGTCTTACCGCTTATTTCTATTTACTTAATTCTTACTTAAGCCTTACTTATCAGCCTTACTACTAGCAGCAGCTTCCTGATGTTCCAGTGCTGCCGCAACCAATCCAGCAAACAGTGGATGAGGCTTAGTTGGACGAGACTTAAACTCTGGATGAGCTTGAGTTGCTACGTAGAATGGGTGAGCTTCCTTTGGAAGCTCCACAAACTCAGTCAAATTACCATCTGGGCTTTGGCCGCTAATACGCAAGCCAGCTTCGCGCAAACGATCCTTATATGCCACGTTCACTTCGTAACGGTGACGATGACGCTCAGTAACATGCGTAGTGCCGTAAAGCTCAGCAACAATAGAACCTTCTTCAAGCATTGCAGGGTAAGAGCCAAGTCGCATTGTGTGACCCATATCTCCCTTACCAGCCACGATATCCTTCTGCTCTTCCATAGTCGCAATTACTGGATCGCCACAATCCTTCTCGAACTCAGTGGAATTAGCATCCTCAAGCCCAAGCACGTGACGAGCGTACTCAATAACCATAGATTGCAAGCCAAGGCAAAGACCAAGCGTTGGCAAACCATGCTCGCGAGCGTAACGAAGTGCGCCAATCTTACCTTCAATACCGCGAATGCCGAAGCCGCCTGGAATAACCATGCCGTCCATTTGGTCAAGAGCCGCAGCTGCACCTTCTTGAGTTTCGCACTTGTCGGCAGCAACCCAGCGCACATTCACCTTAGCCCAGTTTGCAAAACCGCCAGCTTTAATAGCCTCGGTAACAGAAAGGTAAGCATCCGGCAAATCAATATACTTTCCAACGATTGCAATGTTTAGCTCATGCTTTGGATGATGCACGCGCTCAAGCAAATCTTCCCACTCGTTCCAATCAACATCGTGGAATGGAAGCTCAAGCTCGCGAACAACGTAAGCGTCCAAGCCCTCGTTGAACAAAATCTTCGGCACATCGTAAATGCTTGGAGCGTCAACGCAGTTCACAACGCCTTCAGCATCGACATCACACATAAGCGAAATCTTGTCTTTAATAGCCTGATTAAGCGGACGATCGGAGCGCAAAACAAGCGCGTCTGGAGAAATACCAAGCTGACGCAGCATCATCACAGAATGCTGAGTTGGCTTAGTCTTCAACTCGTGCGCTGCAGCAATATAAGGTACCAAAGAAACGTGCACAAACATGCAGTTTTCAGGACCTAAATCGCGACGAACTTCGCGAGCAGCCTCCAAGAATGGCTGGGATTCAATATCGCCAACTGTGCCGCCGATTTCCGTAATAATCACGTCTACATCGTCGGAAGCTTGCGCGCGCATACGCGACTTAATCTCGCCAGTAATATGCGGAATAACTTGCACGCACTGACCCAAATATTCGCCAGCGCGCTCCTTACGAAGCACAGATTGATAAATCTGACCAGTTGTAACATTTGCTTTCTGGCTTAAGAAAACATCGAGGAATCGCTCGTAATGACCAATATCGAGATCTGTTTCTGCACCATCTTCCGTAACATAGACTTCGCCATGCTGGAATGGGTTCATTGTACCCGGGTCAACATTGATATAAGGGTCAAGTTTTTGTTGTAATACATGCAATCCGCGACTGCGTAAAAGTCGACCTAAAGATGATGCTGTAAGGCCTTTTCCGAGGGACGAAACTACGCCACCTGTGACAAAAATATGCTTTGTAATATGCTCCTGAGAGTTACCATGTTGTCTTCTAACCATGGAACTCCATGGTATCTTCGAGCCTCGACGCTGGGTGTTGATTCGCAAAAAATCGAACAAAATCAAACAAGATGCGCAACAGCTTCCAAAGCGAGCTTATAGCCGTATAATCCCATGCCTGTAATAGTGCCGGTTGCAACAGGACTAATTACACTAATTTTACGAAAAGCATCGCGCGCAGCAGGATTAGAAATATGCACTTCCATGAGCGGAACTCCAGCATCCAAAACCATGTGAGCAGCGTCCGCGAGCGCGTAACTGTAGTGTGTAAAAGCGGCAGGATTCATAACAACAGGCGTATGAGTATCGGCAGCTTCGTGCATCCAGTGAACCATTTGCGCTTCGTCGTCACTTTGGCGCACTTCTACTTCAAACCCAAGTTCCGCACCCCACTTTTCGCATTTCTCGCGCAAAGTTTCAAAGTTCTCGCTACCGTACACGTCCGGCTGACGCACGCCTAAACGACCTAAATTCGGTCCGCTTACAACAAGCACTTTTTTTGTATGCTGATTTTCCATTTTTACCTCGCAAGATTAATTATTTTTGCTTATAAACGCGCTCAAAAGCTTCACGAACAGCTTCAATAGGCGGATTGTCTAAATGCATAGGATTAGAAATACCATCCAAAATTACGAAACGTAGCATGTTGCCGCGCGCTTTCTTGTCGCGATGCATAAGGTTAAGCACACACTCAAAAGCAGCATCCGCATCTTTGGCACACTGCCACGAAGTTGGCAATCCAAGCGAATCCAAAAGCGAACGATGATACGCAACGTCTCCCGCATCCAAATATCCTAAAATTTGCGCAAGCTCCGCCGCAAAAACCATGCCAACAGCTACAGCGTTTCCATGACGCCAACGGAAGTGCTCAATCTGCTCAATAGCGTGACCAAGCGTATGCCCGTAGTTCAAAAACTCGCGCAAACCCTGCTCTTTTAAATCGCTCGATACGTGATACGCCTTTACTTTAACTGTGCGTTCAATAAGCTCCACGAGCAGTTCATGAAGTTCGTTATTATTTTCTAAATCATCCCCATTAAATTCACGCAAAAGCCTTGCGTTATTGGCATCGCTAAGAATCTTCAAAATTTCGCCGTCGCGAATAAAACCAGATTTTGCAACCTCGCCCAAGCCTTCAATAAGAATATCGTTTGGAAGAGTTGCAAGCGTAGAAGTATCTGCTAAAACGCCAGCTGGAGTGTAAAAGCTGCCGACTAGATTCTTTCCAGCATCCGTATTAATACCAGTTTTACCGCCCGTAGACGCGTCAACCATCGCAAGAAGCGAAGTAGGGCAGTTTACATAGCGAATTCCACGCATCCAAGTTGCAGCAACAAATCCAGCGACATCCGTTGCTGCTCCTCCGCCTAAACCAACAATTGCATCCGAACGAGTAAAACCAGCTTCTGCCAGGTTAGCCCACAATCCACTTGCAACTTTAATAGTTTTTCCAGCTTCTGCATCCGGAATTAACATGTCGAAAACTTCGTAACCAGATTGGCGCAAAATAGTTCGAGCTTTGTCGCTATGACGCTGAACAGGTTGCGTGTGAACTAACGCCACTTTAACTGGCTTAGTTCCAAGCATTTGCGGCAGAAGTTGCATTGCACCGTCACCAATTCGCACATCGTATGGTTCAATTCCTTCACCTGTTACGTGCACAATACGTTGCATAATCATGCTCCTTAATTTTTCTGCAGCCATATACGGAGTCGAACCTTTTGTTTGCATGTGAATATTCGATACCGCTCTAAAAACAGGATCTCTCTGCTCAAATAATTCCATCCAACGCTTTTGCGCATCTTCTCCAGAAAACATAGGACGATTATTATTCCAGCTTGCACGCTCAATAGCCTCTTTAGCATTTGCTTGCAAATACACAACGCGACCGCCACAGCGCATATACTCACGCAAAACTTTTTGAGTTTCTTCACGCATAGGCGCACCGCCACCAAGCGAAACTATTCCCTTTGTAGAATCTTCTGTAGGTGTATCTCCCAAAATTGCCTCTCGCACTATGCGAGCTTCTATTTTACGAAAAGCATCCTGGCCATATTCCTCGAAATATTGCGGTATTGACATATCAATATCGCACTCGATCATGTCATCTGTATCATAAAAAGGCAGATTCATAAGATGCGCAACTTCGCGGCCAACACGCGTTTTTCCAGCAGCAGGCATGCCAATAATAACAGCTAGCGGAAGTTTAGTGTTGCTCATTTCATATTCTCCGGCCAGGAAGCTACGTAAGACTCCACATTTCGGCGCGTTTCTTGCAAAGAATCTCCGCCGAATTTTTCCAAAGCATACTTAGCTAAAGTAAGCCTTACCATCGCTTCTGCAACTACAGAAGCAGCTGGCACAGCAGTGAAATCAGAGCGCTGATTAATAGCTTGAGCAGCTTCGCCAGTAAGCACATCCACTGTGCGCAAAGCGCGTGGAATAGACGGAATTGGTTTCATTGCAGCGCGCACGCGAATGATTTCGCCGTTCGACATTCCGCCTTCAATTCCTCCAGCTCGATTAGTAAGACGCTTAATTTTCCCATTTTCGTCTGTTACCATTTCGTCGTGCGCGGCCGATCCGGGGCGATCTGCTTCTGCAAAACCGTCACCAATTTCCACGCCTTTAATAGCCTGAATTCCCATAATCGCGCTCGCGAGAGCCGCATCCAAGCGACGATCCGACTCAACGTATGTGCCAACTCCTGCAGGCATGCCGTAAGCAAGCACTTCCACTACTCCACCGAGCGTATCTGCATTTGCTTTTGCTTCGTCGATGCGAGCCATCATTCGCGCTTGCGCATCTTTGTCGAGAGTGCGAACTGGAGAAGCATCCAAAGCAGCAACATCATCTGGTGTTGGTAAAGCTAAACTTTTGTTAGTGTATTCGCCGCCAATGCCGATAACATGCGCAACTGTGCGCACGCCTAAAGCTTGCTGTAAAAACGCATCAGCAATAGCACCCAAAGCAACGCGCGAAGCTGTTTCCCTAGCACTCGAACGCTCTAAAACTTCGCGAGCATCATTAAAACCATACTTGCGCATACCAGTTAAATCCGCATGCCCTGGACGAGGGCGGCTCAAAGGAGCATTTCTGCCAACTTGCTCAACCTCGTGATCCAAAGGATCTGCACTCATTACTTCGGTCCACTTTGGCCACTCTGTATTCGCGATTTCTACAGCAATCGGAGAACCAAGCGTTACGCCGTGGCGAACTCCAGTTAAAAGACGCACTTTGTCTTGCTCAAACTTCATACGCGCGCCACGACCATAACCAAGGCGACGGCGAGCAAGTGCCGAAACTACATCATTGCTAGTAATGTGCACGCCAGCCGGCAAACCTTCAATCATGGCTACTAACGCTTCACCGTGCGACTCCCCTGCCGTTTGCCATCTAAGCATGCCATTTCTCCATTCTCAAGTAATTTACGCGTCTAAATACTTTACTCTACTAACTACCAAGTATTGAGCAGGTTGTTATTGACAGCAATGCTGCGAGTATCGCAGATATTGCTTCTACTGGTACGAATGGTATTGATGCGTTGATTGGCGAGCAGATTTTGCAGTAAATTTTCCATAGCAAAAGCCAAAGTAAGCCAACTGCTCCAACTAAAGCGAACCAGTAAATTAAGCAGTAAAAGCCGAATAATACCAAGGCTTGCGCAATCATCGACGCGCTCGTAACATCTCCGAAGCCAATAGCATTTTTTGCGGAAATTTTTCGCATACTCCAGTAAATTACAAAAATAATTACGCAAGAAATCCAGCCGAAAATAAGCACGCTAATATTTCTAAACAAAATAACCGAATATATGAGATTCGCAAAAGATTGAAAAATTCCTGCAATAACAACCCAAAGTCTTGGCACTACGCGACTTTTTATGTCAGTTGCGCAAACTGAAATTAAACATGTGAGCGTTGGCAGCACCGATAGTATCGTAATAATTAATTGCTTCATTAAAGCAGATTACGAAAACTTGCGAAACTGTTACAACCTCAAAACATATATGTGGTTAAAAGCTATATTTTTATTTAACAGTTTAGTTACCTTCGGGATTGTTGCGCTTGTACTCGTCGCGGAACTTCAAAAAGTCGTCTTTGTTATCCGCAAACTTCGTTTCGCCAGTTTTCAAATTCGTGGTGACGAAGTAAAGCCAC
Source organism: Gardnerella sp. KA00127 (assembly GCF_049244125.1). Classification (NCBI taxonomy): domain Bacteria; kingdom Bacillati; phylum Actinomycetota; class Actinomycetes; order Bifidobacteriales; family Bifidobacteriaceae; genus Gardnerella; species Gardnerella sp. KA00127. Next base: position 1,394,466 of record NZ_CP058377.1, read on the forward strand.
GGACCGTCTTGAGGCTTAATAGTGGCAAGAAGAGCGTTGTCTCCAGCAATGCCAATAGGCGTAGGAGTCAAACCCTTATGAATACGTGTATTATACGGATTATTTGCATCGTCAAGCATTGCTTGCGTGAGTTTAATAGGTTTTACTCCCGCGCCGTAACCAACAGTAGAATCCATTCCTAACGACATATCTTTTGCCAAACGGTTCAGTATTACGCGAATAACTTTGCCATAATATTCGCGATTATTCACTTCAGCTTCGGCAATAGATGCCATAATTAAGGCTTTTTCTCTATCTTTACCTTTAGGAATTCCAAGAGAATCAAGTTTTTCAATACGCTTTTTTACCATTGCGGAAAGAATAGCATCCGCACTTTTCATAGCTTTTACGTTATAAGCTCCAGGCTCTAGCCAGCCTTCAACACTACCGTTTGCTTCAGCAGGCAGAATTCCTGCAGCACCATCAGCTAACGCAGCCTTGAATTTATCTAAACTTATTCCAGATAATGTTGAAGCTTTTTGCAAAACGTCTGCTGCGTGATCCCCTGCACGAACTTCAAGGAATCCGCCTGCTTTTGTTTGATCTGAAAGAATATCAACTACATCAATAGCAGCCATATGTTTTTTCAGTGAGTAAACGCCAGGATACAAAATTTTATTATTTGCAGAAACAGCTGAAGTAAAAGCTGATTGAGATTTAACAACATTTGCCTTAACTAATTTGTTGGCAACGCTAATAGCACCCTCGCCGGTGTCAATAGTAAACTCAACCGTTCCAAAGCCTGGGCCTGGCCAATCTGCAACAGACTCGCTATTTTGAGATAATTTCCACGCGCGAACCGCACTGTATCCAAAATATCCAACAACAGCTAATACGAATACGAGCAGAATAGATAAAACGACTTTTGCTCTACGCCTGCGTTTTTTTGCTTCAAGACGAGCTTTAGCACGTTTTCTGGAGCTAACAGTCGAAGACTTGTATTTAGAAGAATTAGATGATTCTGACGACGGCTCGCCATCATGCTCAGTCCACTTTGCATGTTTGTCAAAAAATTCATCAAAATTGTCAGACACGCTATTCTCCTCTTCGCTATTTCTGCTTTTATTCGATTTTCAAAACTACTCTGCATTATTTGCGTCAAGCGCAGACTGCAAAATCAACACTGCCGACTGCTGATCTACCATTGGACGATGCTTTTTAGTAGAAAGATCCGCTTGCAAAAGCTGACGATGAGCACTTACTGTTGTCAAACGCTCATCTTTCCAAACTACTTCTGGCATATAATCCAACGCCCAATCTTTTTCGTCATGCAATATTTGCATGCGTTTTATTAGATTCTTCCCCCAGCGCAGAGCTTTTTTAGCAGATTTTCCTTCAGTGCCATCAAGTTGCAAAGGCAAGCCTATAACAACTTTTTCTACATTGTTATCTTCAATAACTTCAAGCACTTCATCTATAGCATGGAAGGAATCTCCAAACACTTGCACATTACCAATAGGATGTGCAAAGGTGAGACCAGGGTCGGAAAGTGCAAGTCCGACCCTTGCGTCACCTAAATCAATACCTAACCACACCATATTTCGTGTTGCTTTTGGTATAGATTCGTAAATTTTTAAGCTGTAAAACACGCACTAGGCGAGCTTAGCTACTTCTGATTTCGCAGCTTCGAGAGCTTCATCAAGCTTAGAAGCATCTGTACCACCGCCCTGAGCGAAGTCTGGCTTGCCGCCACCGCCGCCACCAAGCACCTTGGAAGCAGTACGAACCAAGTCGCCAGCCTTAGCACCAAGACCGCGAGCAGCTTCGTTTGTAGCTACTGCAATCATTGGTCGATCGTCTTCATTAACACCAGCAAGTGCAACAACCACTGGAGCATCTTCACCTAAACGAGCACGAATATCTAGGACTGTCTTGCGCAAAGCATCGAATGAGCCAAAGTTGCCAACATTCTTAAGAGCCAACTTAACTTTTTCGTTACTATTCTTTACTTCATCAACTAATGTTGGTACAGCTTCATTTAATTGAGCTTCGTAAACAGAAGCAAGCTTACGATCAGAATCCTTCATCTTGTTAAGCAAAGATTCCAAACGTTCAACCAACTCGTCTGGGCGAGCATTAACCATGTCTGCTAATTGCGCAACCAAAGTGTGCTCGCGGGCGCCATACTCGTACGCTGCCTCGCCGCAAAGAGCGTCGATTCTGCGCACACCAGAGCCAATAGAAGACTCGGAAAGGATTGTAACCATACCAATCTTTCCGGTGCTCTTAGCGTGAGTGCCACCGCAAAGCTCGCGGCTCCAACCGTCGCCGATTTCAACAACGCGCACAACATCGCCGTACTTTTCGCCGAACAAGTGCATTGCTCCAAGCTTAAAAGCGTCGTCGATTGGCATTTCCTTAGGAACAACCTGCAAATCGTCGCGAATACGCTCGTTTACGCGAGCTTCAACGCGAGAAAGCGCATCCTTATCAACAGCCTTTGGCCACTGGAAGTCGAAGCGCAAGCGGTCTGGATCAACCACGGAACCGCGCTGAGTTGCCTGTGGACCAAGCTCTTCTCGCAAAGCCTTGTGAAGGGTATGCGTAGCAGTGTGGCTTCGAGCCAAAGCAGCTCTACGAACCTGGTCAATATTGGTGTTTACAGGAGCACCAACGCTAAGAGTTCCTTCGGTAAGTCGGCAGCTGTGAACAATCAAATCCTTGATTGGTCGCTGAACATCGTCAACTTCCAAAATCGCGCCGTCATCGGAAATAATCTCGCCCTGGTCAGCAATCTGGCCGCCGCGCTCAGCGTAGAATGGCGTGCGGTCGAGAATAATCTCAACGTTTGCAGGAGCAGTAACGCTTTTAACAGAGCCTTTACCTGCTTCAACAATTGCCAAAACGTTAGAACGGCTGGAGAAGTCAGTGTAACCGAGGAAGTCAATTGGCTTTTCGAGAGCCTTCTTAATGTCGTCATAAACGCTAACATCCACATTGTGGCGCTTCTTCAAAGCATCCGCGCGAGCGCGACCTTTCTGCTCGCTCATAAGCTCGCGGAACTTAGCTTCGTCGACCTTAACACCCTGCTCGGCTGCCATCTCAAGAGTAAGCTCAATTGGGAAGCCGTAAGTATCGTGCAAAGTAAACGCGTCTGCGCCGCCAACTATAGGGTCATCCTTATGCTCTTTCTTGGCTTTTTCAACAGCAAAATCGAGAATAGTCGTGCCCTTTTCAAGAGTGCGACGGAAAGCATCCTCTTCACCGTAAGCAGCTTCGCTAACCTCGTGGAAAGTATCGTTAAGCTCCGGGTAGCTTGGCTCCATTGCAGACTTAGAAACTGGGAAAAGCGTTGGCAAAACTGGGTCTTGCACGCCAAGCATACGCATTGCGCGAACAGTTCTGCGAAGAAGACGGCGAAGCACGTATCCGCGGCCAACATTGCTTGGACGCACTCCGTCGCTCATAATCATCAAAGCGGAACGCACGTGATCTGCTACAACGCGGAAACGAACATCCGCATCAGCGTTGCTGCCATACTTTACGCCACTAAGCTTTTCTGCCGCTTCAATAACTGGGTAAACTTCATCGGTTTCGTAAATGTTTTCCTTGCCTTGCATAAGGTAAGCCAAACGCTCCAAACCAGCGCCTGTATCAATATTCTTTTGATCGAGTTCGCCAGCAATATGCAAATCAGTCTTAGATTTGACGTTATCTACCTGGTAATTTTCGAAAACCAAATCCCAAATCTCAATAAAGCGAGATTCGTCAGCAGCCGGACCTCCGTCGCGACCATACTTAGGACCGCGATCCACGTAGATTTCGGAGCATGGACCGCCAGGACCAGGACCGCCGGTAGTCCAGAAGTTATCTTCCATACCGAAAACTTGCATATGCTCTGGGTCGAAGCCTTCGTTCTTCCAAATTGCGCGGGCTTCATCGTCGTCAGTATAAGTAGTAACCCAAAGCTTTTCAGGGTCAAAACCGTAGCCGCCCTTATCTTGAGGAGTTGTCAAAAGCTCCCAAGCGTAGTGAATAGCTTCCTCTTTAAAATAATCGCCAAACGAGAAGTTACCAACCATCTGGAAGAAAGTGCCGTGACGAGTAGTCTTACCAACTTCGTCAATATCTAGAGTGCGAACGCACTTCTGATTCGAAGCCATACGACGCGAAGGAGGCGTCTGCTCTCCGAGCAAGTAAGGAATAAACGGCACCATGCCTGCGATAGTAAATAACGTAGTTGGGTTCGGCGAAATAAGAGAAGCCGAAGGAACAACCATATGACCATTCTTAGCAAAATAGTCAAGATAACGCTTTGCAATTTCTGCTGTGCGCATACGTACGAACTCCTTGTGTAATTTTTAGCAAGACCCACGCAAACCGTCACAAATAACCGTCACAAACAAAAGCCACATGCAACGCCCACACGAAATCGTGCCGCATGACGCACGACGCAATCATGCAAACATTCAATATAGTACTTCAATACTTAACTTAACTAAACTTAGCAAAGTAACGAAATTATGAAAAACTTGTTTTTTATTTAAAATTCCCTATTTCTACGATTAGCATAACGAGAATTAAGCTCAGCTTCATGCTCTTTACGGCTAGTATTGAAATCTTTAAACAATCCCATTACTGTGCGCAATGTGATATTTTTCGGTTCCTCATCAAAAATAAAACGACTAGCAGAAGACGGCATTTTTGCTTTAACATATGCACGAGCCTTCGTAACTGTAAGAACACCAATTACAATGCCAATAAACATCCAAAATAAACGCTTGAACATTACTCTCCCCTGCCTGCATTATTAGTTGCATTCTTGTCAGAGGATTCTTTTGAAACGTTACGATTGGCACTATTCTTGTCTGTTGGCACAGTCGGCTTATTGAAGAAAGAAGAAACAGTATCTTTTAGAGCATAACCAGCAGCTGCAATTTTTACGAGCGGTTTTCCAAGGAAAGCACCATACAAATCAGTAAGAGCACCAATATTCGTAACAGTTGTGCGCGTAGCTCCTGAAACAGCGTTTACATCGTCAAGAGTCTTATTAACTTGCTTAATCGTCGTCACAGACTCGTCAATTGCAGGCATCGCATGCTCACCCGACTCTTTGACAGTTTTCGCAATCTGATCGAACAACTTGCCCAATCTAATTAGCGGATAAATCAAAAAACCCGAAAGCACAGTAAACGCAATCGCGGCAATAAGAGCAGCTATGTCTCCAACGCTCATCGTAACCTCTTTCTGTACCATTTTTGCTTAAGACTTCACCGCGCTGAAAGCTAATACAACAGCAAATCAGACTACAGTTAAAACCATTCGCAATGACTTAAGACTAACGAACGGTAACGACGCATACGTTAAGAAAGCTGTAGCAAAAAGCTACTCGTTGTAGCCTTGAATAGTAATAGCGTTATCAATAGGTTTAGTAGTGTCAAAATCGAGCCTAGTTACGCTTCCGTTTTGAGGGCGTTCGCTTAAATCGTAGCCTGCAGGCGCAAAACGGTGCATAAGACTTAGCAAAGTGTTGCCATGCGAAATTTGCAAAACATTATCTCCATCGTTAAGCAAAGAATTTGAAGCGATTAACGCAAAACCCTCTTCTACGCGAGTCCAATATTCGATATCTGACTCGGCATCGTGGAAAGGATCCGCTTCTTTAAGCATGTCACGAGTGGCTGCAAGCCCAAATTTTTCAACAATTTCGTTATAAGTGTGCGCTCCGTGAGGCGCTCCTGCAGCCCACCAAGCCATTTGCATATCTTGACCTTCAAAATAGCCGTAGCATTGCTCACGAAAATGCATATCGCTTACAAGCTTTGGACGCGCGTTACCGGCAGCTTCATTTACGTCGAGAATACACTGAGCCGTGATTTGCGCACGCGTAGTATCCGAGCAGTAAGCTGCAGCAAAAGTAATATTTTGCAGCTTTTTTGCGACAGTATCCGCATCTTTCAAACCTTTTTCAGTAAGCGGAGAATTTGACCAGCCTTGCAGTCGATTATAGCGATTAAATAGCGTCTGTCCGTGACGCACTAAATAAAGATGCAGCAACATAGCTCCATTATTGCACTAAGCGGTACATAACTGTCGAAAACACCAAACAAACCGATGAAATCGACAAAAACGCATTGACCCCTGCCACGCGAATGCGCAACAGGGGTCAAGCGGTATGTCCTTAAGAATTAAATCGGCGAATTAACGAGCGTAGTATTCGACGACGTACTGAATGTTGACTTCAACTGGAATCTGATCGACTTCCGGCTTACGAGTCAAAGTAGCCTTCAAAGAGGCAAGATTCACATCGAGGTAACCAGGAACTGCTGGCAAAACGTCGCGATGAACGCCTTCTGCAGCCATCTGGAATGGAACCATGGTCTGGCTCTTGGCACGAACCTGAATGGTCTGACCTGGCTTCACACGGTAAGATGGGCGATCGACAAGATTGCCATCAACCAAAATATGACGATGCACAACAAACTGACGAGCCTGGGCGGTGGTGCGAGCAAAGCCTGCACGCAAAACCAAAGCATCAAGACGAGTTTCCAAATCGGTGAGCATTGCGTCACCGGTCTGGCCTGCAGTGTGCGTACCCTTCTCGTAAGCAGCACGAAGCTGCTTCTCGGAGATGCCGTACTGAGCGCGAAGACGCTGCTTCTCGCGAAGACGTACTGCGTAATCGGACTCGGTGCGACGACGAGTGCGACCGTGCTCACCTGGAGCATATGGACGCTTCTCGAAGATACGCTGAGCCTTTGGGGTTAAAGCGATGCCGAGGGCGCGAGAAAGACGCACCTGACGGCGAGAACGCTGAATATTAGTCATAACTAATCCTTTAATTCTGTCGTTATCTGAACGGAACGTGAACCAAGTTTTTAGTCAATCGCAAAATCGCCTAAAAATTATTCACGCTGAGCCGGCCTCTCCAGTGCTTCTTCGTGCTAACACACGAACGCGCAAGTATTAAAACGTTGAAATAACGCCATAACTACCGCGCGCCGACCCACTGATGGGCTAAGGCTCCAGATGATGCTTACACAAAATAGGCATCGTTTCTGATTCTACACACCACTAAGAATAATTGTTGATATTTTTCGTACTGAGCGCGAAACTCACGTTGTAAGTTCCTCGGCAAATGTTCCACAAACCAGCCAAAACGCTCGCGCGAGTAACGCGCTCGCTTGCGAAACTCGCGTTGGAAGTCCACTGGACTTCCAACTTTAGCGAGTTTCCGGATTGAAGTGCCTTCGCGCGCTACGCTTCAAGCGCTCCGGCAAGTCAATCCGCAATCCATTGTGTATGTGCAATCCGCACAGCGAGCAGCCTCAACATCGTGAGTTACCATGAGCACTGCCACACCATTTTTTGCAGCCTCGCGCAACATTTTCACAACTATGCGAGTATGCTCTACATCCAAATCGCCAGTAGGCTCGTCAAGAATAAGAAGCTTTGGATTGTTTATTAGCGCGCGCACAATCATTACGCGACGCATTTCACCACCCGAAAGCTCATTTGGGTAGCACCACAGTAAATCTTCAATATGCAATTGCTTGCAAAGTTCTAACGCGCGAGTCTCGTTTAAATCTTCGCTTACTTCAGACTTACTTACTTCAGCCTTACTTATTCCAGACTTACTTACTTCACAAGCACTAGCTGCAATTTGCACAGGTAAAAGTATGTTGTCATGCACAGTAAGATTTTGTAAAAGCGTCTGCGATTGCGTCACAAAACCTATATCACATGCGCGCAAACGAGACATTTTTGCATCACTAAAAGTGCGTTCAGAAATCTCTTCGCCGCAAACTTTTACACTTCCATGCGTTGGCTTCAATAACCCAGCAATCAAATTTAGTAAAGTAGATTTTCCGTTACCTGACTTTCCAACGATTGCCACAAAATCGCCGCTATTTAGCGCAAAACTCACGTTATTTACTGCAAAAAATTTGTGTTTTCTGCGCATAAATTCGCGAGTTACACGAGTAAGCTCAACAACAGGTAAAATATCAAACTCATTACTTGGCAGTTTTTGACTCTTATCTTCCATACTTACTCACCTGATCTAAGTGTCAAATACGTTTCGCGCATAGCAATGCGCAATGTGGTAAGTGCTGAAGCTACAACAACTGCAACAAGCGCAAGTAGCACAGACGCTAACATAAGCACTGCTACTGGTAGCGCAGTCACTTCCAAATACGGAAGCTGCAATTGTTCAGAAATAAGAGAACTGTAAGGGAACAATATAAGACTTGCAGACGCAACACCCAATACTCCACCAACTAAGCCAAGTATCGCAGATTCCCTAACGACAACGCCTAAAAGCATATTTCTTGTTGTGCCAAGTATGCGAAGAGAAGCAAACTCTTTTTTGCGCTCGTTTACAGATGTTGAAAACACTGCAACTAAAACTAGCAATCCAACTAGCCAGCACGCAGCAATTATAAAAGTCAACGTGCGAGTAAAAACACCAAGATTAGCTTGCGTAGTTGCTGTAATTCCGCCCGGAAAAACTATGCCAATGCTTGAAAGACCAGTTGTTTTGCGAATATTTTTTGCAACTTCTTGCGCGCTGTAACCCTTTTGTACTTTTACAAGTACTGCAGAAACTGCTTTTTTAGCATATTCCTTTGGAATAGCAGTGTGCCCTACTTTCGTTGAATACTCAACTACTTGCGGCACACTTTCGCGTCGCACAAACACTGAATTATCAATGCTTGTGCCGGTTTTTGCAAGCTGTGCAGCTACAGGCCATTGGTGTCCAAAAAGACGAACAGTATTCATATAAGACACGATTACATTTGCGCCAGCAATCATCTCGCCTTTTTGTAACTTCTGCTTATGTTGAGAATAAATCCAAGGACCTATAACAAAATCAGAATCGGGATCAAAACCAATAATTTGCAATTTTTCAGCGCAACATCCTGCAGAAAGCGAAGAAATATACGTTTGTGCACTCGCCTTTTGCACACCCGGAGAGCGTCTTACTAAATTCTCAATATCGTTAGTGAAATAAAAAGTGCTTGAACCACTGTTTGTAAGCAACGCTTCTGCCTTAGTGTGCGTACCTTGAGGGATAACCATAATATCGGCTCCCATGCGTTCTCGCATACTGTTCAAGCCGCGTTCAAGATTCATAGAAATCAGCGAGCCGCCGAAAAATATTGCAGACAAGCACGCAGATACAATAATAAGTGCAGCAGTGCGCAATGGCTTGCGTTTAAGATTTTCCAGCGGCAATCGCTTTAGCGTAATAGTGCGCATAATTTTGCTTTAGTAAGCTTTTCGAACTATTTGAACTATTAATCTTCTTTATTATCCAAATACACGGAAACAGCTGCGAATACCAATGCGAGCACAGACAGAACAATCAACGTTGGGCGCATAACGGATGCACAATGCATCATTGGGCTCTTGCACACGCCAATAAGGAATGTTGTAACAGCAAGCATAAGCAAAGCATTCACAACTACAGCAATATTTAAACCAATGCGAACATTTTCTTTAACAAATAACGCAATAATTCCAAGTACTGCAATAACTAAGCCGATTCCAACAGCTGCACGACCTGTGTAGTAGCATGCCATAGGTTGCATCATCATATGCATTTTGTGCATGCCTCCGGTTGAGCATGGCTTTGCAAACGTCAATGGTGCAATGGCAATAAGCAAGCCGAAAATAATTGCAGGAATTGATGCGAATAATTTGTTTTTCATAATTTATACCTCATTAAATGTATGTTTTTATTTTTTAGTGTCACATTTTCGTTAATGCAACACGCTTCTCGGCACCCACACCCGCGAATGCCACGTCCTTGTTAAAAATTTATCTTACATTAAAGTGCATAAATAGAAGATTTTACAATTTCTCGATTGGTGCAACTCTAAGCATTAGTCGCTTTACTCCATCGGAGCCGAAATCGACTGTAATAATTGAGTTTCTGCCCTTATCTTGCGTTGCTAGCACAGTTCCTAAGCCGTAAGTATCGTGAGTAATTTTGTCGCCAACTTGGAAGTCTTGAATATTTAGATGATTGTCTTTATTCATAACTGCGGAAGTTGAACCAACTTTTGTTGCGTTTGTTGAAGCCGCAGTTTTTGCGGTAACTTTGCGCGTTTTTACTGCACTTGACTTAGACCAATTCGATTTAGAATAAGACGAGCCGTAAGAAGAACCGTAAGAAGAGCCATAAGACTTGCTATAAGACTTTCCGTAAGAAGATCCGTAAGAACTCGAGCCATACGATTTATTTCTTCCGTAAGAACTCGAGCCATACGATTTATTTCTTCCGTAAGACTTAGAGCCATGCGATTTTTCAGAACTGTAACTGCTTCCACCATAAGTTGTTTTTTCACTAAACGCATCGCTATAATCGTCATCCCAGCCGCCGAAGTCGCTATCAAAATCGCTATCGAAATCATCGCCGCGTCTAGACGAAGCACCCCAACGCTCAACATCAGACTCTCTGCGCTTCCAATCAATCAAATTATCTGGAATCTCATCCAAAAACTGGCTTGGAAGCATATCTTGAGCCTGCCCCCATTGCGCACGAACAGCAGCACGCGTAACATACAAACGCTGCTTAGCTCGCGTAATACCAACATAAGCAAGACGACGCTCCTCGCAAAGCTCGCCATCGTCTTCCAAAGCGCGAGAATGCGGAAAAGTTCCCTGCTCCATGCCAGTTAGGAACACAACCGGATACTCCAAACCCTTAGCCGTGTGAAGCGTCATCAACGTAACTTTACCAGTGTCCTCATTTTCATCCGGCAATTGATCCGAATCAGCCACAAGCGCCGTCGTTTCAAGGAAACCAGCAACACTAGCATCCGGCGTATTCTGCTCATACTCAGCTGCAACCGACTGCAATTGTGACAAATTATCCACGCGAGCGGCATCTTGAGGATCTTCAGAACGTTGCAAATCCTCCAGCAAACCACTGTCGTTCAGTATGCTGTCAATAACTTTAGAAGGTTTCGAGTCATCGTTTTGCATACAAGTAATTAAATTGTGCATAAGCTCGCGGAACTCTTTAAGCTTGGTTGCAGTGCGAGTTGGCATGCCTTCGATTGACTCCAAATGCTCCAAAGCTTGCCAGAAGCTAACTCCTTGTGTTTGAGCGTAAAGCGTCAGCAAAGCCTCCGCACGCGCTCCAAGCCCACGCTTAGGCACATTCAAAATTCGGCGCATATTCACATCGTCATCTGGGTTTGCCATAGATTGCAAGTATGCGAGCGCATCTTTTACTTCGCGACGCTCGTAAAACTTCGTGCCGCCAACAAGTTGATACGGAAGACCTGCTTTAACGAGCGCATCTTCCAGCGAACGAGACTGTGCATTAGCGCGATACATAATCGCCATATCCGAATAAGCAACGCCCTCTTCACCTGCTAATCGCGCTATTTCTTGCGCAACCCAAGCTGCTTCCTGTTGAGCACTGTCTGCTGCATAACCAGTAATTGGAGTGCCCTTACCTAATGCCGTCCACAATTTTTTAGGCTTTCGTCCTTGATTATGCGAAATAACTGCATTTGCAGCATCCAAAATAGTTTGCGTAGAGCGATAATTTTGCTCAAGCATAATAGTTGTAGCGTTTGGGAAATCTTTTTCAAAGTCTTGAATATTGCGAATATCTGCTCCGCGGAAAGCGTAAATCGACTGGTCGGAGTCGCCTACAACTGTGATTGATGCAGGAGTGTTATTTTGCTGAGATGGATTTGCACTATTTTGCTTTACATCCACTCCAGCAAGCTCGCGAATAAGCTCGTATTGAGCGTGATTCGTATCCTGATACTCGTCTACAAGAATATAGCGGAACTTACGTCGGTAATATTGCGCAGCTTCTGGTACTTCGCGCATGAGTTGCACAGTTCGCATAATTAAATCGTCAAAATCAACCGCATTTGCTTGAGATAAACGATGCTGATATTCCGCATAAATAGTTGCGTAGACAGCTTCAGAATTGCCAGCGTGCGCAATTTGTTGACCTGCAACACCAGGCTTGTAATCGTTAGCATACATGTCTAGTTGCTCACGCCAAGTGATTAAACTATTTTTGCAATCCGAAATCTTGCCCAAAATGCTGCGTGGCGTAAAACGCTTAATATCAACGTTAAGCTCTGTTGCAATAATTTTTACTAATCGCTCGCAATCGGAAGTATCGTAAATAGAAAAGCCTGATTTTAAGCCAATATACTGTCCTGATCTGCGAAGTATTTTCACACATGCAGAGTGGAACGTCGAAACCCACATAGTATTTGCTTCGCTACCAATAAGTTTGCTTAAACGTTCACGCATTTCGGCAGCTGCTTTGTTTGTAAAAGTGATGGCAAGAATTTGGCTTGGCCAGGCATCTTTTTGGCTTAATATCCAAGCTATTCTTCGCGTAAGAACTCGCGTTTTGCCGCTTCCAGCTCCTGCTCCAATAAGCAGTGCCGGTCCGTCGTATTGGACTGCTTGAGATTGTTGCGGATTTAAGCCGTCGAGTAGTTTTTGCGCGTCAACTGCAACTCTAGAATGTGCGGAATTTTGAGAATATTCTTGAGATTCTTGAGGAAGCAGTTCTTGTTGGGCAAGAGCTTCTTGTTGGGAAGGCACTGATTCTTGAGGAGGCACTGATTCTTGATCAGACGCATATTCTTGCTGCGTAAAATCAGGCTCTTTAGCATAAGCGTCAGCATACTCGTCGTAACTGTAGTTGGCATAATCATTCACATCCGCAACATTCTCGTAAAAACTATCGTCAGAATCGAACGAATCAACTGGATTCCCCAACAAATCACTTACATATCCGTAATCGCTATCTTTTGCACTCATATTTGCATTCATACTTGCGCCCATACTTACGCTCATACTTGTACTCCATTAATGCCGCCAATTACCTACGTTTTAGCTTCAGCAATAAAACGCCCCCACGTTTTAATTGCGCACGTATTTAATCAGGTTTACCACATGCTGCAGTCGTTTTTACTCGTATTGTGTCACGAACTTGGGTATGCTTGAGCGTACTGCAATGTAATTGTTCGTAAGAAGGGGCGCATCGTGCAAGAACTGGAAGAACGCATTCTCCAAGATGGTATCGTAAAACCAGGCAATGTATTAAAAGTAGACGCTTTTTTGAACCACCAGTGCGATGTGAATTTATTTGATCATATGGGAGCCGCTTGGGCTGAGCATTTCCGCGACGCAAATATTACTAAGATTCTTACGATTGAGGCTTCTGGTATTGGAATCGCATGTGTTGCAGCACGCCATTTTGGTGGAGTTCCTGTGGTTTTTGCAAAGAAAGCTCAGTCGATTAATCTCGATGGCGACCAATACGTATCTACGGTATTTTCTTTTACAAAGCAGCGCGAGTTTCCGGTGATTGTGTCACGTAAGTATTTAAGTGCGGAAGATCGCGTGCTTATTTTGGATGATTTTTTGGCGAACGGCAAAGCTTTGCAAGGATTAATCGACATTTGCAATCATGCTGGAGCTAGCGTTGCAGGCATTGGAATCGCTATCGAAAAGGGCTTCCAAGGTGGTGGAGATGCGCTTCGTGAAGCCGGATATGACTTGGATTCGCTGGCAATTGTTGATGCGATGGATCCTGTTGACGGCTCGATTTCGTTCCGTAAGTAGCGCTCCGACCTGCTTTCGCGCTTAGAGCGTAGCGCGCGAAAGTAACTCGGAGCGGAAACTCGCTAAAGTTGGAAGTCCAGTGGACTTCCAACTTTAGCGAGTTTCGTAGCGAGCTTATTCCTCACGGCTATTGGTAGCCGTTCGGCTGATTTGGCATGTGAAGCACACCGTGCTTCACAATTGAGCCAAATCACGCTTTGAAGGAGCTTGAAATCCCAATGATTTCAAGCTCGGTCAAAGCGCTGCGCGAGCGTCCTTCGCTCAGTGCGAAAAATCTCAAATCTCTACCACACTGGTATTCGTGCAACTAAAGTCACGAAATTAAGCTGCGGTTTGGTGTGTGATATGTATGCCCGGTGTGGTGTGTGCAGCAGCATTAATGATAGCGTTCGCTAATCAACAAGTAATCACTTTTCACAAAAACATAAACTCACTGAAGTAAGTCTAATTGTGAAGGAAACGAGAAAAATTTTTCGCAAATGGTAATTTTGTCGAAAAATACGATAAAGTAGTCCGGTTGGTATACTTCAACACGTATTGCAACAAACAATTGATTAGGTGGCTAAACATATGACTGAAGTGGTGATTGCAAGCGCTGTACGTACGCCTATTGGCAAATTCGGCGGCAGCTTATCTTCGCTTTCCTCAGTTGATTTAGGAACAATCGCAGCAAAAGCAGCAATAGAACGCGCTGGAATTAGCTCACACGACGTGGATCAAGCTATTTTTGGAAACGTATTACAAGCAGGCAGCGGACAAAACGTTGCTCGCCAAATTGCGTTAAAAGCAGGATTAGATACTTCTAGCTGCGCAATGACAATTAACGAAGTATGCGGATCCGGCTTAAAAGCAGTGCGCTTAGCACAATCCGCAATCGTTATGGGAGATGCGCAAGTTGTTGTTGCAGGCGGCACTGAAAGCATGAGCAACGTACCGTTTTACGCAACTAATTCGCGATTTAGCGGACATAAATACGGGAATTTTGCGCTTATTGACGGTTTGCAACGAGACGGTTTAAACGATGCTTTTACTGGCGACGCAATGGGCGTTACTGCAGAAAATGTTGCAGCAAAATTTGGTATCACTCGCGAAGCACAAGATATTTTTGCACTTAAATCTCACCAAAAAGCTGTTGCCGCTATTAAAAGAGGCGATTTTGCTTCTGAAATTGTGCCAGTAACGCTTGCAAACGGAACTGTTATAACTCGCGACGAGCATCCTCGCGAAGATACGTCTTTAGAGCAGTTGTCGAAATTGCGCACGCTTTTTAAAGCGTCGGAAGAAACTGCGGACGCAACTTGCGAAGTTGGCGAGAACGAAGTTTGCAAGCACGAATCGACTGTAACTGCAGGAAACGCAAGCGGAATTAACGACGGAGCTGCAGCTCTAGTGCTTATGAGCAAAGATTACGCGCAAGCGCACGGAATTGAATATCTTGCGCAAATTGTGGGATTCGCAGAAGGCGGAATCGACCCAGATTTAATGGGATACGCTCCAAAACATGTGATGGAACGCATGCTAAATGCGACCGGTAGCAACGTTGACAACATTGATTTATTCGAAATAAACGAAGCGTTTGCAGCGCAAAGCATTGCCGTTGCGGAGCAACTTCATATTGACGAGTCAAAACTAAACGTACGCGGTGGAGCAATTGCACTCGGACATCCGCTTGGCGCTAGCGGAGCGAGGATTTTGACGACGCTTATATACGCTTTGCGAGATAGCAATAAGTTAAATGGAGTTGCTGCGCTGTGCGTCGGCGGCGGAATCGGCGTTTCTATGCAAATTAGAATGCGAAACAATCAAGTCAGAATGTAAAACAATAAAGTCAGAATGCAAAACAACTAAGTCAGAATGCGAAGCGATCAGAAGCATTCGTAGTCTACAAATCATGAGGTGATTTCGATGACTGCTTTTCGCGAATTAAGCGTGGAAAATCGCATAAAAACCTTGCAAAATGAGGGCGCAATTAACGATGCTGATGCAACATTTTTGCTTAAACAGTTTGCGGAAAGTTCTGATACTACAATTCCTGCAGACGTTGCAAATCATATGATTGAGCATCAAATTGGAAAGTATACGCTGCCGGTTGGCGTTGTGCGTGGGCTGATTGTGAACGGCGAAATGCGGGACGTGCTGGTTGCAACCGAGGAGCCGTCCGTGATTGCAGCTGCGTGCAATGGGGCGCGAATTGCGGCGGAGACTGGCGCTGGATACGGAATTATTGCGCGTTCCCCACAATACGTGACTACAGCGCAAATAGCTTTTGAGGACGCAGACGGGAGCGTGGCGGCGCAATTGCGCAGAATCGTTGAAGATAAAGAAAAGGTTGCAGAACTGTTGCGCATTGCAAACGAGTCACACCCATCAATGAGTAAAAGGGGTGGCGGCGCGCGACAATGCCGCGCTTCAGCTTTGCACGGCTTCGCAAAGCTCGAGATTGACGTAGACACATGCGACGCAATGGGCGCCAACACAGTAAACACTATGGGCGAAGCCGTCAAAGCCCAGCTGGAGAGCTGGCTCGGCGTGCAGGCGCTAGTGGCAATACTCACAAACACCAGCCGCGTTGCCACCACAGCAGAAGTGCATATACCGGTTGAAGCACTAGCATCCAGGCGGCTGGAAGACTCTGAGCGAGAGAGCGAAGGAAAACGCCTTGCGCGCCGAATCGCGGCATTGAGCGCGCTTGCCGCCAGCGACCCTGCGCGCGCCGCCACGCACAACAAAGGAATCCTAAACGGAATCGCAGGAGCCGCGCTCGCGTCAGGAAATGATACGCGAGCGCTAGAATCGGCAGCACACGCGTGGGCGGCGCGCTCCGGTCGCTACCTACCACTGTCAAAGTGGAACACCGAAACTTCAAACGGAAAAACCATACTCCATGGCAGTATTGAAATTCCGCTACAGATCGGCATTGTTGGCGGCTCAATCTCATCGCTTCCAATGGCAAAACTCGCGATCAAAATCGGCAATTACAAAAACGCAAACGACTTTAGAAACACGCTTGCCGCGCTCGGTTTGGTACAAAATCTTGCGGCTCTTCGCGCACTAGCAGGCCCTGGAATTCAAGCAGGCCATATGGCATTACAGTCGTCAAACCTAGCAATTGCAGCAGGTGCCAAAGGTGCGGAAATCGCGGAAATCGCGCATGATATTTTGCAACTTAGCCCCGCAGAAAGAACTACAGAAAAAGTTACGCAATTACTTCAAAAGTTACGAGAATCAAGTAAAAATTAAGAAAAATTAAGAAAAATTTAGGAATTTTAGGACAAATGAACACACAAAATACCGAAACATCAGCAACCACAACCTCCGCAACCACTCCCCTTGCTGTCGGCATCGACCGCATCTCCTTCGCAACGCCGCACTATTACCTAAACCTCGAAGAACTGGCGGAACACCGTGGAATCGACCCTAACAAATTCACAATCGGAATCGGTCAAAGCGAACAATCTGTGCCACCAAATCATCAAGACATCGTCACTCTCGCCGCGCAAGCTGCGCTCCCACTGCTACCCCACATCGATAGCAATCGCCTCAAAATGCTAATCGTCGGCACAGAAAGCGGAGTCGACGCAAGTAAATCCAGCGCGCTATACGTTCAAAATCTGCTAAAACTCACGCCGTGGGTGCGCTCTATTGAAGTAAAAGAGGCTTGCTACGGCGGAACGGCAGCTTTGATGATGGCATGCGATTACGTGCGCGCGCACGCAGAAAAAAATCCGCAAGTGCTTGTTATTGCAGCCGATATTGCGCGCTACGGGCTTGCTACCCCTGGCGAAGTTACGCAAGGCGCTGGGGCTGTGGCAATGCTTGTGAGCGCGAATCCGCACGTGCTTAAAATTAACGACGACAGCGTTGTAAAATCCGCGGATATTCAGGACTTTTGGCGACCTGTTTACCAAGACACCGCTCTTGCTCGCGGCAAGTTTTCAACCGAGCAATACATACAATTTTTCTGCGAAGTTTGGCAAAAGTATTGCGCGCAAAACGATTGCAATTTCAGCGATTTCGCCGGATTGTGCTTCCATTTGCCATATACGAAAATGGGTTTGAAAGCACTTAAGGCTGCGATGGATTCTTGCGCAAATTCTTGCTCTGATTCTTGCGATAATAGCAACCTAAGCGAGTCGTCGCGCAATCGCTTACTTTCGCGCTACGAAACCAGCACGAAGTACAGCCGTCGTGTAGGCAACATCTATACGGGTTCCCTGTATTTGGGATTGCTGTCTTTACTTGAGTTAGACGAATTTACTTGCGAAAATAGTGATCTTACTGCACTTAAAAGCGGCGATAAGATTGGACTATTTTCTTATGGTTCCGGCGCTGTTGGTGAATTTTTCAGCGGCACGATTGCGCCAGGATTTAGAGATGCGCTGTTTGCGCGCGAGCATGCGGATATGCTTGATTCGCGCGTGCATTTAAGCGTTGCTGATTACGAGGAGATGTTTGAAAGCGTTGCGCCTTACGCTCCGGAAGATTTCGAAAGCAGCACGTCTTGCCGCGAAGGTGCAAGCTTCTTCCTGGACGACATCACATCACAAGAGCGTCACTACTCCGCGCGCTAAAATCGAGCGAGCGCACGTTTCGATCGGATTCTCGCGCGTATCCGACCTTTTCTTTACACCCACGTAAAGTTTCTGCCGCAATTTGCTAATTTCCCGAGCTCGCGTTGGAATACACTAGTCTGCCCTGCCTTCGTTTTTATTTACGAAGGCAGACCTCGCTTGCGTTGGAAGCACACTGTGCTTCCAACCCTGAGAAAGCTCGGCAGAATAAAAAAGCTTCAAGCGCGAAATGCAGCTTGAAGCTTATTACTCTGCGGATGAGGCGAGATTCGAACTCGCGGTAGGTTTCCCTACAACGGTTTTCAAGACCGTCTCCTTAGACCGCTCGGACACCCATCCATTTGCGCATGAAAGCAATCAAATTGCCGTTTTCAACGCACAAGTGGTAAGCATATCATCACGTATAGAACGCAACACACAACACCCAGATTCAAAAAGCTTATCAACTAAAAAATAAAGCCCAGGCAATTTCCCGGGCTTTGTAGCTAATTAAACGGTTTTTTGAAACAAACGCCGTGTTTGTGCACGAGTAAACTCACGCTTCCCACTTAGTAGGCTCAATGACTTCCTTGCCACCCATATAAGCTTGCATAGCCTTTGGAATATCAATCGAACCATCTTCATGCTGATGATTTTCCAAAATAGCCACAAGCCAGCGAGTAGTAGCCAAAGTGCCGTTAAGCGTACTAACTGGGCGAGTTCCGCCATCTTCCATACGTTCGCGCACATTCAATCGGCGAGCCTGATACTCAGTGCAGTTAGAAGTAGAAGTAAGCTCACGGTAACGTCCTTGCGTTGGAACCCAAGCTTCACAATCAAACTTACGAGCGGCAGAAGAACCAAGGTCACCTGCAGCAGTATCAATAATGCGGTAAGGCACTTCCACCTTAGCAAGCATTTCCTGCTCCATACCGAGCAACTTTTGATGCTCAGCGCGAGAATCTTCCTGCTTGCAATAAACGAACATCTCAACCTTATCGAACTGATGCACACGAATAATACCGGAAGTATCCTTTCCAGCAGCACCAGCCTCACGACGGTAGCAGCTCGACCAACCGCAATAACGCAAAGCACCATTGCTTAAGTCAAGAATCTCATCCTCGTGCATGCCAGCCAAAGCAACCTCGGAAGTACCGACCAAATACTGATCATCTGGTTCGCGCAAACGGTAAATCTCGTCCGCGTGAGAATTCAAGAAGCCAGTTCCGCGCATTACTTCTGGACGAACAAGCGTTGGCGTAATCGCAAGCGTAAAACCGTGCTCTTCGGCTTGATCAACAGCCATAGTAAGCATTGCGATTTGCAAGCGAGCCACAGCACCGCGCAAGAAGTAGAAGCGAGATCCTGCAACCTTCACGCCGCGACGCATATCAATTCCAGCAACGCCAGTTCCAAGAGTCAAATGATCCTTTGGCTCAAAACCTTCAGCTGCAAAATCGCGAGGCGTACCAACCTTCTTAACTACAACATAGTCGTCTTCTCCGCCTTCTGGAGCTTCATCTTCAACGATGTTAGAAAGCTTCCACATTGCTGTAGTGTAGTCGGCAGTAGCTTTTTCGGATTCAGCTTTGTATTCCGCAACTTTCGAAGCTAATTCTTTAGTTTCGGCAATAAGCGCAGCCTTTTCCTCTGCGCTAGCTGTTGCAACCTTCTTACCAATAGCTTTTTGCTCGGCGCGAGCTTCTTCAAAAGCCTTAAGAGCGGTTCGGCGCAAATCATCGCTGTGCAATACTTCATCGACGAGCTCAACGGATTCACCGCGCTTGCGCTGCGATTCCTTAACTACGTCGGCATGTTCACGAATAAATTGGATATCAAGCATGACTCCTAGCCTAGTGCCGCAAGACGACAGATAAGCGCACTATCGGCAACTTTATGCAAGGCGGCACGTACAATAAAGCAAATACGCAAAATATTGAGGGGGTAATATGGCAGCAATACATGCTACTACAGAAAATTTTGAGAAGATTGCTTCGACAAATGAAATAGTTGTTGTTGATTTTTGGGCAACATGGTGCGGTCCATGCAGATCTTTTGGTCCTATTTTTGAGAAGGTCAGCGAAAAATATCCCGAAATTCCTTTCGTAAAAGTTGATATTGACAAAAGCAACGAGATTGCTGCAGCTGCTCAAATCCAAGCTGTTCCAACAGTAATGGTTATTAAGCGCGGCGAAGTTATTTATAGACAAGCTGGAGCATTACTAGCTTCTGATTTGGAAGATTTGGTTGAACAAGCTAAATCTTACGAATCTGATGATTCTGAATCCTGATTTATAGACTATGCCATGAGATATAATACGTGAGGTTTTGCATATACGTTTTGCACATACATTTTAACGCATGTTTCTCATGTTTTATTAGTCTACGTTGCGGGCGTTTGCAAGTATCAATAGAGTAATTGCAGAAATAAGGAGGGTTATGGCCAGTCACCGTAAGCATACTGTTACGCTTGGTTCACTCAGTTTACGACAGTGGGCTAGAGTTAGTGCGGTTATTTTGGGCTTCGTTGCTTTGGTGATACTTGGTTTTACCTCGCGAGATTTTTACGCTTCGTCTAAAGGTCACGCTGTTCAGGTTACTTCTTATTCGGCAACCGATTCTTCGCAAGTTTCTCGTAGTGCTAGCCGTAGTATGTTACATAATGGTGCGACTTCATATATTAACGTTGTTATAAATGGTCATCATCGTACTATTTTGGGCACTAATTTCACTGATGTAAAATCCGTTCTTGATGCTGGAGATATCACTCTTGAGCCACACGATGTTGTTACTCCATCTCTTACAACTAAAGTCAGCGAATCAACTGTTATTACGATTAATCGCGCAGGCGCAAAATTAGAAAATTCCGACGACCCAATCGCGTTTAACGTCGTCAAAAAGAAAACTGCTGCACTTCCAAAAGGTACTGAGAAGGTGCAAAGTGAAGGCGCTAACGGCGTAATGGAAACAGCAAAAATAGTTACTCGAGCTAAGGGAAAAATAGTTTCCTCTAATATTTTTGCTTCTTATGTTAAAAAAGCTCCAAAAGATAAGGTTATTCTTGTTGGAACTGGCGGCTCTTCTGCCGGAATTGGCTTAGCTGCTTCTATCGGTACGACTGTTCCTGCTGGCGAGATGCAACAATGGGCTCACGACTGGCTTATCTCTAACGGTTATAGTGAAGCTGATTTTACTGCAACAGTATTTATTATTTCTCATGAGTCCGGTTGGCGCGTAAACGCAATGAATCCTTCTGGGGCCTACGGTTTACCTCAAGCTTTGCCAGGCGGAAAAATGGCTTCTGCTGGCGCTGATTGGGCAACTAACTATCAAACGCAGCTCCGCTGGTTCTGGAATTATTGCAATGGTCGTTATGGCTCCATTCAAGGCGCTTACAATCATTGGCTTTCCTACCACAGCTACTGATTAGAATCAGTCTAAATATCATTGTTTTGCGCAAAATAAATTTTTAAATAACTTTTGTTTTGCGTAAATTAAGTTTTGCAATTTTTGTTGTAATAGATAAGAGAATAGACTTAAGTCGATTGACTTTTGCCACCTATGCTTAAAAATACGCTTAAGAAAAACTATGTTTAAGAACAAAAAAGGATGTTTTATTTTGACGCACTCAACATGGCTGTCTAATAAAAGCCAAGATCTCAGTCATGCATTAACAGGCGAAGAAGCATACAATAACAATCGTCTTACACGTCCTGCTTTAATTTCTCTCGCTATTCTTACGTTTATTACATTTATCGGCAATTTCGCACAATTACAACTTACTGCAGCATTGCCAACAATAGTTCAAGAATTTGGTATAAGCGTCACAACTGGTCAGTGGCTTACTTCTATTTTCCAGCTGATTATGGCAATTATGGTTCCACTTACAGCATTTTTAACAAGACGCTTTTCTACTCGCCAAATTGTTATTACTTCCATGTCGCTTTTTACTTTTGGATCCGTACTTGCATGGCTTAGTAACGACTTTATGATGGCACTTGTTGGTCGAACTCTTGAAGCTATTGGCACTGGCGTAATGTGGCCTGTTTTACAAATTACCGTATTCTCCGTCTACCCTGTTACTCGCAGAGGTATGGCAATGGGAAGCGTTGGCATGGCTATGAGTATTGCTCCAGCAATCGGTCCTACTATTGGCGGTTTGCAAACTGATATTAATGGATGGCGTTCTATTTTCTGCTCTCTTACTATTATCGGAGCAATATCCGTCGTTTTGGCAGTATTTTTCTTGCATAATTTTGGAGAACACGATCTTAACGCGCATGCTGATTTCTTCTCGGTTGGCCTTTCGGTTATTGGCTTCGGCGGGCTCATGTTTGGATTCACTAATATTGAAGGATGCGGAATTTCACACCCATTATCTTGGGCTCCTATGATTATTGGCGCTTGTGGAATTGCTTGGTTTGTTACAAGGCAGTTGCGAGCGCAAAAACGCGGTCACACTCCTCTTCTTGGTCTTAATGTGCTTAAAAACCGCTACTTTATGGTAGGTACTATTTGCGCTTGCCTTACATTTTTTGCTTTCAGCTCAATTATGGTACTTATTCCGCTTTATATTCAGTCTGATCGTGGTTTTTCAGCAACTATGAGCGGCTTAATTCTGCTTCCTGGAGCGTTCGGCATGGCTATTTCGCAGTATTTTGGTGGTCGTATGCTAGATCGCTTTGGAGTGCGCCCAGTTGCTATGGCAGGCTCTATTATTCTGTTTTTTGGCACTGTAATGATGAGTCTTATTGACATGGATACGTGGATTTGGTGGATTTCCATTTGGCAGTTTACTCGCCAAATTGGCATGGGATTCTTGCTTATGCCAATAACTACGTGGTCGCTTAATTGTTTGCGTAAGGAAGAACTTGGCGATGGTTCGGCTGTAACTAATACTATGCGTCAGCTTTGGGGAGCTATTGGAGCACCTGTTTTAGTAGTTACAATGACAGTATTGACAACTCTTCACCATTCTGGCACAGGTCACGCTGCCGATGTTGCTGCTAGTATTTTCGGAGTTCAATGGACTTTGCGCATTAGTGCTATTATTACAGGAATTATGGCTCTTATCGTTATTTTTGGAGTCAAGGGCGAAGGCACGGGTTCTGCTCACAATCTTGCGCGTAGAGCTATTGATCGCATGCGCGTGTTGCATATTCCTCATTCAGCAGAGCATCACGACGTAATGCACGATCACACTCATAATCATTACTAAACGCTTACTAAACGCTTACTAAACGCTTACTAAACGCTTACTAAGTCGCTTTACGAATACCAAACTGAGAAATCCTTACTTTGGTAATTTTTGTGCAGAACAGTTATGCAATACGCTTTCCATACTCTGCTTTTCTTCGCGAGTTACAGTTAAACCATATTTATACTTAACAGCTATTTGCCTAGCAACATATTCGCACCTGAAGGTTTTGTTTGAAGGAAGCCAGTAAGCTGCGGACGCGGAACCTTTTTCTTGATTAGCAGCTCCTTCAACCGCGAGTAGGTTCATCATATCGTTGCCAAATTTTAATCGTTTTGCACGATTCCATTTCCACGCTCCAGATTCCCACGCATTTTGTAATGCAACAACATGATCTATTTGAACTAATGCACTGGTTTTTCGCCCACGCACGAAGTGAATATCTTTGCCAGTATACGGATCATGCAACAAGCCGAAACGCACTTGGCAGGATCCTGCGTACTTATATTTCACATTTTGTAAATCACGCGCTAAAACGTCTTCCCTAACGTCACATCCGTTACTGTCATCGTCAGTAGTACGATATCCAAATACTTGACGCTCGTACCCGTAACGATAAGGCTTAGATATACGCAATTTTTCCAATGCTTGCGCAGCTTCTCCGCTTGCTTCATATTCTCCTGTAATTTTCCCAACGCTACTGTTTATTTTAGGAAGCAACAAGCCAATAACAATCCCACATAAAACAGCAAACAGCAGCATCCAGAACAGCGCAAGAAACTGCCTCTTGTTACAACGATTACGCATGCTCAGTCCCCCAACTCAACTTATGCATATTCAATATTTTTTAAATTAAAGTTAGTTACTGCTCTTAACTCTCATAACAGACGGTATTCTTTGTAAAACAACATCTACAACTTGCTGAATCATAATTACCAGCAAAACCATTGCCATAACAGCATAAACCGTACTCCATGCTGGAATATTAGCTGGCACCGGATGAATGGTGTGAGAAACTACTAGTGCGGCTACAGAAATGCTAATTAACGATATAGCAAGAACAAGTGCCGACATGCCTCCACTTTTACGAGCCAGACGCATTCTTTGTTGAGAAACTTTATGCATTGAAGTAACCATTCGATTAACGCAATGCTCACCTTGCCTAAATGCAAGTACTTCATCGATACCAAGCTCAATATCACTTACTTCATTCTCAACTTCATGCTGTTCAATGCGCACTTTATTTGCAATATGCTTGAAGCGTATAAGTAAGTATCGAGGAACAATAAACATAATAAACACGCACGAAACAATAGCTACATAAGACAAATTCGCATCGAAATAGTACAAAACAACCATAAGAGGTACAACTGCAAATATCATTCCAACATTCATGCTGATATGAGCTTTATGCCAATGTTCGTGATGCATATCTACACCTGCAAATGTTGTAACAAGAGTTAATGCACGAACTGCCATACAAGCAACAGCAACAAGCACGCACTGTTGCATTACAAAACCAAATATTGGACGTCCTGCAACAGCAAACATTGCTGAAACAATAGCAACAGGAATACATACTGCAGAAACAAGATTGAGAGCAGTACTAAACATTGATATAAAAGCAAAAATAGCACGTTTGAACTTTGAGATTGTTCTCACTTCATAAGTGTAAGCAATACTTGCAATAGAAGAAATATGCTTGTTTTTATTAGAATCTTGCTGAGCTTGCTCAACATTATGCGAGTTTTGCGAGTTTTGAGATTCGTTTAATTGATTTAGTTGCGTAATATTTTTAGAACTATCATTAGCAACATGACGATACGATTCTACAGTTGCTATTTCGTCCGTTGAGCTAATGCCATCATCATTTGGCATTAATACTATTACATTTGCATAACGCGCTATGCGACGCAATATTTTAACAATTTCTTCAGCCTCATGATTGCTAATATCACATTGGGAATAATCAAAAACGTACACTTTAGTGTGTCTTAAAATTGCTCTAGCAAGAATAACGCGACGCTTTAAATCTTCAGAATTATAGGATGCTTCAGGATTATTAAAAAGTCTATCTATTGGCATATCTAGACCGTCGTAATCGGCATAAACAACACCATCTATTCGCACAGCTCGCAATGCATCCCACATCGCAGTAGTCGTAGCTGTTGGAGCAGCCAAAAGTAAGTTTTCTCGCAATGTTGTGGAAAATAGATGACTTCGCTCGCTAACTATAGTAACAATATCTGCTAAAGCTGCAGAACTTGCATCGTTCAACGACAAGTAAGATGCACTATCGTTTGCGTCAAATACTTCAGAAACTACAAATGGAGAAACGTCGTCTTCATGAATATCATAACGGTCGCTATAAGAAAGCAATATGTCAGCAGATTTATTAAAACCTGTTCCAGAAAGTATTTTCTCACGCATAACATGATGATATTTACTTGGAATAACTTGCAATTCACCAGATTTTGCAATTATCGATAAACGCTGAGCTTCATTAGTATTCGCATTATTTCCCGAAATATTGCATCGCATACGCAAAGCAATATTGGTTGAGCCATCAGGCAAAGATAATGTTGAACCATCGTCACTAAATGCTATTGGAGCAGGAGAATCAGTAACCATTTGCAACAATGCTTCAACATGATTCAAACCATGAACAGCATGTTTAACTACATGCATATTCTTACCAACAATTCTCAGTGGCTGGACGCTTAACATTAACAAAGGCATTGTTAACAGAGCTGCAGCAAGACCTACACCTTTAACGGAAGATAACCAAACAGTTGCAACAATTGCGAGTCCAGCAATAACATAGGCAAATAATGCACTTACACAACGCCACGATACTGGGCTTAGTGCCAACGAGAATATAAGAGAAGCAACATTAAACAATGCAGCTAATGCGCAAATCCCAGCTATAGCAGGGTTAACTGTAAATAGTGCTGCAGAAACGACTACAGGAACAGGAATAGATGCAATAATTTGTGGAACTAAAGAAGCAACAAAACTTTGTATTGCAAAAATATCTTCATTTACGCGCAAAGAAGTAATGTCATGAGAATCTTCAATATCTACAGAGCGTAGAGATAACATTGCGCGCAACATTTTAGGGCGCAAACGCATAGCTATTCGCGACTCAATTTCTGCACAAACAGTACACGACCAGTAAAAAACTGCATATTTCAGCAAAATAATAGCAGTTAAAACAATAATGTAAGACGTAAATTCAACAGAACTCATTAAAGAAGTTCCAGTAGAACGAACAGGTCTTAATACTGGAGACAACATCCCAACGCAAACGTAGACAAAAGCTATGTTTACAAGATAAGAAATCGCAAGACACGCCGACCTTAAAACAACTAGATGCTTAATTCCTGGCACGAACGCAAAGCAGCGATTTATCATCTCCTGATCCTTTTCTTTATTCCATATTTATTCAAAAACCACACACTCCCAACAGATGTTAAGATTACGCTTCACACACACCATCAACACGCCGACAGCCGCGTAATTATGCTGATTTTAAGCCATTTTGCCAGATATTAGCATTAAGAAAATAAAGTTGTTTCACAACTGTTTCACGCAATATTTAAATAATCAAAAAAATAATTAAAAATACCATTTTTAATTCTATTCTCAATAATTTTTTAATACAATTTTTCACGATCGCAAAATTATCTCAATACTGCACCAATAGAAGAACGCAATTTTAAGCTAGCAGGTATTTGTCCAACTCCATGAGACATATCTGGGAATGCTGGTTCAGGCCCATGATTCATTAATCTCAAAGCTTCACGCACTGCCAACGACCCTAATTGCTGCATATCGAGACTCACAGTTGTAAGAGGTGGGAAAAAATCACTTATTGCCGGAATATCGCCGAAACCAACAACACTAATATCACTCGGAATTTTCAAACCGTGCTCATACAAGGAACGCACAACTCCTACTGCCTGCTCATCGCTTGAAGCAACAATAACAGTCGGCAATGCAATGCCATCTATACCAAATTTCTCAATCATATGATTCATTCGCGCGTAACTTTCAGAAGACTTCCACGAAGTACATTGCACAATATGCGAATGAATACCTTGAGCAGTTGAAAGTGAACGCCATGCAATGAGTCGCGTTGCAGCACCTCTCCATTGTGAAGGACCTGCTATATAAATGGCATTTCGATGTCCATAATGCGCAATAAGTGACACAATATCGTTCATTGCGCGAGATTGATTAATCCCAATCATTGAATACTCAACGTTGCTATGAGAACGCAACATATTCATGCCTTCATGCGCGCTTATTGCACCATGAGTAGCAGTAACACATACGCACGGCTTAAGAATACGCGTACGACACAGTGACGTAAATATTGCGTCTGTTGGAGCGTCAATTATTAATCCGTCGACATTTTGCTCTTCAAAACTCTCGCATAAATCTTGAATATCACTTTGTTCACATAACGTTTCGTTGACCATGCTAATAGAAAGAAAAAGACCACGAGATTTTGCTTGCGCTTCTATAGGAGCAATAATGTTTCGAGATGTTCTATTTTCTGCACCAACGATAAGCCCTAAAGTACGCGACCTCTTAGTCGCTAATGCGCGCGCTGAATTACTTGGATAATACCCAAGTTGCTCAATAACTCGCAGAACTTTAATTCGCGTGTTAGCAGAAACATCAGGAGAATTATTAATAACGCGAGAAACAGTTTGATGACTTACGCCAGCAGCATGCGCAACATCGATCATTGACACGCGTTTTGCTTCATTTTCTGCCATATATACCCCTCGCTTATAAATGCCAAGACAATCTATGCAAATCGCTAGGTCCTACTTTTTTAATGGCATTGCGATGAGCTAAAGAGCCGTAACCCTTATTACTTGCCCAATCGTAGGCTGCATATTTCGGATTTTTAGCAAGAGATACCATAAGATTATCCCTAGTAACTTTTGCCAAAACTGCAGCTGCAGCTACGCTCGCACACTGTCTGTCTGCTTTTACTAAAGTATGGACTTTTACAGGCTCAGGAATGTAAGGAGCGTCAAAAGTATTTGCGACTTTGTCAATATAATCGCAAGGTCCATCCAATATTGCTGCAATACGAAAGTTTGAATTCTCACGCGTATTCTCACGCGTATTCGCATTTACGCTAAAACTTAGCTTTTTAATATCTTCCTCAACTTTAGAAATTGCTTTTAATGCAGCAACACCAAGAGCATAGCTAATACCCCACTCATCAATTTCTGTGTTAGTGCAAGACCCGACTGCCCAAGTTGTACACCATTTTTGCAACGGTTCATAAAGCTCTTCTCGACGCTTTTCACTCAGCAATTTAGAATCAGCTAAGCCTTCAGGCATATAGTTTTCTTTTACTTGTTTAATTCCAATAACTGCAGCTCCTACCATCACAGGACCTGCAAGAGAGCCTCTTCCTACTTCATCAAGACCAATAACCCAATCATAGCCTTCGCAAAGCAGATCTTGCTCATATTTAAATGATGGAACAAGCGGTATATTGGATGATTTATTTGACATAATTAAAATTAGTTTGTATAAGTTTTGCTAATACAATTGCTCTAATACGATTGTGTTAATAACATTGCGTTAACAACATTGCGTTAACAACATTGCGTTAATACTTTTATTTTGCAGGACGATCAGGCACATCTTTAAAATCATCATGGTGTTCGTCTAAAAGACCAATTCGATCAAGCGGCCACGATCTAAACACAGCAACGCCCTCGATTTTGGAAATCGGAACTAAGCCATCATCGCCATCATTGCGATGATATCGTGAATCCGCAGAATTAGAACGATTATCGCCCAAAACAAACACGTGACCAGCTTTAACTTTTACTTTAAACGGAAAAGCACTCGGGTCAACACCAGGACGAATATAGGAAGATTCTCGTATTGGAACACCGTTTACAACAATAGGCTGCCCAGCGCCTTTACACTCAACAGTATCCCCAGGCAAACCAATAAGACGCTTAATTAAATCCTTGCCAACAACACCGGAAGAATTTTCACCACTCAACCAATGTGCAGGATCCTCAAAAACAACAATATCTCCACGCTTTAATGGGAATAAGCGCGGAGTTAGCTTAGTCGTAATAACATAATCGCCAATATGAATAGTATCTAGCATAGAGCCAGAAGGAATTGTGTAAGCTCCAAATAGGAACACACGAATAAGTATCACTACTAATACTGGAATACCGAACCATGTTATAGCATCGCGCAAAGTTAGGCGGTCATTTTTAGCACGCTTAGAATGTGCAAAATGCTTACCTTTTCTATTTTTGCGCTTAAACATGCGAGAGCCGGAAGGTAAATCTCCTTCCGGCTCTGGCGGAACCGGTGAAGGATCTATACCATGACCCGCTACTGAAACGATATGAGTATCGCTAATTTGCGTGTCATCAGTCATAACAAATACCCTTCACATAAGTTCTAATTTTACTTAGCAGAGTTATCGCGACGCTCAGCAATACGAGCAGCCTTACCACGCAAAGCGCGCAAGTAGTACAGCTTAGCGCGACGAACGCGACCGCTACGAACCAGCTTAATCGAATCGATAGCTGGAGAATGAAGTGGGAAACGACGCTCAACACCAGTGCCGAAGCTCACCTTACGAACAACGAAAGTTTCACGCACGCCAGCACCCTTACGAGCAATCACAACGCCGGTGAAAGTCTGAATACGAGTGTTGTTGCCTTCCTGAATCTTAACGTTGACGTCAACGGTATCGCCAGGACGGAAAGCTGGAATTTCTTCAGCAGCCTTAAGATGCTTAGCATCAAATGCTTCTACAGCATTTACCATAATATTCCTCCATCGCCGCCGCATATCGACGCATAGTAAGCGTTAGCAACAAATGTGCTACGCAAATCTTTCCCCAAAAAGTTCGCTTTTTAGGGGGCTTCCGATCCGCGCAATCTTAAATAAGAAGCGACTAGACCTAAAAGATAAAAGAACTATGCGGCATCCCTTTATCGAAAGCATACAAGTACCAAATTTATGCTCAATAATGGACATTATTGAGCATAATTCCGCACTATTCCGCACTATTTCAGCGCACAACTCCATCGAGAGGAGCAGTTTCAACTGTACGAGTCAACTCGTCATCATCAGCGTCATAATCAAACAACTCGCCGTAACGACCCCAGCTAATTGCAATATCAAACTGTTGACGCGCCAAAGCATCCGTGTGCTTACTGCGCAACAAATCCAAAATCAGCTCGCCACGAAGCTTTCCGTTACGATTCCTACTCAAAGCTTGATCAATTGCGTGCACAAGAGACGCATGTTCAATCGCAAGACGAGCAAAAACTTGCTTACTGTGCAAAATATCGGCATTATGCCACTCTTCACCCTCAGAAGTGATAGTAATATGACCATTTTCTGCAGTAAGCAAATTAAGCATCGTGCCAGCATCAACAAGTGGGAACAAATCATCAATCTCAAACGACAAATCAGCTGCCAAATCAGCCAAATCAATACCATCTGGGCTTTCAGAAATCACGTCAAGCAAACCAGCCATACCACCTGGTGTAGCGTTTGGAAGCAAACGAACAGCCACAGGCTCTGCCTTTGTCTCACCTGCTTCAGCTTCATCCTCACTTTGCTTATCTTCATCTTCATCGTCATGGTGGCGCTGAATAAGCATATCTGCAATTGCTGCAGCTTCGTTATCTTCAGCATCTTCATTAGTTGCATTATTTGCTTGATCTTGAGAATCAGCATCTTCGGAAGCGTCTTGCTCTGCAGTGCTTTCTGGAGCAGAACCAGTCAAAATAGCATACAAATTATCAACCATCGCTTCAAATTCAGCACTGTGCTTATCTCGAGGACGAGGCAAATCAACATTCACATCAGCAATTAAGTGACCTGGATGAGATCCAAGAACCACAACGCGATCAGCCATTTGCACAGCTTCTTCAATATTGTGCGTCACAATAAGCACAGACTTAATATCTCGCTCCTCGCTAGACCACAACTTAAGAACTTCCTGACGCAAGTTTTCAGCAGTAAGCACATCGAGAGCAGAGAACGGCTCGTCCATAAACAATGCATCTGGTCTCAGCACCAACGCGCGCGCAATACCAACTCGCTGACGCATACCGCCGGAAAGTTCCTTAGGATACGCTGTTTCAAAGCCATCCAAACCGATTGCATCAATTGCAGCTAAAGCAAGCTCAGTACGCTTTTCTTTACTAACACCTCTAGCACGCAAGCCAAGTTCCACATTGTCTTGTACTGTAAGCCACGGCATAAGAGCGAAGGTTTGAAATACGATTGCAACTCCTGGGTTTGGGCCTGTCAGCTCGCGTCCGCGATATGTTACTGTGCCTTCTGTTGGCTGCACAAGACCAGCCATTGTGCGTAGAAAAGTTGATTTTCCAGCACCAGAACGTCCCAATATTGCCACGATTTCACCCTCGCGAAGAGTGAAAGAAATATCGTGCAAAACGTGCTGAGTAGTGCCACTGTCAGAAGTGAAGCTTTGACTGATGTGCTTTGCGTCGATAAT
Organism: Gardnerella sp. KA00127; assembly: GCF_049244125.1. NCBI lineage: Bacteria > Bacillati > Actinomycetota > Actinomycetes > Bifidobacteriales > Bifidobacteriaceae > Gardnerella > Gardnerella sp. KA00127. The sequence goes on from NZ_CP058377.1 coordinate 1,426,354, forward strand.
ATCGCTTGTAATTGAGGATTGCACTTTTTTTGCATTGCTCTTTAAAGTATTCATAATTTTGCCAATCTTTTCCATAAAATTTTGTTATTTTAAGCGATTTATTAGTAAATTTATTAGTCGATTTGTTAGTCGATCTAATTCAATACGTAACGTTTTTCGGAAATACGTTGCATTGGCGACCAGAATAATCGGTTGCTTAAAACAACAATCAAGCTCATAACAGTTACGCCAACTAAAGTGCGCGCAGAATCTCCTAAAGTAGTTGCATTAGTAATATATGCACCCAAACCCTGAGTTTCCATGTGGTTCTTTCCATATTCCACAATCTCAGACACAATCGAAGCATTCCAAGCACCGCCTGCAGCTGTAATACCGCCAGTGCACCATGAACCGAAAATAGACGGCAAAATAAGCGTCTTCCATCGCAAAGTACGATCCAAGCGGAAGCTGCGCGTCATTTCACGCAAATCATCCGGAATAGCACTAGCACCTGCAATAACATTGAACAGAATGTACCATTGCGTACCAAGAGCCATCAAAATAATACTTCCCCAACCAAGATCAATATGCCAAGACATAAACCAAGCCATAGCAAACGGGAAGATGAAGTTTGCTGGGAAGCTAGCAAGAATTTGCACTATAGGCTGCATAATACGCGAAATCTTAGGATTCATGCCGATTACAACACCAACAGGAACCCAAATAAGCGAGCTTATTAAAATCAACGCAGCAACGCGCATAAAAGTGATGCCACCAAGCATGCCTGCAGTAATGAACTCATGCAAACCTGCAGTTGTATACACAAAGTAAAGCATATGGGCGGCGCCAGCAGCCACAATAATTAGCATAATAACGTTGAATACCCAATCACCAAGCTTATGCTGAGCAGCCTTATGAGGCCACTTGGAGCCTGTGCGACCGAATGGGCGCGTTACTTTTTCAAGCCACTCGCGAATTGGCAAAAACAGCTTACTAATAACTTCATCTGCATGAGAGTGACGAATAAGAGTCAAAATAGCACTGTGACGCTCATTATCAGATGCGCTTTGCGTAATGCGGAAACGCTCAGCCCAAGCTGTAAGCGGTTTCCACAAGAAGAAGTCAAGTGCCAAAACAACAATCACCATCGACACAATAGCCCACCAAATAAGACCAAGCTTATTTTCGGCAGCAGCTTGTGCCACAAAACTACCGATGCCAGGAAGAGCGTAAGTGTGATTATTTACGGAAATCATTTCCGAAGCTGTAAGGAAGAACCATCCGCCTCCAACAGACATCATGCAATTCCAAAGCAGCGGAATCATTGCGTTAGGCATGTCTAGCACCCAGAAACGTTGCCAATGCGTGAGTTGCAAACTACGAACTGCCTCATCCAGTTCCTTTGGCTCGCTGAGCAGCGAACGGTGGAACGAAAAAGTCATATTCCATGCTTGACTCGTAAAAATAGCAAAAATCGAAGCGGCTTCAACACCAAGCATTGATCCAGGAAAAATTACCAACCAAATAGTGACAGTTGCCGAAAGGAAGCCAAGAATTGGAACTGATTGCAAAATATCTAGAAGAGGAATAAGCACCTTGCCAAGCCTACGACTGCGAGCTGCAAGAGAGCCATAAACAATAGTAAATATAAGAGATGCAACTAATGCGATCAGCATGCGAAATACTGAGCGCAAAGTGTAGTAAGGCAGATTGATTAAGTCCGTGGATACCTTAGATGGTATGCCACTTGGACCAATCGGCTGATTTATGCGCTGAATAAGGAAGGCAGTTACGCCAAAAACGGCAATAATGCCAACGCACACAATAATATCCGACCAGAAACGAGTGTTCTCGTCGACTTGCACACCTGCGCTTTCTTTGCGCGAAGTTGTAAATACGGTCATAATAAAGTCCTCGAATAGGCAATAAGTGGGTTCACCTTCGTGTATTTTTTATTTCTATTCATTTATTACGCAGATATCTATTGAGATTTCTATGCGGATTTCTATTTAGATTTTCGTAAATTCTTGCGTAAAGATCTGCGTAACTTTTCTTGTGTAAATTCTTGCGTAGCCGTATCACCATTGATTACGTTACAGGCGCAAATAACTAGAACTCACGTTTTAACTTCGTAAATTATATTTCGCAAGTTGTATTCGTAAGTTATATATTTCGCAAGTTTTGCAACCTAAATTCGATGATTGCCGGCTTCATATATTCAGGAGGAACATCCGAACTACTACTGCCAATAGTGTCGGAGCCTTCATCAGTACGAGTACTAGAATTATGGCTTTTACTGTCATGTTTCACGGCAAATCACCTCCTTAAGTTAGTGCGCTGCCGGCGCAAATCTTCATCATTGAATCGGAGGTTTACAAGAGAACAGAGACGCACCAAAACACACAAATGCATGTTAAGCGTGCCACGTCGTTCAAGCTTCAGCTTCGCAGGGCGGTGGCGTTGCATTAGTCGAAGCCTTAAATTCGACAACGACTGTTAACCAGCGTGCAGTGTCTCCACTGTGTTGCGGCAGCAACCCTTATCCCCGTGGTAGCCTTACCTACCGACCGTGCTCATTATAAATTATTGTTGCAGTTGTGTCAATATGCAGCAAAACACATTGCAATGCACTTGAGACCTATAAAACTCAGCGACAGATGCTAAACAAAAAGTCTCTTGACGAATTAACGCCAAGAGACTTATAAACCAACAATCACTAAAAACGATTGCCTATATGACTACTATCTTACTTGCGATGAGCGCGATAGAAGCGAATCAAGCTCTGCGTAGAAGCATCCTGAGCTGCCAAAGCTTCATCATCCTGAGAAATTGCAGGAGTAATCTGCTTTGCAAGCTGCTTTCCAAGCTCCACACCCCACTGATCGTAGGAATCCAAGCCCCACACGGTACCTTCAACGAAGGTGATGTGCTCGTAGAGAGCAATCAACTCACCCAAGCTAAATGGAGTCAAAGCATCGCCGAAAATGGACGTGGTTGGACGGTTGCCCTTGAACACGCGAGCTGGCACAATCTCCTCTGGAGTGCCTTCAGCGCGAACTTCATCAGCAGTCTTGCCGAAAGCAAGAGCCTTAGTCTGTGCAAGATAGTTGCCCAAGAAGAGCTCGTGCACATCCTGATCGCCATCCTTAGTAGGATTTGGCGTGTTCACGAAAGCAATGAAATCAGCTGGAATAAGCTGAGTGCCCTGGTGAATCAACTGGTAGAAAGCGTGCTGACCGTTGGTGCCTGGCTCGCCCCAGAAGATTTCGCCGGTTTCGCTTGTTACAGGAGTGCCGTCCCAGCGCACAGACTTACCGTTAGATTCCATGGTGAGCTGCTGCAAATAAGCTGGGAAGCGGTGCAAGTACTGATCGTATGGAAGCACAGCGTGAGAAGCAACCTTGTAGAAATTGCGGTACCAAACGTTGAGCATACCAAGAAGCACAACAACGTTCTTCTCGAATGGAGTCTCAGCGAAGTAGGTATCGATTGCGTGGAAGCCCTTCAAGAACTCTTCGAAACGCTCTGGACCGAGGACAACAGCCAAAGAAGTGCCGACAGCGGAATCCACAGAGTAGCGGCCGCCAACCCAGCTCCAGAAGCCAAAAGCGTTGGTTGGGTTGATGCCGAACTCTTCAACCTTCTCAAGGTTGGTGGAAACAGCCACGAAGTGCTTAGCAACAGCTTCAGCCTTCTTTGCGTCGCTTCCGTCAATAGCACCGCACTCCTGAAGCTTGTTCAGCAACCAAGTGCGAGCGGTACGAGCATTGGTCAAAGTCTCCAAAGTGGTGAAGGTCTTGGAAACAATGATGAACAAAGTGGTTTCTGGATCCAAATCCTTGGTCTTTTCTGCCATATCGTTTGGATCAATGTTAGAAACGTAGCGAGCGCTGATGCCGGCGTCAGCGTATGGCTTCAAGGCTTCGTAAACCATGACTGGACCCAAATCGGAACCGCCAATACCAATGTTTACAACAGTCTTGATGTTCTTGCCGGTAACGCCCTTCCAAGCGCCAGAACGAACTTCGTTAGCAAAATCGTAAATGCGACCCAACACTTCACGCACGTCTGCAACGGTATCTTGACCGTCAACAATGAACTTGCCAGCATCCTCTGCAGGACGACGCAAAGCAGTGTGCAAAACTGCACGATCTTCAGTATTGTTAATGTGCACGCCGGTGTACATTGCCTTAGTGCGCTCGTCAAGCTTGACTGCCTTTGCAAGGTTTGCGAAAAGCTTAAGAGTTTCAGGCTTAATTAAATTCTTAGAAAGATCGAAGTGGAGATCTCCAGCTTCGAAGCTCAACTTATCCACGCGATTTGCGTCCTCGGCAAACCACTTCTTCAGGCAAACGCCTTCTGATTGCAACTCGTCGTAATGCTTCTGCAATGCAGCCCACTCTGGGGTTTTTACGGCGTCAACTGGCGGATTGATGGCCATTGTAAGGTCCTTTCATTTCTTCAACTGACGTGACAGCAACCGTCACTATAGTCCAATTCACAAGATACTCACAAAAGCAGACAGAAACACGCGAAGCTTAACACAAAAATGAACACAATCACACTGATAATTTACACATAAAAATTTGTAGTTTGAGGATGTGCAGTGCCCCAAACGCGCGCAACCTACCCTGCATTTGGAGGGTTATCTGTGGTTTATCACTCCAAACGCGAGGAAATTATCTCACATTTGGAACATTATCTATTGCACGACGCGCCAAATTGGACAAATTCAAAAATATGATATATAGTGTTTGATTTGTGCGCGAGTCGCGAATGCGTCTCGGGCAACATGCCACTTTAGCTCAGTCGGTAGAGCGTCTCCCTCGTAATGAGAAGGTCGACAGTTCGATTCTGTCAAGTGGCTCTCTGACTCACTCGAGTGTATTAATACTTTTGATTTGTTTTTATTCGCTCGATTGTTTATATGAGTCTATGCGCGAGTGGCGGAATGGTAGACGCGCAGGATTTAGGTTCCTGTGTCTTACGACGTGTGGGTTCAAGTCCCATCTCGCGCACGAAATTTTTCGCTTATTCAGTAATAAATAATGCCTGCAACTCCGGCAAAAGTGCGCGCAAAGCATTACCTCTGTGCGAAATAGCATTCTTTTCTTCTTGAGTCAGCTCTGCACTAGTCAAACCTTTCATTTGCACACCATCGCGAATAGGCTGAAAATCTGGCACAAATAGCGGATCATAGCCGAAACCATTAATTCCGTGCGCCTCGCGCAACAAGTGACCAACCATTTCTCCGACTCGAACAGTCTCAAAGCCGTGAGAATGCGACATAACACTGCCTTCAGGAACCTCACTGCACCCATCCGGAATAGCAAGAGCTGCAGCACAACGAAAACGAGCAGTACGACATTGATCTGGGATATCAGAAAGTTGGCGCAAAAGAAGCTCATTATTAGCTTTATCATCTCCATGCACACCACTCCACCTAGCAGAAAGAATACCAGGGGCAGCACCAAGCACATCAACGATAAGACCCGAATCGTCTGCAATAGCGGGATAACCTGTTCTTGCAGCAACATCACGCGCTTTGAGCAAAGCATTCTGTTCAAAAGTCACGCCAGTTTCCACAGGATCAGGCAAGCCAAGAGAACCTGCAGTTACTAACTCGAAACTGTCTGCAAGTTTCGACAATTGCTCCTCTAAAATTTGCTTGATTTCAACGAGTTTTCCCTCATTATGTGTTGCCACAATAAGCTTCACGCCCGTTCTCCTTCAATCTCTTCTATTTTGCTAAAGCGGCTTTTTGAGCAGCTTGCAATTCGCGATTACCTTTAGTTGCCAAATCAAGTAACGTATTTAATTCGTCGCGATTAAATGGACGATGTTCTGCAGTGCCCTGAATTTCAATGAAAGTACCGGAACCTGTCATAGCTACATTCATATCTGTCATAGCTTGACTGTCCTCAACATAAGGCAAATCCAGCATAGGAGTGCCGTTAATAACGCCTACAGAGACAGCGGAAATAGAATCCTTAATAACATTTGCAGCAGAGCGAATATGACCATTCTTTTCTGCCCAATGAAGCGCATCTACCAAAGCTACATAAGCTCCAGTTACGGAAGCAGTACGAGTTCCACCATCCGCTTGCAACACGTCGCAATCAATTTGAATCTGGCACTCACCCATCGCTTTCATATCGACTACACCGCGCAAGCAGCGACCAATAAGACGACTAATTTCGTGAGTGCGACCACCAATTTTTCCACGCACAGATTCGCGATCAGTTCGCTCAGCTGTTGCTCTAGGAAGCATAGAATATTCGGCAGTTACCCAACCCAAACCGGAATCTCTACGCCAACGAGGCACACCAACCGTAAAAGTTGCGGTACACATTACGCGCGTATTGCCACACTCAATAAGCACAGAGCCTTCAGGAACATCAGTAAATTTACGTGTTATGTGCACAGGTCGGAGCTCGTCAACATCACGACCGTCAACGCGAATTGGTTTTACAGATTCCAACATATCCTTGATTTGAGTCATACCTCACAAATTTAGCACGTGGCTGTTATCTTCTATTTCATCTTCTTAGCACGCAGCAATTTTGTACTAAAGCTGCTCAGAAAGCTCCATCCACTCATCCTCAAGAGCACTTGCTTCTTGCTCGTTTTTTTGGAGATCTTCGTTAAGAGATTGAAGTCCAACAAAGTCACTTGGGTTATGCGCAGCCATTTGCGCTTCAATTTGCGACTTTTCTTCTTCAAGCTTTGTAAGTTTTCGCTCGATTGCTGAAACTCGCCTTGCAGCATCGTGATAGGCTTTGCCGGTAAGTTTGGGCTCAATTACTGTACTTTCTGAACTTTCTTTAGTTGTAGAATTTGCAGCACTCGAAGCATTCGCAGTACTTGAAGCGCCAACAGTACCAGTAGTACCACTACTATTTTCGTGATCGCGTTGCAGCTTTTCTACAATTTGCAAATACTCATCTACACCGCCTGGAAGGTGACGAATTTTGCCGTCAATAAGCGCAAATTGCTGATCTGTTACGCGCTCAAGCAAGTAGCGATCGTGCGAAACAACAATCAAAGTGCCAGGCCAAGTATCGAGCAAATCTTCCATAACTGCAAGCATGTCAGTATCGAGATCGTTTCCAGGCTCATCCATAATCAGCACGTTTGGTTCGTTTAGCAAAATCAGCAGCAGCTGCATACGTCGCTTTTGACCGCCCGAAAGATCCGCAATTGGTGTCATAAGCTGCTCGGGCTTAAAACCAAGCCTTTCCATAAGCTGACCTGGGGTCACTTCTTTGCCATCAATAATATAGCTAGGCTTATAGCGACTTAAAACTTCTTTTACTTTATATTTTCCAAGCTTTTCAAGCTCTTCTAGCCGCTGCGAAAGCACGGCAAATTTTACAGTCTTGCCAATATTTACGTGTCCAAGCGTAGGCTTTAGAGATCCGTCAATAATGTTTAATAATGTTGATTTTCCTGCTCCATTCACACCCACAATTCCAAAACGATCGCCTGGACCTATAAGCCAAGTTGCATCGTCTAAAATCATGCGTCCAGTAATAGTTTTGCGCGATGCAGCTGAAGTTTCTGCAATGTTTTCTACGCTCGTAGCAGTATTTTCCGAAGTATTTTCCGCAGAATTTTCAAGAGAATTTTCTTGATTTTCGTCAACGGCAATAGTAACGCTTCCCACGTGAGTTGGTTGCGCAAAAGCAGATTCTACGATATCGACTTTATTTGATTTTTCTGCATTATCTTCACCTAAAGATGCGTTTTCTGCAATATCCGGATCGATATTTTTTAACTGCTGAGCGTTATCGAAAATTTGCGTAACGTCAATTAAATCAACAACTTGCTTACCAAGACGCGAAGTTGCCATTTTCTTCAATTCAAGAGTGTCTCTTAGCGGCGGCACATCTGCAATAAGCTCGCGCGCTTGCTTTACGTGGAACTTTTGCTTAGTAGAACGCGCACGAGCACCCCTGGAAAGCCAAGCTAACTCTTTTCTCGCCAAATTCCTGCGACGCTCTTCGCGCACATCCGCTTGGCGTTCGCGCTCCACACGTTGCATCATATAAGCGCTGTAACCACCCTCGAAAGGATCAATTACGCCGTCGTGCACTTCCCACATCGAAGTGCAAACCTCGTCCAAGAACCAGCGGTCGTGCGTCACAATCAAAAGCGCACCTTGACCGTCCTGCCAACGGTGAAGAAGATGCTCTGCAAGCCAATGAATCGTCACAACGTCCAAATGATTCGTAGGCTCATCCAAAGCCAAAATATCCCAGTCGTGCAACAATAATCTTGCTAAATCTGCGCGCCTGCGCTGACCTCCAGAAAGCGTTCCAACTTTCGCTTCCAAATTTATGCCGCCAAGAAGCGCTTCTACAATTTCGCGCGAACACTGATCTGCAGCCCACTCGTAATCTTCGCGATTTTCAAGAGCAGCCTCGCGCACAGTTGCGTTATCGTCCAATGGATCGCGCTGGTCCAACATGCCAAAAGTAAGCCCTCCGCGCTTCGTAACGCGACCAGAATCAGGCTGCATTTTACCGGCAAGTAGTCGAAGTAGCGTTGACTTTCCGTCGCCATTTTTTCCAACAATACCGATTCTGTCACCTTCAAAAACTCCAATAGTAACGTCTTTAAAAATCGTTTTTGTAGCAAATTCTAGCGAAACTCGTTCTAATCCCAAATCATACGTAGGCATAATCCACAAATATAGCTGAACACTTATACGAAAGGATATAGAAGGAATATGGAAAAATGCGATCGCAAATGCGAACGCGAAGCTTAAAAGCGCTTGTGTTGGTAGTAGGACTATAATAATACGTGCTATGAAAACTCAGAACAATCAACAGAATCAACAGAATCAACAGAATATGCAGAGCAAACACAATCAAAATAATCAAAACAACTCGCATGTGCAACACAACGAAGATGGAGTTTTGAGATTAGATGGCGGTGAAACACGTCCTGGAGACCCAACACAGGAACTTTTAAACGCTTTAGGCACAACTATTTCGCCGGATCTTTTGGTAGAAGCACTCACCCACCGCTCGTTCTCGCACGAGCATCCTGGCACACGAAATTATGAGCGACTTGAGTTTTTGGGCGATGCTGTGCTTGAGTTAGTTTCTACAGAAACGCTGTTTTCTGCACACCCAGACATGACTGAAGGTCAGCTTGCGAAGATGCGAGCGAAAGCTGTGTCTGAATGGGCGCTTTCTGCTGTTGCGCGCGAAAAGCTGCATGTTGGCGCGTATATTCTTCTCGGTCGCGGAGAAATGGAGCAGGGCGGAAATAATAAAGATTCAATTTTGTGCGATATTGTTGAAGCACTTATTGGTGCAACTTTTGTTGAACATGGAATTGATGAAGCTCGCAGAGTTGTGCATCGTTTGATTGACGACACTTTGGCGGAAGTGCTAACTGAAGGACCAGCTCTCGATTGGAAGACTTCGCTTACTGTCAAAGCTCACGATATGGGTTTGGAAGATCCAGAGTATCGAATGGCTGTTTCTGGGCCAGAATACGCTCCAGTATTTGAAGCTCGCGCGGTTTTGGCACATAAGGATGGCGACGAAGTGTTGGGAGTCGGAAGTGGCTCTAGCAAACGAAAAGCGCAACTCGCAGCCGCCGAAATCGCTTGGCACGCACTCGACGCGCGTAAATAAAAAGAAAAACCCTGCCACCCGTCGATGGCAGGGTTTCTATTAATAAAACCTACTTGGTGTGCTCGGAGCGAATAGCTTCACGATAAACACGACCACGGAAGGTTCCGCAAGATGGGCAAGCCATGTGTGGGAATGCCTGAGAACCGCAGTTCGGGCAAGTCACAGTCTGCACGGCAGACGCCTTCCAATTAGCGCGACGCGAATGCGTATTAGCACGCGAGGTCTTATACTTAGGCAGTGCCATAATTCTTTCCTCTATTTCGTTCAATCGATTGAGCTTAAGCGTTCTGTATATTACAGCAAGCGCCGTACAAATTGCGCAACCTAATTTCTCTTTAGTGCGACAGAAACTTTACAACTCACTAAAATTAATGCCGCTTTTCATTCTGCTCAAGCTGAGCTTTCAAATCCTCTAAAGCAGCAAAACGAATATCCGTAACGTCATGATGATGATCTGGATGCTCGTTTAAGTTTTCGCCACACTGAGAGCAAAGTCCGCGACAATCCGGCTCGCACAACGGTTGCAACGGCAGCTCACTTACCATCGTGTCGCGAATAAGAGCCTCAATATCCGCAAAATCACCACCCGCAACTAGCGGATACACATTGCCCGACTCGTCATTTTCATCCCAAATTTGCGATTCAGCTTCATCCGCATCGCCACGAGTATTGCGATTATCCGAACGATTAGAACGCGAGTCAGCATATGGAAAGAATACGCACACATCCACTTTCCAATCGCGACGAAGCGGCATCAAGCATCGAGTACATTCTGCATGCACCGGAGCAGTAATACTGCCCTGAAACATTAAGCCGTCAGCCACAGCATCAAAATCGCCATCAACCATAACATCACTGTCTGGCTTTACGCCAATAACGTAATCTCCAATACCTTCCGGCGCCGGAAATACGCGATGCAACGACATGCTACTACCAGCGCGCGCAGCCATTTGCGCTACTGGAACAGCCCATGGTGATTGGGATGGATGCGAAGCCATTACTAATTCCTTTCCTCTTCATCATCGTCATACAATGATGAGCTAATGTCATTTTGTACGTGCGCTGCAGCTCGACGACGATCTTCCAACACTCGCTGACCCGCTTGCACATCTTGTTCTAATTTATCTAGCTGCTGCTTTAAGCCTTCCATAACAGTCGCGCAATACTGATCCGCACCTTGCGTAAGCTTGTCTGATTTTGCTTGCGCAGTAGCGAGAATATCGCGAGCTTTCTGTTTTGCTAAAGCCGTTACGTTTTCTTGACCTGCTAAAAATTGAGCACGCTCTTGCGCTTCTTCAATTATTTCTGCAGATTGAGATTGCGCTGAAGAAACAATAGAGCTTGCTTGTGCTTGCGCTGTACGCAAACGTCGCTCTGCTTCTCGCATTAACGCAGAAGCTCGCTCCAATTGCACAGGAAGCATATCTTTCAAACGCGCTAACTGGTCAACGAACTCATCGCGATCAATTTTTACCATTCCTGCAGCAAACAAAACATTCTTGGCTTCCGAAAGAGTTGCTTCCATTGCGTCAATAATGTCGTAAACTGTAGTAAATTCAGCGCGGCTCTTTGAACGCGCTTCATCGCTTATTGTTTCTGCAGCTACTTTTGAAGTTTCAGATTCATTTTCCTCAAAGTCGATAACGCCACCATCTTCTCGCTCTCGTAAATCTGGAAGAGGGAAAGGAGAAAATGATGCTGGCGAAGAAGCTGCTTTGCTATTTTTCTTGTTCTTATTTGCACCATCAGCACCATTATCCTGCACATCTTCCGCAGCAGAAACACTTCCAACTGCCGCAACAGATGACGTTTCTGTATTGTCAGCATCTGCATCAACTAATAGGTCGCCTTCACGCGCACTTCGCACGTCGGAATGTGTTGTATTTACAACGCCGTCTTGAGCATCTTCTTCATCTGCGAGAACCGGATGTAATGGAAGCTTTTGATTGCGATCAACTTGCACTTCACGCTCCATCGTGTCGTCTCCTTCACTAGATAATCCAGAAGTCACGTCAGTAAGTTCATTTTTATTTGTCATCTTCTACTCTCCTGTTCAATTGTTCAGCATAGATGAATTATTATCTACGCCTAATGATTGCTCACTAAAAAGCTTTTTTAATAAGGGTATTACGTTATCTGGAACCATGCCAGTAACATTTCCCCCATGACGAGCAACATCTTTAACCACAGAGCTTGAAACATGCTCAAGCACAGGATCAGCAGGTAGGAAAAGCGTTTCGATACCTGCTAATTTGCGGTTCACTAGTGCCATTCCAAGTTCTGCCTCATAATCACCGTTTTGACGTAAGCCTTTTACGATTACTGTAGCACCAACTTTTGTACAGTAGTCAGTAATCAAACCAGCTGTTGAAGTTACTACTATTTTGCAATCGCGATTGAAGCTATTTTGAGATTGCGGCAAATTATTTATTGCTTCTTGAATAATTTTTACGCGCTCAGATTCAGAAAATAACGGAGTCTTTGCGGCATTTACCGCAACTAGCACATGTACTTCATCAAATAGATGCGTACAACGTTGTATTACGTCTAAATGGCCGGCAGTGACTGGATCATACGAGCCGGGGCACACAGCTATAGTCATGCTTTTAGATTATCACCCATTGCGCTCAGAACAAAAATATATTAAAAAATAGCGTTACTTTTATCGTTAAAGATAGAAGTAACGCTAATACGCAATATAAACTACTTAAATACGCAGCATAATTACTTAAAAATTAAACTTTCCTAATTCCTCGTATATGCGCTTGCATTCAGGGCAAACTGGGTAGTCATTTGCTTCGTGTCGAGGAATCCACACTTTACCGCATAAAGCTACCACTGGTCGACCAGTTAAGCGCGACTCTTCAATTCTGTCTTTTGACACATAGTGCGCAAAACGATCTGCATTACCACCATCATCTAGACGAGCATCTTCGTCAACTTCTGGACGTTCTAGAACAGAAGTGCTTGTGCCGGAACCAGAATCTGGATCTGCGGATTGCGAACCAGATTCCATAACAGCATCTAACGCATTATCTGCTTCTAAAGATGAAAACATATCGCATCCTTTCGTAACGCATTGTGTAACGAATTTCGTAGCGCACTAAAATTTAATTGAATTTTATTAGCAAAATCAAGCATAAAGCATTATCGCAACAAACGCTCAAAAAAGCTGTCAGAAACGTTAGTCTTTACGCATGAATTATTTACGAATTATTCGCGAAAATTATTTGCGAATCTTATTTAGTTATTTAGTAAAGTTTAGTTTTAAAAAGATTAATTTATAGTACTTTTACAGTACTTGAATTTCTGTTGGTATTGCAGGGTCTCCGCGCATCAAACTTTGCGCAGCCAAAGGCAGTCGCTTCAAAGCAGAAGCGCAATAATCCTGTGCGCGCATAATCGCATCGTGACCCATAAACTGTTCGTCAGCTTCACCGTCGACCATGTAATCAACTAGCAGATTTTCCCACGAATCCTTAGGCTTAAACTGAGCGAGCGCAACTTCCGAACCAGAAATCACGCGTTCGCAATCAGCTACACCGCAAGAATCGTTGCTGTAATCGTATGAACGATACGCCAACTTACGTCCAGGCACAGTCGCTTTATTCTTAGAACGCTTAGCAACAGGTTGCATTACACCATCTGCTCCCTCGCGCTCAGTAAGCTTATAAACCATTGCGCAAGTTGGAGCACCGGAGCCGGTTACAAGCATTGTGCCGATGCCGTAAGAATCCACAGGCGCATTTTGTAAGGAAGCAAGAGCATACTCGTCCAAATCATTAGTAACTGTAATCTTTGTGTTTTTAGCACCCAACTCGTCGAGCTGATTTCTTACGCGACGAGCCAAAGCGCACAAATCTCCAGAATCAATACGAATTCCACCAAGATCAGGGCCTGCAACTTCCACAGCTGTCTTTACAGCTTCCTCAATATTATAAGTGTCAACAAGAAGCGTAGTGCCTTTGCCAAGAGCGGCAATTTGAGAAGTGAAAGCGTCACGCTCAGTGTCGTGAACAAGAGTAAAGCAGTGAGCTGCGGTTCCGATTGCCTTCAATCCGTAAAGTTTTGCAGCAAGCAAGTTTGCGGTTCCCTTAAAACCGCCAATAACCGCTGCGCGAGATGCAGCAACTGCAGAATATTCGTTTGTGCGACGGCCGCCCATATCCATGCAAGGACGACCTGCGGAGGCAGAAACCATACGTGCTGCGGCAGACGCAACCGCGCAATCATAATTAAGCACAGAAAGAAGCACAGTTTCAAGCAAAGTGCACTCACCAAAAGTGCCTTCTACTTGCAAAATTGGCGAGTTAGGGAAGAACATCTCACCTTCGCGATAACCGGAAATTTTACCGTGGAATCGGAAATTTTCCAGCCATTCAATGGTTTCTGCGCTAACAATTTTACGATCACTTAAGAAACGCAAATCATCTTCCGAAAGATGGAATTTTTGCAGCTCTTCCAAAATGCGACCCATGCCGGCAACGACTCCGTAACGACGACCTTGAGGCAAGTGGCGCGTAAAAATTTCAAAAACGCACTTGCGATTTGCAGTGCCGTCTTTAAGAGCAGCGTCGAGCATAGTGTATTCATACATGTCCGTCATAAGAGCAGATGAAATCTCAGCCATGATATTCCTTTCAGTAACGAACAAAATAAAAACTAGTTACTAATTACCAATTCTTTGGGAGTGGCGTATTCGCGCGAGTAGTTAATAAGTATTCGCAACGTAACACTGGAATCATATTAGCTCTATCTACTGAGCTTGTTACTTGGCTGATACTTGGGCTGTGTGGGAAACAGCGAGCGCGACGATATACCTGAGCACTGCGCAACGGATAACGCTCCAAATGCGAGATAAGTTCCCCACATTTGGAGTGCCAAACCACAAGCTCGCACTATAAGCGCTCGCTTACGAAACTCGCGTTGGAAGTCCACTGGACTTCCAACCTAAGCGAGTTTCCGCTCCGAGTTGCTTTCGCGCGCGCTGTGCTACGCTCAAGCAGGCCGTCGCGCCAACGCGAGAAAAGTTGCGCACGTTTGGAGTAATAGACAAAGCAATGCCAAATCGCAGTATAAAGAAGCATTTATAATAGCAATTATGCTTAATAAGAGTTTGAACGAAGAGACTGCAAAAGTTACTAAAGCCGCAGAAAACCTGCACTTATACAACACGGCTTCACATTCAACGAACACTTTCGTACCTAAAAAGCATGGTCAAGTAGGCATGTACGTGTGCGGCGCAACAGTGCAAAGTTCTCCGCATATTGGTCATATTCGCGCAGCGATCGCATTCGATATAATCCGTCGCTGGATGCTGCGTTTAGGATACAAAGTCACGTTTGTTAGAAACGTCACAGATATTGACGACAAAATTATGAAAAAAGCCAACGAATCAGGGCAAAATTGGTGGGAACGAGCATATATTTACGAGCGCGAATTTACAAAATCCTACAATACTTTAGGAGTGCTTGCGCCAACAGTTGAGCCACGCGCAACAGGTCATATTACAGACATGGTTGAGCTGATTGAACGCTTAATCGAACGCGGTCACGCATATGTTATTAAAGACAATGACGGAAATCCTACTGGAAATGTCTATTTTGACGTGCCAAGTTGGGAGCATTACGGCGAATTAACGCACCAAAATCAGAACCAAAATGAAACTTGCGCAGATGAAGCCGCAGCTATCGCAGACGCGAAAGGTCCAAGCGTAGACGCTGCCGAAAACGATATTTACAATCCAACAGATCCTGCAGATGCTTCACCAGACAAACACGATCCTAGGGATTTCGCACTTTGGAAAGCACCTTGCGATTTCGATCAGCCGGATGCGCGCTGGAAAACTCCTTTTGGCGAGGGACGCCCTGGTTGGCATATTGAATGCTCTGCTATGAGTCATCGTTATCTTGGAAATGATTTCGATATTCACGGAGGCGGCCTGGATTTGCGTTTCCCTCACCACGAAAACGAAATGGCACAAACGCGTGCTGCTGGATGGGAAAGCGCCAATGTGTGGATGCATTCAGCATGGGTTACCGCCAAAGGTGAAAAAATGTCAAAATCGTTGGGAAATGGTCTTTCCGTACCAGTAGTTTTGGCAAATAATTCGGCTTGGGTTGTGCGATATGCTTTGGGAGCAGTGCAATATCGCGCAATGTTGGAGTGGTCTGACCAAGCTTTGGTGGAGTCAAAATCGGCTTATGATCGCATTATGAACTTCCTCGAGAGAGCTGACAGATTGCTTGACAAGAAGCCAACTTGCGAAGAAGTGCGCTCTGTTAACGCAGACGAGCTTCCGGAAGATTTCACTCGCGCTATGAACGATGACATTAACGTTTCTGGCGCAATCGCAGAAATATTTACTACAATTCGTCAAGGAAATACTCTTATTGACGACTGCAGCAAAGATTCTTCACAAGCACAAAGCGAAAGCGTACAAAAGCTCATATATCTCGCTGTTTTGCAAGTGCGAGCTATGTTAGATACTTTGGGCTTGGATCCTTACGCACAAACGTGGGCTTCGAACGATAATCAATCGCCTGCAGAAGGCTCAAACGGCAAGGAAAACAAAGAACACTCAGCTTTGGACTCTTTAATTACTTTGCAACTTAAAGCTAGAGCAGATGCTAGAAAAGCAAAGGATTTTGCTACTGCAGATGCTATTCGCGACGCGTTAAATAACGCAGGAATTGTAATTGTCGATACTTCGCAAGGATCATCTTGGCATTTGCAATAAACGAAAGTAACGCAAAAGCAAAAGAAAACGCGAAAGTATTAATTAGCAAATCAAGTTAGCAATTGCACTAAAGTTACGTTAGCAACAACAGGTAGAATGGAAAACTATGGCAGCATTTAGTTCGTTAACAGACCGCCTTTCCAATGCTTTTAAGCATTTGCGCAGCAAAGGCAAGCTATCAGAATCCGATATTGACGGCACAATTCGCGAGATTCGCCGCGCACTTCTCGACGCAGACGTTGCGTTGGAAGTAGTCCGCTCATTCACTGCTCAAATTCGCGAGCGCGCTCTTGGTGAGGAAGTTTCGCACGCTTTAAATCCAGCTCAGCAAGTTGTGAAAATTGTAAACGACGAGCTTACGCAGGTATTGGGCGCAGGTGTAGATAGGCAGCTTAATTTTGCGAAGTACCCTCCAACTGTAATTATGCTTGCAGGTTTGCAAGGTGCAGGTAAAACTACGCTTGCTGGAAAGCTGGGCTACTGGCTAAAGGATGCAGGTCATACTCCTTTGCTTGTAGCAGCAGATTTGCAACGACCTAATGCAGTCACACAGCTGCAAGTTGTTGGCGAGCGCGCAGGAGTTCCTGTATTTGCTCCAGAAAAGGGTGTGCAAACAGGCGGAAGCGCGATTTCTTTGCCATGGTTCACTAAAGGCGACCCTGTTAAGGTTGCGCGCGATTCTATTAATTATGCGCGCGAAAAAATGTATGACACTGTGATTATTGATACCGCAGGTCGTTTGGGTGTTGACGAAGAGCTTATGAAGCAGGCACGCAATATTCGCGATGCCGTGCAACCGCAAGAAGTGCTGTTTGTTATTGATGCAATGATTGGTCAGGATGCTGTTCGCACTGCTCAAGCTTTTAACGATGGCGTGAACTTTACTGGCGTTGTGCTTTCTAAGCTTGATGGCGACGCTCGAGGCGGTGCTGCACTTTCGGTTGCAAGCGTTACTGGAAAGCCGATTTTGTTTGCTTCTACAGGTGAAGGTTTGAAGGATTTTGAAATCTTCCATCCTGATCGAATGGCTTCACGCATACTCGATATGGGCGATATTTTGACGCTTATTGAGCACGCACAGAAGCAGTTCGACGAAGAAGAATCGCGCAAGGCTGCTGCAAAAATAGCTGAAGGCAACTTTGGTTTGGATGATTTTTTGGAGCAGCTTCAGCAAGTTCGTAAGCTTGGCTCAATGAAGAAGCTTTTGGGCATGATGCCTGGAATGGCAGCTCACCGTCAGGAGCTTGAGCAGTTTGACGATAAGGAAATTGACCGAACTGAGGCAATTATTCGCTCTATGACTCCTCAAGAGCGTAGAAATACAAAGATTATTGACGGATCTCGCCGCGCGAGAATTGCTGCTGGTTCAGGCGTGAGCGTTTCGCAAGTTAATGCACTTTTGCAACGTTTCGAGCAGGCTGCAAAAATGATGAAGCGAATGAGCGGAGGCGCTGGAATGCCTGGCATGGGCGGGATTCCTGGATTCGGTGGAGCCGGCAGTAAGTCGAAGCGCAAAGATAAGAAAGGCAAGAAGAAGGGCGGAAAGTCCGGAAATCCAATGCGCAGGGAAGCTGAAGAGCGCGCGTTGCGTGAGCGTCTTTCTGGCGAATCTACTAGCGACGATGTTGCAGGTTCTGCTTTTGCAAAGCCACAGCAACCAAATCTTCAGAATCTTCCTGAAGGACTTAAGGAACTTATGAATTCCGAAGATGCAAATCAAGATAATCAACTGCCACCTAACTTTGGCGGCGGATTAGCTGGCTTATTCGGTCGATGATTTTAGTATTGGCGTTTTTGTGGGTTATATTTGTGCCGCTTCTTTTGTGGCAGCTGCTGCGTTGGCTGCCAGCAGGTGCGGATAAATATAACCCACTTCCGTATATTATTGCGCTGCTTCCACTTGCAACTTACGTTGTGGGAGCACTGTTTTTGTGTAATTTTGGCGGTTTTTTGCTGTATACATGCTGCGCAGAGAAAGTAGCGCACTCGCTTAATTTAGCGCAATCTTACGCGAAATCTTACGGATATTTATGTATTGCGTACGCTGTGCTATTTTTGATTTCGCTTAAGTCGCATACGCCGTACTGGTTTGCAAAATTACGTAGGTTGCACGAAAGCAGGTCGTCGCGCAAAAGCTGCAAGGAACAGCATCAAGAAATACGCGTGATGACTCTTAACTGCAGATACGGAAAAGCGAGCGCATCCGAAATAATAGAAATAGCGAAAAAATATCACGTAAATACGTTACTTTTACAAGAATTAAGCAAGTCTTTAGTAAAAAATCTTGAAAAACTTGGAATATACAAGATTTTTCCAACTTCGTGCGTAGGTGCGCAAAGTGAGCATAATAACGGCGGATTCAACGCTATTTTTACGCAATATTCCGCGATTTCTACTTGCAATAATTCCGTAAAAATTGAAGCTGCAAGCGTACCAAGCGTTACAACTTGCTTAGATTTTGGTGCAAATGAAAAAGTTTTGGTGAAATTTGCTTCTGCACATCCAAAGTCACCGATGCGTGGGTGTGCTGCTTGGAGTAATGGAATTCGCGCACTTGCGACTATTGATTCTACTACTGATTCTTTCGCCGATTGCACTAACGAATGCGCTGACGAATCTACTTCGAAAACTTGCGATTTAGCAACTCTTACTATTGTTACTGGCGATCTTAATTCCACAGTCGACCACCCAAGCTTTCGCTCGCTTTTGAAATACGGATTTACAGACGTTGCGCTTTCGCTTGGAAAGCGTCTACGCACATGGCCTACATGGCTTAAGTGGCCAAATCTTACACTTGACCATGTGCTATTTTGCGCAAAAAACTGTAAATCTAACGCACTATGGCAAAAGAATGTAGTTGTCGACGGCACTGATCACTTAGCATACATCGCAGCAATCGACCTACAATCACTAGATAAAAACGTCCAAGCGCGCAGGCATAATAGATAAGTTATTCGCGTGAATCGGCGCCCTCTTCCCGACCACGTGAGGAACATGTGGAAGCTCGCAAGGAGTGCCCCACACCCGAACGAAATTCCACGACTCTAGTTATAAGGAGAGCCATTTTGGCAACCAAGATTCGTCTTAAGCGATTGGGCAAGAAGTTCTATGCCTTTTACCGTGTAGTCATTTCTGATTCACGCAACAAGCGCAACGGTCAGTCCATCGAAGAGATCGGCGTTTACGATCCAAACAAGCAGCCATCTATGATTCAGATTGATTCTGAGCGCGCACAGTACTGGCTTGGCGTTGGCGCACAGCCAACCGAACCAGTGTTGAAACTCTTGAAGATCACTGGTGACTGGCAGAAGTTCAAGGGTCTCGACGGTGCCGAAGGCACGTTGAAGACTTCTGAAGCTGGTCCAGACGCACAGGCTCGCGTTGAAGCTGTTGAAGCTGAAGCTCAGAAGCTGAAGGCCGCTAAGTCTGAAGCCGCTGCTAAGGCTCAGGCTGCAGCTGAAGCCGCTGCAAACGAAGCCGAAGAAGTCCCAGCTGAAGCTGCGGAAGCTGCCGAAGCCGAGGAAAAGGCTGAGTAATCATGCTGGCTCAAGCTGTTGAACATCTCATTAAGAACATCGTGGATTTTCCAGATGACGTGTCGGTACGTTCTCACGAAAATGCTCGCGGCGAATTGCTTCGAGTACGCGTGAATCCTGAAGATATTGGTCGCGTTATTGGACGCAATGGTCGTACCGCTAATGCAATTCGCATTGTTGTGCAAGCTTTGAGCAACCACAATGTGCGCGTTGACATTATGGACGTACGTAAGTGAGATGAACGTGGCATTAGACCAACAATCTTTTGACAACCCTCAGCAAAGTCGTAATGACCTGCTGAGGGTTTGTCGTATCGGTAAAGCCCAAGGTTTAAAAGGCGAAGTTACTGTACAAATTTTTACAGATGAGCCTTACGAACGTTTTGAGCCAGGAAATGTATTGTGCACTGCAGACGGCGAGCGCGAGTTCGTTATTGAGAACGCAAGAACATTCAAAAATCGTTGGATTTTACTATTCGAAGAATCACAAAATCGCAACGATGCGGAAGCACTTAATGGCACTGAATTGTATGTACATGCGGAAGATGCGCAAGAACTTGCTGCCGAAAATGCTTGGTATATTAAGGATTTAGTCGGTTTACAAGCGCGCTTGTGCGAAGAAAATCAGCTTGGGCTGCCGGCTTGCACTATTGGAAAAGTTGTGGATGTGCTCGACGGTGCGCAATCTTTGCTAAAAATCCGCTTGAATAATCCGATTGACGACGATAATAAGACTGCGCTTGTGCCATTTGTTGAGGCACTTGTGCCGGAAGTTGACGTTGCAAACGGGTATTTGACTATTGATCCTCCGGGCGGTCTAATTCCGGGGCTTTCGTAGTTTTCATAGTTTTATCAGTTTTCGTAGTAGAGTGCCTTATGATGGACATCGATATTATTTCCGTATTCCCAGAATATTTTCGCATGCTAGACCTAAGTTTGTTAGGCAAAGCGCAAAATAATGGTTTATTGCAAATTCGCGCATACAATTTACGCAAATGGACTCACGATGTGCATCAATCTGTTGATGACACGCCGGTTGGCGGTGGTGCTGGCATGGTTATGAAGCCTGAGGTTTGGGCGGAATGCTTAGACGAGCTGCTTAGCTTGCCAAAATCTGAAGTAAAAAATACGTGCGATACGTGCGATAGTTGCGAAGAAGCAAAAATCGTGACTAATAAAATAGACTCAACTAAACCAATTCTTATATTCCCGAACCCTTCTGCCCCACTATTTACGCAAAAAGACGCAACGGAATTAAGCAACGCAAATCATTTGGTATTTGGATGCGGCAGATACGAAGGCTACGACGCTAGGATTCCAGAATATTACCGCGCGCAAGGAATTGACGTACGCGAGTATTCAATTGGCGATTACGTGCTAAATGGCGGAGAAGTTGCAGTAAGCGTTATGCTTGAGGCAATTACACGCTTAATCCCTGGGTTTATGGGAAATCCTGAGTCGATTGTTGAAGAGTCGTACACAGGATCGGACGCACTCTTGGAACACCATCAATACACGCGTCCAACTACTTGGCGAGGTATAAGCGTTCCGGAAATACTCACTTCCGGAAATCACGCCAAAGTTGATCGTTTTCGTCGAGATGAAGCTATATCTCGCACAAGCGAAATTCGACCTGATTTGATTGAAAAATTGGACTGCCACAAGATAGATAAAGCGGATCGAAAAACGCTTATGTCGCTCAGATGGGAAGTTTCTGGCGATCATCCGCGCAAAAACTCGCGCTAGCAGCAAAAGCCGGAAATACTCCGGCAACAGTATTGCTATGCTAGCGTTAATTACTTGTTGATTAGAGAACACTAACATTATTGCTGCCGCACGCACAACACAAAATCTCTCCACCATAACACCACCACCTGTTTAGTACGCTAACTTCAATGTACTAATATTCGTGTGGTAGAGATTTGAGATTTTTCGCACTGAGCGCGGCGAACGTCAGAGCCGCAGGCTGCTGATTCACCAAGCGAAGAAGAAAAATCGAAAAATCTCTGCGATAAGGCACGGTTATTAACGATTAAACACGCAGAGTTTGGGGGATTTCTCTACGAGCACTAAAAGAGGACTGCGCATTGACTTGCCGGAGCGCTTAAAGCGTAGCGCGCGGAGGCACTTCAATGCGGAAACTCGCTAAAGTTGGAAGTCCAGTGGACTTCCAACGCGAGTTTCGCAAGCGAGCGTAATAAAACGCGAGCTTATCGTTAAAAAAGTTTAAGAATAAAGCGCCCGAAAGAACGCTCACGCGCAAAGCGCGCTCGCTACTGAGCTTGCGTTGAAAGCACACCGCGCTTTCAACTTGAGCAAGCTCACGCTCCGAGTTGCTTTCACGCGCGCAATGCTGTGTGAAAGCAGGTCGTAGCGCATGCGAGGAAAGAAATCCCCCGAAACTCGCGCCACATCCTGAGTACAAAAACAGATTGTAACGAAGCCGAATCAGATCAATCGCGCTTAGGCTGAATGAACAGCACGGAAGTTTCTCCGTAATTACGCGTATCAAACAGCTCCCAGCCCTCAGGCATAGTCGGCAAAACACTTCGCGCGCTACGCTCCAACACAATCAACGTATCCGCAGAAACGCTCGCAACTCCGCTCGCAATCATCGAAGTCAATAAACTTTCGCAATCCGCAGTTTCGTAAGCATAAGGCGGATCAATAAAAATCAAGTCAAACGCTTCCCCACTATAATCCGCAACGAACTGCTCCGCGCGCTTTCGAAGAACCCTCATAGAAAGCGCAGAATCCCAAACCTTTGAACTCTGCAACGCTTTCGACGTACGAAGTATCAGCGCAGCCGCTTGCGAATTTGCTTCAACAGAAACAAGCTCACGCGCGCCACGAGATAGCGCCTCAACTCCTAACGCACCTGTGCCGGCGAATAAATCAAGAACGCGAGCATTGTGCATAACATCCCACGAATCGAGCCTAGAAAATATCGCTTCTTTCGTGCGATCTGTAGTAGGTCTTGTACACGACTGCGCTGAAGTAAGCGGCAAAGATTTAAAACGTCCAGCAATAATGTGCATTCTTCTAGCTTATCCTCCCCCTCCCGACAGTCATTGTTACTCAATGCGATTTTGTGATTATTTAGTATTGTCTATGAGTTTTAAACACATTTGTTGGAGAATTTACTGGCATTTGTTTTCGGTTTCGATACTCGCTTTACAGCTGTGTAAAGGAAGTGTCGCGCGCAGAAAGCAAAAAGCGGCAAAGCATAGGAAATCCTAGCTTTACCGCTTAATTTTATTCACTTAAGATTACGCAAACTCACGCGTCAATCTTACTTATTTACTTCTTCAGGATTCGGGATTAAGAAGGAGCAAGCAAACGCAAGCGCAAGTAACACAATGCCCGCAACCATCGAAGCCATGTATCCGCCTGTTGCACCATTAGTTCCTGCAACATTCGTCATCACAGCGTAAAGAATTGCAAAGCTTAAGCCAGCACCCAAGTTAAAAGCACCAGCGTTCATGCCTGGCAAGTATCCTGGATTATCCTTTGGAGAAAGCACAATACCAAGTCCGTTAAGCATAATGTTTGCAACACCTGCGTAGCTTACGCCCAAAGCCAGCGAAAGCGCAACCAAAGACCACACCGATGGATTATTAGCAACATACATACCAAACACAACGCCAATCACACTGACAATAATGCCAGCACGAAGTACCAAACGGTAACCAAACTTGGCAGCCAGCATACCAGCCACAGGCCCAAACAAGAAGCCAATAATTGCGTAAGGCGTCAACGTTGCAAAGCTCACCACGTCAGCACCCAAGCCAGCACCAAACTTAGCATCCTGAGCAAGCTGCGGCACTACACCATTCATCAAAGCAAAAACGCCAGTCATGGTAAGCAGCGTGCAAGAAAGCAAGCCCCACGTGCGACGCTGCTTCATGTAATGCGTCGAAACCAAAGGAGCAGCAATCTTTCCTTCAATTCTCCAGAAAATCGCGAAGAAGATTACAGCCACTACCACAAGGCCTGCAACCATAGTCAAGTTAGCATTTGCAAGCTTATCAATTTCATTAATAGCAAGATATGCTGCAAGGAACGCAATACCAAGCGTCACAACGCCCAACCAATCCATCTTTGAAGTTTCCTCCGCATAAGATTCTTCAGCAGCAACAATCACCATAATCACTGCCGCTACAGCAATACCTGCCATAGTCCAGAACACCGAACGGAAACCAAACTTTCCAGCAAGCCAACCGCCAAGCAACGCATCAACGCCAGCAATACCACCGTTTACAGATGTCAAAATTGCCATTAGCTTTGCGTAACGCTTTTCTTCAGTTACGCGCACGCGAAGCATAATCAAGCACATCGGCACTACAGGACCAGAAGCACCCTGCAAAATACGTCCAAGCATCAAAATATTCACATCTGGAGCAAGCGCAGACACTACGCAGCCCGCAATCGTTGAAATCAAAATGCCAATAAGCACCTTCTTACGACCGACTAAATCAGATAAACGCGGCAAAAACAGTGAGAATAAAGCAGCAGCAGTAAAGAACACTGTTTGAGTTAAGCCGATTTGCGTATCGGTTGCGTGAAGCTCTTTTGTCATTGTTGCTAATGCTGGAGAAAGCATTGAAGCGTTGAGCTGGAAAGCAAAAATAGCAACGAGTAGCGCCGTCATTAGCGCAACAATTGATCGCCCACCCTTGTCTAGCATGGAAGGCGTTGGAGATGAAACTTCAGTCATAATAGCCTCATATCAAATTTCGTATAAATTTTATTTTTGCGCAACTTTACCGCTTTATTTTCTTTCGGTAAATTTGCAGTATTGTTGCGCAAAATATCGTGAATAATTCTAGTACAAATCAGCCGATACGCTTCAGCGCGTCAATAATCAAATCCCAGAATTTATCGAAATCAAGTTTGGTTGCAACTTGCGTATGGCATTCTTCTGCGGATGGTTCTGGTCCGCGCAAATCTGCAACGGTCATACCAACTGTTAATTCGCCCTTAATTTCAACGTCTACAGGGCAGCGACGAGTAGCCACCACACTGTGGTCAATCAAATAAGCAATCGTGCAAGGATCATGAACTGGCGGATCAATAAAGTCTTGATTATCCTTATACGCTTTACGGAAGAAGTCCATCAAACCGCTAGCAAACGCAGAAAGAGGCGTGCCAATAGCATTAATCTTTGCTTGCACTTCAGGAGTGCAAAGTGCCTGATGCGTCAAATCAAGGCCGACCATAGTAATAGGCCAATCCTCATTAAACACAACATGCGCAGATTCTGGATCAACCTTAATATTAAACTCAGCAACCGCGCTCCAATTACCAACGTGATATCCGCCGCCCATGAGCACAACTTCCTTCACACGTCTTACGATTCGTGGCTCAAGGCGCACTGCCATAGCAATATTGGTGAGCGGACCAGTTGGTACAAGCGTAATCGTGCCAGGTTCGTTGCTCATAATCGTATCAATAATCCAATTTACAGCGTGGCCTTCGTCCAATGGTCGCGTTGGTTCTGGAAGCGTTACGCCGTCTAAGCCGCTTTCGCCGTGCACGGAAGCCGCAACTTCCAGAGGGCGGACCATTGGTCGGTCGCAGCCTGCGTGAACTGGAATGTGAGTTGCACGAGCCATTTCGAGAGTTGCACGCGCATTATACGTGACTTTTTCAAGGCTTTGGTTGCCGCCAACTGTAGTTACGCCGAGCAACTCAATATTTGGGTTACCAAGTGCCAACAGAATAGCCATGGCGTCATCATGGCCAGGATCGCAATCTAGGATGATTGAAGTCATCATTACTCCTTCGTAGATAACTAACTTCTTGTTAATAACTTACGTAAATAGTTTTCAGTTATTTTTGCTATTACGTTTGCTACTAACTGCTGTTAATTTATGCGTAAATTGCTCTATGATCCATGCTCGTACGCCACTACGCATTTCGCTGCACATACGCTCCATTGCATCATACAACACTAATTACCTAACATTTGTTTATATAACTAAACAAATGACTAATAACAAGTATAGCAGACCTACTATTGTATGCAAGAAAAATTTACAAGATTAATTCGTAAATTAAATAAAAGAAATAAAATCAGCGCAAAAAGCACTAATTAAATGCGCTCATGAATATTCGTCATGCGTTGAGAAATAAGTTCTGGATTAAACAACTCATGTACAGGCTGCATAGATTCAGTATTCAAAGCTGCAGCAGCAACCGCAAATCTGCCAGTTTTTGAAGAATCAAATTCGTTATATCGCGCGTAAATAAGCGCCGCAGTAGCAGCATCGCTAGAGCCGTTGTCGTTGCCGACTGCTTCAACACCAACATTGCTATTTCCGCGAGTTAGCATCATTCTCTGGACGCGCTTAACTGGGACAGGATAGAACGACACTCCCTCATCTGCAACACCATAAGCAACTCCTGCGCGACCGGCATTTACAAATACACGTTTTACTCCACGCTTGAGAAGCACATTCGCACAGCGAATTGCAGAACGCTCGTCAACAGCATTAACGCCAGTTAAAGCCTGCGATTCAGCAGTATCTAAAATAAGGGTGTCAATACGAGACAATCTAGAAAGCACTCGAGGAGCTTTTGCATCCGTAATTGCACGAACAATAATAGGACGGCGATAACGGTCACATAGCCACTCAATTGACTTTTGCGGAATATTAGTATCCAACACCAAAATATCAGCATTTTCAATAATGGACATGCGCTCACGCAAAAAATCAGGAGTCATGTGGTCGTAAATACTCATATCGTCTAAAGCAAGCAAACGCTGACCAGAAGCGTCACCAACATACATGTACGAAGCAGTCATTGACTCAGGAAGTTGCTTCGCATAACCAATATCTAAGCCGTTTGCAGCAGCATCAATGCGGAAAAGCTCTCCGTTGTGATCGCCACCGTAGACAGAAACCATGCTTGTGCGAATATTAAGACGTTCCAACGCGACTGCAATATTCCTTCCAACACCGCCTAGCATATAGCGCACACGGGAAGCATTAGACGTGTAATCCATCAAATCTCCGCAAGCAATGCCAAGAACATCCATGCTAATTCCGCCAACAACAGTCACATAACTTGGAGGAGTAACAATATATCCCTTACCTCGTAAATATCCTTTGCGAATTAAATTGGAAATATGAGCAGCCACACCTGAACGAGTAATTCCTGCGAGATTTGCAAGTTCCTGTTGGCTAATCATCGGGTTTTGTTGAATCCAAGTCAAGATTTGTTGTTCGCGTTCGGTCATTGTCGCCTCATCTCTATTGTGATTACAAATGATGCCTACTATCTAGGATATTCACAATTCTCATAATATGCACGTAAATTTATGTAATTTTGTTGTTTTTTTATATTATATCCAACAAAAGTTGATATTAATTATCAATTAAAAATAGTTTCTTACCGTATTTTTTACTAAATTAAGTGCATAAATATGCAATAATTTTTTCTTTATACTTTTTTTATAGGATAATTTATTCATACAATATTGTAATCTTTATAAGATATTTTGCGCGCAAATTCAGAACTTTAGAATTTTAATTGCTTACGATTTGCGCACTTCCACCTCTCGTAAAATCAAGCACTGCACCTGCAAGATACGGCAACGAAACAAGATGAGTGTCTTTTTGCAAAGTCTCCAACGCATCTTCACGAGCCATAGCGATAATCTTTGCATCCTTAACAACTCGCAAAATCTTCAAACTCGAGCGACCACCCGACTGCTTATCGCCAAGAACATCGCCAACATTGCGCAATTCCAAATCTTTCTTAGCAATTACGGCACCATCTAGCGAATTTTCAACAACTTGCAAACGTTCTTGAGCAAGACTTCCATCCTCAGTTTGCGCAACCAAAAATGCCCAAGAATTCGTGCCACCACGCCCAACACGTCCACGCAACTGATGCAATTGCGCAAGACCAAAACGATCCGCGTCAAAAATCACAATGCAACTCGCTTGAGGCACATCAACACCGACCTCAATAACCGTTGTAGCTACAAGAACTTGCACATCTCCGCGCGCAAAACGTTCCATCGTTTCGCGTTTCGTAGCATCATCGTCGCGACCAGTAAGCTTAGCAAAAGTAACGCCTTTAAATTGCGGCAAAGCTGAAAGCCGCTTCAAAATGCCGTTAACTGTATGAAGTTTGCGCAAAGAATCTGCGTTATTTTCTTCAGATTGATTAGATTGCACAGATTGCGAAACATCTTCAAAACCTTCAGATTCATCGCTATCAAAATCCCTACCAAAATTACTAACAGAAGCACTACCAGAATCCCTACCAGAATCCTCATTAAAATCATCATCAATATGCGCGCAAACAACATACGCACGCTCACCTGCATCAATGCGAGCACGAATATGCGCAAACATTCTCGCCATAGTATTCGCATCCGATTCTTGCACAACAAAAGTGCGAATAGGTTTTCTACCTCCAGGCAGTTCAGTTAAATACGAAGCATCCAAATCACCGAACCACGTCATAGCAGCAGAGCGCGGAATAGGCGTTGCAGTCATTACTAAAAGATGCGGTGTAAAAGACTTTTCAGCACTATTATGCGAATCTACGCTCATTTTGCGCAACAAAACATCGCGCTGCTCAACACCAAAACGATGTTGCTCGTCAATAATTACCAAAGCTAAATTAGTCGGCTTAAAAGTCGACGAGAACGCTGCATGAGTTGCAACAATAAGCGAAGGCTCTCCACTTGCCACACTCGCTAGCGCACGTCTGCGATCCGCAAGTCTCATGCCTCCAGTTACGACGATTACAGGCACCTTTAGATTCGCGCGCGCAATCATTTGGCGCAAATTTTCGGCATGTTGAGACGCCAGAACTTGAGTAGGAGCCACAAGCACAGCCTGATAGCCTGATCCAACTGCCTCGAGCATTGCAGCGAGCGCAACAACTGTTTTTCCGGAACCAACTTCACCTTGAAGCAAGCGACGCATCGGATGGTGCTCACGCATGTCACGTACAATCTCATCAATTACATCTTTTTGACCTGCAGTAAGCTCAAACGGCAAACTTTCCACAAATTCATTTCTTATAAGAGAATTATTACAAGATTTTGCTTGATTATCTTTAGAATCTTCACGAGATCGCAATACAGCTACTTGGGAAATAAAAGCTTCTTCATAGCGCGACGAGTCAACAGCTTTATAAAATTCGTCAACTGATTGCGGATTATGAATTGAGTATATTGCTGACGCTCTAGTCATGAGGTTACGTTTTTTTAGCACTGATTCAGGCGTAATATCTGGGATTTGCAGGAATTCACTAGTGCAAGCTGCGGAATTTTTAGAAGCTGCGGAATCTTCAGAATCTTTAGAAAGTGCAGAAAGTATAGAAAGTATAGTTTCGTGAATATGCTCGCTGGAAATCCTAGAATTTGCATGATACACGGGCATAGGCGCGCTCATACGCGCCAAACCATCTTCCACACTTCTTACAGTATCGCGAGATTGATGCAAGCTATCACTTTCTTCTACAGCAGATACAGTAAGAATTTGAGGATGCGTAAATTGCAATTTACCATTAAAAGCGCTAGACGTACCGCCAACAACAACCATTTCACCAACATGCATCTTTGCGGAAAGCCACTGAGCGTATTGACGATTTTTAGAAAAATAAATAAGTTGAGCTACCGCTTGCATATCTTGCAAAACGTTAATTTCGATTCTAAAACCGCGACGAGCGTTCATAGGCACAACGTTAATTGACTGAACTTGCGCATAGAAAGCCACTTCTTCGCCAATTTTTATATCTTTTAAGTTCGCAATTCTCAATGGACTTGTGACTCTAAACGGGTAGTAAGTCAATGCGTCTTCGACTGTGACTATGCCCAAAGATTTTAATGCAGAAACGCGTCGCTTATTGCTGATTATTGCACAAAGCGAAGTATGCATTTTGGCTGAGTTCGTGGGCGTATTTAGCATATTTCGATTATAAATCATTCGCAATCAGGAATATAACGTGCGCACGAAAAAATACGCAAATACAAAAAAGCCCCGAGCAACACTCAGGGCCTTACAATTTAAACGCAATACAATGCGCGAATCACGCCTCAACGCGCTGAACCTTGCCAGCCTTAATGCATTTCACGCACACACGAAGGCGAACGTTCTCGCCATCAATGGTGGTGCGAACCGGCTGAAGGTTCGGGCGGAAGGTGCGCTTATTGCGGATATGCGAATGTGAAACAGTGAAACCAGTCTGAGGTCCCTTGCCACATACTGCGCAACGAGCTGCCATAATTGGACTCCTATTTTCTTTGACTTGCAAGTCTTGCGTCATTCAAACACACGAACTACTTACGCAAATTACTTACGCACATTGCATAAACAAATAAGCACGCTTGAACGCACAACTACACAAGTATATCACTTACCAAGACAATCCGCGCGCACAAACTCAGTCTTTTCTTGTAAATCCTTGACTGTCTTGCATCCAAGAAGAGCCATAATCACCCTAATTTGCTTCTTCCAGTTATCAATTTGCAAAGAAAGCGCATCCTCACCTTCATGCATAAGCGTATGCAAAAACTCGCCAGCGACACCAACTGCAGAAGCACCCAAAGCCAACGCACGCACAACATCCAAAGGCGTGCGAACTCCTCCACTTGCGAAAACTTCCATATTTTTTAACGAATCACACTTGCGTATGTCAACCAGCGACTCAACAGTAGTAAGACCCCAATCAGCCAAATAATCACAGTCGCCTAAGTTCCTGCGAGCATTCTCTATTGTTACAAAATTAGTTCCGCCACGACCAGACACATCTACAGTGCGCACTCCAACATCTTTAAGACGATGAACATCTTTAGCAGAAATTCCGCATCCAGTTTCCTTCACAATCACAGGCACGCTTAGTGCTTCGCACGCACTGACAATAGACTCAATATTGCACAACCAATTTCGAAAATCGCGATCTCCTTCTTGCATAACCAACTCTTGTGCAGCATTTAAATGCACTTGTAACGCATTCGCATGAATCATGTTTACAGCACGCAATGCATCAGACGCACTAGTTCCAGCGCTAACATTTGCCATCACAAATCCATGTGGATTTTCGCTTCTTATGACACTGAAAGTGCTGAGTAAAGTTTCGTCTCGAAGAGCAGCACTCAAAGATCCACTCGCCATAGCAACAGAATTTTTTGCAGCAACTCTAGCAAGACTTGCATTCACTTTTTTAGCAGCATCACTTCCGCCGGTCATTGCGTTAATATATATCGGCGAGCACCAATGCACAGAATCGCATACTTCGCTTCCTAGCACGTTCACGCTAGCGTCAATTTCTTCAAGCGCAACTTGCGGCAAAGCATTCGGCACAAAACGCACTTTGTCAAAATCTGAATCTGCACGAGTTTTATACTGCTTGTCCGCAAGCGCAATATGCGCGTCTTTGCGGTTTTGTATTGTGCAAGATTGAACAGATTGTGCATTAGGTTCGCGACTCTTAGCAAACGCGTCTAATACAATATTTTCAGAAGGCTTACCAGTTCCAAAAATTTCCGTAACATCAATATTCAATGGCTTTATTCCATTGGCTTCCCAAGTAGATTTCATAGTTTCAATTACATTATTGTCATAAATTGTCGACAGCGCAATTGCACAATCTCCCCCGCCTGCACCGCTAGTTTTTGCAGGAACACCGGCACAAGTCGCAATTTCAATAAATTTTGTAAGTTCATGCGTTTCGAT
Source organism: Gardnerella sp. KA00127 (assembly GCF_049244125.1). Lineage (NCBI taxonomy): Bacteria > Bacillati > Actinomycetota > Actinomycetes > Bifidobacteriales > Bifidobacteriaceae > Gardnerella > Gardnerella sp. KA00127. The sequence goes on from NZ_CP058377.1 coordinate 1,457,959, forward strand.
AACAGTTCCAGTAAGAGCACTTAATTTTTGTAACAACGCACGATTTTGAGCAAAACCGCTAGAAATTTCGCTTATTTCAAACTTTTCAATTGCGCGCGCAAGTTTTTGCACGCAAATCTCACTTTGTTTGCAAAAATCTTCGTAAGTAAAAAGTTGATTTTTATTGTCAAAAGCACTAGTTTCGACGCTACTTTCCGTACTACCTTCAGCACTAGTTTTAACGCTACTTTCTACGCTACTTACTAGCTTTGCGCTAGACGCAGGAGAACCAGTCCACCCGACTAAAAGTTTTAGCGACTTATCTACATTTAAACGCTTAACTTCCAGTCGTGGCCACTTTTTGTGCAACAACTCACCGAAATCAGAGCATCCGGATTTTACTAGCGTCAGCTCAGCTTCAAGCCACTCTCGGCTATACGCGCGATACATAGTCCAACCGCCATAAGAGCTGGCAGCAACATCTCCACCGCTTCCGGATTTTTTAACACTCGACGACGCAATCAACGCTAGCTTGCAAATTTCTGGAGTCGAAAGATTCAAACCATACCATTTGCACAACGCGCGAATAACTGCAACAGTTACTGCAGCAGAAGATCCAAGACCGTATTTTCTACCAGTTTTTGCATCATCAAGTTCGCTAGAAATATGCACATTGTAACTTTTGCGGTTAATATTTGGCGCACATTTCTCACTAGCATAAGCGTCGACTACGCCCATTGCAGCGAGCACATAAGCATATTTTCCGTCGTTTTGTATTTCAATACTTCCGTCGGATGCACGCGCCCAAAGAAGCGGTTTATATTTTTCAGCATCTGACGTAATTGCACCACAATAATTTCTGCTACTAGGGGCATTTTTCTGCAAATTTTCGCGTAACTCTTCGTTTAAGGTTTCATCACTTATGCTAACTGTTACATAACGACTAACAGCAGCAACAATTGCAGCACAGCCGTCAACAACAGCATACTCGCCAGCAATATAAAGCTTTCCTGGGGCACTAGAGCGCACTTGAGTCATATTATCCGCCTATTTTAAACTCGTACTCACCGTCACAGCGTCACCTGGCAGCGCAATTGCAAATTTCGGCTCGCAATATTCTGTATTACAAAAAACGCTAGAATTACGTAAACCATCCTCAACTCGCGAGCGCAACTGACACATCGCACGATAAGCATCATCTCCAGAAGTAAGCACCTTCACATTTGGACCAGCATCCATCGTAGACCACACCAGCCAACCATCTTTTCGCATATTTTTAACCGCTTCAAGCACAATATGCGTGCTGCTAGTTAAATAATTCACCGACGGAACAGCATTATGCATAGTTTCGTGCATTCCAAAAGCATTGCGTTCAACAACCTCACCCAATTGCTCAATATCTGCTCGCTTAATTGCGTTTTTAGCAATTTCAAGGTCGTCTTTCGACTGCTCAACCCATTGCATATACGTTGGCGAAGTTTCAACCGTTCTGCGCATCGCTTCTCGGCTAGAAATCGGCTTTTTGCTATCGTCCAAAGTAACAACAATCATAGCAAGGTTTAAATTTTTAAGCGCAACTTGTGCGTTTTCAATAGGCTCTGCGTAAGATGTTTCGTCGTCGCAACCTGCATGCCAAATTGAAAGTCCTCCAAAAATCGAACGACAAGCTGAACCAGAACCACGTCTTGCAAGTCTAGAAAGTTCTCGTGGAGTTAGGTTTAATCCAGCAGCGTACGAGGCAGCAGACGCAAGAGCTGCAAAACCAGACGCACTCGACGCAAGACCAGCAGCAGTTGGCACAATATTATGCGAAATAACGCTTGCTTTCGTTGAAATTCTTGCAATTTCACGCACCAAATCGAGCATAGCTACTACGCGACGAAAAGTTTTGGCAGATGACGAAATCTTTTCATTATCTAAAGTAAAAGTATCTTGTTCAAGATTATTCACAAAACTTACGCTTGTAGTTGTGGACAAATCCGAAAGAGTGAGCGAAAGCGAGGAAGTATAAGGCAAAATCAGCTTTTCATCGCGCTTACCCCAATACTTAATCAGCGCAATATTCGCGTTTGCTTTAGCAAAAGCTGAGTTGGGTGAAAGACTAGCGTCAAACGTTATTTTTGGCTGAATTTCAACATTTTGCATACTGTTCCTTTTGCGGCAGATACGTAATTCTCGTTTGTTAATGTGCTAGTCAATGTTTTAGCAAAACAGTGCGCACAAGCTTCTTTTCTTTAAATAACTGTAAAGTTTATGCTACATTTCAAGTAAAAATAAGATTCAATTTATTGCAGAATCACCTATATTCACAATCCACGTATCGCAAGCTCCTGCATTTTTAAAAGCTTCACTCACTCGCTTAGCAGCATCCTCACTATCAGCCAGCGCAATGACACATCCTCCACCACCTCCGCCAGTAAGTTTTGCACCCAACGCGCCATGTTTGCAAGCAGCATCTACCAAAGTGTCAAGTTTCGCAGTACTTACGCCCAAATCCGCCAAAATACGGTGTGCGAAAGTCATTTGCTTACCCATATTTTCAATACGACCAAACACCAAATCATCTTCTGCAACAGCCGCAATCTCCCCCAATTTATTGAGCTGCGCTCCAACTTCAACAGGATTCGATTCTAAACGAGAATGCAAAGCTTCAACTGTTTCGCGAGTCATTCCTTTGCATCCAGAATCCGCCAAAACAAGCCACGCACGCATGTTAATTTCCATGCGATCAAAACAGCCACGACTAAAACGCACAGGCCAGGAAGCAGCGGTTGCAGTGGCATCCAAGCCTGAAGAACGTCCGTGAGCCACGCACTCAGCAGTCTGCGTCAACTTAAAAATCTCATCATCGCTAGCTGAAACGCCATAATAGTCAAGAATCGCACGAATTATAGCACCAGCAGCAGCCGCAGACGAGCCAAGACCTCGTTCTGCTGGAAAATCAGACTCGGTAAAAATGTGCAAATTCTCACCGCTCCACCCTGCAAACTCTAGCGACGCGCGAATTGCTGTTCGTATGCTATTAAAGCGCGTAGGAATTTCGGAAAGTTTGCCAGTAAAGTCAAGGCACGAAAGAGTTATATGTGAATCGAGATTCGTCGTAGATGCTAAAGATTCGCGTGATGCAGATGCTAAAGATTCACACGAAGCAGAAGATAAAGATTTACACGATACAGGTACTAAAGATTCATTGCAATTAGTTACGACAGCGCGCATACGCAAGTTTTTAAGCGGCAAAGCTATTGCAGAATGACCATAAACCACGGAATGTTCGCCAAAAAGAATAACCTTCGCGCAAGTTTCGCCGTATCCTTTGTGATTGCTGTATTTTATTGCGTTTTCGAGATTCGTAATTGCGGAAGGTGTAATTGCGGAATTTTTACAAGCATACTCTTCGTCATTGCGAATAGCAGATATGCTGGCATCTTGCGCTTTTGCGTTCATACTAAACTCGTCGGCCAGTTCATATTTGCTTTCCAGCACAGTTTGCATCTCCTTGATAATTTCGTAATTTTCCAACTGTTCTAATTTAGTCGAGTAGAACTTAAAAAACTACGTTACGCACGTGACACTTACAACACATTCACATTTTCAAAATATTGCAGCATAAAAAAACTCTGCGCAGCATCGCAATGAGAAAACTCAATACAACGCAAACGCAGAGCTAATGCTTAAGTTCAATCCACATGTATTACAAGCAGAAAACCACTAAAAGCAAGAATCTGCTTGCTACAACATGTTTTGTAAAATTCACAAAGCTACTTACTCAGCCACAACCTTAACAGTGAAGGAAGCGGTGATTTCCGGATGCAATGTTACGGTTGCTGGGAACTCACCAGTGGTCTTAATAGTAGCAACCTTAATTGCGCGAGCCTCAACTTGAGCCTTGGAAGCCAAAGCGGCAGCAATCTTCTCGGCAGAAATGCCACCGAAAAGCTTGCCGGATTCGGAAACCTTAGCAGAAAGCTCCACAACGGTGCCTTCAATCTGAGCCTTAGCTGCAACTGCCTCTTCACGAGTGGCAACAGCCTTGGCAAGACGAGCGCGACGCATTGCTTCAATCTGGGAAGCAGCACCCTTGTTCCATGCAAAAGCAAGACCCTGAGGAATCAGGTAGTTGCGAGCATAGCCAGCCTTAACTTCAACAACGTCACCAGAGTGACCGAGGTTGGCAACAGTCTTGGTAAGAATAACCTTGGTTTCAGCCATATTCCTATCCTCTCAATCAGCGACCGGTAGTGGCGTAAGGAAGCAAAGCCATTTCGCGAGCATTCTTCACTGCCTTCGCGATCTTGCGCTGTTCCTGCACGGTTACGCCGGTGATACGACGGGAACGAATCTTGCCGCGGTCAGAAACGAACTTGCGCAGCAAAGCAACGTCTTTATAATCAATTTCAGTAATCTTGGCAGCCTTCAAAGGATTTGGCTTCTTCTTGAAAGGCTTGACCGGTGGTTGCGGCCTTTTGCGTGACATAAGATGTCCTCTCTCAAATCCGTTATGCTTTTTGCATAACATGTAACTGATGATGTATTTATAAGGATTAAGTAAGCGCGTAAATAAGTGCATAAATAAACAAATAAATACGCTATCTATAGCTCAACTAAAACGCTAGAACTCAGGTTCTTCAGAATCGCCGCCAAAATCAGAATTGGCACCGAAAGTTGAAAAACTATCGTTTGTTGGCGCAGCAGCACTCCACGGATCAGCCGCTGAAGAATTTGCGGCATGCTGAGAAGCAGCCTGGCTAGCAGCATAATTTGCTCCGCCAGCATAACCTGCGCCAGCAGCATTTGATGCGCGCGAGCCACCAGCAAAACCTGTTGAAGAGCTTTGGCGGTTAACTTGCGCAGTTGCATAACGCAAAGATGGACCAATTTCGTCAACCGTAAGTTCAACAACTGTGCGATTCGAGCCGTCTTGCGCTTGATACGAACGCTGCGACAACCTGCCTTGAGCAATCACGCGCGTGCCTTTAGAAAGGCTGTTTGCACAATGTTCTGCCAAGTCTCTCCACGCTGAGCAACGCATAAATAATGCAGGCCCATCCTCGAACTGATTCGTATTACGATTAAACGTTCTAGGTGTGGATGCAATGGTAAAGCTCGCAACAGAAGCACCGTTGGAAAGTGCCCTTAATTCAGGATCCGAAGTGAGATTTCCCACGACGGTAATAATTGTTTCACCTGCCATATCGTGCCTTTTCTTTCTCGCTTTACTCGTAATCACATATCAGTGATTACTGGCAATTTTGTGCGCAACTTATGCGCGGTTGTTTACGTATTTATTTAGCTTAACTAGTTTTTATTTAATTCACTAGAGCTTACTTAGTTTTGCTAGTTTTTACTTAGCGTCCTTGCGAAGAATCTTCGTGCGGATTACAGATTCATTAAGGTTCAAAACACGGTCAAGTTCGTCACTTACAGATGGCTCGGCAGTGTAGTTCACCACAACGTAGTTACCTTCGGTTTTGCCTTCAATTTCGTAGGCAAACTTGCGGCGACCCCAGTAATCGGTGCCGTCAACGGAACCGCCCTCGTTGGTGACAAGCTCAAGATACTGCTCGGTCAACTTCTTAAGACCGTGCTCATCCAGTTCAGGATTTGCAATGAACATCAGTTCATACTTATGTGCAGACATCACCCACCTCCTTCGGACTATCGGCTGTGGACCTTCCACAGCAGGAGTGTGTTTGCAAAATATGCGCGATATGTTTGATGATAAGCACCAAAACCGCACACAACTTTGCTATTTTACAGCACGCTCGTGACGACGAGAGTTACGCGCTTAAACGATGGTGTCAGGCGGCAGAAACTTTACAGCAGCGTAAAGAAAAAGCCGCGAAACCAGCAAATAACGACAGAAACTTTACAGTTGCGTAAAAAGAGGACGAAGACGTGAACACGAGCGTACAGAGCACAAAATTGTCATAAAAAAAACTTAGTCTAGCGCACCTTTTAGCACACTAGACTAAGTAATTCACAGAAAAACCGACTCAACAATCAACCAATAAGCTAAAGCCCAAATGATTCATCACTGAATCAGATTTCAGCTTAGTGACGGATCTTGCGAAGAGCAGCACCCATGCCAGCAAGCACAGAAGCAGCAACAGCAGCCAAAGCTACAGCAGCACCGGTCTTAGCCAATGGAGCAGCCTTCTTAGCTTCAGACTTCTTATCAGACTTCTTGTCGTTAGCCTTGTCATCAACCTTCTGACCATGACGCTTGAGGTAGTCAGCGACAGCCTTGCACTCGAGAGAATCCTTACCGTAAAGCTTCACACACTTCGCGTAATCCATGTCCTTATTGCCAAATGGAGAATGCTCATACTTATCATTCTCGTCTTCAGCCTTAGCCTTAGCTTCCTTCTCTGCCTTCTCCTTAGCCAAACGAGCATCAAGCTCTTCAAAGGTCTCAGTCTTATAGAATGACTTATTATAAGTAGGTTCAGCAGGAGCTGCAGGAGCTGCAGGAGCTGCAGGAGCTGCAGGAGCTGCAGGAGCTGCAGGAGCTGCAGGAGCTGCAGGAGCTGCAGGAGCCTCAGCCATTGCTGGGACAGCAAAAGCGAAACCGGAGAGGAGGGTGGCGCCAGCAGCGAATGCGGCGATAGTCTTCTTATTCAACATAACATTTTCCTTTCTTCTTCTCCTTCGCACTAGGGTATGCGAAGAAAAATTTGCCATTTGCGGTTTCCCGCTCGTACCAGTGAACTAGGGATTCAACAGGTAACTGAGTTAAAACTTACCGCAAGCTCTCAGAAAACTCAACACTAAAATTCAGGTTTCTCAGCATCAAAAATACAAAAATCTTGATAAATATTCGTTATATTCATTAAAAAGCAGAAATATTTACGGCATTTTTCTGTATTTTTTGATAAAAATTACACGACACACCATATACTGGATTTTTTTAACATTTTTTCAGCTTTCTTTAAGGTTTGAGTTTTGTGATTTCTCTAACTGCCTTATAAAACAACAAAAAACGCAATATTTAACTATCGGCGAAATTTGTTTAAACATCGACACACTTGAAGCAAAACCAAACAGAAAAAACCAAAAATGCCCGCGTAAACAACTCACTCGGGCATTAAAATCATCAGCGCGCAAAATTAAACTTTGCAAAAATATTTGCAAAAATACTAATCAAGCAAATCGTCAGAATCTCCAGAACTCACTAAATCGTCAGCATTAGACGCATCAAGAACATCTCGCTCATCAATAACAGGTGCCAAAACCAAATCCTTTACAAGCTCACGCGTGCGAAGCTGAGAATCAGCATCCAAACCATCGTCGGTAATAACAGTATCAACCTGATCAAAACGAGCAAACAGCGAAAGCGACGTACAACTCCATTTAGTATGATCCGTCAAAATAATCGTGCGATCCGCAATATCCATTAAAGCCATATCCGTAGCAGCTTCCAGAGAATTTGGCATAAGGAATCCGCGAGGAAGAGACACAGAATGCGTGCCAAGAAAAACGGTATTCACACGAAGAGAAGCAACAACTTTATCTGCAATAGGCCCAACAAGCGAATTGGAACGCGTAATCACGCCGCCGGTAACAATAACCTCGACATCCTTCGACTCTAAAGCTTGCACAAGCTCCGCAACAGGAATCGAATTAGTCAAAATCGTAATGCCAGAAGCCCTGCGAGACTCGAGCAAATGCTGCGCAAACACATAAGCAGTGGTACCGCCGCCAATAGCAATCACATCCCCAGGAGAAACATAGTCCACAGCCAAACGCGCAATTGCATCCTTCAAACCAATGTCCATCTGCGACTTTACAGAAAACAGCGGCTCCGAAAGCAGAGTATTAGTCGTTACAGCACCGCCGTGAACGCGCTTTAAAAGCCCACGATCCGAAAGCTCGGCAATATCCCTGCGAACCGTCATAGCAGAAACGTTCAGCTCTTTAGAAAGCGCAGTAATGCGAACAGCACCGCGCGTACGGAGACGGCTTAAAATCAAATGTTGACGCTGTGAAGAAATCATACGAACATTATCGCACACGTAAACGCAAAAAACAAACGTAATTGAGCGTTTCAGGGCATTAAAACGAAAAGAACGCACATTTTGTTGTCAAGCAAAGCAAGTTTTATGAAAAATCGCACAAAAACGAACGCACGTTAAGTAAGGAAACGCACAAAATACACTAAGTAATAGCGCATATAACAATAATGCCCTACTATATAAGTATGTATTACGTTTCTGAACACTCATTGCACAATGTCGTCAATAAAGCAACGACAGACCTTTTTACATTCTCATACAAACACATTATTAAACCGCATTTTGTTTTTAACATTCCTCCAGACGAAGCGCATGATCGCATGATTAATTTTTGCAAATTTAGCGAACGCACTCCTGGGTTAATGTGGCTTCTTCGCGAAATGCTTAACTACACAGACCCGGTGCTAGAAACTAATGTCATGGGTGTGGATTTTGCAAACCCGTTTGGCTTAAGTGCAGGACTAGATAAAAATTGCCAAATGGCAACCGTGTTAGACAACGCCGGCTTTGGATTTGAAACAGTTGGCTCTACCACAAGCCGACCATGCGAAGGAAATCAAAAACCTTGGTATCATCGCCTTCCAGAATATGACTCTATTCTTGTACACGCAGGACTAGCAAACGATGGCAGCGAAGCCGTTGTTGCACGAGCCGAGAAAGCTTGGACGCATGCAAAATCTATGAATATGTCTATTTCTATTGCGCGCACAAACGACGACTTAGTTGGCGACTTGGAAGAAGGAATTGAAGACTACCATATTTCTATGGAACGTGCAGCCGGAAAAAGCTCAATAATTGAAGTAAATATTTCATGCCCGAACACGCGTGTGGGTGAACCATTTAGTCAGCCGGAAGCACTTGACAAATTATTCACTGATCTTGACACTATTAAGCGACCTCAGCCAACGTTAGTTAAGATGCCGCTTAATTTACACGGCGGTTGGGAACAGTTCAAGTCTTTGCTTGACGTACTTGCAGAACATAAAGTTGACGGAGTAAGTATTGCAAACTTGCAAAAGAATCGCGCAGGACTTGATGTTCCGGAAGATTGGCAAGGAGCACTTTCTGGAGGTCCTACCTACAGCGCAAGCAACGAGCTTATTCGACGCACGCGCAAAGCTTTTGGTGAACGTTTTGCTATTGCAGGCATTGGCGGAGTATTTACGCCAGAGCAAGCATATGAGAAGATTCGCTCAGGCGCTGACTTGGTTATGTTTATTACGTCACTTATGTACAGAGGACCGCAACAAATTACGACGCTGAAACGCGGACTTGCGGATCTTTTGAAGCGCGACGGCTTTGAGCATGTTGCAGACGCAGTTGGTGCGGATTTGAACTAGCACAGTGCGTATTTGCGCTAAAAATGACCCTTACTTTGCTCACAATCAAGTAGCATAAGTAAGGGTTTATTTGTATAAGGAACAGCACAAAACAACTTAGTATTTAGTAAGTTAACTAGCAATTACGAGTTAACAAATACCATTTAGTAATTATCAGTTTCTGAATCACCATAGTCGTCGCGGCGAGCAGTGCCGTACTGATCTTGCGTGTTCTTTTGCGTCTTAGCTTCTTCCTGCTGTTCTTGTGCTGCCTGCTTTCTGGCGTCTTCATCTCGCTTCTGCTGATCAGTTTTAACAGTATTTTTAGGCGTGCCGGGCAGAGTTCCACCGGCAGTATACTTTGGATCAGGCTTGCCATAATCGTTGTCAACAGGAATGTTAGCAGCTTTCAAATAGTCGTTCATAAACTGTTTCCACGCTGGGGTTGCAATATACATACCGTACCAAGCTGCCATTGTGCGACCGTTAATAGTCATGCCATTAAAGCTTTTCTGTGATTCAGCGTTACCAACTGCCACAAACGAAGCAACTTGATACGGCACAAAACCAGCTGTAGTCATGTAGTACTGCTCGTTAGTACCAGTTTTTGCGAAAGTCTTGCGACCGCCATCAAGTTGTGTAGTTGAAGCCTCGCCGCCAGGTTGCACAACACCCTGATTCAGCGCATAAGCAGCAGTTTGAGCGATTCCCTTTGGAATTGCTTGATGGCAATGCGCACTAGGAACTTTCAAACGCTTACCGTTTTTGTCAACAACTCGCTTAATAGCAATAGGATCACATGCCACGCCATCAGCACCAATAGTTGCATACACATTCGCCACAGTTAAAGGCGAAGCTTGCACAGAACCAATCGTCATAGGCGGATTAAGCGAGTTAGCAGAATACACGCTTTCCTGACCAAGAGGCGAATTGTGGTAGCCAAGTATGCGAGCAGCATCCGCGATTGAACACAGCTTAATTTGCTGAGCCATAGAAGCCTGAGTGGTGTTATGCGAGCGCACAAGACCTTGCAAAGGAGTTTCCGGATTAGTTGTGCCACCACCAGAGTTTTGAACTAACCAACTACCAACTCCGCGGAATTTGCTGCAATTAAAATCAGCATTATTATAAAGCATAGAAGTGCGAAGAGGCTGATTAATTGACTTTCCAGCAAGCATCCACGCAACCATATTAATTGGCTTCCAAGTAGAACCAATTTGCCAACCGAGACCGCCACCATCTCGTTCATCGACAGCGTAGTTCAAAGCCGTATGCGTAGGATCTGATTTTGCAGCATCCGTAGCATCATAAATACGATTGCTACCAAACGCCAAAACTTCACCAGTTCCAGGCTTAATTGCCGCAATTGAAACCTCAAAACCGCTCTTATCATTTACAGGAATCGTATCCCTAGCAGCTTTCATAGCAGCCTTACTAGCACGCAAATCCATAGTTGTGTAAATATCAAGACCACCCTCAGTAAGCAACTTTTCGCGCATGGCAGCAGTTTTACCAAACTCGCGAGAGTGCAAAATTTTCTTCGTCACATAATCGCAGAAGAATGCTGCGTCGCCTGCAGCTTGACATCCAATTTTAGAAACTTCCCTCTGTATGTTAAGAGTGCTTTTAAGAGGAATAGCAACAGCGGAATCATGCTCGCTCTTAGTAATAAAACCTTGACGAAGCATTAAATCAAGTACAATATTGCGCTGCTTTTGCGCTTCAGGCTGATTTGTTTCAATAGAAGGATCATAACGCGAAGGATTCTTTGTAATTGCAGCAATAGTTGCTGATTGCACAAGATTAAGTTTTGCAGCGCTCGTATTGAAGTAGCGATGAGCTGCAGTTTCTACGCCGTAAATATTATTGCTACCGAACTGCGCAATATTTAAATATCCCTGCAAAATCTCAAGTTTAGAGTATTTTTTCTCCATTTGAATTGCAATAAGCATTTCGCGTAATTTACGTGCAATAGTGCCTTCAGAAGCGTGATACTCAGCTAAAGGATCGTTATTTTCGCGAGCTTTAATCATAAGCACATTTTTTACATATTGCTGAGTTAAGGAAGAGCCACCTTGCATATCTCCCTTTTTAACGAATGTTTGCACGAATGCGCGAATAACACCTTGCATATCTACGCCGGAATGCTCAAAGAATCGACGGTCTTCACGAGCAACCATTGCTCGCTGCATATATTGCGATATGCGTCGAAGCGGTACTACAGTGCGATTTTGAGCATAAAAAGTTGCAATAATAGTTTTGCCATCAGAAGCGTAAAGTCGCGATTTTTGCGGCAACGCGGTAACATCAAAATCGATGCCGTCAACGCGAAGTGAAGGCACTACTGTTTTCACTACACTATTCACGCTCATTACGCCAGGAACAAACATAATACTTGCTGCAATACCTCCTGCAACACACAAAGTGATGTAGGTAAGGAACAGTGCTAACACACGGCGAACAGTCAGTGAATTCTTTTTCGACATGCGTACTATTTTAAAGGTTTGCCTCTACTTGAAAACTAGCATCATAAACATTCGCATTTTAACGTTCAGCTCGACGAATAAGCATGCCAGGCTTGTAGATAATAATTGACCTGCCTTGGCGCATAATCCAACCCCTGTTTGCAAAATCCATAAGCGCTTTGTTAACTGTTTCGCGTGACGAGCCAACAAGTTGCGCAAGCTCTTCTTGCGTTAAATCATGCGGCACAAGCAAGCCATCGCTCATAGGCTCACCAAATCTTGAAGCTAAATTCAGCAAAGTCTTTGCTAAACGAGCAGGAACATCCATAAAAACTAAATCGGAAATTCGCTCATTATTTGCTCGCATGCGCGCTGCAAGCACCTGAAGCATATCTACTGCAACACTAGGGTGATTGTTTAACCAATGGAATAACACGTCATTTTCTAGCCATAAAACTCTAGTATTGTTGGTAATAGATATTGCTGAAGCTGTACGAGGACCGCCGCTAGGGTCAAAAACGGGAATTTCGCCTAGAATTTCGCCAGGAGTGTGAATACTTAACAATTGCACACGATTGTCGTTTGAATGACGAACTAATTTTACTCTTCCTCGCTCAAGCAAGTACATTCGATGGTCAGTATCGCCTTCATTAAAAATTGCAGAACCTTTTTTAAATGTTGATTCTTGTAAATACTGCATCAATTCTTTTACTTGATCAGCTGGAACTTGCTTAAACAATGCGGTATGTTGCAGTGAAAATTCATCGCTGTCAACGTTGAGTGTTGCCATTGCTGCTCTACCCCTTCATTAAGCAATAAGTAGATATCTCCATTGAACTACCTGTATGTAAATGAGCGCAAACGCAAGCGAAAAACGCACATCACTTGACCCATGATATCACGAAAGGCGTGGAAACGACATTTACTTTACAACGCAGTAAAGTTTCTGCCGCTTCCAACTAACTGTTTATACCCATAACATGCAGGCACCATGCGTTTTCATAAGCTAACTCCTGCCATTGCCTGTACCTGCCAGAAGTGCCACCGTGACCACCGTCAGTTTCAATACGAGCAATTGCGTCAACTCCAGAAGCTTGCAATTTAGCGAGCCATTTTAAAGGTTCCGTAACAAGCACGCGCGTGTCGTGAATAGAGGACGTGATTAAGATTTTCGGAAAATCAGCTAACTTTTTGCAACCATCTTCCATTTTTACGCAAGGCACATTTTCGTAAGGAGTATACGATTTCATATAAGCATAAGCTTCAGGATCATCGAGTGGATTGCCCCACTCATCCCACTCTGTTACAGTAAGCGGCAAAGAAGAGTCGAGCATAGACGTAAGGGCATCTACAAAAGGCACGTCTGCTTCAATTCCTGCATAACATTCCGGAGCCATATTTGCTATAGCACCCATAAGCAAGCCTCCTGCTGAACCACCGTTTGCAACAGTATGACAAGCGGAAGCAAAACCAGCATTTTGCAAAGCACGCGTGGCATCAGCAAAATCTTCAAAAGTATGCTTTTTATTGACGCGCCTACCCTGTTCATACCACGCACGACCCATTTCGCCGCCGCCTCGCACATGCACTTGCGCATATAACACGCCGCGATCCAGCAAACTCAAGCGACCGACAGAAAAAGTAGGGTCTGAACTAACTTCATACGCTCCATAACCAGTAATAAACATTGAGTCAGTTTGAGAAATTTTATCCGGACGCCACACAAGAGACACTGGCACACGCTCACCATCTCGAGCAGTAATCCAAACGCGCTTTTCAGCATAATTGCGCTCATTAAATTCACCTAAAATTTTACCTTGCTTGAGCAACACATCTTCGCCTGTTAAAGGATCCAACTCGCGAAGTTGACCTAAAGTCGCATAACTACCAAAAGCGTAACGCATACGCGGAGCTTCGTACGAAGGATTTCCAGTCATAGAAATACTCAATAGGCGATTATTGTTGATTTCTTCTTGTGAAATATTTGCGAGCGCAGCACGTGATTCGGCTTGCGCTTGATCCACAAGTTGAGAAGAAAGTTGATCCGTAAATTGATTCGCAAGCTGGGAAGAAAGCGGTCGCACTTCGCAAAAACGCCACGGTTTTGCTTGCAAAAAATCTTCAACAGCGCGCTTCTTGCTCATTACAGCCAAATGCGGCAAACCTTGAGAACGATAAGCTAGTGCCACATAATTTTTGTACATTGACAATCCGCTTATGCTCAATCCAACTGCATTTTGCAATATTTCAGGATTTTGAGGCGAATTATAAGGCTTTGTAATAGGCTCACTTCCAGCACCTTGTTGCCAAGCATCTCCCTGCTCGCAACCATAAGGAGAACCCGACGCAACACATACTCCATCCGAAAGCTTATACGTTATATGCTCATCAAACTTGCCGGAATTTCCTCTCATATCAATAATGTCAATTTCAAAATTAGGATTTTTAGCGTTATGGCACACAATCGCAATTGGAATATCTTCACCATTTTCGCCAGCATTCTCAAAGCAAGCGAAAGAAATATCGTATTCCACCCCCTCAACCGGCTCAATAACCATACGGAATTCGCCTTCAGGATTGCTCAAAGGAAGCATAAGCACGCGCGACGTAGTCTTTGAACTACTGCTGATCATCATGTATCGTTCGTCAAAACTTTCATACACGTCAACAAAAAATCGCTCGTCAGTTTCTTCAAAAACTTTTACATCATTAGAAACGCTAGTGCCAACCTTATGCCTCCAAACTTGATAAGGACGCCAAGCATCATCAAGCTTTACATAAAACACCCATTTTCCATCTGGAGAAAGTGAAGCAGAAGCAAGATTTTCCCACGATTCTTCTAACTGCAACCAAGAACATGTTTTTGTAGAAAAGTCACGAATAAAATAGTTAAAGCGTTCATCGCCTTGAGTGTCGACACCGTACAGCATTCTCAAACCGTCGGTACTCAAATCCATTCCACCGACTCTAAAGAACTTGCCACCAGAGTGCTCAGATTCAAGGTTTGCATCAAATAAAATTTCTTCACCATCAGTTGTGCCAGGTTTTGCAGAATTGTCGATAGTTGGCGGATTCCAATCGTCACTATTTTTGACTTTCATACGGCATTGCACAGCGTATTGTTTGCCTTTTTCAGTGCGCACGTAATACCAGTAATTATTCATGCGCACAGGAACAGACATGTCTGTTTCTTGAACTCTTGAGCGCAACTCGTCAAATAATGTAGAACGCAAGTTTTCTAAGTGCTTTACACGCTGTTCAGTATAAGCATTTTGACTATTGATGTATTCCATAAGCTTAGGATTATTGCGATCTTTCATCCAAGCATATTCGTCTATATAAGTGTCGCCATGGAATTCACGCGTCGACGGTATGCGTTCTGCCGCTTTTGGCTTCGCAAAATCTTGATTATTCATAGCTACACCTCTTTTAATTTTCATTAAGTATTTTCTTCAGCTTTTATATATTAGTAACGAAATATTTTCTGCAATTCTTTAATATTACAAAATTATTTTGCAATTATTTTATACTATTTCGCAATCGCTTCCTCTATAAACGGAAGCATTACTTTGGCTAAATCTTTGCCTTGAGGAGCTGCAAAAAATGGCACGCCTTGCAAAGTACCAACAGCACCTTCTGCTTCAATTATGCGCATTTGAGCATCATCAAAATCATCAATATCACCAGAAAACTCATTGGCATTATGTAATTTTTCGATCGCCATAGTAGGAATTTCTTGCGCAGCTTCACACGTAGTATCAAGAGCATCCGAAAAAACATACGCACGCTTAGATGCACTTAAAGCAACCGCAAAATCACGAGATAATTTACGACGAAAATCCTCAACAGTAGCACGCTTACGCAATTGCCTAATACCTACTGCAAGCACACGACCTGGATGCTTACGAATAATATTCGCATACGTTAAAGGATCCTTTTGACCATCATCGCCAATAAGCACAAAACGCATGCCAGGAAAATCATCCATAAGCTGAGTTGCAAATTCTAATTTATGTTGCGGTCCGTTTGGAATAAAAGTTTTAGGACGTGGATCCAAATCACGAAGAAGAAGAGGACCCTCAGGAAACTTTTCGCGATCAATAAAGTGACGAATTGAAGCCTCAACATTCCACGGAGAAGTAGAAAGATAGAAAAATGGAATATCGTCACGTAAACGCTCTAAAGACTGGAAAAACTCAGACATTCCAGTAACTGGCGAACGATGAGCAGGATTCATAATAAGCAAGTTATAAGCAGCACGAATTGGCGAAGGCGCTTGAGTTACCATAATAGTGTCGTCAACGTCCGAAATAACACCAACAGGAACATTTGCGTCAATAGCAAACAAGCTCGCTTTTACAGGCTCACGGTCACTAACAGAATACGAAACAACGTGACGACCAGGCTCTAAAGCGCGCTCAGTAATTAAATCTAAATACCCTGCACGGTCAGAAATACAATACTCTGCACTACCATCGCGCGAACCTTCAGGCTTATCGTATATTTCAGAATCGCCAATTTGAGCTGTTTCTACAGGAATACCGTCAATAGACAAAGCCACGCGCACACGCACAGCAGGAACAACAAGCATCGCGTAAATTCCGCGTTTTAGAGCAGAATGATGACCAAGCTTTGGAGCATACACAGTTCTGCAAATCAAGCGAGCATATCTATGCGTTCCATACCCAATATATGGCTCAACACTTGGAAACCAGCCAAGACGACGAGCAACACGACCAGCAAGACGCATCCACATGCCGACAATAGACGTAACGAGCCTGCGACCAAAACGCACAAGCAATGGCTTATTGTCAATACACTCAGCTTTAGACGGAGTGTCAAACAATGTTGCAGTAACATGCACAGGAATTGGCGCGCTGCTAATTCGTCTAGACGCAGCTAACTTCGGAGTAGATTGTGGACTTTGCACACACTCAAGATTAGAACGCGCAGAAAGCAAAAGTTCTTCGGCGCGTTCATCTTTGTTAAGTGAGTTACCCACAGATTCGCTCATTCGCGTACCGGACCATCTGGAGTCGTGCCAACAATTTGTACAATAGTGCCACGTGGGCAATTTTCAAAAATCCAGCGAGCATCCTGCTCATACATGTTTATGCAACCATGAGAGCCGTGATTTGCAGCATCGCCAGTTGCAATACCCTTATAATTCCAAGAAGCAGTGTGGAAGCCTTCTCCACCATGGTAATAGCTAACCCAACGCACTCCAGGAGAGAAGTAAGGAGAGCCATCGCCGTTCCTACCGCGCATATCTTGTGAAGCATAACGCAAGTAAATAAAGAATGTGCCGGAAGCTGAATCATCAGCACCGCGCTTACCTGTGCAAACAGGGAATGTTTTTACAAGTTCATCATTCTTATAAACAGAAGCCGTTTGGGTTGTTTTGTCAACAACAATGCGCATTTCAACAAGCTTCTTTTCAACGGTAAACTTAGTGATTTTCGCAGGAACAGCCATCTTGAAATCATTGCCATTGCGCAAAGATTCTACAGCCTTTTTCGCAACACTATTGGAATAGTTAATTTCAACACCATTAGAACCTTTAAGCGTTGTGAAAATAAACCTACCTTCTTTATCAATTGCATCTTCTTGATTAATTTTTTGCTGATTAAGTTCTTTTGGAAGAACTTGAGACAAATAATAATCTGCTTTATCTGCATCAATTGTGTAAGAAAGCTTACGGCGAGTCGTATCTGCTTTTATACTGATCCAAGACGCAATCGCTTCTTTTGGAACCGTAAAATCTTTACCGTCACCGTTATTAAACGTGATTTTTTTCTCAAGAAGTTTATTTAAATCATTTACAAGTTTCTGCGCTGCATCAAGCTTAATAGGAGCGTCAGTGCGTCGAGATGTAACAGAAACTTTTACTGTTTTACCAGGGTAAGCAATTAACTTTTTTACTGCTTCACGAACAGACATAGTTTCTATAGTGCGACCAGGTATGCCATCCTCTACCTTGTAAGATTCAGAATCCTTGTCGAAAACTGCACTATAAGGTACAGCACGATCCTTCTCACGAATAAACTTATGCAATAAGTACGAATCCAAAGCAGAATCATCACGTACAGCTTTCAAGCTCACAGTTTGATGAACCCAAGGCATAATACGAGTAAATAAATTATCTCGCTTAGCATTCATAATAGCTTTTACAGTTGCGTTCTTATCAATCTTGACACCAAGCTGACTCAAATCTGCATCAATACTATTTCCTTGATCGTCACTAATTTCTAATTCGCTATGATCCACAGCATTCTGAACAGTCTTGCTTACAGAATCTTCCTGATAGCCAGTGAGATTGCGCGTAATAGAAGCATCACCAAAATCAACACCTGGAGCAACTCGATTGTTGAAATACAAATGAAGTGCAAAAAATGCTGCTGCTAACAAAATAACAAAGATAAGAAGCGAATACATCAACGCCAGTGCGGAACGATTCGTACGATGTTTCTTTGCTTTCGGCTCTACTACTCTAAATGAATCGGTTGCAGTTGAATCGGCAGGAGTTGCATTTGCATACATGCCATAAGATGCAGCATTATTACCAAACACATTCTTCTTATTACCCGCAATATCTTCAACGATATCGTCAACAATGTCTCCAGAAGTATCTTCTTCATCGGCGACTTCGCCTAAATTATCAGCAAGAGTTCCCTCATAATTAACAGAATTATCAGCTATTTGATCTTCTACATGACTTTGAGGAACCTGCATAAAAGCAACAGTATCGTCACTAGCATCATCAGGCATATTACTAGGTGTAATATTGAGGGATTCATCTCCCTCAAAATTTTGCTGTAATTCAGCCATATTCAAAACCTCTGCTTAATAATTATATGCGACAGACACGCTTGCATAGTTTACCACTAGCGACGCACGAAATTAGTATTAGCGAAGCAGGAGAGCATAACTGGTTACATAACTAGCTATATAACTAACTAAATATTTAGTACAGAATTAATGCGAATAATACACGTGAAAAACGAGCAAAGAACAAGCAAAAGCAGCAAAATGCACAATTAACTAGCAACTAGCCGACACCTGATGAGTAACTAATAAACATCTAATACAAGCAATAAACGATATTTATAAAAACAATACATACTATACAAATGTGTAAAAAACGTAAATATTCACAGTATTAAGCAAAATTTATCGTAGCAATAGAAATAATGTGCAAGAATAGAGGGTATGCCAATTATGCCTATTCAAGCGACTATTGCTCTTATGATGATTGTATTCGCGCTTGTACTCGCTCCATTCGTCATCATGATTGTTACGCGCGCCATGAAACGGCATCATTTAGCGAAAAAACTCGCAAAACGACACGGCGACTCTGTACATTACGCGTTTATTCTAAATCCTTCAAAGCCGCAGGCAGAATCTTACCGCGAAAGTATTCAAAATTATTGCGACAAGCGCAAACTAACTTACGAAATAATAGACACTCAGTTAGATAAAGACGGACGTGAATGCGCACAAGAAGCACTTTCCAACGGAGCGAACGTTGTTGTGGCAGTTGGCGGAGACGGCACAGTTAGAACAGTTGCGAGCGCAGTAAGCGGCAAAGGACACGCTATGGGAATTATTCCTATTGGCACCGGAAATCTTTTTGCAAGAAACATGGGCATACCTGTAAACGATGTGGAAGCTGCATTGCGCGTGGCTACTTCGCATGGATCTAGGCAGGTTGATGTTGGGCGAGTAACGATTCTGGACAATCCGAAAGAGGACCACGGCCATGCGTTTTTGATTATTGCCGGAATTGGCTTTGATGCGCTTATGATTGACGACACAGACCCGAAGCTAAAGAAAAACATTAGTTGGCTTGCTTATTTTGTGGCCGGAGTTAAACATTTGTTTATGCCGAAGTATCGTGCAACCGTTACCTTACAAAGATCAAACGGCGACGAAAGCGTACTAAAAGGACTCACCTTCCGAACCCTTATGGCAGGAAACTGCGGGCAAATTCCTATGTTCTCGCTAATGCCAGAAGCCGCTTACGACGACGGCGTGCTCGACTTTGAAATTATTGACACTTCGGGCGGATTAATCGGCTGGGCTAATTTATTCCGCGGAGTAGTACACCAAACCGTAACCGGTCACGCTCTGCAGCAGGAGTCGCTATCCGCAGGCTCCAGAATTGACCAAACGCAAGGATTTAGCGCGGAAGTGCAGTTGGAAAAAGCGGCGCCAGTGCAGGTGGACGGCGACATTTTGGGTTACACAAAGCATTTGCGCTTCACTGTTGATAAACAAGCCCTGTGCGTGCGCGTGCCAGCAAGCGTAAAAACCAGCGTTACTGTGAGTGAATAATATAAAATACAAGCGCCGTGGCAAAATAAAAAATTATGGTAGCAAAAAATGCGGGAATGCCCGCCACCCCAGAAGATCTAGTCGACGTCGACGCTTTGGTTGGCGCTTACTATGATGAAGTTCCAAATTCCAACATTCCAGAACAGCGCGTGATTTTCGGCACGTCCGGTCATCGTGGTTCCGCTTTGAAAACTTCGTTTAACGAAGCTCATATTGTGGCTATTACGCAAGCTATTGCTGAATATCGCAAGAGCGCTGGCGTAACTGGCCCTCTTTATATTGGTCGCGATACGCACGCTCTTTCTGAGCCTGCTCAAAAAACCGCTATTGAGGTTTTGGTTGCTAACGGAGTTCACGTTCGCGTGGATTCTCGCGGCGACTTCGTGCCAACTCCTGTTGTGTCCCAAGCTATTTTGACTCATAATCGCGCAGCCGACGGCACTCAGCGTTTTAGCGGAGACGGCTTGGCTGATGGCATTGTTGTCACTCCTTCGCACAATCCTCCAACCGACGGTGGTTTTAAGTACGATCCTGTAACCGGCGGCCCTGCACCTGCAGACGTAACTAATGCGATTGCAAACCGCGCAAACGAATTGCTCGACAACTACAAGTCCGTAAAGCGCGTGCCTTTCGAGGAAGCAATCAAGTCTGATTTGGTTGAAGGCTTCGATTACCGCGAACATTACGTAAGCGACTTGGCAAACGTAATCGACTTCGACGTGATTCGTTCCAGCGGCGTACGTTTGGGAATTGACCCACTCGGCGGCGCAAGCGTAAACTACTGGCCACTTATGAACGAAAAGTACGGCCTGAACATTGGCGTTGTGCGTCCAGAAGTTGACCCAACTTGGCGATTCATGACTATTGACCACGATGGCAAGATTCGTATGGACCCAAGCTCCCCTTACGCAATGAAGGGCTTAGTTGATCAGCTTAACGCTGGCGCTTGGGATAAGTACGATTTGGTTGGCGGCACCGATCCAGATGCTGACCGTCACGGTATTGTGTGCCCGAACTGGGGCGTTATGAACCCGAACCATTACATCGCGGTGTGCGTGGAGTACTTGTTCGGCGGTGCTCGCCCAGATTGGCCAAAGAATACTGCTATCGGCAAGACGCTTGTGTCTTCTTCCTTGATTGACCGCGTATCTGCTTCTATTAACGCAAAGCTTGTGGAAGTTCCTGTTGGATTCAAGTGGTTCGTTGACCCACTCTTTAGCGGCGAAGTTGCTTTCGGCGGCGAGGAAAGCTCCGGCATGAGCTTCTTGCGCAAAGATGGTCGCGTGTGGACCACCGATAAGGATGGTTTGATTCCTGATTTACTCGCTGCGGAAATTACTGCAAAGACTGGCAAGAACCCAGCTCAGCTTCACCAGGATCAGGTTGCGCGCTTTGGCGAAAGCTGGTATAAGCGCGTTGATACCCCAACCACGCTTGAGCAGAAGCAGAAGTTCGCAGCTTTGAGCGGCAACGACGTGGAAGCAACCAAGCTTGCCGGCGAAGATATTACCGCAAAGCTTACAGAAGCTCCTGGAAACGGCGCAAAGATTGGTGGCTTGAAGGTGACGACGAAGAACAACTGGTTCGCTGCTCGCCCATCTGGTACCGAGAATATTTACAAGGTTTACGCAGAATCCTTCGTTTCTCCAGAAGCACTTGACAAGGTGCTTGAGGAAGCTACTGCTGTAGTCGACAAGGCTTTAGCGTAACGTAATAATCTTGCGTAAATAAAGAAATCTACTAATTGCGCTGGTTGCAATCTGCAGCCGGCGCATTTTTGAAAGGTTTTGTCATGATTGTTGTTTCAACAGACGGTTCCGCGCTCGGAAACCCAAATGGTTCAATGGGTTGGGCGTGGGCAGATCACATTGACGAGTCTGGTAGCTCTAACGAACATCATCACACAGGCAATGCAGATGCTGGAGGCGCAACTAATGGCACAAATCAAATTGGCGAATTATGCGCGGTTTTGGAAGCTTTACGAGCACATCCTGGAAGAGAGCCGCTCACAATCGAAAGTGATTCACAATACGCTATAAACTGCGCAACTACGTGGATTCACGGATGGAAAAAGAACGGTTGGAAAAACTCTAAAAATGAACCTGTTAAAAATGCCGAGCTGATTCGAGCAATCGACGCGGAAATTACTAAGCGCGAAGGCGCCGTAAAATTCGTGTGGGTTAAGGGTCACGCAGGAAACGAAGGAAACGAAAAAGTTGATACATTAGCGCGCGGATATGCGGAAGATTGCCGAAATGGTTTGAAGGACGGATACTTGCCTTTAGAAGGCTGGAAGTCGCTTCTTGCTTCTGAATATGCAAAAGGTACGAATGTGCCAAGTGATGCGAAAATGCTTTTAGATGGCAAAATTTCTCATGCAAAATACCATCTTGAACGCACAGTTGGCGAAGATATTAATCCTGATTTTTCTGCACAAAATAGTAAAAACACTAGTGATCTAACTGAATCTGCAAATGAATCAGCGCGCGAACAAGCGCGTGAAACAAAGCGTGAAACGTTAGAAAATAGCGAAAAAGATGCACTATCAATAGAAAATGAACAAGATGCACACCAGCAAGACGCACACCAGCAAGACGCTATAACTATTGTTCAAGAAGTTCCAAAAACAAAGCAAAATGTTACGCAAACTGCATCTAAACCAGTTCAAGGATTAAGTGTTTCTGGCGTGCTGCAATTTACTCCACCACCAAACACAAGCCCAAGTTTTAACGGCGAAGCGCGCTTTATTTCCGGCACAATCAACGTAAACGGCTACGTAGAACCAGACGGCACCTTGCATTTATCTCCAACCGCCTTCTACCTTTCATAGGTTACTTTGGAATTTGCTCGGCGTTGAGCTCCAAACGTAGTAGATCGCTCGCGCGGTCTAGGCGCGCTCGCTACTGAGCTTGCGTTGAAAGCACACCGTGCTTTCAACTTGAGCAAGCTCACGCTCCGAGTTGCTTTCGCGCGTTACACTTTGAGCGCGAAAGCAGGTCGTCACGCCCGCGTTTGGAGGGTGCGAGCGCCCAGCTCCGTTCAAAAAATCTGCACGCAGACTAATATGGAAATGTACGAAAACGAGGCACGCATAAAAGCATAAGCGCCTCTCCCGCAAATGCGATGGAAGTTCATCGACGAACTCGGGAATAACAAAACATAAGAAAGCAGGAATAATGGATAAAGCACAACAAGACGCGCTTAAAAAAGCAGCAGGCATTGAAGCCGCAAAGATTGTAAAGAATGGAATGATGGTTGGTCTTGGCACCGGCTCTACAGTGCGCTTCTTGGTTGACGAGCTTGGTCGCAGAGTTAAGGAAGAAGGCTTGAGCTTCACAGGAGTCACCACTTCTCGTCGCACACAAGAGCAAGCAGAAGGCTACGGCATTAAGATTCTCGACATTAACGAAGTGGATCACATTGACGTTACAATCGATGGTTCTGACGAAGTTGACAAGAATTTCAACGGTATTAAAGGCGGCGGCGCAGCTCTTCTTTGGGAAAAGATTGTAGCTATTAATTCCGATCGCATTGTGTGGATTGTTGACGCAAGCAAGGTAGTCGACACGATTGGCAAGTTCCCACTTCCTGTTGAGGTGATTCCGTTTGGATCTGCTCAGGTGATTCGTAAGTTCGAAAAGCGCGGATATAAGCCAGTTTTGCGTCTCGATGCTGACGGCAAGGAAGTACGCACTGACGAGAACAACTTTGTGGTTGATTTGCATATGGAGCGCATTGAGCATCCACAGGAGTTGGCGAAAGATTTGATTGAAACTGTTGGCGTTGTGGAACACGGCTTGTTCTTGAACATGGTTGACACTGTGATCGTCGGCGACCCTAACGGTCCTCGCACGCTTACCAACCCAAATAAGTAGCGAAACTAATCGCAACTAAATAAAACGAAAGTAGAGTCCGCAAACGCGGGCTCTACTTTTTTATTACTGTTGCGCGAGTTTTTGTTTGGTGTGGCGCGAGTTTTGGGGGATTTCTCTCCTCGCATGCGCTACGACCTGCTTGAGCGCAGCATTGTGCGCGCGAAAGCAACTCGGAGCGTGAGCTTGCTCAAGTTGAAAGCACGGTGTGCTTTCAACGCAAGCTCAGTAGCGAGCGCACCTAGACCGCGCGAGCGTTCCTTCGGGCGCTTTATTCTTAAACGTTTTTTAACGATACGCTCGCGTTTTATTACGCTCGCTTGCGAAACTCGCGTTGGAAGTCCACTGGACTTCCAACTTAAGCGAGTTTCCGCATTGAAGTGCCTCCGCGCGCTACGCTTTAAGCGCTCCGGCAAGTCAATGCGCCCAGTCCTCTTTTAGTGCTCGTAAAGAAATCCCCCAAACTCTGCATGCTAATTCGTTAATAACCGTGCCTTATCGCAGAGATTTTTCGATTTTTCTTCTTCGATTGGCGAATCAGCAGCCTGCGGCTCTGACGTTCGCCGCGCTCAGTGCGAAAAATCTCAAATCTCTACCACACGAATATTTGCAAGACAATCCGCGAAATATATAAATAAATAAAAAGCGCCGGAAAACCGACGCTTCAAAAAAGTCTTACGTGCCTAAATGTTCAGACACGCATCAACGCATAGCAAGAAAATTACTTGCGCTGGTGACGAGTCTTACGCAGCAGTTTGCGGTGCTTCTTCTTGCTCATCCGCTTGCGGCGCTTCTTGATGACAGAACCCATCTGAAGCCTCCATTCCTATGTAAAGTGTGCAACTTGCCTAATGTTACACCGTTTTAACGACTTTGTGGAGTGATATTACAAAGAACATCATTTTTTACAACATTTACATTGGGAATCTGTGATAAAAACGCTCTACTGCTTGCTTTGCGCCGTTCACTTCAAAAACAGCGGTATCGTTCTGCCACAATGCACTAGCCTGTGATTTATCATTTTCATCATTTCGCAACACATAGCTACCGGCAGCCTTGCCAGAAACTTGAATTTTTCCACTTGCGATTTCAGAACCCTTAAGTCCATCAACTAACGCTTCATACTGTTTGTTCGCAGAATCGCGATTCGACCATTGAGCAACAGTTACAGACACTTCCCCATCTGGCTGACCAGTTGAGTACTTAACAGAATATTCCTCCAAAGGCGACGATTCAGTCCAAGTTGCACTAGGTATAGCGTCAACACGAGCGAAATCAAGTACGCTATCAGGCATAGCCTTAAGCAATGCCGTAGAAGATGCTGGCAAAGGTTTCGATGGCATAGAAGGCGTTTTAGGCATTACCATATGATTTTTGCTCGCAACATTTTCGTGATTCAATGCCCAACCTGGCCACATAAATGCTGAAATTAGAGCCAAAACCACAATTACTACAGCTGAAGTCAACACAACTAATAATTTGCTGTGTGATGAATTATTAACACTTGAGGAATTCATATTCAACGCACCCATCTTTGAAGCATTCATACTTGAAGCATTCGATTTCGACATACTTGCATTATGTCACATCGCGATGACGCTTTTAGTGCGCAAAAACGCTTTACAATCAAAAACAAATACAAAATATGATTGTCTAATAAAGCGTATAGCGTCGAGATATGGCTAGTAAATCTACTCTTCACTATTTATGTTCCGAATGCGGTTGGAGCGGCTCAAAATGGTACGGTCGCTGCCCTGAATGTGGCGAATGGGGCACAGTGAACGAGTTTAGAGAGGCACGA
Organism: Gardnerella sp. KA00127; assembly: GCF_049244125.1. Taxonomy (NCBI): domain Bacteria; kingdom Bacillati; phylum Actinomycetota; class Actinomycetes; order Bifidobacteriales; family Bifidobacteriaceae; genus Gardnerella; species Gardnerella sp. KA00127. The sequence continues at coordinate 1,483,741 of NZ_CP058377.1, forward strand.
GTTAGCGGATTATCTCGTACAACACGTACACCGCGCGCAACAACAGCATCGCGCGCATATTCACCAGATAGCATAACTACTTCTAATCGCAATATCGCACATTCAACTCTCGATTCAGCAACATCCGCGCAACCAATTAGCGAAATTCAAGCAGACGACGCAATGCGCATCCATACTGGTTTTAGCGAATTCGATCGCGTATTAGGCGGAGGACTTGTGCCAGGCTCCGTAACTCTTATAGCAGGAGAGCCAGGTATCGGAAAATCAACACTACTTCTAAAAGCAGCAGCTTACGTATCTAAGCAATCAAAAGAAAGCAACACTCCCCCTGTATTGTATATTTCCGGCGAGGAATCAGCAGCGCAAGTTAAATTGCGCGCGTCTAGAATTAACGCTGTAAACGATTATTTATTACTTGCAACAACAGGCGATCTTGACACTGTACTAGATCTTATTGAAACGCATCACCCTACGCTTGCTATTGTCGATTCTGCGCAAACGATTTCCGCACAAGAAGTAGATGGTATTACAGGCGGTTCTACACAAGTTAGAGAAGTTGCGAGTGCACTTATCGACGTTGCTAAAGCTAACAATATTCCGATACTTTTAGTTGGGCACGTTACAAAAGATGGTTCAATAGCAGGGCCGCGTACGCTTGAACATTTAGTAGACACAGTATGTCAATTTGAGGGCGATACACAAACAGCGCTACGCATGCTAAGAGCTGTAAAGAATCGCTTTGGACCTACAGACGAAGTTGGCTGCTTCGATATGAGCGGTGAAGGAATTGAGGAAGTGCCGGATCCTTCCGGACTGTTTTTGTCTTCTACAGAAAACAATAATCAAGGTAAAAATGCGCAAGATGGCACAAACGACGGAACTTGCGTCACTTTTACACTTGAAGGACACAGAAGCCTGCCGATTGAAATACAAGCACTTGTAACACAATCGGCTCTGCCCACTCCTCGCCGTGCAGTTTCTGGTGTTGATTCTAACCGTCTTGCAATGCTTACAGCAGTTTTGTATCGTCACGGACGCGTTAATTTGCTTGCAAAAGATTTGTACGTATCTACTATTGCAGGAGCGTTGGCAAAGGAGCCGTCTTGCGACTTGGCAATCGTAGCAGCTTTAGCTAGCGCTGCTGCCGGGAAAGCAGTAACTCCTAAAACTTGCGCAATTGGCGAGATGAGCTTAACCGGTCAAGTTCGCCCAGTGCCAAGAATAGAGCCGCGATTGCGCGAGGCTGCGCGAATAGGATATAGGCGCGCAATAGTTTGCCATATGCGGAAAAGCGTTAGTATTCCAGGATTAGAAATTATTGAAGTTAGCACAGTGCGAGAAGCGTTAAAAGCACTTGGACTATAAGCTAAACGCAGCTAGCAAAAATAATCGCAACTAAAAACCACTAAGCGCAAATATCAAAATCAGACTTCAGCTTCAGCGTCTGTAATCTCACGCACTTGCTCAACATTAGCTTTGAGCATATCTTTTAGCGCGTCAACTGAGTCAAAAGCCTGTTGCGGACGCAAGAAACTAGCAAACTCAATGCAAACGCGATGCCCGTACAAGTCTTTCCAATCGTCGAACAATCCGTAAGCTTCAACAGTGCGCTCTGCATCTTCTTCGCCATCTTTATTAAATGTTGGCTTAGTTCCAATAGAAATCGCAGCAGGCCAACGCCACGGAGAATGAACGCCTAAATGAAGCTCATCACGACGCAAAACACTCACATCTGGAACAGCATTTTTCGATGGTCTGACATCGTTCTTATTGTCAGCATCTAAATCAACAACCCAACCTGCATACACGCCATCAACTGGCACATAGCCTTCAATTTTTTCGCCAAGATTTACTGTTGGGAATCCAATCTCGCGCCCACGCTCGTCTCCATGAACTACTGTTCCTTCAACGCGATGCGGCTGATCCAAAATTTCACGCGCTTCTTTGACTCGACCAGTAGCCAACATCCAGCGCACATTTGTAGAACTCCAAGCACGCACTTTCTTATTTGGCATGCTCTTACTCCAAGCACGATATTCAGCTTTATTCATGCCCTCAGAAGGATCTTTAGGATCTCCAGGCTCCTGTGGAACTTCACGAACAATAGGATCAGGCACGCGAACGTCATCTGGACCCAAATCCTCTACTTCAATAAGCTCAAAAACTCCAGTTGCTTGAGACAACTCACGAATTGCTTTGATATCACCAGCACGACGAGCACCAAGCGCAGCATCAGAGCCAAGAACTAATGCTCGCATACCAAGCTTTCCAACGAGCTGACCTAAGAAGAAACGGTACGATTTTGCAGCAAAAGCAAGGCTGTAGCGCACAATCACAACATGATCAACATCCAACTGTGACATCACGCGCAAACGTTGACGCACGCTTGTAAGAGCATCCGGATCGTCCGGAAGTTTAGAATTAACGTCGCCAAAATCATCGTATAAATCAGGATTAGCATGCACTACGCTTGGACGCGGATCAAACATAATCACTACTGAAAACGCTCCATGACGATGCGCAAGATCCACAGTACGACGAATAACCTCGCGATGACCTTTGTGCATACCGTCGAATACGCCAATGGTAACAACCGCTTTACGCTCTGCACTTAACGTTGGCCAATTAATCATGCCGTTGGCATCTGGTCGAATGTCGATGACCTTCATGATATCCTTACTATCCGCGTTCAAGCATTACTCAAGCAAACTACGCAAAATACGCAATTCGTTATTTTAAATACTTATCTAGTTTACCAGTCTTCTCGCTTGCCGGAAATACCACAATTGGTTTGATTTGATTACTTTTTATATTTTTTGTCAATTCAACTACTGCAACAACGTCACATTCCTCAGTATTTGCGTTTGGAACGTACGCTATTGCAGGATAATTTTCGTAATTTATGCCAGATTTAAGCTCAATCCAGCGCCCAAAACGCAAGTCTTTAGCTTGATTCTCATCAATGCTTAAAGTTGGAAGCGAATGCGAAGCTGCATCCATCATATTTAAGCAAATTTTAGGAAGCATATTATTTGCGTCAAAATCGTCACTAGGAACTGCTTTTGAGCGATGCTGCAATACTCCATTGCGATCAGTAAATTCTCGCATTTGCGAGCGAAGTTTAAGAACTCGCGAATCAGTAACCGAAAAATCACCAACGCTAGTGCGACGAAGCTGAGTAAGATGTCCACCAACTCCTAGTAAGCGACCTAAATCACGAGCTAAAGCGCGAATATATGTTCCACTACTGCAAGAAACTTTTGCAGATATATCGCATACGAGTTTCCCACTCACTCCCCTAGTAATTCGAGGATTGCTCACTGAAAAATCACTAACAAATATCTCTCTAGGAGCAATCTCTACTGATTTTCCTTCGCGCGCTAAATCATAAGCGCGTTGACCATTAATTTTAATAGCAGAAAAAGCAGTAGGAGCTTGCATAATTTTGCCTACTAAATTTTCGCTAACAACTTGCTTAATTCGCTCAAAAGACAGTGACTTTTCAAAAGACATGTCTTTATTAGCGACGTGAACCCCCGGACCTATATTTAATGCGTCATCCGGAAGAATTTCACCTTCTGCATCATCAGTAGTAGTTGCTTCTCCTAAGCGGATTACTGCTTCATAGGTTTTATTGTGCCCCAACATGTAATTTAAAAGTCGCGTTGCGTTGCCAAAACCTATGATTAGCAATCCTGTTGCCATAGGATCAAGCGTTCCTGCGTGCCCAACTCGCTTTGTATGCAACAAATGACGAGCGCATGCAACAATATCGTGACTTGTAACACCTTGCGGCTTATCTACAAGCAGTAATCCTGAATCTGGTATGCACATAAGTTAAATCTAGCTACTATACGATTCACATTGAGTTTGCTTTGAGATTTAATTGTTGTCAGACGATTCAGACGTGCCTTCAAAGTCGTCGCTTTCAAAGTCATCGTCGTCGTCAAAATCGTCGTCGTCGAAATTATCATCGTCAAAGTCATCGTCAGATTCTTCAACTTCGCGCGGCTTCTTATATGGATCGACATCGCCAGCATACTTAGCATTTTCACGCAATTTAGCTAATTCTTCATCACGATGACGAGCTGCAACAAGAATATCCTCAATTTCGTGCGCTTCAGATGGCACTTCGTCATAAATAAATTGCAATTGGGGAGTCAAACGCAATCCAGCTTTTGCACCGACCAAAGAGCGCAGTCGACCGTGAGCCTGCTGCAAAGCTTGTGCTGCACGCTGACGCTCACCCTGCTCTTTACCTTCGTGACCAAGTTGCGTCCAGTAAACCTTTGCAATTTGCAAATCGTTCGTAACGCGCACTTCCGTAATAGTCACACTCGCCAAACGCTTATCATGCAAATGCGATTCCATATTAGAAGCGATTACGCGCTGAATTAATGCTGCAATACGTGCAGCTCTAGGATTCGTTCCTGCCATAATTACTTGCGCTCAATCTGCTTCATTTCAAAGGTTTCGATTATATCGCCAAGCTCAATGTCATTGAAGCTGCCGAGATTAATACCAGCTTCGTAACCTTCGCTAACGGATTGCACGTCATCCTTAAACCTACGCAAGCTGGAAATCTCCAGGTCGTTGACTGTAGCAACGCCGTCGCGCAAAATACGGCACTTCGTACCGCGCTTGACTTCGCCATCTTGAACCATAACACCAGCAATATTGCCGAACTTGGAAGAACGGAAGATTTCGCGAATTTCGGAATGCGAAGTAACAACTTCTTCGAATTCTGGCTTAAGCATACCCTTCAAAGCAGCTTCGATATCTTCGATTGCCTTGTAAATAACTGAGTAGTACTTAACTTCCACGCCTTCACGGTCTGCCAAATCAGCAACTTGACGGTTTGGACGCACGTTGAAGCCAATAATCACAGCCTTATCGACAGTTGCCAAGTTCACATCATTCTGAGTAATTGCACCAACACCGCGGTGAATAACCTGGATGCCAACTTCCTCAGAGACCTCAATCTTCATCAAGGAATCTTCCAAAGCTTCAACAGAACCAGAAGAATCGCCCTTAATAACGATGTTCAGCATGTCAACTTCAGACTTAGCGAACTGTTCCTTAAGGCTTTCAAGAGACACAACCTTGCGGCGCTTAGCAAGCTGAGCTGCACGCTCTGTAGCTGCACGCTTTTCAGCAATTTGACGAGCAGAACGGTCGTCCGAAGTAACCAAGAACAAGTCGCCAGCGGTTGGAACAGAAGTTAAACCAAGCACCTGAACAGGAGTGGAAGGAGCCGCATCCTGCAAATGCTTGCCGTTCTCGTCAAGCATAGCGCGCACACGGCCATAAGAAGTGCCAGCAACAATAGAATCACCAATGTGAAGAGTACCTTGCTGCACAAGAACAGTAGCAACAGCACCACGACCCTTATCGAGTCGAGCTTCGATAGTTGCACCGCGAGCATCCATATTTGGATTTGCCTTAGGATCAAGCTCAGCGTCAGCAGTCAACAACACAGCTTCAAGAAGCTTATTGACGTTAGTGCCCTGCTTTGCAGAAATATCCACAAACATGGTGTCGCCGCCGTATTCTTCAGCAACTAAACCGTATTCTGTAAGCTGACCGCGAACCTTTTCAGGATTAGCACCTTCAACATCAATCTTGTTCACAGCCACAACAATTGGCACATGAGCAGCTTGAGCGTGGTTAATAGCTTCAACAGTCTGAGGCATTACGCCGTCGTCTGCTGCAACAACAAGAATTGCAACGTCTGTAAGCTCAGCACCGCGAGCACGCATAGCAGTAAACGCTTCGTGACCTGGAGTATCGAGGAACGTAATCTTACGAGGTTTTCCTTCAAGATTTACAGTTACTTGATAAGCACCGATACGCTGAGTAATGCCACCTGCTTCGCGATCGATAACATTCGACTTACGGATGGTATCAAGCAAGCGAGTTTTACCGTGATCGACGTGACCCATAACAGTAACAACAGGCGGACGAGATTGCAAATCGTCATCTTCTTGCAGCTCTTCTTCGTCCAAATCGATGTCAAACTGCTGCAAAAGCTCTTTATCTTCTTCTTCAGCAGAAACAATGCTGATATTCCAGCCGATTTCTTCACCCAAAATTTGGAATGTTGATTCATCCAAAGATTGTGTAGATGTTGCCATTTCTCCCAAGTGGAAGAGCACAGTTACCAAAGCTGCTGGATTTACATCAATCTTTTCCGCCAAATCAGAAAGAGTTGCGCCTTGACGCAAGCGAATCGTAGCGCCGTTACCAGAAGGAATACGCACGCCGCCAATCACTGGTGCTTTAAGCTCTTCGTATTCACGACGTTTCGCTAAACGATTCTTACGAGCCTTAGAAGATTTACCACCTTGACGACCGAATGCGCCTGCAGCTCCTGCACGACCGCGACCGCCGCCACGCGATGGACCACCATTAGGTGCGCCTGCTGCAGCAGCCTGGAAGCTAGCTCCTTGAGATGCAAAACGAGATTCTGCAGATGGGCGAGAAGATGCACCAGAGCCAGCACCTGCGCCACCTTGACCACGACGCTGACCCGACCACTGCGATGAGCGTGCGCCACCTTGACCAGAGCGGCCACCACGCGAGCGGCCACCGCGTTCTGCACGTTCACCACGCGAACCTTGAGGTCCAGAGCCAGCTTGACCTGGACGACCACCGCGGCCATTTTCAGCACCAGGACGAGACATCGGATGAGGACGTGGAATATCTCCAGGTGTAGGAGCACGCATACCTTGCTTACGGCTAAACGGATTATTACCAGGACGTGGAGCAGATGCGCCTGCACCTTGTGCATTCTGGTGCGGACGAGGGCGAGGAGGCATCTGTGAACGATCTGAGTGAGATTGACCTTGAGCTTGCTGTCGCGATTCGCCGCGATTATCACGATTATCATTGCGACGATCATTTTTTCTATTTTCGCCGGCAGCAGCATTAGAACGCGAAGGATTGTTTGAACGAGTATGATTTGCACCCGGCTTTGGAACAAAATGAGAAGCTGTGTTGTGCACAGGCTGGTTAGCAGAAGAGCCAGCTACAGAATCACTGTGTGACGAATCTTTAGCTTGAGGTTTAGCCTGCGGCTTAGCTTGAGGCTTAGCTTTTGGCGCAGCAGGCTTACTTGCACTAGATGCCTTTTCGGACTTATTTCCGTCAGATGCTAACGCTGTTTGCAAACGACGAACTACTGGAGCCTCAACTGTTGAAGAAGCAGACTTAACAAATTCGCCCATGCTCTTCAAACGCTCCAACACGGTTTTACTGTCTACACCAAATTCTTTGGCCAGTTCATACACGCGCTTTTTAACCACTCAGTGTTCTCCTCTGTCTGTGGCAGCGCTAGTACACGCGACCACTTTACATTATTGCGAGCTTATTATTTATTATCGTGCGATATATCATCGTGCGACCATGATCTTATACCTCGTCTCCCGCCGGACGATGGCGATTGCCTTTCGCCCAGATTCCAGCTTTTAGCATACTCGAAACGTTGGATTGACTCGAGTGTCGCTAAATGCCACGCGAGAGACTACTTTATTTGCACACCACTAACAAAATAAACAATCAAGAAGTGCTAAACATTGCGGAAATATCAATCTAAAAATATTTAGCACTTCTCAATTAACAATCTATTCAGCAGCAGATGCGTTATTATTCAAATCAGCTGAAGCAGGCTGAGCATTTTGTGCTTGAGCTGCAGCAACCTTCTTAGCATGCTCTTCCGCAGACTCAATACCAATCTTCCAACCAGTCAACTTTGCAGCCAAACGAGCGTTCTGACCTTCTTTACCAATAGCAAGAGAAAGCTGAGCATCATGAATAAAAGCAACTGCAGTTTGATTCTTTTCACTCACTACTTGCACTTGTGTAGCAGTAGCAGGCGAAAGAGCAGCAGCAACAAACTTTGCTGGATCAGACGACCAATCGACAATATCAATTTTCTCTTGACCCAAGTTTTCCATTACAGCACGCACGCGTGAACCGCCAGGACCAATTAAAGCACCCTTTGGATTCACACCTTCAGTATTAGCTCTAACAGCAATCTTTGTGCGAGCTCCGGCTTCACGTGCAATCGACATAATAGAAACTGCTCCAGAAACAAGTTCCGGCACTTCTCGCTCAAAAAGACGACGAACTAATTCAGGATGTGAACGTGAAACAACAATTTCTGGACCACGCAGACCACGCGCAACATTTACGACATATACGCGAATACGCTCACCATGGCGGTAACGTTCACCTGGAACCTGCTCGCGACGCGGCAAAATAGCTTCAACATCTCCAACAGCAACGTGGATGTTAGTGTTATCTTTTGCGTCTTGTTGAATGATGCCGTTGATAAGTTTGCCTTTTTGACCAGAAAACGCACCAAATACGCGATCATCTTCAGCTTTACGGAAAATTTGACTAATAACTTGACGAGCCGTCGCAGCAGCTAAACGACCAAAATCACGCGGAGTATCGTCATACTCCTCTCCCAGCGTTGGAGCTGGATACGGGTTATCTTCAGTAGGTTTACCAGGAATTTCATCCCTAGCCCACACAGTGAACGAACCTGCACGTTCGTCCAATTCAACTCGCACATGCTTTGCAGGATGAGCGGTTTTCATATACGCAAGACGCAAGGCCTCGGCGAGCGCCTCGTCCAGCTCCTCGGCATTAATCCCCTGCTGTGCCGCAAGCTGATGCATTCCCGCCAAATCCAATTCCATCGCGCACGTCCTCTCGTTATAACGCATTAATTTATGATTATCAATTGTAACTATTAGAGCACACTTATCTTTTTCTTCTAATAACAGCTAGCTTTAATTGTTACAGACTTAGAACAAATACCAAATTAATAAATCGATATTGGTCACAGTCAGTGGCTATTTTAGTAGATTATGCAGACACTTTATGTTTTGTTAAATGATATATACAAACAAGTAAAACGCAGTATTGCCAGAGCACTCGTGCTTCTTATATGCGTTTTAATATCTCCACTTCTAACAGCTTGCGGAACATTGCAAAACATTCATGTCGAGCATACAGTTCACACAGCAGCTCCAGAAAATGCATGTGCTAAAGCATACAGGCTTGCGCAAAAAAGGCAGCGCGAAATCAAAAAGAACCAGAATAACACATCCCTTAAGGATTTTGAAACTGCAGCGAAATATTGGAAAACTGTCGCTCAGCAATGCCCAGGAAGATTAAGCGAAAGTATTGTATACAGCACGCAAGCTCAATGGGAAATGCTTTCAAAGAAAAATAGTGACGAAAATTCAAATAATGTAAGCAATAAAAGCGGAAACGAAAGCTCAGAAAATACAAAAACTACAACAGCGCAACAAATGGAGCATGATTCATACGCGAATCTTATAGAAGTAATAAATCATTACAAAAACTTCAAATGGACACATCAGCCCTTGGCTCAAGCTGCAGAAGCTGAAGACAAACTTGCTTTTATTTTACAGACACTAGCAGCGCGAAAAGAGCAAAATATTGCATTGGAATACAGCGATATGGCGTCGACAAATGCTCAAACTCTTATGCGAGCTGCAGGAGAAGGAACAGACTTGCGCAAAAAAGTTTACGATATTCCTCAAGAGACGTTAGAAAGCGGAAAAACACATGATTCAGTAAGCGGAAAAGATCTGCCGATTACCGCTATAGCTTACATGGATTGCGCTAGAGAAGAACTAGCTGCTTTTAATCAAATAATAACGATTACGTCAAAAAATAATAATGCATCCGAGAATAACGTTACTGCAAAAAGCGATGATAACGATTCTGTAATGCGCGCCCAACAAACTCTTAAAAATGCAATTGTGCAATTAATCACATCTAGACTGTTAAGAGCTTATGAACTTGGGTATCCTACTGATACAAAGCTTATTTTGAAGTAAAACTTAACCTTGGGGCTTTTAGCCTATAGGGCATTCCCTTTTACACACAAAATAGGACTTAACCACAAACGCGAGATAAGTTGCGCACGTTTGGAGCAATTTCCAAAACAAAACGCTCCAAACACGAGGAGACTCTCTCACAGATGGAGGGTCACACAACCTCAAACACTCCAAACGCGAGAGAAAGTTCGCGCGGATTAGGGTTATAGGCCAAAAAGTGTGTAAGAAATCATGTCTTAGACCTTGCAATACAAGGGTTTTGCGGTAATCGAATCTGTTTTCTGCACATTCGCCACCTGGACAAAAAGTGTGTAAAAAATAAGCTCATAACCCTTATAGCAGTAAGGCTCGCAGTATATCGAATGTAGGTTATTTCTTATGTTAAGCGGCGTTCGAAGCATGTATTAGCTGAGTATTTAACAATAAATCGTCAAAGGCTGTTACTAACGCAGATTACGTACTGCGCGAGTAACATATGACCGTTACTTTCTTAAGATACTTGACTGAGTTTTTAACAGTGCTGAGGCTAGTTTATGCCACAGAATACTCATCAGCTTAGCTTTACACACTTTTTGGCCTATAACCCTAAAAAGCTTCAAGCGCGAAATACGGCAACACAAACCTAACACACTACGTTAAACACACTAGCCCACACTTTCTGCGTCTTTATTGACGCAGAAAGACCTCGCTTGCGTTGGAAGCACACTGTGCTTCCAACCTGAGCAAGCTCGGCAGAATAAAAAAGCTTCAAGCGCGAAATACGCTTGAAGCTTATTATTCTGCGGATGAAGCGAGATTCGAACTCGCGGAGGATTTTACCCTCACACGCTTTCGAGGCGTGCTCCTTAGACCGCTCGGACATTCATCCACTTACGATTCGCGCAACAAAATCGCGCGCAAACGCAACTTTTCAATTGTAAACCATGGCGCGAATATAAATTTATGGCGAGTTGAAACGCTATAACTCAGCAGAATCACGGCGAGCGCGAATCTTTTCTGCACGCTCTGCAAGCTCATTATCTGGCGGATACGCCACATATTCTAAAGTCAAACCTTGCGGCGCAATAGGACCAGTAGAACCTTCTCGAAGCGGCGTATTAATCTTCTCAACAAACCAATCAAGCGTGCGCTTACCACACCCAATCTGCACACAAGCTTGCACAAGAGAGCGCACCATATTGTGAGCGAAAGCATCAGCAACAATAGTAAACTCAAGCAAACCCTGCTCAACAGGCGGCACGCATCCAGTTTTAAGCTTAACGCGCACGTCATTAGCACGCGTTCCCACGCGTTCCCAACAGGCACTTTTTACATCGCGAATAGTAGTGCCTCCAGGATTAGGGCGCGCAAAAGATCCAAAATCGTGAAGGCCAATCATAAGCCTCGCAGCCTGGTTCATTGCATCAACATCCAAAACATCATCAAGTTTCAAAACAAAACCGCGCATACGAGGGTCATAATCACAATAATCAGAAGCGTCGCAAATACGATACACATACGTGCGCTCTAACGCAGAAAAGCGTGCATCAAAACCAATGGGCGCAACGCTAACCTTATGCAACGAAATATCTTGTGGCAAAACATGCTTAAGCCTGTACTCGAGCGCGCAAACACCGTCCAATCCGGTATGACCTACGCATCGCAATAAAGTTTCTTCACAAACATCAAGATGACAAACCTGATGCGATGCATGCACGCCCGTATCCGTACGTCCAGCCACAGTAAGGCGCAACGGCTCAGCAGAATCCCCTTCTGGAACGCGCAATACTGTATGCAAAGCCCCCTCAATTTCACCCTGCACGGTGCGCAAAGTAGGCTGCTTAGCCCAACCGTAAAATCCGCCGCCATCATACGCTAAATCTAAGCGAAGTCGCATTTAAAAAACCTTCCATTCGTCATAACTAAATAATTCCGCAATTAAATTCCGTTTACAGTTGCTTCCGCTTAGTATTACTTTCCATCTACAGTTACTCATAAAGCTTGCTTCACCACAGTTACTTCACGCCTACGCCAGCAACAGCAGCAATAATTCCGCGTATAAGCTCATAAGACTTCGCATCCAAGTGCGTTGCCATTCCAAGTAATTTTGGCACAAGCTCAGACCAATGAGAACCCAATAAATCAAAAGTAGGATAACCTAAACTCGACAAAACGTTATACACACTATCAATCCTGCGTTTTCGTTCCTCAACAGGCAAATCAAACATCCAAGAATTCATAGCTTTTGCGATTGCAGCAGCGCGAGCAGTAACTTCATCTCGATAGTCAAAATCACCATCCTCAACATGCCAATACATGCCAAAATGTTGCATTAAACCAACAGAATCAGCCCTAGCTACTTTATATGGCAATCCATTATCCATAAGAAGCCCAATAATCGAAGATTGCGGCACAACTTTCTCTATTCGACTTGCCACGCACGAAAAAACGCTAGTATCTACTACATCATTTGCAAAACCCGGCCCATCCATTGAATAAATTTTAGATACAAGATTGCCAAGTTTTTCATTTTCCGCATCCAATCGCATAGTAGCATAGGACGCCATATTCCCACCTTTTGAATGACCTGTGACAATAATATTCGGGCTGTTATTGCGCTTGTTATTATTATCGCGCTTATTATTGTTATCGCAATTGTCACGCTTCGAATTAGTTGATTTTGCGAAAAACGAGGAAATTTTTTGTAATAAACTAGCTTTTTTTGCAATATATTTACTATATCTTTGTGTTACAGAAATTAAATATTCTGCTGCTGACTCCTGAGCTGGAATTGGGCAGCGAAAGGCCATATTAAAATCTTCTTTCCACCCAACAAGCGTATTATCAGTTCCTCTAAAAGCAACAACAATAGTATTCGGATTATCAATTCCTTCACAAGAACTAAGGTCAAAAGTAACACCAGCAAACTGCTGTTCACAAGATTCATGAGCATTCGATTTATCAAATCGTTCAAGAATTTCCCCTACTTTAATACCTCTGTAGCGCGGATTAGCTGCAACTGCAAAAAGTAACTCTTGACGAAACTTATCAACCTTAGCTACTCCAGAAGAAAACATCGACGAAAAATCTTCAAAACGTAGCAGATCGTAAATAGGCGTAGTCGAAATAACTTTTGACTCACTGTTATATAGCGGAATAGATTTTGGCATATTTATGTATGAAAGCTCACACAAAATCAAAGCATCAACAGAATTAAAACTTCTTTGAGCAAAAGTACGAAAATCGCTTCTTACTTGATCCAAAATATTCGGCATAACTTAATAATAATACAAACAAAAAACGAGCCGAGGAAATCCTCGACTCGTTTTAGCAATTCTTCAAGAAGCGATTAAACGCTTGCTTTAAGATTCACTTTACCGATGCGTAAAGCTGGAATGCAAACTACTCGGCAGCTTCTTCTTTAGCTGCAACCTTGGTAGCTGCTTCAGCTTCCTTCACAACAGCCTTCTTTGGGCTTACTGGCTCAGTTACGAGCTCAATAATTGCCTGAGGAGCGGTATCACCACGACGTGGAGCAATCTTCACGATACGTGTGTAACCACCTTCACGCTGCTTCATCTGCTCAGCAATCTGAGTGAAAAGCACGTGAACCACGGACTTGTTGCGAATTACACGCAACACACGACGACGCGAATGCAAATCGCCACGCTTAGCGAACGAAATCAAACGCTCAGCAAGCGGACGAAGACGCTTTGCCTTTGGCAACGTCGTTACGATACGACCGTGCTGGAAGAGGCTGGTCGCCATATTGGCCAGCATCAGGCGCTCATGAGCCGGGCTAGAAGCCAGACGAGGGCCTTGTTTCGGTGTAGGCATTATTACTCCTTATTGTCGCATCGTTCAGGTGGGCATCAACCCGAACATCCGAACGTTACGACGATTGCAGGCGGAACTTACTCGTCTTCAGGCGAGAAGAAAGTGCCACCTTCGAGATTATTGGCGTCGAAGCCAATCGGTGAAGCCTTCAAAGACAGACCCATTGCCTGCAACTTCTCTTTAACTTCATCGATGGATTTCATGCCGAAATTACGAATATCGAGCAAATCCTGCTCAGTGTGAACTACCAGTTCGCCGACTGTATGAATACCCTCACGTTTCAAGCAATTATAGCTACGCTGAGTAAAATTCATATCTTCAATCGGTATAGCCAACTGAGAATCAGCTTCATCATGAGTTGGCGCTGGACCAACTTCAACACCTTCAGCATCAACGTTAAGCTCACGGCAAAGACCGAAAAGCTCAACTAAAGTCGAGCCTGCAGATGCAACTGCATCACGCGGTGTAATAGCTGGCTTGGTTTCCACATCCAGGATGAGCTTATCGAAGTCCGTGCGCTGTTCCACGCGGGTAGCTTCGACCTTATAGCTCACCTTCAAAACTGGTGAGTAGATCGAATCCACAGGAATGCGGCCGATTTCGCTGTTCTCCTGCTTGTTCATCTGAGCTGGCACGTAGCCGCGACCGCGTTCAACAGTAAACTCAATTTCAAGTTCACCATCTTCTGCGAGTGTAGCAATATGCAAGTCAGGATTAGCAATAGTAACACCGGCTGGAGGAGTAATATCTCCAGCAGTGGCCTCACCTTTACCATTCTTGCGCAAATACATCACTACAGGCTCGTCGTACTCACTCGTGAGCACGATGCCCTTGATGTTCAGCAGAATTTCAGTGACATCTTCTTCAACACCTGGCAGAGTCGTAAACTCATGCAAAGCTCCAGAGATGCGAACCGAAGTAACGGCAGCACCTGGAATAGAGCTTAACAAGGTACGACGCAGCGAATTGCCGAGAGTGTAGCCAAAACCTGGTTCCAGCGGCTCAATAGTAAAGCGAGAACGCTGGGGATTCAGTGATTCCTCGGTAAGTGTCGGACGCTGTGCGATAAGCACTTTGGTATCCTTTCAGCTTCTGGTCGGTGGTGCACTCGCCGCCCATAAGCGGGTTGGATGGATGGATTCGTAAGAGTGCTCAGACGCGGCGACGCTTTGGTGGGCGTACGCCGTTATGCGCTTGTGGGGTAACGTCGGTAATAGAACCAACTTCGAGACCCGCGGACTGGAGGGAACGGATAGCGGTTTCACGACCGGAACCTGGACCCTTAACAAACACGTCGACCTTCTTGAGGCCATGCTCCATTGCCTTGCGTGCAGCAGACTCAGCAGCCATACCTGCAGCGTAAGGAGTCGACTTACGGGAACCCTTAAAGCCGACATCACCGCCGGAAGCCCAAGAAAGGACTGCACCGGATGGATCGGTAATGGAGATAATCGTGTTATTGAATGTTGATTTAATATGCGCCTGCCCAACCGGCACCGACTTGCGGTCCCGGCGACGCGGCTTGCGCGAGGCTTGCTTTGCAGCTGCCATTGACCCTCGTTTCCTAATGACGAATGAGTTGGTATGTCTAGACGATGGAAATATATCCGTGGCCTAGAGCCGACCACCGACTACTATCGGGTGGCCTTCTTCTTCCCGGCGACAGTACGCTTCGGACCCTTGCGAGTACGAGCATTAGTCTTAGTACGCTGACCACGCACAGGAAGACCCTTGCGATGACGCTGGCCTTGATAGCAGTTGATCTGAATCTTACGACGGATGTCAGCGTCAATCTCACGACGCAAATCGCCTTCAATCTTGTAATTGGCCTCAAGATAATCACGCAAGGTGATCAGCTGTTCATCCGTAAGATCCTTGACGCGAGTGTCCGGATTAACACCGGTCGCGGCAAGCGTTTCCTTAGCGCGAGTACGACCAACACCAAAAATGTAGGTGAGGGCAATCTCAATGCGCTTCTCATTGGGAATATCTACTCCGGCAAGACGTGCCATTGTAATTCCTTTACTGTTACGCAGGTCGTGCACCAAGTCTTCCGCACTAATAGAAATTAAGTGCGGCCTGGGCCTGCGCACCCAGGGTTCAGCTTAGGCTGTGACTTAGCGCCTTATTCTTTGTATTCCGCGATGGAAATCTGCTCAGCCCTGACGCTGCTTATGACGTGGGTTAATGCAGATCACCATGACGCGGCCGTGACGGCGGATCACGCGGCAGTTTTCGCAGATCCTCTTCACGCTAGGGCTGACCTTCATGGTTTTCCTTTGCTTGTACCTTACTTATAACGGTACGTAATACGCCCACGATTTAGATCGTAAGGGCTCATTTCTAGCACTACACGATCTTGAGGAAGAATGCGAATATAATTTTTACGCATCTTACCAGAAATCGTAGCTAAAACAATGTGCTCATTCTCAAGCTGAACGCGAAACATCGCATTTGGTAGTGCTTCTACTACCGTGCCTTCGACTTCAATCACACCGTCTTTTGCCATGAGCCTCGTTCCGTTCCTTGGGCATACTACTTTGCGCATCCGAAGACACGCCAATCTTTTATAATACAGTAAATGCGTCCCATTCAACACTCGGCGTGTCGAACAGAACGCATTTTACTTTTTAAATTTAAAAACGCACTACTTAATTAAGTGATTCAACAATGCGATTATTGATTTCCTTAATATCTCCAACGCCATCTACTTCAACCAACTGACCGCGGCTATCATAGATATCAAGCAATGGAGCTGTTTCCTTCTCATACGTTTCTAAACGCTTAGCAATTACTTCTGGAGTATCGTCAGAACGACCTTGCTCCACTGCACGCTTTTGCATGCGTTCGAGCAAAACATCGCGCTCAGCCTCGAGAGCCACAACGTGATCGAGAGGAGTGCCAAGCTCTTCCAACATACGATCCAAAGCTTGAACCTGAGAAGCGTTGCGAGGATAACCGTCGAGAATCCAGCCGCTCTTTGCATCGTCCTGAGCAAGACGATCCTTAACAATGCTGTTAGTCAGCTCATCTGGAACCAACTCGCCCTTGTCAAGATATCCCTGAACCTGTTTTCCAAGCTCAGTATGATTCTTAAGGTTATAGCGGAAAATATCACCAGTAGAAATCGCTGGAATGCCATAATGCTCACTTAACAAAGCGGCCTGAGTGCCTTTTCCAACGCCCTGTGGACCCATAATTAGTAATCGCATATTCATCTCCTTAGCTCACTAACTGTAGTTACTTAGATACTTGCTTTTGCTCATCATGCTTGAACAAGAAACCAGCATACTGGAATTGTTCAGTCTGAGCCTTTGCTTGACGCAACGTATCCAAACCAACGCCAGCAATAATCAAAATTGTTGTACCACCAAATGGCAATTTTGTATTCAAATGCAAAGCCATAATCAAAACGGTAGGAATCAATGCAACAAAGAGCAAATAAATAGCACCGACAGTATTCAACCTATTCATAACATAGCTAAGATAATGACTTGTAGCACTACCAGCGCGAATGCCTGGTATGAAGCCACCATACTCTTTCATGTTATCTGCAGTCTCATCAGGATTAAAAGTAATCTCTGTGTAGAAGAAGCAGAAGAACACAATCATTACTGTGTAAAACGCAATATACCAAGCAGAAGTGGAATTAGCCAAATTAGCTTCAATCCAATTCACCCAAGCCTTGCTCTTATCTCCAAACTGAGCAATAAGGGTAGGAACAGCAAGAATTGACGAAGCAAAGATTGGTGGAATAACACCACTCATATTTACCTTTAATGGCAAATAAGTCGAAGAGCCGCCATACATTTTTCGGCCAATCATGCGACGCGTATACTGCACAGGAATACGACGCTGAGCAAGCTCAACAAAGTCAACAAATATGAGGATAACAATCAAAACGCCACCAACAATAGCGAACTTATTCCAATCGCCATTAGAACCGTTGGTTCCCCAACCAATCTCCCAAAGCTTTGGTAAGAAGCCAGAGCAAATAGACATAAAGATTAAGACAGACATGCCTTGACCGATACCCTTATCGGTAATGAGTTCTGCCATCCACATAATAAGACCAGTGCCGCCAGTCATGATCAAAACCATGACAATAAGGCTCCACATGCTTCCGTCTGGAATAATATTATTTCCGCACTGATAATTAAACAAAGCACCCGTACGTGCTGTTACCAAAATCGTAGTAGATTGCAAAATTGCCAATCCAATAGTTAGGTAACGCGTGTACTGCGTAAGCTTTGTTTCTCCAGACTGACCTTCCTTATGAAGAGCTTCGAAGCGAGGAATAACCACGCGCAAAAGCTGAATCACAATGGAAGCAGTGATGTAAGGCATAACACCCAAAGCAAAAATAGAAAGCTGCAACAGCGAGCCACCTGAGAACAAGTTAACTAACCCAATAAAGTTCTCGCTCGATGAAGCTAATTTAACAGTGCAAGCGTGCACAACTTTATAGTCCACACCCGGAATCGGAATAAATGAACCAATACGATAAATAATTATCATAGCGAAGACGAAGAGGATCTTGTTCCTCAACTCCTTCGTCCTGAAGGCCTGGATTAACGTTTTCACCTGGGTCTTCCTCCCTTTTTTCGCGCACTCCTAGGCGCAACAGTGCAAAAAACAAACTCTGAGACGATAGTTTAACCCACGGTACCTACTGAAATAGGTTATTGTGAGTTTTGGTGATAAAAATAGTCCCTCTAGACAATGCTAGAGGGACTATCACAGATTTATAACTGCATCAAGCTTTAAGTAGCCTTTAACTACTCTTCGCTGATGGAGCCGCCGGCAGCCTCAACCTTTGCCTTAGCAGAAGCAGAAGCCTTCATACCCTTAAGAGTCAAAGCAACAGTCAATTCACCATCGCCAAGAACCTTTACAGGATAGCCATCACGTACAGCGCCCTTAGTAATAAGGTCAGCTACAGTAACCTCGCCACCCTTTGGGAAAAGGTCAGCAAGATCTGCAACGTTGACGACTTGGAATTCCTTCTTGAAAGGACTCTTGAAGCCACGCAACTTAGGCAAGCGCATGTACAGTGGGAGCTGACCACCTTCGAAGCCAGGACGAACCTGATAACGCTTCTTTGTGCCCTTATCACCACGACCTGAGGTCTTACCCTTAGAGCCTTCACCACGACCTACACGGATGCGATCCTTCTTAGCTCCTGGAGCTGGACGCAACGTGTGCATATGCAGCATTGGTTCTTCGTTAGCCATAATCAGTCGACCTCCTCGACGCTCACCAAGTGACGAACGGCCATAACCAAGCCACGATTGACGGGGGTGTCCTCGCGAACTACGCTGTGACCAATCTTATGAAGGCCGAGCGTATGAACATTCGCGCGCTGGCGCTCAGTTGTATGAACTAAACCATGCACCAGAGTGATCTTCAAATTTGACATCACTCACCATCCTTTGCTTCAGATGCCTTGGCGGCCTGAGCTTCTTCGCGAGCCTTGCGAGCTTCGGCAATGCCAGCAGCACGCTCACGGAGCAAAGCATCAGGAGCGACTTCCTCAAGAGAAAGACCACGACGAGCAGAAATCTCTTCTGGCTCTTCGAGCTTCTTCAAAGCGTCCACAGTAGCACGCACTACGTTTACAGCAGTTGCAGAGCCCATGGACTTGGTGAGGATGTCCGTGATGCCGGCGCATTCCATAACAGCGCGTACAGCACCACCAGCAATTACACCAGTACCTGGAGCAGCTGGACGGAGCAACACAGTACCAGCAGCATCGTGACCGAGCACTGGATGAGTGACGGTGCCACGAATGCGTGGAACAGTGAACATATGCTTCTTAGCGTCAAGCTGACCCTTAGCAATAGCAGCTGGAACTTCGCGAGACTTGCCGTAACCAACACCAACAGTGCCCTTACCGTCGCCAACAACAACAAGTGCTGCAAAGCTAAAGGTACGACCACCCTTGTGGGTCTTGGAAACACGGTTAATAGTAACTACGCGATCCAGAAGCTCTTCGCCACGGTTTTCTTCACGACGATTACGACGTTCGCCGCGTTTACCCTCGCCCTTGTTACGGCGAGAACGACGATCATCGTTACGCTCCTCAGCGGATGCCTGAGTGTTCTGAGTTTCTTCAGCCACTTGGGTTTCCTTTTCGTTGTCGCTCACAGTGCCAGACCTCCCTGACGGGCGCCTTCAGCCACTGCTGCGACGCGACCATGATATTTGTTACCGCCACGGTCGAAGACTACAGCGGTGATACCCGCTTCCTTCGCCTTAGCCGCTACTAATTCGCCAACCTTGGTTGCAGCTTCAGTCTTCGTGCCAGTGAAACCAGCGAAGTCAGCAGTCAAAGTGGAAGCACTTACCAAAGTAATTCCCTTGGTATCATCCACAATCTGAGCAACCATATGACGGTTAGAACGGGAAACAACTAAACGAGGACGTTCAGATGTGCCGGCAATGTGCTTACGAAGACGGGCGTGACGACGCAAACGTGCGACTTTGGTACCCTTACCGAAAATCTTAACGCTCATATCACTTACCAGCCTTTCCAGCCTTGCGCAGGATACGTTCATCGGTGTACTTAATACCCTTACCCTTGTAAGGTTCTGGAGCACGAAGCTTACGAATGTTAGCAGCAACCTGACCAACAGTCTGCTTATCGGTGCCCTTTACGATTACCTGGTTAGGATTTGGCAACTCGAACTCAATACCTGCCGGTGGTTGAACGGTAATAGTGTGAGAATAACCGAGCGAGAACTCAATGCCCTTGCCCTTCATCACTGCACGATAACCGGTACCGACAATATCCAAAGTCTTGGTGTAGCCTTCATGTACACCCTTCACCATAGAAGCAACAATTGCGCGAGCCAAACCATGCTTTGCACGAGTTGGACGCAAATCGTCAACTGGAGTCAGAACAATCTGATTGTCAGCGACTGCTGCGGTGATTCCCTCTGGAATTTCATAAGAATCAGAACCCTTAGCGCCTTTGACGCTGAAGGACTGACCTTCAATCTTTACTTCCACGCCTGCAGGAATGTCGACGGGGAGCTTACCAATATGCGATGCCATCTTCAGCTCTCCTTTCTCACCATACGTAGGCGACGATTTCGCCGCCAATGCCTCGATCGAGGCATTCCTTCTGAGTCAACAATCCCGAGCTGGTCGAGATAATAGCAATACCGAGGCCACCAAGAGGCATTGGCAAAGCATCAGACTTTGCGTAACGACGCAAGCCTGGCTTAGAAATGCGCTTGATGCCTTGGATAGAACGCTGGCCATTGGAGCCATACTTCAACGTAATTTCCAACGTCTGTCCAACCTTAGCTTCCTTAGCAGCGAAGTCCTTAATATAGCCTTCGTGCTTCAGAATCTCGGCGATATTCGCCTTGAATTTGGAGTACGGCATTTCCACGGTATCGTGCTTTGCCGCGCTCGCATTACGCAGACGTGTCAACATGTCTGCGATTGGATCTGTCATTGTCATGTGGGCTAACGCCCTTTCTCGCCGTGGTTTCCACCGCCTCTATATGAGAACTTTGTCTTCAAGCAGTGGACCTTCAGCGTCGATATTTACCAACTGGACTTCGTAACACCCGGCAACTCACCGCGATGAGCCTTCTCACGAAGGCAGATGCGGCACAGACCGAACTTGCGATACACGGAGTGAGGACGACCACAAACCTGGCAACGCGTATAAGCGCGTACCTTGAACTTCGGCTTGGCGGCCGCCTTGTTTTTCAGAGCGGTTTTTGCCATTTCAGTTCTCCTTGAATGGGAAACCGAGGTGCTTAAGCAAAGACTTGGCCTCCACATCGTCCTTGGTGGTAGTCACCACGGTGATGTCCATACCACGCTGATGATCAATCGAGTCAGGATCAATCTCATGGAACATAGACTGTTCCGTAAGACCAAAGTTGTAATTACCCTGACCGTCAAACTGGTTGCCATTGATACCACGGAAATCGCGGATACGAGGCAAAGCCAGAGTGAGCAAACGATCCAAGAATTCCCACATACGATCGCCACGAAGAGTTACGTAAGCACCGATAGCCTGACCTTCGCGCAAATGGAACTGAGCGACAGACTTCTTTGCCTTAGTTACCTTTGGCTTCTGGCCGGCAATCAAAGTGAGATCCTTAATCGCACCTTCAATGAGCTTAGAATCACGAGCTGCAGCGCCGACACCCATAGAGACGACAACCTTCTGCACGCGAGCCACCTGCATAGGATTAGTGTGGCCGAATTCTTTCTCCAAGGCTGGTACGATTTCATCCTTGTATTGTTGCTTTAAGCGCGGAGTTGCCGGCAACTCAACTGTAGTATCGGTCATGCCAGCTCCTTTCCGGACTTCTTGGCGACACGCACGCGCACGGTCTTAACCTTGCCGTCACGAGCCTCTTGCTTAACAATCACGCCAACGCGTGTAGGCTGCTTGGTCTCTGGATCAATAACCATCACATTAGAGCGATGGATTGGAGCCTCAACCGAAACAATGCCCGCCTGCTGACCCTGCTGGGTGGCGCGAACGTGCTTCTTAACGATCTGAACGCCTTCTACAATCAAACGGTCATCGGCTAGTACACGAACTACTTTGCCTTCCTTACCGCGATCCTTGCCGCGAATGACCTTCACCTGGTCGCCGGACTTAATCTTGGCTACCATATCAGATCACCTCCGGAGCAAGGGACACAATCTTCATGAAGCGCTGATCACGCAATTCACGACCGACTGGTCCGAAGATACGAGTGCCTTTTGGTTCACGACCGGAGCCGAGAATTACGGCGGCGTTCTCATCGAACTTAATATAGGAACCATCGACACGGCGATGCTCCTTGACAGTACGGACGACGACAGCCTTAACTACGTCGCCTTTCTTGACCGACCCGCCAGGGATCGCGTCCTTGACGGAGGCGACGATGATGTCGCCGATGCCGGCATAGCGTCGCTTCGATCCACCGAGCACGCGGATGGCAAGTAACTCCTTAGCACCCGTGTTGTCGGCGACATGAAGCCGCGTTTCCTGCTGAATCATTGATTCTCCTTAGCCGAGCTGGTTCTCCCCACTCACCTGTGTCTACACATTAGCAGACACAGGTGAAGCGCGGAGCCTTGCCGAACTTGTTTACTTGGCGCGCTCGATAATCGAGTCGAGACGCCAACGCTTGGTCTTGCTCAGTGGCCGAGTTTCCATAATACTCACGAGGTCGCCAATATGTGCCTCATTGTGTTCATCATGGGCTTTGACCTTGCGGGTGGAGCGAACGACTTTACCGTAAAGCGGGTGTGTCGAACGCTGCTCCAGCTCAACGGCGATTGTCTTGTCCATGGCCTCGGACACGACGTAGCCGCGACGAACCTTGCGGAAGTTGCGCTCTTGGTTCTCAGCCATGCTTACTTCTCCTTGACCTCAGTGGCGCCAGGCTCTTGGCTGATGCCGAGTTCACGCTCACGCAGGATAGTATACATCCTGGCAATGTCGTGCTTGACCGCCTTGAGGCGAGCGCTGTTTTCGAGTTGACCAGTTGCTGCCTGGAAGCGCAAGTTAAATAGCTCTTCCTTAGACTTCTTCAAGAAGCCTTCAATCTCAGCATTTGTCTTCTCGTTCAAATTCTTGATGGTGTAGTCTGCAGTTCCGACTGGCATCAGATGTCACCGCCTTCACGCGCAATAACACGGCATTTCATTGGGAGCTTATCGATAGCGCGGCGCAAAGCCTCGCGAGCGATGTCCTCAGAAACACCACCGATCTCGAACATTACGCGTCCTGGGTGGATGTTGGCAATCCAGAATTCTGGAGCACCCTTACCGGAACCCATTCGCGCACCAAGCGGGTGCTTGGTTAATGGACGATCTGGGAAGATCGTAATCCACACACGACCGCCACGCTTAATGTAGCGAGTCATTGCGATACGAGCTGCCTCGATCTGTCGGTTAGTGATGTAAGCCGGAGCCAGCGCCTGAATACCAAAATCGCCGAAAGCGATCTCGGTGCCACCCTTAGACATGCCGCTACGGGTAGGACGGTGCTGCTTACGATATTTAGTCCTCTTTGGGATAAGCATCTGCTCACTCCTTCGTTTCCGTTGCGGCAGGAGCTTCAGCAGCTGCAGCTTCAGCTGGCTTTTCAGCCTGTGCTTCAGCAGCCTTCTGCTGGTTAGCAGGACGTGCGCCACGACGTGGACGACGATCGCCACCACGACGACCTTCACGCTTACCCTGCTGAGCCTGCTGCTCTTCGAACTCACGCTCGGTCATATCACCCTTGTAGATCCAGACCTTTACGCCGATACGACCGTATGTGGTCTTAGCTTCAAAGAAGCCGTAATCAATCAAGGCACGAAGGGTCTGCAGTGGAACGCGACCCTCGCGATAGAACTCAGAGCGGCTCATTTCGGCACCACCAAGGCGACCGGAGAGCTTGATACGGATACCCTTGGCACCTGCACGCATTGCATCTTGCTGTGCCTTACGCATAGCACGACGGAATGTAACACGGTTTGTCAACTGCTCCGCAATTCCCTGAGCAACCAACTGAGCGTCAAGTGCAGCGTTCTTCACTTCGAAGATGTTGAGCTGTACTTGCTTGCCTGTGAGCTTCTCGAGCTTTGCGCGAACACGCTCAGCTTCAGCGCCACGACGACCGATGATAATACCCGGACGAGCAGTGTGAATATCTACACGAACGCGATCACGAGTGCGCTCGATAACGATACGAGATACGCCAGCACGCTCGAGGTCATGGCTCATTTCCTTGCGAATCTTGTCATCCTCAAGGACGAAGTCACGATAACGCTCGCCAGCTTTGTTGGAGTCAGAGAACCACTTAGAGCGATGATTCTCGGTGATGCCCAGGCGATAGCCGAAAGGATTGATCTTCTGACCCATCTTTAGCGGGCTCCTTCCTTAAGCGAGACGATAACAGTGATATGGCTTGTGCGCTTGTTAATGCGCGCAGCGCGACCCTGTGCACGAGCACGGAAACGCTTAAGCGTTACACCCTCGTCCACATAGGTTTCCTTGATGACCAAGTCCTGCTCACGGAATGGTTCACCGGCTTTTTCAGCCTTAACGCGAGCGTTAGCAATCGCGCTTTCAAGAACCTTGCGCACCGGCAATGATGCGTCCTGAGGAGCAAACTTCAAAATGGTAATAGCTTCGCTTGCACGCTTGCCTCGGATGAGGTCGACCATGCGGCGAGCCTTGCGCGGCGTCACGCGAACGTGACGAGCGATTGCTTTAGCTTCCATGTGTCCTAACTCTCCTTTAGCGGCGTGCCTTTTTGTCGTCCTTCACATGACCCTTAAAGGTCTTGGTCGGGGCGAACTCACCGAGCTTATGACCAACCATGGCTTCGGTAACGAATACCGGCACATGCTTGCGGCCATCATGTACGGCAAAGGTGTGTCCAATGAAATCAGGAGTGATCATCGAACGACGCGACCAAGTCTTAATGACATTGTGCGTACCCTTGTCGTTTTGCTCGTCGACTTTCTTCTGCAAGTGGGCGTCGACGAAAGGGCCCTTCTTGATGCTACGAGTCATCTATTCGACACTCCCTTACTTGCGGTTCTTACCATTCGGGCGACGACGAACAATCATCTTGTTCGAAGCCTTCTTTGGACGACGTGTACGAACCTCGCCCTTGCCCCATGGAGAAACTGGTGGCTTACCACCACGGGTGCGACCACCATGTGGATGGTCCACAGGGTTCATGGATTCGCCTCGGGTGATTGGTCTACGACCAAGCCAACGTGCGCGACCTGCCTTACCAAGCTCGATATTGGCGTGATCGGAATTACCTACTTCGCCAACAGTAGCGCGGCAACGAGCGTCCACGTTACGAATTTCGCCAGATGGCATACGCAACTGCGCATAAGCACCATCCTTAGCGACGAGCTGAACAGCAGCACCAGCGGAACGAGCAATCTTCGCACCACCAAGTGGACGAAGCTCAATTGCGTGAACCACGGTACCAGTTGGGATATTCTTCAGAGGCAGGTTGTTGCCTGGCTTAATATCAGCCTGAGCGCCGGTCTCAATAACATCACCCTGGGCAACGCCTTCAGGAGCGATAATGTAACGCTTCTCACCGTCTGCGTAATGCAACAAAGCGATGCGAGCGGAACGGTTAGGGTCATACTCAATATGAGCGACCTTTGCTGGCACGCCATCCTTGTCCCAACGCTTGAAGTCGATGAGACGATACTGACGCTTGTGACCACCGCCGCGATGGCGAGAAGTCATGCGGCCGTAAGAGTTACGACCACCAGTCTTGCTGAGTTTGCGTACCAGCGACTTTTCAGGCGTAGAACGCGTGATCTCGGCAAAATCCGAAACCGAAGCGTTGCGACGGCCTGCAGTCGTCGGCTTATAAACGCGGATAGCCATAATATAGTATTCCTTTACTTTTCTCGGCTAGCCTTCAGTTACCAAAGATGTCAATCGTTTGACCTTCAGCCACGGTGACAATAGCACGCTTCTGGTTCACACGACGGCCGAAACCGGTGCGAGAGCGCTTCAACTTGCCAGCGCGGTTCAAAGTGTTAACGTTTGTCACCTTGACCTTGAAGATTTCTTCGATAGCCTGCTTGATCTGAACCTTGTTAGCATCTGGAGCCACTACGAAAGTGTACTGACCACGATCAGAAGCTGCATAACTTTTTTCAGAAACAACTGGCTTAAGAATTACGTCATGTGCTGGGTTATGGACTGCGACCATTTAAATCAGGCCTCCTTAACGACAGGCTCGGTCTTAGCAGCAACGAAGGCTTCGAAGCCTTCCTTGGAGAAGACGACGTACTGAGCTGTAACAACATCGTAAGTGTTGAGCTGATCAGCGAAGATCACGTGAACAGTTGGAATGTTGCGTACAGACATCCACTCATTGATGTTCTCACGAGAAAGAACAACAGTAGTGAATTGGTTATTGGTCACAGGAGTAAGTGCTGCAACAGCTGTCTTGGTGGATGGAACATCCTTAATACCAAAGTCAACTACAGCAATACGTCCAGCATTTGCACGATCCGAAAGAACGTAGCGAAGAGCAGCTGCCTTCATCTTCTTCGGGGTGCGCTGATCGTACTTACGAGGAACTGGACCGTGAACAACGCCACCATGTACCCACTGAGGAGCACGAATGGAACCCTGGCGAGCACGACCGGTGCCCTTCTGCTTCCATGGCTTCTTACCGCCGCCGGAAACATTAGCACGATTCTTCACAGCATGGGTGCCCTGACGAGCAGCAGCAAGCTGAGCGATTACGACCTGATGAACCAGTGGACCGTGAGCTAAAACGTCTTCGTTGGAGATGCCGAAAATTTCAGCAGGAGCTTCAACGGTTCCGTTTGCATTGCCCTTAGTATCAGTGACGTTCAGAGTTACGTTTGCCATAATTATCAGGCTCCCTTCACTGCCGAACGGACGAGAACGATTGCGCCCTTAGGACCTGGAACAGCGCCCTTAATAGCGAGAATGCCGTTCTCGACATCCGAAGAAACGATGGTGAGGTTAAGCGCGGTGGAAGTCACATGACCCATGCGACCAGCCATACGCTTGCCCTTCAAAATGCGGCTTGGAGTTGCGCAAGCGCCCACAGAACCTGGGCGACGTTCGTTCTTGTGCGAGCCGTGAGTACGACGATAGGACTTGAAGCCCCAACGCTTGATAGTGCCAGCAAAACCCTTACCCTTGGTAGTGCCAGTGACATCTACTTCAGAACCCTCAGCGAACAATTCAGCAGTCAATTCCTGACCTGGCTGATAATCTGCCGCGTTCTCGGTGCGCACCTCAGCGAGGTGACGACGAGGAGTTACACCAGCCTTTGCAAAATGACCAGCCAATGGCTTAGTCACCTTGGTAGGATCAATCTGGCCGTAACCGAGCTGTACTGCGCAATAACCGTCAGACTCTACAGTCTTTACAGCGGTAACTACGTTAGTAGCAACTTCAACCAGAGTTACGGGGACGAAGAAGCCGTTTTCATCCCAAACCTGCGACATACCCAGCTTGCGGCCGAGCAATGCAGTGCGATTCTTATTCTGCGACATTACTTTCTCCCCCTTCCTACAGCTTGATCTCGATGTTTACATCCGCAGGCAGGTCAATGTGCATCAAAGAATCCACAGCCTTTGGCGTTGGATCTACGATGTCAATGAGGCGCTTATGAGTGCGCATCTCGAAATGCTCGCGAGAATCCTTGTATTTATGAGGAGAACGGATAACAACAAACACGTTCTTCTCGGTCGGCAGAGGAACCGGACCCACCACTGTGGCGCCCGCGTTCGTCACCGTCTCGACGATTTTCTTCGCCGATTGGTCGATGACCTCATGGTCATAGGACTTAAGCCTGATGCGGATTTTCTGTCCCGCCATTGCCGTCCGCCCTTTCTAGCGATTCGTTTACTGTTTACCAACCTGAATTCAAGGGCACCGGCGAGAATAAACCCCTAGGGTAATTCCACATCAGTGCGCGGCATCAAAAACCTATTCATACAAAAAGATTTCGATTCAAAGTTTTTGCTTCCGCGCTCGCTTTTTTTAATTACAATATGCGAGCCTTAAAACAGGCAACTAAGTAATTAAACCATCAACCTTCGATTATTAAAAACCGGGCGTGTCGGCTATTTTCCAACAAAAAATGGCAGAAACTACAATTAGTTGAGCTTCTGCCATTATTAACTAGATATGCAAATAATTACGCCGCTTCACGCTCCAAGCGCATGCGATGGCCTTCTTCTTGAGAAACACCATAATATGCAGCAATAGCAATATCCTTCATATCCTCAATTTGCGGAATACGAGGATTTGCAGGCGCACACTGATCTTCGTAAGCACGCATGCCAATATTGTCAAGTATCGACCAGTAGTACGCTTCGTCTACGCCACAAGCCTTAAACGAAGCGTCCATTCCAAGCTTTTCATTTCGATACTCTTCAACAGCACGAGCAAGATTTTCAACGCCTTCTTCAGGAGTTTTACCAGGATCTACACCAAGATTCTTAGCGATCTCCTGATACCTCTCAAGAGCAATATAGCGGTTGTACTTTGGCCAGCTAGTTGGCTCTTGCGGAATTTGACCGTTATAGCGAATAACGTAAGGCAGCAAAATTGCGTTCGTATGACCGTGTACAACGTGGCACAAAGCACCAATAGTATGAGCCATAGCGTGGCACATTCCTAAGAATGCAGAACCAAACGCCATTCCAGCCATAGTAGCTGCATTATGCATTTTTTCTTTTGCTTCAATCTTGCGCTGAGAATCTTCACAATTCACAGAATCGTTGAGATTTTCCCAAATAAGTTTCGAAGCGTGCAAAGCCATAGCATCCGTAAAATCATTTGCGTAAACAGAAACATAAGCTTCCATAGCATGAGTTAAAGCATCAAAACCAGAATCGCACGCCAATCGACGCGGCTGAGTACGAGCCAAAACAGGATCGACTATTGCGACCGTTGGAGTCAAAGCGTAATCCGTAATAGGATACTTGTATCCAGTCTTGTGATCTGTAATAACAGCGTAAGGCGTAACTTCAGAACCAGTTCCGGAAGAAGTTGGTATGCAAATAAGCTTAGCTTTGCTACCAAGAGGCGGAATCTTAAATGCGCGCTTACGAATATCGAAGAACTTTTCTCGCAAATCAGCGAAAGAAATCTCCGGATGCTCATACATAAGCCACATAATCTTAGAAGCATCCATTGGAGAACCGCCACCAACAGCAATAATTGTGTCTGGCTGGAATTCGTCACGCATCATTGCGGCGCCACGCTCAACTGTTTCAACGCTTGGCTCAGGCTCAACGTAATCAATAATACGGAAGCTAACGCGATTATCTCGAGCACGAAGCTGATCAACAATCTTATCGACTACGCCAAGTTGCTCCATAACCTTATCGCACACAATAACTGCGCGCTCAACGCCGTACATATCTCTCAAATAACGAATAGCATTCGGCTCAAAATAAGTTTTAGCCGGAATCTTGAACCATTGCATATTATTATTCCTTCGTGCAATACGCTTAATATTAAGAAGATTTATAGCTTGTACGTTGCCAGAAACGGAATTTCCACCATAAGATCCGCATCCAAGAGTAAGCGAAGGAGCAATCGCGTTGTAAATGTCTCCAACGCCACCAAGAGATCCAGGAGAATTCCAAACAATTCTGCAAGCATGCATACGAACACCATATTCGCGCACAAGATCTTGATTATTTGTGTGAATTACAGCAGTGTGACCAGCTCCATGCACAAGCATCTGTTCACACATCTTGAAGCCTTGTTCCTTATTTTCTGCGCGAAGCATTGCGTGTACAGGAGCGAGCTTTTCCATAGTAAGCGGCTCCATTTCGCCAACTTCTTTGCACTCTGCAACCAAAATCACAGCATCTTCTGGAATTTCAAATCCAGCTTCGTGCGCAATATATTGCGGAGACTTACCAGGAACAACAGAATTAAGTTTTGGCGTATTTCCAGAATATGCAGTGCATCCAAACATATATTGTTCAAGCTTAGCTTTTTCGTCAGCGTTAACAAAATATGCTTTCCTGCGCTTCAATTCGCGAAGCAATGGCTCATATACATCCTTATGCGCAATAATTGCTTGCTCTGTTGCACAAATCATTCCGTAATCAAAATGCTTTGAAAGAATCAAATCATTTGCAGCACGCACAATATCAACATCACTATCGACATATGCAGGAGCATTTCCAGCACCAACACCAAGAGCAGGTTTTCCTGAAGAATACGCCGCCTTAACCATTCCAGGACCGCCTGTTGCAAGAATAGTTGCGATCTTTGGATGTTTCATCAATGCACCAGTAGCTTCAATTGAAGGATGCTCAATCCACTGAATGCAATCTTTTGGCGCGCCTGCAGCCACAGCAGCATCGCGAACAATTCGAGCTGCTTCAGAAGAGCACTTTTGCGCGAAAGGATGGAATCCAAAAATAATTGGGCAACGAGTCTTAAGTGCAATAAGCGACTTAAAAATAGCTGTAGAAGTTGGGTTTGTAACTGGAGTGACGCCTGCAACAATACCAACCGGTTCAGCTATTTCGTCAATTCCGAGAACATCGTCCTCGCGAATAATACCAACTGTTTTTTGACCTGCTAGATAATGCGTAATATGTTCGCATGCAAAGATATTTTTTGTAGCTTTATCTTCTACTAAACCACGACCTGTTTCATCAACAGCCATCTTTGCAAGAACCAAATGTTTATTCAACGCTGCCACTGAAGCTTTAGCAACAATATGATCAATTTGCTGCTGATTAAGCTTCTCAAACTCATTCAAAGCGACAGTTGCTTTTTCAACAAGTTTATCAACTTCATTTTGAGCAGCTAACGCAATGTCATCAGCACTAGCAGTTTTGCCAGTTTCGGCTTGGTGTTGTGCCTCAACCATGAGTATCCTCCTCGATAGTTCCACCAGCGGTATCAATAGACTTATGAACAAACTAATTTAGTATTCACCGCTAAATATGTGATACAAGTCACAATTTAGTCTCTTTGCTGTACTTTCGCATCTTTGAAGCGAGTTGCGCTATTTATGAGCGAGCTTTATCCTCTATTGTTCGTTATTTGTTCTTTTTTGTAATGATTTATGTTCGATTAATAGATAAATTTTTCTAGAATGTCAATTTTGACAGATAATTACACACTATTTATAACATTTACTCAACAAATTTAATAAATAATAAAAAATACAAAAATGGCTCCCAGCAAAACCAGGAGCCATTTGTAAATATAAATTCGCGAAACTTAACGCTTCGAGAACTGAGGTGCACGACGTGCCTTGTGCAAACCAGCCTTCTTGCGTTCCACAACGCGAGCGTCACGAGTCAAGAAGCCAGCCTTCTTCAAAGCAACACGGTTTGCATCGCGATCGATAGCATTCAATGCACGAGCAACACCCAAACGAATAGCACCAGCTTGACCAGTGGTACCACCACCGTCAACGAGGACTACAACATCAAACTTGCCTTCAAGCTTGAGCAACACGATTGGTGAATTCACTTCGCGTTGCAACAAACGAGATGGGAAGTACTCCTCCAAAGTGCGACCATTGATAGTCCACTTACCGGAGCCAGGAACCAAACGCACGCGAGCAACAGCTTCCTTACGACGACCAGTGCCGTAGCCTGGCTCGATGGCGGAAGTACCAGTGCCTGCACCAGCATTGGTTTCAGTGGTGTAGCTAGTCAGTTCTTCTTCGTTCTCAAGAACCGCGGAGTTGTTATTTTCTGCCATATCTATTCTCCTTGATCTCACTTAGCCTGCTGAGAGACCTGAGCGATCTCGAAGACCTGTGGCTTCTGCGAAGTGTGCGGATGCTCAGCTCCGGTGAACACACGAAGACGGTCAAGCTGCACCTTAGCAAGACGATTCTTTGGAAGCATACCCTTAACGGCAGCCATGATAATACGCTTTGGATTCCTTTCCAAAAGCTCTGCATAGCTATCACGACGAAGGCCGCCCGGACGACCAGAGTGGGAATACAGTTCCTTGCTCAACTTATTGCCAGTCAAAGCAATCTTTTCAGCGTTAATAATAATAACGTGATTGCCAGAATCAGCATGAGGAGCAAACGTTGGCTTATTCTTACCACGCAGCAAGATTGCTACCTGAGAGGCCAAACGACCAAGTACCACGTCAGTGGCATCGATGATGTACCAGTCATGAGTTAAATCTGCTGGTTTCGGTGTGAAAGTCTTCACAATCGTACCTTTTCTCTATTGTGTTTCGAGCGTATATCTTCTTGGTTTATAGAAAATATTTTACTCATAATCCGTGGGCTCCCTGAAAGTCCTCGATGGCGAGTGGGAAAAGCGCTTTGAAGGACCCCTTAGGGAAACACAACAATCTGCAAGTATATCGCCAAGTGGCGACTACTTGCAAGTGTCTATTTTATATAAGGCTGAGACGAATACAAAACAAATTGCTAAACAAATTGTCAAACAAAATAAAGCACAAAATGTTATGCATTCATAATCGCAGAAAGCGACTGCACTCGAGGCAAATCAAACATATTATCCAAGGACACAGGATTGCCTTCACCATCAGCTAATGGAATACGCCAATTCGGATACTCGTCATTCGTTCCAGGCTGATTTTGCACACGACACTCTCCAACTGCATCGACCAAAGAAGCAGCCAACAATCTGGAAGGAGCAGCCTTCAAAGCGCGGTACAATGCTTCAACAATCTCCTGAGTATGAGCATCCTCATCCTCAAGCAACTGAGCATCCAAATAACCACCTTTGACCAACATTCGCATCATAGCGCGATGCTCTGCCTCAGCTCCAGCGCGGAATTCTTCAACAGAACCAGTAAGCAAGTGCAAGCGCTCACGAATATTAACTTGCTCATAGCGCAAATAGCCGGCAGCAGGAGGCAAATCATGCGTATTTACAGATGCAAGCGTCATTTCGCGCCACTTGTCTGGAGTACGGAATTCGCCGTCACGCTCTTCGAACCATTCAACCGTGCAACCAAGCACAGCCTTCTTGCGCAACACTTCCAAAGCATTTGCGGGCAAAACACCCAAATCTTCGCCAACAACTACACCGTGAGCACGAGCGGCTTCAATTGCCAAAATGCCAAGCATAATATCAGCATCGTAGTAAACATAAGCACCGCCACTTGGAGCTGAACCTTCTGGAATCCACCATAAGCGGAAAAGTCCAAGAATATGGTCAATGCGAACAGCACCTGCTGAAGCAAACATTCCATGAACCATATCTCGGTATGTTTTAAAACCAGTCCGCTCAAGCTCAAATGGGTGCAAAGGTGGCTGAGACCAATCTTGACCTTGCTGATTGAAGTAATCAGGTGGAGCGCCAACAGTAGCTCCGTTAGCAAATCTCTCCGGATTCCACCAAACTTCAGATCCTGCAGGATGCACGCCAACAGCCATATCAGACATAATGCCGATTTTCATACCAGCTTTACGTGCAGCAACTTGAGCATCATGCAATTGCGTAAAAGCAACCCACTCAAGCCAACGATAAAACTCAAGAGTATCTGGGAAACGATTAGCTAATTCGCGAACTTGCTCAGAATCCTTAGTAAGAGTTTTCTCCCAGCAATCGTCACCCTTTGGAACACCCCACTTGTCGTAGCACAAGCACCAAGTGGCATAAGATTCAAGCCTGTCACCCATCTCATGCTTAAACTCATTAAAAATGCGAGCGCGATCTTCAGACATACCAGCCTTGAAAATCAGCCACAATGCACGCATTTTTACACGCCACATGGAATCACGGTCTATTATTTGCGCGTCATTGTTAAGCGGCTCAACCTGTCCATGAAGCTTTTCAATTTCTTTGCGAGTTTTATCATTTAACGTTTCGTACTCAGGAATACTTTCTGGGCTAATATACGTTACGTTTACCATTCCTCGAGCAACCGGCAGGTATGGGGATGGAGTAAGCGGAGTTATAGGCTCACCTGCATGCATTGGGTTTATTAACACAAAGTCAGCGCCAGTTTTTTGCTTAGCTTCAGTAAGAAGAGTCGCCAAATCAGCAAAATCACCAACACCCCAAGACTTCGAAGAACGGATTGAGTAAAGTTGTGCCATCCATCCCCAAAGCTGTTCTCCATTGGACTCTAAGGAATTCAGCGTATCAATGCTTTCTGGAGCACTAATAAGTGTTGCTTCTTCTTGTCTCTCACCAACTATCACACGCAATGTGTGATAACCCATTGGCACATCTTCAGGAATTTTTATAAGAGATGTTGCAACAAATTTTCCATTTACAGGGTATGCAACATCATTTTCGTTAGGAACAATAGTTAAATCGCCTTTATATTGTTCACCATTTTCCAATGTCAATGTTGCAACTGGGTATTCTAATATTCCCGTATTAACTGTAACTTCATCACATTTGCCAACAGTGTGCAAAACTGTTGGAGCAACAATACGACCGTGTCGATACGCTAAAACGTCGTTTGTAGATCTTTCTATTGTCTCATTTGTGGAAGCATCTACGCCTAATGCGCCTAAGACAGAAACTAATACGTTATCTTGAATCTCGTGTTTTTGATTATCCGAACCAATAAAACTCACGCCAACGCCCATTAATTCAGCAAGACGGTGTAATGGCTTCATTGCTACTTCTTCATCTGTTGTATTATCCATACGCTCCATTATTCGCGTTAGCAACGACTGCGCGCCGCTGATGATACATCTTCAGATTTATCGTTGCATAGTTCTTGCAGCACATTTTGTGGAACACCAGGATTTAGCGCAACAGCTCTTCGTACCATGGAAGCTAATACAATTGGAGCGTTTTCTTCTGCACTAACACCAAGGGAGGCGAGATATTTCAATGTTTCAGCACTTATGCCATCCGATTGCGCACCCTCTAAACGCATTTTCCAAGAAGCTTTTGGATTGCATAATGCAGCATTTCGAACTGCGTTACATGAATCTTTAGTAAGTCTTCCAACTAACCAATTTTTAGCATTTTTATTTTCAGCAACAGCCAAACGTACTTTATCAGCAGAATCTTCAGAAAGTTTCACTAATATGTTTGGGAAAGGCATTTCTGTAGCTAAATAAATACGGTCTTCTTCTGGAGTATTGATATTACCTGCAACTGCTTCAAGCAAGGAGGTGGCTCTAGAAAATGCCGCTTGGTCTGATCGATCCGGTAATTCTCTCCTAGCAAATTCATGAAGCTCAGCTGAATCTTCGCTATGTCGTAAATGCTCATATACAGCAGTTAAAGGTTCATAAGATGAATCGTCAATAGTGTTTGTTTTTTCATTAGTCTTTTCCATGAAATCACCTTTAACGCTTAGTATCTATCAGCTTATTACTTAGAGTACCATCTGCTTCCGGCACAACACTTCCAGAAAAAGCATTCTGAACCATATCAAGAAATTCTTGTGATTTTAAAGTTGGAATAGCAATATTAAGGGAAATTTCAGCACCATAAATTTCGTTGTCAATTATGCCTTCCATTTGGCTTACAATATGCTGCAACATTCGCAATTGTTGATATTGCAACTTGCAAGTAAAACGAGTGCACGTAATAATATCAACTATTTGCGCAGATTCTACTGCCATACTTGCTGCACGCGCATAAGCTCTGGTTAGGCCACCAGCTCCAAGCAAAATACCGCCAAAATATCGTGTTACTGTTACTACACAATCTGTTAAATTTGACGATCTAAGTACATCTAATATTGGTTTTCCTGCTGTTCCAGTTGGCTCACCATCATCACTCATGCGCTCACACAATTGAGCTTTCGACGAGCCACAAATTGCAGCATAAGCAACATGACGAGCTTTAGGATTCTTAAAACGCACTGATTGCATAAATTCCGCAGCATCGTCAAGATTATCAATATGACAAATGCATCCAATAAACTCTGATTTTTTCTCTACGAAAGAAGCCTCGAAAGGCTGTGATTGCAATTGACGAACAGTGTGCAGAATATTATGCGAATTAGTCACTAGATACTACCCAATACTACGCTTTTTCGTAACGCAATAACCTGTCAATGATACCAGAAATATCTTCCATTGCTGCATCGGCACCTTCTTCGGTACCAATTTTTACAGATTCATGTATTTCTTTATTGACATGTTCCCTTGCCACTATCACTGCTAAAGAATGTAAAGCAGCAGTTGCAGCGGAAAGCTGCATAAGAACATCTTGACACTTCGCATCGTTTTCAATCATAGTATTGACTGCTGCAAGCTGACCTTGTACTCGATGCATGCGTACTATCAGTTTTTCTTTATCAATATCATAATTTTTCATCGTTACTCCGATTTATCAATTACACAACCACATAAAGGTTATAACATCATATATAAATTAATACAATAAATCGTTGTATCTATATTATGCATCATCGTATTATTTATTGCAAAATGACGCGTTAATCTACTTCAAAAAAATCTCAATAGACTAACGCGCCAAATATTCTACATTAAAAATGCGCTATTTCACTAACCGACGCCTCATTGGAGGAATCCCGCCATGTCGCGCTCCACCAGACATTCTCCCATGCTTAGGAACTATAGATGAAAAACGACCTAACGATAAACCTGAAGCAAAGGTTAACGTAATAACAGCCAGAAGTATCACAGTTACTGAAGAAGCACCAGTAACAGCAAGCGATGTTGGAATTGTATTACTTTGATTAACATAATTCTTATTAGCATTTTCGTTGCTATTTGTGCTGTCGTGTTGATTGGAAGCATTATCATTCACATCATTTTTCGAATCAGTTGAATCATCACTCCTAGCCGTTTCATCACTGCCAGTTTTACTATGATTTTCTTCTACATTTTCTTTGTTTTCTTTATTATTCTCCTCATTTTCATCATTTTCATCATTCTTAGAACGATCCTCGCCGCCGGAAACTTGCACAGTCTCTCCTTCTACACCCAATGCGTGAGTTGCTAAAGGATTACCCTGAGCATCGTAAACTTCAGCTTTCCAATAAACAGTTCCTTCATGATCTAATGTAATATCTGCAGAACTTACAGAAATAGAAGACTTTTTACTTTCTTCAGCTTGTTTATTTGTAATATTTACGCGAGATTGAGGCATTTTTTTCTCAATTCCAGCAGATATTACAGTTTCCTTAGTCTCTTTAGTTTCCTTAGCTTCCTTAGCTTCCTTAATCTCCTTAGTTTCAGAATCACTGCCCTTCTTAGCGTCACCATTCTTAGCATCACCATTCTTAGCATCGCTACATTTAGCTCCACTAGAATCACTCTTATTCCCCTTACCATCTTCATACTCGTATGCACTAAACACTACGTAACTTCCTTTTGGCAACGTGCCAGTAATACGAGCATTATCGTGGAACTTTTCACCAGCCTTAACTTTTTCATCGCTTACTCTAGTTGTAACAGATACAGGGGTAGTTAAAACATCCGGTTCAACTAAGGCACGACTCCACAATCCGTCATACGCGGATTTATGAGCTAAAGCGCGTGAAGAACCAGGAAAATCATAAACAAACACATACCATCCTGACTCACTATTTTTATTAGCGCGAATATGCACGTTATTTTCCAAAACTTTCGGCTCAGTAGTAGACCTATCAGTTCCAGCAATAGGTCTAAGCGTAATATTTCCGTTGCCAATCTTGTACACGCCATTAACTGCAGGAACATCCCACTTTGCAACCAAACGATGATGACTATCTTCTTTTGGCTCTTGATAAGACGGCTCGCCTTTAGATCCCGGCATATAATTTTCGTTGTCTTTTTTAGTAGGATTTTCGCTACCTGCACCAGCCCACCAAACGCGAATATGCGCTTTTTTATCTTCATTAAAGCCGTAACTGTTATTTCCCTTAAAAGATCCGTAAGTTTCAGGAAGACCTCTTACAGTAATCTCATTAACAATTTCCGTATTAAGCCCAACAGTTTGCTGCTTAGCAACAATATCTGAGCTCACGGTTGCTTGATGAACAGCCGTAGTGTCTGTAGAACCAAATAGCTGCACAACATCATCTTTCAGAAACTCTCGGTCAGATTTATTCTGAGAATCGCGAGAAATAATCCAAACCCATGTGCCAAACAAACCTGCTTCTAAATCATTTACTTTATAAGCTTCTGCTTTATCAAGATCAGATGCTGTAATATCGCCATTAGCGCGTTTTGCTACTGCAGTTATAGTTTCGCCAGAATTAGAGAAATTAGCTTTAGCCGCAGCAACTTGGCGCAAATTAGGCATAGAACGCATGCGATTCAAGTACTCTTTAGCAGATTCACCACTATTTCGCTGTTGAATATGCAAAATATCTTCAGCTGAACCTACAAAATAGTAGCCTTGCGCGCGAAGACGAACATTTTCTGGCCAAGAATCATTTCCTGCAACACTGCTAGTTACAGTACTATCTACCTGCTCTCCTGCACGCAGCTCATGCTTTGATATTTTCGACTTAAGTAACGGCTGGAAAGTTTTTTCTACACCAAAAGAAAAATCTTGCGGATACCATGTATTTTCAAAAGATCTAATCACATCTTGACCATCTGGAGAGAATAAACGTTCAGCTTTTGGAGCGTTAAAAGAAACTTCAATTCGAGCGTTTCCAGCATCAAGTGCGTTCCAAGTAATATCTAAACCTTCTTTTTTAGATTTTCCTTCAAAAGACTCAGATCCGTTAGCAAATTTAATAAGATTATTTGAGGATTTTACTTTAATAGGTACTCCTCCTAAAGAATCTCCATTAGAATTTTGCAGACTAATATGCATTACGCCAATGCGCTTGCCCTTAGTGTAATCATTTTTTAGCACAGCCTTAACCGGAGTTTCTTTAACACCCTGCTGCCACAACTTATCTGCCTTATTCCTTAAAGTTTCTGTTTCAACGTCTACAAATCCGTTTTCAACAGCCTCCTTCCATCTATCTTGATTAATATCAAAATGATTATGAATCATAAACGCCAAAGCAGCCTGAGTTAAATCATCGTCATTGTTGTTGTGCGTTTTAATAATATTTGCAGCAATACGATAATCTTCACCATTCATCTGCTTAATATTGCCTTTGTAATCTATAAACACGGAAGATTCCATGCAAAAAATAGAATTCTTTCTACCCTCCCACTTATCCGTAACAGGACCGAGCCTTAGCCTTGCAATCTTTTCGCTTAGCCATTCAACAGTATTCGACTTTTTGTAATAATAACCCGTTAATTTATCGACAGATCCCATAGCAATTTGCGAACAAAGCACCGAAGGAACTAGTACTGCGGAAGTAAACAATGCCAACATTTTGCGAATATTTTTTTGTTTCATGAGGTTTCGCAATTTATTCGCACAACTAAAATTAGTATGCTTCCCCAAATATGTTTCCATAAAAATCTCCTTTAACCCAACCCTTAATGCAATAGCGAATTATGAGAATAATTTTCTATTTGCATTGAACACTAGAGTAAGCGCTCATGACATCAACTATGACTTTAGAAAAGATTTGCGTAAATATTTTTTTAGTATTGTGGTTAAAAGGTAGTATTTGGATAAAAGTTATGCACAAATCCACAATTTTGCTTAAATCTCTTGCCTAAATTTTTGCCGTTTACCCGCCGCTTACCCAATTTTTTCATGTGGAGATTTTTAAAAAAACAAAAACTCCGGACTGCAAAAAGCAATCCGGAGTAATCCGCGGAGTCAGAGAGATTCGAACTCTCGAGCCGCTTACACGACTAACACCTTAGCAGGGTGCCCCTATCGGCCACTCAGGCATGACTCCACTTGTTTACTGTACATAACAGCAACAAATTGACACTATAGCACCTCTTAAGGACTGTAAACAAGCTTGGCGACACACTTTAAGATAACATTTAATATAACAATATCCAGTGCTACACAGGATTGTGATCTCCAGAAAACGTTACAACTACAGCAAACATAACAAGAATTATTCCTGCAATATCAGTCAATGTTGGAATTTCACCAAATCCCATTCCAATAATAACCGCGATTGCAGGATACAACGCTTGCATAACAGAGTATTTTGCAGAAGTAACACGTTTCAATAAAACCTGATCAAGCAAAGTTGGGAAGAAAGAAGCACATATTGCAATAACCAACATTAACGCAAGTAAAGCAAAAGAACCACCAGGGCGAGCAGCCCAAGTAGCTTCTGGTTTAGGCGAAATAACATGCTGCACTGCAGGAACAGCAAGAACAACAGATTGCAACAGCCAACCAATAAGAGCTGCAACACTTACACGATCAATAGCGTGCGAACTTTTTGCCAACATGCGACCTGAAACAATATATAGGCCCCACATTGAACCGCCAACAAGAATGGCGAATAACCCAATTAGAAAATGCGGGCTTACTGAACTATGTATAGAAGCGCTAGCTAACAGCATAATGCCACAAACAGCAATCACAATTCCCACACGCTCTCGCCATTCATGACCTGTAATAACAGCTACAAGCAAGGGACCTATGAATTCTATAGTTACCGCAACACCAACAGCCATGCAACTAATAGCAACATAGAACATAGTGTTCATAGCAACTAACGACACGCCAACAGCTGCAACAATCCCCCATTCTCGTAGCGTTTTTGGCAAAAGACTACGTTTGCTGCGAGAAAATGGTCTTCTCCAAGCCAAAAGCAACAATGTCATAAATCCTACGCGATACCACACTGCATACAGAGGATCCAATTGGCTAAAAGCTACTTTTGCAACAGAAGTTGCTGTATACACCATTGAAGCCTCAATGACGATAATAAGCAGCACAGGCATGCGATGTAAAAGATTGACGACAAATTGCTTCATAGCAACAACCCTACATGAATATTGATCCGACATACGCTTTTTTACAAAAACATTAGTTTAATCCACAAATTTTTTCCATAAAATCGAACGTTTGTTCTATTATAAACTTATGAGTACAGCACCGAGAGTACAAGCAGCGAAACGTGATTGGGGGCACGACACCTCAGGTTGTAACATACTTCATGTCGACATGGATGCATTTTATGCTTCTTTAGAAGTTGCAAGACACCCGGAGCTTAAAGGAAAGCCGCTTATTATCGGCACAGGCAATCGCGCTGTTGTTTCTGCAGCAAGCTACGAAGCGCGCGCTTACGGCGTTAATTCCGCTATGCCCGTTGTTAAAGCTAGAAATCTTTGTCCACAAGGAGTTTTCTTGCCAGTTGACATTCCTTACTATTCAAGCGTTTCCAAAAGTATTTTTGAAAATATTTTTTTGCATATTACTAATCAAGTTGAAAAAGTTTCTGTTGACGAATGCTATATGAATGTTAAATCGGCTTTATTACAGTGGAAATCGCCTGTAAATATTGGAACTTGGGTACGAAAAGAAGTATTTGAAAAGTATCATATTACATGCTCGGTTGGCATTGCCAGCAATAAACTTATTGCAAAGATGGCTTCAACTAACGCAAAACCTAACGGAATGCTTCTTATTCCGCAAAAATGTAATGAAGATTTTGTGTCAATAATGCCCTTGCGCGCAATACCAGGAATTGGCTCATCTTTAATACATAAGCTTGAGGATTGGGGCTTATCTACTGTTGCGTCGCTTAAAAATGTTGACGAAGCAACGCTTACTCGCATAACGGGTTCGCAAATCTTAGCAAGAATGATATATCAATCAGTTAGGGGCATAGACGAGCGCACTGTGACTGCACATGCCCCTGAAAAATCCATTGGAACTGAGCGAACTCTTGATACAGATACCACGAACGAGAATGCTGTTAAACAATTACTACAGCAATGCTGCAGCGAAGTAACTCAACAGTTGCGAAACAGAAAACTTATGGCACGCACTATAACGTTAAAACTACGCTTTGGCGACTTGCATTATGTTACTAGATCTTCTACTTTGCAAAACGCAACTGATTCAACACACGAGTTTTACGAGCATGTCGTTGTTTTGCTTTCTAAAGCTAATCCAACTGTGCATAATTACATTCTTGGAGGCAATAACACAAAGCTTTTAAGCCCAGTTCGTTTAGCTGGTGTTACAGCGAATAATCTTGTGCCAGCAAACAAAGTTTCACTTCAGCCTTCTCTAAACGATATTCTGGAGGAAAATACTCGCGAATCTAAAAATCCTACACAAAACATCATGTCCACAATGAATAAAAATACTAGATTGCGTCACGCAGAACACGCTTTAGATGCCGTTCGCAAAAAATACGGCAACAACGCTGCCCACATTGGATTGTAAACTCGCGCCACATTAAATAATACTTTGCAAATAATTAATTACTTGCTTTATCTGAACGCGGAGGCAATGCCGCAACGCGAGCTTCATCCCATCCGGAAGCTCCAGCATCTGTAGCTCCTCCCAAATCTCCGAGCTTGTCGAAATAATCAACCGCAGCATCGCGATACCACTCCCAGTCTTCTGGCAAATCATCTTCATAAAAAATAGCTTCTACTGGGCAAGCCGGTTCACAAGCTCCACAATCCACACACTCGTTTGGGTTAATATAAAGCGTTCGATCGCCTTCATAAATGCAGTCTACAGGGCATTCATCTACACACGCTTTATCTTTTACATCAACGCAAGGCTCTGCGATTACATATGGCATAACGCCCTCCTTTCTGCTTTTATGCAACTTTTCTATTATAGAACATTTTTGAAAAGTCTATGACACAAAAAGTCGGCATGCGATATAACCGTATGCCGACTTCTTGCTAAATAAATAATTTATTAATTTTGACTATCTTGCGAGGCCGCAGCAGTCGCCTCAGCTTGAGCTTCTGCACGAGCCTGCTCCTC
Source organism: Gardnerella sp. KA00127 (assembly GCF_049244125.1). Classification (NCBI taxonomy): domain Bacteria; kingdom Bacillati; phylum Actinomycetota; class Actinomycetes; order Bifidobacteriales; family Bifidobacteriaceae; genus Gardnerella; species Gardnerella sp. KA00127. Next base: position 1,526,669 of record NZ_CP058377.1, read on the forward strand.
TGTTTCTCCTTCAGCTACCTTCTCTGCAGCAGCAGCATCTTGAGCAAACAAAGTTTCAACCGGAACACCGAGCTGCTTAGCTTTACGCAACTGCCTGCCAAGCAAAGAATTGCGGTAAGAGTAGCCGAAGTATACCGCAAAGCCTATTGCCAGCCACACTGCAAAACGAATCCAAGTCAATACAGACAAGTTAAGCATGAGCCAGAATGTAGAAAGCGCTGCAAACAGCGGAAGCCCTGGATTGCCAGGAACGCTAAATGAACGGTGCAAATCTGGTCTGCGCATACGCATAATCGGCACACCAGCAGAAACAAGCAGGAATGCAGAAAGCGTACCAATGTTCACCATGTCGGAAAGAATGCCAATATCGAGAGTGGAAGCAACGACTGCCACGACAATACCAGCAACAATCTGAAGTCTTGCAGGAATACCACGCTTGCTTACCTTAGAGAAGCTACGTGGAAGCAAGCCATCGCGGCTCACAGCGAAGATAATGCGCGTAAGACCGAGCAAAAGCACCATCACAACGGTTGTTAAACCAATAACAATACCGAGGGAAATAATCTTTGCAGCCCAAGTAGCACCCACAAGTTCGAAACTTGTAGAAAGCGAAGGAGCGGCTTGCTTTGCCAAATCCTTATAGGAAACCATACCAGTTGTTACGACCGCGACGAGGATGTAAAGAACAGTAACGATAAACAAACCAAGGCCAATGCCTCGTGGAATGTTCTTGTGCGGATCCTTAGTTTCTTCTGCTGTTGTTGCAACAACATCAAAACCGATGAATGCGAAGAACACGAGAGCCGCGCCGGAAAGAATACCTGGAACGCCATAAACAGCTGGCTGCATGCCTGTTACCCACTGCCACAAAGGCTGTGCCATAACCCCAGAGACTTCTATTCCCTTTACACTTGCAGCGTCGGTTGCAGGTGGCACAAATGGCGTAAAGTTGGAAGCTTTAATGTAGAAGAAGCCCACAACAACCACGAATAGAACGATACCAATCTTCAAGATTGTTAAAGCGCCGTCGAAGCGTGCAGAAAGCTTAGTTCCAAGGACAAGCATAGTTGTAAAGAATGCAACGATTATAATCGGAGCAACATCAATAGTGAAACCACCTAAGTTAAAACTTGTGGTCATATTCAAACCGAAAAGCTTCATTAAATCGTTAAGATAAACGCCCCAATACTTTGCAATTACTGAGCCAGCCATCAGCATTTCTAGGATCATATCCCAGCCAATAATCCAAGCAATAAGCTCACCAACTGTAGTATATGTAAACGTATAAGCAGATCCAGCAACTGGAATCATAGAAGCAAATTCTGCGTAACACATTGCAGCAGAACCGCATACAATGCCTGCAATAATAAAGCTAATAATTACAGCAGGACCAGCATGAAATGCTGCAGCCTGAGCGCCAACAGAGAAAATACCGGCACCAACAGCGACAGCAACACCCATAACTGCCAAATCCCAAGCATTTAATGTACGTTTAAGATGGCGTTCACCATCCATAGTCTCAGCGATAGTCTGTTCAACAGACTTTTTTCTCCATATTTGCATAATAAACGCACTTTCGTTGAGGTATAGGTATAAAGGTATGCCGCAATCAGAAGCGCATCGACAAATTTGCGAAACAGTTGCGACTTCACCTATATAAAATTTCTACTTAATTTTCTTTATTTATTCCTGTAAATGTAATTAAATAAAAAATTTATATAGATAATGTAGGTAAATATTACACAAAACATTGCTTACACGGTAGTTTTACCGTGTGTTCCTTTATTATTTGTGAAAATTTAAATAATAAACTTATATATTACTGCATAAAACGCATCATATTCGTAAAATTTTCAGTTTATAGAAATATTTATTACAACAGGTTCAGGAATAAGCGTTACACCAAACTTACTTTGCACACCACGGATAATAGTTTTTGCCAAATTTGCAATATCGTCACAAGAAGCATTATTACGATTGGTAAGTGCCAAAGTATGCAATGAAGAAAGCCCCGCAGGCGAAGGTTTCCCATTTTCTATAAGCCTAAAACCCTTATGGAATCCAGCATGGTCAATAAGCCAAGCTGCAGAAGTTTTTATACCATGCGATCCATCTTGCATAATTGCATCAAATTTAGGAGCATCTTCTGGCAAAGTATCGGCTTCACTAGTACTAAGTATTGGATTCATAAAGAAACTACCGCAACTATGACGATCACTGTAAATATTATCGCCCTCTAAAAATTCGCCAGTAACATAGTCTTCACTTTGCAATCGCAAAGCAAATTCAACACCTTCAGCACACTTTGTACCACGCATCCACAGCTTATCGTAACGAGAAGCATCCTCAAGCATGCCTTTAGAGGCACGAACGCGCAAAACTTCACGACGTATTGCTGCTGTTTGCATGCGCTCACCCAATTCTACGTGCAAAGCATTAGCTAATTGCGAATGAGAGACAACGCCGGTTGAATTGTGTTTCAAACAAAAAGTAACAGACAGCACAACGTAACGAGGAGTAGGAAAATACGAGTCCGCAGGAACTCCTACTGAAGAGTACATGCTTTTTTTAAGCAATGAAGTGCGATACCCAAAATTTAAAGCATCCTTCTGCAACTCCATAGTTGATTTTGTTTTGCGGTCCCAGACTTCTACGGAAGTAACACTTTGAGATACTTCTTGACCATAAGCGCCAATATTTTGCACAACAGAAGCCCCAACAGTGCCAGGTATGCCAGAAAGACCTTCTACACCCTCTAAGCCAAGAGAAATTGTATGGGAAACAAAATCATCCCAATTACAACCAGCTTCAGCATTGATATGCACTAAATGAGCACCACTTTGCAAATCAATGCCATCTTCTGAAGGTGCTGCTTCATCAAGCACATGAATATCACGTCTAGCATCTCGCACAACAACGCCGTTGAAATCCTCATCGCTAACAAGCATATTAGAGCCGCCACCGATAACGCATAAAGGCAGACCAAGCTCATCAGCATCTTCTACCGCTTCAATAACAGCAACGCGACTTTTTGGCTCTATAAAACGCGCAATTTTGCCACCTACGCCAACAGTTGTTATATCTGCAAAGGATGGATTATTTACTAAAGATGCTTGCATACTCATGGTTTAAATATTAACAGCAATAAATAACAAAAACCCCGCATTAAGCGGGGTAATAAGCATAAAATCTGCGCAACTAGCAATAAGCTTAAACAAGCCAAAATCGTGAGCGCAGTAAGCTGAAGATTCAGCGAGTCTCGCGATGAAGCGTATGCTTGCCGCAGCGTGGGCAGAACTTGTTCAACTCAAGACGATCAGGCGTATTGCGACGATTCTTCGTCGTGATGTAATTACGCTCTTTGCACTCCGTGCATGCCATCGTAATGCCCGGACGGATGTCGGCGCTCTTGCTTGCCATTTCGTTCACCTCTACAATTCATTATTGGCCAGCCAGTCTCCTACTGGCCGTTGTAGCGAGGAAGAGACTCGAACTCTTGACCTTACGATTATGAGTCGTACGCTCTAGCCAGCTGAGCTACCCCGCCAGAGAGCCTCGAGTGAGAATCGGACTCACGACCTCTTCCTTACCAAGGAAGTGCTCTACCACTGAGCTATCGAGGCGTGGCGGGTAGTGGATTCGAACCACTGAAGCACGAAGCGGCTGATTTACAGTCAGCTCCCTTTGACCACTTGGGAAACCCGCCAGCAGTCTCCGTAAGAAGTGAACTTCAAACGGCAACTTTGTTATTTTGCCACGAAATCGCGACTAATGCAAGATTAAGACACGCCGAAAGCAAAACTTTTATGCAAAAAGCTAGTTATTTAGCGAAAAACCTTCTTTTTTTAAATTTTCGCAAACTGTCAAAACCCTGTCATTAGCCTCGCGCTCGCCGATACTAATGCGAATACCTTCACCAGCAAAAGCGCGAACAGACAATCCTGCAGCAATAAAATGTTCTGTTGCCCGCTCGGTATCTGCCCCAAATGGCATCCAGAAGAAGTTTGCATACGCATCTTCAATATTCCAACCTTGCTCGCGCAAAGCTTCAAGAATGCGCTCACGCTCAGCAACAAGAGATGCAACACGAGTATTCATCTCCTTGCTTGCGTCATCTTCCAAAGAAGCCAAAGCTGCGACCTGCGCTATTTGAGACACTCCAAATGGCACAGCAACTTTACGCATACCGTCTACGACTTCAGCCGGAGCAATACCATAACCAATGCGCAAACCTGCCAATCCATAAGCCTTGGAGAACGTTTGAGCAACAACTACATTTGGATACTCATGGTACAGTTTTATGCCATTTGCAGTGCCTTTTGCTGTGTTAAACTGCACATAAGCTTCGTCAATAAGTACGAGAACGTCGCTTGGCACAGCATCTAATACCTTGCGAGCTTCCTCCTCGCTAAGTGAAGCAGAAGTTGGATTATTAGGATTATTCAAAATAACCAAACGCGTGCGATCGCTAATAGCCGCAATCATAGCGTCAATATCATGGGAACCATCAGCACGGTTAGGAATCTGAACGCTTGTAGCACCAGCTCCAGTCACAATAATCGGATAAGCTTCAAAGCTTCTCCAAGGATATATGACCTCATCTCCCGGACCTGCAACCAAGTCAACAAGCTGCGTAATAACTTCCGTAGAGCCGCAACCAAGCACGACTTCGTCTGCAGTCACACCAAAACGCTTGGCAAGTTCTTCAACAACTTCTGTGCCACACATATTAGGGTAACGGTTTATTACATTAAGAGCGCGATTTGAAATCGCTTCTTTTACGCTTTGCAAAGGCTCATAAGGATTTTCGTTACTAGAAATCTTATACGCACGAATGCCGTCCAATTTAGGAGCTGGCTTACCCTGCTTGTAGCTAGGAATTGTATCTACAATATTGCGGTGTTTGTATGTCATACTTCTCCATCATACTCCACACATGCCTTAACTGTGCAATAGCAAAAATCCGACCAAAACCTTACAACCACGTAAAGTTTCTGCCGCCTATCCAAATATTCCACAGACATTCTTACGTACCGCAATAAAAAACGCTGGGAACAACGTTTCCGTCATTTCCAGCGTAAGTTTTATTGTTTCAACCGGCTAAATACTAGCCAAGAATTGCAAGCACATCACGAGAAGACACGATTAAGTAGTCCTCACCTTCATAATGCACTTCAGTTCCGCCGTACTTGGAATAAAGGACCTTGTCTCCAACCTTAACATCCATAGGAATGCGCTCGCCCTTATCGTCGCGACGACCAGAACCTACGGCAAGAACTTCACCCTGCTGTGGCTTTTCCTTGGCATTATCTGGAATATACAAGCCAGAAGCAGTCTGAGTTTCCGCTTGAGCTTGCTTAACAATAATCTTATCCTCCAACGGTGTGAGCTTAATCGACACTGTTGCCACCCCTTTCATAAGAGATACTATTTCGTACGCAAGAAACAATCCGACGAGGCTGACGATCACGTCCGCAACCGCACTTACGCTCTATGCCTCATAATACCGCGAATTTAGCACTCTAACAACTCGAGTGCTAATCTTTTAAGAAAATTTTTAGAAAACTCTTAAATCATGCATTTCGACGAGCAAGAACATCATGCAAATTTGCCACGCCGAGTGAGTCTTCAGAACTCTCTGGAGCATCCACTTCGCTCACTTTTTCTTTTTCGTGGAACTGAGAAGAGTTTGTAGCAGCAAAATTAGCAGCGTCATTGGCATTATCAACATTAGCAACTGGTACAGCTTTAACTACTTGCTTAGTTGACTTAATTTCCAAACTTTCTGGAGTACGAGATGCTAAATTAGCATTACCTGAATCAGACTTAGTTTGTGAATCAAGCGAGAACGAAATTAAATCTTGATTAGACTGATAGTTTTGCTCCGAAGCCACAAAAGCGTTAGAAGAATCGTATGCGTCTTTATTTTCCGCCTCAACGATATTAGACTCTTTAGATTCAGATTCTTCTTTATACAAACGCTCACGCAACGCTGCATTGCGCTCTTGCTCCGCACGATGTAACGCAACACGAATTTCGCTCTGCTCCATAACCGAAGTTTCAGTATTGTCACGAGACGCATCATTTCGAACAGGCACTACAGTCTGAGATACAGAATATTCAGCACTGTCGTTTTGAGAAATCGCATCACTACTGTTGATTTCTCCATTAAAATCAGAATCAGATGCAGAAGAATAATCTTTCAACTGGCGTATAACAGCACTATTGTGGCGTTCGCACAGCTCATCCTCAGCTTTGCATTTCGAAGCAGCGCGCATTGTTGCAATACGCGCCTCCCAAGCACGAGCATGCTTAGAAGCACGAGCTCCAAAATAAAGCACTACTGCCAACATAGCTCCAGGAATAAGAGCAAAAACTGGAGAAAATATACCAGAGCATCCTGCTAAGAATACGACAAAAGTCAAGGCAGCAAGCGCAACTACCAACACACAACGACGGCGTATTGCAGCACGCCTAGCAGCGCGAATGCGCGCAATATATTCAGGAGTTAATGTTCGTTTTTGTTGTGTCGGTTGCATACAAGCCCCTTTTGCCAACATACTAGTACCGTCGCAAATGCGCGCAGTACTCCACTCACCTACAAGATGAAGTGTTGGTGAAAACCTATCCTCGCGATGTTCAAGCATAGACTTCATGCCGTTAACCGTGCGTTTAGGCAACCACCCGAACCATAAGGCTACGAGGATGACTAATACGAGTACCGCACTCACCGATTCATAACCCATAAGTATTAATATAAAGAAGTCATAGGATGTGTAGCAACATAAACATTTCGGCGTGTCGCCAAAATGTGGGATTATTGCGCGCGACATCACACAATATGCTGTGCCGCAATCATTCACTAAGCAAATTTAACACCTATAATAACTGTCATAGTATGTACTAGGATATGTGAAGGAACAGTAAGCTGCTACTTATGTGCTCGTGTAACTTCGGAGGGACTTTTGCCTACTTATCATTATCGTTGCAAGCAATGCGGATACGATTTTTCAGAACATCAATCATTTTCAGATGACCCTATTACCATTTGCCCTCAGTGCGGAAAAGATGCAGTGCACAAAGTGTACTCTGCTCCTCCAATCAACTTTAAAGGCAAAGGCTTTTATCGAACCGATAAATGATTTTGTAAAATTATAAATATTAATTATTGTTTAAATATTGCGCGCTAATAGGTTTTATCCACAGCGCGCAATTTTTCTTGCTCTTGCATTTTTTATATTTCAAAATGCAGGTATGAGCATAAATTTTTCTTTATTTAAATCTCAAAATAACGCAAAAAATAGTGCGTTATTGCAGCGAAGGCAACGCGCTTTCGTGCGGAAAATCATTATTGTGCTATGTGCTGGAATGATGGCTTTACTCGTTGTGTCAACTATTATTGACTCACAAGAAACTCAAGTTATAGCAGTAGCTAAACACAATATTCAGAAAGGTTCACGCGTTAGCGTAAACGATATTGCATACGTTCGAGTGCCTAAACATAAAGTATTTAATCAAGCGCTATCTAATAATATAAGCGCGAATGCTTCTATTATTGCAACATGCGAAATACGTAAAGGCATGCCAATTTTGCAAACACTATTGAGTAAAATTCCGCGCATTCCAGAAGGATTCACTTCTATTACCATTCATTTAGCTAGTGCAGATCACACACTGCTTCCTGGCGAAAAAATTGATCTAGCTTTTAGCAAGCCGGTACAAGATGAAGAAATTTCTAACTCTAAAAATGCAGAAAGTCACAACAACGAAAAATCTAAAAGCAGCACTATAGAAAATAACGATAAAAACAAAAACCAGGATATTGAAGAAAACAATATTGCAGAAATTGACGAACGCTATGTTAGCGTAGTTCATAATGTTACGGTAATGCAAATAACTCAAAGCACCCAAGTTTCACAAAATCAGCAAAATACTACCACTCTTGCTATGCCTGCTGCAGATGCGTTGCGATTATTACAAGCTCAGTCTGCAAACCCCTCTTTGGCAATTGTTGCCATGAAATTGTCACAATGAGATTGCCGTCATGGAATACGTACACGATTAGTAGAAATCAGCGGTAATTATTAGCAATTAGCGATAATGACCAGTCAGCAACAAGCAGCAACAAGAATAAATCATTCTGCTACTTCTCGCGTATTTCAAGCTCAACTAATACGCTCGGAAAACACCGCCCAGTGAGGCGGCAATTCGCTTAAAATACGATTATCGTCGTCTTGATTACGCTGTTGCAAAGTAAGCTCGTCAGAAGGCTCGAGTTTAACGCCATCTGCATCAAAAAGCTCCGAGCCTTCACGAACAACCCTAACTGACCTGCGGGGAGATCTTCTATTGGGATCGTATTTACTCATTCGTTGTCACCATACAATTCCCCGAGACGAGAAACAACACGGTCAACCTCTTTTTCAGGATTGACAAAAGCTCCAACGCTCCACACTGTCATAACTGACCAGCCCAAGGATTCCAAATCCTGAATAATCATGCGATGACGTTCACGAGTTGATTGCACGCTCATAAATTGCGCATCATCCGTAAGCACAGCAACAGCAAATGACTTGTCCGCAAGTCCAACTACTAGAGGAATTCTAACGCCATTATCGAAGCCATAGTTGACTGCAACTTTTAATCCACGCGAGCGAATACGCTCAGCTAAATCAGTAAATAGCACATTTCTTTGTGCAGCTTCTGCAGCAATTTGCGCTTCAACATCGTTGGCATCTTCTGGACGAAGCGGCTTATCACTTAACTTCTCAGCCCATTGCAAAAGGTTCTTCAAAAGCTTTGGACCATCTTGGTGCAAACGCTCATCTTCCATATCTTTAGATGTAAACGCACTAACAATATCTAGATGACGACGAGCTAGAGCCAAAGCGTCAAGAAGCATACTGCTTCCACCTTCTTCTTCAAGCAATCCAAACTGCTGAAGAAGTCTGCCATGAGATGTTTTTGCATAGCAAAGCGACATAATTACATCTGTTGCTATTGCTCCAGAAGCTTCATTAACGCCCAAAAGTCTCACATGTCGCAAGAATCTAGCCATGTTTTCGTCTTTAATAGACAAAGACTTCAACTCTGCTCCTAAACGACTGCGGAACACGTTTGTCAACGTAACTACGACAAGCACATAGCTTGAAGGAACAACCGTAAACGTATTCGCACGCTGACGAATAAGCTCAACTACTTCATCAATTTCACGCTGGCTGCTTTCAATAAGCCCAGAAGACATTACTGGAACTCCAGTTGCTTCAATTTGATGCAAACGAACTTTACCTTGCAAACGCTCAACAGGAACGTCGTGACGCAACTTTCCGTAACCATGTTCTTCCAAGAATCGCGCTAAACGAAGCGAGCGCCTTGTTGCTCTAGAAACTACTGTTACAGATGGTAGTAATGAAATAAGCGAACGCAAACTTTCAGAACTTACTGTTTGCTTATGCGCTAAAACTACTACTTGACGAGCACGAGACAAAATAGATAGCAACTCAATATTTGATATATGAGATGCCGAATCAATTATTACAGTATCTGCAATAGGTCTCAACGGAGTCATCATAGTAAGAGTAGATGGCATAGCTACAAGTATTGGTTTCGCAGCCAACACAAGTTCCGCATAATTGCGCAATAATTTATTAAAAGTAATTCCAGAACGGTTTCCTGCAAGCATAGTATGTAACTGATTAGCTTCTTGCGTGTGCGAGAACAATAAATCGCACAAATGCCTCATAGCTTCTTGCTGAACCATTGGACCGATTGAACGCACATGTTCTGTATCAACTTGCACGAATCGATCAGAGACATCTTGCATTGCGGAGCCATCTTGGTGAGAAATAATTGCAGAAGAATTAACGATATCTTCAAAAACAGTAGTCCACCAAGCCAATTGCAACTCACCGTCAATTGCATTACCTGTAACGTTGCGACGACGCAAATCGCTAACTAAATCAGATAAGCCCGCTTTGCTGAACTCACGCTCCAAATTGCAACGACCAGGGAGAGTATCTAGAGATGCTCTGTCGTCATGCAAATCTTGCAAACGAGCTTCAAGCTGCGCAAATTCAATATTTTCAAGATCCGCGCCCTTAAGAGTTGTTGCTAACACTGCATCAAGAGCAACTAAATGCCTTGCTAATAATTCTTGAGTATTTACAATATCATCCAATTTTGGCGGCAAAACAGGCCATCCGCCATGAGGCACGAAAGTACGCCACTGAGCTGCTTGCTGCGCAACAATCTTTAATGCCTCATGCAAATCATCGACTTTAGCTCCAACTCTTAGCAAGCTGCGCGCTTCTCGAACATGATGTCTACGTTCCCAGAAGCCCATAATTGTGCCTTCGGCTTTACGCTGAACTTTCGGCTTACTCGCTTCAATCATTGCATCTAAATCGCGCTCAAAAATTTCAGGCTGAAATACGTCAAGTACACGTCGCAAATTTTTGAGAACTGTAACTTGACGACTCCACTCACGAGCTGTTGTTGGCACAGGGAAACCACAGCTTTGCACAGTGCTTTTAACTTGTTCTCGAGTTGCTGGAAGAAGCTTAAGAAGCACGTCTACAACACGCTGATATACAGATATAGCTTCATTTTCGTCAAATATCGACGCGCCAAACCAAGGAGTATCTTCAGGATTTATCCTAAACTCTCCAAGCTCATCGGCTTGGTGGAATTTTTTCGACCACTCTTCAATATGACCGGTCATGGCGTGCGCTGCAGAAACATCTAAACGCACATGCGTAGACGGATGGGTTGGAAACATTGCAATTGCTGCAAGATTCTGGATTGTTTGATATGCAGATACTCCCCAAGTTTCGTTGATACCATGAAGATCGCCTAAATAACGAGTAAGGCGAGAACGCACTCCAACCAACTCATCTGCAACCTGCTCAAATCGTGAAGTCGCAATACTATGTCTAGCACCAACTGCTGCAATCAACTGCGCATCGACATGCTTAGCAATATGACCATCCGCAACGTCTAATGCTAATGAGGAAATTTCATGCGTATTCAACGTGTAACGGAAACGCCTCTGCTGCTCAACAACATTAGGCACATACAACACAGAATGTCCTGCAATCACAGAACGAGAAGCAATCGCAGCAGCAATCGCAGCTGAATCTGAGCCCGAATCAATATCCACGAACAGAGAATTTCCAGAAGCAACAAGCTCCGCTGCATAACGCACAACGTTATCTACTTCACCAACTTCGCATTCGCTATGAGGATCTGCGTCGAAAGGACTATATTCTAGCTTATTTGCAGACTGAAGCTTATGAATAGCTCGATCATCGCCAGCCATAGCGTCAATCATCGCATTTCCAACATTGCCAGATTGCAAAGCGTCAATAATTTGTTCACTTTCTGCTACAAAACGCGAACCAGCATCTGTAAAGCAGCCAAGTATAATATCGCGCTCAATATCAAAATCTGTAAAAGCTGAGCGAGCTTGCTTACAAATAGCATCAAACACTACAGAAGTTTCTGGCGTTCCACTTTCATATTGAGATCCGTCGAATAAAACATCTTCCCTAAGTTGAACACCACGCTCACTTAAACGCGACACAAGCGAATTGTTCAGCCCAACACTTCCAGAGAAATAAATAGTGGCGGAGGTCTCATCTTGATTAGTGTCACGAACAACTTTCACAGGATACGTAAGAACAGGCACATGGTTGCCATTCCACGATGCAACACCAACTATTAAAGAAAGTTCGGAAACGCCACTTTCGTGTGCTTTTGCGTCTCTATCTTCAAAAACTCGATCTAGCCTTCGCCCAGCAGCCCGCAACATTCCAGCGTCTCGGAATAAAGATTTTAATGTTACTTTTCCGCTTGCAAAAAGTTGCGCAATTCCGGAAGGATGAGCATGCGTCAACTCTAATTGTGCAGCAAGTTGCGTTATATCTTCTAGTGGAGAAGGAGATAGCTGAGCCTGATATTGCTGCTTCCACCCAACTATATGTTGTAAAGCGTTAGTACGAGCGCTGTTGGTATTGTTAGAGCCAGATTTTTCTAAAGAATCACCTTCTGACGTAGTATTTTCAACTACTGTATCAGTAAAAACTTGCTCTGACGAATCCTGCTCCACGTTGTTTGTATCACTCATATTCCCACCCTACTACTTGCTTACTGTTCAATAGCTTTGCGATATGCACTATAACCGCTGTTTCTAGCTAGTGCAGCATCTACTTCAGAATTACCTTGAGCTGCGAGCCACGCGTATAAGTCATCATATAACCCAGTGTTTGCAGCCAAGAACGGAAGCAACTGCGAATATTGCGCCATCTCAAATTGCTTTGAAAAATCACTACTTTCTTCAGCTTCTTTTGACGTAAATCCGCCGGCTTCCACTACATTTTCTTGAGAGTCAAATTCGCCTTTTGATACTTTTTCAAATACGGAGCCTGGCTCAAATGCAGGTGTGTACTCCGCATCAGAATTGTTAATATCGAGATTATTAGAGTCGAGATTTGTAGTACCGAGATTCGTAGAGCCAAAACTGTTAATATCGAGATTATTAGAACCTGTATTTGCACCATTAAAAGCTGAAGTATTGGCAATATTTTCAGCAAAAGTTTCAGTTGAATTTAATGGAGATACTAGAAATTCTTGAGAACTTTCGTTTTGCAATATATTTGTTTCCGGATTAACTGGCGTAACCGGAGAAGCTTGAGCAACTGAATCAGCTTGATCAACTGCAGAAACCGAAGAAATCACAGAATCTTGTTGTGAAGGTTCTTCTTTAGTTGAACTTTCTTGCTGAATCGCTTGCGCATCTGCAAATAAATTACGCGGCTCTACAGGAACCTCCTGCTGTTCTCGCATAACAGGCAAAGTTACATCATGATTGATTGGAGCAACATCTGTTTGCGAATCATCATTGAGCTGAGTATGATTCTGCATGCCTTGTTTCCAAGACAATCCAGGATGCGAAACTGATTGAGCATGGAAAACACCTGTTGGCTCACCAGCGCGCAAATCAAGAATTTGATCTACTGATAAATCTGAAGCTGCAGGCTCATCATGCGATTCATCTGTAGCATAAGAGAACAGATTACGCACTGCGTTATCTTTTTCAACTTCAGCAGATTCTTCTTCTACACGCACAAAATCAACAGGAACATCACCGAATTGCATGCGCATTAAGTTATCTGGAAGCTGAAAATCAACATCAGGCTCTAGACGCAGCAAATCACCATTTGCGCTGACTAAATATGTACCGTTAGTTGAATGCAAATCTCGTATTGTTGCCACGCCTCGCATGTCTACAATTAGCAGCGCATGCCTCTTTGACATAGAACGTTTATTATCCACTATGTCGACGCGCGCGAAACCATCTTCACGCAACGGGCGTATAGGCTTTCGACCAATCTCTACAGACTGACCTGCACCCACACGTGCCTGCTCGACACCACCAACTGTAATCATCCAGCGCTGCACGGTTTGTCGCTCACTCACGTGATCTGCTCCCTTCAAAAAACACACTACTTACTATTGTGTCATGCTTTGTGTATATTGCGCTAGTATTTGTTGATTTTAAGCATAAAAATATCACATATTCATATTTGAAGATTTTACAAGAAAATTTATAAGGAATTTTACTAGAACTTTTGCAAAGAATTTTATTTGCAATAATTTTTAAAATCTTTATGCAAATGGAAATAACAAAAGGCTCGGAAGAAACTTCCGAGCCTCGAAACTTGCGATATTACCAACCGTCCCTAGCGGAAAGCAACAACGCAAAGTGCTCAGCATTAATCGGTTAACGAAGCCTGAATCAATAGTAAAAAAGGAAATTTGGCAAACCATATCAACAAGCAAACGCAAACCAATTAATTGCTGTATAAAACTAAAAGATCTACACAGCGTGCAGAGCACAAAATTTTTTACAAAAGCACTTAGTCTAGCGCACCTTTCAGCACACTAGACTAAGTAATTCACAGTAAAACCGACTCAACGATCAACCAATAAGCTAAAGCCCAAATGATTCATCACTGAATCAGATTTCAGCTTAGTGACGGATCTTGCGAAGAGCAGCACCCATGCCAGCAAGCACAGAAGCAGCAACAGCAGCCAAAGCTACAGCAGCACCGGTCTTAGCCAATGGAGCAGCCTTCTTCTCGGAAGACTTCTTAGCTTCAGACTTCTTATCAGACTTCTTTGCGGCAGCCTTGTCATCAACCTTCGCATAACACGCGCGGCAGAAACTTTACGCGCAAGTAAAGAAAAGGTCGCAGCGCAACAAAAAAGGCGGCAGGAATAATCCTACCGCCTAATTTTCACTATACACGCACGCATAAAACTGCGTTACGCGCAAAGCAACAAAAAGTTAGAACTACTTAAGTTCAACGGAAGCGCCAGCCTCTTCGAGGGCAGCCTTAGCCTTCTCAGCGTCTTCCTTCTTAGCCTTCTCGAGAACAGCCTTTGGAGCGCCGTCCACGAGAGCCTTAGCTTCAGCCAAGCCAAGGCTGGTCAAAGCACGCACAGCCTTGATGACTGCAATCTTCTTATCGCCAGCAGCGGTGAGAACGACGTCAAACTCGTCCTTCTCTTCCTCAGCAGCACCAGCAGCAGCTGGAGCAGCGGCAACAGCGGCTACAGGAGCAGCAGCTTCGACATCAAACTTATCTTCGAATGCCTTGACGAACTCAGAGAGCTCAACGAGGGTCATTTCACCGAAAGCTTCAAGAAGCTCTTCGTTAGTGAGCTTAGCCATAATTGGCTTCCTTTCTTACTTGGCCGGGCATACCTTATGCCTTACGACCATAACATTTTTACATTTGGTTGGTCTCATGCAGCAAGCTGCAAGGGAATCAAGCGGCCTTTTCCTGCTTCTCGCGCAAAGCGTCGATTGTACGAACTGCTTTGGTTGGCAATGCGTTGAACAGGTAAGCGGCCTTGGACATGGTGCCCTTGAGCGCGCCGGCCATTTCGGAAAGCAACTGTGGGCGCGACTTCAAGTCGGCGAGCTGCTTTGCACCTTCGGCATCGTAAACGGTTCCATCTGCGAAACCGCCCTTAATGACGAGGGCTTTATTCTCTTTGGCAAAATCACGCAAGGTCTTAGCAGCCTCAATGAAATCACCCTTAACGAAGGTGACTGCAGTTGGGCCGGCGAGAAGCTCGTCAAGACCTTCAATGCCCGCTTCCTTAGCAGCAATACGAGCAAGCGTGTTCTTAGCCACAGAGTAGGAAGTATCGCGGCCTAGCTTTTCGCGCAGAGTAGAAATCTGCGGAACGGTAAGCCCGCGGTACTCGGTGAGGTAGATAGCGTCTGCGTTACGGAAAAGTTCCGTAAGCTCGGCAACTACCGCTTCCTTTTCGGGCCTCTTCATGGCGTTCCTTCCTAAATTGGCCGTAGGTGAAAGAAACGCATCAAGCTTAATTAAACAGAGCAATAAAAAAAGCCCTGCGCACTGGCAGAGCAACATAAGAAGCACTAAGGCGTGCTTAAATTTTCGACTCATAACGAAATTCGCTATAAATCATCGCTCAACCTGTGCTGGCCTGACACATCAATTTCAGGAATTTTTAATTCCGCCAACGGTCTGTGGTTTACGTTGGGTAAGTTTAATACGCCGTTAGGACAATGTCAAGAGAAATACTATAAAAATAAAAAAGAGGGCATGTAATTTACATACCCTCGAATTTTTTAATTTTTACTTTTATATTTTATGTTTCACAAGTTCACTACTTGCAAAATGCACCCTTACATTAAATGCACATTTACAGCACAGCATTAGCAACGAAATCAAGCAAGAACAGCAAGGAAACAATCCAAAGCATTGGATGAACTTCCTTAGCACGCTTCTTGCAAGTCATAACTAAGCAGTACATGATGAAGCCTGCAGCGATGCCGTAAGAAATGGAGTAAGAGAACGCCATGAATACGGCAGCAAAGAATGCAGGAATTGCTTCGGAAATATCGTCCCAAGCAATTTCCTTCAAGGAGCTTGCCATCATGCAACCAACAACAACAAGCACACCTGCAGTTGCTGCAGCAGGAACTGCAGAAGCAAAAGGCGCAAGAACAATAGAAAGCGCGAAGCAAATAGACACAACTACGGAAGTCAAACCAGTGCGACCACCGGCACCAATACCAGCAGCAGATTCTACATAAGTAGTGGTGTTAGAAGTACCGCAAATTGCGCCAACAGAAGTAGCAATAGAATCAGCAAACAATGCGCGATCCATCTTGGAGCTAAATCCGGAGCCGTTTTCAAGAGCCTTTTCGTCAGCCTCAGAGAAGATACCTGTACGACGGCCAGTACCAATAAAGGTGCCGAGAGTGTCAAAAGTATCCGACATTGAGAATGCGAAAATAGTTACCAACACAAGCGGCAAACGAGCAGGATCAGCAAACAAAGATGCAAAACCCTTATCGCTAAAAATAGCACCGAAAGTAGTTGGAAGCTGAGCAAAAGCATCAGTAACAGACACTGCATTGTTCAAAGAAGTCAATCCCAAAGGAATACCAATTAAAGAAGTTGCAATAATTGTAATAAGCAAGCTTGCGCGAACTTTAAGAACTGTAAGAACAATAGCAAAAAGAAGTCCAATAAGGAATAACCAAAGCACAGGGTTATTCATAACAGCAAGACCTGGAATAGCAGCAGTTGGTTTACTCTTTGCAGCGGCAGCAGGATCCTTGGAAGTAAAAGTAATCAAGCCAACACTCATCATGCCCACATAGGCCACAAATAAACCAATGCCACCGCCGATTGCTTGTTGAAGCGAAGTCGGAATGGCACGAATAATCATTTTACGAATCTTGGTAACGGTAATAATAATGTTAATTAAACCGCACAAGAACACCATGCACATGGCCTCTTGCCAAGTAAAATGCAGGCCGAAGCAAACTGTGTAAGTAAAGAATGCGTTAAGACCCATGCCAGCAGCCTGTGCGTAAGGTACGTTAGCAAACAAGCCCATAACAAGGGTACCAATGATTGCTGCGATGATTGTAGCGAGGAAAACGCCACCTTTAGGCATGCCAGTTTGGCTTAAAATCATTGGATTTACGACGATAATATACGACATTGCGAAGAATGTAGTGAGACCTGCAGTGATCTCCGTTGATACATTCGTGCCGTTTTCTTTGAGATGGAAGAACTTTTCCATATACTCTCTGTTCCTTGGTTTACAAGCGCAAAAGACCAGAAAAGCGCGGCGAAAGCACTTGAGCAATCGCGTACGCAATTACATTTGGGCATTCACGCAGAGGTTACTGCGACTCGTCGAATGAACGAAGGCATCACAAAATCTCACATAAAATTATGAAAATTGCGAAACCTTTGAACAACCGAACAGCTCTGACCTTACGCGCACGTGCTGACCAAGGAAATACACCGAAATCAAAGAAGTATATAACAACTCAGCCAAAACGACCGGAAATATAACGCTCAGCTTCAGCATTGCGCGGATTGTTGAACATAGTAGTTGTGTCTGCAAAGTATTCCAGATGACCAGGTTGACCTACAGCTTTCAAATTAAAGAATGCCGTGTAATCCGCAACACGCGCAGCCTGTTGCATATTATGCGTCACGATCACAATCGTGTAGTCACGCTTAAGCTCATTAATCAAATCTTCTACAGCCAACGTAGAAATAGGGTCAAGAGCTGAGCAAGGCTCGTCCATAAGTAAAACTTGCGGATGCACAGCCACAGCCCTAGCAATGCAAAGTCGCTGCTGCTGACCGCCAGAAAGACCAATACCCGGCTTATCTAAGCGATCCTTAACTTCATTCCACAAGTTCGCGCCTCGTAAAGCCCACTCAACTAAATCGTCAGCATCACTCTTAGCAATTTTGCGATTATTCAAACGAACTCCAGCGAGCACGTTTTCTCGAATAGACATTGTTGGGAAAGGATTTGGACGCTGGAAAACCATGCCAACATCGCGGCGGACAGCCACAGGATCCACGTCTTTACCGTATAAATCGCGGCCTTCAAGAAGCACTTGACCTTCTACTCGCGCGCCAGGAGTGATTTCGTGCATGCGGTCTAAAGTGCGCAAAACTGTTGATTTTCCGCATCCGGAAGGTCCGATAAAAGCCGTCACTTTATTTGGCTCAATATTAATATTCACATCTTCTACAGCAAGAAAATCACCATAGTAAATATTAAGATGCTTCACATCAATTCGTTGACCCATTTTATGCTCACTTTCTAAAAATTTAATTCGCTTTGCTTTAACTCACTTTATTTAAGATTTACTTCGCTTTATTTCGCCTTTACAGAAAACACTCGAGCTACAACTCGCCCCAAAATATTTAGCAACAACACCAACACAATAAGCGTTAAAGCTGCAGCCCACGAGCGCTCCATTGGAATTGACGTTACGCAAGAAGCCGGCGCATTAGCTGGACAATTCGCAGAAAGTTTGGAATATTCTTGGTAAACGTACACCGGCAAAGTCGTCATTTGCCCATCAAATAAATTGAGATTCGTGGAAGCAATAAAGCCTGAAGCCATAAGAAGTGGTGCAGTTTCGCCAATAACGCGCGCAACCGCAAGAATACAGCCAGACACAATTCCCGGAAGAGCAGTGCGCAAAACGATTTTTGTAATTGTGCGCTGCTGAGTAACTCCCAAAGCAAGAGACGCCTCGCGCAAATCGTTAGGCACGATTTTTAGCATTTCTTGAGAAGACTTCACAACTGTTGGAATCATAAGAAGTGAAAGAGCCACAGATCCTTCAAAACCATTGATTGTGCCAGGACCAGCAAGAAGAGCAAACATAGAAAATGCAAACAATCCAGCAACAATAGACGGAATACCACTCATAACGTCAACAAGCAGATTAATTATGCGCGAAATTTTGTTTCCGCGAGCATACTCAACCAAATAAACAGCACACATTAAACCAATCGGGATTGAAATAACCATAGCTCCTAGCGTTATTTCAAGAGTTCCAATAATCGCGTGCAAAATTCCGCCGTAACCGCCAGTTCCAGTAGCATTTCCGCCCACAACGTAAGTCATGTTATGAGTGAGAAAATCAAAATTTAAACGCTTAATACCATTGATAATGGTTGTTAAAAGCAAAGAAATAAGCGGAATAAGTGCCACAACAAAAGACAAGAAAATCAGCACGCGCATAAGCATGTCTTTACGTTTGCGCGCAGCTATGTGTGAGCGAGTTGGGCGGAATTTGTTGAAGTCAATAACCGGAGCCGCAGAATTTTCTGCGCGATTTTCTACGCAATTTTCTGCGAAGACTTCAGCACCTTCGTTAGATTTATTAATTTGATGCTCCATTTATGCGCCCGCCTTTCCGGTAATTTTGCGAGCAATAAAGTTGACTGCAAAAGAAATAACGAACAAAACTAAGCCGGTTGCAATAAGCGCACTTACGCCAAGTCCGTTCGCTTCCGGATACTGCGCTGCAATATTTGCGGCAATAGTTTGATTTTGAGAAGCCTTGAAAATATTGATACCAAAAGTAAATCCAGGAGACAAAATCATCAAAACTGCCATCGTTTCACCCAAAGCACGGCCCAGCCCAAGCATAGAAGCCGACACAATACCAGACTTTGCAAACGGCAAAACAGCTAACTTAATCATCTCCCACTTCGTAGCGCCGAGCGCAAGCGCACCTTCCTGCTGCAAGCGAGGAGCCTGCTGGAAAATATCGCGAGCCATAGAAGTAATAATCGGCAAAATCATCACAGCCAAAACTAATGCAACCGTAGCAGCAGAACGAGAAGGATTAGCCGCCGGACCAGAAAATAGCGGAATCCAGCCAAAAAGTTTAGAAACCCAATCCCAGAAAGGATACATAGCTGGAACCAAAACCAATCCACCCCACAAACCATAGATTACGGACGGAATCGCAGCAAGCAAATCAATTACTCCACTCAAAAGCGGAACAATTTTTTTAGGCGCATAATACGAAATAAACAGAGCAATACCAATTGCCACAAAAAATGCGAACAGCAGCGCGAGCGCAGACATAAGCACTGTGCCAAAAATAAGCGGAGCCACATAGCTTATAAAATCATGCGCTTTACCACCAGTAAAATCAGCAAACACATGACTTACTTGATTGTGATTTCCACTTAATAACGGCAAAGCACGAAACAGCAGAAATACTGCAACTGCTGTAAGAACAAGCAAAATTAGCATGCCACAGCCTGCAGCCACGCCTTTAAAAAGACGGTCTACAAGATGAGTGCCAACATAATTTTTGCTATTGCTCTCAGAAATTTGAGCAGTTTCGTTTGCACTATTCGCAACTGCTTTCGCATTTTTCGTAGAACTCAATCATTCTCCTTTATAACCGATACGTTCATAATATCAGTTTGTAAAGTTTTTACTTTCCTGTTTTAACAGACTTAATCGATGCGTTAATTTTGCTTACCAAATTTTGTGGAAGTGGAGCCGTTCCAGCAGCAGAAGAAGCAGCATTCTGCCCTTCCGCGCTAGTTACGTAGCTAAGCCAAGACTTCACAAATCGAGCAGTTCCAGCATCTTTATAAACCGGGCAAGCAATATCGTAAGAAACTAACACAATTGGATAAGCACCCTTAGATTGCGTATTGTGATTAATTTTCATAACAACGCGATTAGGATATTTTGCAGAAGCGTCTGCGTCAATTTCAGAATCAGCTAAAGTTTTAGAAGCAGCTTCCGGAGAAATCTCATTGTAAGTATCCCCCACCTTCACTGCAACAGTACCGAGCTTACCGACCTGTGAAAAATCAGCGTAACCAATCGCACCATTTGCCATGCGAATAGTAGATACAACGCCCGAAGTGCCCTTTGCACCTTGACCGACACTATTCGGCCAGTTTTCAGAAAGATCATATTTCCAATCGTCCGGAGCTGCATCCTTCACGTAGCTTAAGAAATTCTGCGTTGTACCGGACTTATCGGAGCGGTGAACAACAGTAATCGGGGTGTCTGGAAGCTTTAGCTTAGGATTCTGTTTCTTGATATCCTCATCATTCCAGCGCGTAATTTTTCCGTCGAAAATTTTAGCAATCGTCGAAGCGTCCAAATTAATATGCTTGCCAGCATCCGAAACACCTTTAAGGTTGAAAATAATCGCAATTGGTGAAACATACACAGGCACATCGAAAGCCGTAGTTCCATGAGCACAAACCGACTTAGACTTTTCAACTTCGTCGTTACTCAATGCTTTGTCTGAACCAGCCCAAGCCGTGGCACCAGTCATAAAAGTGGTAACGCCAGCACCAGAACCAGTAGGATTGTAAGCAATTTTTGCACCCGGATTTTTAGATTGGAATCCTGCAATCCACGCTTCCATTGCAACCTGCTGGGAAGAAGCACCCGAGCCTTGGAAATTGCCGGAGATCTTAGTGTTTTGCGAACCTGACGCATTGGAATTATCAGCAGGAACATTGTCTCCGCAAGCAGAGCAGGTTGCACACAAGCCGAAAGTTAGCGCCGCCGCAGCAATACTGCGGAACTTAAGTGCGCTTTTAGTCGTATTAAATTTATTCATATTTGACTTATTCATATCGTTACGCATATTCTTCTTTCCTTTCGCGAAGAATTGCCTTGCGCCCCACCACATTTTCGCGTTCCTATAGCCGTATTGCGAATTGGGCGCATTTTCTTAATTAATCCCTATCTTTTTTTATTAACGCAACCATCGTAAACAGGTGGGTAAAACCTCACCGGCAAAAATAAAGTGGGTACCAAAAATGGCGGTATTTGGCGCTATATTTAACGCGACTTAAGCAAAATGAAGGTCGGCGACCACATCAGCGTGTCGAAATGCTACAAATTGCGAAGAATATTTACCGTAATTTTTGCAGCAGTGTCCGCATACTCGGAAATATCAAAAGTGTGAAAATCCTCGTATTTTGTATCCGCATTATCGCTCATTGCGCGCACAACAAGTGCAGGAACGTCGTTACGAGCAGCCACATGCAAGACTGCTGCGCCTTCCATTTCCACAGCATCCGCTTGAGTAGCTGCAATTACCTCCACTACTTTTTCTGGCGAATCAACAAAATATCCGCCGGATGCAATAGTGCCAGCGATATGCGTGATTTTCATATCGGTAAGCACTTTACTAGCTACTTTAAGAAGATAATCATCCGAATTAAATTCGCTTGCAAATGGCTTCCATTGACCGATTAAGCGCATATCGGTATCGAGATATTTTACAGTTTTTCCAAGAACAACATCGTTCGTATGCAAATTTTTATTAAGATTTCCTGCAATACCAGAAAAAATTACGACTTGAGGGTTATATGCGTCAATAAGATATTGCACAGTTGCAGCAGCATTAACCAGACCCATTCCGCCAACAGTAGCCGCGACTTCGATTTTACTGCCATTCGCCGAGTCAAGAGTGCCGCAAGATACATCAAGACTTGCAGAGTGATCGTGAGTCACGTTTTCAAGCGCACTGGCAATATGCGCAACTTCTTCCTCTAAAGCACCAACAACAGCGACTTTCGTAATTTTCTCAGTACTAGGCATTAGCAGAATCATCCTTTTTTACTTCGCTACTTACGCATTTATCGTTATTCTTAACCAAAAACACGCATACTAAAGTCATAATAACAAAAGTCAAAGTCGCAATTTTCAGCAATGCTCCGCACGTAAAATCAAACCAAGGATTCACAACAGGAACATTGAAAAACGCAATAATTTGATCCTGCAAAGCAAGAAAAGCAAAAAATCCAGCTATAAGAAGCACACAAACTAAAGTACCAACAATGCGACGCCATCCGCTAGCAAAAACAATTAAAGCAATCCCAGTTACAAACGGTATAAAAACGCTAAACCACAAAGCAGAAAACGTAACAAGCGTATACCCAGCGCTATGCGTGCCACGATACCATGCAAAAGCCAACAAAAGCACACCGTTGTAAATCAAAGCTAACAATATATAACGCACCACCGGTAATGCTTTACACATAAAACCTTTATTCGCTTTATTAGCTTTATTCAAGTCTTTGTTATACATTTCAACACACTCCCTTGTACGCAAAATATAATGCAAAAATAGGCGGCAAATACAGTAAGGAATATAAGCCAAGTAGAAATTAATTGAGATTATCTTACTACAATCTCTAATCTCTAAGCTCTACGGCGAGTTGCTACAGATTTAGCTAAAATTCTTAGCAAATTGGCAGTATCTTCCCAAGAAATGCAACGATCCGTAATAGACTTGCCGTATTCAAGCTCGCTAAGAGGAGCAGGATCTTGATTGCCGCCCTGCAAGAAGCTCTCCATCATAACGCCCTTAATACCCTGCTCGCCATCAGCCAAACGATCTGCAATCTCACGCACAACCTCAATCTGGCGACGCTCATCCTTGCCAGAATTACCATGCGAACAATCCACAACCACGCCGTTAGAAGCCATACAACCAGTGCCCAAGCGCAAACGAATCGAAGCAACAGCAGAAGCAACCGACGCAGCATCATAATTAGGACCCTTACTAGAACCGCGCAAAACCACATGGCAATCAGGGTTGCCAAGAGTCTGCACAGCACAAGCGCGACCAAGATGATCAATACCAAAGAACGTATGATGCTGGCTCGCAGCTAAGCAGCCATTTACAGCCGCAGAAACGGAACCATCCGTAGCATTCTTAAAACCAACCGGCATAGAAAGACCACTAGCAAGCTGACGATGAATCTGAGACTCAGTATTACGCGCACCAATCGCACCCCAGCTCACAGCATCCGCAATAAACTGAGGGCTGGTCGGCTCCAAAAATTCAGTAGCAGCAGCCAAACCAGCATCCAACACGCCGAGCAAAGTCTTACGCGCAAGCAACAAACCCTTATGAATATCATGCGTTCCGTCAATATCCGGGTCGTTAATCAAACCCTTCCAGCCAAGAGCTGTGCGCGGCTTTTCAAAATACACGCGCATAACAATAAGAAGCTCATCTTCAAGCTCCGAACGCAACTTAGCTAAACGACTCGCATAATCAAGAGCAGCCTTAGGATCATGCACAGAACATGGGCCAACAATAACCAACAAGCGATCATCTTCGCCATTCAAACAGCTACGAATCTCATCGCGCGACTCAGCAACAATATCCTGCGCATACGGCGACAATGGTAACTCACCAAGCACCTGAGCAGGAGTTGGCAAAGGCTCCAGCTCAAGCACGCGGCGGTTTATTATGCGATCCACGCCAACCTGGTCTTCCCAGCGCTGAAACTTCGCAGAATTAAGAGGGTTACGCCCCTCCTCAACTTCCTTCTTTACCGCGCGAGAAGTACGCTGCTCAGCTGTAGAAGCCATTTGTCACCATCCTATAAAAACTGTGCTTGGTGTGATCGGTGGGTGCGAGGAGAGAATCAACCTAACTTGGTGGGGTCGGTGTACGCATCTTGAAATAAAGATGCGTACACCGCCGAGCTTGCGTTGAAAGCACACCGTGCTTTCAACTTTGAGCAAGCTCGGCACATTAGGTTAGCTTGAAATCCTAATGATTTCAAGCTATGCTAATGCGCCCATTGGATCCCACGCCGGTAATACGATTGCTGGTTCTTCTAGGGCTTTGCGATATTCTTCCGGAAGCAGATTCTTCGGCACTGCAACTTCATACACGTACTCAGTGAACCAATCGTCACTCATCGTAAAGTAACCCTTATCTGCAATATCAGTGCCCCAAGAGTTCTCTACGCGCCAACGACGAGTAGTCGTACCATCATCAGCAACATCCACACCAGCAAAAGCCATAGCGTGATTCATTGCAGAATCAGCAAAACGCACACGCGCTTCCTTATCCAAATCAAAATCAACGCCATAAACGCGACCATACTCGAACAAATCAGTAGCCCAAGCGCCATTCTCGCGATCCATCATAGGATGGCAATCGGCACCAAACCACACTGGAATGCCCTTCTCAACCAAAATCTTACGCACGCAATCCTTCATAAACTGGTTTGGCACGTTCAAATACTCGGTTGCGTCTCCGCCAGCAACATTACCCAAGTGCTCAATAGCAATCTTCTTGCCCTTAGGATGTTCAGCGCGAGGATCGTCAACCAAGCACACATAATCCTCAAGACCAGCATTCACATACTTCTTCCAGAACTCAACTGGCGTAATCTCACCATCGCGATGGAACTTGCCGTCGCTATCAGTCCACTCCCAATCGAAGCTCTTAGGTGGCTCACCCAAGTGAATTGTCAAAATCCTGTGACCTGCAGCAGTAGCATCCGCAATAATCTCATCAATTTCAGTGGCATTCACATACATATGAGCAACAGCAGTATGCAAAAGCGCACGCAACTGCGTATTCATAGCACCAGTATTCTTAGAAGAAGCAGTTTCTGGGAACAAATCCTTAGGAACAGCACCATACTTCTTGTAAACGTTCATAGCCATGGTCCACTGGCCGCCATCGCCCATAACGTCATGCAACAAATGCTGAATCAAGCGAGAATCTGAAGGCTCACCTGCACGCACCAAAGCAGCAACATCCTTCAAGAAGTAGTTAATTCGCTCAAGCTTGTCGTAGTACATTGCGTAGTTTTGAGAAAACTCAAATTCCTTCAATCCAAGAGATTTCTTCGCAATGAAACGAGCCACGTTCAACGAGCTAAACAGCCAGCAACGGCCAGAACGATCCTGATGTGTTGCATCTCCGTTGTCAACAATGGTAGAAAAACGACGCTGCAATAAGCGCGCACGATCATAATTACGCGCGACTTTATCAATACCAGCAGCAGTCACACCATTCATAGCTAAACGGTTTAAAGGATTTGCGTCAAAATCCTCACGCAAACCTTGTAATTTTTCATCAGTTAGAGCAGTGATTTCAGTCACAATGCTACCTTTCCTGTTAATTATCAATATTTATTTCAAATATTTATTCAAATACCAGCACATTCTAGCGTACGATGTTTAAGCCAATCTACAAATTTTACAATATTTTCTTTATTGGTTATCTGTGTCTTGGTCTTCTTGAGACTCGTTAGCTTCTTCAGATTCAGCCAACGCAGCTTGAACATCTCGCTGAGCCTGCTTCGCATCTGCAGAAGATTGAGCATCCGACGAATCCTCATTATCGTCAGAAGCTTGCGCAACTTGTTGGTTTTGTTGAGCATCCCCAAAATCAAATCCAGAGAAAGCATTCGCAAACAGCGAACGCAATTCCGTAACGCGCTGCGTAATAGTTGCCTCACGATGCTGCAATTGGGTTAATCGAGTCGTCATGCCATCAAGCTCTTGCTGCGCTGCAGCTCTACGCTCTTCAACCTGAGCAGTTGCCTCCTGCATAGCTTTGCGCACAATATCAGCAGCCTGACTATCCGCAGCCTGATGCGTTTGCGCTGCATATTCGTCAGCTTCTTGATGAACAGTTTTTGCGCGATCAACCAAAGCATCTGCTTCTTCCTGAGCTGCTCTTTCTTTCTCTTTCAAACCAGAAAGCAAGGCATTGACTTTCTTTGTAGCTTCCTCCTGTTGAGCAGCAATATCTGCTCGAATCTGCTCAACTTCTGCACTAACTTGGCTTAACGTACGCGTGCGTTCAACTTGAGCATCATCTGCAATTTCTTGAGCTTTAGCAGCAGCAGCATCCGTAATTTCGCCAGCTTTGCGCTGTGCGTCAGCCATCATCTTCGAAGCGTGTTCGCGCATATCAGCAAGCTTTTTATTTGCTTCTGCAAGAGCAGATTCAATCTGATCGTTTGTTTCAGCTTTAGCACGTGCAATCTCTTCGTTTGCAGCCGCACGCTGCTCAGCAATTTTTTGCGCAGCTTCCGACTTAAGTTGCGAAATGCTGCTTTCTTGCTGAGCGCGCTCAGAAGCCATGCGCTTCGTATGTTCTTCTTGAGTGTTTTGTAAAGCTAATTCTGCAGCGTCTTTTTGAGCTTGCACATCTTTAGCAGTAGTATCGCGCAAACGTGCAGAATCTTCTTGTGCAGCTTGCATAAGTTGTGTCGACTTTTGCGTGGCATTGGAAAGCATTGTGTCTGCTTTAGTTTGTGCTTCTTGCATTAAATGTGCAGCATCCAGTTTTGCATTGTTCAGCAAAGTTCCAGCTTGTGCTTGTGCATTCTTTTTAATTGATGCAGCATCTTGCTTAGCGCGCTCAAGCAATTGAGAACTAGTCTGCTCTGCAGATGCCAGCAATTGTTGCGCATTTGCACCTAAGGATGCAAAAGTATTTCCGCTTTTTGCACGTTTTACATTATTTTTTTCTTCTTGCAATTGCGCTTGTAATTGCAAAATTGATTCATCGCTTGAACGCACTTGTTCACGCAGACGAGAAATAGTACGCTCATAGTTTGCAAATGCTTCATTTACCTTGTCTTTATCGTACCCACGCAACGCGGTTGGAAATAAATCAGCCACCATAATATTCCTTTCACAAGCCCCCACACAGCTGCACAAAACGCTGTGCTACACCATCAGAATCAACGCTATCACTTACAAGCAAAAAACACTCGTGTGTTGCGCACGTTTTTGCTAAGCTCACACAACTGCACTTACTACCTAGCTCAAATACAGTAATGTTTATATAGCATATGCGATTATTTGTCGCGAATTACTAAAGCAAGAAGTCTACCTTCATGCGATTTTCCAGCTAAACTAGCACGTCGATGAGAATACCATAGCGGATTTTCCAAAGTGCACATTGGGTTTTGCAAATTTTGCAAACGTTCCGGCAAAGACTCGCCTTCCCCATCTACTTCGCAAATCGTGCGCAATTCCTCATCTTCCTGCAAATATTGCGTAGCTGCAGTAACTCTTGGCAAAGCGTCAACAATATTCGCAACTCCTGCGAGCGCTAAATCAATGCGTGCAGCTTCAGCAATATCAATACCAATTCCACCGAAACGCGTTTTTGTTACAGTTTGCGGATAACGTTTTTCAAAATCGCGCGCAATACTCTCACCAACTTCGTAGCAATCTCCACAAATACACGGACCGAGCACTGCTTCTATACGAGAACGCTCAGCTCCCTTTTCGCACATTGCTTCGATGACAGCATCAAGCACTCCAGCCATCAATCCTTTTCGTCCACAATGCGCTGCAGCGATTACTCCAGCTTCGTCGTCCGCAAGTAAAACTGGCAAACAATCTGCAGCAAACATTCCTAATGCAAGCGAGCACGCAGTTGAAACTTGCGCATCTGCTTCAATTCTCAATTGCGAATCCGCAAAACCTGTTGCATCAAAGCCGTAAGAAGTATTCCATGAATCTACTACACTATCTGCGTCAAATACTTCTCTGCTATGAACTTGAGCAACAAGCGACAAGTCAGCTTGCAAAGCTTTTTGTAAAGCTGCGCGATTGCTTGCTACAGCCTCCTCACTATCTCCTGCGCGTCCGCCTAAATTAAGTGAAGCAAATGAACCTTCAGAAATTCCACCCAGTCTAGTAGTAAAAACTGCATGAGTGCGAGACCCTAACGGCACTGGAATGGTTACAGGAATTGGCGTACCATCCTCATCTTCGTGAGGCAATGGCATACCAGTTACGCTTGTTTCTTGCATTTTATTGTTTTCTTTCAGCCTAAATAAGCCAATTCTTCATTGCTTAATTGCAAATCGGAAGCTTTCAAACTATCTAAAATTGTAGCTGGTCTGTGAGCTCCAGGAATGACAAATATGTGATCGCCTTTAGCGAGCTCCCAAGCCAAAACTACTTGCTGATAACTTACGTTATGATCTTCAGCAACTTTGCGGAATGGATCGAAAAGATGCTCGTCATAAGGATGACGGAATCCACCTAATGGACTCCAGCAAACAAAAGCAATTCCAAGCTTTTCGCAATATTGCAACGTATCTTCATTCTCTAAATGAACTGGAGAATATTGATTTTGTACTGCTACTAGCTTTTCTCCTAAAATGTTGCGCGCAATATCGATTTGCTCCACAGAAGCGTTAGAAATACCGATTTCTCGAGCCACACCTTCATCAAGCAACTCTTGCATTGCTTCAATAGACTCATTGTATGGAACTTCTGGATCTGGCCTGTGGAAGTAAAGCAAGTCAATAGTGTCAACGCCTAGAGCCATTGCAGACTCTTTGGCATGCGCAATCAAATGCTCTGGCTTACCATCCTTACCCCACGTTGGTCGCCCGTCAGTAAAGTTACGGAAGTGACCGACTTTAGTAGCAACCAAAATAGAAGATTTGTCGCCTTTCCAGCTTTCTAAAGCCTCACGAACAAGCTTTTCGCCAGTTTGTTCTTCACCACCAGAGCAGTAATATGCCCAAGCTGTGTCAATATGCGTACAACCTGCATCAAGAGCTGCGTGAATTGTTTCAATTCCCATATCGTGACCAAGATTGTTTTCTATTGTCAATGGCATTTCGCCAAAACCAATAGCGGTTGTATCAAACGAACCTAATGCGCGATGCATAACCATATTTCACCCCTATTTTGTAAGTTTTATATTTTTCGTGAGTATTTATTATTGCATTACGCTACTTTACGCGGTCACAATATTTTACTACTTTTTATATTTTATTTTATTGCACAGATTGCATAAAACATTTAAATAGCTATCTAAAAGAAATGCCTCCAAACGCAAACGCAGCTTGAAGGCATTTCTACGAATATTTATTTTTATTTAGTATCTAGCAATAATTTTGCTTTAATACTATTTGCGCAATTAATCTTCCTCAAATGGATCAAAATCGCGACGCACGCGGCGACGAGGACGCTCTGCGCGCTCTTCGCGAGCCGAACGATACTCGTCATAGTGATCGTCATCAGCTGCATAACGCGGCTTTCTATCAGATACGCGACGATTTTCTGAATCTCGACGATTTGAGCGATCTTCACGGTCGTCACGATCTGCACGATCGTCACGGTCATCGCGATTTTCGTAACGATCGTCACGGTCATCGCGCACGCGGCGACGAGGACGCTCATCAAAATCGTTATCGCTGTAACGGTTATCGCGATCTGCACGATCTGCACGACGGTCGTCTCGACGAGTGTTGCGGTCATCATAACGGTTATCGCGATCCATGTATCGGTCATTTCGATCCATGCGATCTCGATCGTCACGGTCATCGCGCATGCGGCGACGAGGACGCTCATCGCGATCTGCACGATCCGCACGGTCATGATTATCGCGATCGTCACGGCGAGAACGACGGTAATCGCCACGAGAGTCACGAGAATCGCGATCGTCGCGAGAACTGCGGGAACGATTTTCACGCACTGCTGGAGCAGAAGATTCTTGATCTTCAAAACCTGGAATAGCCAAAGAAATCTTGCCACGCTCATCTACGCTTTGTACGATAACTTCAACATTATCGCCTTCCTTCAGCACATCTTCAACAGTGTCAATGCGCTCACCATTTGCTAAATTGCGAATCTGTGAAATGTGAAGCAAACCGTCAGTTCCAGGAGTCAAATTCACAAAAGCTCCAAAGCTTGTGGTCTTAACAACCTTGCCTGTGAAAGTTTCACCAGCTTTTGGCACACGAGGATTTGCAATAGAATCGATGATTCCCTTAGCTTTCTCAGCAGCTTCTCCGCCTTCAGAAGAAATGTAAACAGTACCGTCATCTTCAATAGCGATTTCAGCACCAGTTTCTTCCTGAATTTGGTTAATCATCTTGCCCTTAGGCCCAATTACCTCACCAATCTTGTCTACAGGAATTGTGGTTGTAATAATGCGTGGAGCGAATGGACTCATCTCAGCTGGGCAATCAATGCATTCGTTAATAACTTCAAGAATCGTTGCACGAGCTTCATGTGCCTGCTGCAAAGCGGCAGCTAAAATATCAGCTGGAATACCATCAAGCTTCGTATCGAGCTGCAAAGCAGTGATGAATTCAGAAGTACCAGCAACCTTGAAGTCCATATCACCAAATGCATCTTCTGCACCGAGAATATCAGTCAAAGTCTTGAAGATATGCTTTCCATCAACATCACCAGAAACTAAGCCCATAGCAATACCAGCAACTGGAGCCTTCAAAGGCACGCCAGCAGCAAGCAAAGAAAGCGTAGAAGCACAAACGGAACCCATAGAAGTAGAACCGTTAGAACCAATAGCTTCAGACACCTGACGAATAGCGTATGGGAACTCTTCGCGACCTGGCAAAACTGGAACCAAAGCCTTCTCAGCTAAAGCACCGTGACCAATTTCACGACGCTTTGGAGAACCAACGCGACCAGTTTCACCAGTGGAGTATGGAGGCATTTCGTAATTGTGCATATAACGCTTAGTCTGTGGACCAGAAAGCGCATCAACCTGCTGCTCCATCTTAAGCATATTCAAAGTAGTCACACCCAAAATCTGAGTTTCACCACGCTGGAAAAGTGCAGAACCGTGTACGCGAGGCACAACATCAACTTCTGCAGAAAGCGTACGAATATCGCGCAAACCACGACCATCAATACGATAATCTTCAGTCAAAATACGACGACGAACAATTTGACGCTGCAATTCTTTAAACGCATTGCCGAGTTCCTTTTCCTTTTCGGCTTCGTCCATATCAGTGAATTCTTCAGCGATTGCAGCACGCACGCCTTCCTTAATTTCAGCGATGCGATCTTGACGAGGAAGCTTTTCAGCAATAGAAAGAGCTTCATTCAAATCAGCATGAGCAATCTCGTCAATACGAGCATAAAGTTCGTCAGTATATTCTGGGAAGAGTTGGAATTCCTTAGTTTCCTTAGCTGCAATACGCTTCAACTCATTTTGAGCATCGCAAATAACCTTAATAAATGGCTTTGCAGCTTCCAAACCTCCGGCTACGACTTGCTCATCTGGCTTGGTTTGACCATCATTGTAAATCAAATTCCAAGCATTCTTACCAGCACCAGCCTCAATCATTGCAATAGCAACATCGCCGTTTTCAATCACACGACCAGCCACAACAATCTCAAATACTGCACGCTCGCGCTCACTCCAACGTGGGAAAGCAACCCACTGGCCATCAATCAAAGCCAAACGAACGCCAGAAACTGGGCCCTCAAATGGCAAACCAGAAATCATAGTAGATGCAGACGCCGCATTCAAAGCAATAACATCGTAAGCATCATCTGGATTAATTGCCAAAATTGTTTCAACAACTTGCACTTCGTTACGTAAAGTGTGTGGGAACAACGGACGCAACGGGCGATCAATAATACGGCATGCCAACGTTGCTTCGTTAGAAGGACGACCTTCACGGCGGAAGAACGAACCTGGAATCTTTCCAGCAGCATACATTTTTTCTTCCACATCAACAGTTAATGGGAAGAAGTCGTAATTTTCCTTCGGACTAGATCCTGCAGTCGTCGTCGACAAAATCATGGAATCGTCATCCAAATATGCGGCAACAGCACCATCTGCTTGCTGAGCAAGTCGACCAGTTTCAAAGCGTAGCGTACGCTTACCAAATGAACCATTATCAATAACGGCTTCTACAGCCTTAATTTCGGGACCCTCCACGGGTTCCTCCTTTTCTTAACTTACCTAATCAACCAACATGCGTAATAACATTGACGACTTCGCATTATTACTTATATGCGAATATTTGCACTCTTTGCAACACTTGCGTTACGTCAATATTTCGTAGTGTTTTTTGTTTCGGTTACTTCAATCATCCGTATTCAGTTATACATCAATCTTTAATTATTTTTTGAATTATTCGTTAATTCTTTTTAGTTATAAATTTTAAATATTGTTCACAACACTTACCCCAAATCTGTGAATATGTGAACAATTTTTATGCGTACACGTACCTGCGTACAGCACAAAGAATACAAAAGCCCGAGCTAAGCCCGGGCTACAAGACTATCGACGCAAGCCAAGTCGTTCAATCAAAGAACGATAACGGTTGATGTCAACACGCTTCAAGTAATCGAGAAGACGACGACGATCACCAACCATGAGCAACAAGCCACGACGAGAATGATGATCGTGCTTGTGCTCCTTCAAGTGCTCAGTAAGGTCAGCAATACGCTTGCTAAGCAAAGCGACCTGCACTTCTGGGGAACCCGTGTCACCCTCGTGCGTCGCGTATTCGTTGATAATGTTCTTCTTATCTTCAGCCGTTAATGCCACGGCGTCCTCCTTAATATCACTGCGCGGTGCCACAACCTTCTGCTGTAGCGCTCTCAATCCGCGGGCGTTACACGCCAAGTCTCTATCATACAACCACTTGCAAACAACTTATTTTCGCAAAATCCAAATATTACATTGCGGTCATAAAGCCACCAAATAACACAACTAGAATTGCCAAAACCTCAATTGCATAAAACATTATGAACGACGCCCAACTACGCGTAAGAACATTCAAAGCCGAGGTTTTAGGAACAATGACAAGCAAACCAACAAAAATGACAGCAAATACAGCTACTCCAATACCTGCAGAAATAATGCCAAGATTTGCCGCATTCGCTAAACCTGAAGCATGACCATAGACCACATACGTCGAATACCAGAAGCTCATGTTTAGCATGCATAATCCGGCAATAAGTTGTTCTAAAGCCAGAAAAACAGCAAACATTATCCGCCAAATCCAACGATGAGTGTCAATCAACGCCATAGCAAGACTTGTAAAAGCAGACACTGTGATTACCCACGAAATAAAAACAACACCTTGCGAAGATAATCCAGAGCAATGCGAAATAACCCACGAAGTATGACGAGCTGCCATAGTGCGACCAATCCAATACGGAATAACAATAGCGACAAGCAGAACGCCAAAATAAATCCACCAATTCTTTGGATTAGAATGCTTACGAGAAAAATCAGCAATCGACAAGTCTGTTTCCGGCAAACCAATGTTTACATATTCGTCAGGAATTTTGCTTTTCGAATCATCATTCTTTTTTAAAACTTCATTAGCATTGATTACACGAGCAGAACGTTTCCTAGGCTTTAGCGGAGCAAAACTTTGTGGATATTCACCATCATGCTCATCATTTAACTTCATACGTTACTTCTCCTGCCCATCTTTAATTGCCAAGCAATTTCTCAAGTTTTAACCATGCAACATTACATTACTAACTATTATTGTATGTTATAACGCAATTAACTGATAGCGTGTGCACAAAAAGTGTCAACCGTTTATGGCGACTGCTAGGCTCAAAATAACAGTTGTTTCGCTTGATTTTTAATTAACAAGCGTCACTAAATACGCAAAATTTATGACAGGACATTATGGGATTTATTCATTTTATTGTTAACCTACTCAAGGATCCACGCTCAGCTATTGCAAGTTGGATTGCAATGGGCACAGCTCCAGCATTAGGCCTTATTTTTCTCATTGTTTTTATTGAAACAGGCGTAGTATTCTTCCCATTCCTTCCAGGAGATTCACTTCTTTTCGCAGCAGGGTTTTTTGCAGCTCCTGACGCTCAAACAGGTCATAGCGCGCTTCCACTTCCACTATTACTTGCCGTAGTGTGGCTAGCCCCAATTATTGGCGATCAGTGCAATTACTTTATTGGTCATTTCTTCGGACGAAAGATTGTAGAATCCGGGAAAGTAAAAGCGCTCACTCCAGAACGAGTTGCAAAAACCGAAAAAATGATTGATAAATGGGGTCCGCTGGCAGTATTCTTGGGTAGATTCTTCCCATTCATACGCACTTTTATGCCGTTCATCTCCGGAATTTCTGGAATGCGTTGGATACGCTTCACACCATTTTCTGTACTAGGCGGTCTCGTTTGGTCGTCGCTTTTCACATTTCTTGGATATTTCTTCGGCAAGATTGATTTCGTACAGAAGAATTTTGAATTAGTAATTGTTGCAATTTTGCTTATCTCGCTTGTGCCAACTTTTATTGGTTTATACAAAGCGCACAAAGCAAAGAAAGCAGCAAAACTTAATAAAGAAAACAAATAAACTAGTATTTTAACTTACGACACTCAAGCACGCTGCACTACAAGAAATGTTGTTTTTATACAAGCTTTGTAGTACAGTGTGCAGAGTTGTCGTAAGATGATTTGTCTTAGACATTGGGGCTATAGCTCAGTTGGTAGAGCGCTTCGTTCGCATCGAAGAGGTCGTGGTTTCGATTACCATTAGCTCCACTGAGCCCACTGCATTCATTCCACCGCAGTGGGCTTTTTATTTTTCTCGCACAATGCCTGTCAAATCTAGCAAAACTAATTAGAATAGTTTACTGATTGCTAATTTTCTTTTTAAAAATAATGCTAATTCCTAATGCAGCACAAAGAATTGCTATAATTCCAGTGCCAATATAAGCCACAATTTCTATATAATTTACCGATTTTCGCTTAAAGGAATCAGCATTTTCAAAAGATTTTTCCGATTTTTTCACTTGCGAACGAGCTATCCAATCATCGTTATCGGAGCTATTGTCGGAATCATCATCTAAACCATCATCAGAACTATCAGCATCTTTACTCTCGCTATTTTTAGATTTTTTATCTGCTTCAGATTTTTTTACAAGCTTATTTGCAATAGAAACAATTTTTACATTTTTATATTGCAAAGTTGTTATATTTCCCGCATAATCTGCAGCTTTTACTAATACGTCGTGAGTAAAACCGTCTGGTTTTAGTTTTATAGATAAAACTGATTTATTCACATCTTTACCGCTCCAAATACGATTTGTTTTACCATCAACATCGATTGTTACATATTGCAATGCTATGTTATCTTTTGCACTAATACGTAAAATTTTTCCTTCTTTATTAGTGCGATAAGTAGAATTATTTTGCATATCAAACACTGTTGTGATTGGAGCAAGATTATCTACTGTAAATTGCACGGAAGCTGGTGCAAATTGCAACATTCCTTCCTTTTTGCTAACTGCACTTTCGCTACAAGAATGATTGCCTGCCTTGTCTACTGACATAATGCGCACACGATAATGAGCGTTATCGGCAAAATTCCGTTTAAAAATAGTGTAAGTCAATCGTTGCCAGCCACGATCTGTGCGACTGTTTACAGAAAAATCCTGTTTTGATAAAATCTTCTCTACACCGTCTTGCATAACACTAATTTTTGCAGGACTTGCCAGTCCGCTAGGATTGAGTTCTTCAATATGAATATCTTTAGCATTTTGCAATTGTTTACGATTCATTGCTTTAGTGGAACTATCTATACTAAATGAGGAACCGCTTCTATTTATAGAAAATTGCAACTTACCAGAAATAACATGATCTACTAAATCTTTAGCACTCCACTGAAGCTGATATACGTCATCGTCTTGAATTCCATTATAAAAACCTGCGTATTGCACACTTACGCTTTGCGAATCAGCTTTTCTAGACACAAAAGAACGCAATTCCTTAGCATATCGCATTCTTCTCAGCGAATACGTTACGCTTGCAGGTTTTAGCCAACGATCTTTTATAACTAATGTTGGAACTACAGCATGAGAATACGCTCCGCCTTGTTGCACTCCAGTAATAGAAACAGTTGGCGAAAGCGTATCAATAATGAATTTATTACTGATAGAAGAACTCGCATTACCCGATAAATCTTCAACACAATAGCGAACATCCCAAGAAGCATCCCCCGAAAAAGAAACATCAGCATACCACACGTTTGTATGCACACCATCGTTTTTAAAGCTTTTAGCTGTAAGTACCATAACCTGCTTACCATCAGCAAAAACTTTCGCAATAGGATAAGAATCGTGAAGCAAATACGAGAAAACGAACGAATCATCCTGTATTAATATTCTTGAAGCTCGATTATTACGAAAATATTTGCCTTCATACGATGCGTTGTTGTCATAACTAACACTCAAGCGAGGAACAGTTTTGTCAATAACAATATATCTTGGACGCTTGCTATAAGAATTATCTTTTGTTAAATCTGAAGCATTCAAAACTGAATCAGGAATACTTAATATTGGCTTACGAGAGCGCAATTTGTTGCCAGAAAGTTTACTTTCATTAGAAATATAGTTAGTTTGCTTTGAAACATGAGAATTAGAGTCAACTCCTCCCCATATGCGTTTAGGATGCATTGTTACAGCAGCAAGTCTTATAGAGATATCTTGCAAATCGTATATTCCTTCTTTTTGCAATTCAACTCTTACTATTCCTAATACTCGAGGTCGGATCTTATAACGAATATTAACTAGCGACGACACCGCCTCAATCTTAGCTAAATCAACTTTGGCACTCACTATTTGATATCTTCCAACGCTAACAGTAGCTTTATGCGCGTTCCTAATTTCCGAAGCGTCCAATCCATCAAAAGTTATAAGTAGCGAAGCAGCACGTTTAGTAAACATGTACTCGCCTTGAGTGCGAACAGTTTTCTGTTTTGTCATAACAGAAACATTTGCTATATGCAATCCTTTGGCTGCGTTATAGCTGCTTTTTGCATACGCAATAGAATTAAGTGGCAATAATGCAACAACTATAGCAGCACTAATAAATACAATAATCCCAATATAAACGCCAATGCGAGCGCAGCCGCATTTAAATCGCTTGAAAAACCACATATCCCCCAAATTTCTTTGTTTACACATTTATTCCCTCCTTTTTATTATTCCTTTTATTTCTTTTATTTCTTTTGCAAAAAAGCTAGATTAATTTCGTCTTGAACTTTTTTGACGCTATCGATTGCGTTTTTCTTTCTACTTACAGCCTCATCATTTGACGCATGCGCTTGTTTAAGAAGATATTCTGCCTTGTCGCACATTTGCTGAATCTCTTGTTTACTGGCTCCGCTTTCTAGGAACATCGGCAACCACGAATGAATTGATTGCAAAACTAGTTCTCCAGTATCCACAAATAAAACGTCTCCGTGATCTTTCTCAACAATTTGCATTAGCTGCTGTAATTGATTCACATAATTTTTATACGTTTCTACGCTTGCACAATCTTTAGAAACATCAACAAGTTGCGCATAAGCGTCAGAAATAGCGATGTACGCGCTTAACATTTTTTGATTTGAAACAGTATGCGATATGCCATCAGAATTAGTTTCTACAGCTTGCGAAGACGCTTTATTCGCATCTTTCTCATATTTTTGAGCCTCTTGGAACCATACTTTTGCTACTCGCATACGAGATAATCGTTCTGTTTGCGAAACTTTTCCAGAAAATCCTGCAAAATAGTACCAATACGCTTTGCCTATTTCTATAGAAATATTCAACCAATCTTTATTTACAGGACGCAAGTTTTGCTCGTATTTATTAATCAAACCAACAAAACATTGCTCTTCGTTGGCACTCCATTGCTGATCTGCAAGTTGAATTTGCAATAAAATTTGGAGAGGTTTAAATGATATTTTGCTTATATATTTCTTCTTGATCATACTATTTTGCACTTGCATTGCATGAGAAATATAGCGACACGCAATATCCGAATTGCTTTCGCGCTCAGCTAATTGCATGTAAGAATCGTAGCTTTTATTATTTTTGCGTATTTCCTCAATTCTTTTACTACTTGGCTCACCATCAAAAGATTGCTTATTTCGATTTACAAAAGCATTCCCAACAAATAAACCTAAGCAGTTGAATAAAATTACTATAAAAACTAGTACTACAACAATTAATGCCGTAATTGCATAGCGCTTTTTTCTAGGCTTAAAACTATTTTTGCATTGTTTGCGTCGCAATACATTCGTAGAGGTGTCGCATTGTTGCGAATGCTTTTCTGTATGCTCACACGCTTCCAGTGCAGAAAACATTTCGTCGCAATCTTTATATCTATGAGATGGTTTAGTAGCTGTAGCTATTGCGAGCACAGACACTAATTGTTCTACTACTTCACGATTCTCATGAGGCAATAGTACAGCAGATTGCACGTTTGTTTTAGGCACTTCAGTTGGTAATAATGCGTAACGCAATGTCATTCCAATCGAATACACATCGCTTGAAGTAGTTGCTGCAGAGTTTTCGTTCAAAATTTCAGGAGCGGTAAAAATATTAGTAGCAAATCGCGCGTCGCACTGGTCTATTGTGCGCAAATCAAGCACTCCCCCGTTTGCATATAATTGCGTTGCAGCACCAAAATCAATCAAACGGACTGTGCCATCTTCTGAAATCATAACCTGAGAAGGCTTAAGATCACCGTATATAATTGGCGGATAATGCGAATGTAAATAAGAAAGTATTGAGCAAAGTTGCATACCTAAATCAAGAACAGTTTCAACATTTTGCAATCCAGATTCTTCTACAATAGATTTTAAAGAACGTCCCTTTACATAATCGCGAACAGCATAAGCTCTACCATTTTCTTCAAAAAAATCAACAATTCGCGGAATAGCTGGATGATCGCATTCCTTTAAAACATTCGCTTCAGCGCGTAAGGATTGAATAATATGTTGTTGATACTCTTCATCTCCTTGCAGAAGCGTTTCTTTAACAGCCCATTGCTTGTGCAAAACGGTGTCAACAGCAAGAAACACTGTTGAAGTGCCACCACGCCCCAGCTCACCAAGCAGCTGATAGCGTCCGCCTACACAAACCATCGTTACGCCTCCGCAATATTGAAAACTCCAACTACTCATCAAATATTTCAGTTAATTTTTTGAGTAATTGAATTACAGTTGCGACTACTGTACCGATAAATTTATGCGTAAAAAAGCTTTTTATAGCATTGTGGATAAAAGCTTATAAACCTACAAAACTCACGTTTTGTAGAAGAAGTA
This sequence comes from Gardnerella sp. KA00127, assembly GCF_049244125.1. Taxonomy (NCBI): domain Bacteria; kingdom Bacillati; phylum Actinomycetota; class Actinomycetes; order Bifidobacteriales; family Bifidobacteriaceae; genus Gardnerella; species Gardnerella sp. KA00127. The sequence goes on from NZ_CP058377.1 coordinate 1,566,189, forward strand.
GAAGAATATATCAGTCGATATTAGCACCCAATGCTAAAAGTTTGCCTCTAAAATCTGCATATCCTCGATCAATTAGCGAAATTCCACGCACATTCGACGGACCTTGAGCAGTAAGAGCTGCAATCAAATGGCTAAAGCCTCCGCGCAAATCAGGTACATCAATATCTTGACCTGTCAACGGAGTAGGTCCGAAAATCACTGCAGAATGCTTGTAATTGCGCTGCTGGAATCTGCAAGGAAGCGAACCTAAGCATTCACGATAAAGCTGAATCATAGCTCCCATTTGCACAAGTGGCTTCGTGAAACCAAAACGATTTTCATAAACAGTTTCATGCACAATACTCAAGCCCTTCGCTTGAGTAAGCGCAACGACAAGAGGCTGCTGCCAATCAGTCATAAAACCAGGATGTACATCGGTTTCAATAGCAACCGGATGCAAATCCCCACCCGGATGCCAGAAACGAATTCCTTTATCTGTAACATCAAATTGTCCGCCAACTTTACGGAACACATTTAAGAAAGTCATCATTTCTGGCTGAGTTGCGCCCTTAATAAACACATCTCCGTGTGTTGCAAGAGCAGCAGAAGCCCAAGAAGCTGCTTCGATGCGATCAGTTAATGACGTATGAGTGTATCCTTGAAGCTCTTTTACTCCCTCAATACGGAAAGTACGGTCAACATCTACAGAAATAATCGCACCCATCTTTTGCAAAACGGCTACCAAATCCATAATTTCTGGCTCAATTGCAGCTCCGGAAAGCTCTGTACGACCTTCTGCAAGAACCGCTGCAAGCAAAGTCTGTTCGGTTGCGCCGACAGAAGGATAAGGCAAATGAATTTTAGTGCCATGTAAGCCATTAGGTGCAGTAATATGAATACCATCTTCGTGATCTTTATCTACATTTGCACCAAGTTTACGCAACGTCTCAAGATGAAAATCAATTGGACGGCCACCAATATTGCATCCTCCAAGCGCAGGAATAAACGCTTCTCCAAGACGATGAAGAAGAGGACCAGAGAAAAGAATTGGAATACGAGACGAACCAGAAAGAGTGTCGACGTCAGCTACATCTGCGAGCTGCACTTTTGTGGCATCAATTGTCACAATGCCTTCAGGTCCATTAACTTCAACGTCAACACCATGCAAACGCAACAAATCAGAAACTACATGAACATCGCGAATTTCAGGAACGTTTTTTAGAACAGACTTGCCAGGTGCCAACAAAGCTGCAACCATAGCCTTGCTAACAAAGTTTTTTGCGCCACGCACTTTAATAGTGCCATTAAGCGGCTTACCACCTTCTACATGCAACACATCTGCAGCGTCAATGCCACTATTGTTGTTCTGTTCAGCCGTATTGTGTGCGGACACATTTACCTCTTTCGTTCGCGCTAAAACACTATTCACTATAATACCGGCATATTTGCCAACGCGCTCATGCAATCTATTAAAACTGATTAAATTAGCGCGTAGATCGTTGACGCCATCGACGAATCAATCTAGTAAGTAATGATGGTTTACGTAATAAATCCACTTCTGGCAATTCATGCTCAGATTCAGCTGTAAGAGCATAAGTATAGGCTTTTTTGGAAGAAGGTTTGCCAACAAGATTCCCAAATTCAAGCATTTGCGTACGCGGTTCAAACGGGTGACGAATATCAAATTCGAGCAAGCGCACGCCTCTTTTAGCAGGTTCAGGGCCGTAAGATCCAAAACCACATGTAGGAGTGGCAACAAATAGCATATTACTCTCGTGATCTTTAGCTGCGAAAGAATTGCGGTGATCGTGACCGGCAATTAGCGCAAAAGCTCCTGCATCAAGCAAAGCAGCGTATTCACCACTATCGACGTCAGGGCAGCTGATTCCTTCACCTAAATACCCATCGGGCAGAACATGTTTTTCGTCAAGAGCATAATAGCGACCAGCAAAAGTACGATACCCTTCAATAGCATGTTCGCGCGCAGCAAGTTCTTGCGGAACTTCACGAAGAACACGATAATATTGCGGCAATGGAAAATGCTGAAAAACGCAAATATGCTCAGGCAAATAAGAAGGAAGACCAGAAATAAACTCAATAGTTTTTTTAGAAGGGCTACCATATCCGCCGGATTTAGCATAATCTCCAGAATCAACTAAAACTATTGAAAAAACAACCTTTTCATGCTTTTCATCCATAACAGGCAAGGCAAAAGTACCAGGCTCACATGTAAAAATAATCTGCTTTGGCAACACACATTTTGTCGATTGCATAGCACTTGCAGAAGATACATTAGAAGCACTGCGATTCATGCAACATGGAAAATCTTGATATATCTTATCAAGCTCTTCATTACTCAGACCGCACTGGAAATCATGATTCCCATAAGTAACAACCCACGGAATACTGCGATCTTCTAGTGGCTTCATTAACTTAGCAACAAATTCGTGCACCTTATCAACCAATTGCTTCTTATCAGAAGCTGAAATATTGGAAGATTCCTGCCAGCGTCTACGCTGAAAAGTTTTTGCAAATACTCTTTCATAACCTGCAATCTGGTTTCCAGTAAAAACTACAAGATCTGGTCGCACAGCATCGCAAGCAGAAGCAATAAGTCGAATAGTATCTTGTGAAATACGTAACCCATCTTGAACATCTGCACACTGAAGCACCCGGAATTTACCAGAAAGATGGAACTGCAAACGTCCTAAACGCGCCGAAACAGATAAAGGAAGTGCCGCAGATACATGAGCTTCAGATTGTGCAGAATCAGTCATACTTTAAGCATACGGCAGATATGCCGCGACTCACTCAATTTTGTGCGCAAGTTTACATAAATTATTTACATTCAAAAATACTAAATTAAGCAAATACTGATAATAAATAACCTAAAGGCGATAAAAACGTGCAATTTCAGTAAAATAGTTACAAATTCACAGACAATTCACAGGTAATCGCATTACTGCACTCAGCATAAGGTGGTTATTATATATACATCAAAAGGAAATAAACTACAAGCAAGTAGTTGAATTTGACTTTAATAACTTAACCTCTCTTCTTCTCTTCTTTCTCTAACCCCGGTCACGCACTGGGGTTTTTGATTTTAAGGCTACATAAGAAGCGTGCGGCAAGCGTGGTAAACGGGAGTAAACGGCAAAAACTGAGCATGTATGTAAAGAAACTGCCGCTTTCACGCCAACAAGCGGCAGAAACTTTACAGCCATGTAAAGAAAAGGTCGCGCGCTGAGACAAATCGCAGTAATACAGATAGATAACAAAAAAGCCCTCGTTCTACGAGAGCTATTCGCTGGGGTACCTGGACTCGAACCAAGAATGGATGAACCAGAATCACCTGTGTTGCCAATTACACCATACCCCAATTGACAAGCTTCGCGGCTCTTGGAACCGTTCCGTCTTCGTACCCCCGACCGGATTTGAACCGGTGTTGGCGCCGTGAGAGGGCGTAGTCCTAGACCGCTAGACGACGGGGGCTTTCATTTATCAGCTACGCCTCTTGACGCAACAAATAGCGACTTTACAACATAAAGCAAATACTTGCAACCGCGGCGTGTCGAAAATATATTAAGCATAAAACAAATAAAAAGGCGGAAATGCAGCAATAGTGCCACACTTCCGCCTTATTCAAATTTTATTTGCGCTTATAAATTATTGGTGATTTACAAATGCTCGCGTAAACCAGCCAAACGCGCCAAAGTCACGTCTTTGCCCACGATTTCCATGGACTCAAACAGTGGAGGCGAAACGCGACGACCAGAAAGTGCAACTCGCACAGGGCCAAACGCCAAGCGCGGCTTGTAGCCAGCTTCCTCAACAAGCTTCTTGTTCAAAAGCTCGTGCAAGGAATCAGTATGCCAATCAGCAGCATCAACGTCCTTCAAGGCAGCGAGCGCAGCGTCAAGAACCTCTCCTGCAGATTCCTTCAACTGCTTACGAGCGTCGTCATCTGGAGCAATGTAGCCATCTTCACTTAACAGGCTGCCAACCATTCCAGCGACCTCGCCAAGCAAACGCACGCGAGGCTGTACAAGAGGTGCAGCAGCGGTGAGTACTTCACGCTCGCGGTCAGTTAACGCATCCCAATTATCCGCACTAACTACGCCATCCTTATGCAAGTAAGGCACAGAACGGTTCAAGAAATCTTGAGGCTCAAGCATGCGAATATGCTCAGCGTTAATCGAAATTGCTTTATCCAAGTCAAAGTGTGCAGGATTTGCCTTAACGTCGCGCACATCGAACTTTTCAACCATCTCGTCCATAGTGAACACGTCACGATCAGGCGCAATAGACCATCCAAGCAAAGCCAAGTAATTCAGCAAGCCTTCTGGAATAAATCCGTTATCCCTATGCAAGAACAAGTTGGACTCAGGGTCTCTCTTAGAAAGCTTCTTCTTACCTTCGCCCATAACGTAAGGCATATGTCCGTAAAGCGGAGTTTCCTTAGCAATACCCATCTCCATAAGATAACGGTACAGCACAATCTGACGAGGTGTGGAGCTCAAAATATCCTCACCGCGCAAAACCACATTCACATCCATTAACGCATCGTCAACAGGGTTCGTAAGCGTATAAAGTGGATCGCCATTCGGACGCACAATCACATAATCTGGAACAGATCCGGCTTTAAAAGTAATTTCACCACGAATTAAATCGTTAAAAGTAATGTCTTCATTTGGCATCTTCAAGCGAAGTGCAGGTTTGCGACCTTCGTCGCGGAAAGCTTGCTTCTGTTCTTCCGTAAGATTGCGATCGTAGCCATCGTAACCAAATTCAGCAGGACGGCCAGCAGCAATATTACGCTCCTTAATTTCTTCAGGAGTAGAGAAGGATTCATAAGCGTATCCTGCTTCAAAAAGCTTTTGTGCTACGTCTTTATAAATTTCCATGCGCTGGGACTGGCGATACGGTCCGTTATCTCCGCCAACATCAATGCCCTCGTCCCAATCAATATTGAGCCAACGAAGAGCCTCAATAATCTGCTGGTAGCTTTCCTCACTATCGCGCTCATTATCGGTATCTTCAATACGGAAAAGCAATTTGCCGTGAGTATGGCGAGCCTCCGCCCAGTTAAATAGCGCGGTACGAACCATACCTACGTGAGGTGTACCGGTTGGCGAAGGGCAAAAACGCACGCGAACATTCTTTGGAAGTTCAGGCTTTGCGGATTTTGTTGCATTATTAGCAACTTCTTGAGTTTCCTCGATATCAGTCATAGGTTCCATTGTGCCGCGCGTTACGGACGTGCAGCATTCGCATCAAACATAAGTCAACCTAAAAACTAATCAAGTGCCTGCGTAGATTCTTTATTACCCTCAACGTGCGCAAACTTCGCAGCAAGAGCCTCGCGGGACTTTCTATCATCCTCTTCTTTTGCGAGCTTCTTCGCAACTTCAGGATCCCACAGCACGTCTTCACGATGCTTTCCCCACTCTGAAATAAGCAGCGGCGAAATAAAATTGACCAACGCACTTATATCGCCACTTATATCACAATTACACTTATCGCTAGAATTGCGCACACAATCAACAATCTCACGCCATTGAGCATCCTTGAACATCATTCGCGGCAAACCAGCACACTCACATATTTCGTTAATATATAAGAAGATTGGTAAAGTTTCGCAAATCTCGTTAGTTTTTTTAATTAGATTTGTTAATAAGCTTAAAACTACAATAATTTTTTGCATTTCCAATGATTTATTTTCATAACAAGAAACCATTTGTTTCGCATAATTAATTGCAAAGTCAATATCGTTAATACTCCAATTACCTTCAACATTTAACGTATCGGCTGCTGCATTTATTGCATTAGAATCTTCGGCAGAATGAGATGCAATCTTACTAAAAATAGAATTTATATTATTACTATTTTCTAGTATTGCTTCTTCTGCTTCATCATAGTTAGGCTCATAGCATGAATCCATATTGTCGTAAGCATCGGCGGCAGCAAGTAGCGCGTCTACTATTTCTTGCGGACGTCCAGGAATTTCATCCGCACCTTCATACACAAATTCAGCATCCGGCACAGTAACATCAAGATTCGTGAGTATTCGTGCTATTGCTCGCATTGAGCGCACCTCAAGATTTTCCGCATATTTTGCGTCGTTATCTAAGTGTCGCGCTTCCGTCAATGGCCATAATTCCGTTAGTTTTGCGGCAGATTGCGCTGCATCATTCAGCATTAGCATACTTTTTTCATTATTTTTAATATCTTCAGAATCTTTGACAGAATCAACAGAACTAACCATTTCAATGCTCCTTCGCATTATATGTTACTTACTTCACTCGCCCAGCAGGATCAACATACGTAATTGAAAGCACACGCAAAGTCTCGCAATCGTAAGTAATAGAAGTAATCGAAGCTAAAGCCGTGTGACGAAGAAGCATATTATGTTCAGCGTGGCCGGTTTCCAGTAGGTGTCTATAAGACCAGATTGGCGACTCATGAGTAACTGCAACGATTTGCTCACCCGGATGCTTACGAACCTGCTCGCGCACAAAATCGCCAACTCTAGTGGCAATACTTCTGTAGCTTTCTCCCCAACTTGGCTTCCACAAATTCGCAACAAGCTTCCAATTGTTGTTTTTCCACAGTGCGCCTTCACCGTAACCTATGCGTTTCCCGCGGAAATTATTTCCAGCTTCAATTAAGCGTTTATCTAAAATAATGTCGCTTTCTTGAGATTGCGCAGAATCTTCGTCATAGTGCGCTTTTACATAGGCAGAATCTGCAATATTGCGCAAAGCATTTTCGATTTCACGCGCTGTTTCACGTGTTCGCTCAAGAGGAGACGAATAAATTGCAGTAATTCCGCGCATTTGCGGAACAGTGGCAATATATTTTGCTGTAGCTTGCGCCATTCTCACTCCGCGAGCAGAAAGATGAAATCCAGAAAGACGCTCATACAACACGTGATTTGGATTATCAACTTCTCCATGACGCACAAAATGAATTGTCGTAGCTGGCATTGCGTTCTACTTTCTGTTTAAAAGATTAAATCAATTACTTGCGATTTTTTGTATGATTAAGCGACCACATTCCCAAACGGTGAGCAAAACTCGTATCTTCTTGCGCAACATACCCAGGCTGTTGAGATTTAGTATCATCGAGCAGCCACTTTCGTATAACAAAATTCCACACAGCAACAACAACAGTAGCTACAAGTTTTCCTATATTTGTGCGCAAAACGTATACTGCAGATCCGCGTAAGCTTTCAACCATTCCTAACGTACTAGCCCAAATAATCAAATCATTTATAAGCAAACCTATGACTGCGGAAATAACAAAAATCAGAAGCTCCATCCACTTTGCCATATCTTCACGATGTTTAAAGACGTATTTCATACTGGCAATATAGTTGAAGATAAGTGAAATTACGAAAGAAATCGTACCCGCAACCACATTATTTAAGTGCGCAAGCATTAATAAATTGAGTAGCGCAACGTCAATAATAAGGGCAATAACGCCCACAATTCCAAACTTTACAACCTGTTCAATAAGCTTTTTCATAATATCCATTAAACACGCGGCTGCTAACAAATAACATATAATTGTTACGTAATAAAGCTTACTAAATTTAGCAAAGGAGCGATTATGCCAGTTATTCATACTCATGTTTCTGTAAGCACAACACCTACCCAGCGCGACGCATTAAAAGCTGCTTATGGCAAAGCAATTAGCGCAGTTCCAGGAAAAAGCGAGCATTGGCTCATGTGCCCATTCGAGGACAATATGCCGATTTATTTTGCAGGAGACAATGCTAAGCCTGCAGCTTACGTTGAGGTGAACGTGTTTGGTTCCAGCGTGCCAGGGTCTGCTTGGGAAAAGTTAACTGAGCAGATTATGGCAGCTTTAGAGCGAGAGCTTGGGATTCCACAGGATCGCACTTATATTCGTTACACTGCAACTACTGACTGGGGTTGGAACGGCGGCAACTTCTAGGCGCAAGTCGCAAGCCTCAATTAGCAAGTCGCATAAAATCGCCATATCTTGTTACGTAAAATACGCATCAAAATATGGCGATTATTATGACGTCTACGCGACGCTACAAAACTTTAGGATTGCTCACTAAAATTAGGTTCGTCAACAGTAGACTTAGCGGATACAGCGAAGTCAGCAGGCTCCTTAAACTCAGCATCGCTTGAAGAATAATAATCGTCGCTAGCAACACTGCCTTCAAGATCTGGACCAGCAGCTAGACGAGCCACCTCTTCCATGTCCTTGTTTTCAAATAAAACCATGCGGACATAACCAACAACAAATCCAACAACAGCAGGGCAAACCCAAGCCATGCCAAATTCTGAGAACGGTAGCCAGTTTTGAACAACCACCAACATATCGTTCATATGCAATGCACTGCGTAAAGCTTGTGGCAAACTATTCAAAAAATCATATACCGCTGCAACACCAGTAAAACCAAGCGTCCAAGCGTACACGACTTTGGAATTTCCAAAAAGTCGACCGCACAAAGCCAAAAGAATCAATACGATTGACAGTGGATACAAGAACATCAATACTGGAACTGCATATTCGATGATTGTGCTCAAACCAAAGTTTGCAAGGCCAAACGAAACAAGCGTAATCAACACAGACCAAACGCGATAGCTAGGACCCTTAGGGAATAACTTAGAGAAAGTTTCCGAGCAGCTTACAATTAAACCAACTGCCGTCTTTAAGCATGCAAGAGTAACAGTTGCAGCAAGAACAAGCAAACCAACGTTTCCAAGATGGTAGCGTGCAACTTGCGCCAAAGTTACGCCACCGTTTTCAGCAGGCTTAAACAGTGCACGGCTACGCACACCGACAACAACAATTGCGACGTAAATCAACGCCATAAGCAAGCAGCTAAAGAATCCAGATCGCACAGTATTCACTGCCACATCTTTAGGATCTTTTACGCCAAAGGATCGAATAGTACTAACAACTATAATGCCAAAAGCCAAGCTAGCTAAAGCATCCATTGTATTGTAGCCATCTAAGAATCCTGTAAAGAATGATTCATTAACATACTTCCCTATAGGAGCAGCATCCGCAGAAGCGCCGCTTACAGGAGAAAACAGTGCAGTAAATACCAGAATACCTAAGAAAACCAAGAATATCGGCGTAAGAACTTTACCAACCCATGTAAGTATTCCGCTAGGCTTCATAGCAAAGAAGAATGCTAACGCGAAGAAAACCACAGAGAACAAGAACAAATACAATTGACCGTTTCCGTCTTGTGGAATAACGCGCTCCAAACCAACAGTGTACGAAGTTGTTGCGCAGCGAGGAATTGCAAAGAATGGTCCGATTGTTAAATACAGCACACAAGTAAAGAACATGCCGTATTTTTTGCTCGGCTTACTAGAAAGTTCAAAAAGACCGTTTGCGCGACTCATTGCAAGAGCCGTAACACCAAGCAATGGCAAACCAACGCCAGTAACAATAAAGCCAATTGTTGCAGGCACGAAATTAGTTCCTGCATTAGCTCCAAGGAACACAGGGAAAATCAGGTTTCCTGCGCCAAAGAACATACCAAACAACATGACCGCCACGTACGCGGACTCAATAATGGTCAAGTTCCTTTTTTTCGGGGCACTATCTGTGCTGACACTTTGTGTTGTGACGCTCATGCTTACACCTCCCATAAGGATAAATTTGTATTTACATACTATTCAGCTAAATCTCTTACCTTGTAATTTTGTGGATTTAAAGCAAAAATAATATTAGAGGGTATATTAATAAATTGCATGTACTTAATCGATAGAAACTTATAATTCGTGCGTGTCTCTAATAAAAAATAAAAAAGGACGCTGGCAAGCTACCAACGTCCTATGTAATCAAAAATGCTCTATAGCTTTGCTCTAAATCTTATATAAAATAAGCAAAATCACATCTTTTCTGGAGCAGAAACTCCAAGCAAATCAAGACCAGTTGCAATAACTGTGCGCACAGCAGCGTTAAGCTTTAAGCGAGCTGCAGCACGAGCTGGCTCTGGGCACTTTGCAATGCGCTGAGCTTCACGCTCGGCTTCTGGCAAACGATTTTCAGGGTCAGTTAACTCCATTGGTACAACACGCTCAAGGTTGTACCACTTGTGGTAACTTGCTGCCAAATCCTCAAGGTAATGCGCAACTCTGTGAGGAGCGCGCAAATCGCCAGCTTGAGCCAAAGCAGCAGGCCATTGAGCCAAAGCAGCCAATACTTCGCCGTCAGCCTCGGTATTAAGCAAGCTTAAATCAGCGCCATCTTGCGTAATTCCAGCGTCAGCCGCATTGCGAGCCACATTGCAGCTGCGTGCGTGAGCGTATTGCACGTAGTACACAGGATTATCGTTGCTGTGAGAAGCAAGCAAATCCAAATCAATATCAACGCTTGTGTTGTAGTCGGTGCGAGCAAGCGAGTAGCGCGAAGCGTCAACGCCAATTGCATCAACTAAATCGTCAATCGTAATAACGTTTCCAGCACGCTTGCTCATGCGCACAGGTTTTCCGTCCTTCATAACGTTTACAAGCTGACCAATAAGAATCTGCATGTTTTCGCCCGGCTTGTCGCCAAAAGCCGCGCACATTGCCATCATTCGGCCAATATATCCGTGATGATCCGCGCCGAGCATGTAGATTGCTACGTCTGCAGGATTCTGCTCGCGGTGACGCTTGTTGCGATAGTACGCAATATCAGCAGCAAAGTAAGCGTAGTTTCCGTCGGACTTAATAATTACGCGATCCTTGTCGTCGCCATGCTTAGTGGATTCAAACCAAGTTGCGCCGTCTTTTTCGAAAATATCTCCACGCTCACGCAAGTCTGCAATAGCGCGCTCAACTTCGCCATCCTCGTACAGGCTGTTTTCGTGGAACCACACGTCGAAACTAACACGAAAATCGCGCATAGACTTACGAATTTCCGCAAACATCATTGGAACTGCGCGCTTGCGGAACTCTTCGCGCTGCTCGGAATCGCCTTCGCCAAGAGGCAATCCTTCCTCGTCTTTTCCAAGATCAATTCGCGGCAATGAAAGAACATCAACGCCGTCCGCATTTGCTTCTTTTATAACAGCGTCCGCAATTTCGTTAATATACGCACCTTTGTAACCATCTGCAGGCGTTTCTTCGCCGTGAGCTGCAGCAACTAAAGACTTTGCAAAACGGTTGATTTGCTCGCCATGATCGTTGAAGTAGTATTCACGCACAACTTTTGCGCCGTTCGCTTCCAAAACTCGAGCCATGGAATCACCAACTGCAGCCCAGCGAGTTCCACCAATGTGGATTGGACCAGTTGGGTTTGCGGATACAAACTCAAGATTCAAAGTTTTGCCGCTCAAATGCGTATTCTTGCCAAAAGCCGCACCCTGCTTTAAGACTTCGTCTACGACCGCCGCCGCAGAAGCAGAATCAAGCGTTATGTTAATAAAGCCAGGACCTGCAACTTCTACAGACGCAATACCTTCTGCTTCTTGCAAACGCTCGGCAAAAAGTTCAGCTAAATCGCGAGGCTTTATACCAGCTTTTTTAGCGAGTTGCATAGCAACATTCGTAGCCCAATCGCCGTGTGCGCGATCTTTTGGCCTCATAACTGCAAGTTTTTCGGCAGCAGGAATCAAATCTTCTGTTAGATTGCCAGCTTTACCGCTTGCTACTAAATCTTTAGCAATTTTTTCAATTAATTCACTTAAGCTTTCTGGATTCATGGTTTACAGTCTAGCGTTACCGCGCGATGCTTCGCGATTACAACCCATTGGATTGCATTATTCTGAGTGTAAGGTAATATATGTTTTACATTGGAGATTAAAAATGGTCGCAACAATTACAGGATTAAGAGTACCCTCTAACGTTTTAGATCGTTATGATCAGCTCGCTAAAACCACTCACCGCACCCGTTCATTTTACATGAATCAAGCACTAGAAGCTCAAATTGATGAACTTGAACATGAATATGGTCTAATGGCAGATATTGAAGCATACAAACGTGGAGAATTAGAAACATCCCCACTCGACGACGTGGTGAAGCGCCTTGATTTGGAAGATTAATTTATCTAAAAGAGCTGAAAAACAGCTAGGGAAAATTGACAAAACGATTGCCAAGCAAATCGTTAAGGAGCTTCGCGAAATTAGCAATCTCGACAATCCTCGAATCAGAGACAAGGCACTAACTGGCAACTATTCGGGATTTTGGAGATATAGAGTAAGGGATTACAGAATAATTTGTGCAATTGAAAATAATGTACTGACCGTTTTTGTTGTGGACATTGACCATCGCAGCAGGATTTATAATAAGTGATTATGCTTAGTTTTTAAATACACAAAAAGCGCTGGAGTCGAAGATTGACTTCCAGCGCTTTTGTTTTGCGATTCATTATTTTCGATTACTTGCAACTACTTCTTTTTTGCAGGAGCTTCGCCGAGTTCGCTTTGAGCAACTGAAACGTTTACGTTAGCTGCATCAGATTCTGCAGAATCAGAAGCAGATTCAGATTCAGAAGCAGAAGAATCTCCAGCAACTGCAGCCTTAACAGCGTTAAGCTTTACTTCTCCAGTAACGCGACCAGCTTCAGCAACGTCATCCAAAGTCTCCTCAACAGCCTTGTAAGCGTTTTCTGCAACGTTCAAAGTTACTTGCAAAATAGGAGTCTTCATAGAAACTTTTGCTTCAGACTTAATCTTGCGCAAAGCAGCCAAAGCTTCACCCGCGTAAGCCAAAGTGTCTGCAGAAACTCCGTTTGCAGCAGCCTCATACGCCTTAGCGCATGGCCAGCTAGCACGATGCACGGATCCTTCGCCGTCATGCATCCAGCTCCACACTTCTTCAGTAGCGTAAGGCAAGTAAGGAGCAAGCAAGCGAGCCAAAGCGTCGAGTGCAAGACCAAGAGTTGTACGAGCAGACTTCACAGCAGCTTCACTTGGAGTGCGTCCAGTTGATTCTGCAGTACCATAAGCACGATTCTTTGCAAGCTCAATGTAATCGTCGCAGAACTCCCAGAAGAATGTTTCGATTGCTTCCAAAGCCTTGGAATGCTCGTAAGATTCAAGCGCATCAGTTGCGGTACGAATAACGGATGCGAGCTTTGCCATAACAGAGCGATCCAAAACTTCCGTAACGTCTGCAAAATCCCAATCCGCACTAGCAGGCTCAAGAACCTGATGTTCATCATCTTCGCGACCAATTGCGAGCGCAAACTTCGTAGCATTCAAAAGCTTAATCGCTAAACGTCGACCAATCTTCATTTGACCTTCGTCGTAAGTTGCATCCAAGCCAAGTTTTGCAGAAGTTGCCCAGTAGCGCACAGCATCCGCGCCAAACTCTTCGATTGGTTTATTTGGCACAACCACATTGCCCTTAGATTTAGACATCTTCTTATGGTCAGGATCAAGAATCCAACCAGAAAGCGCAGCATGCTTCCAAGGCAAGCAGCCATTTTCAAGATGCGCACGATCAACCGTACTAAACAGCCAAGTACGAATAATATCTTGACCTTGTGGACGCAAATCCATTGGGAAAGTAGCCTTAAACAAAGCTTGATTTTCCTCACCTGGCTCTTCCCAACGGGTCACAATTTGCGGAGTTAAGGAAGATGTTGCCCAAGTGTCCATAATGTCTTGCTCAGCAGTAAAGCCGTTTGGCTGGTCGCGCTGAGATTCGTCGAATCCTTCTGGAACATCGATAGTTGGGTCGATTGGCAAACGGTCTTCGCTAGGAGTCAAAGGATGCTCGTAATCCACTTCCCCATTTTCGTTTACTGGATACCAAAGTGGGAATGGCACGCCGAAGAAGCGCTGGCGAGAAATAAGCCAGTCACCATTCAATCCATGAACCCAATTCTCGTAGCGCACGCGCATAAAGTCTGGGTGGAAATTAAGCTCCTTGCCGCGCTCAATAAGCTCAGCATTCAACTTTTCGTCCGTGCCACCGTTCTTTAAGTACCACTGACGAGAAGTGACGATTTCCAAAGGCTTATCACCCTTTTCGTAGAAGTTCGTCATACGCTTTGTTGGCTTTGGTTCGCCTTCCATATCTCCAGCTGCTTGCAAAGCTTCAACAATTTCCTTACGAGCAGAGAAAGTGGTTTTACCAGCAATTTTCTCGAACATTTCGCGGCCGGACTCGTCCGTAATCCAATCAGGAGTGGTCATTACAATGCGGCCGTTGCGCTGAATGATTGGTCGAGTTGGAAGATTCAAGTCACGCCACCACTCAACGTCGGTTACATCACCGAAAGTGCAGCACATTGCAATGCCTGCACCCTTGTCCATTTGAGCAGCAGAATGCGCCAAAATTGGAACTTTCACCTTAAACAGTGGAGAATAAACTTCCTGACCAAAGTACTTCTTATAACGCTCATCTTCTGGATTTGCAATCAAAGAGGTGCATGCAGCAAGCAATTCTGGGCGCGTAGTTTCAATATAAATTGGCGTACCATCTTCAAAACGGAACGCAATCTTATGGTAGAAACCAGGATATTCGCGCGATTCAAGCTCAGCCTGAGCAACAGCAGTCTGGAATGTAACATCCCACAAACCTGGAGCATCTTTCTGATACGCTTCTCCGCGAGCAAGATTGCGCAAGAATGCTTTTTGTGCAACTCGGCGAGGCTGCTCACCAATAGTGTGGTAAGTTTGCGACCAGTCCACAGAAAGACCAAGCCTACGCCACAAAGCTTCAAAAAGCTTCTCGTCCTGAGAAGTTAAGCGTTCGCAAAGTTCAATAAAGTTCTGTCGGCTTACAGGAACCTGATCTTTTGCCTCAATCTTCTTACCTTCAGTACCTTCAAAAGGCGGCTTAAAATCAGGGTCATACTTCAACGAAGTATCCACTCTAACGCCGTAATAATTTTGTACTCGGCGCTCTGTTGGCAAGCCGTTATCGTCCCAACCCATTGGGTAGAACACGTCAAAGCCTTGCATGCGCTTATATCGCGCAATGACATCCGTATGCGTGTAAGAGAATACGTGACCTACGTGCAAGTGACCACTAACGGTTGGAGGTGGAGTATCGATAGAATATACGGCCTTACGGTCGCGAGAATTATGGAATGCGTAAGTCTTAGCTTCGTCCCAATTACTACGCCACTTGTCTTCAAGACCATCAACACCAACCTTGTTAGGCAATGGTGTTAAATATGCGTGTTTTACTGCGTTATTATCCTGTTCACTCATGAACTGAATATTAGAAACTCAGCGCGACAACGCAAATCTTACGCTTTTCTATTTCACCACTATGCTCTGCAATGGCAGAAGCTGATCCGTCATATTTTTCGTATAGCCGCTTACATTAGACTTTACAGCCATAATGCTCTTTCGAGCATATAACCAGTGAGCTGCAGCATTATTGCTTACTTCGCGCGCATATGCACGAGCATTTGTCTCATATTCGTTTGCATTCTTAGAATGAACCGCATCGATCCAAGCTTGTTGAGCACGCGCGTCTTGCAAAACGAACGGAGAACCGCTTTCTGCAAACATGCCTTCATCTAAAGTACGATTGCTCGTAGTAAGCGCAAGATCATACTTACCTTCACTAATACGCTTACGCATAGTTTGTTGATCAACTTCTTCAAGATTGACCTTAAAACCGCTCACGGAACTAATCTGTTTTGAAAGCTCGCCCCCAACTCCACCTTCGCCCTGTGGAACAAGAAAATTAATAGTTCCTAAATAGCTTGCGCTAAAGTAATGGAACAAAGGAGCAGCTTTGCCTGGATTATAAGGATACAATCCATTTAAATCTTCATAACCAGTTGAAAGAGGATCAATAGGTCCTCCTACTGGAACACCACCATTGCCATCAGCTGCAAGTACAGTTTGCGCATTCAAAGCGTATCTCGCAGCTTTACGAGCCTGCTCATCGCAGAAAATCGACGAAACTGTTGTATTTATTGCAATAAATCGCACTCTTGTGCTCTGACCCTCTACCATTTGCGTATTAGCAACAGCAGCAAGGCGCTTATTTTCGTTACCTTCAAGCGGAACTGCCATTTGAATATTGCCCTTTTCCATTGCCTCAGCTAGAGCAGTATCGCTATTGAAATATTGCAAAGTAATACTTGCACAAGAAGCAGGGGTTCCCCAATATTTATCGTTGCGAAGTAATACTAAAGAATTGCCTTTATTGTAGTCACTTACAGTGAAAGGACCTGTGCCAAGAGCAGCACTTGCATAGTCGATCATCGATTTTGTGTCATAGACAATGCCAACACGTCCAGCAAGACGACGTAGAAGTAAAGCATCTGGATTATTAAGTGTAATTACTAAAGTGTAATCATCCGGATTATTAACAGTTTTAATATTTGTAAGTGCACTATAACCAGGATAATTATTTGTGATGCCTTGTTTCAAAGATTGTAATACGGAATTTGAAGTCATCTCACTACCGTTAGAGAAATGCACACCTTGACGCAAATTAAAACGATATGTTAAGCCGTCTTTCGAAATATCCCATGACTTCGCGAGACCTGGTTGCAAACTATTATCATCGCCACGTTTAACAAGAGTTTCGTAAACATTACCAATTAAAGCTTGCTGTAAAGCGTCACTGTCGTCGTTTCTAATATCAAGAGATTCAGGAGCAGTACGTAGACCAACTTTTAGCACTGAGTTACTAGCTGGATGCATTATTGCAGCAAAAGGCGAATGACCCTGGTACATTTGCCATCCACACCACAAAATGCCGCTCATTATTACAGACACAACCACAAACACAACCCATGGTATCCAGTCTGCACTAGTACGAGTATGATATGACCTGGAAGCGTGACACGCATATTTGCCTGTTCTTGACATAACCTACAGTCTATATCAATATCTGAATTGGGAACAACACGCTTTAAATAATTGCCGACGGACATGTTGTATTTAAAGGGCATGAAACACATTTTGGATTCCGAGCAGTGCAAATTTTTCTGCCATGCAAAATAAGTCTATGAGAGAGATTAGTCCACTCTTTAGGAGCAAAATAAGCAGTTATTTCGCGCTCAATAGCAACAGGATTTGGACGATTCTGAACCTTACGCCAACCAAGACGACCTGTAACACGTATTACGTGAGTATCTACAGGAAACCCCGGTAATCCAAATGCGTTGCCAAGAACGACATTGGCAGTTTTACGACCAACACCTGGCAACGATATTAAAGCTTCCATATTTGATGGCACTATACCAGAAAAATTATTAAGCAAACATGCAGATAATGAAATAATGTTCTGTGCTTTTACTCTATAAAATCCGAGAGGGTAAATAATTGACTCAACTTGAGATACAGGAGCAGCAGCTAAAGAACTCGCGTTGGGGAAAATAGAAAAGAGTTCAGGCGTCACGATATTCACACGCTTATCTGTAGTTTGCGCGCTTAATACAGTAGCAATTAGTAGCTCAAATGGATTTTTGAAATTTAATGCACACTTAGGTTCCGGTATTTCTTTGCACAATAAATCGTACTCTGCATAAATACGAGCTAATTTCGCTTGTTTTGATTCTCGCATATTAGAACTTTGATAAATCATTATTGCGCAGACTGCTTATCTGCATCATTTTCAGAATCATCTTCAATGCTGCTTTCGGAAATCTCGCTATTCTCATCTGATTCCGAAGGATCGAAGCGATAGCCAACATTACGCACTGTGCCAATCAAATGTTCATATTCAACACCAAGTTTTGCACGGAGCCTACGAATATGGACATCTACAGTACGAGTGCCACCGTAGTAGTCGTAGCCCCATACTTCTTGCAACAAATGAGTGCGAGTAAACACCCTGCGCGGATGCTGCACAAAGTATTTCAGCAATTCAAATTCTTTATAAGCTAAATCAACAGGATGACCATGCAAACTCACTGTGTAGCTACGCATATCTACAACGAGATCTCCAGAACGCATAGTTCCATTGTCTGAATTGAAAGAATCATCAATTTCAGAGCCTTGCGAATGCACAAATAAATCATCAGAAGATCCGTGTTGCAAAGAAGCCAAACGCAAACGACCTTCTACTTCTGCAGGAGAAGCATTAGTCAGCACAACATCAGAAATGTTCCACGAAGGATTTACTACAGTAAAACCACCCTCAGTTATAACTAATATGACAGGAACCGTAATATTTGCAACACGCAGAGAAGAACACATTGATTTAGCGAGAGCTAAATCCTCACGCGCATCAAGCAAAAGAATGGTTTGTGCGGGCAGTTTTGCCAAACTTGATGTATCCAAAGAAAGTAAACGCACTTTATGAGATAACAAAGTAAGTGAAGGTAAAACTGAAGAGGGAGAAGCACACGAAGTCATCAATGTGATATCAGTCATATGATGCCTCCAACAAACAATTGATGTAGTAGCAAATTCAGCCTTTACAGGAATTGTAAACCATACTGCGAAAAATAGCGATAAGCGCAACACTTGCATTTTCCAAAGATAAAAAATATCAACACAATAAAGCGCAGTGCAGGTTATAGGCTACATTAGTAAATAAACAAAGTAATTTGTTAATGTTTTACGGACATATTACGCTTTATAAATATAAAATTACGGCACTAGGGAGTGTGTATGAGCAATGAAACACGTATCTGCAATGACAAGATGCAGAAAAATGATAATTCTTGCGTAAATGTTCAAAAACATACCCGTATACCTAGCATGAACGCATTAGCGATGTTTGTAAGCCAAATTTTTGTTGTAGTACTTCTCGCAATTGCAGCAATATTGCCAATCGCAACAGCAAAAATAACACTTATATTATGCCTTATCATAATGCTTACATTTATAGCGTTGTGGCCACTGCACGGAAATGTAATTGACCGAGCTATTGCATTATGCGCAGGAATTGCTTCTACATGGTTTGCAACCGGAGTATTAAAGGGATGGCTACCAAAAAGCGTCATTATTGATAACGAAACTGTGTCAATGAGTAAGTTCATTGCTGCAATTCACCCTTACGAACGCTGGGCTGTATCTTTTGCTCTAATTCTTGTAGCAGCAACATTTGTAACATTCTTGAGGCAAATGCTGCGCGAGAATCGCACAAATTTAGTACGAAATCTTTCGCACACGCTTACTGCAAGTATTGCTTGTGCAGCACTTCCGGGTTGGCTATTTTTGCCGTCAATTATTAGCTTTATGCCATCGCTTCGCAATTTAGACGGTGGAATACTCGTTATAGTACTGTGCATATTTATGCTAATCGCGCTATCAGGACTTTCATATTTATGGGTTCGCAACAATTATGAAGAATACGAAACTGGAATAGTTTCACACGATATCGCTATTTCTATATTGCCAATAATGCTTTCAGGGATACTCGTGTATATTGCAGGCCTTGGAATGCTAGTAGCTGCTTAAAATTATTAAAAGCGTATGCAACGTTACGTTTTAATTTACTTCTGAAAGCAGCACGCACTTACATAAAAACGTCGAAAACACAGTATGTGTCTTCGACGTTTTATTTATTAACTTTTAATTTTTATTGTTTTACTCATTAAAAGCGAAACTTATTTTTCGCTTTCTTCCAAGCGCTTGCGAGCTGCAACGATCTCCTTCTCAGCCTGCTCAACGCCAGCCCAGAAGTCACCAGGAAGAACTTCCTTACCTGGTTCCAAAGCCTTGTACTGCTCGAAGAAGTGCTTGATTTCAGCCTTGTGATACTCGTTCACGTCATCGATATCCTTGATGTCGTCGAAACGAACGTCCGCTGGAACACACAAAACCTTGTCGTCTCCACCGGCTTCGTCAACCATGTGATACAAGCCAACAGCGCGGCACTCAACAACGCATCCTGGGAACACAGAATTTGGAATCATAACAAGAGCGTCGAGTGGATCGCCATCTTCGCCCAAAGTGCCATCAATATAACCGTAATCATCTGGATAACCCATAGCTGTGAAAAGGGTGCGATCCAAGAATACGCGACCAGTTTCGTGATCCACTTCATACTTGTTCTTAGAACCGCGTGGAATCTCTACCACAACGTTAAAAGTTTCTGCCATATTGGCTCCTTTGATAACTTTAATAACAATTCATATAACTGTTCTATCTCACTTTAGCGCGCACCGACGAACGACAGCAATAGAGCATATAAAACAAAATTTTGTTAACAAATTTCGTTAAATAATAAACGTTTTGTATCACTTACAGAAGTAGCATAAAATCACATATTTCTAACACATCCTAGGCATAGCAACAAGACACGCTTTAAGCTATAAAAGTGTCTCAATACACAGTTACTATTGCTACGTTTTACACACGATATGTTGCATACATACCAGTATGGTTACCGAAGCGTAGGCAAGATGACAAAAAAGAGATGCGTGAACACTTCCACTGCTTCACAAGCAGGTCAATCCTTCAAAACAAAGAAGGTTCCTGCAGAAAAAAATGCTAGTAAAACGACCTCAACTAATCTTTCAGCAAACGCAAATAATACCGTAGAAAAAACTATTAATAGCGCAAAAGCTGAAAATAAACAATCATCTACTTTACCTACAAATACTGTTTCGAAGCGAAATAAAGCAATAGACGGTTTAAGAGCTCTAGCAATTATTGGTATTGTATGCTTTCATATGCGTCCAAGCCTTCTTATGGGAGGATTCCTTGGAGTAACACTGTTTTTGGTATTGGCAGGATATTTTTGCACGAGATCAGTTCTGCGCTATTTAAACGCAGATGAAAACGCAAAAAATGCAAAAAATATCGAAGATAATAATAAAAATACTCAAGGAATCAGGCATTACTGGGAGTATTTACTAAAGCGCGTAAAAAGAATTTGGCCGCCAACACTTGGAATTATCGCTATAACAGCACCAATTATGTGGCTTTTTTCGCCAAGTCTACTACCAAAGTTACAAGCGGATGCTCTTTCAGGCTCCGGATTCTTTAGCAATATAATGTATGTTGCTCGTAAGCTTTCATATTTTGAACAGTCCGGACTACCTTCTCCTATCAAACATCTTTGGTATCTCGGACTTTTAATGCAGGCTTTTGTTATATGGCCTATTATCCTTGCTGCACTTATTAAATTCGTGCGTAGCAAGCTAATACGCATGTATATCACAGCAGGCTTAGCCATACTTTCTTCTATTCTTACTTTTACTTTTGCCTACTTATTTAACAATTACACAACTCCAGCTCGCGTCTACTATTCTCTAGATACGAGAGCATCAGAATTCTTAATGGGTGCAATGCTAGCAATGTACGGTGCTTGGTTTGCCAAACATTCATTCCACGCGTGGCTTATTCATGCATTACATTTGCTGATGGGCAAAAAGAACATATCGGTCAGCTTAGCTTCATCAGTTAAGTTAGATAGTAATGCAGATAGTAGTGTAGATAATTCAGCACTAACGAAAAAATCAGATAAAGCCTACGCAAATAACGAAAAAGTATTTGCTGAAGATGGAATACCTGCTGACTTGCGCGAAGGATTACAAATTGATTTATCAGATAATAGCGTAGCTCCAGATATACAAGAACTTCCAAATAACGCATTCAATAAGCCAAAAACTGTTTTTTATAATCCACTTCATGCATGGCAGAGATCTTGCATTGGACTATTGGCAACAATTGTGTTGTGCTACTGCTTCGTGTATGCAGAAGGCACATCTTCAGTATTTGTTTTTGGCGGATACACAATAACAGCAGCCGCTTGCACACTAATACTGTGGTCTTGCACGCAAACTGATAATATTTGCTCGAGAATATTTGCATGGGCTCCGCTCGCTTATATCGGCAGACGCTCTTTTGCAATTTATTTAGTTCACTTCCCTGTTCTTGAATTATTCAACCCAGCAAATAGAACAACTGCTGTATCTACAGGAGAGCAAGTCTTGCAAGCACTAGTAATAGTTGCACTTGCAGAATGCTTGTATCAATTATTTGAAAAGCCAATACAAGATCAACAATTATTTAAGCTTATTCGCTCTGTCTCACTAACTTTGTGCTGCATAATTATTGTGTCGTTAATTATCTTGCCAGTAAATTGGCAAGATATAGCTAAGCATAGGTCAATGCAGCTTCGCCCAGAATTGACAGCACAAGTAGAGCAATCTTCATCGTCAAATAAAAAACCTACTGCTTTTGACAAAACTAATTCTAAGCAAGAAACAAAAGAAAAAGCAGTTCCAAAAGGTGTGCAAAAGAATGTAGTAAAACAGTCTCTTCCACCTACACCATCGAAGTATCGCATTCTCTTCCCTATTGCGGAAAAAGTTCCACGAAATCTTGTTACTACTCATACGCGGATCGACAAACGACGCAATACTTGTTCCGTAAACTTAACTATGGTTGGAGATTCTATTACTGAAGGCGCTAAACCATATTTGATGCAAGTTATGCCTAACGCTTATATAGATGGAAAAGTGAGTAGACAAATTTTCCACGGAGCTGATGAATACGAGAAAGATATTTCGGTAAAACACGCTGGAGATGTGGTGATTTTCGCTCTTGGAACCAACGGTCCTCCTCATGACGATAGCGTGCTTCAACACATGGTTGATGTCGCAAAAGGTAGACCTGTTTATTTCGTTACCACACGAGTTCCGCAACCTTGGCAGGATGCAACGAACGATAGCTTACGCAAGTTCGCAGCAACTCATCATAATGTTGGCATTATAGACTGGCATGGTTTGAGTAATGGTCACTCGGAATATTTGACTGACGATGGAGTTCACTTAACTCCAATCGGCGGTCCACAATACGCGAAGATGATTCGTTTAGCTGTATGCGGCGGCTGAAAATTAGAGTTATAACGCGCTAAAACTTTTTAATACTGTTATTAAGCATAATAAATTGCGTTTTGCGTGGTGAAAATAGCTACGAAATATTACGATAGTATCTATGACTGAGTTGAGGACACTACGTGATTCGCAAGACGCTGGGGAAAGCGTATCTACTTGGACGAATCCTTTGCGCGATCCGCGTGATTTGCGTTTAGCTCGCATTGCGGGTCCGTGCAGCCTAGTAATTTTTGGCATTACTGGCGATTTAGCACGCAAAAAACTTATGCCAGCAGTATATGATTTAGCTAATCGCGGGCTTTTGCCTCCAGGATTTGGTTTAACTGGTTTTGCGAGACGCGATTGGACGGATGAACATTTCGTAAACTTTGTGCGCGAAAATATTGAGCAGCATTGCAGAACGCCATTTCGTGAGTCAACTTGGATTAATCTCGCTAAAGGCATACGTTTCGTACGCGGCACCTTTGACGATGCGTCCGCGTTTGAGCGTTTAAGCAAAACAGTGAACGAACTTGATCGAGACAGAGGTACTCGCGGAAATCACGCTTTTTACATGTCTATTCCGCCTTCCAGCTTCCCAGTTGTTGCCCAACAGCTTGCAGCATCAGGTCTTTCGCACTCTTCTGAGCATGCTTGGCGACGCGTAATTATTGAAAAACCTTTTGGCCACGATTTAGCAAGCGCACGAGAATTGGATCGCGTCGTTTCTGAAGTTTTTGATCCTAATTCTGTATTCCGAATTGACCATTATTTAGGCAAGGAAACTGTGCAAAACTTGCTGGCTTTCCGCTTTGCTAACGCAATGTACGAGCCGATCTGGAACGCAAATTACGTCGATCACGTGCAAATTACGATGGCTGAAGATATTGGCATTGACGGAAGAGCCGGATACTACGACGGAATCGGTGCTGCTCGTGACGTGATTCAGAACCATTTGCTTCAACTTATGGCTCTTACTGCTATGGAAGAGCCTGTAAGCTTCCGCGCTAGCGATTTGACTGCTGAAAAAACAAAAGTATTATCTGCAATCCGACTACCTCAAGACTTGGCTGCCAACACTGCTCGAGGACAGTATGCAGCAGGATGGCAGGGCTCTTACAAAGCTGTTGGATACTTGGAAGAACAAGGCATTGATCCTCAAAGCACTACTGAAACGTACGCTGCAGTGCGACTTGACGTTGATACTCGCCGTTGGGCTGGAGTTCCGTTCTACTTGCGAACCGGAAAACGTTTAGGCAAGCGCGTTACGGAAATTGCTGTTATTTTTAAGCGCGCTCCGCATTTGCCGTTTGAGTCTACTGCTGTGCGCGAACTTGGCAGTAACGCTATTGTGATTCGAGTTCAGCCGGATGAGGGCGTTACTATGCGTTTCGGCGCAAAAGTTCCTGGCGGCACAGCTATGGAAGTTCGAGACGTTTCTATGGACTTTAGTTACGGACGCTCTTTTACTGAAAGTTCCCCTGAAGCTTACGAGCGATTAATTCTTGACGTACTTCTTGGCGAACCACCGCTATTCCCAACTACGCAAGAAGTAGATTTAAGTTGGAAAATTCTTGACCCTATTGAGGAATTCTGGAGTTCGCTTGGCACACAACCGCAACCGTATCGCGCTGGAACGTGGGGTCCAGCAGAAGCTGATGCTATGCTTGCTCGAGATAATCGCCATTGGAGATTGCCATGATTATCAACCTTCCTGATACCAATACAAGCAAAATTGCAGCAAAAATCGACGAATTGCACGAAGAGCGCGGCGAATCCGCTACTGGTCGAGTGCTCACTTTGCTTATTGATACAACTCTTAAAGAATTAGAGCATGCACTTGATGCAGCAAACGCAGCTAGTCGCGAGCATCCTTGCCGAGTTATTGCAATGGTTCGAGATTGGTCTAGCGAACACGCTGCTGAGCGCGGTGAAGTTGTGCCAAATCTTGATGCTCAAGTGCGTTTCGGCGCAGATGCTGGAGCTGGTGAAATTATTATTTTGTATCCGCACAACGGTTTAGTTCGTCATCCGGATACGCTTGTTATTCCACTACTCGTGCCAGATGCGCCGATTGTTGCATGGTGGCCAACAAACGCTCCTGAAGATCCTGCTCACGATTTGCTTGGAGCTATGGCAAGTAGCAGAATTACTGACGCACAGCGAGCAGACGATACTCTTAAAACTGTGCAAAACTTGCGCAAAAACTGGTCTCCGCAAGATGCAGATTTGTCTTGGACACGCTTAACTCCTTGGCGCGCGTTACTTGCTTCTATGCTCGATCAACCTCCACATTTGCCTATTCTTAGCGCGAAGATTGTGGGTCCTACTCATTACGTATCTTTGCACTTACTGGCAGCTTGGCTTAAGAGTAGCTTGCATGTTCCTGTAGAAATAGTTGAAAATCCTGAAGCTCAAGCTATTACTTCCGTAACTTTAGAACGCGAGGATGGCACATTGTCACTCACTCGTCCTGCTGGCGGAGATCAAGCTTTGATTAGTCTGCCTGGACAGGCTGCACAACCTATTGCGCTTCCTATTCGCACTCTGGATGATTGCTTAAGTGAAGAATTGCGGCGCATTGATCCGGACGAAATTTATGCGCAGCTGGTTAGAGATAATCCTGCAGAAAATGCGTGAATCATTACGTGAAACAATTCGTGAAACATTTTCAATGGCATAAAAGGAACAACTATGACAAATAATGAAGTTACTTTTGCGCATAACGCAAGTATTTACGGATACGATAATCGCGATGTACTTGCAGCTGTTGCAGCACAACGCCTAGTAACGCTTATTATGGAATCACAAAATAATGTGCAAAATCTCAATAAACCATTCCATTTACTTCTTACTGGTGGTACAGATTCAATACGCATGTTCCAAATGCTTGTTAGCAATCCACTTTTACCAGCAATTAATTGGAATTTAGTGCATATTTGGTGGGCAGATGAGCGTTTCGTAGCTTATGATAGCGAGGATCGCAACGCGCGCAAGGCTCGCGAAATGTGTCTTAACTTACTTACTTCTAACAAAGCTTTGGCAGAATCTCATATTCACGAGATGCCTGCAGACGAGCGTAGCGCGGAGGAAATTGCAGCAGCCAGCGACGCTGAAAATGACGCTATTTTAGATGCTGCAGCGCGCGACTATGAGGAAGAAATTGTGAGCATATTTGGCAAAGAGCCAGTGTTTGATTTAGCAATTCTCGGTATGGGTCCGGATGCGCATATGGCTTCACTTTTCCCAGGATTACCGCAGGTTAATAATCGCGATCGCATTGTTGTTGGAGTAAATCACTCCCCTAAGTTGCCGCCTATGCGCTTAACTCTTACTGTTCCTGTATTAGCTCACAGTCGCTGCACTTGGTTTTTGACTGCCGGAGCAGAAAAGGGCGCTGCTTTAATGAATTCACTTTCGGGAGCTAATAATCCTGAATATCCTGCGTCTTTTGCAAACGGAACAGACGAAATCTCTTGGCTAACCACCGCAGAAACTTTGCAAGCTGCAATTAAGTAGCTTTCATAGCTTTCTAGCAACATGCATAATACTCAGAACAATAAATAACAGACCCCTGCATAATAATGCAAAGGTCTGTTATCTCTAAATATTATTTTTTAATCTTGCTTTACTTCTGGGCGATTAGGATCTGCCCACAAAGTGTGGAATACGCCTGGCTCGTCAATACGACCGTAAGTATGAGCACCGAAGAAATCACGCTGAGCCTGAATAAGCGAAGCCGGCAAACGCTTAGAACACAAACCATCGTAGTATGCAAGCAAGCTAGAGAATGCTGGCACAGGCACACCATGCTCAACTGCACGCGCAATAACACGACGCCAAGCAGCTTGAGACTTTTCAATTGCATCCTTAAAGTAAGGAGCAAAAAGCAAAGAAACGCTTGCTTCGCCGGACTCAAAAGCCTCAGAAACGCGGTTCAAGAACTGAGCACGAATAATGCATCCGCCACGCCAAATGCGAGCAACCGCAGCCTGGTCAATCTTCCAATCATGCTCAATTGCAGCAGCAGCAATCTCGTCGAATCCCTGAGCATAAGAAACAATCTTAGAAGCGTACAAGGCTTGGCGAATATCCTCAATAAACGCCTTACGCTCAGCATCGTTCAAATCAAAATGCACATCCGGACCAGTCAAACCTTGACTTTCGGCAGCTTCTCGCAAAGCAACCTGACTGGAAAGTCCGCGAGCAAACACGGCTTCAGCGATACCCGTAACTGGTATGCCAAGCGAAAGCGCAGATTGTACAGTCCAAGTACCAGTGCCCTTCATGCCAGCATGATCCACCATCATCTCAACCAAAGGCTTACCAGTCTTAGCATCCTTCTGGCGAAGCACATCCGCAGTAATCTCAATCAAATAAGAATCAAGCTCGCCCTTATTCCACTCGCTAAACACATCCGCGATTTCGTCGGACTTCATGCCCAAACCGCGAAGCATTAAATCGTAGCTTTCGGCAATAAGCTGCATATCCGAGTACTCGATGCCATTGTGAACCATCTTCACAAAATGACCAGCACCATCGGTACCAATATGCGTTACGCAAGGCTCACCTTCAGCAACAGCAGCAATAGACTCCAAAATAGGACCAAGAGTCTTCCAAGATTCCTCAGTGCCACCAGGCATCATCGAAGGACCACGCAAAGCACCTTCTTCGCCACCAGAAACACCGCAACCAACGTAATGAAGACCACGCGCGCGAATGTCACGCTCTCTGCGAATCGTATCTTCAAAATAAGAGTTTCCGCCGTCGACGATAATATCTCCAGGCTCCATAGCATTTGCAAGTTCTTCAATAACAGCATCCGTAGGAGCACCAGCTTTTACCATAATGATTGCGGTGCGCGGACGCTTGAGAGAAGCCACAAATTCTTCAACAGTTTTTGAAGGCACAAAAGCACCTTCACTGCCATGCTCATTCATTAAAGTTTCAGTGCGCGAATAATGACGATTGTAAACAGCTACTGTATTTCCATGATGCGCAAGATTACGCGCTAAATTCGAACCCATGGCAGCCAAACCAACAACACCAATATTTGCCTGAGCTTGAGTCATAATGACACCTCTTATCTTGTACTTGTTTTGTTATTTGCACGCATGCTTTGCGCACCCAAGCAATCTGCATTATCTACAAAATACACAATTTTTTATTTTGCGTTACGCCCCTTCAAGAAACGCACTTAATAATTTTATAGGCGGATATGCACAAGGCTTAACAATGTGCAAGTTAAGTAGTTTTAAATATAAATTTTGTGAAATAAATTACATTTTTAATCGTTAAAACTAAGCTCATATTTACTTCATAAAACACGACACGCTTACAAACACGCTATTTTTAGCTATTTTAATAATAACTATATATAGTGTTTACACAGTCGACACACCACTATAAATAGTGCTTATTCAGAGTAAGCTAACTACTTGGCTTTTGTCGATACAACACGGAATTGCAAAATTCCCCATCACCAGAGGAGATTGAAATGACTATCACAGTGTTTACTAAACCTCATTGCCCACAGTGTGATGCAACTAAGCGACAGTTCACAAAACTTGGCGTGAACTTCGAAACTGTAGACTTGTCAAAAAGCCCCGAATCACTCGAACAGTTAAAAAATGCAGGATACCGTCAAGCTCCAGTAGTCATTGCTCCCGACGCATCCTGGAGTGGGTACCGTCCAGATTTAATTGCGCAAATTGCGGATAAACTTGGAACTTCCGCAGAGGCAGCAAAAGAAGCATAAGAAATGTGTGAGCAAGAAAATATAACACAACAAAGCGAACCAGAATCTAGCGCACAAGGTGAATCAATCGGAGCTGTAGTCTACTTTTCCTCAGTTTCCGAAAATACGTTAAGATTTGTGCAAAATTGCGATTTTCCAAGCAATAACGTGAACGTATATCGCATACCGCTTCGTCCTAAAGAACCGGAATTAAACGTGCGCGAACCGTATGTTTTGATTGTTCCAACTTACGGCGGTGGAAATATTGCGAAAGCAATACCGATGCAAGTTCGCAAATTCTTAAATAATCGCGAAAATCGTTCGTTTATTCGCGGAGTAATTTCTTCCGGAAATACGAATTTTGGAGAAGCATATTGCGCTGCAGGTGATCAAATTGCAGGAAAGTGTGGAATCCCAAATATGTACTCGTTTGAACTTACGGGAACTGCAGAAGATATAGAAAAAGTAGCGCAGGGCATACCGAGATTTTTAAAACAACTCAAAGAAACAGAAGAAACAAAATAAACAAAACAAACGAAATAAGTAAAAGAAACAAAACAAAAAGCGTTTAAAAAAGCAAAAATAACGCATGAAGAAAGGAACAAACCCCATGAATAGCACGGATCCGATGAGCGAATCTACTTCGCTTAATCTTGATCACACTGATTCTGCAAGCGCAACTGCCAGTACAACAGCAGAGCGCATCCGCAACAGCCGCGACTACCATGTTCTTAACGCTATGCTCGGTCTTTTTGACCCAGAAAAAGGCATTCAGTTTGATAAAGATCAGGAAGCAGAAAAGCTTTATGTTTCGGGTTACGTGCAAGAACACAGCATGAAGTTTGCTTCCACTCGCGAGCGCTTGAACTATTTGATTGACAATTACTACTACAACGGCAACGTTTTCCACAAATATAGCGACGAGTTTCTAGATAAGTTCTATGAGCACGCAGAAGCCGCTCACCACACTTTCGGTACATTCTTGGGTGCTTTTAAGTTCTACACTTCTTACGCTTTGAAGACTTTTGACGGAAAGAAGTATTTGGAAAACTTCGCTCAGCGCGCAGCTGCAGTCGCTTTGGAACTCGCAGACGGCGATGAAAAAGCAGCGCTTAACTATTTGGACGAGATGCTTGCAGGCCGTTTCCAGCCAGCAACCCCAACGTTCTTGAATCTTGGCAAAGCTCAGCGCGGCGAAGCTGTGAGCTGCTTCCTTGTGCGTTTGGAAGACAACATGGAGTCTATTGCGCGCGGAATTAATTCTGCTTTGCAACTTTCTAAGCGCGGCGGCGGCGTGGCTCTGCTTCTTACGAATTTGCGCGAACTTGGCGCTCCTATTAAGCGAATCGAGAATCAGTCGAGTGGCGTTGTGCCTGTTATGAAGCTTTTGGAAGATTCATTCTCTTACGCTAATCAGCTTGGCGCTCGACAGGGTGCAGGTGCAGTGTATATTAGCGCGCATCACCCAGATATTATGCGTTTCCTCGATACTAAGCGCGAGAACGCAGACGAGAAGATTCGCATTAAGTCGCTTTCTTTGGGTGTTGTGATTCCAGATATTACTTTCGAGCTTGCTAAGCGTAAGGAAAAGATGGCTTTGTTTAGTCCTTACGATGTTGAGCGCGAATATGGCAAGCCTTTTGCAGATATTTCTGTTACCGAGCATTACGATGAGATGGTTGCAAATCCTCGTATTCACAAGAAGTACATCGACGCTCGCGAATTCTTTATGACGATTGCAGAAATTCAGTTCGAGTCTGGCTATCCTTACATTTTGTTTGAGGATACTGTGAATCGCACGAATCCTATTGAGGGTCGCATTACTATGAGCAACTTGTGCTCTGAGATTTTGCAAACTCAGGAAGCAAGCACTTATAACGCCGACTTGTCTTATAGCCACGTTGGTCGCGATATTTCTTGCAATCTTGGCTCTCTTAATATCGCTAAGGCAATGGATGGCGACTTGGACACAAGCGTTGATTTGGCTGTGCGTGCGCTCACTTCTGTTTCGGAGCATACTTCTATTGATTCTGTGCCTTCGATTCGTCGCGGTAACGCGGAAGGTCACGCTATTGGCTTGGGTCAAATGAATTTGCACGGTTTCCTTGCGCGTGAACACATGCAGTACGGAAGCGAGGAAGCTCTTGACTTTACAGACATGTACTTTATGACGGTTGCTTACCACGCTTATAAGGCTTCTCACGCTTTGGCTGTAGAGCGCGGCCACGCTTTTGCAAACTTTAAGACGAGCGCTTACGCTAAGCCTGCAGGAAAAGGCAACTACTTCGATAAGTACACAGATGGCAGCCGCTCGCTTGAGCCTAAAACTCAAAAAGTTCGCGATTTGTTTGCCCGTTTTAACGTTGCGATTCCAACCGTCAGCGATTGGGAGCAGTTGCGCGACGAGATTTTGAGCGATGGCATTTACAACGAGTATTTGCAAGCTGTTCCTCCAACTGGCTCAATCTCGTACATCAACCATTCCACAAGTTCAATCCACCCGATTGCTTCTCGCATTGAGATTCGCAAAGAAGGCAAGGTTGGACGCGTCTACTACCCTGCTGCATACATGACGAACGACAATATGCAGTACTTTAAGGACGCCTATGAGATTGGCTGGAAGGCAATTATTGACACTTATGCCGAAGCAACTCAGCATGTGGATCAAGGATTGTCGCTTACTTTGTTCTTCCCAGACACTACGACTACTCGCGATTTGAACAAGGCTCAGATTTACGCATGGCGTAAGGGCATTAAGACTCTTTACTACATTCGTATTCGCCAGAAGGCTTTGGAAGGTACGGAAATCGAAGGTTGCGTAAGCTGCACGCTGTAAGTCGTAACGCTGTGAATTTTTCGCACGCCAAATCAAAAACTTAAAAATTTTATAAAACGTAAACACAGAATCAGGAGTAATAATGACAGAACTCAGCCCAACCGAGCTTAGAAGTAGCCTCGATAAGCCTTTCGGCACAAATCGCGTAATCGCAGATGACGCTATGATGGCAGCTTCTATCACACCATCTCAGTACCGCTACCATCACGGATCGCGCGTACGCCCAGTTAATTGGAATAATATTGTTGACGACAAGGATTTGGACGTTTGGAATCGCCTTATTGCTAACTTCTGGCTTCCAGAAAAGGTTCCGCTGAGCAACGATATTCCTTCTTGGCGTTCCCTCACCGATCTTGAGCGCAAGACCACTACTCGCGTTTTTACAGGCTTGACTTTGCTTGATACCAGCCAGGCAACTATTGGCGAGCTTTGCCAGATTGAGCACGCTCGCACGGAGCACGAGCAGGCTATTTACACGAATATTGCTTTTATGCAGTCGATTCACGCTCGCTCCTACTCCTCTATTTTCTCTACTCTTTGCTCTAGCGAAGAGATTGACGAAGCTTATCGTTGGGCTGTTGGCAACGACGTTTTGCAGCAGCGCGTCACCACTGTGCTTTGCGAGTATGAGAGCGAAGATCCGCTTAAGCGCAAGATTGCTGCAACTATGCTTTCTTCGTTGCTTCTTTACGCGGGATTCTATCTTCCGCTTTACTTTGCTTCTCGCGGCAAGATGATGAACACTGCCGATATGATTCGCTTGATTTTGCGCGATAAGGCAATTCACGGCTATTATTCGGGCTACAAGTTCCAGCGCGGTTTGGAGCTTAGAAGCGAGAACGATAAGAAGAATCTTGAAAAGTTCACTATGAACTTGCTCGACACTTTGTATGATCTGGAAGTTGAGTATTCTGGTCAGATTTATGAAGGATTTGACTTCCACGATGACGTTTTTGACTTCGTGCGTTACAACGCTAACAAAGCTTTAATGAACCTTGGCTACCCTGCTAAGTACAGCGAAGAAGAAACTCACGTAAGCCCAGAAATTCTCGCTGCTCTTTCTCCTGCAGCCGACGAAAATCACGACTTCTTCTCCGGCTCTGGTTCCAGCTACATTATGGGCAAGTCAGTTGAAACCGACGACGATGATTGGGATTTCTAATCAAATAGTTGATTTACTAACTGATTTGCTGAATAACTGAATAACTAACTGATTGGTTAACTAATTAATTTAATTAGTTAACCAATTTTAATTTAGTTAGGTTAATTATTGCAGCTAAATAGAGTCTATATAAAAAGCTAAAAAGTCAGAAAGCAACACAGGTCACTCAGCCTTTATGGTACACTATGTGAAAAGGAACTGGTCTTGTTGATTCGTTTATGCAAAAATCGGCAGCGATTATCACTTCCTACTCACGTTCAAACCAAGATTTTTGAACTGAACTGAGCAGGCACTAAAGTTGGAGTTCAAGTTTATAAAGATGACTAACATCCGTTAGACGCATCTACAAGAAGAAAGAAATCCATTTATGGGGAAAATGACTTATAAAAAATTACTTTGTGTTGTAGTGCTCTTCAGCTCGCTAGTGGGGCTAGCAGCCTGCGGTAACTCCGAAGCAAACAAACCAGTACCAACAAAAATAAGCCGTCATTCTACCAAAAAACATTCAAAACCAATCAAAAAAGCCTCAAAAGAGAAAATCGCCGAAGCTTTTGTAAAGGGACAAGAAGGGACTTTGGAAGCCCTAGGTGAAACTAAACGCGTTATTTGGGACGCTTATCCTGATCAGTTGGCTTACGTTAAAGATGCTTTCTATCACTGGACTCTTCAAGACGACTGGTTCCAGGTTAACACTGGCCATTATATGGTTGTAGACCGTTTGAACAGTTCAGGCATCTTATTAAAGAAACTCCAAAAAGGCATGCCAGTTAAATTAAACGGCAAAGATTACAAAGTGGCGGATTATAAAGACTTTGAGGGTGGCGGAAGCTCGGATAAGTTGCTAAAAGTATTCAAAGAGTACGTTGAGCAATTCCCTAAATCTGCTTACTTTATTCAAACTTGTCTCGATGCCAGAACTTATGGCGGACAACGTTTAGTAGTTCTTGACGTAGCAAAATAGTAAACGATTTAGCAATATAACTTAGATTAGTTTCCAAATTTTGTTGTCTTGAAAATATTGCCTGTTCATCAATATCGTTGATGAACAGGCAATATTTTTTAACTGATTACGCGACTGTATCGCATAACTTTAATTGCACAGTCGCTATGCTATACGAGTTATCGTGGCAAAAATTGCAAAATTAGCAAAACTGCCACGATAACTTGGTATGTCACGCATTTGCTGGTTCTATTGCAATGCCTCCACCTAACGCTCGAACAACTTTCGCAATAGTTTGAAAGCTAGGATTGCCATCTCGTCTTAGGCTTTTGTAAAGGCTTTCCCTTCCAACCTCAGCTTTTTGAGCAATCTCTTTCATGCCTCGAGCTTTTGCAATATCGCCTATAGCAGCTTGCAACAAGCGAGGATCGTTAAGTTCTGCTGCAGCATTGAGATACGCAATAACATCATCATCGTCCTCAAGATACTCACTCGCATCCCATTTACTTATATTTACCATTTTTTCTCCTCAATTAATTGTGCGAGAAGTATCTTCGCTTGCTTAATATCTTTACTTTGACTACTTTTATCTCCACCAGCAAGTAATAGCATTAGTTTTAAGCCTTTTTGTGCAAAATACACACGATACCCTGGTCCAAAAGTGAAACGCAGTTCACTAATACCATTGCAAACTGGATGTAAATCACCTACTGGCTTACCTGCAATTTCACATAATCTCAGCCTCGCGTTAATTCGAGCTTTAGATTGAGTACCGCGAAAGTTTTTTCATCCAATTGCGATACTCATCTGTTTTAAGTATCTCCATAAAAGTATTTTATCCTGTAGGATACAGTTTTGCAATATAAGTAAACAATCATATCAGTTATCGTGACAGTTTTTGCTAATTTTGCAATTTCTGCCACTATAACGTATGTGTTTGGGTTGATTTTTGCAGCATAAAATTTCTACTGAGCCAAAAATAACAATTACAAGTATTGCCAATTTTACTGTGTCGCTAAAAATAGTTACAGCTGATTACATGACAGTATTTTTTTATTACACTGAGATCCATTGCACAATTTATTTGTGCAGCAAAATAGCGTTTTAAGTAAAGGAGTTATGCGGTGAAGTGCTTAGCAAAGACAGTAGCTGCAGTAGTTACAACAGTGACAATGTGTCGCAACCAGTGGTAGGTAAATCATTATGAAAAAGCAAATCTTGGCTTATTTTAAGCGACTTATCAAACGAGAAGCTACTTATATGCCGTTAACATTTATTGGCTTGCTTGGAATTTTTGCAATATTTAGTGGCAATACAATTGCTTACATTTCATCTCCAAATAGGTGGATTGAAACATTTGTTTTTACACTTATTGTTGCTTTTGCACGTGCCTTTATACCTGATAATCGTTATTGAACAATTTATTTCATGAAGATTAGCGAAATGCACACAGCACTTCGCTAATCTTCTATTTCATATTTTCTAAGTTATATTACGGTAGATTTTAATCCTATTTGGTTGTTTTTATTTATCAGTAACTTTTCGGTTACTGTCTAAGATGCTAATATGCAATATTCATAGATTACATTAAGAAGAAGGAATGTCATGAGTCAAGATTTTGGAGTAAAAAATTGGAATCCATCTGCTGCAGCAAATATTAGTAACGATGACGATAATCTTTCTGAAGAAGATTTTGATAAATTGGCTGCAGAGCTTGAGCAATTCTTTACCAAGTATGTAGTGTTAGAAAATAATAAGTTTGTAGTTCATGACGATGCGATTATTGCCGATGGTTATGAAGAATATTTAGAAGGCTTTCACATCTTAGCAGAAAAATTCACTGCTGGTCTTGAAGAGGACAGGTAGCGTAAATTAACCACGATAAAGCGAGAGTCTGATTGATACTAGTTTAGCGGAATAACAACATTGACCAACCATGCATCATCATCTTTTTGCGCGTTTAAAGATCCACCTAAACGTTCCACGGATTTTTTGTGGAATAGTAGTCCTTTGCCAAAAACAAGTCTTCCACCAAACTTATTCGACAACGAATTCATACACATTATTTTGCATTCTCGCTCATCAACAGTAACGTTCATAGAAAAGTCAACGCTAGTACTGCAATGCTTACGAATATTAGTAAGCAACTCACTGCACATGCGAATAGCACATTGAGCTTTTTCAGTACTAACAGTTGCAGATGCAGCAAAATCACCACTCCCCGAACTTTTATCAACCACTGTTAGAGAACCATAGTACCCAAGCTGCTCACAAATTTGCCGTTCAGCCTGTAAACGCGCACGAATATTGCATAAGAAATCAGCCAAATTCATGCAATCATTGCTATTAGAACTATAAACAAACTGCGTACTAGCAATATTTGAATCTAAAGAATCATCATACTTTTGTTCAGTTTGCTCAAGCAGGCTGATAACAAGTCTCGCTTTGGAAAGTGCATTACGCGAATGTTCAATAATCTGCTCTAACGATTCTTTTGTATGTTCATTGTTCTTAGCATATAAAGCATCCGTTGCAAGCAGTGTAATATCCGTAATCTCATTGTTCACATCGTCATGCAATTGCAACGCAACCGACGCAATATAAGACTGGAACTTACTCCGTACAATATCCATTTTTGCGCGATTATTTTCTTCCAACATGTTCAAATATTTGCGCAAAACGTAACCACAAATCATGGAAATAAGAATAAAACAAGGAAAAGTAAGCGAAATGTACGCAATTTTTGCAAAGTACATAATATTCAGCGAAACTATGTACGCACAAAGCAAATACTTCCACGAATCATAAAAGCCTGCAACAAACATGCTAGCAATCAGCGCAAAAAGCACGCAAGTTGCATTTACACCTGGTACTGCTAACGTTACGCAATACAAAATCGGAGTTACGAGTGATACTTGACGCGGAAAAGCAATCAAAAGAAATATTGCAAACATCCAAACGTATTGACACGCAGATTGCTGCGGGTTATGCCACAGCCCAGCTGTATTGCACGATTGCACATCCATTGACACTACAAGAATCGCCAATATTATGAATAAAGTTCGCTGAATTTTCCAGCTTTTAACCAACTCAATAACGCGCGAAAATGTTTTCATTAACATGCGTTATCCGTTTCTTGAGAAGGATTCGGATGATTCTGAAGCGAATTATTAAAATATTGCAGATTGCTAGTTTGCTCACGATTTTGCATTGCAGCAAACGCGGATATTGCTTGCACTCGGTTAGAAACATGCAATTTTTTGTAAATCCTATGAATATGCGTGTTAATAGTGTTTGGCATAAGACCAAGTTGAGCCGCAATCTGATTTGTTGTGCAACCTTTAGAGAGCAGATCCATGATTTTTAGTTCTTGAGGCGGCAAAACGCTACGCGACCTTGATTTAGAAAGCCTAATAAAAGATTCTTGCGGAGTAGCAAAATCGTAAGCAACATCTCTAACACATCGGCAGCCATACACCTTCTGATTATCGCAATATTGCAAAGCTTCTGCTAGTCCTTTGAAATTGTCTTTAGCAACCATTGCCTGCCCACCAACTTGCGCTACTGACGAAGCGTAGGATCTACAGTCATACGAAGTCATACCAATTAAAATAATGTTATTGTTTTTCTCGCGAATTGCGCGTATTACCTCTACTCCAGACATGTCTTTCATTGACATATCAATCAAAATATAATCCGGAGTCGTTTTTGTTACTTGGCAATATTTCAAAGCTTGCACGCCTGATTTTACGCACCATTTGCACACGTACTCGCTTGGCAAAAGCTTGCTGAGCACGTTTCGCATAACCGCTAAAACTAGTGGGTCGTTATCTACTATTGCATACGTTTTTTGCATAATGGCTTTCTTGCAATCTTATGCTACTTTTCTTATATTCTACTTTATAAGCATGCGCAAAGTAGGGCAAATCGTGTAGTAATAAATGATTACAAGTAATGCATGTAAGTCAAATGTGATTATAATAAGTAACAATATGCAGCTTTTAGTTGCGTTGAAAATTCATTTTCAATATTGATTGCAGCAGGATTATATGACAAAACGATTAGTAGTATTGCACTCCGCAGAAGTAGCTGCGATGGCACTTGCCTCAACAGCTGCTTTTATGCGTAGCTTTGGCTTTTTCGTTTTGTGGCTTGTTTTAGGACTTCTTTCTGTTGCATTGTATTCTTATGCATATTTTTTCTTGCGCAAAAGCGTTATTAAAGCAAAAAATGCGTATATAGGAAATAATATATCTAATCTTAACGGCGCAGGCGCTAACAGCATAAGTAGTGATGTTGAGAATATAGAAAACAACAAAGATTACATAACAACTCTTGAGCAAAAACGCAAAAAAGTCGAATCACAAAATAAGCAAATACTTAGTAATTATCTAAATAATTTAACAAATATTATTTCATGCTTTATTTGTGGGCTTATTCACGTTCCTTGGATTTATTACTACGGAATTGCAAATGGCGTCTTAACATTGGTGATTTTGTGGCGAGTAATAAAGCGTCCACAAGGTCACCCTATTGATGAAAGCGATTTGTAAAGATTTAAGACTTATTGGCAATCTACCATTACGTTGAGTATTAAGTTTTGAGTACATCATATTGCTGCAAAGAATTGCAATATTTATACTAGAAATACAAAATACATACGAACGAGAAGCAATGTACATGAATTAGCTACAATGCTCACAAACAAAACAGCAAATTGGAAAGAAGGCAACTCATGAGCAAGAACTCTATAAAAGTTATTAAAAAAACGCTTATTTGGATTCTTAAGTGGGCATTATTTACAGCAGTTGAGTTCCTTCTTTTGTATGTTGCAATTATTTCTTGGAATCATGATTTTGCACAGTTCATGGACGAATACAGTGATGCTATTATTCCATTTATGGCAGCAACCGGAGCCATGGCAGCAACAATGATTCGCGACGAAGGCACTATTCTTGAAGTCAAAGATTAAGGTGGTTGTAGATTATTTTGCGGATGCGATTGAAGCCTCTTGGCGAGCAACGTCAAGTGCTTTGTTGAAGGCATCGCTAGTCCAACTTGCTCCAGCAACAACTGAAATATGCAAATCTTTCAACGGCTTTCCAACGATTTTTCCTGGAATAGCCTTTGAGAATGCATCCATATGGCCTCTTGAAATCGGCGTAAACGGATGAGGCGTCATTTGCACATCGCTAACATTCCCATTTGCAACGCTTAAGCGCACATCGAAACTGTCTTCTGCAACCGGACCATACGTAGCTTTGACTTTATAGTCGCCATCTTTGTAATTGCCAGTGTCTGTTTTAGGCTGATTCTGCTGGTTCTGAGAATCCTCACTTTGCGCAGAAGATTTAGATTGCTGAGCACCAGCATCGTACTTTCCAGAAGGATTACCGCCATCATCCGCGCTTTGACCAGAATTACCAGCGAACTCATCGTTCATTGGTACAGCACTCGGCTCACCGCAAGCAGACAACATAGCAGACGATGCAGCTACAATTGCAAGCGTAGCAACAGTTTTTGCAACTTTTTTGGATTTCAAATCGTCGCGTGAAACATCGTGAAACATATTATCTGAAACCATAAAATCATCGCCTTCAAATCTTGTATATTTTAAAACCCACGCAACTAATCATCTAAATTCGCTAATTTAGGCGACTTAGTAGGCTCATGGTCTTGCAAAGCTTCCACAACACTTTCATCAAGGTGAGCACTCGTAAACGCAGGCTTGCCACCAATCGCCTCATACGCTTTGCGAGCATCCTCGTTATTCCAACGCTCACCAACAAGCACACCGTGGTTGAGCATAATTTCTCGATCTGCACATTGAGCAACCAAAGAATCGTGAGTTACAACAATAATCGTCGTACCTTGATTGTGCAGCTGCTTAAACAAGTCGAGCACAATCTGCTCATTTTTTTCATCCAAATTACCAGTCGGCTCATCCGCAAGAAGCAACTTAGGGCAGTTGATAAGTGCACGAGCAACGCAAACACGCTGCTGCTCGCCGCCAGAAAGCTGGCTTGGCAGATGGTGAGCGCGATCCTTCAAGCCCACGCGATCCAAAGCGTCCATTGCTTGAGCTTCGTCAACAACAGAATGATAGTATTGCGCAACCATCACATTTTCAACAGCTGTTAAATGCGGAACAAGATAAAACTTTTGAAAAACTAAACCGATTACGTTTTTACGAACGTCAGCGAGTTGACCGGCATTCAAATCCTCAAGTTTGCGACCTTGCAAAGACACGGAACCTTTAGATGGTGAATCCATGCAGCCAATAATGTTCATTAACGTTGTTTTGCCAGAACCACTGGAGCCAACAATAGAAAGCCACTCGCCTTCTGGCACAGTGAGCGACAAATCGTCAACAGCTCGAAGAGATCCGTAAATCTTGGAAATATGATCCAACGTCAACAGCATTTTTGGCTTAGACTCCGCGCTATCTAACTTATTTTCTATATTCTCTGTCATATTAAATCCTTAACTAATCACTCTAAAATCACTCTAAAAGCTATTCTTCTCGAAGCACAATCGCAGGGTTGATCTTTGAAGCACGCAAAACAGGCGGCAATGCAGCAACGCAAGACGCAGCAACGCTAAATACAATAGAGAACACGACTAGCCACCAATTCACGCCCAAATCTCTCGAGAACACCATTGCAGCAAGCAAGCGCGCAAACACATACCCTACCGCAGTACCAGCAATACCGCCAACGAAGCCATATACTCCAGCTTCAGCAGTAAACTCCACGCCAATACTCCGTGCGCTCGCACCCAAAGCTTTGCGCAAACCAATTTCATTTCGACGCTGCTGCACAATCGAAGAAATCGTAGTGCTCACGCCAACCATCATCAATACTAGAACAACTAGCGATACAATGCAGAACAGGCTGCGAAGCATAGTGATAATACCAGTGTCAGCAGCAGTAACTTTAGTAACTTGCTGAGCGCGCACGCGCATAGAAGTCATGTCGTTAATACTTCTCACAACCGCATCAACGCTAGGTGAAGAAGACGAGTAAGCAATTACATCTGCTCCACGCTTAACTCCCGTAAGAGAATTTACATCTGCGTTTAGCGCATATAGCATAGAATCCTCTGCACCGCCTGTATCCAAAATGCCACAAACGCGGAAAGTTGTGCCGTGAGTATCCATAATATCCGTTGAGACTCTGCCTTCAACGAGCTTTTGTTGAGATGAATTTTGCGCAGACTGATCTGAAGAATTTGCAGAAGAATTTTGCGCTTGATTCTCTGCTGGCTTATCTGCAGACTGATTTGTAGACTTATTTGCAGACTTCTCTGCTGGCTTATGCGAGCCGGCAGTATTATCCGAAGATCTATATGCAATCGCAATTCGAGAACCTATTTTTAAGCCCATCGCAAGAGCTACATCTCGCCCAACCATAACATTTCCACTGCTAGGCCAAGAGCCGTCTACATTCCAATGCTTATTA
The DNA here is from genome assembly GCF_049244125.1 of Gardnerella sp. KA00127. Lineage (NCBI taxonomy): Bacteria > Bacillati > Actinomycetota > Actinomycetes > Bifidobacteriales > Bifidobacteriaceae > Gardnerella > Gardnerella sp. KA00127. Next base: position 1,606,981 of record NZ_CP058377.1, read on the forward strand.
AGCGACTTTACTGAACGAACGTCTATTCCTGCTAAAACATACGGAGCTGCGTTAATACGCACGTTTTCGTAACGATATGTAGCAGATCGCATAGCACCTTTTGCAAGAACCATATCGTTTGTGTGCAAAACCATCGCGCGATCAATACCGTTTTTCCACTCACCCTCAATTGGAGTTACGATAATATTCGCTCCATAAGCACGCATTTCATCGCTCATTTGCTGAGGCACAACCAGGCAGATTGCAGCTAAACAAAACAGCGTAGCAGCACCAACAAGCGTTGCAATAACAGCCATCAAAGCACGCGATTTTCTACGAAATACCGCGCTAAATAGCATGGTAATAAACATAGAATTGTTGGAAGTCATATAAGATTTACCTGCCATGAAGCACCTCCGCAGGACGCACACTCAAAATCGAACGAATCGACGAGCCTGCAGCCGCAAGCACAGTCAACGCAAGCAGCACGAACACTAGAACAAATACCATTGGTCGGAACAAAATCGAAGAGCCAAACACTGTGAAACCAATAATCTGCGCCACCGCAAATCCCAAAGCCATGCCGAGTAACGTTCCACCAAACGCAATAACCGCAGTTTCCATAAGCATAAGACGAGCAACAGCACCATCACGTGCACCCAAAGCCTTAAGCAATGCAAGCTCGCCAGAACGCTCAGAAATTGAAGCAGCCATAAGATTCGCCACAGCAACAGCAGCAGCAATTAAACTCAACGCAGTCATCAAAACCATAACAGCACGCGTCTTATTTAATACGTTACCCTGCAACGCCGCAACTTGACGAACCTGCTTTGCAACAGCTCCAGGAATTACCTCCTCAATTTGGTAAGTAATCGAACTCGGGTAAGCCGTGCAATACCAAGTTTCCCACTCTTCCTGGCTTAGCACTGCCGGATTTTTAGCAGCCTTTCGCGCTAAATCATTTTCAGGAGTAGTAAGCGCCTTTACTTCAATCGAATCAACCTTATTCGGCTTATTTGCAAGGCTTTGAGCATCGCTAGAACCTGCGTAGATTGCGTTATTGTCGTCGTCGCCAGAATCGTATACGCCAACCAAGCGCAACGAAACCTCGCGTTCGTCACGAATCAAACGCAAACGCTGGCCAAGTTTTAAGTGCAAACGCTCAGCTAGCTGCGCACCTACCATTGCTTCAGATTTATTATCTTTTGCCCAACGACCTGCATTAATCTTCCACCAAGAGCGCAAACCTCTAACACCAACAACTGTTGTTTCCCCGGAAGCGAGCGCAAGCTTACGATTAAACCAAGTTCCAATAATAGGCACTACCAAATCGCCAGAAGATTTCGCTTCAAGATTTGCATGAACAATTATTTTCGGCGCAAAATTAGTGATATTAAACGCCCAGAAAATCATTTTTATTTTTGCAGCATCAGATTCTTTTAGCGAAGCAGTAGACTCGTGGCTTTCCGCAGCCTTTAAACTCTCAGAACCATTAGTATCAATCTGCTCTCGAGAAGCATACAAATCATTTACAACAGCGCTAGATTTTGGCTGAACCACAATATTTGAACCATATGAACTCAGCTCTGCGTTAATTTTGTCTCCAACGTCATACACAACGCTAAGCATTGACACGCTAACGCACGCGCTTAAGCACACTACGAGCGCAATTAACACACGCTTTTTCAATTGCCGCACAAGAGATCGAGCAACCATGCGCATCATAAACATAGCAACTCTCCCTTACTTAAAATGCGAACTGAGCACGTCTAAATCAGCAGTATGAATTGTGATTTTGCCATGTCCAGCCTTATACGGGAACGGAATCGGATTGCAACCACCTTTAAAACCGATAGTTGCCAAATTAATTGCTACATCACACTTACGGCAAATAATCTTACCGTCTTTTTCATAGTAGCCTGCATCGCCGCAGTTTTCGCAAGCATCCAATCCAACGCCATACGCTCCACCATTCTTTTTAATGATTATAAAACGCATAACAGTGCCGTCTTTTGCTTTGTATTGGAAACGATGCAAATGACCATCTGAAACTTGAACGTAATTAATAGTTGCAACACCATCGTGCAATTCATACGGTTCTGGCGGAGTAAGAGTTGGTTTAATATTCATAATAGATACGCCTACAGTAAGCGTAAGTATTACTGTGATAGCAGCCAAAAGAGCTGCGAGCGCAGACTTCCGAGATTTCCTTTTAAACGCTCGCTTCGTGCGAATTTCTGCTGCATTTTCACCAACTACAGCCGTTTTAAAGCCGATTATTACGGATGCAGCAGCAGGAATCATGAACACGCTAATTTGCGCCATAATCATTAATGGAGCGTTATTAATTAGCCAAACAAGCACGCTAAAAGAAAAGTCATCCATATAAAGCAAAATGCTTCCTTGCATAATCTGCAAAAGTGAAGTTATGTGCTGCACTAGCAAAATAATCATGCTTAAAACTACAGCAATTTTGAAGCAAATAGCGTTAGACGTAGTGCGCAAAGAACGCACCATAAGACTTAAGCAGATAGCAGCAATAACGCCAAGCACAAAACCAAGCGCGCGAAGTAACATGTCTGATGTAAAAGGCGGAGTGCTTGAATCTACGAAAATAGTAAGTTGCAAAATAACATCTGGTAAAGCATAAAACACAGTAAACGCTAAGCAACATGCACCAATCGCGTTACTTATGTGCATTAAAAGCGGGCAATTACGCCAATTTTTTATTATTTTGTGTGAAAAAATAACCACAATAATTGCAGCAATATCAAGCGGAACCGCAATACACAACGCCGGCATATTAATAAAGTTTCGCTGATTAATTACCACAGATGCGCGGAGTATAGCAAAAATAAGAGCTGCGACTGTGCCTGCAGACAGCCCATACAATCTCCAACGTGCACTCAGAGGCTTATCTCGCCCCTCGCCAACAGTAAGCGATGTGCTTAATCCCATTGTGAGTAGCGCAAGAGGGAGCAGCCCAGGCATAACTGCCACAAACAGTCTGAGCATAACTCCCTCCTTTGCTATTACTTATTATTTACTAAAATTATTAATTAATCGCTAATTATTAACTAGCTATCACTACCACTGACGAGGAGTGTACTTCCAATCGTCGAAGGTTGCCTTAATTGGCTCAGTCCAGAAGCGACCGGTTACGCCGGTAGCAGGATCGACGTGAAGCATCCAACCCTTCTTTTCTGGGGATTCAATAGAAAGCACGAGCTTGTAATTTCCAGCTTTGTCAAGCTTAACGTTTGCACCGTAGTGAGGACCATCGGAAGCGTTCATCTGCATAAACGTGCCCTTACCAACGGATTCGCCGCTTGCCTTATCGACAATCTCATAATTCACAGTCAAATCTGGAATGAACTCGCCCTTACCGTAGCCAAGCTTTGTACCTTTTTGGTTAGCGTGGATATCGGCTTCAAGGTGGAAGCTTGCTTCGCTTGCCTTCAAGCCCATACCAGCTGGAACCATGTCCACTGGCTGGAAGTACACAGCGCCAATAGTAAGAGGTCCAATGTTCTGATCTTGGTGAGGACCAACTGGAACCTCCTCAAAGCCCTTATCACCGCCCTTGTCGTCAGCCTTGTCGTCAGCCTTCTGCTCGGTTGCTTGTGACTTAGCATCAGTTTTAGCTGAATTGCCATTAGAACCGCAGCCAGCGAGCGCAAGCAGTCCAGCAAGAGCCAAAGCTGCAATTGCCATCATTTTATTATTCTTCATATCTAACCTTCTGTGTTTGTTGTTAGTTATTTTTATTTAATTATTGTTATTGGTTGTTTATTAATTATTTATTAGTTGGTTATTTGTTGTTTTGCTTATTTATTTTCTACCGCTCGTTTCACACGACTTCGCGCAATAGATACGCAAAGCAGTGAAATCACAACAATTGCTGCCACAATTTGAGCAACAATCGTCTCAACATACGGATAGAACCCAAGCCAATCGTTAGTTGGCAAGCCTTGAATATACATTCCTTCGAGAGCATCGCCCTCGATTAACGCGTGCACACCACCGCCTGCAAAAATCACTACGAGAACAGACATAAGAGCACTTGTTCCAGTAAAGAATGGGCGAATTGGTATGTGCACAGATGCGAAACGAATCAGCAAGAATATCACTACAAGAACTGCAGCAGCGGAAATGAAGCCTCCCCAAATCATAGAGTCAGCTCCGTTTGAAACTGCAAAGATTGCTTGATAGAAGATTACAGTTTCTGCACCTTCGCGGAACACCGCAAGGAAACTCAATAACGCTAAAGAAACCAAGCTTCCCTTAGAAACTGCTGCCGTTGTTTGCTCACTAATATACTTATTCCATGCTTGCACTGAAGATCTAGAAATCATCCAGTTACTCGTGTAAAGCAGCATAAGCATTGCGAACAATGCAACAACGCCTTCTGTAATCTCCTGCTGCGGACCAGAGCCATTAAATAGCAAGCCGAATAGTGCAGCTACAGCAAGAGATGCCACAATTCCAGCCGCAATACCTAGGTAAATATACTTCACCATATTCTTGTGACCGGATTTAACAAGGTAAGCAATAATTGCTGCAACAACTAGCAACGCTTCCAAACCTTCACGAAGCAAAATTACGAAAGCCTGACCGAATGAGCTAGTTATGAATTGCATAAATGGATTTGCGCTTGAAGATGCGCCTTTGTCTAATTTTGCTGCGTCTTCAATAAGCATAGATTTAAGATCCGTCACGAATTTTTTAGCTTGCTCAATAGTTCCGCCGTTGTTCATTGTTTGGCGGCACTCTTTGAATTGATACTCGACAGTCGAAACGCGACTTCCGCTTATTGCATTCATCACGTTCTTCTCGAAACCAAGCTTTTCGTAATACTGGTAATAGGCTTCGTTAATTAAATCAACTGCAGATGCTACTTGAGTTTTATTACCTTTTGCAAACTTGTAGGTTGCAACCGATTTGTCGAGAATAACGTTCATTTCTCGAGCAACTTGACCCCACGTACGACCATTGCGCCCAAGGTTTTTCTTTTTTGCAGCATCTAGCTTTTTGCGCTCTGCTTTAATTTGCGCACGCAACTTTTGTGCATAAACATTTGGCTTATCCACTTTTAAGTTGGCATCGAGACTAGATGCAGTTTGTGCAACATCCGCTGCAAGAGCCGTTGAAATAGCACTTATTTGTGAACCTTGATTTTGCTGGTACACAAGCGTTTGCAGCTGCTGGAATTGATCAGTTTGTGCCTGAACTTTATTCTGCCCGATTGCATCTCGCACAACCGTAATCATGTTAGAAGCAACGTAAACGGAATTGTATGCTGCTTCAAATCGAGTTGCAGCTCCAGAATTATTGCCACTATTGTATTCTGATTGACCTTGTAGCAATTCATTGTCGATTGCTTTAGAAACTTCTGTCCAGCTAGTATACGAACGATCTGCATCTGTTGCAAAAGCTGGAATAGTTGTAACAAACGAGCTCACTATGCAACCTACCAACATGCACACAGCCAGAATCAGTGCAGCCGAGTCACGAATAATTCGGCGCACTTTTACACACGCGCGCATAACATCTCCTCGCGTTCTTCCGCGTCTTCTTGCGATTCCGCACTTCTCACGCGTTTTACGCCTTTTGCGTTAACGCATTTCCTGCATATCTACGCACCCTACCCCGATTGAGCGCACCCAACTAAAACTTGCCATTACAAAGGCCCCACAGGTACATAATATCGATATATCAGGTAGATTGATATAGTTCAGCGCAAAAAACTCGCAAATATTACAAAAATGATATTGATAACGATAATTATCAATCTTTTTGCGAATCGTATTGAGAAAAGCCAATAAGCCCAACAAACTCATTAAACATGTTTCTCATACTTTCCACAATGCGACTTTTCTTCTCAGCGCGCGCCTTAGACGCAGCGCCAAATCTGCTCATTCTAGGCATTAAATCATTAATGTCTGTGCCAAGCTCACTCACTTCGCCAGCACTAAAAGATTTCTCCATAAACTTGCGAGTCAAAGCATCGTTTAATCCTTCGCTTTGCACGAGTTGCGCCAAGTCATGATTATACTTTTGCTCAACATACTCGCTCCAGCAATCAACAATACTCACCTTGTTGCCGTTCGAATCGTAAACAGTAATGTTACCTCCAGAATCCGCAAGCTTATCAAGCTCATTTTCGTTAAGCTGCGCAATAAACCCTTCAATAAGCTTCTTTTTACTACGCAACTGAGGGCTTGCATCAACCATCAACCTAATAGAAGCAAGAACATTTTTATCTCTGATTTGTGTTGGCGTTTGTTGTGCGTGTGGGGGTTTTGAGTGTTGAATGTGTTGCTTTCGGTTTTGTTTGCTACTAGGGGCATTCAAAACCGAAAGCTTTTTTGTTTTTGTTCTATTTGTTTCCATACTGCGTTTGAGCGTTTTGAACGTTTTATGCGTTTTGTGTATAGCTATAATCTTATATGCGATTTTGCAAGTCACATCTGCATTTGTTATTTCGTTTCATTTGTTATCTCATCTCTTTTTTACCAAATTGTGTTATTGCAATCAAAAATACAAACACAGATATTGCAATTGCACATGGCAAAAATGGTATAAGATTAAATCCGTTTCCTAATCCTGTTGATGTAACTGCATGTAGAGAGCGGGAGACCATATATCCGCTGTAACAATAAGGATAAACTATCCAAAGTGGAGTATTTGCTATTAATACGCCAGGAATTACAAGAAGTATATTTAATCCAACGGATAACATTGACTTTTCAAAAAGCACAGTAATCGCCCACATGACTATTACGCTTGGAATCATAGTCAAAAACAGATCTAAACACCATTTTAGTAGATACATAATTGGTAGCGTTTCTGCAACTCCCGTGCTACTGGTTGCAAACAATCCTGCTATAACGAATACGGCAAAAAATACGACCATTTCCATAAGCAAATAAAATAGCAGTACGCAAAATTTTGCAGCAGAAATCGCGTATCTGCTAACAGGCAGTGCCAGCATTTTTAGTATTCCGTTATTGCTTGTTTCTCGTCCTGCAATCATCACGCAAATAACAATCATACTAAGCGGAAGCAGATAATATGAGTAGACTAATGCGCTTTGAATAAACATAGCAGCCCATGCGTGTGTATATTCTGGAGTGAAGTATCTATGAAGGCTTGCTACACCAGATCCAACCACAATTAGCGGTGCAATAAAAATCAAAGGAATAATTTTACTACGCTTTACTTTCTTAAATTCGATTCTAAGAAGTTCAAAAAATCTCATTTTCATAATCTCCTTATTCATAGTGCAGGTTCTTAGCCGCCCACAATCCAGAACATAAAAACAGAAGTGTTTCAACTATGGATACGATTACGACCGTAGTATTAGGTTGCGCGCTCATGGCAACTGCTGGTTTTAGCATAACTATAAAAGGTGATGCCATAAAAAGCACAATGTCTGAAGAAGCCAATGCCATGCCGCTTAAAAATCCTGCTACACCAATTCCAAGCGTTACCCACATGTTTTCAAATCGTGATGATACAAAAATCATAAAGGACAATACAGGCATTGACGTAATAAATGAATATGCAGCAAAAGATATAAGAGTACTTACATTAAACGTACCTTGTGGCAAATCTGTTACACCGATTTTTGCAAGTGCTAAATTTTGTATGCAAATAGCGATTAGTAATAGAACAGTCAGCAGCATAAATTTGCATAGGTACATAGCAGGAACGCTCATAGACAGCATATGCATCTTTTTTACTGCATTTCCCTTAAATTCCATGTTGTAGATAATGCATGCTGCGACTATTATGCCGAACATGTTTAACACCATAATCATGCCGTAAAGCTGTGTGAGAAGAATATCCATAGGAGCTAAAGGCAGGTTTAATAATGTATTTTTTCGTACAATGAAATTCACAAAAGCGTATGCTGCTCCCATAACGCCAATAGCAATCATAAGAGCTATAAAGCCAGTTCTCTTGCATTTTTTTAGTTCGATTACAAGCGTTTTCATAGTCTTGCACTCTGCTTCCTGATCTTATTGTCTTCATCAATCATGGATAGGAACATATCTTCCAAATTGTCGGAAGCAAAACCAGATTGTAAAGCATACTGTCGTAGTTCATCTAAACTACCTTCAAATAACAAGTGTCCGTGATTAAGTATTCCAATATCATCTGCAATAAGCTCAATTTCGGATAGCATATGAGAAGAAATAAGAATCGTGCAATCGTAAAGGTCTGGCAGCGACTTAATCAGATTTCGGATTTCGTGTATGCCAGATGGATCGAGTCCATTTGTTGGCTCATCTAAAATCAAAATAGGTGGTCTACCAAGCAATGCTCCAGCAAGACCAAGCCTTTGCTTCATGCCAAGCGAATATTTTTTTGCAAGACGGTCTCCAAACTCAGAAAGACCCACTAATTCTAATGCGTCATCAACTGCACTCTTAGGTAGCGCTAAAATGCGACGTATAATGTCAAGATTTTCTCTACCTGTTAGATTTGCATAGAAAGATGGCGATTCAATAAACGAGCCTATTTCTTTCAAAATAGGTATGCGGTCGGCAGGAAACTGTTTTCCGTCGATTGTAAATACACCTTTTGTTGGAGCCGTAAGCCCTAGGAGCATTTTCATTGTTGTAGATTTTCCAGCTCCATTTGGCCCAAGAAAGCCGTAAATACTACCTTTGCGAATATGAAGTGAAACATCATTAACAGCAATAAATGACTTATATTTTTTTGTTAAATGTTCTGTTGTAACAATATTGTTCATGGCAATATCTCCTTTCAGGATTTATGATATTGCGTCAACCTTTCTACAACATTCTCTTCACCTTACATCTACCTTACATTTTTATGCGAGGTCAAAAAATGAATATTCACATGGCATAATATATGTTAGGAGGCTCTCCATGAATCTGAATGATTATTTATTGAACAAGCATCTGCTGCTTGTTGATGATGAGCAGGAACTTCTAGATATGGTCGTGTCCATATTAAACGAATACGGTTTTTATAATATAACGACTGCAAAAAGTATAAAAGATGCCATAGAAGCAACACAAAAATTACGTCCAGAATTAGCAATCCTTGATGTTATGCTCCCCGACGGTAATGGGTTTGAGCTAATGAAGCAGATAAAACAATATAGTGATTGTCCTATTTTATTCCTTACTGCTTGCGGTGAAGATGAAGATAAGTTTAAGGGATTTGGCTTAGGAGCAGACGATTATATTGTAAAACCGTTTCTTCCAAAAGAGCTAACGTTTCGCATTATGGCAATTTTAAGACGAAGCTACAAGAGCGAAAATCCCATTGTTAAACTGAAAAATAGTCAGATTGATTTTTCTTCTGCCCAAGTAATAAAAAATAACGAACATATTCAACTCACAGCCAAAGAATATGATTTACTTTCTGCACTTTATAGAAATGCTGGATGCATTGTAACAATTGACGCGTTATGTGAAGCTACATGGGGAGCTAATCCTTTTGGATATGAAAATTCTTTAATGGCACATATACGTCGTATCAGAGAAAAAATAGAACTCAATCCATCGCAGCCTGTTTCTTTAATAACAGTTAAAGGCTTAGGATATAAGCTGATTGTGGAGTAAAGCAGAATGAAAAGCATACCAAAACTAATACAACGCTTCATAAGTATTTTTCTACTAAGCTCTGTGCTTATAGTATTAATGAATATTATTGCGTTTGTTGTACTTATAGGAAATTACGCTCCCGATAAAGAGATATCTCCTTATAGCATAGCAAAAGAGACGGGAGAAGCATTACAATTATCCGCAAGTGGGGATTATGCATTATCAAAAAATATGTCTTCCAAATTGACAAATTCTGGCGCATGGGCAATTTTGATTGATAATAATACGTTGAAAGTCGTATGGAAAACAGAAAATGTCCCTGCAGATATTCCAAACAACTATACTTTGTCTGATATAGCTAATTTGAGCGTTGGTTACATTGATGGTTATCCAACTTACACTGGCAAAAATAAGGATGGAGTTGTTGTAGTCGGATTTCCGCACAACAGCTTTTGGAAACATACGCGACCAAGTTGGAACTACAGTTTAATCTTAAATTTTCCGCAGATTGTTTTAAGCGTATTATTTATCAACATTTTGCTGATTCTTGGAATTTATTTAATAGCTAATATAAAACTACTAAAATCAATTAATCCGATTACAAAAGGGATACAACGTTTATCTAGTGGAGAAAGCGTGCATATTCCAGAAACAGGAGCGCTTTCAGAAATTTCATCTAATATAAATTCTGCTTCCGATATTTTGCAAATACAAAAAGAACAATTGAGGAAAAGAGAGACTGCAAGAGCAAATTGGATAGCTGGGGTTTCGCATGATATTCGTACGCCGTTATCTATGGTTATGGGATATGCGGGACAGTTAGAAAATTCTCTCCATATTTTGGAAGAAGATCGTAAAAAAGCAACGATGATTATTAAGCAAAGTGTCAGAATGAAAAATTTGATTAATGACCTTAATCTGGCTTCAAAACTTGAATACAATATGCAACCAATTATGAAAAAAGAAGAAAATGTTGTTGCTGTTGTTAGGCAAGTTGTTGTGGATTTTATGAATATGGGTATGCAAGATGAGTTTTCGATTAAATGGGAAACGGACGCAGAATTGACTGTTTGCAATATTAATGTAGACAAAGATTTATTAAAACGAGCAATATCTAATCTTATTCAGAACAGCATATCTCATAATGAAAATGGGTGTACGATTTATGTATCCGTTGCTGCAAATAATAATAATTGTATTATTTGTGTTGAAGATAACGGTATAGGTGTTTCAGATGAAAAAATCGAAAAGCTTAATCATGCACCGCACTATATGATTTGCGATACAAGTACTGCAGAGCAACGGCATGGTTTGGGTTTGCTGATTGTTCAGCAGATTATTGGCGCTCATAGTGGAACAGTTGATATAAGTAGAAGCAAATACGGTGGGTTTAAGGTTGAGTTAACAGTGCCAAGTAAAAAATTTGAGTTATAGGTCTTTTGGTCTATAACCCAAATATCCAGTATTTATTAGTTGTCTTTTTTGTACACTACCAGAAATAATTAAGACGCTATCTCTAAGATGTCGCATTAAAGAATCAACTGTTTTATAAGACATTACACACAATCTTCTTCTCTGCAATTTTTTACTTTACAGTAAAATTTATTTTACAATTTTACTATTCACGTTTGAAAGTGGAAGTTGATTGCAACACTACCGTATTGCTTGCGTCTAGCTTCGATTTTGTGCAGGCAAGCTAGCTCGCATAGTCATTATTGTGCATTAGTTGGCATTATCCTGCATTAGTCAACACCATTCGGCATTATCCAGCAAAAAAGTGCGCTGGGAATGCGCGCGTTTTGCGAAGCGCATGATTTGGCGAGATTACAGCAAACTCAGAGCCGGTAGTTTGCACGATTTTTTGCAAATCGCTTTCTTGCGATACGAACAACGCAGTTGCGAGCGCATCAGCGTAAGCAGTTGGAAAAGCGCAAGTTTTAGCAGGAACGTAAGTCCAACTTGCAGAAAGTTTTTGCGCAGGAGTTCCATCTAAAGCGTTAATCAAGTGAGTCGCAATTAAATTAGACTCAAAGCCATTTGCATCTTTTCCTAAATAACTTGCGTCTTTTACTTTCCAACGCTTTCTTGCACTAGACGATGCACACAGCGCTCCGCTTGCAATTGATACCACACCTACCGCTTGAGTTGTGTCAAACGGATTTTCCAGAGCCACTTTTATTTGGCTATTTTCTTCGCTAAAGCAAGCGCGCATATCGCCGCCGGCATTTACCAAAAAATCAAAATCCGCATGAAGCTGCTCGCTAAGCTCCTCTTTAATGATCTGCGTTACAAGATCTACAAAATAGCCTTTTCCAGCTGCACCAAAATCAAGCTGCACTGGCTGATTTGTGCAAAGCGTTGTGCCGCCGCCACCTTGCGAAATATCTGACCACGTAACTTGCAAAGCGCGGCGATAGTTAGACCAACTGTCACTGCTACTATTCTCATTCTTACCTGAGCCAGCTGCCGATTGCGGAATAAAGTGAACAGAATTGCTGTAGCCAAGCGCAAGCAGATCCGCACCAATGCACGCGTCGAAAGCTCCGCGAGTAGCAGCGTAAAACTCGCTATAAAGAGCAAAAAGAGGCTGAGCCCATGCTGGAAACTCAAACTCGCCGCCATGCTCCGCACGAGCCATGTGCGAAACAAGCGAATCCGCACGAAACCTAGAAAGTGTACGCTCATACTCTTCAATAAAAGCACGAATCTTCTTCTGCACTCGCTGCGGAATCGGTTTGCTGCTAGAAATAATAATTCCCGTTCCAAGCGCGCGCTCAAACGCCATTACATTCCTAAACATCGCTTGCTTCACTCAAACATTTCATTCGCTTTTTTAGAAAGCTCATACCGAATAGGACGCTCACCTACCACGTCAATCATTCCAAAATCAATCAAACCGTTAAGCGCACTCACAATCTTTCGCTCGCCAATCTTCTCATCAATTGCATTGCCAACGTATTCACTTAATTGCTTGCGAGTCATGGGAGTTGGGTTATAAGAAAAAAGCTTATTTTGCAACAAAATGGTCATCACTTCGTGCTGCACTTTAGAAATCGATGTTTTTTTAGAAAACTCGGATAGCTTATCCATACAGTAAATAATCTGTTTTGCTTGCAAAATAATATTGTCTAATACTTCGTTCTGCGCTTTTTTAATATATTCCAACATTGTGCAGCAAAACATAGTTAAATCGTTGCAATTAAATAGCTCCTGCGATTTGGAAAAAGCAGCATAGTATCCAGATTTTTCTGCATAAACTATAGAGCTTAAGCTCAAAATTGTTGGCATCGAAAGCTGATCATGCAATTGCAAAGCAAGCAAAAATCGCCCAGTTCTGCCGTTCCCATCATAAAATGGGTGCACGCTCTCAAAAGCATAGTGGCACATGCACGCCTTAATAAGCGTTGGGACTTTGCTGATATTCATAAATCTCAACATCTGCATTAAATGATTTTGAATTTCTACTTCCGTTGCATCGCCATCATGCACTACATTATTTGCACCATCACGAATACTTACTTTCCCACTCCTAAAAATCTCACCATCTGGAATGTCTTTTTCTTCTAATTCGCCTTGCATAATGCTGTCGTAAATTTTTCGTATATCTTGTAATATTTGCGGAATTGAAGTGCCATACTCATCGGAGTCGGCAACCGACTTTACATTCAAATCCGCAACAGATTCCGCAACAGACTTTTCTTTAGAATCTGCAAGCTCAAGAAAAAGCTTGGTAAATTCACTAAAACGCGTATGCTTATTCTGTTCACTCGCAGCAGCAAGCGCTTTGGAAAGCTCTTTTCTAGTGCTGTGAACACCCTCAATAATGTTTGTATTTTGCACTTCTTTTGCAATAAGTTGCATTAAATACTCACGCTGAGCAAACCGCGGCAGCATGCTCCATGTTTTTTCAATGACTTTTTCAGTGCACATAATATCATCTATGTGCGTTACAAGATCCGTTACGCACATTGCAAAAATCTCATGATTATCAAATACGATTCCAGAACGATACGTCGCAGGATTATCAATGCGCGATCGATATTCTTCTTCCGCAATATCGCACGGTTTTGCATTACTTTTAGACATTGCAACTATTTTGCGTATTGTTTTGTAATCCATAATGCGACTCCATTTACATTATTGCGTTTACGTTATTGCGTTTACGTTATTGAAGATTTTGTAGTATTGTTTTGCAATATTTTGCTTGCGATATCTTTGCCTATACGCAAATAATGCATTTATCACAAAATGATTGCATAACTAATATAAAAGTCTATTCTATACCGACATTTTGGCAAAATGAAGGCATAGCACGCAAAAAATACTCATATATATACCTACATTTTTGCAAAAACGCACTATAGAAACATGTATTCACTAAATTCAATCTATGCCGTAACGCGTTTTATACGCCGCGTAATCCTTATCTTGCAAAACACTAGCCACATTCGGCGCATATTCGTATTCTTCTTCAACAAGATGCGCAAACTGCTGCTGAGCTAAAAGCTCAACATTCAAAGGCTTTGTAATAATGTGGAACATATCCTCAAGAAGCTTCGTATCGTTAGCATCTTTAGCCTGGATTGAAGCTTCGTCGTTAACGCGCTGAGTTATTAATCCCCAATCAAAATGGTATCCAGCATCTCTCGCAACTATATCCCAAAAAACGCGCCGTGTTCTACCATTGCCCTCACGAAATGGGTGCAAAACATTAAAATTATTGTAATTTACGCTTAGCTTACTAATAAACTCATCAATAGATAAACCTTGCAATAAATTATCATTTTTAAGCGTTTGCTCACAGTAACAAATCCCAACACCCATGTATTCAAGCGGATGAAACGGTTCGCCGCCGCCTTTAGTCATGTCTATAGTGCGAATCTGGTCAGCCCAATCGTAAACATCTTGGAAAAGATAATGATGAATCCACTGCAATTGTTTAACAGTTCCTTCAACATGTGGCAAGTTTTCGTACAAAATAGAACATCTTGTGAGAACAGCATCGTTCTCATATTTATCTAATTCAATCTGATTATTTATATTAGATTTGTTCTTCAATACCCTTGTGTGAGGAATAAGATAAGGGTCAAAAACTGTTTCCACGACACACAACCCAATAACTTAATCCATCACGCCATATCTAGAACGCATTCTAGCAACAAATTCATTGCTACTTATAAGACCATTAGCATATTGATTTGCGTCATAAAGAAACTCTTTTGAAGGCGAATTGCCTTCAAGTTTGCCTGAAGCTATTGCAAGACCCAAATTTTCTTGACGCCTACGTTGCGTTTCTTTATCAATCATTTCTTCTCCCTGCCAGAACCCGCTCAAAAATCAAAAATAACTACGTACTATTTTACTATTCGCAATGCATTTTGATTACAGCATATTTTGCGATTTGACGAATCCAGCATAGGCAAGATACAGCCACTCGTTTCGGCGTAGCATGATTTACACGCTTTAATGCCAGGCAAAATCAATTTCGAGAAACTAAGCAAACTCCACTTCGCAAATTTGAAAATTTTTTAATTTTGCGAAATGAAACGATATTCGCACAAGCCGAAGAACCCAATAAACAGAACGCGATCGAAAGATGCGAAAAGAAAGAGCCTTCGCACACGAACGCAAATAGGCACTCACTTTCAAAAGTGAAAAAATTTTACAGTTTTGAAAGTGAAAGTGCGAATCTGCTTGCAAACACTCGCCACGATTCTTACGACATTGAAGGAATCCGCGTAATAGACATAGCGCAATGGCTGCTCGAAACAAACACGTCGTTTCGTTTGTGAGCGTTACTTTCTCAGTCGGCTAACTGAGTTTTTAACAGTGTTTTGCCAATCACCGTTACTTTCTCAGTTCGTTAGCTGAGTTAGTAACAGTGCTTCGCCTCTGAGATCTATTTTCTTTACAAACGCGCTATAAAAACAAAAAGGCAGGAGCCTGAGAATATCCCAAACTCCTGCCTTAGAAGAGATTACCTTGCTTACACAAGTTCATAAACTTACAAAAGCAACAAACTTACATAAGCAACAAAAGCAACCTTAAATCACCTTAGCGTTAGGCAGCACGTTGCCGTCTTTATCAACGTTACAACTATGCTCAACAGCAATCGTAATATTGTCAGAGTCAACCGAGTAGAAGCCATCCGTCACCTTAAAAACGTGACGCACGCCTTTCAAATCGTCAACCTTCACAAAACCGTGATCAATCAACGCAAGCACAGCCTCATGTCCAGGAAGCACGCCCATTGCGCCATTCACAGAAGGAATAACCACAAACTTGGCGTCACCTTCCCAAACAGGATGCCTGGCTGCCACCACACTAACGTGCAGCGATTTTACTTGCTTCTCCGACATAATCACGCACCAAACTCTTGCTGCATATCGTGCCAACGACGCTCAAGATCATCAATGCCACCGATACCAGAGAATGCCTGCTCAGGAATCTCATCGTAAACACCATCGCAAATGCGAGTGAATGCCTCAATGGTTTCGTCTGCTGGCACATAAGAACCTGGACGACCAGTGAACTTTTCAGCCACATAGAAGTTCTGACCAAGGAACTGCTCAATCTTACGAGCGCGGCTGACAGTAGTCTTATCTTCCTCACCAAGCTCATCGATACCAATCAAAGCGATGATGTCCTGAAGCTCCTTGTTACGCTGCAAAATAGCCTTAACGCGGTTCGCGCAATCATAATGAGCCTGACCAACGTAACGCGGATCCAAAATTCTAGAAGTAGAAGTCAAAGGACCCACAGCTGGGTAAATACCCTTAGCTGCAATATCACGCGAAAGCTCAGTAGTTGCATCCAAGTGCGTAAAGGTTGTTGCAGGTGCAGGATCAGTGTAATCATCTGCAGGAACGTAAATAGCCTGAAGTGACGTAATGGAATGGCCGCGCGTAGAAGTAATACGCTCCTGTAATGCACCCATTTCATCTGCCAAGTTTGGCTGGTAACCAACTGCGGAAGGCATACGACCAAGCAGCGTGGAAACCTCAGAACCAGCCTGAGTAAAGCGGAATATGTTATCGATGAACAGCAACACATCCTGATTCTGCACATCGCGGAAGTACTCAGCCATAGTCAAAGCGGTAAGAGGCACGCGAAGACGAGTCCCAGGAGGCTCATCCATCTGACCAAAGACAAGCGCTGTTTTCTCCAAAACGCCAGCATCAGCCATTTCGCCAATCAAATCGTTACCTTCACGGGTACGTTCGCCAACGCCAGCAAACACAGACACACCACCGTGATTCTGTGCAACGCGCTGAATCATTTCCTGAATCAACACAGTTTTACCAACGCCTGCACCACCGAACAGACCAATTTTACCGCCCTGAACGTAAGGGGTAAGCAAATCGATAACCTTAATACCAGTTTCGAACATCTGAGTCTTAGACTCAAGCTGATCAAAAGCAGGTGGGTTACGGTGAATTGGCCAACGCTCAGTTACTTCAATGTGTTCGCCAGGCTTAGCATTCAAAATGTTGCCTGTAACATCGAACACGTGACCCTTAGTAACATCACCAACAGGTACAGAGATTGGGCCGCCAGTATCTCGCACTAAAGCACCACGAACCAAACCGTCAGTAGGCTTTAAAGCAACTGCACGCACAGTCGAATCACCAAGGTGCTGCTCAACTTCCAGCGTAATCTCGTGGACGGTATCTCCCTCGGTGTTTCCAACGGTGTTGATATCGACTTTGAGAGCATTGTAAATATCCGGCAGATAGCCGACCGGGAATTCAACGTCAATCACGGAACCCTGAACGCGGGTTACGCGACCAGCTGTTGGATCGACCTCCTGCTCAGCTTCTGGAGGCGCTGTGGTCTGATTTTCAGCCATATGCTCCTAATCCTCCTCATTATTCAGCGCATCAGCGCTGCCGATAATTTCGGTAAGTTCTTGAGTAATGGATGCCTGACGAGAAGCATTAAGCTTTCTTGTCAAATCATCCACCAAATTGCGGGCGTTATCTGTAGCCGTATGCATAGCGTTCTGTCTGCTTGCCGTTTCGGAAGCAGCAGAAGTAAGTAAGCACTCGTGAATACGAGACTGAATATACTTCGGCAAAACAGCATCCAATACTTCATCCGGGCTTGGTTCGAAGCAATACTCCACAGCTTCTGGATTGCTGCGGCTCACTGCTTCTTCACGAGCCGAAACTGCGCTCGTAGACGACAATGCTGCTGAAGGACCAGAAGCTGCTTCATAGTCAGGACGATGCATAGAAAACTCTTCACCGTCCTTCAAAGGAACCAACTCAACTGGCAGCATGCGTAACGTACGAACTTTTTGCCTCACCATATTTATAAATTCAGTGAACACAATATACAGTTCCGAAACTCCGCCTTCTGCTTCCGGCGTCATATAAGCGTCCATTAAAGTATCGGAAATCTTTTCAGCAATAGTAACGTCTGGGTGGTCAGTAGAACCTTCCCAAGTACCTGCCACATCGCGATTGCGATACTTGTAGTAAGTTGCACCGCGTCGACCGTACACGTACAGTTCTGCATGCTTACCTTCTGCATCGAGTTTTGCAAGAAGTGCTTCAGTCTCACGAATAATCGAAGACGTAAACGCACCTGCCATACCACGATCAGAAGTAAGAGCTAAAACTGCTACACGATTGCCAGCATGCTCTTTACCAAAAATAGGATGCTTAATATTTGCTTCGTGATGAGCTACCAACGCCTGCACGGCATCGAAAATTGCGTCACTATAAGGCTTAGCATTAAGCGCAATATCTCGCGCTTTAGCGATATGAGAAGACGCAATCATTTCCTGAGCCTTAAAGATTTTACCCAAAGACTGTGTGGAAATAATTCTCGATTTCAATGCAAGTTGGGAGGACATACGCTACTTCCCCTCAGGCTCGCGACTGTCTGCTTTCGGCTTAGCTACGAGCTGTTCCTTCTCAACAGGAGCAGGGTTTTCAGCCGGCGGCAAAGAATCCTTTACAATCAAAGGCTTGCCAGCAGATGTCTTAAACGTCCTACGGAAATCATCAATGGCTGCATCAAGCTTAGCTTCAGTTTCCTTAGTGAAGTCTTCAGTATCGCGAATTACTTGCAAAATGTCGGTTCCCTTATCCAAGTAATCCAACAATTCGCTTTCGAAACGCAACACATCCTTCACAGGAATATCGTCAAGCTTGCCATGAGTACCAGCCCACACAGAAACAACTTCTTGCTCCATTGCTCGAGGAGAGAACTGCTTCTGCTTAAGTAGCTCAGTCAAACGAGCACCACGAGTAAGCTGCGCCTTTGAGGCTGCATCCAAATCAGAAGCGAACATTGCGAAGGATTCCAAAGACTTGTAACGAGCCAAAGAAATCTTCAACATGCCGGAGACTTTCTTCAAAGCCTTAGCCTGAGCTGCACCACCAACACGAGACACGGAAATACCAACGTCTACTGCTGGACGCTGACCGGCGTTGAACAAATCAGACTGCAAGAAGATCTGACCATCGGTGATAGAAATCACGTTGGTTGGAATGTATGCAGAAACATCGTTTGCCTTGGTTTCGATAATTGGAAGACCGGTCATAGAACCGCCACCCAAATCGTCAGAAAGCTTAGCACAACGTTCAAGCAGACGAGAGTGCAAGTAGAACACGTCGCCTGGGTAAGCTTCACGCCCAGGTGGACGACGCAAAAGCAAGGAAATTGAACGGTATGCTTCTGCTTGTTTCGACAGATCATCGAAAACAATCAAAACGTGCTTGCCGTTATACATCCAGTGCTGACCGATTGCAGAACCAGTGTAAGGTGCAATGTATTTAAAACCTGCAGAATCAGAAGCTGGACTTGCCACGATTGTGGTGTACTTCATAGCTCCTGCTTCTTCAAGGCTTTGACGCACTGAAGCAATAGTAGAACCCTTTTGACCGATTGCTACATAAATGCAGCGAACCTGTTTCTTTGGATCTCCAGTTTCCCAGTTAGCACGCTGGTTAATAATCGTATCTATTGCGATTGCAGTCTTACCTGTTTGACGGTCACCAATAATCAACTGGCGCTGACCACGACCTATTGGCGTCATTGCGTCAATAGCCTTCAAACCAGTAGACAATGGTTCATCGACTGGATGACGGTGAATAACGTCTGGAGCCTGGGCTTCAAGAATACGACGCTCATTGCACTCAATCGCACCCAAACCATCGATTGGATTACCCAACGGATCCACAGTACGACCAAGATAAGCGTCACCAACCGGCACAGACAACACCTCGCCTGTGCGGTATACTTCCTGCCCTTCCTCAATGCCTGTAAAATCGCCGAGAATAACGACGCCGATTTCGTGCGCATCAAGGTTGAACGCAAGACCCAAGGTATCGTTCTCGAATGTGAGCAGCTCGTTTGCCATGCAGCCGGACAATCCAGCTACGTGCGCAATGCCGTCACCAGCCGTAACAACATAGCCAACTTCTTGCGTTGGCATGTCGGTAGGCTTATACGAGTCAACAAACCCGTCGAGCGCTTTGCGTATCAGGGCGGGATCAATAGATAGTTCCGCCATAATTCTCCTTAATTTACTACTTCACTGCCTGTGTCCAAGCACCATTTCGCGCAGAACGCTGCAACTGCTTAAGCTGCATCAACATGGTGCGATCGGTTATTTGATCACCGATTTGTATACGCATACCACCAAGCACGTTTGGATCCACAATTGGGTTAATGTATGCACGATGACCCAACTTATTGCTGTAGATTTCAATCAAACGCTTAATTTGCTTATCTGTAAGCGGCTGAGCAGTAGTGACTGTAACCAATGTTTCGCCAGCTTCACGCTCAAATCCTGACCAAGCACCACCGAAGCTACCGGTTTTACCGCTTTCGGCACCTCCGTGCCAAGTTCCTACTAGATAATGCATAATGCGCAATACAACAGGGTGCGCCTTACCTCCAATAAGCTCGTCAATAAGGCGAGACTTATCTTCCGAAGACCTATTCGGATCAGTAATCGCATCAGAAAGCTCAGGATACTTATCAATCATGTCCATCATTGACGAAAGCTCGTCTGAAATGCGCTGCGCTTCATCGTGCGCATCTGAGATGGCCTGAGCAAGCGAAGAACGCGACAAACTATCGTTTGCTCGCGATGCCTTTTCTGGCATTCTTACCTCCTCGTTTCTGTAAAAAACGAAGTAATGCAAATAATACAAAATGAAATAACCGTAATTTTATTTTGCGATTATTCAGTTTTGTACATTACTTTACTTGCTTTGATCCGAATTTTTAGTGTCTCCAACTTCATCGATCACATGATCAATAATCTTGGAGCTGACGGTATCGTCATCCAATTTGGATGCAAGAATCTTGCCAGCTAAAGCTGCTGCAAGAACCGACACCTCTCCTTGGAGGCTGGACATGGCATGCTTATGCTGAGCCTCAATAGAATGCTGCGCTTCACTGATAATCTTCGCAGCATCCTTTTCAGCGCGTTGTCTAGCTTCGCCAATAATTTTTGAAGCTTCCGATCGAGCCTCTTCACGAGTCTTTGCAGCATCAGTTTGAGCTTGAGAAAGTTCGTTTTCAATCTGGCTCTTCAACTCGTCTGCTTCACGCTGCACATTAGCAGCCTTAGCCATTCCGCCTTCAATTTTTTCTGCACGCTCGTCGAGAATTGCCTGGAATTTAGGCATAACAAACTTGTAGAAAAACGCTGCAAGAACTACCAAAACTACTAATGACCACAGTACGTCATAAGGCTCAGGCAAGAACAACGCCAACTTATTACTTCCGGCTGCATATGCCATGGCTTGTCCTTTCTATTCTTTCAACACTATTCGTGTTGTGCATTGTAAGTTTTGTTCAGGCTCCCATAATGTAGGAAACGAAGCCAAGCAAGCCCAAAACCTCAATAAATGCCAAGCCGACGAACATAAACAGCTGAATGCGGTTGCCAACCTCTGGCTGACGTGCAGTAGATTCCATAGCCTTAGACACTACTATTGCCATGCCGAGTGCAGGGGAAATAGTTGCTACAGCAAAGCCAAGAATGCTCAGGTTGCCGGTCAAACCTGCAAGAGCGATGATACTATTCATTGGTTTCCTTTCTGTTGAAACAGTAACCAGTATAAACCCGTAAGATATGTAAAATCTGAAACTACTTTTATTAAGCAGCTACAACAGCAGACTTTTCTTCCTCTTCCGGATAACTTTCCGAAATGTAGACTGAAGCAAGCACTGTAAAAATAAATGCCTGCAAGCCAGCTACCATAATTTCGAATAGGGTAAACAGAATGCCACCAAGCAGCCACAAAGCACCGCCTAAGGCAAGGAGTTTATTGCTGGAATCCACCACGAAGAAATTGGTGAATACTAAACAAGTGGCCACCAGCAAATGGCCAGCAATCATATTCGCAAACAAACGAATTGTAAGCGAAAGTGGTCGCACAATTATTAATTCTATGAGCTGCAATGGCAAAAGAATAAAGTAAATCGGCCATGGCACACCCGCTGGGAACAATGCTTCGCGGAAGAATCGCAAAAAACCTTTTTCGCGAATGCCAGCAATAAGATATTGGCAAACAACCCACAAAGCAAATACCAACGGACAAGCAATGGTTGCGGTTGCAGCCATATTTAATCCTGGAATCACAGAACAAAGATTAAAGAAGAAAATAGTGAGGAATAATGTGGACATCATTGGCACATAGCGCTTGCCGCGTTCCTCGCCAATCATTTCGTAAACAATGTTGTAGCGCACAAAATCCATCAAAATTTCAAGCACGCTTTGGAATCTGCCAGGAACCACCTTTGCTCGCATAGCACCAATTCCAAAAATAATCATTACTACTACTGCCATAAGTAAGCGCACCAAAATAATGCGATTCATGGCAAATGGAGTGCCTTGGAACAAAATTTCTGGAGGCAAAAACTCACTAATATTAGGTAGCTCTGGTTTATTCGAAGCTACAGTAGAAGCTACAGTTGTGGTCTTCTGTAAAACATCAACCATTACATCCATAAGTGCCTCCTTATAGCAATTCGTTCACACGCCTCAATTCAGTGCCGCTCACTCACATACTCAATTCATTCATTCTCGCGGCATATATATCAAACTAGATCATATGTTTCATATTTCGTAAGGCGCGGGGCACGAAACGAAAAATATATCTAATTGCTGATTGTACTCTTTGCTTGTACATAAAATTACGCAACGTCAAAATTTATTTATTCATACCGTACTTAACTCCGTCAAATGGATAAAAATTATCGGAGCGCGGAGAAGCTGGCTCATGTCTTATAGAACGTTCAGTTCCAAGCCTTCCAGCAGTTCTTAAATGAGGAATATCAGAAAGATTGTAAGGCGTAGTTTCGTACACCCAATTAAGCCAGTTGCGCCAAAGCAAATTCGCGTGCGCGCGCCAAGAAAATAATGGCTCTAATTTTGGATCGTCATGAGGGAAATAGTTGTAAGGAAATGGAACGTTGCTCAAACCTTTTAACATGTCACGCTCATATTCCTGCGCAAGAGTCATTTTGCCGTATTCCCAATGCCCTAGGGCAAAAACTTCAGAAAAATCACGCGTAGCAACTAAGCCCGGACCAGATTCGGGACCATACGTAAGAATCTGCAAACGCTGATCTGCAGAAATGCTGTCAACATCAACACTCGCTATTCTAGAATGCGGTT
This sequence comes from Gardnerella sp. KA00127, assembly GCF_049244125.1. NCBI lineage: Bacteria > Bacillati > Actinomycetota > Actinomycetes > Bifidobacteriales > Bifidobacteriaceae > Gardnerella > Gardnerella sp. KA00127. Next base: position 1,630,192 of record NZ_CP058377.1, read on the forward strand.
GTAAAGCGATTTCATCAAAACCATTTGTAAGGAAACAGTACTCATCCTGCAAATATTGCGGGAACACACCAAAAACTTTTTTGCTGAGAACATGCTTTTTTACGCCATATCGATAGTAAAGCGCACCCATTGCACCCCAGCACAAATACATTGTTGAGAAAACGTGTGTTGATGCCCAGTCAAGAATTTGCGTAAATTCGTGCCAGTAGTCGACATCTTCAAATTCCATATGCTCAACAGGAGCGCCCGTCACAACAAATCCGTCATAATAGTTGTTACGAAGTGCGTCAAGATTTTCATAGAATTTTACTAAATGATCAGTGCTAACATGCGTTGATACATGCGTAGAAGTTTTCATAAAATCGACGTCGACTTGCAAAGGAGACTTAGAAATGAGTCTCAAAAGCTGAGTTTCTGTCTCGATTTTTTTGGGCATAAGATTCAAAATCAACAAACGAAGTGGTCGAACATCCTGCTGTTCTGCTTCTGGGCGTTCCAATGCAAAAATTCGCTCAGCATCTAATATGCTTCGCGCTGGCAATCCTTCAGGAATCTTAATAGGCATATGTTTATTATACTCCACACTTGTTTATGTTTATTGTGCCTATGTCACGCATGTGCACGAATCGTAAAATTCTAACCAAATACAGCGAGACACGCCCGAAAGTTGACAAATTTAAATTTGCACCTATCGTAGATAGAGCTGCTAAAAGTAGCCGACGCGGGGTGGAGCAGCTCGGTAGCTCGCTGGGCTCATAACCCAGAGGTCCATGGTTCAAATCCATGCCCCGCTACGAATAAGGTCGTAGGTTCTACTTTTAAGAATTCTGCGGCCTTTTCTATTTCCGGAACACGCCATGGAGTGGCTTCATTTAATCTCATATTGACCGACGGTCGTGTCATATCTAATACTTCCGCCAATTCATTTTGCGTACGTCTTTGACCCGCCAAAAGCATACGAATATTCATTGTCACAATCTGATTCAATGTCAAATCCATTATCATTCATCTTTCTTTCCTAAAACCAACTAGCCTTTTCATCCTATCGGTTAGTTACATATATAGTATATCACATATTATGTATTTGTAAAAAAAACGGACTTGAAACCGTGTAACGAAACAATACGTAAAATCTTTTCTCTACGTATTCTAGTCTATGTTTTTATGTTAAAAATCAAAAGAAAACTACTCCCTAATAGTTGGGAAACATATGTTACACATTGGCTGGAATATCTTGAAGCAAGTGGATATACAGAAGATACGATTAGATGCCGCTACTACAAAATCAGTCGGCTTGCACGCCTACTTAATCAGCCACCAGAAGATATTACAGGACAACAACTTGTTGAGCTTTTTGCACACCAAGACTGGAAACGAGAAACGCGCAAAGGTTATTCTTCAACAATACGCTCGTTTTACTCATACATGATTGAAGAAGAAATTATTGATGTCAATCCAACAGTAAAGTTACCTAAAATTCGTAAAGAATACGCAATACCTCATCCATGTCCTGATTACATCATTCGTGGTGCTTTAGCCCGAGTTAGAGGTAACAAGGAGTATGAAGCCATGCTCAGGCTCGGGGCAGAATGTGGATTACGACGTAGTGAGATAGCACAAGTATCTTCATCCGATATTATGATGCTTAATACTCATCCCCAGCTTCTTGTACACGGTAAAGGACGCAAAGAACGCACTGTCCCCATCGCGCCAGATCTCGCACAAATCATCGCCAACAAGCATGGATACATGTTTCCTGGCAGATGGACCGGTCACGTCGAAGCATCCTATATTGCGCATCACATCTCTCAGCTTCTTGGTAACGGATACTCCACACATAGTCTCAGACATCGATATGACACTAAGGCATATGAAAGTACACACGACCTTCTCTTAGTATCTAAACTCCTTGGCCACGCTAGTGTAGAAACCACTCAAATATATATCAGTCTCACATTCCCTGATAGCAGTGCCATTACAGAAGCTGTTCGCCTCTAAAACAAGACAATATGAGGGGAGCACACGAGCATATTGACTTTATATCAAAAAGTTGCCAATCGTATTCTCACTACTATGTATAAAGCAAAAGTTATCGAGATTAGGAAAGAAAAATTAGAACGACACTAAGTATGTATATATCTTTCACCTGAATATTTACGTATAGTAAAAACATAGATAGAAAGACGAAGGATAATTATGGCTAATATGGATAAAAATCAGATTATTAAACAAGAAACCGAGATTACGAGACTAGATGCTATTTCTGGTCGCGGTGACCAGAAGCCAGGGAGCAAGAAGAAGCGTAAGCTTATCATCATTGCTACTGCGGTTGTTGTAGTTATAGCTTTGCTGGTTGCGAGTATGCTGGGTGTGAAGTCTTTAAGAGATTCCAAGACTCAAGCGTGCATCCAGGCAAACAGTGCGTACGCCAAAGCGTGGGCACAGTACGAGAAGACACGCCAGGATGCTGATGAAACTGCTAAGACTGTGACTAGTGTGGAGCAGGTTGCAAACGCTAAAACCTACACCACATTCACAGCCCAGCATGCTAAGAGTAAAAAGGTAAGTAAGGCGCAGTCTTTGAATTGTGCTATCTCCTACACTCAGGCTTTCAACGCGACCATGTCTAGTCTTGATAAGACTACAGCACAGCTTAATAAGACCACTAAGGCTCTGAAAAACTCAGTCGTTCAGGTCACAAAGTCGAAGAATGTGAAGGATCTTGAAAATGCTAAGAATATGGTGAAGGCGAAGCTTGATGAGATGAATAATCTGCTCTCCTCATCAGACGGTCAAGTGGCTGATAATGCTACTCGTGATAACCTGCAAAACCAGATAAACACGCTTACCGCAGCGTTGAATGATAAGAAAGCAACCGTCGAGTCTTTGACTAAGGCTCTTGAGCCAGTCCAAGGCGCAATCGACAGTGTAAACGCAAGTATACAAGCGAAGCAGCAGGCAGACGCTGCCGCAGCGGCTGCGGCGCAAGCAGCTCCGCAGGCTCGTTCCCAGTCTGCGGCTCGTACTAGCTCGGGAGCTCCTCGTTCAAGTACTCGTGGTGGGTCTTCTTATAGTGCGCCAGCACAGAATAAGAATTCGGGTGCGGTCGACTGGGATAAATACCTTGCTGACGGGAAAGCATATAATGAATTACATAGAACACCTAATCAATGTCGATATATCTATCGCTGTGGCACTGGATGGAATACCGATGGAACACCAGATGGTGACGGTGATGTAACTAATAGCAAATAGTTTCCATCTTTACTCATTTTCCCTTTACATAGTGGTTGGTTTTAGACGACTTCTAAAACCAACCATTTTTATCAATACCAAATTTTTATTGATATAAAATAAAATTTTTTCATTTTCTCATTACTGAATGTGAAACTTTTTGGTTTCGCATTTCATAATAAGCAATTTGAAAAAGGGAGACTTTTATGTCGCTTTTCGCTAAGCATAAAAGTATGAGAGACAAGATCCGACAAGGTTCACATCGCGCTCTTGCTGGTATCGTTGTCGCATCAACAATGTTGACAGGATCCGCATTTGCCGCTGGCGGTGCCGGATGGACAGGTGGAAACACTGGCGGATCTGGCACATATAAATCGAATACATTCTGGGTTACCGATGATAACCTAGGTTCCGCATCAGATAATGAAGCAGTGGTGCGCGCTATCCAATCAGAAGGTGTAGCCATCGGTAGCTCTGCTACCCGCGAAGCAGCAGCTAGAGCGCAAATTAACGCTGCATTATCCAAGGCTCGCGGTGATTGTGAAACAGAGTATACTGCGCGAGGTGGCACTGGTTCGGCAGACTGCCGCATCTGGGGTGTAGGCTTCACCGCAACAACAGCAGGACCAGGAATCACAAAACCGGAATATAACAATACTTCTAGCGCGCAAGCAACTGGCGCTCAATGGTTATCAGCATGGAACAACGAAACACAGAACGGTACCAGAAAATATAATCACGGCGGTAGCGAATACACAGTGTTTGATGATATTGATTCAGCTAATACACTCGCTTCATTCGCTGCTCAGGGTATGAGTACGCCAAATACTGATTTGATTGTTATCGTTCTTGCAAAAGACCAGCCTAAACTGTGGGACTTTACCCCTGATAAGTCCTGGGTAAAATACTCTAACGGCAAATGGGCAACCGTTATTGATGCGAAGCATACCAACACCACCGGTGCAGACACCCAAACCATCCTTGATGGTGACAAGCTCGGCTCTGTGGTTAACGGTAGCTTGGGCGAGAACCTGGGAGATAGCCTCGACACATTCACCCTGTCTGATGATTACACGGCTGCTGACTATTTGTGGGATCCAGATATGAGTGATGTGCATGTGTATGCTGCTCCAATCCCTGAGGCATCAACTACCGTCTCCTCAGTCGATGACATCATCACTAAGGGTACTGACGTGACAAGCCAGTTCACTATCCAACAGGCTGGCACGACCATTACTGCTACCATGACCAGTCAAGCTCTTGCTGCTGCACGTAGTCTTGCTACCCCTATGCAATACACGCTGCTTATCGGAGGCAAGGCGAATTATGCAAATGGTAAGGGTGCAGCCCAGGTACGCGCTGACGCAGGCAAAAAAGCTACGGATGAAGTCGAGTTTTGTGCTGATCCAACCACAGGCGCAGCCCTCAATTCTCATGGTTTGAAGAATAAAGGCTCAGAGTCTGCCGCGGCAAGACAAAGACTACGAACGAACCATACGTGTGTGGTTACGTTCCACCAGTAGCAAAGGCAGTCATATCTGAGGCCTCTCAGGGTGGTGACCAGGACGATATTAATGGTAAGAGTGTCATGCCAGGACAGAAGCTGGAATACGAACTCACTAGCGAACCAACCATTCCAAACAACCTGAGTTATGCTATCGAGTCTGTTGCATTCACTGACACGTATGACCAGTATCTTGAGCTTGACAAGCAGACTATCGAGCTGCGTGACCTTGAAACCGGTCGCACCATCAGTAAGAAGAACTACACGCTTACTGCAGATACCGAGAAGCATGAGTTTACTATCGAACTCAACAAGGATTACGTGACAGCGAATATGACCGCGGGATCTAAGCATCGTTTCCAGGTTCGTTTCGAAGGCACGGTATCCAAGAACGCTCCAACAGACCATAGTGTGGATAATCAGTGGGGTTTGAAACTCAACAATAGTTTGACCTCGTCTAACGTGGTATCGAATAAGCCGGTAGAGCCAAAGCCTGAAAAGAAGGATGAAACCAAGACTGGTATCAATATTGATGGCAAGACCGCATACGTAGGAGACGATATTTACTACCGTCTCACTTTAAGCGCAGCCACGTTGAAGGACACTGCGTATAAGGTTCACCGTCTCGGCATGATCGATGACTATGATGATGAGTACTTGCAGCTCAATGACAAGAATATCGAAATCCTAGACGCAGCCGGTAAGGACGTCACCAACAAGTTCAATATCCAGGTTAAGGATGGTGTCGTCTACGTGTTCGCTAAGACCGTAGACACGGAGTATCTCGGAGATATTCTTCCAGGGGATCCACAACCAACAGATTTAAAGGCCTACGCTGGCAAGGTATTGGATGTGACAAAGGATCCTGCAATCGACCAGTCTCTCCTTGGTCAGGATTACACCATCGTGCTTCCTATGACAGTCAAGCAGGTCAAGGACGGGTATGTAGTGAAGAACACTGCCACCCAGATTACAAACGATCGCAAGGATGTAACGAACACGGTAACTAACCCGTTAAAGGTTATTAACCCGAAGAAGGATGTGACTGTTAAGGTTAATGGCGAAAGTGCGAATGGTAAGAGTATTTATAAGGATCATCAGTTCTTGTATCGTCTCGATAGCTCCAAGATCGCTGGTAACCGTGCCTACAAGCAGATCAAGAATTGGCGCATCGTGGATGATTATGATGAAAAGTTTGACAAGCTAACCGGCCAGTGGGCAGTCTATGTCAACAACGACATTAAGCTCGCTGACGGCACTGTGATCTCCAAGGGTAGCCGTATCGACGGTAGCGGTGTTGATGCCGGATATTTCACTTTCACCGAGGCTAATGGTGCGTTTACTGTAGAGGCAACACAACAGTTCCTTGATATTGCATCTGCTATGGATAGTGACTTGTCCTGGACAGCGTACGTGCAAATGACCCGTTTGGGCGTAAGCGATCGCGTAGAAAACACGTTCGTGGAAACCATGAATGATGTTGAACGCGAATCCAATATGGTGTGGACCAAGACCCCAGACCAGACCCCTGCTATTAAACTCATCAAGTACGACGCAGCATCTGGTCTTGAAGCGGGAGACCGTAACACACCAAGCGAAGCCTTGAAGTCTACCAAGAACGGCACCAAGATTGTGTTCCGTATCATCAACACCGGTAAAGTCAACCTGACCAAGATCACGTTAGATGATAAGACTATCGCAGGCTCCGGTACGGTAACTAATCTGGAGTATCCAGCAAACTGGTCTAACCTGGTATTAAAGCCTGGCGAATACGTAGAAGTCAAGGGCACGTTGACTGGTATGAACACGATGAATCATACCGACCGTGGTCACACGACTGGTACACCTATCGTGCCATGCGCATCCCATAACGATCACCCATTCGACCCAAACGGTGGAGATAATGGTAATGGTGGTAATACGGGTGTGTGCTATGACACTCCAGTCGAAGATTCTGATGATTGGAACGGTGTTACTGCTGCACCATTGGCTCAGACTGGTAGCGCGGTCGTGTCTATCGCTATCGCTGCTCTTGCAGCCCTGGGCGCAGGAGCAAGCATCATGATCACTAAGCGTAACAAGGAAAATGCTCGTAAGCATTAACCCGTAAACACGCTTAGTATTAACTGGCGAGGGGTCGCACATGCACACGGGACTATCTCCGTGCAATGGTGTGGCCCCTCACTCTATATTTTCTTCTTCCTCTATTGATTTCTTATTAATCTTTCACACGTAACGGTTCATACTCATGAGTAGAAAAGACACAGCCTTTACCCCTAGTCAACGTGCTTATCTCAACAGTCTTCCAGCTATCAAACACGCGACAGCCACACGAATCTACTACACAAGCCAATTCCACAAAGACGCTGTCCAGCAATACGATAACGGTGTCAGACCGTCTGTTATTTTTGCACAGGCTGGAATGCCGTCCACCCTCATCGGGAGCAAAAGGATTGAACGCTGCATCAACAGGCGGGAAAACACCGACTACACACAGTCCGGCATGCCAGAACAAGTACACAAGCAAGTCAGCATATTCCTCGACCAGATGGCGAGCAGAGTTGAGGGTTTTGATTGAAGCCAAGCGTTACACCTTATCCACCAATTCCACAGAAAGAATCCTGACATACGAATAGCCGGACTCTGCCAAACAGTAGGGATATCAGAAAACACGTACTACGAGCTGAGACTGGTAAATAGTTAAGGTCTAATAATGTACTACTAATTTTTATATAAAATTATTCCACAATAAGAGACACACTTGGAAAGAATGCGAATCCTGTATTAGGATTATTTGTATCTTCATAGATGAATATGCAAATAAGATACAGCATTGTTCTTATGAAAGGAGGCAAAGATGAACAAGAATAGCAAGCGCGGCGGAATCAACCCACGACCTCGACCATATCCTCATATGATTTAGGCATAGTTTATCCGCACATATTCACACCAAAGGTTAATAATGAACATGACTTCGTACGAAGAAATGTTTGATGAGTATGTGAAATCAAGTGCAGCATATTGCGCTTCTCTATTTGAAGCAACAGAATATTTTTTCAAAGCAAATGCTGCACTTGAAGCCACTATCGTCAGTACAAACACAGCGAAAACATCCACCATCCATTCAATACAAGAATATTTCGAGACATGTAAAATATCGCTTATTAAAACAATTGATTTGCTACGGACATTCCAAGAAATACATACGACTATCCCTGGAGAGCAAGTAGAAGTCGATTTCGCACAACAATACTTCTATATAAAGAAAACATTATCTTGCGTCGAGCAGATTATTCAACTCTTTAGCACAGTGCGTGATGACAAGAACCTACAGCAACAGATTTGGGATAACGACGACTTTACAACATACTTCACTACTAGTGCCGATAGCATCTCTCAAGCAATAATTTGGCAATGTAATTTCGCGAAACGAGCAAACCTTGACGAATCTATTTAAACCTTACCGCGGATATCTGCGTTTAGCAGCTAGTGATTTTCTTTCTAACTATGCAACTACACTAGCCTCAACTACTATTCAATTATGGCTATTGAACTCACTTTTTATCGGTTTTCAGCAGTCAAGCCATTATTTATCGCTTTACCTCACCCTCACTGCAATAAGTGAATTAGTAGCAGGCCTTTTCTCAGGAGCACTAGCTGAGCATGTAGGAATTTTCAGGACAACAGTTGCTGCATGCTTAGCAAGAATGATTGCGGGATTATGTATTATCGCAATTGTATCGGTATCCTTCTCAACCCCATCTGCTAACAAGTTGCTCCTATTTTGGTGTGTTTGTATACTTGTAATGGTTACGACAGCATGTGATACTTTCTATTTTCCTGCTATTACTTCCTTTGTTAATCGTGTAACAAAAAATGATGATCTTATTAATGTTCTTTCACTTCTTCGCTTTACAAGCCTCATGGGTACATTAGTAGGACCAGCAGTTGCAGGTTTTGCGAGTAGTAAATATTTATACATTCCAATTCTATTTACAGAAACTATCGCATTAGCAGGAATAATAATTTTTATTTATTTTATTTACAAGCATGCAGTTAGAACCGGAATTTATACTTCAGACGTCGCAGATGAAAATCCAGAATATTCTCAAGGCTTTTTGGCAACTTGGGCTAGGGGAATGGCAACATTTGTAAAAAACCAAACGTACAGGACTTTAGCTCCATTTGCAATACTCGAAGCTATCGCATCTACTGGCATAAGCTTTGCTGGAGTCCTCTTATTCTCAATGGTTCTACATAGTGCAGAAGGATATGGCTGGTATTTAAGCGCAATGTCACTTGGGTATGCCCTCAGCTATCTCATCGCGCCAAAAGTGTCCAGCAAAATGTCCTTCTCTATGCTACTCACTCTTTCACATATACTAGTGACTCTTTCTATAATAGGACTGGCATTAGCGCCTAACGCTATAGCAGCAGCCGTGTTTGGTTTCCTTTTTGCTTTCTTCCAAGGAGTAGTAAATCCACCATTCCAAACAGTATTTATTCATGCAGTAGATGATAATCTCGTTGGACAGGTAATGTCTGTATTCATCTCAGTTGTTGCCGCTATAGGAGCAGTAAGCTATCCGCTATGGGATTACGCTTATTCCCACATGACCATTCCATCTCTACATGCAGAGTCAGGAATAATTGTCATAGCTGCTCTTATCCACTTTATACTGGTGCTTATCTGCATATTCGATAAGCGATTGCGTTCAATTAAAGCAGAATAAGATGCAATAAATATTGTAAATACGAGCACAACTACAAGCTGCGCTGTGAAAGTTCACTACAGAAGTTTCACAGCGCAGCTTATTTTTAAATTAGAACGCTTTCAATTCAGACATCTAAGTTAACCGAGTGAACCATACTTTATCTGTCATAGAGTGTTCATTTGTGCCGTGAGCAAATAGCACCAACATCTATATCTAGGATATTTATAACTGATGTCCCGTCTGTAAATTCTTTTGACTAACATCATGAGAATTAAAAGAAATATCAGCACCATACCCGGATCCACTAAAAAGTCTGGGCGGCTATTGTCTCCACGAGTTTCACTCGTGGAGACTGTACTGTTGTGGCGCAGCAAGAATGCTGCCACCGGTCGCCGCCCCCACTTTCTCGTGTTGGTAGCCCAGAGGCTAGCACACCCAGTCCAAAGACCACACGCCAGCCTTGTCACGCCACCCAACAAGCTCACCCCTGCCAGCCCATTCCACAACATGTTCCACGGGCTGACCGGAGTCGAGCCTGGAGCGTCGCACAAGGACTGGGAGTGTTCTTGTGGGTTTACGGGTGTGCCTGCCCTGGAACTACCAACACACAAGGAAAGGATAAAAAAATGGTTACCATCAACAGCGACCACACGGTCACACTCCTAATAGGAGAGGTAGAAGCTCTCGTAGCATTCCACAACTACCTAGCAGGCTTTACCACGAAAGGATTGGACGAGAACACACTACGCTACGGTATCCAAGCATTAAGCAGTCTCCTCATCGTGCGTGACATGTTCCTTATTGATAGTTTCCATGGCTGCACCATGCAAGACTTCCTCGATAACGTTGAGCACCCATTCGCTGAGAAAACTGTCCACTATGTGCGTTCAAGCCTCGACCTGGTTTTTAGAGATGACAATTTCACCCTCGACACACGGCGCATCCATCGTGCAATAGCACTGCTGACCACCATGCTGGAACTTAAAGGATTAAGTCAGAGGGAAACTGTCACAGTCTATGGCACACTGTCATACTTGTATTGGCTGAAAAATGACACGACAAACGCTCGTATCACAGCCCAGAAAGCACTCACGATAGACGAGAAGTACTGGCTTGCACGCATCACTACTACAGCGCTCCTTCACCACATCACACCCCACTGGTGCCAGAAGTAAGCAGAGGGTTTGCTGGCAGAAAAAGAAGCGCAACTTTTTCTGCCAGCCCCTGGTGGCTTATCGCAGCCACCCTCCCGCGCGGGGCGCGTCTTACCCCTAGGGCATGCCCTGAACAAAATTCCATAAATTTTAGGGCATTACCCCCAGGAGCAAGCCGCGCTATTACCACGCGAGAAGGGTGGCTACTATGCTTCCATAAGTTCACACAAAGATGTGTGAACCAGCCGCCACCAGCAGAACAAAGAATCTGCCACCACTATCATGGCGGCAGACCCATTATCATCGCATGGAACACCTGCGGTGTACTCTCATTTTTTGCTTTTTATGACGTGTTCTTGACACTTCCCACTCTAAAAAACGGGTCACTTCCGCCAACTTCCCCGCGTCCTCCACTCGCGTTACGGACACGCGCGAAGCTAGGGCCCGCAAGGGGTTGGCTCCAGCGCATTCCGTTTTTGTCCCTTCCAGTGTTCAACAACACGAACGAAAAATAATCACACCAGGGTTTTTATATAAAACCAAACCATAAGAAAAATCATATACAAGTAGAAAGGAAAACAAGAATGAAAATTAACAGCAAGCCAGTCACCGGCACAAGCTTCGCATACGACGGATGCCACAAAATCTACATCTGCGAAAACACACAAGATGAGCAAGACGCGCAAAAAACCGGATACACCATCCACCCCATAAGCGAGCTTGAAAACACATACGAAAACTCGTGCGACCTACGCTTCATCCACAACTGGACACTCGATAAAGACTATGTCTCCCAACTAGAGCCCGCCTTATTCCAAGAATAGCCCATGCTTCACCAGAAAGCGCCGTATTTAATGCAATGCAGAAGTCTGCAACATTATTGTTAGCAAGCTCTACGCTATCAATCGTTGTGACAAGTTTTTCGCGCAACTGTTGCGTAGTAGTATGTGCCCAATTCATTTGAGCATCAGGATTAAGAGAGCGAATCTCTTCCCGTTTTTCCTCGTCAAACTGGAGAGCTGCGGAAGGAGCATTAAACGTTACAAGATCGTTGACGTTATCATCTGGGTTGGTTAAAATATTAAGTACTTTCATCAAAAGACTCCGCATTGTTTCTTGATGAAAAGGCTTATTCGATAGCTCAGAGGTATTGCTCTGAGCTATCTTAATTTTTAGGAAAGGAAAGATATTAAAATTTGTGGCTTTGTAAGAGATTAGTTAGGAAACCCAGAGGTCCATGGTTCAAATCCATGCCCCGCTACTGAAGCCAAGAATCACACGAATTTCTCACGATTGTTGTGGTTCTTGGCTTTTTTATTTAATAACGCATAAGTCAGTCAATCTGCAATCGCCAAAATACAAGTCATCTTCATAAGAATCAATAAAGAAGAATTGCAAGACGGCGACGAGCACGCGCAAGACGCTCATCATCTGCAGGAAGTATGGCAAAATACTCAAGCATACGAGAACGAATAGCATCCGCATCGCTCTTATGACCAGATGCAAGGAAGTCAAGCAGTCGCCCAAAAGCGTCATCAATATGACCGTCAATCATATCTACATCTGCTACTGCAAGCTGCGAATCTAAATCATCCTTATTATCGCCAGCAGCCTTTCTAACCGCAGCAACATCAGTATTAGTATTACGCGAAAGCAACAAAGCTTTTGCATGTTCACGCGATGCGAGCACATCATGAGAATCCGCTTCCATTACTTTTGCATACTCACGTGCAGCACCTTCATAATCACCCTTCATAGCAAGCGAATGAGCTTGCTCATGAGCAGGTGGAACACTCTCAACAGAATTATTCTCGGAACTATCTTGATCTGAGTCTTTAGACGTTTCAGACTTTTTCTCAACCGAGGATTCCACAAAAGGAGCAGTTCCAGCAACACCAGAGCGTTCAGCAACCTGAACCAATTGCGGCAAAATAGTGCCACAAATCTGCTGTAATTCCTCATCGCTAGGTAAACCTTGCGCAATAGGCATAGGGCGTCCGCCAATTAAACCGTAAATTGCAGGAAGCTGCTGCGCTTGCAATGCTTGAGCAATACTTGGGCTTTCATCAGAGTTGATACGAGCTAACTGCATACGACCGTCAAGCGCGTTAACAGCATCCGCTAATTTCTGTGCCACATCATAATAGGCCTCGTCATTAGCTTGCCAAAGCAAAATAACAATTGGGAAACTTACAGACGTTTGCACCATCGCCTGAAAAGACTGCTCATTAACATCGATTACATAGCCGCCAGCTTTTGGAGCAGAAGAACCAGTAGAACCCGATGCAGCTTTAGCAGCTTGCTTAGCTTGAGCTTCTACACGACGCTTTACGCCTTCTAAATCTACAGCCCCAGCAAGCGAAAATCCGCCAGGATTCATGCCTTGCGCTTTGCTACTCACCATTTTTCCTCTTTTCCAAGCACACTACATTGCACTTACAAAATTTATAAAGCTTCTACCTTAATAGGCTGACGCTCAGCACCAACAGGAATAATCTTCATATGAGAACTAGCTGGAGGAACTACTAGAGCAATAACATTTACGTAAGTTACTCGCATAGTACCTTTTGCTTTACCGTCGCCAAATAATGCTTTTTCTTCATCAGAAGCAGGACGAGATTCACGCCCTTCACCAGCTTTACGAGTCCACACAGAATCTATGCGCGCAACAACCAAATCACTTCCATCGCTTGAACGCATAATGCTTATTTGTTTGAGATTTGGTGTAAAGACTTGTTCTTGAGAGCCTTTATTTCGCTCCATTCCAGCTTGCACTGCTTTAGAAAGTTCAACTAACTTTTTACGCAAATAATCGTCAGCAAAATGCTTTGCGTACTTGCTGTTTTCACCATTTTGTAAAACGTCAGCGTACGCAGCTACCGCTTCATCTGGAGTCATCACCAAACCAGTATCGTTAGATTTACCCATTGAAGAACCAATACTTGGCACAGCAAATTTAGGAAGATGCACTCCAGGGAATAAGCGCGCAACAGCCCAAAGTTTATAATTCGAACGCGCTCTCTGTTGACGTAAAACCAGCAAACGTTTTGACTGCTGATCTTTAGTAGTAGTTGTAATAGTCATTAAATCTCTTGGCCAACCAGAATTAGTTGGCACAATAGTTTGCGCGGCTTCACGCGGAATAGTGGCCTTAGGATCTAAGTTTCCAGTTTTGTTTGCAATCGTAAGCTCGCTCGTACGAATATCGAGAGCAGGTCCAGAAACTGCTTGAGATAATGAATCCACATCTTTTTCGTCGTTTGCCTTTTCTAGAGTGCGAAGCAACCCCAAGCGGATATCTTTTTCTTGCAGCATAGTCACATTAGGTAACTCTTGATTACTACGCGCTTCAGCAGGTTTCGGCACCTGCCCATCGCAAGCAGATAATCCGGTTACCATAACCGTTGATACAACACATGCTATTAATGTGACTACGTTGTTGCGCAATACGCCTCTATTTTTACTTTTTACTCGGTGAATATCGACATTACTATTACGCATTTTACTCATTTCCTCGCTCACTTGAAGAATTACCGCGGTAGCCTTTCCCATTTTTTCTGTAGCGACCGTTACCGCCGTCTCCTCTAAACCCATTTCGTTTTATGCGAGACTGCTTATCGTTGCTATTTTTAGACGAATTTTGACGTTTGTTTGATTCTGAGTTGCGATAGTTTTCGTGCTCATTAAGCTTTTTCTTACTAGATTCATGTGAAATCTTGCTATTACTATCTGAAGGCTTGACCGTTTCTAAACGTTTCTTTGCAAACTTTTCAGAATTATTAGCATTATTTCTATCGTTCTGACGATTACGCCTCTTGTTATTCTGCTGTGCATACTTATTTTGCTGCTGACGCTTATTCTTATAATCGTTCAGACTATTGCCATCCGACGCGCTTGCGTAAGATTTTTTCTTATTTCGCGGAGTCTTAATATTCTGAGAATTCCGCTTATATTGCTTATTTTCTGAATTTGCTGATTCTGCTGAATTTCCAGAATATTTCGCATTTCCTATATCTTCCGCATTTGCTAAATCTTCTCCGTTTGCCGCAGCATCCTGATTGTGCAAATCATTAAATTCATCATCAGCATTGTCTAAATCATCTAAATAAGAATTATCGTCATGTTGCTGCATAAAGCGCGTGGCAAACGCAAGCATTTCATCTTGCGCAATAACAGTAGTTTCAGCCAAAGAATCAGTAGATGCAACCGCTGTAGAAGCAGACGCAATTCGAGTTTGCATACCATTTGAGTCGCCGCTTTGCATTGAATCTTTGCGACGACGCGCATGATCTCCATGCCTTGCGTGGCTTCCAGAATCCTTCTTGTGTCGTTTGTGACCAAAAATACCAGACATGGTTCCAGAAATCGCCTCAGCAAAGGTGACTTCGTCACGCTGTGCAGACTTTACTGCCAACACTCCTGAACGGCTAGCTATTAATTGCTTATTACGACGACGATGCGGAGCCATTGCAAAAATAGTTGCAGAAAGTATAGCTAATACTGCAAAAAGCACTCCTACAAAATATAAAGGTGTTGCGAAATCTGGAACTTGATTACGACGCCACCGCAATTCTACGGAAGCTTCCGGCACATTATCCCCCAAATCAATTAGCAAAACACGTCTAGCAGCCTGCGAGCGCAGTGAAGAAGAAGACGCATCATGACTATTTGACTTACTAGCGCGAGTGCCCGATTTAGGCATTGTGCCGCTTGCAACAGCATGATCATACGACGCAGAACCAGAAGATTGAACATAATCTGCAGTATTTATTGCCAATTTCGCTAAACCAAGCTGGCATGTAACTATAGGCCATAAATTAGATTCTTGGAATTTTACGTCAGGATCCTTAATGTCCACAGAGTCACCCGCTTGCACAGAGGTTTTACCAGACACTTCAGAAACTGAAAGATTATTCCAATCACGCAAACCAGTAATTCTTTGTACTGGAGAACCTGCCACCCAGCCTCTTACGTCTTTCGTTAAACCTACAGCAACACAAATAGGCTTACGCGTATGCAAAGCAGCAACACTAATACGAACCCTGTTATCTACAAGATTCAAAACACCAGGATCAGTGACAATATAACGAGTTCCAGATACGTTAGCGTACGCAATAACAACGTTGCTAGGCTTCCAAAATGTTGCGTTAGCAACTCCAAGAACAACGCTTAATACTGCAAGCAAAGCAAAAAATGGAGCTACAACGCCGCGCATGATTTTACTGCGCAAAGTGAGCCGTCGCATTGGTCGTCGCATTGGTCGTCCTTCTATATCAGAAGCATCTTCTATATTTGTCATAACGATACCATTCTACAGTCTTTTAATATTACTTGCATGTTTTGATGTAAAAATCAGTGTCAAGCGGTAATGTGAGGCTATGAAAAAAATCAAAACATTAGAACAAAAATCCTTTTTGCTTCGCACTTTTGCAACTATTAGTGCAGTGGCAATGTGTGTAGTACTCGCTTCATGCGGAGAAAGTTCCAACAACAAAAACAATTTAACTGATGAGAACGCTCAAAAAGCTGGAATGCAGTTGCTGGAAGGCGTAAGCGCATCTGGAGCACTTGGGAAAAAGCCTAAAATAACACTGAAAACGCCTGTAAAAGTAAAGCAAAATACTTATGCTGTTTTGCAACGAGGCAACGGAGAAACAATTAAAGAAGGCGATCGCGTATGCTCTCAGGGCATTGTGTTCGACTCCAAAACCGGCAAAGAGCTTATGAATACTTGGGAAAAAGGCAAAGCTGATTGCTCGATTTACATTAATAAAAATTCTACAAGCCGCCCATATTACGCTTTGATTAAAGGCAAGAAAATTAATACAACTATTGCTTTTGGCGTAAGTGAAGGATATAAAAATCCTTCATATGTTATGGTTCTTACAATGGTTTCGCGATCAAAGGCTATAACTAGAGCAACGGGCAAGGCTGTTACGAATATTCCCGCAAATTTGCCGAAGGTAACTCTTGATAAATCTGGAGCACCAACCTTAGATAAAAATAACTACGTTCCAGACGGAAAGCTTGTTTCTCAGACTTTGATTGAAGGAACCGGCAAAAAAGTAACTGCAAAAGACACAGTTTCTGCTCATTACACTGGCTGGACTACTGATAAAGACGGCAAATTGCATCAATTTGATTCTTCTTGGCTTCGTGGCATACCTGCAGACTTCCAACTTGCTGGAGGAGTAATCCCTGGTTGGACTAAAGGCTTAACTGGAAAGAAAGTTGGCTCCCAAGTTCTTTTGGTAATCCCACCAGAAGATGGCTATGGTAAAGAAGAAAAGAAGGACGCGCGCGGAAACGTAACTATTCCTGCAAATGCCACGCTGTACTTTGTAGTCGATATTCTCTATGCTTCGTGAGATTTGTAATTTTGCAAACTGTTGCAAAATTAACTAGCGATTCATAAATAATAAACCCCTCCTTCCCGAGGGGTTTTTACATATTTAGAACACATATTTAGAACAGACGAAGATCGTTGGACTCGACTCCACGCATTTCATCGTAATCCAATATTAAGCAAGTAAATCCACGATCCTCAGCCAAAACGCGAGCTTGCGGACTAATAGTTTGCGCAGCAAAAATACCTCTAACCGGCTTAAGTAACGGATCTCTATTCAGCAACTCACAATAACGCGTAAGTTGCTCAACGCCGTCGATACCGCCATGCCGCTTAATCTCAATAGCGACATGTACACCATCCGCGTCCTGAGCCATAATATCCACTGGGCCGATAGCCGTAGGATACTCACGGCGCACCAACGTTGCACCATCGCCGATTCGTTCAATCTGCTCAGCCAAGTAACGTTGCAAATGATCCTCAACACCATCTTTAATTAAGCCAGGATCCTCACCCAAATCGTAAGTATTATCGCTATAAACATGCTCGAGCGAAACCATAAGCAAATCATCGCTTTTAGCGGCAGCAACACGCAAAATACAGCCATCTACAACAACGCCAGCATCGGATTCGCCGCTATCTTCTTTACGTAAAACACGCATACTACAAGGAGCTACCATCCAATTAAGAGGTTTATATGCACCAAGCTCAGAAAAAATAAGTACGCTGCCATCTGCTTTAATAAGCAACACTCGCTTAGCTAAAGGAAGCGTGGCATTTAACCTACCTGTATACTCTGCACTGCAATCTGCAACAATAATTCGCACACAGCAAGCATAACAGAAATCAAGTAAAGAAGTACCTTACTTCCCCAAAGCTTCAGCTAAATCGCGATTCTGCCAATGTTGATGTAAGGCGCAGTATCCGCCGAACAATACGAGCCACACTAGTCCGCCAATTGCAGAAGCTCGCGTATCGTCGCTAATAAACAAAGTCACATACACAAAAGCAAAGAACGCTATAGTAAGAGAATTCAAAAGCTTATAATGCGGCATAACGAAGCCATCTGGCATAAAATCAGCAGATTCACGGTATTTACGATGCGTAACCATAATCAAAATATAAATCATGATTATCACTGCCGAAGAAGCCGAAGCAAACAAAATAAACGCACCATGAATACCAGGGATCGAATTAATAATTGGCGAAAGAAGAATCAAAGCAGACGAGAACAAAATCGCGCGAGCAGGAACCTTCGTGCGTGAAACCTTACGCAACTTACCCAAAAGAGGCGAAGGTGACTCAAGCGCAATCTGATACATGTGGCGACCAGCAGAATACAGCAAAGAATTAAGCGCAGAAGAAGCAGCTGTAATAACCACAAAGAACACAAGCGCAGAAGCCCAATGCAATCCCGCGTATTGGAACACCATAATGAATGGTGACATAAATACGCCTTCCGCATTCGTAGCCCTAAACTGTTGCCACGGCACAATAAGCATAATCGCTATGAGAGCACCAACATAGAAAACCAGAACGCGTACAATAATCTCGTTAACAGCCTTTGGCAAAACCTGGCGAGGATTCTTAGTTTCCGAAACAGTCACACCAACAAACTCAATAAGCTGGTACGCGTAAAACACCATTTGGAAGCTCATTAAGAAGGAAAGCCAGCCATTTGGCATAAGCGAGAAATTGTTGAAAATATTATCTAATCCAGCGTGACCAGCAGGACTCATTACACCACCATGCAAAGGAGTTGCAGAGTAATGGTAACCAATTAAAGCCATAACTACGGCTGTAACAATAAGAGCAACAATTAGCGTAATTTTAATCATTGAGAACCAAAACTCAGTTTCCCCAAATAGCTTTACAGCTACCAAATTTATGCACACTAAAGCCGCTAAAAATACTACTTCTATCAGCCATTTCCAATGACTTACGTCAATATCGAAAGTTTGGAAGAATGTGACACAATACGTACTAACTGCCGTAATTTCGCTCATACCAATAAGTACAAGCACAAACCAATACGACCATCCAGCAAAATTACCCCAACCTCTGCCAAGATAACGCGTAATAAAACTAATAAAAGTATGCTGGTTTGGATCCTTGTACATTAGCTCACCAATGCCACGCATCAGCAGGAACATGATCAAGCCCACAATAATGTAAACGAATACAATACTCGGACCTGTTAAGCTAATTGATTTTCCAGAACCAAGGAACAAACCTGTTCCAATTGTGCCGCCAATAGCAATAAATTGCACATGACGCTTGGTAAGACTACGCTCCATTTGGTTTGTATTGCTACTTGCATTTTCTTGCGCAGATACGCGAGAAGATTGGTTTGAAGATTGATTATGAGAAGATGTGCTATTGTGCGTCTCTGCAGATTCTGTTTGTTTAGAACCTACATTAATGTCACTATTCACAGTCTCACTCATTATTACAACTCCGTTCCTTAATAGCCACGAATTTCTAATTTTATAGGAACCCTTAACTATTCATTACGCATTCCACAATTCGCGCAACTATTCCACACTTTTAAGTGAGCTTACTGGATCTATGCGATCCAAAGCTGGGTTGGTAGCCCATTGCACAATTAACGCAAAAATTAGTGTTGCAACGCCAGCAATGCAATAGCTTAAAGGAGCTACTTCAACTTCAAAATACAAAGACGGCATACGAAGCGCGCTAGTCAACAATCCTGCAATAAGCCTTCCTAATGGCAATCCAACTGCAATGCCGATAACAGTTAAAGTAAGCATTTCTTTATGCACATAGGAATGAACTTCTCTACGATAAAAACCAAGAACTTTTAGCGTAGCCATTTCGCGAGTACGTTCCGAAATATTAGTACTTGCAAGAGTAAAAAGCACAGCTAAAGCTAAGCCAGCAGCCAAAGTTACGATTAAAGCAACAACAGCATTCATAAGATCAAAACTAAAAGCATGCTTCATACGCGTAATATTCATAACAGCAAGCACACCGTCACGTTCAGAAACCTTGTCGGCATATTTAATTTTATTATTATCGCTACCTCGCAAACGCAAAATTAACGCATTATGTTTCAAAAGCTTACTGTTTTCTCCATTAAATAAGCGTTCGTAGCAACGTTCAGTCATGTAAATATTAGAACCAATAAGATTACGAACAATAGCTTTAACTTTAACTTTCGCACGTTTAAAACTAGTATTCGTCACATTAATTTCACTACCACGAGTAATGTCCAGAGATGCAGCAGCACTTTGAGAAAGCAACGGACCTTCATCCGTAAGTTTAATAGCTTGCAAATTATTGCCCACATCCTGCAAATTTACAAGATAAGACAAAGCTTTTGTGTCTTTTACAACAATCAACTGCACGCTTTCAGCATCCTCAACATGACGACTATGCGACTTATTTGATTGATTTTTAGCTATTTCTCCAGAGCCCACATAAGCTGGAAGTATAGTTTCTACTTTATTATTTGACTTGTCTCGCTCAACGCTTTTCTTCATATTTTGGAAAGATCCTGGAGCCGAGATAGAAATCATATCGTATCGATAAATTCCCTCGTATTGGCGAATACCCAAGGTCGCAACAGTATCGTTCAAAGCAAGACCGCAAACAATAAGCGCTGTGCAACCGGCAACTCCACCGATAGTCATGCACAATCTGCCTTTGAATCGCGCCAAATTGCGAACAGTAACCTTATTTAAGAAACTCATTCGCTTCCAAATCCAAGGCAACCTTTCAAGAAGAACGCGAGAACCAGCTTTTGGAGCTTTTGGTCTTAACAAAGCTGCAGGAACTTGCTTTGTTTCTCGCCAACTAACAACGATTGTGCATATTGCAACAGGAATCACAAATGCTAGCACACACAAAGAGCCATATAGCCAGTCATACTTCAACCTAACGTCTGGAACGGCGTATAAACCACGCAAGATTTTTAGTAAAAGTGAAGGGATTGCAAGAAAACCCATAATATCGCCAATTCCGCCGCCAACAAAGCACGCAAATATTGCGAAGAAAGCATGTCTTGTTACTGCAGTAGAACGACCGTATCCCAAACTTAAGTATGTGCCAATAAGCCCTCGCTCTTCTTCAACCATACGAGCCATAGCAGTTAAACTCATCATCATTGCTACAACAAGAAATACTGCCGGGAAAGCGTATCCAAGTGACTGTATTGAAGCAACGTCAGAACGCAAACTAGCATAACTATCGTTAGCTATACGAGTAGATATATGCCATTGAGCTTGAGGAACACGTTTTTGAATCTCTGACTTAATTTGTTTACGAATTTGCTTTTTTGCTTGCTCTTTAACAAAATTTGGAGCGCGCTGAAGTCTAGGATCGTTTGCAATAATGTTTTTTAATTCTGAGTTAACTTGGTTGTCGATAATTTGATTACGTCGAGCTGTTTCTCGCTTAGATTGCACGCGTTCTTGAATCTGTTCAGACGCATCGTCGACGATGCCACGATAATCTTTAGAAAAAACATTGACACGTTGAGCATCATTCAAACGCACCGATATTGCTGTATACGGCAAGCTAGTCACGTTATCAGGAGCAGCAGAAGTAAATATTGGGTATCTAGACGTCACAGAGTTACGAAATGCTTTAGATTGATAGCCATCAGGATTGTTTAAATCGTTGCTATCTAGCACGCTACCAGTTATGCGCAAACGATAAGTTTTAGACTTTGAATTAGAAGAATCAAGACTTCCAACGCCCACATTTTGCTGCATGTTGACTATTATCACATTGCCAATGCTCAAGCCACTATCGTGTAAAAATCGCTGAGTTACAACAGCTTCACTATTATTTTTAGGCATATTGCCCTTAAGCAAATGCAAACGATTAAGATTTTTTTGCGATTCTACATAATGCACGAAATTCATTGCGTATGAAGACTTTGCATCATCTGTTGCGTGCGCTGTTGCTTTCCAAGAACGCTCTGCTTCAACTTCACTCACACTTGGCAACGCGCGTAACGCTGCAACATCGTCTTTAGTTAAACCAAGAGTAGATACGATTTGCAAATCATAAGCATGCAATTTCGCATACATATCGTTAGTAGCGAGAAACATGTCGTTGCAGCCTGCATAAATACCAGTCATAACAGCAACACCAAGCATTGCAATAACCGCAAGAACACAGAAGCGACGCCATTCGCGAACCCACATTCTAATTGCGCTAATAAATACTATTGGCAGCAATGAGTGCGTGCGCTTACCTTCACTGCCATTATCGGCGTTTTTATTATCAGATTGCTTTGAAACTGCTGCTACTTTCCGCATAACAACCACCTAATCACCACTCAATATCGGCTATAGCCATAGGATGTTCTTGCACAGTTTCGTCTACAACTTTTCCAGAACGGAAACGAACAACTTTGTGAGCCATCGGAGCAATGGCAGCATTATGAGTAATAATCAGCACTGTCATGCCTTCAGTTCGGCAAATATCTTGCAATAATTGCAATACTGCCTTACCTGTTTCATAATCCAAGGCACCAGTAGGCTCGTCACATAACAATAATTTAGGTTTTTTAGCAAGAGCGCGCGCAATAGATACGCGTTGCTGCTCACCACCAGAAAGTTGCGCTGGGAAATTATGTAGCCTTTCTTTCAAGCCAACATCAATAAGCGTTTGAGCAGGGTCAAAATGATCTGCACAAATTTGCGAAGCTAACTCTACATTTTCAAGAGCAGTTAAATTTGGAACTAAATTATAAAATTGAAAAACAAAACCAATGTCTTCTCTGCGGTAGCGAACCAAATTACGACCTTTTAGCTTAGTAACATCGCAATCGCCAACAACAACACGACCGCTTGTTGCAGTATCCATACCGCCCAAAATATTTAATGCTGTAGTTTTTCCCGCGCCAGATGCACCTAAAATTACTGTAAGCTCACCGCTCTGTGCAGTAAAACTGGCATCATCTAAAGCTCGCACAGCACCAGAACCTGATGGGTATTCTTTCACTACATGATCAAAAGTTATATATGCCACAACGCACCTTCACAATATGAGAAACTATAAAAATTCAACTTCTATTTATTTGTATTATCTACCGTTATATTTTGTACCATTTTACTAAATGAGCACAAAATTCGCTAACTTACTTCAGCGACGACACTCCACATCTTTCCATACAATACGCATTACCAAGCCAAGTATGACGAGAATTTGGCCAGACAGCACCTAAACGCGGAGCACATTGGCTCATCCATATACTTGGCACACGCCCATCTGCGCTTTGCGAACCAAGCAAATTAAATCCATTCTTGCTTTCAAGCCAATCTGGATGCTGTGTTGCAATAGCAAGCCCTTCT
Organism: Gardnerella sp. KA00127; assembly: GCF_049244125.1. Taxonomy (NCBI): domain Bacteria; kingdom Bacillati; phylum Actinomycetota; class Actinomycetes; order Bifidobacteriales; family Bifidobacteriaceae; genus Gardnerella; species Gardnerella sp. KA00127. The sequence continues at coordinate 1,653,471 of NZ_CP058377.1, forward strand.
TCCAGCGTAAGAGGCAAACGTTCATCAGAATCAATAAGCTTACGAGCAACATCAGGCTCTCGATTCAAATACGATGAGCCAGTATGTGGATCGACGACTATATAGAACGGGCCTTTAGGAAACTCATACCCGTCTTTAGGAAGAAAACTTATGATATCTCGCGGAGGCATAGTAGTGAATCCAGCCATGCGATTAATACTCGTCCGAGAAATCAACGATTCAGGCGAAACTAATTCACGCGTAGGAATCAATAAAATATTCGCACCTAAACTACTATTTTCAAGCGCACATAATATAGGATTTGCCAACTTACGAAAAGCATTGGCACTCATATCAGCCACATCTGGATACCCAAGTGCCACTATACGATCGAGTTGCTGCTGTATTTCTTCAGATGCTATTGACATAATTCCAGTTTACGCAAAATCTTACATAATCGCGAGCGCAATATAACCATAATTAGTTTAGGAAATTACGCTTTTTAGCAATAATTTCCGCCAATTGCACAGCATTTAATGCAGCACCTTTTCGCAAATTATCGTTAGTGATAAAAAGTGCCAATCCCTTATTTCCATCTACTGCTTGATCTTTCCTAATTCTGCCAACATAACTTGCAGATTTTCCGGCTGCTAGCTGAGGAGTAGGAATATCGTTAAGTTCAACTCCTTCAGCATTGCTCAATACTTCGCGAGCCATGTCTGGAGTTACATCATGCTCAAACTCAGCGTTTACACTCATGCCGTGACCAGTGAAAACACCTACTCGCACACAAGTACATGAGGCTGCAAGATTTGGCAAATGCAAAATCTTACGGCTTTCATTGCGCAATTTTTGTTCTTCGTCAGTTTCTTCAGATCCGTCATCAACTATTGAACCAATAAAAGGCACTACATTAAAAGCAATAGTACGAGCAACTTTTGTAGGCTCAGGGAAATCTATTGCACTACCGTCGAAAACGAGTTTATCTGCTCCTTGGTTTAATGCAGCTTGAGCCTCATTCATGAGTTGCAAAGCACCGGCTCGACCGGCACCAGAAACAGCTTGATAAGACGAAACTATTAAACGTTTTAATCCAAAAGCATCAGCAAGCGGCTTTAATACAGGCATGCAAGCCATAGTTGTGCAATTTGGATTTGCTACTATTCCTCTTGGAATAGTATCTAAATCTTCAGGATTTACTTCCGCAACTACCAAAGGCACATCGTTATGCATACGCCATTGCGAAGAATTATCTACTACAATTGCGCCAGCTTCAGCGAATTCCGGAGCCCAAATTTTTGAAGTTCCGCCGCCTGCAGAAAAAATAGCTATATCAATTCCGTGCAAATCTGCTTTTTCTACATCTTCTACAACTACGTCTTTGCCACGATATTGCAAAACTGTGCCAGCAGAATGAGCAGAAGCCATAAAACGTAAATCTTTTATTGGGAAATCACGCTCGTCAAGCACTCGACGCATTACCATACCAACTTGGCCAGTTGCGCCAAGTACTGCCACGTTCACGCCTTTTTCGTTGATAATTGTCATCGAGACTCCCTTAAAAGTAAGCACGTATAATTTCTACAGTTTTTACAATTCTACAATTTAAATAATTTAGTTAATTTAATAATTTAATAATTTAAATTGCTTCAGCGCCCGCTTCCGCCGTACACTACTGCTTCAACCTGACTTGCGTCCAAACCGTAAGCAGTATGCAAAGCGCGAACAGCTTCATCAATTTGTTCAACAGGAACCATGGCAGCAATACGAATTTCCGAAGTAGAAATCATCAAAGTATTTATACCATGTTCACTTAGCGCAGTGAAGAAGGTAGCAGCTAGGCCTGAATGTGTTTTCATACCAACGCCAACAACAGCTACTTTTCCTACTACTGGAACGACATCCATAGAAGTAAATTTCAATTCATCATGCGCTTCTTCTAGAACTTTACGGACTGCTTCCATTGATGCTCCTGGAGCAGTAATAGAAATATCTGCTGTACCAGTAGAAGCACTTGCTTGCGCAATCATGTCAATATTTACATTTGCTTTTGCAAGAGTTGTAAATACTTTCGCAGCCATACCAGGAATATCTGGAATACCGCGAACCGTAATCATTGCCTCACTGCGATCATGAGCAACGCCAGAGATAACAGGAGTTTCCGGACCTAAATCAGGAAATAAATCGCCCATAGTCGAAAGAATATCGTGGTTTACCATTGTTACCGCCTTTAAGCTCGAAGATTATTTGACATTATCTATTAATATTTAGTTTTGTATTTTCTAACTCAGATTAGGCAAATCGTTCGGATTAATATTATTTGGAACTATAAGCGTTCCGTTCCTATGTGAGAATGAACTTCTAACATGAAGAGGCATACCAAAACGCTGAGCGTACTCAACACAACGCAACGCAAGCACGCGCGAGCCGCAAGATGACATTTCAAGCATTGAATCATAATCAATTACAGGAATACGTTTTGCAGTTGGCACAATACGTGGGTCCGCAGTAAATACTCCATCTACATCCGTGTAAATCTCACATACATCAGCACCTAAAGCAACCGCAAGCGCTACAGCGGAAGTATCCGAACCGCCTCTACCGAGAGTCGTGTCATCTCCAACTTCGTTAATTCCTTGGAACCCGGCAACAATTGCAACACTGCCTTTGCTAAGAGCTCTTCTGACACGATCAGGCTTAACCGCACGAATATGCGCAGCTCCAAACTGAGTATCTGTCATAAATCCAGCTTGAGAACCAGTAAAAGAATAAGCATGAGATCCTTGAGCATGAATAGCCATTGCAAGCAAACTCATAGAAATTCGTTCGCCTGCTGTCATAAGCATATCCATTTCGCGAGCAGGAGGATGAGTGTTTACACTCATTGCTTGATCAATTAAATCGTCAGTCGTATCTCCCATCGCTGAAACTACAACAGCAACATCATTGCCTGCTGCTTTTGTAGAAAGAATGCGTTTGGCAACACGTTGTATGGAATCCGTATCCGCTACAGAAGAACCACCGTATTTCTGTACGATAAGCGACAATTTTTACCCCTTGCTCATGTCAATATTGATAAACGCACAGGATATGCCAAATAATGGCTTCAATATCAGACTACCAACTATGCCCTATTTACTAATAATGATTTGTGCTCATAAAAACAATATTCAAAATTACACAGATTGACGACCAGAAAATGCACGACCTAAAGTGATCTCATCCGCATACTCTAAATCTCCACCAACAGGCAATCCACTTGCCAAGCGAGTAACTTTAATTCCTAGAGGATCGAGCAATCGAGCCAAATACGTAACAGTCGCTTCACCTTCTATATCAGGATCAAGCGCAAGAATAATTTCTTGAACTTTTGCATCTTTAAGACGTTCAAGTAATTGCGTAATTGCTAAGTCCCCAGGCCCAACATTTGCCATTGGGTTAATTGCACCACCAAGAACATGATAAACACCTGAATATTCATGAGTTCGCTCAATACTCATAATGTCTTTAGGTTCTTCAACTACACAAATTTTGCTATGATCACGCCGAGGATCTGCGCATACTATGCAAGGGCTCTGCTCACATACGTTTCCGCATACATCACAAAAACGCACACTTTCTTTCATGTTATTAATTGCGTCTATTAGCTCTTGAACATCTTTATCCGAGGAAGAAAGTAAGTAAAACGCAATACGCTGAGCGCCTTTAGGTCCAATCCCTGGAAGCTTTGAAAATGCTTCAATTAAGCGACCAATTGCTCCATCATATGACGATGAATTATGCACTGTAAACTACTCCTCTTGCTTTTTCTTAACGCTCATAATCGCATTTTTAGGATTTTTAGGATCAGTAGAAGCAAATTCTTCAACAGATTTAACTTCAAAAATTTGTTTAAGCTCATCAGTGCTTACAGACGTTGCGGATTCTAATGAAGCATCATCCATCGAACATTCGTCAGCAGTAGCTCCATTCGTAGGAGAAACAGTAGTCTGAATTGATTCAGTAGACAATTCTGAAGTATTAGTTGCATTCTGAACTTGAGAGTGTAGTTTAGCTTGATCCAAGACACCAGAAATAGCTTCAGATTGGTTATGAGAATGCGAACTCTTCTGTATTGTAATCTCGTCATCATGATTCATAGGCTCATCTTCAATAGAAGAGTCTTTAGAAGAAGACTCTTCAGAAGAAGAGTTTTCTGGCATTGCAATCACATCCGACATAGGCATAGACGACATATCTGCCCAAACATCATCATCCGCATTCGCAACATCACTTAACTCATCCGCAGTATTTTCAGAAGCTACTGATGCTGCGGAGCCATCAGCGCCACTAAAACCCGAAGATTCTTTTTTAGTAGGATTTTTATTTATTCTGCTGCCATCAGAATCAGTTTTATTACTAAATCCAGCAGATAGGCCAGTTTTGCGTAATAAAATATCTCGCTTAACTTTGGCAAGCTTTTGCGGATCCATTCGAGCAACAGATTCTACTTGTTCACCATTAGCAGCAACTGGTGCAGGAGCAATCATTACTTGCGCTCCAAATATCTCATGCACTTCATTCATTACTACTTTTGGCACTTTTTGCCCATCATATGGAGAAGTAGTGCATACTGCGAGCGCAAATGCATGTTGACTCATAGGCTCATTAAAAGTCAAAATAAGACGCTGTCGACCTGATTGTGCTGGAGTAAGTTGCACTGTAGGAACATACTCACGAGTTACATATTCACGTACGTCATCAGGCAATTTTGAAACTACTTTATCCCACATTGCATCAGTATCCATGGAATCATTCTTTGAATTAGCATTATGTGCATCGTTCAAAAACGCTTTTTTAGATTCCATTTCTTTTGTGCGTGGAGCAGATTGCGTTTCTGCTTTAGCAATAGGAGATGCCGTAGTTTCAGAAGGTAGCGAAGAATTTGAAGTACTATTATTCTCACTATTTGCAGAAACATATTTTTTATTGCTTGTAGAACCTACGAAATGAGCACCAGAAGATACTTTATTTTGAATATTCTGCTTAGAAGTTGAAATATTTTGTTGCTGCACGTTATTGATGCGCAAATTAGTTGCAACAGTATTTGAAGTTTCGCTGTCTGCAAGCAAACGAGCAACTAAAATTTCCAAATTCATGCGAGGAGAAATTGCACTAGCCATTGCACTTAAAGCATCATTAATTGTTTGAGCCATACGTGCTAAATCATGCAATGTCATGCTTGCAGATTGCTTATTCAATATTTCCAAATCTTCTGGAGAAACATCATTAAGTAAGCTTGAAGCCGCTTTAGGACCTGCAGATACCATAAGCAACAAATCACGAACTCTACCTAATAAATCTTCTACAAACTTACGAGTATCGTAGCCTCCAACAATAACGCGACGAACTACATCGTATATCGAAGCACCATCATGATTAATAAGATCGTCAATGAATTCGCTAATCAATGAATTAGGCGTAAAACCTAATAAAGCAACCGCAGAATCCAAAGAAATTGAACCATCAACAGCACCCACCATAAGCTGATCGAGCACAGATAACGTATCTCGCATTGATCCCGCACCAGCGCGCATAACAAGGCGAAGAACTCCCGGCTGCGGCAGAATACCTTCCTTTTTGCAAATATCTTCAAGATATGGAGACATTACCTCTGGAGGCACAAGTCTGAAAGGATAATGGTGTGTACGCGAGCGAATAGTGCCAATAACTTTATCCGGCTCAGTGGTAGCAAAAATAAACATTACATGTTCAGGCGGCTCTTCTACAATCTTAAGCAAAGCATTAAAACCTTGCTGTGTAACCATATGAGCTTCGTCGAGAATGAAAATCTTATAACGGTCACGAGCAGGAGCGAAACCAGCACGCTCACGCAACTCTCTAGCATCATCGACACCGTTATGGCTTGCAGCATCAATCTCTACAACGTCGATAGAACCGGCACCGCCAGTAGCTAAATCTTTACAGCTTTGGCACTCTCCGCATGGGTGCGAAGTTGGCCCTTTTTCGCAATTAATGCAGCGAGCTAAAATTCGCGCAGAACTTGTTTTACCGCATCCACGCGGCCCAGAAAATAAATATGCATGCGTTATTTTTCCTTGGTCTAATGCTCTAGACAAAGGTATGGTAACCTGATCCTGCCCAATAACACCATCAAACGTGTCAGGACGATATCTACGATACAGTGCAAGTGCCATGTTTCCTAACCTACCGCGACCTAACTATTTCCCCGATATATCTTAGTTAAGACTATCAGCAGCCGCCACCCGACTGCTGATATTTATATTCGTTTTTGCTACTTACTACTTATTGCAATCTTCTAGTCCTGCTCTAGCAGAAACTTCCACGTTAGAAGCAAATGGAATATTTAGCCCAACAGAAACACGAACAGTTACATCATTACTAGTAGAGTTGCAAGATTTCAAAAAAGCATTGCTTGAAGCAACAGTACGCGCAACAACCTCACACGCATTATCCTCCATCCTTTGCAACGCAGAAGCACCAGATAAAGCAGCAGAAGTTGCAACAGCATAAGCTTGATGTTTAGCTCCGAGAACATTACATAAAATAGCAGAAAGCACTAGTATTGAGCAGACTGCGATCACTAGCATAATGCCAAGCATAGTGCCAGAACCGCAGTCAATGCCCTTACATCGCTTATGAATGAAATTTATTGAATGCTTCACAAAATTCTTGCGCCTACTCATACTAAAACCTGGCTTACATGACTTTCCACTAGAGGCGGCAAAATATGAAGAGGATCGGGAATAAGAGGACATTTAACAACAATATTCGCCATATTATTGCTACGACTTATTTTCACCGACGCTCCTTGACCTGCGACCGACTGCACAATACTTGCGGCAGCTTTATCGTCCTTATGAGTCACAAGATAATACGCAACTTGCGCAGCAGCATCATGACAATTCATAGTACATACAACTGCTCTACCTATGCCAATTAATACAAATAACAGTATTAATACACAAGGCAAAACAATAGAAAATTCAGCAGTTACCGTCCCTCTGTCATAATCACTAATTTTGCGCAACAATCTTTTGCACACAATAACTTTCCGCATCATAAGCTCATTTCATCTGCTAAAACATGCCGTTAGCCGATTTTCAATGCTTTTTTCACTAAATCTGTCAACGTTGTGCGAACCGTATCTGATTTCAAAATAGCAACTAGCAGTGCAGCAAAACCAGTAGCAGCAATAATAACTACTGCATACTCAGCTGTTACAGCTCCAGAATCCTTATTTTTAAGACCTTCAGCGTACAGTTTTCTTTTTTGACACAAACGTGACTCAATATTCACTAATTGTTCATTTACTTGAAGCATAGACACAGCGTATCGTGCAACAAGTTTTTGCATTATCCCAACCATCATCTTGTACCTTTCACTTCAAACTATCCGAAATTTTCGGATAGAAATATTATTACAACTTGTTTTGCGAATGAAAATAAAAAAATTGCATTGTGGATAAAAGCTAATTTATTTTTCTAAAAATTTATTTTTAAAAAGCTAGCGCATAAGCGACATAACTGTTGGCAAAATTCCTATGCATATAAAAGACGGCAAAAAACATAATCCAACAGGAAGCAGCAATCGCACAGACAACTTAGAACTTTCTTGTCTAGCAATATTGGCCATATTTATCTCATAATGTTGAGCAAGTGCAGACAATACAGGAACTGGAGATGAACCATAACACCATGATTCTTTTAAAGATGTCATTAACCATCTAGCTAATATTTCTGAAGAATCTAAGTTTTTACGATTAGTAAATTTTGATTTATTTTCTAATTCAAAATTATCTTGTTTAGTATAAGTAGAAGACCATGCTTCATGCCACGTATCTCCTGCAAGTAAAGCATTGGAAACAGAGCAAAGCCACATGCCTTGACCACAAGGAAACACTTCTCCAACAGCACTAAGAGCCCTAGTAATAGCAACACCACTACGAAGTGAAACAATAATCATATGTAAACCAAGAAGAGGATCTACATATGAAACTTTGGAGTTACGCCATTCGTATTTAACTAGCATAATTTTACTGTTAAAACGCATACGATTATCTAATGAATCGCACTCTAATTTCAAACTCACCCATTGCCAAACAATTACCACAAACAATGGGATGATAAACAAAAGCTGCTTTGTGGATTCCATAAATCATCCTTCCAGCGAAGCAGCATCCATTGCATGCTGAGATATTTGCAACATAGAACTAACCCATGCCAAACCCAATCCATAACATATTCCACCTATTGTTAATAAAATCCATCCATTTACTGTTGTAATTAACATCAAAATAGGGTGCCCACCTAATAATTCACCAGCAAAAAGAGCCAAAATAGGTAGAGCAGTAAGTAGTTTTATTGTTGCTTTTGGCATTGCAGCTACGTCAGCACGTAAATCTTCTGCACGCTTCTGAGCATGATATGACGCTGCCGTAGCTTCCACACATTCTGCCATAGCACAACCAAGAGTATTACTCAATTCATATGAAGCCATAAGACTTTCAGAAACAGTATGCATATGTTTTTCAAGCTGACGACGTTGATTCTTATTCATATTGCGGTTCTTTGGAAAACAACGTTCATAAAGCCATTTATAAATAATTTTTGTATTAACTGCACTACTGCAAATACATTGTTGAGACTTAGAGTCACTGTGAACAATCATTGCAAAAGTAGAACCAGAACGTAATGCAGCAATCATTCCAGCAAGAACTTCTTCAATATCCATTTTTACGCTCCAAGCAACACAATCGACTACTAATTATTTGAACTGTCAACACATATGTTGGCCATATTTTCGGGAAGATTCCAATAATTTGAAAACTTAACCCATGCAGGCAAAAATTTCATGACAATACTGCCGTCAATTCCACAAGATAATTGCAAAACTGGAATGCCACACAGCAACGAAGCGCTAGAAGCGTATTGCAAAATACCGAGTTCTTTGATCATTCGACGCCCGTTAGAGGATCTCTCTACATGAATAACAACATCGAATGCTCCAGCAGCTAAAGCACATAAAGCTGCAGGCTCCAACCCAGCCAATAACCCTAATGCCATAAGACGAGCGGGAACTTTTTCTATTTCATCTGCATGAAGAGTTGTCATTCCACCCTTATGCCCGGAAGTAAACACTCTCAACAAATCAGCAATTTCTTCCCCACGACATTCACCAAGAATAATGCGATCCGGGCGCATTCTTAATGTTGCTTTTACTAATTGAGATAAGCCAATTTCTCCTACACCTTCTACATTAGCTTCTCGCGCACTTAACGAAACATGATTTTGTGTCAACTCGCCGAGCTCTCTAATTTCTTCAACAGATACAATACGATCTTCGCAATCAGCAGCAGCCAACAAAGCCTTCATAAGTGTGGTTTTCCCAGATCCAGTACTTCCAGTGATCATTATATTTGCTCGCTTTTTAACTAAAACGCTTAGAATACAAGACAATTCTTTTGGAAACATGCCTTGATCGCTTAAAGAAACAAGATCATAACGATTAACTGAAGGAAAACGAATTGACAATGCTGCTCCTTGAGATACAAGTGGTGCTAAAACAGCATGTATGCGAATGCCAGAAGTACTTGAAGCATCAGCAATAGGACACGCATCATCCAGTCTTTTGCCTAATTGTGCACAAAGCCATACAGCATATTCTCTTAACAAAGCAGGGTTGTTAAGCGGAACTCGAGTTGCGCGTTCCTTGAGACCTTGCCCACAATCTACCCACACACGACCGGACTCACTTACAACCATGTCTGTAACTCTTACATCATTGGCAAATTCCTGCAGAATTCCAAAATCGATATCACGAATATTATTTACGATCATATTTACCTCTTGAGTATTTCGAACGACGATATTGCGAACGACGATATTTAGTTACAGCATTTTTTGTATTTGATATAACATCTCCGATAAGCCAATTATTTATGCGTTTCATGGTTTCCTTCATTGAAGATGGCACATTTCGAATACCATATCCCCCTATAATGTCGGCGTACATGCGAGCATCGTGTTGCAAAGAACCAAGAAATGTAGTTGATAGATATTCAGAAGCTTCATCGATACTTAAAACATAAGATTTTTGCGTTAAACCACGAGGAGACAATCCAACAACAGCAAATTTATTAAACTTTACTTCAGAATCACACAAAGTATCTAATTTTTGTAGCAACGCTCTAAACCTTGCTAAATCAAGCACAGATAGCTCAACAGCAGCAAGAGTCGCACTGTCAATAAATTGCGGAATATTATGGTAAGACTTCATAGCAGTCTCGCCAGAACCTATATCTACAATAACTACATCAACAGCATCAGCTAAACCTCTAATAGCAGCCTCTAAAACCCAAGGTTCAGGATACTTACCATGCCATGGAGAAAATGCTAAAACATCCACATTGTCCCAATGCAATAGCTCATTGCGTAACACATAGCCATCGCATTTACCTAAAGAAGCATCAACTTCTTGCAACCTGCGGCCTTCATCTGATTCCAAACCAAGCAGAACGTCTAAACCACCATGAGTCAAATCAGCATCTACAAGAGCAACACTATGACCTTGTTCACTTATATAGCGCGAAAGAATAGATAGCGAAGTGCTTAGCCCAATGCCATCTGCAGCAGACATTCCAACTAAAATATTTTTAGGCAACGGATCTAAAGAATCACGCGCAATAAGATTATCTTCTTCAGAATTATTAAACATGCAAGACTTATGCTTAATAGAAATATCTTGTGAGCGTTCAGTGTGTTGAAAACTCTCCACATCTTGAGAACTCTTAGGCAAAAGAGTCATAACAGTATGATCGTCAGCTATACAAGGCGTGCTTTTTACACCATTAGACGCAGATTCGTATATAGATTTATCTGCAACTTGAGGAGGATAAACATAACGTTTAACATCTCTAAATGCGCCTACAGCTTCGCCATTGTTATAATTTTTATCAATCTGCTTAACGCCAATTGATTTGTTGCTTACACTCATATTCATACTCATGCGCCTATTGAAACGCATACAGCAATGAGTTTTCAACAATATTCATGCAATGTGGTTAAAAGCTCAGGAAATATTAAGAATAAGCAAATATTGCACAAAAATTATCTATAAAAACATCTATTTTACAGAATTTACAGATGGCAATACTAAATCTTTATTAACTTTCATATAGCGTTCAAGTAACTCACCATAAATTGGCTTAGTTTTTAGAATATCCGAAATAAGCAATGCGATAAATGCAGAAGCTGCAACTGGAAGCGTATGAATCATAGTTCCAGACATTTCAACAGTAAGCAAAATCGAAGTGAGTGGAGCTTTTACAGATGCAGACAACGTACCAGCCATAACGCAAACTGCAAACACAGATACAAATTTTGTATCAATGCCAAATGCTGAAACGCTAGTAATCCAGCGCGCAGCAACACCACCTGCGAGCGCACCTACTGCAAGAATAGGCATAAAAATACCACCGGGAGCGCCACAACCAAAACTCGTAGAAGTAAACAACATTTTTGCCACAAATAGCAAACAAAGCATTGCAAGACTTGCTTTTCCATATTCAGAAAGTCGCACTAAATTAGATCCGCCACCAAGAACTTCAGGCAGGAACAAGCCAACTGGTATTGCAATTAAGCAAGCAATGGCAACAGGCATCCACTTTGGCAAATATCCGTATAATGTTTGCAAACCAAGTAACGAACGATTCATTATCGAACCTACAAAACCTGCAAAAATACCAAGAGGAATAATCCAAATATGCAAGTTCATTGGCAAATCTGGAATCTGACCAAAATCAAGAACTGGACGCAACCCGAAACAAGTTTGCGAAACAAAATCAGCACATAAAGCAGCTGCAGCAGCTCCTATAAGAACAATTGAAGTTAAGCCGTGCTGAATCTCCTCCATAGCAAACATAACTCCAGAAAGTGGCGCAGAAAACGCAGCAGATAAACCGGCTGCAGCTCCAGCAGTTACCACATAATGCTCTTTAATATCGTCACGCCTACCTTTACGAAAAATTCGAGACAACATCTGAGCACCACATGCACCTATTTGAATAGATGGACCTTCACGTCCAAGAGACAATCCAAATAAAGAACCAAGTAAACCGCCAACAAAACGCACTGGCAGAATCGTGTGCCATCGCATATTCAAACCGCGATTAACATATCCCACGACTTGAGGAATACCACTTCCAGAAGCCATACTTTCTTTACGACTCATCCAGCCAATAATTAAACCTGCAATTACAGCAAAAATTAAGCATGGCAAAATCCACCATGCGTTATGCCGGATTTGTAAATACATCCAACGCGCAAAATCTGTACCGTATTCAATACCAAGCCTGTAAGAAGCTACTAATGAACCAGAAACAACGCCGACAAATATCCCAGCTAATATTACTTTCCAACGAAGCTGGCAAAAAGTTTTTGATATTTGCTTTAAGTTATTACTCAAAAAGCTCAATGCATTCTTAAACTTCACTACAACTCGATTCTGCGCACAACACTTAACTTCTAAATACTAAATTACGTACAGTAACAATATTTGCGAAACAATATACCCAACAGAAGCAGCAAAGAATGGAACAATAAGTTCTGCAAAAAGCAAGAACACTCCATCTTTTATGCGCTTTCTTTGAATAAGATCCACACCTTCAAAAATTGCAGTAGAAAACGTGGAAAATCCACCCAAAAATCCCAAAATCATCAAATAAGCAAAACGTACTCCACATATTGCGGCTGCAACCATGAAAACATTAGACATAACACCTATAGCAAATGAAGCAACGCAATTGATAAATAGCGTTGCAACTGGAACTTCGCTTTTATGAGCAGCTGAAATTTTTTTAGTCATTGCGCATCTTAAAACAGCACCTAAACCGCCAAAAAAGCAAGGCAAAATAAACATAATAAAAACGTATAAAGAATTCATCACTTCATCACCTTAGTATTAGCTTCTGCAACAGATTGACTTTGCTTTTTGTTCATGCAATTCGCAATTCCTGTTCCAACCCAATTACCAACAAAAGCCATAAAAACGCCAAAAAGCAGCGAAAAAAGCATGCCCAAAACAACAAGCGTCATGCGTGGAGACATAAAAGACATTGCACTTTCAAACGCGAAAGTAGACATAGTCGACAATCCGCCACAAAAGCCTGTTCCTAGCGCATATTTATACAAAGTTTGCTTTTCTTGCGTTAAAGCTTTAACAGATATTGCAGTAACAAGAGCAAAAATAAAGCATGCAATCATATTCGACAAAAAAGTCCCTAAAGTAAGCTGACCAAATATAAATGATTGTCCGTCTACTTGGTGAATCGTGTGCGCATAAGAAGAAATTACTGCACGCACGAAAGCTCCACATGTACCACCAATAAAAACTAAAAAATATAATCGACAATTATTTTTTTTATTTTTTCCGCTTATTTTACTCATTTTCACTCTTTTTGAAATTATCGTCATAAACCAAAACGACACTCCCAATCGAGAAGTGCCGTTTTGCTAAGTTGATCATAAAATAATAAACAATTTCAGTCAGTTAGTGAGTGAACACTAATGATATGATCACGCTGCGGACCAGTTCCAATAGCAGAAATACGGCAATGAGAAAGCTCTTCCAAACGCTTTACATAACTTTGCGTATTTTGAGGCAAATCTTCAAACTTATGAATTTGAGAAATATCCTCATTCCAGCCTGGAAGCATCTCGTATACTGGTTTCGCAGAAGCAAACAGTGATTGATCTACAGGCATTTCTTCCATACGCTGAACTGTTCCATCAGACAAAGTCACATCATAAGCTACGCAAACTGGGATTTCCTTCAAACCAGTCAAAACGTCAAGCTTAGTAAGAACAATATCCGTCAAACCATTTACGCGAGTTGCATAACGGCTTACTACAGAATCAAACCATCCACAACGACGAGGACGACCAGTTGTAACACCATATTCATGGCCTTGCTCACGCAACCAGTCACCCTGCTCATCCAAAAGTTCAGTTGGGAATGGACCTTCACCAACACGAGTAATATACGCTTTCGCTACTCCAATTACGCGCGTAATACGAGTAGGACCAACACCAGTACCCGTGCAAGCGCCACCAGCAGTAGGGTTTGAAGAAGTTACAAACGGATAAGTGCCATGATCGACGTCAAGCATTGTGGCTTGTCCACCTTCAAACAGCACAGTTTTGCCTTCATCCATTGCTTCATTCAATACTAATGAAGTATCAGCAACATATTTCTTCAAGCGTTTGCCAAGCTCCACAAGTTGAGCAGTAACTGCATCAATATCAATAGGATGTTGATTATAAAGTTTTACAAGCATTTGATTCTTTTGATGCAAACTTGCTTCAACTTTGTCGCGCAAATGATCAGCATTAAATAAATCATGCACTCGAATACCAACACGATTAATTTTATCTGCGTAAGTAGGTCCAATACCACGACCAGTCGTGCCGATCTTGTGTTTGCCAAGAAAACGCTCAGTTACTTTATCAATAACTCGATGATACGGAGTAATAACATGCGCAGCTTCGCTCACAAGCAAGCGCGAACAATCTACACCGCGAGATTCCAAAGCGTCAATTTCTTCAAGCAATACCTCTGGATCAACAACAACACCATTACCAATTACAGGCGTAACATTAGGGCTGATAATTCCGCTTGGAAGTAAATGTAATGCATAAGATTTATCGCCAACAACGACAGTGTGCCCAGCATTATTACCGCCATTAAAACGTGCGACAATATCAACCTTTGAACCAATTAAATCTGTTGCTTTGCCTTTACCTTCGTCACCCCATTGAGCTCCAATAAGCACAATACCAGGCATGCCGCACCTCCATTTTTGAGCTAACGCTGCTCAAATAAGCACAATCCTTACCTGTTAAGACTATCTCTATGCCCCTACCGAATAAGAAAATGAAATATATAAAATTAAAAATTTACTATTTCAGTGCTTTACCAGCAGAACCTAACTGCACACAAGCTTCTGCTACACGCTGAGCCATGGCTTTTTCGGCTTCACGACCCCAAGATCGAGGATCATACAACTTCTTTTCGCCAACTTCTCCGTCTATTTTAAGAACAGAGTCATAATTGCTGAACATGTGACCAGCGATTGCACGAGTAAAAGCGTATTGAGTGTCGGTATCTATATTCATTTTAATTACGCCGTAACGCACAGCTTCAGCAATCTCTTGAGCAGTAGAGCCAGATCCGCCATGAAATACCAGCAGGAACGGCTTTTTAGAAGCGCCAAAGGTGCGAGTATCACAAATATTTTGATAGTTCTGATATACAGTTTTTTGGATTTCTTGCAATAATTTAGGATGCAGTTTTACAACGCCAGGCTTATAGGCTCCATGAACGTTGCCAAAAGTAAACGCTGCCATATACCTGCCACGTTCACCCAAGCCAAGTTTATCTACAACACGCAAAGCATCTTCAGGCGTAGAATACAATCTCTCGTCAATATCAGCACGATGCCCGTCTTCTTCTCCACCAACAGCACCAATCTCAATTTCAAGAATTGTGCGAGATTTTTGCGAAGCATCCAGCAACTGTTCTGCAACGTCTAGATTATGTTGCAAAGGCACCGTTGAGCCATCCCACATATGCGACTGAAATAATGGTTCTTCGCCTTTTTTGACTTGTTCTGTTTCATAAGAAATTAGTGGTTGAATCCAATCATCTAAATATTGCTCAGCACAATGATCTGTATGAAGCGCAATAGTGATATTAGGATATTGAGCTGCTACTTCGTGCGCAAATTTTGCAAATGCTATTGAACCAACAACACGATTATTGAGAGATTGACCCGAAAAATAAGCAGAGCCACCGACAGAAACTTGGATAATGCCATCAGATTCAGCTTGAGCAAATCCCTGCAAAGCTGCATTAAGAGTTTGCGTACTAGTAACATTGATAGCAGGGTATGCGTAGCCACCTCGACTTGCAGCATCAAGCATATGCGCATAACGTTCAACAGTTGCAATAGTCATACTTGTATTATCCGCCTTTATTACTCAGATAGCCACGCATATGCACAAAAACATTACATACCGATATGCGAAAATCTATTTTCAAAATCTACAAACTGATTGTGATTCATAGTTCAACGCAATTAAAATAACAGAAATATCTAATCTCAAGACTGCATTTGCTGATGACGTTTCTTAGCCTCAGTAACAACAAACTCGTGATATTTCAACGCAATCGAAGAATCTAATCCGGCATTTTCCGCAATATTTAGCAAACTTTCTATTTGCTGCTGCTCTCTTTTAGAATCCTCAGGAGCAAATCCAGCTTCAGCCTTCAACTCACCAATTCGTTTCGTAGTTTTAAACCGCTCAGCAAGCAGCGCAATTATTGCATTATCAAAATTATCAACAGATTGACGCAACACAATAATCTCTTCGGCAGCAACTTTGCAACATGTCGTAAGAGATGTATCGCGCGCGTCAACCGTTGTTTCAGAAAAATCACACATATTATTTAATCGAAATATGTTTGCAGAACCATAGTTGTTTCTGTACTGACAGGGACTATGCGATGAATGGTATTAATAAGTTCTTCCAATTTGCTTGGCGTAGCAACACGCACTACCAGCATAAAACTTGGACTACCAGTAATCGAATAGCAAGCTTCAATACCAGAAATATCACGCAATTTGTTAGGTATTGTAGCTTCCTGCCCAAAATCAAGTGGCGTAACAGACACAAATGCGCTTACAGGTAAACCACGACGCTCATAGTCAATTAACGCGCGATAACCGGTAATAACACCTTTACGCTCAAGCTTTTGCACTCGAGATTGAACCGCAGAAACAGACAAACCCGAAGCCTTAGCCAAACGAGTTAACGTCGCTCGACCATCATGTTCGAGAATATCAACAATGATTGCATCAGTTGAATCCATAGCTATACTAGTTTCAGCTTTATGAGGATTTCCAGCCATACGTCCTCCATTCTCCAGTCGACGCTGAATTGAGAATCTAAAACGAATCTATGTAGCGCCACATTGCAGTCTCTTTTATGGTACAGTATTTTTTACAGAAAAAGAACAAATTTATTCAAAAAATAATAAAAAATACAAATTATTACATTAAAAATAATTTTTTCTTTTAACATCAGCCGTAATAGTGTTGTACAATTCGCATAATAAGCGTATAAACGAAACCTATAACCTTTAAAGATTATTCTTATAAAATCAAAACCAACAATCAAAAAGGAGCACAGCATGGCAAAAGTAGCGAAACATGCAATTTCAATACCTCGTTCAGGTATTAGAGATGTATTTGACCGTGTAGAACAAATACCAGACGCTATTTCACTATGCCTAGGAGAACCAGGCGAAACTGCTTCCTCACACATTGTTGAAGCCGCGTGCAACTCATTACGAGAGGGAAAAACAAAATACACAGACGTTTTAGGCATACCAGAATTCCGCGAGGCAGCTGCAAATTATACGAATAGAGTAAAAGGTTTAAACTACAACGCAGACACAGAAATTCAAGCCGTTGACGGCGCTACTATTGGATTATATTTAGCTATTAAATCAGTAATAGATCCGGGAGATGAGGTTATTATTCCATCTCCATACTTCACATCATACGATGCAGAAGTGCTAATGTGCGAAGGAATTCCAGTAACTGTAGCCCTTAAGCCAGAACATGGAATGCATATTAATGCAGAAGAAATACGCAAAGCTATATCACCACGCACTAAAGCCATCATTATCAATTCTCCATGCAACCCAACCGGTGCAGTAACAACCGCAGAAGAACTCGAAAAAATTGCAAAATTATGCCAAGAATTTGATCTTTGGGTAATTTCTGACGAAGTCTACCATCCATTCGTATTCGCAAGCAATCCAGAAACTGAACCTTGCAGAAATGCTGTAGCACCATCTATTGCAGCAGCTGAAGGAATGCACGAACGAACCATTATTGTAGAAAGTTTATCGAAAACTTACGCCATGACAGGCTGGAGAATTGGATATATTCTTGCACCAAGTCAAGTTATTGAGCAAACCAGCAAAATTGCAGAAATGATGCATTCTTCTGTAAATTCTACCGCACAATATGGCGGCGTAGCTGCATTAACAGGTCCGCAAGATCACGTGCGCGAAATGAGAGAAGAATATCGCGCAAAACGTCAGCTTGTTATAGACGGATTGGCAAATTGCAATGCATTGCGTCTTATAGAGCCTCAAGGTGCATTCTACGTTTTTGTTGACGTTCGACCAACTGGTTTAAGTTCAGAAGAATTTAGCAAAAAACTTTTAGATGAAGAAAAAGTTGCTGTTGTGCCAGGAGAAGCCTTTGGCGCAGAAGGAAGCGGATTCGTGCGACTATCTTACGCTGGGAAAGCAGAAGAACTTAAAGAAGGCGTAGCGCGCATAAGCAAATTTGCACTTGCGCAACAAGCTTTACATGCTGCATAAAATATTAGTTATTAACGAATATAAATATAAATAAAATTATTGCCCCTTGGTAGATAATCCAAAGGGCAATAATTTTAATTCCTTACGAAATAAGAACTACGCAATAGTCGTAGAAGAAGAATTATTCGTAGCAGTGCCAGTTTGTTGAGTTATGGCAGCCAAGAAATCACGGTTTGAAGCAGTTTTCTTCAATCGAGGAATCAAAGTCTGATACGCTTGCTCTGCCTCAAGACCACCAAAGAGACGGCGCAAACGATAAATAACTGGCAAATCTGCAGCTGGAGTAATTAACTCCTCGCGACGAGTTCCAGAAGCATTAATATCTACTGCTGGGAAGAGACGCTTATCAGCCAAATCTCTACTCAAACGCAATTCCATATTTCCAGTGCCCTTAAACTCTTCGAAGATTACTTCATCCATCTTAGAGCCGGTTTCAACCAATGCAGAAGAAATAATCGTCAAAGAGCCGCCGTCTTCAATATTTCGAGCAGCACCGAAGAACTTCTTTGGTGGGTACAACGCCTGAGCATCAACACCACCGGAAAGAATACGACCAGAAGTAGGAGCAGCAATATTGTAGGCTCTAGCCAAACGAGTCATAGAATCAAGCAAAACCACAACATCCTGGCCAAGCTCAACCAAACGCTTAGCGCGCTCAATAGCAAGCTCAGCAACAGTAGTGTGATCCGTTGCAGGACGATCGAATGTAGAAGAAATCACTTCGCCTTGCACAGTGCGTTCCATATCGGTAACTTCTTCTGGACGCTCATCGACAAGCACAACCATAAGATGCACTTCAGGATTATTTGTAGTAATTGCATTTGCAATATTCTGAAGAGTAATAGTTTTACCAGCCTTTGGTGGCGACACAATCAAACCGCGCTGACCTTTACCAATTGGGGCAACTAAATCAATGACACGTCCCAACATGCGATTAGGAGTAGTTTCTTGCTTTAAACGCTCCTGCGGATATAACGGCGTCAACTTAGCAAATTGCGGTCGAGACTGAGCTTCTTCAACGCTCATGCCATTAATGCTATTAACAGTTTGCAACGGAACAAACTTCTGACGCTGATTCCTGCGATCACCCTCGCGAGGAGCACGAATGGAGCCTTGAACTGCATCACCCTTGCGTAAACCATATTTTTTAATTTGGCTCATTGAAACATACACATCGTTAGGACCAGGCAAATAACCAGAAGTGCGCACAAATGCGTAAGATTCTAAGACATCAACAATTCCGGCTACTGGTACGAGCTCTTCCTGAGGCTCTTCACGGCGAATCTCGCGTAAATCATGTTCTTCACGAGAGTCACGTGCATCACGCGCATCGCGATCAAGACGAACATTGCGATCATTACGATCTTGACGTTCTCCACGCTCAGCACGACGTTCATCACGATCGTCACGTTCTACTCGATCCATGCGTTCTGAACGATTCTGTCGATCTGAATAATCTGAACGAGACTCATCGTAATCACGCGCACGACCGCGCATACGACGCTGGAAACGATCAGCACGATTTTGCTGTTCTTCTCTATCAAAGTCACGAGAAGCTACACGCTGACGACGCTGCTCGCCCTCTGCGTGAGAATCTTCACCAGGTAATGTTGCCAAAATTTGATCCAACTCATGCGAATCCATCCCATCTTCTCTACGATCGCGATTATCATTACGATCTTCTGAGGAACGACGACGCTGGAATGTATTATTACGATTCGCATCGCGTCGATAATTTTTATTCCCAAAATCTTCTTCGTCTCTATATCGACGATCTGAAGCAGCATTGGGAACCAAAACTTCTAACGCTTCTAAATCACTATTGTCTTTCGATGACCTAACATCTTCTATATCCGTACTAGTATCTGCAGTTTTATTAGCATTCACAACATCACGAGGAACACGCACACTTACACCTGCAGGCGCTTCTCCCCCATTACGAGCAGCCGTCAGTGTAGCCACCAACTCAGGCTTACGCATTGTAGATGTACCACGCAAACCCATTTGTTTCGCAAGATCTTTCAATTCTGAAAGCTTCATTTTTTCAAGATTCTGGCCTGTTGCCACAATTTTACCTTTCCTTAACTCGCACGGAATAGAGACCCGGCAAGTCTTTACATGGAAGATTACGGAAAAATCCGTCACGAACTCGTTGCTATTTCATAACAATTCATATGTACATAACAACGAACATTATGTATGCTACTACAGCTATACGACGCTGTACAATGCGACGCGCCATAGTATTTAGTATTTTATTGCAATTTCTATAAAGCCTTTAAAGAGCTACTCACATAAACAAAAAGCGCCAATAACCTGGGTAACACCCAGTATTATTGACGCTATATCGCTAAATTATTTGCGCTTTAAAATCAAACGCTCAAATTTATACGAGAATTAATTACTACTTCTTTTCGTGATACGACTTTTCAGTATTAACAGACCACACGTTCTTCTTAGAAGTTTCTCCAGTTCGGATATCTTCTACAGCCTCAATAGCAGTTGCCATTGAATGATCTTGGTTATTATAACGATGCTGTCCATTACGACCAACACAATACAAATTACCAAAGCCATCAAGATAATCAATCAATTCAGGCATCTGAGCGTATGTGTCAAAGTAAGCAGGATATGCCTTTGGAACTCGCTCACGGTGAGAATCAAGAACATCTTCCTCACCATTGATAACCTGCATACGAGTCAACTCGTCAATAGCCATCTTGCGAGCATCATCATCACTCATATTCCAGAAGTCGTCGCCTTCGTCGCAGAAGTACTCAAGACCAATCCAAACAGTGTTATCAACATCCTTAACGAGATATGGGCTCCAGTTGTTGAAGATTTGCAAACGTCCGACTTTATATCCAGGATCCTGCACGTAAATCCAGCAATCAGGAACAATAGGAGGATTACCAAGCGTTGGAATAGTGGTAGTATTACGCAGACGCACGCGCTTAACAAGCAAGCCTACAGTCACAAAATCGCGATAAGGTAAACCTTTGGCAACGCGTTGCATTTCTGCTGGAACTTCAGCCTTTTCGTCACCATTTGCACCCTGCTCAAGAGCAGCTACCAAATCCTTAATTGGCATAGAAGATATAAACTGGTCGGCGTGCAATTCTGAACGCTCTCCATTTGCATCTTCAACTACAACACTGGAAATCTTTCCGTCTGCTTGCTTAATAGCAACTACCTTTGCGTCTGTGCGCACAGTAGCACCGTTTTCGCGGCAACGACGCTCAACCGTTTCCCACAACTGACCAGGACCAAGCTTTGGATACCAGAATTCCTCAATTAATGAGGTTTCTACTTCCTTTTCCTTGCCTTTTTTCTTAGGGAAAAGCTTGGAAAAAGCGTTCTTCAACACTTCCACAATGCTCAAACCCTTAACGCGCTGAGCACCCCAATCGGCAGAAATCTGGCTTGGATGTCTACCCCAAAGCTTCTCTGTATAGCCCTCAAAGAACATGGAATAAAGTTTCTTGCCGAAACGATTAATGTAGAAATTCTCAAGATTAGTTTCTGGCAACTTGTGAATCATAGACCACAAATAGCTGAAGCCAACCTTCATAGTCAAGATAAAGCCCATAGAACGCAAGGTTGCTGCAGAAAGAGAAATTGGATAATCAAAGAAATGATGATTCCAGAAAATACGAGAAACGCGATGACGCTTCAACATCACTTCATCTTCAACTTCAGGATCAGGTCCACCTGCTTCCAAATCATGATGACGACCAAGCTTTTTATCATCATATGAAGGCGCACCCTGGAGAGGTAGCATTTCACGCCACCACTGCATAATACGGTCATCTTTTGAGAAGAAACGATGACCGCCAATATCCATACGATTGCCGTTATACTTCACAGTACGCGAAATGCCACCAAACTCACGCGTGGCTTCGAGCACTGTTACGTCGTAGCGGCTAGATCCGCCATCCTTAACGAGTTCCCAGGCTGCCGTCAACCCTGCCGGACCACCACCAATAATTACCACAGATTCCTTTGGGGATTGTGTATCCGTCACTTGTCCTCCATCTTAATACATCAAATTTTTACGAAAACACTTTGCGTGCTAGGTAAGCAATTCCTATACATCCTTATTGAGCATACGCGCATCACGCGATAGATTCAGGAATGTCAATGTCTGTTTTTTGTACTTCTTCAACATTTACATCTTTAAAAGTTACTATTCGTACATTTTTAACAAAACGCGAAGGGCGGTAAACATCCCATACCCAAGCGTCCGTAAGTTGAACATCAAAATAAACATCCTGACCTGCTGAACGCACATTAAAATCGACTTTATTGGCTAAATAAAATCGTCGCTCTGTTTCTACAACATAAGTAAAAAGCTTAATAACATCACGGTATTCTTTGTATAACGCAAGTTCTGCATCGGTTTCATAGTTGTCGAGATCTTCGGCGCTCATTACTTACCTTCCGTATTACGTTTGCGTCCACGACCTATAATGCGCCACCAAGCTTTTTTTGATGAACTTCCTTCAGAGACGTTTACATTGTACGGCCATGCTTCATCAAGATTATCACGATGCACAGGTATAGCCACAGAATGTTCATGCGCACTCAAAGCTTCAATTACACCAGGATTTTCTTCAATAACGTGTAACCCAAAAGCATCTAGCGAGCGAATAGCATCATATTCATCTACAAGAGTGTCCATTACAACAAAATCTTGATATTTTTGATTCTGGGCATCCCATAATGCATCGCGCGCAGTGCCTGTTTTTACAAAGCCAAGCGATTGATACACCGAAAGCGAACGAGTATTAGTTGCCGGAACTCCCACCCAAATTCTATGCAACCCTAGACCAGTCGGCTCTGATGCAAAAGCATAAGTCATCACTCTAGGCATCGCATCGCGCGAATAGCCTCTTCCTCGATAATTTTTGCCTAAAACAACTTGAATTCGAGCACTGCGAGACCATCCGTCAATATCTATAAGGAAAATCATGCCAATAATGTCGCCGGAAGCGTTATTTGAATCATCCAAAACATCAGGAACAATCGCCCACGCAATAGTGTGACGCAATTGAACATCGCCAGCAAAACGACAAGATTCAGAAGGATTTTCGCCAATAAGACTATCTTTAGTCCATTGCATAGAGCTTTCAACCCACGAATGAACCATAGAACGCTCTGAATTAGCATCCTTTCCAGTAATAACTGCAGCACCATCAAATGCGCACAAATCATCCATTCTTTGCAAATCATTGCACGTAGCTGGACGAAGGTGCGCCATCTCTCCACGAATTTGAGGAATTACTATAGATTTTGGTAACTCGCGAGAGTTAATAACACCATCATTGGTTTGTTGCATAGTCACCTACTTGTATTGTGCCTTTGAGAATTAAGCCCTTCGCATAATTCTCATGTCGCATAATATATGATAATCCCGAAGACGAAAAATGCCTCGCAATGTTGATAAATAGTAAATTCTGCGCACCTGCTACACAAACAAATCTGATTTGAGCATGCAGCAAGTACGCAGCACTTACTTTTGAATATTGATTACGCTTTTACGTTTATACATTAGCGTTATCAAACATTAAATTTTTCAGCCTTTACGGCACTTTTCAGCCTTTGATTTTTGCCATCACAATCTTAGTAACAGCCTTAGCATCAGCCTGACCTTTAGTCGCACGCATAACAGCGCCAATAATTGCACCCATCGGCTTCATGTTTCCAGACTTAAGCTTTTCGGCAACTTCAGGATCGGCTGCAAGAGCAGCGTCAACAGCAGCTTCCAAAGCACCGTCGTCGTTCATAACCTTGAATCCGTGCTTCTTAACAACTTCATCAGGCTTACCCTCGCCAGCCAAAACGCATGCAACAGTTTGCTTAGCGAGCTTATCGTTAAGATTGCCGCTTGCAATTAGCTTTTCAACTTGCGCAACGTCTTGTGGAGTAATAGGCAATTCTTCCAAAGTTACGCCACGAGTGTTTGCTTCGCGAGCAAGCTCACCAAGCCACCACTTTTTAGCACCAGCTGCAGTTGCTCCAGCCTTAACGGTTTCTTCAACCAAATCAAGAGCATCCGCGTTAAGAATATCGCGCATTTCAAGATCGCTAATACCCCATTCGCTTTGCAAGCGGTTGCGGCGCTCGCGAGGCATTTCAGGCATTTGCGCCTTCATGCGCTCAATATGCTCTTTAGTGATGTGAAGCATAACCAAATCAGGATCTGGGAAGTAGCGATAATCGTCAGCATCCGACTTCACACGACCGCCAGCAGTAGTCTGAGTTGCCTCATCCCAGTGACGAGTTTCCTGCAAAATCTCGCCGCCTTCACTCAAAATAGCAGCTTGACGACGAATCTCATATTGGAGCGTCTTTTCGATTCCGCGGAATGTGTTCACATTCTTAGTTTCTGAACGCGTACCAAATGGATCGGTTGGCTTGCGACGGAGCGAAACGTTCACGTCAGCACGCATATTGCCCTGCTCCATGCGAGCGTGAGAAATGTTGAGAGCGCGAACAATATCGCGAATAGCACGCATGTATGCGCCTGCGATTTCTGGAGCGCGGCTGCCAGCGCCTTCGATTGGCTTAGTTACAATCTCGATTAAAGGCACACCTGCGCGATTGTAATCAACCAAAGAATGATTTGCGCCTTCAATACGGCCGTCAGCACCACCAACGTGCGTATTCTTACCAGCATCATCTTCAATGTGAGCGCGCTCAATCGGAACGCGGAACACGGTTCCATCTTCAAGCTCAACATCCAAGTAACCGTTGCCATTAGTAGGCTTATCGTACTGGGAGATCTGATAATCGCGAGGCATATCTGGGTAGAAGTAGTTCTTACGAGCGAACTGGCTCCACTCAGCAATTTCGCAATGCAATGCCAAACCAAGCTTAATTGCATAATCAACTGCAGCCTTGTTTACAACTGGCAAAGAGCCTGGCAAACCAAGACTTACAGGAGTTAGCTGAGTATTTGGCTCACCGCCAAAAGATACTTCTGCTGGGCAGAACAGCTTTGTGCGCGTGCTAAGCTCAACGTGAGTTTCCAAACCGAATACTGGATCAAACTGCTCAACAGCATCGGCGTATTTCATAAGTTTTTCAGCCATGAGAATCCTTCTTACTTAAGCTTTGCTTAACTTTACTTAGCCAATGAATCGAGCCAGCCAGCCTTAAGCGACTTCCAGATTGAGCCGCCCCACTGCTCTTCGAGAGCAGCTTCCAACGCTGCTGCAGGCTTGTACATCTTTTCATCATGGCATTGCGGAGCAATAATCTGAATGCCAACAGGCAAACCGTCGTCACTTAAGCCAGCTGGGAGACTCAAAGCAGGAACTCCAGCCATGTTTGCAGGAATCGTAGCAATATCGTTCATATACATAGAAAGCGGATCGTCCATCTTCTCACCAAACTTAAATGCCGTTGTAGGGCTTGTTGGAGAAATAAGAACATCTACTTTCTTAAACGCTTCTTCGAAATCGCGAATAATAAGCGTACGAACTTTCTGTGCAGAACCATACCAAGCATCGTAATAGCCAGCGGAAAGCGCGTAAGTACCGAGAATAATACGGCGCTTTACTTCGTCACCGAAACCAGCTTCACGAGTTGCAGCCATCATATTTGCGGCCGTCTGAGGCTTGTCTGCTGGCGGCATTACGCGCAAACCGTAGCGCATGCCGTCGTAGCGAGCCAAGTTGGAGCTAACTTCGGAAGGCATAATAATGTAGTAAGCAGCCAAAGAATAAGGGAAATGAGGGCAGGAAACTTCCGTAACCTCTGCACCCATATCCTTAAGCAGCTGCACCGCCTCATTAAAGCGAGCTTCAACGCCTGGCTGGAAGCCTTCGCCACTAAGCTCTTTAACTAAACCAACCTTCAAGCCCTTCAAATCACGGCGAGCACCCTCGCGTGCAGCCTGAGCCATTGGAGGAACAGGAGCTGGAATAGAAGTAGAATCGCGCCTATCGTTACCACCGATAATTTCCTGCAAAAGCGCAGAATCAAGAACGGTACGAGAAACAGGTCCAATCTGATCCAAGGAACTTGCCATAGCGATTGCACCAAAACGGCTAACACCGCCATAAGTTGGCTTTGCGCCGACTGTACCAGTTAAAGCACCTGGCTGACGAATAGAGCCACCTGTATCTGTACCCAAAGCAATAGGAGCCTCGAATGCAGCAACAGCTGCAGCTGAACCGCCGCCGGAACCACCAGGAACACGCTCAGTATCCCAAGGATTGCAAGTAGTTTGATAAGCAGAATGTTCTGTAGAAGAACCTTGAGCAAACTCATCCAAATTAGTCTTGCCGAGAATTGGCATGCCAGCTGCTTTGAGCTTTTCAATAACAGTAGCATCGTAAGGTGGAACCCAGCCTTCGAGGATCTTCGATGCTGCAGTGGTTGGAATGCCTTTAGTGACAATCATGTCTTTAATTGCAATTGGAACGCCTGCAAGCTCAGGCAAGCCTTCAGTCTCACCATTAGCGTTCTTAGCATCAAAAGCATCTGCCTGCTCGAGAGCAATATCTGCAGAAACATGCAAGAATGCCTTAATTTCTGGCTCTGCAGATTCAATGACTGCCAAGTGAGCTTCAACAAGTTCACGGCTAGAAACTTCTTTAGCTTTTACAGCCTTTGCCATATCGGCAGCAGAAAGTTTTACCAAATCTTGAGTATTAGTCATGTTTTTATTCCTCCCCCAAAATTCGAGGCGCTACAAACATGCCAGACTCACTTCTAGGAGCATCCGAAAGAGCTTCTTCTTGAGTCAAAGGTGTAGCAGGCTCATCTGGACGCAAATAAGCTTCCAAAGGCACTGGATTTGCAGTAGGTGGCACATCTTCGCCAGCAACTTCCTGCACTTTATTAATAGATTCTGCAATGACGTTCAATTCGCCTTGCAAGCGACTGATTTCTTCGTCGCTTAAAGCAATCTGGGATAAAACGCCCAAATGCTCAATTTCTTCGCGTGTGAATGTAGGCATAACCTCAACTATATGTGTGATACGTGACCTTCGTTAGTAGAAAAAAGCAATGTGGATAAAAGCTTTATGAGAATTATTTGTTGATTATTTTGTTTTATTGAGAAAGTACTACAAATTAATTCTTTAAGACTGAAGCAATTAAAAATTGCGCATGTGTAACACTAAATAATACTTGCACAAATATTTTGCATATATTTTCACAAAATTATCACGAATCAAAATACGTAAAATCCGTTCATTTTATCTGTCAACACGCCGAAACGACAAAACTGACGTAACAAAAAAGTGTTGGTATTTCAGCATTATTTAAACTTTTGTTTGAAACTTAAAAAATTATTTTAAACAATTATCGCATAAATAAAAAGTGTGTAATAATCGTGTGATGTGAGAAGCTGAAGCTGATGCACTGAAGCATATATATGCACTGAAGCACGTATTTGCAGCATCTCACTGAAAAAATAATTTGAAATAAAATCTAATAAAAATCGAAGGATACATATGAAGAGCACAAAGTTCTACCGTAATGCAGCAATGTTGTTGCTCGCGGGCGCGACTATTATTCCACAATGCTTAGCAGTTCCAGCAATGGCAGATTCTTCTGCAAAGCCTTCTGCACCAGCTGCATCTTGCGCAGCCAGCAAGGACTCGCTGAACAACTACTTGTGGGATTTGCATTACGATAAAACGAATATTCTCGCACGTCACGGCGAAACAATTAACAATAAATTCTCCAGCGACAGCTTCAACAAGAACGGCGAATTCGTTGTTGTTGAGCATCAGAAGAAGAACATCACCAATACAACGTCAAACTTGTCGGTAACTTCGGCCAACAATGATCGCGTGTATCCTGGTGCATTATTCCGCGCTGACCAGAATTTGATGGATAACATGCCAAGCTTGATTTCAGCAAATCGCGCACCATTAACTTTGAGCATTGATTTGCCAGGCTTCCACGGCGGCGAGAGTGCTGTAACTGTGCAACATCCAACCAAGAGCTCCGTTACTTCAGCAGTTAACGGTTTAGTTTCTAAGTGGAATGCACAATATGCAGCAAGCCATCATGTGGCAGCTCGTATGCAGTATGATTCCGCAAGCGCACAGAGCATGAACCAGCTCAAGGCTAAGTTTGGTGCTGATTTTGCAAAGATTGGCGTACCGCTGAAGATTGATTTCGATGCAGTACACAAGGGTGAGAAGCAGACTCAAATTGTGAACTTCAAGCAAACTTACTACACAGTAAGCGTCGACGCTCCAGATAGCCCAGCAGATTTCTTTGCTCCATGCACTACGCCAGAAAGCTTGAAGAACCGTGGCGTTGACAGCAAACGCCCACCAGTTTACGTGTCAAACGTAGCTTATGGTCGCTCAATGTACGTAAAGTTCGATACCACCAGCAAGAGCACTGATTTCCAGGCTGCAGTAGAAGCGGCAATTAAGGGCGTAGAAATTAAGCCAAACACCGAATTCCATCGCATTCTCCAGAATACTTCTGTTACTGCAGTGATTCTCGGCGGCAGCGCTAACGGCGCAGCAAAGGTTATTACCGGCAATATCGATACGCTGAAGGCTTTGATTCAGGAAGGTGCAAATTTGAGCACCTCTAGCCCAGCTGTTCCAATCGCTTACACTACTTCCTTCGTAAAAGATAACGAAGTAGCAACTCTCCAGAGCAACAGCGATTATGTTGAGACTAAGGTTTCTGCTTACCGTGACGGTTATTTGACCTTGGATCACCGTGGAGCTTATGTAGCTCGCTACTACGTCTACTGGGATGAGTACGGCACTGATATCGACGGAACTCCATACGTACGTTCTCGCGCTTGGGAAGGAAACGGCAAGTATCGTACCGCTCACTTCAGCACAACGATTCAGTTCAAGGGCAATGTGCGCAATCTTCGCATTAAGTTGGAAGAAAAGACCGGCTTGGTATGGGAACCATGGCGTACAGTGTACAACCGTACTGATTTGCCGTTGGTTCGTCAGCGCACAATCAAGAACTGGGGCACAACCTTGTGGCCTCACGTTGCTGAAACTGTAAAGAATGACTGAACTCATATTGCAATTGAGCATAAATAAATAAAACTGAAAAAATTAAGGACTTTATCTTGTAGCCAGTTACGAGATAAAGTCCTTAATTTTTTACACAAATAGGGTTTCTATTACATTTTTCGCAGTAGGATTTAGTTATGTTAGAGATACAAAATATATCCAAGTACTATAAAACAGCAAGTACTCAATGATATTTCTTTTGTAGCAGAAGATAGCAAAGTTACGGGATTTGTTGGCCCTAACGGTTCAATCAACTGCGCTATATTGCGCATTGGGACTCATAAAAGCCAATGAAGGTGAAGTATTATTCGACGGCGTCCCATACAAAAAGCTTAATTCCCCAATAAAAACAGTCGGCAAAGTATTAGATTTAAAAGCTAATTATAGAAATACTAGTTCTATAAAAAGCTCACATTCGTTGCAAAATATTGTAAAATTCCAAAAAGTCGCGTATCAGAGATTATGGATATTGCCGGAATCAGCTCTATGCAAAATATGAAAATCAAAGAAATATCAACCGGCATGCGCAACCACAACATGCTAAGCCTACTACCGAGCTACCATTGCCTGATACTTCATATATTGGCTCATCCTCAATTTGCTAAAAAGAAACAAGATGATTAGGATTCTCAAGAAAATACACAATGAGCTTAGTGCCAGAATTAGTGCCATCTATTATTACTATGGCTGCTTGGGCTATCGCGTTATTTGCAGCTGGGTGCTCTATTTCTAGCAAGAAGAAGAATTAGAAATTAGTATCGGCAAATAGTTGCAACAAATAAGCCCCGCTCACTTGCTCAGTAATGATTGCAATTGAACAGGGCTTATTTTATTTATACTTACTATGTTTAAATATCGCGATGCTTTTCAATAACGTAGCCAATTGCGTACATGACTACAGCCCAAGCGAGAACTACCAAACCGGACTGCCACCATTCGAAAGCAACATTTACATTTGATGCGAATTTTCCGTTAGAGCTAGAAGAATCACCCAAGAACTGACTTACAGCTGTGGCTGGCAAAAGCTGAGTAAGCACTAAAGTCCATTTTGCAAAACCACTTGAAATCACAATAATGCTAAGAACAGTAGGCAAAATCATCACAGCTCCAATAACGCACATAATTCCGCCAGCAGTTGACTTGCAAATCATGCCGAAGCCGTACGCCATTGCTGCCACAACAACCATAATTACAGGAGATCCAAGGAACAGCATAAGAGGTAATTGCCATGTTCTACTTCCAGACAAGCCTGAGATATTCTCACCCATAAATGCTAATTCTGCAGCAACTAATGAAACTGCCATTGCAATAAGTTGTACCACAAAAACGTAGATTGCGATTGCAACAAACTTAGCGGTAAAGAACATACCCCTTCGAGGTACAGAAGTAAGCGAAGCTTGAATTGAAGTTGTGGAATGCTCAGCTGTTATAGCAAGCACTGCAAAAATCGCAATAACAATCAAAGATATAGAGGCAAAACTAATAACTAAGTTGAAAATACCTTCTTGAGAAGAAATAAGGCTGCTTTTATCGCTCGGCCCCATGGTGACTGCACCGCTTGATTTGCTAGCAGACGCACCCTGTTTAGTAAAGTCAACTTTAGATATTGCTTTTTGCACAATCGCGATAATAAAGCTGAAAACTACAGGCAAAACAATGGCCAATGCCATGCACCACCAAGTGGATGCAAGCCCACGCAACTTAACCATCTCAGATTTAAGAGAGTGCATAAATGTAAGACGTAGGTGCTGAGCGTTCATGCTTCTGCCGGTTTTGTAAGAGTTGCTTGTTGCTTGATCAACAGATTGATTAACAGATTGATTAATTTGCTCACTCATTTTGCGCTTCCTCCATCTGCATATTGCGTTCCAGTCGCAGCAGTAGCATTTGGCAATGCTTTTGTTACGTACTGCTCTTGACCGTGCGTAAGAGCCAAATATGCTTCCTCAAGCGATGCGTGCTCTTGATTTAGCTGGTAAACCATAATTTGATTATCTGCAATTTCGCGAGCAAGTTGATTAAGCTCGCAACCTGTTACCTTAAAAAGTTCGCCTTCTTGAGCGTCTTGAGACGTGCGCTTATCAGGCAAAATCTTGCATTCCGGACGATTTTGAGCGAGCACCGACTTTAGTTTTTCGCCTTCAGGAGTCACTAAACGTATAGCATGCTGAGAATGTGCATTAACAAAATCTTGTACTGTTGTGCGCTCCAAAATTTCGCCATGCGCAATAATCACAAGATTATCTGCAGTAAGCGCGACTTCGCTCATTAAGTGAGAACTAAGTAGTATTGCACGACCTTGACTTGCGTAATACTTGCATAATTCTCGAACCCACTTAACGCCTTCTGGATCCAAGCCGTTAACCGGTTCGTCAAGTATGAGATTGTGCGGATCTGCTAAAAGAGCTGCAGCAATGGAAAGACGCTGACCCATACCAAGCGAGAAGGAACCTGCCTTGCGATTTTTTACACTAGTCAAACCAGTAATATCAATGACTTCATCGACACGTTTCTTTGATATTCCGTGAGTTAAAGCCAGTGAATACAGGTGATTGTAAGCCGTTCGACCTCTGTGGGCAGACTTTGCATCAAGAACTGCTCCCACTTCCGTCATTGGGGATGTGATTTTTGCGTAAGGTTTTCCGTCAATAAGAGAAGTGCCACTATTGGCATGAATAAGATTTAACGCGCAACGCATGGTGGTAGATTTACCAGCGCCATTAGGACCTAAAAAGCCCGTGACTTTACCGTCTTCGGCGACGAAAGAAACGTCGTTAAGCACTGTTTTTGCGCCGAAACGCTTTGTAATATGTTGAAATTCTAACATAAATTAATAATATCACAAATAAAAAAAATACACATTAAATGTAAGCGTTTATGAGTACAAGCTACTGCGTTTTAACTAATACTGCTGATGAGATTCTGCTGACAAAATTCTGCTACCGAAATTCTGCTACCGAAATTCTAATTAATATTTTATTAAGATTCAGCAATTTGGCACTGCATGTTGCGCAATCCACGCGTGCATGGAAACAGCTGCAGCTGCTCCCGCGTTTAGTGAGCGAACAGAGCCGAATTGCGAAATATAAACAACGTCATCCGCCATTTGTAACGCTTTTTTAGAAAGACCCGGACCTTCTGCACCAAAAAGCATAAGGCAACGTTTAGGGAACTTGTAGGTTTCCATAGCAACAGCACCTGGAATAATATCGAGCGCTATAACGCGAGCGTTTTTAGCATCTTGTTCCTTGATATTTGCGATTTTTTCGGCTTCTTTATTGCCTTCTGCCTGCGCTTTAAGCAAAAGTTGATGCGCTTCTTCTGCTTCTCGTGCTATATTTTCGCGCCAATTAGTTACTAGAGTTTCAATAGTTGGGCAGCACTCAACGTATTGGTAAAGCTCAGTCATTAACGAGCCTTTACGATTCCATTTATGAGGCCCTACAATATACACTTTTTTCGCTGTAAACGCGTTTGCAGTGCGAACCATAGAGCCTATATTAAAATCGTGAGTCCAATTTTCTACAGCTACTTCAAACTCATGACGACCTTTAGAATCGAGATCCGCTTTTATGGCTTCTACTTTCCAGTATCGGTAGCGGTCTAGAACGTTACGCTGGTCACCTTCGTCTAGTAATTCAGTGCTAAACCGCGCATCATAATTTGGCGATTCTGGATTATCTGGACGAGGCTCACCTGGATGCTCTTCTTCCCACGGGCCAACTCCTATAGGTCGAAATTCTGGCTCATCGGAAGCTTTTGCAGCCAAAGTAATTGGATTCGGTTCGTGCATGTGTGAGTTTTGCTCCGTTTAATACTTTTGCTTAGTATTGGCAGCTAGTATTTGCAACTAGTCTTGGCAGCCGTCTGTTGCGCAATCTCCTGTGCAACCTGACTTGCAATGACCGCCACAGCAGTTATCCTCGCAGCAAGACTCAGTGCAACCATCATGCTTGCAATCACCGGTGCATTCAACTTTGCAATCACCGCCACAGCAGTTGTCTTCACAGCAGTCTTTGTGCGATTCATTTGCACGCAATTCTCCTTCGTCAAAAGCTTGTACAAATGCCATTTTAGTACTCTCCTCATTTATTGGATTTATTACTTGGAGGTATCTCTTGCCTTGTAAGTCAGCATCAACGCCACCAATTAATGCAACTATAGCAAGAATTTGCGCGCCTTGCTTCTGTACTATGCCAAAATCGAGACTTAATTCATTGCCGTGTCGCAAAGTTACTAGTGAAGAAGTTTGAACATACGATTTTTCAGAAAGCCAAGAATCAAGCAACAATACTCGCTTGCCTTTAACAAACGAACCTTTTGTTGCAGGGAAAACAAAATCCATAACAAAGCCGTCGAGTGTAATTCCTTTACGTTCTGCAGCATGAATAAGTGCAAAAACCATCGGCACTGCAGCAGCAGTTAACGCACCAATAGCGTCAACATCGCGTTCTAACGAATACCCAGCTTTCTCAATTGCATCAAAAAGAACATCACCAACCAACTTGGAGCCGCGCTGAGCAAATGTAACAGAAAACAGTTCACTAAATGGTTTCGCACGCATATCCGCATAAAGCATGCGCTTAAGTTCAGCTCGTTCCTTTTGTAATTCTGTCATTTTGCACTCCTTAGCGTTTAGAGTTGTTCAATTTTTGACGCTTTGATGTTTTTTGCTTAACGATCTTCTACTGATACTTCCGGAGCGCTCAACTCTTTAACATCAGCTTTGTCAGAGTCAATAAGATCTATTGAAGCAATAACTTTACTTTGATCTAACTTCTGAAGTTTACGCGCTGTTACCAACACTCGCGACTCAAGCGAAGAAGCAAACTTATTGTAAGCTGCAACTGTTCTTGCCAAAGATACGCCAAGTTTTGAAGCATTTTCTCCAAGAACTGCAAAGCGATCATACAATTCTCGAGATAAATCGAAAAGTTCTTTCGCATCATCTGTAAGACTTTGCTGCTGCCATGCGTACGCAACAGACTTAAGCACGGCCCACAAAGTAACTGGGGAAGTGAGTGCTACTTTTTGCGCAAAAGCATCATCCATAAGCGTTGGATCTGCCTCAAGAGCTGCCTGAAGCAATGCTTCGTTTGGAATAAATGCAACTACAAAGTCTGGTGCTGTTTCAAAAGCCTGCCAATATGCTTTAGCTCCTAATGCTCTAACGTGCTCTCGCAAAGCCTTAGCGTGCGCTTTTAGAAGCTCGCTTCTTCTAGCTAATTCTTCGTCACTTGCATTATCTGGTATTTCGCAAGCGCGCTGATAATCCGCATACGGAACTTTTGCATCAACTGGAATTGTTTTGCCTCCTGGCAGATGCACAACCATATCTGGCCTCTGCTGTTCGCCATTTACTCCAGTTACAACAACCTGCGTATCAAAATCAACATGCTCAAGCAAGCCTGCAGATTCAACAATATTCTTTAGTTGAGCCTCACCCCAAGCTCCGCGAACCTTATTATTTCGCAATGCTGCAGAAAGCGAACTTGTTTCGCGGTCAAGCCTTGTTTGCTGCTCACTTAACCCTTTAAGCTGAGTGCTTAGCACGCCCATTTCTTGCTTACGCCCTTCTTCAATCTGCGAAACTTTATTCTTCAATGCTTCGAGATTGTCTTTTACTGGAGCAAGCGCTTCCAAAACTTTACCTTGCTCTTTCAAAGTTTTTTCACGATTTAACCGTTCGCGTTCTTCTCGCTCTGCGCGCAATTGTTCTTCGCGATTCACTCGCAATTGCTCTGCCTGCTGCGCTTTAGCAAGTTCTGCTTCAACAAACTTTAATCGCTCAGCAAGCTGCTCTGCTTGCGTGCGATAGCGTATAGCCTGATTGCCATTTTCTTGAGCTTGAGCGCGCGCTTGTTCATACTGCGAGCGCAATTCGTTAAATTCGCGCTGGTTTACGCCATTAGCGCCTTGCGTTCCAGAGTTGTGCTTAACAATAGCCAGCACAACAATGGCGGTTATTACAACAGCAACCACCATTAAAACAAACATCACAATATTATCGAACATACGTTCTATTAAACACTATTGAGTTGACTTTTGAAATATAATTAAACACGTCTTTTAAGCACGTTCAAAATAAAGCAATCCACGTCCACATGTGCCACTCCATAGGCAAACTGCAATTACAGTAAGCACAACAACGACATATAACAATATGGATTGTCCAGGGATTACAGGCAAAGTTCCAGAAGGATACCATCGCAAAATCAATCCAATTTTACTTTGCAAACCTTGTGTAGCAATATTCATCACCACTAAAAAGACACCAAATGCAAGACCGTAAAACCTTCCAAAACAGGCTAATCCAATCATTATGAGCACAATATCAATCCACGCATTACCTAAAATCATCTGCAATGTACTAAATAACTGCAAGTCAATTATACGAACAATTAACACTGAAGCGCCAAATGAAACAAACAAACACAATAAAGCAGCACTCAATGCATATATTCGCAACCTTTTCATCACGAAACGTTCCCACGATACCATAATCGGAGCAAGACAAACGAATGCCGCGGCAATAAACCCAACTACAATAACTTCATACAGAGGAACAACAAAATTAACAACACTACTACCAGATTGACATTGAAACGTTATACCTTCTACCGCATTATGCACATTAGCAGAATCCGGCAAACAAATATTACCAACATAAACTGGCAACTGCGTTACAAATGATCTGAATATAATAAGCATTAAAGAAGGAAGGACTACGGACAATAAAATTGCAATAATTGCAAAAATATAATGCCTACCTTCAAGCCAAGCGCGAAAATTATTTTTCATGCTTATCACCAAGTTCCGATAAGACTTGTTGTGGAGTTATGCGGCATTGATTAAGTTCTTTAACATGATTTTTTACAAATTGCTTCAGCTTAGCATCATCAGCATTATTAATACTCATAGCCACTTTATCGTTTGCTTCACCTGGAATAAATCCATATGACCCATACACATCATTACTTATACGAGAAGGAAGCTGAGCAAGCAAAAATGCTGTAACAGAAGCGTTTGAATCAAGATTCTTTTTTACATATACTTCTTTCATAGCACTTGATGCACATTTTGCAGGCACAAATTTTTGTAACACTTCTTGAGCGATACCAGTCATATCACCATATTTCTCAGAACGCCTAACAAATGTATCTGTTTGTTGTTGAATAACAGTAGCTTTAAGATTACGTAACTTTATTAAACCACTATTAGTAAGATTCCAAGATTTTTCAGTATTTGTTGGAGTAAACGCATTTCCAAGCACAAGCACAATTCCTTTGCCTTGCGAATCTCTCTGATTCTTAGGAAACCAAGAAGCAACAGTTTTCAGATGTTTAACAGCACGAAGTTTACGAATATAAGCTTCTTCAGGATGTACACAAACAGAAAAAGCAGTATCTTTAAACGTCGTACACTGAGGCACAAAAGGTCCAGAGCGAATCCAAGGTTTTGGACCCCACATAGCTATACAACAAGCACATACTATTGGCATAATTAAAGAAATACTTATTGCTTTTATGCACCAATAAGATCCCTTTTGCCAAAAATATCTAATATGCGCGCAACAAAGAATGCATGAAACGATAACAACACACACAAAGAATATGCGCAAAGTCACCAACCATGGGTTCATACGCAAACCAGGCTCAGCACCAATACCAGCATCCGACACTGGAAGTATTGCATATAAACTACTACCCCAATATCTAGGAAAAATATCTCCCTGAGGTATGGTGCCATTATGCATTATAATGACACCATAAATACAGCACCAAATTATTGCAAAAGATAATAAAGCTGAGAATACAATTGCCCAACGATTGCCAATAATTACTCCTAAAGCAAAACCAATTGCAAAAAATGCACTTGGCGTCACGCCTCCACATAATAGTGGAAAATACGGAAAATTTGTAATATTTACATCACTCTGAATTACTGTTGGCAATATACTTACGCAATATAACAAACTGCACAGTATAGCGCCTTTTAGTATAGGAATAGCGTAACGACTGGCTGATTTTCCTGCACACCACGCAGAATTAACCAAACATCTAGGCGAGCAAGCTTTACATGAACACCATGCGCCAAAAATGCAAGCAACAATATCAGACAAACAATGCATCCACGTGACATCAATTCTTAACCAAAGCGCATAATTATTATTATGCGCTAAAAAATTTGCCACACCCAAAAAAATAGGATATGCAATCAAAAATAAGCTAAAAATACAACTGCTTATTAGAGATAATGGGTACATAATACGTGAAATAATTGTGCACTTCTTATGACTTTTCGTAAAAAATCTGAATTCAGTTAAAAAGTTAGAATATTGACGCATATTTAATCACATCCCTACTTGCTACCACATTAACGAAATAAGAAACTATACATATCTAGTTACTGCTACTACTAATTTTTATGAAATTTAGATAGCAAATGCCTATACCCTGATTCCCATGGAGTTACCATAAGATCTTCACGATTAGCATATTGAAGAAGATTATCCATTTTCCCATCAAGCAATATAATTCCTTCATTAAGAACTATAACCCGATCCGCAATTACTGCTAAATCTTCTACTAAATGTGTACTGACAATAATAGTATGCTTTTGCGAATAAGACTTAAGAAAATTACGAATATCAATACGCTGCTCAGGATCTAAACCAACAGTAGGCTCATCAAGTATTAGTACTGCAGGCTGACTAGCAATCACACAAGCAATACCAGCACGCTGACGCTGACCTCCTGATATTTTAGCAACTATGCGATGTGCTTGTTTTTCCAAGCCAACCTGTTTGAGAGCATTCCAAGCAGCCTGATACGCAGCGTTCCACGATAAACCTCGCGCCCATGCGGCATATTGAACATTTTTTAACACACTCGATGCATTCATAAGTTCAAATGATTGTGGCAAATAACCAATATTTGACCGAGCTTTAGCCCTTTCCGCACGATCAGTTACGTCAAAGCCATGAACAAAAAGTTTCCCACTAGAGGGAGCATAAATCGTCGCTATAACGTTAAGCAGAGTAGTTTTCCCAGCACCATTTGGCCCCAAAAGACCACATATGCCAAAAGATAAATCTATAGAAAGATTATGCAAAATTTGTTTTTTCCCATACGAAAAATTCACATTAACAAGTTGCACATCTGAGCACGTATATGATTCTTGCATATCTCACCACTTAATAACTAGACTACTTACCTACAACTTCGTATATTTTCTCTGTCTATTCCAACTACAGAACCACTCATCTGAGCATAAGCTGACATTGGCATAGCATAAGCAATAGTAGAACGCGCAACTATTGCAAATCCTTCCTTTGCGAACATATTCGTATCTCCATTTTCAATCTGCTTCATAACGTATTCAGCCTTGAATACATACACGCATTTTATAATAATTCAATATAAAAAAAATAGATTTTTACAAAAACCAATTAAAATTTTAAAAGATACGCATATTCGATAATGCCAATTATCAGCAATAACTCGAAAAATTAAGGGGGAATTCCACCTTTTTATTTCAAGTTCATTCTACAAATATTTTTTATTTAGATAAAAAAATAGCGTGCTGTCTACTGGGGAATAATCCAACAAACAGCACGCTTTGTTTTATTTGACTACATTGAAGAATGCAGGCACTACGCAATCTTTAGGGTCACATGGTCGCTAGTATTCTCACAATCCGCAACTACGCGTGCACCATC
Organism: Gardnerella sp. KA00127; assembly: GCF_049244125.1. Classification (NCBI taxonomy): domain Bacteria; kingdom Bacillati; phylum Actinomycetota; class Actinomycetes; order Bifidobacteriales; family Bifidobacteriaceae; genus Gardnerella; species Gardnerella sp. KA00127. The sequence goes on from NZ_CP058377.1 coordinate 1,692,666, forward strand.
ATGCACCTTTCCAGAAAGCAACAATCGCGCAAGTTGATCGCCAATTTCCGTTTGAACCAATCTACGCAACGGACGAGCACCATAAACTGGATCATAGCCATGCTCCGCAAGCCAAGCGCGAGCAGAATCACTCACATCCAAGCTAATACGGCGGTCGCTCAAGCGTGCAGCCACTTGACGAACTTGAATATCCACAATTCCACCAAGCTCTTCGCGGCTCAACGGATGGAACATAACAAGCTCATCCAAACGGTTAATGAACTCTGGCTTAAACTCAGCGTGAACAGCGTTCATAACAGCCTTGCGTTTAGCAGCATCGTCCAAGCCTTCTTGTACAAGGAATTGCGAACCCAAGTTTGATGTCATAATCAAAATCGTATTCGTAAAATCAACCGTTCTACCTTGTCCGTCAGTCAAACGACCATCGTCCAAAACCTGCAACAAAACGTCGAATACTTCTGGATGTGCCTTCTCGACTTCGTCAAAAAGCACTACAGAATACGGACGTCTACGCACAGCTTCAGTAAGCTGGCCGCCTTCCTCGTAGCCAATGTAACCAGGAGCAGCACCGATAAGCCGCGATACGGAAGCCTTTTCCATGTACTCGCTCATATCAATGCGAACCATTGCGCGCTCGTCGTCAAACAAAAAGTCAGCAAGAGCCTTTGCAAGCTCCGTCTTACCAACGCCAGTAGGACCCAAGAACAAGAAGGAACCAGTTGGGCGATTAGGGTCTGCAATTCCAGCGCGGCTTCTGCGCACAGCATCCGCTATAGCCTGAATTGCTTCACTTTGACCAACCACACGCTTAGAAAGCTCCTTTTCCATGTTGAGCAGCTTCTCATTTTCGCCTTGCATCAAGCGACCAACAGGAATGCCCGTCCATTCGCTAACGACTCCTGCAATAGAATCAGCATCAACCTGATCCGGAACCATTGGCTCTTTCGCTTCACTCTTAGCGTTAGCAGCCTGTGATTCCGCTTCTTCCAAAGCTTTTTGAATGCTTGGAATTTCGCCATACAAAATACGGCTTGCTTGTTCCAAGTTGCCTTCACGTGTGAATTTGTCGGCTTCTACGCGCTTAGCGTCAAGTTGCGCTCGCAAATCACCAACCTTGTTATGGCCAGCTTTTTCCGCATCCCAACGCGCTTTCAATCCAGTAAGCTTTTCGCGCGAGTTTGCTAATTCTTCTTGCAACTTTTCTAAGCGTTCGCGCGCAGCAGCATCTTCCGCCTTCTTTAATTGCATTTCTTCCATTTCAAGACGCGTAACTTTGCGCTGCAATTCGTCGATCTCTTCTGGCTGAGAATCAAGCTCCATGCGCAAGTGAGCTGCCGCTTCATCCACCAAATCAATCGCCTTATCTGGAAGTTGTCTGCCAGTAATATATCGGTTTGAAAGCGTTGCTGCAGCTACGATTGCATCGTCACTAATCGTCACCTTGTGGTGTGCTTCGTAACGTTGCTTAAGTCCGCGCAAAATCGTCACAGTATCTTCAACAGACGGCTCGCCAACGAACACTTGCTGGAATCTGCGTTCAAGCGCAGAATCCTTTTCAATATGCTCACGATACTCGTTAAGCGTAGTTGCGCCAACCAAACGCAGCTCACCGCGCGCAAGCATTGGCTTAAGCATATTGCCAGCATCCATTGAACCTTCTGCAGATCCTGCTCCAACAACAGTGTGAATTTCGTCAATAAACGTAATAATTTGACCGTCCGATTGCTGGATTTCCTTCAACACTGCCTTTAAGCGTTCCTCAAACTCGCCGCGATACTTCGAACCTGCAACCATCGAAGCCAAATCGAGACTGATAAGACGCTTGTTCTGCAAAGTCGTAGGCACATCTCCTGCAACAATTCGCTGAGCCAAGCCTTCCACAACTGCTGTTTTACCAACGCCCGGCTCGCCAATTAGCACAGGATTATTCTTCGTGCGGCGAGAAAGAATCTGAATCACGCGGCGAATCTCCTGGTCTCGTCCAATTACTGGGTCGAGCTTTCCTTCGCGAGCGCGCGCAGTCATATCAACAGAATACTTTTCGAGTGCTTTGTAGTTGCCTTCAGCATCCGGACTTGTCACTTTTGCGCCACCGCGCACAGTTGGCACAGCCTTACGCAACACGTCTGCGGAAACGTTGTGCTTTCTGAAAATATCCGCAACAGCATTCGGCGCGCTTGCAACCATGCCAATAAGCATGTGCTCCGTAGAAACGTATTCGTCTCCCATTGCGCGCATTTCTTTTTCTGCCTGGCTTAGCGCAGCCAAAAGCTGACGACTTGCATCTGGCTTAGTTGTAGTTGAACCAGTAGATGAAGGCAATGCCACTAATGCGTTACGAATTTCAGCACCGATTTGTTGCGCGTCAGCCCCCGCCTGAGCAATAAGCGCGCGAACGACGCCCTGCTCTTGGCGAAGTAAAGCATCCGCCAAATGCAAAGTGTCAACTTGCGCATTGCCAGCAGCCGCTGCACTTTGCACAGCGTCGCTTAATGCGTCTTGCGCTAAGGTTGTAAACTTTTGTTCCATATCTACCTCATTTCCACGAAAGCTCTAAAACACATTTCAGTTAAGTCAAATCGCTGCAACTTTTATTGCAACCTTTATTGCAACTCTCGTTGCAATTTCAAGCTTTTTGACAATACTTTCGAGTTCTAACGAGCTTTCACTTTCATGTATCTGATACGTATAACAGATTTTCCTATAACTTTATTCCTAAAACTTGAGTGTACTAGACTCAAGTTTTGAAATCAAGATTAAGGGCTATTTCCTAAAATCAATCACCTGTTGCATATTTAAGGTGAAATTGCAATGTTTTACGAATATTTTATAGACTGACTTCTGCAAATAACATACAATATAAATATGTCGTCGGCGACATATTACAGGTAAAATTATCCACAATAACAATGAGGCTATTATGAATAAGAAACTTTTCAAAACAATTACAATTGTAGCTGTTTTATGCGTACTATGGCCTACATCTTCCGCTTTTGCCAAAGAATCATATGATGATAAATTATCAGATTTTGCAAATGCGTTACCTTATTACGTAAATAAAGAAAAGCTAGATAAAAGCGTGCAAGAAATAGCTCAATATCATCATTGGAGCAAAGAAAAAGTGCTCGATGCAGAAATGGAATTATTGCAAAATCCAAATATCAATAAATACCAACAAGATAAATCTTCCAGCCAAGCAACTATAGCGCTACCAAACGCTCAACATCGTGGTGATTTTTATTTCACTCCTGCAGGACTACATGGTCACACAGGCATTTACTCGCAAAAAAATAAAATTGTTGAGGCAGTAGGACCAGGAGAAGTAGCTAGAGAAAAACTAGCTTTCAAGACTCTTGTAGCTCCAGGAGCAATAATACGTTCTGTTAATACATCTAATGCCAATAGAGCAAAAGCTGCAGATCGAGCTCGAACTTATATCGGTCGTGGATATAATGATGCTTTCTGGCAACCGAATAAAAACGACTGGGGAGGACTACATTGCGCGCAATTAGTCTGGGCTTCTTATAAATATGGCGCTGGAATAGACATTGACGATGGCGACGATGAACTCGTCTGGCCTTGGGATCTTGAAAAAACAACAAAAGCCACAACATACAGAAAGCTTTGATGACAAGATGAAACAATTAAGCAAGAAGATAATTATTGTTTTACTATGCTTTTCTGCCGCCGTCATCGCATCAGCTATATTGTTTCTACTGTTTTGGCAGCAGATGCCTACACAAATTAGTTATAAACAAGCAAATCTTTCACATGCCGTTGGCGCTGCGGCAATAAGTGACATGACTGCCGGCAAAGAGAAGAAGCGAGATGGATTCATCGTATTACTCAACAACGATGGAACTTCTCAAACTATTACTACTTCTGCCATTGAATCTCCTAACATATTATGGAACACTGATGGTTTGTATTTCGTAGACGCTAAATTTGACTATTTCCTTGCCCAAAAAAGTAACATGCGTATTGCAATTAAACATCACAAAAAATTACCTGCTGCACAAGCTGGAATTTTTGAAAATAATCAGCACGAAGTTATTAGTGTTCTTGACCACGGTTTTACTCGCACTAGGAAAAATCAACTCGAATTCAATAGTATTACCCTTGGCAAACCGCGAAATACAGATATTATGCAATCACGTATATATGATGTATCGAGCGCTTGCGAGAGTGGCACGTACACCATTAGCCCCAGCGACAATGGAACTAATAGTTTTAATGGAACAAATGGATTCGTAATAAAAAAACTCCAAGATTCAATACCCATAAAACATATACTCAAAAATTCTGAAACGACGGTACATAGTTTTTCTACGATAGGAAACGATACAGCTCCTTGCATTCGCAACACCATCATTTCGATTGGAGACACAACGGAATATAAAAAAGACGATCCTGAATTCACTTTCACCACGTACGGTATTAATCGGTGGAATACGCAATCAGGAAAATTCGATTTTATACCGCTAACCTTGCAAAATAAGCGCATAGCCTATAACTATGGGGAAAAACACGATTTTGAAAATATTTCATATGGGAATAGGACAATGCTCAATGATCGCGAGCTCTTAGCACTCGACCAAGGCACAGGCGCGCTGTATAAAATTAATACAATTACTGGGAAAACGCAAATTACATTTACCATCCCAGTAAATACTTCAAGCAAGTTCAATCCAAAAAGATATTGGATGCAAACCACTAAAAATGCTATAGCAATTTTAGATAACGCAAATGGAGAAAAGACACCACAATCTACATTGTATTTTCTTAACAAAAAGAATTTTAAACTACAACAAACCGTGCATTTTGATAACACAACAAGTAATCTTCTTGCTGGGAAAGTAGATGGATGTCATTTCAGCGATTTTGCAATTAATCCACAAATGTAGACGATTTGCTAAATTACAGTTTATGGAAAAACTTAGGGGTGTCTTACAAATAAGACACCCTTTCCTTTAACTCTTATTCACTTACAACAACGTTTCGCAAAGAGCCAATGCCATCTACGTGCACGATAGCTTCGTCACCCGCGCGTAAAGTCCCAGCCGGGTATGGAGTTCCTGTCAAAATCACATCTCCCGGAAGAAGCGTTGAGAAGCTTGAAATCGCAGCAATTTGCTCAGGAATACTGTGAATAAGTCGAGCTGTGGTGCCACTCGCTTCTGGCACATTTTCACCATTAAGCGTAAATGAAATATGTGCATCGCGCCAATTTAGCTCGGTTGTAATCCAAGGTCCAAGCGGGCAAGAAGTGTCGAAACCTTTTGCGCGCGTCCACATTGGGTCGCTTCCTGCGCAATCTCGTAAAGTTACGTCGTTTACGCATGTAAAGCCAAAAACGTAATTCATTGCAGTATCTGCCGTCACATTTTTGGCGATTTTGCCCATAACAACTGCCACTTCTGGCTCAAAATTCATGTCGTTTGAGCAAGTAGGAATAACAATCGGATCGTCAGGTCCTATTACAGAAGTGCTCGGCTTTGTAAAAATCACCATATCTGCAGCAGTATGTGAAGAAGCCGCAGAAGAAGTAGCGCGCTCATCGTCGGAACGTGTATCGTAATTTTTTGCCAAGCCGTAAACTTTCGAAGGAATTACAGGTACAAGCAAGCGCACGCCATCCGCATCCAACGCGTAACGTTTACCAGTTGGTTTAACTCCTTGCGAGCTTAAAGGATGACCTTCAAGCGCTACTAAATAATCTTTACCGTCGGCTTTGTCTTTTTGAACGAAAGCGTATTGCGGAACTTCATTATATGAAAAACGTGCAATTCTCATAGTTCAAGATTACGCAGCACACTACACAAATGCGCGTGGGCCAAAGATTGCCGAACCGATTCTGACCATTGTTGAACCTTCGGCAATCGCCCACGCAAAATCACCAGACATTCCCATCGAAAGCTCTAATTTTACAGAGCTTCCATCATAATCTTGCACGAGTTGTTTACTCACACAATCTCTAATTTCTCGCAATTTTGCGAAACCGCTTCTCACTATTGTTTCATCATCCACGCGCGCTCCAAGCGTCATAAATCCGTGCAAATTAAGTGCCGGAAGACTAGATATAGCGAACGCTTCGTCAATCGCGCGTTCTGGCGCGCACCCCGATTTCGTAGCTTCTCCCGAAACGTTCACTTCCAACATAACGTCTACACAAAGTCCCAAATTTTGCGCGCGAGCAGATATCTTTTGCGCAAGTTCAATGCCGTCAACCGACTGAATACCATTTGCAAGTGGTAAAACTTTGTTTATTTTATTGCTTTGCAGTTGACCGATTAAGTAGAGCGGAATTTCGCCGTTTACACCAACGCTTAAACCTTCTCTAGCAGCTTGTGCGCGTAAAATTTCGGCTTTTGCAACGATTTCTTGTGGGCGATTTTCCCCAATTACTCTCACCCCAGCTTTAAGCGCTGCCATAATTTCGCCAACATCTCGCGTTTTAGTTGCGGCAAGTAGCGTAACCGACTCAGCTTTGCGACCATAATGCGATTCGGCTTGAGCAATGGCGTCTTGCACGCTGTGCACGCCGTCGGCAATTTGACGCGCACGAACACAATCAACCTCAGTATTCGCTAAATCTTTTTGCGCCATATATGCCATTTATTGCCCCAATCTATCAATCTAAATACATAGTTTAGTCGAGGAAGGGCACGGATTTGTCGGCTAGGTTTGCGCGAACAGAACCCCACGGCGTGTCAAGGCTTTTAAATAACGCAAGCGCATCGTCGGCACTCATATCTACAGGCTGATTTTGACCAGGCTTTTTGTATCCCAAAAGATACATGCAATAGCCAATCATGCGCTCGGCACTCCAGCCAGATTCACGAAGAGCACCGACGTCTAGCGAGTGCTTACTTTTTGCAAGTCGCTCGCCTTGTGCGTTATCAATCAGCGGTAAATGCGCAAATTGCGGACGCACATAGTGCACGCCATAAGCCGCAAAAAATCCCGATTTTTCAAGCAACTCGCCAATCCAAATTTGAAGCGCTGCCGAACGAAGCAAATCGCGGCCGCGCACAATATCATTTACTCCGCTCAAAACATCGTCAACAACAACCGCAAGCTGATAAGAAAAAACGCTATCCGCGCGGCGAATCACCATATCTCCCAAATCGCGGTCAATATTAAAAGATTGCTGCCCAAAAATCGCGTCTTCAAAACTCACATTTGCTTGCGGCGAATCAGCCGAGGGAACAGCAAGTCTTAAAGAATGTTGCTGGTTATTTTGCAAACGCCTTTCGATTTGCGCCAAACCTTGCGCAGTTTTGCGAAGATTTCTGCACGTACCCGGGTAGCGTATAAAACCGTCGCCTTCTTGCGGAGCTGCGATTGCGCGAATATCGGAACGCGAGCAAAAACAAGGGTAGATTAACGAATTTCCGTCAGCATCTTGCAAAGATTCTAACGCATCAAGAGCTTCTTGGTAGATTGCAGTGCGCTCATGCTGATAAGTAGGCTCACCAACCCAATCAAGACCAGCCCACTTCAAATCATCAATAACTCGCGCGCTAGCATCTTTCGGCATTCGCGCAATATCAAGATCTTCCAAACGCAAAAGCATGTGGCCACCCTGCGATTTTGCAGAAAGCCACGCAGCCAACATTGCTACCATGTTTCCAATATGCATACGCCCGGAAGGAGTCGGCGCAAAACGACCAATTGCAATAGTTGACTTCGAAAACATGATTTCGTCTTTCTTAAAATCTTTCTTAAAATCTTTTCCAATATTTTTCTTAATAAGCACAAGCTTGCAAAGCATAAACTTGCAAAATAAAAAGCGCGTAACGCATTCATACTAGCATTACGCGCTTCTTACAATCGCAATAAACCGCAATCAATTACAGCTAAAAGCAACTACTTTATGCAAATAACGACTTATACATAACCACACCCAAGATTGCGCCGGCAATAGGAGCAATAACTGGAATCCACGCTTCACCCCAGCGAGAAGATCCCTTGTGCGGAATTGGCAAAATTGCGTGAAGCAAACGCGGCATAAGATCACGAGCAGGATTCAAAGCAGGACCAGTTGGACCACCCATAGAAGTCACCAAGCCCCAAACAACGAAGCCAACGACGATTGAAGCGCCTGCCAAATTCTTCTCTCCCCAAGGAGAAGTAAGGCAGCAAAGAGCTGCCAAAACAAGCACGAGCGTGCCAAAGAATTCGTTTAGGAAGTAGTTAAGTTTGTTATTGTAAGCATCCGTAGTGCAGAAAGTGCCAAGAATCGCCTCTGGCTCTTCTGTCTCGTTGTAATGCGGCAAATAAGTTACGTACACAATAAGCTGACCAACCAGCGCGCCTAAAAGCTGAGCTACAATATAAGGCGCAACGTTAGCCCACGGGAACATGCCGTTTACAGCTTGCGCAATTGTCATAGCAGGATTGATATGCGCACCTGAGATTCCGCCAAACATGAGCACTGGGAACATCACGCCAAAACCGTAGCCCATAGCAATATTTAGCCAGCCAGCATGGTGTCCTTTAGTATTTTTTAATTCAACGTTTGCTACAGCACCGTTTCCGAAAATCATGAGAATAGCAGTGCCAATAAATTCTGCAGCCAACATTGCCATAAACGAATGTTGCATGGTCCTTCGATCCTTCTTACTTGTTTCAAACTCCACACACGTAATCACGCGTATAAATAACGACTCGTCGCTTAACAATCGTCCAACAACTCGCAATTGCGATTAGCACAGCATGGAACACAATATATTCTCATTTTCAAAGAAGCTAAGAAAATGAATTCCAACATTTATTCTTTGATAGTTTCCCTTATACGCGCGACAGTCTGCGTAAATAGTAAAATCGCCCTCACACCAAAAGAGGCCCGCCACCTTGGCGAGCCTCTTATCTACAAAAACAATATCTGCGGTTTCATCTTCACAACATCCTCGTTGCAACGGTTAAAGTCTTAAATATCCCGTCCAACGTCCACGGATTTCATATCCATACACTTTTGTGGGTTACCGCTATCTCTTTTTTGTTTTTGTAATTATTATTATCATCGTTTTTTGCCTAATAGTAAAGAGCAAATTAGCCTTTGTTAACATATTGTCACTACTGTTCAATTGCACACGAAAAATCGCAACTCTTGCGGCATTTTGTGAACATGCAAAGGTTATCATGTTAAATTACGTTCGCATGAGACACACTCCGGCGTGTCGCAAGATATTTTTAGAGCGCAAAGCAAGCAATAAAATCGACACTCAGTCGCGCACTTCCCTTGCAACGCATACAATTACAGAATATGGTACAAATTTTTGACGCTCCCTCAAAGGCGATACTGCGCGGTCAAATTGCCGAACACATCGCCGAAGATGAAAAGGCAGAAAAGCGTGAAGCTCGTGAGGGTGAGCTACCGTTGCCAAAAGATCGTTTCTTCGACCGAGAATTAAGCTGGTTGAAGTTCAATCGTCGCGTGCTCGAGTTGGCTCAGAATACAGATTTGCCACTTCTTGAACGCGCTAATTTTGCTGCTATCTTTGCGTCAAATCTCGACGAATTCTTTATGGTTCGAGTTGCAGGATTAAAGCGCAGAATAGATTCTAGAATAGCAGTAACTGCAGCATCCGGCTTAAGCCCTCGTCAGCAATTGCGCGCTATTAGTGAAGTAACTCACCGCCGTCAAGATGAGCACGCTCACTATGTTATTGAGCACATTCTTCCTGAGCTTGCCAAACAGCGCATTGTGTTGCTCAGCTGGGATAAGCTTACAGAATCAGAAAAAGCACGTTTGTCTGATTACTACAAAAAGCAAGTATTCCCTGTTCTTACGCCTCTTGCAGTGGATCCTGCTCACCCATTCCCATACATTTCCGGCAAGTCTATTAACTTGGCTGTTATCGTCGAAAATCCAAATTCTGGAAAGTCGCATTTTGCGCGCGTAAAAATTCCAGATAATTTGAATCGCCTTGTACCAGTTGACGATTTAACAGACGAAGAAGGTCGCGAAGAGCGCTACGGCTTCATCACTATGGAAAAGCTGATTGTAGCACACTTGGAATCACTTTTCCCAGGAATGATTATTAAGGAAGCTCGCTCTTTCCGCGTTACGCGTAACGAAGATATTGACGTTGAGGAAGACGATGCAGAAAACTTGCTTAACGCTATGGAGAAGGAACTTCTTCACCGCCGCTTTGGACCGCCAATTCGTTTGGAAATTTCTAACGAGGCCAGCCCATTCCTTTCTCAGCTTCTTGCAAATCAACTTCGCGTAAGCCCTGAGGAAGTCTATCGCTTGCCTTCGCCGCTTGATATGACGGTATTGTTTGAATTGCAGGCGCTTGACCGCCCAGATTTGAAGTATCGTCCGTTTATTCCTACTACGAACCGTCAGATTGCGGAAGTTGAAACTAGCCACGCTCAAGATATTTTCGCTTCTATTCGCGAGCATGACATTTTGCTGCATCATCCTTACGATTCGTTCTCTACTTCTGTACAGGCATTCCTCGCGCAGGCTGCTGCAGATCCAAAAGTGCTTGCAATTAAGCAAACTTTGTATCGAACGTCTAGCAATTCGCCAATTATTGACGCTCTTGTTGACGCAGCTCACGCTGGCAAACAGGTACTTGCGCTGGTTGAGATTAAGGCACGATTTGACGAAGACGCAAATATTGCTTGGGCTCGTAAGCTTGAGCGCGCAGGCGTTCACGTTGTATACGGCATTGTTGGTTTGAAGACTCACTGCAAGCTTTCACTCGTGGTACGCCAAGAAGCAGAAGGGTTGCGTCGCTACTGCCACGTTGGCACAGGTAATTACAATCCTAAGACTGCTCGCCTTTACACTGATTTGGGGTTGCTTACTTGCGATCCTGTAGTCGGACAGGATTTGACTCGCTTGTTTAACCAGCTTTCCGGTTATGCCCCAAAGTCAAGCTTCCATCGCTTACTTGTAGCTCCACGAACCGTTCGCACTGGCATTATTCAGCGTATTCGCCGCGAGGAAGCCGCAGCTCTTGCTGGCAAGGAAGCGTGGATTAAGATTAAGGTCAATTCCGTAGTTGATGAGCAAACTATCGACGCTTTATACCGTGCTTCTCAAGCTGGCGTGAAGATTGATATTGTTGAGCGTGGAATTTGCTCACTGAAGCCTGGCATTGAGGGATTGAGTGAGAATATTCGCGTTCGTTCTATTCTTGGTCGATTCCTTGAGCACAGCCGTATTTACGCGTTCGCTAATTCTTGTGGCCCGCAGATTGGTGACGGTCCTGCAAGTGGTCCAGAAGTGTGGATTGGCTCGGCTGATTTAATGCACCGCAATCTTGATCGTCGAGTTGAAACCCTAGTTCGCATTACTGCGCCTGATCAAGTTGAAGCATTAATTCAGTATATTGATTTGCAAATGGCTGATTCAACTGTTTCGTGGTGGATGGATGGCGACGGCACGTATACCTTGCATTCTCGTGATAAGGAAGGCCGTCCGCTCGTTGACAGCCAGGCTTACTTGATTCATACTCACACGCGCAAGCCTCGCGGCGCGAATTAATCGCAAATAACTAATAAACAATAAGCAAGAGCCAGATTCAGTAACATGTTTCTGGCTCTTGTTGTGTTTATTAACCCTTTATAATCTGGCTAAATCTCAAGTATTCCCGGCAATAGCCGAAATTTCTACAGCACCATTTGCCAGTTTTAGGAAGTTTTTTACGCCATAATTTGCCAGTTTTAGGAATTTTGGGTTATATAACAAAATATCTGACTTACTCAGCACATCTGTATCACAGTCATAACTTGTGGTATCACAGTCGCGGAAGCCAGAATGACTGTCATAGATCTACGCATCTCGGTCAAAATACATAAGATCACTGTCAAAATATAGCCAATCACGTTCAAAATCAAAAAATGACAGTCATGTATACGAAAATCACTGTTACGAACGAGAAAAATGACTGTAACAACACTTATATCACAGTCATGACTGTGATAAACGTAAGCAGCGCAAATATACAAAAATCAGCAACTAAATTGATTCTAACCAAATGAGCAAATAATCGAATTGCAATAAATAACCAAGCACAACTAAAAATTGCGAAAGAAAACCGCTAAAATAGTGAATATGAGTGCAGTAACGACGCAATACGTTGAAGCAGCTGGCGGAATTATTTATCGCAAGCGCAATACTACAAACAGCTCAAATGCAGATGAAGAGACAAAAACAGGCAGCAATGCAATAAATCCAAACCATGCGAATAAGCCAATCAGCGCAATAAAGTCTAGCGACGACGATTTTGAGCTTTGCCTAGTCTACCGTCCTAAATATGACGATTGGAGCTGGCCAAAAGGAAAGAATGAGCCAAACGAATCGCATCGCCACACAGCCGTGCGCGAAGTTGGAGAAGAAACAGGATATTCAGTCACACTAGGCCCACACATTGCCAAAATAGAGTATCCGCTTGAGCGCGAAGGCAAAAAATCTTCCAAGAACAGCTCATCAAATAGCAGCCAAAATCGCAATTCTCAGCCGGAAGTAATAAAGCGAATCCACTACTGGATGATGCGCTTAATCGACAAGCCAACTGCAGCAAAGCGTCTCCCTGCTTTCGGACCAATTAAGCCAGCAAAACCTACTGAAATTGGCAATGTTTTATGGCTTACTCCTTCTCAAGCGCGAAAAAAGCTTACGCACGATAGCGACCGTGAAGTGCTAGACGCTTTCTTAGAAAAGCTCCACGCAGGTAAAGCAGAATACAGCACGTTGCTTCTAGTGCGTCACGGAAAAGCTGAGTCTCGAAAAACTTGGCAAGGAAGCGAAGCGACTCGACCAATCACACCTCTTGGAGCAGCCGCATCATACGCTCTAGGACGCGAGCTTGCCTGCTACGCGCCGAATAAAATCATATCGTCACCTTGGAAACGTTGCGTTGAAACGGTTGCGGCTTTTGCGCACGACTCTTCACTTCAAATAGAACAGGTTGCGGAACTTACTGAAGACCATCACGAGAAACAACCAAAATCTACATTGTCTGTGCTTATAAACGAAATACAAAATCTTGAGTGCAACGCACAAAATACAAGTAAAACTAGCAATGTAAGCACAGCCAACAGCGCAATCGCATCCAACAACGCAACCGTCATGTGCTTGCACCGCCCAGTGATTGGCACTTTCTTCGATTATTTGCGCGAAATAACAAAACCTAGAGCACACAAGCGCATACTCAGCCAAAAATCTCCATACATGCCTACAGGAAGCGCAATAGTTTTGCACATAATTAGTACTCCTAAGGGTGCTCGCATTATTGATATTGAAAAGGTTCTGCCAAGTGTCTACTAGTTTAAATTCTCAATCGAGTTCTATTCATTCAAGCAGATCTGCTTTTATGCCAAGCCCTACAGGAGCTTCACGCCCAAGCCGACCTGCACAAATGGATCCTGCAATGCTCGCGCAGATTGAAGGCGGCACGGATCCGCAGGTTGTAAACGAAATTAGCCACACTTCCGCTGCAGTTTTGCTTAACCGCGTTCATAAAACGCAGTCGCCGGAAATCGTTGAACGCGTGCTGAATTTAGTTGAAAATGAAGGCATTGAAGTTATTGCAGATTTGTGGAGTCACGCGGAGGCTGAGTCTCTTCCTGGAATGTTGTGGCGACTGTACTTACTGCGCATGTCTCTACGAAAGCAGCGCGAAGCTTACGCCGAGTACTGGAGTCTTGGCGAGCCTGAAACAACAAGCGCTTCGGCTATTACAGGAATTGACGACGCTCCTACCGGAGAAGATATTGCGCAACTTGCAGACTCTATTCTTTCTGGTGCTTTTACAGGCGATTTTGCCGTAGCTTTTTACCGCGCTTCAGCTTTTACTTCGATTATTGCGTGCGGAATGCGAGTTTACGCAAAAAAGTTAGATGAGCAAGCAAATACAATGCACACGCAGAAAATTGCAAAAGTTTTGCATATCTCCGCAAATATGCACGCACTTTCGTTATCTTTTGCTCATGGAGCGAAATTATGGCGCGCAGGAAAGTTGGAATAAATTATTTGCGATTAAAATTGTGCGGCGCGTGAAAATAGAAAACAAGGTATACTCAAAATGATGCTGGCTTGTGTTTAAGCCCCGGGCTCCATTTTTTGCCGCTGCGAGCGGCGTTTGCGCCGACAGGCGCTTTCGCAAGTCAGTATCGTTTCTGCTCTGAATCTCGAATTTTAGATTTTATATTTTAGATTTTAGATTTTGCTAGCTAATTTTAGATAAAATATATTTTTACTCACATTTGTTTATATTTTGCGCAAAAATAACGGCACGCCGATAGCTTAACATGCCATGCTTGCATTACCCTAGAAGGTATGGATCTTCATGTTTTACATCATCCGCTGGTGGACCACAAGCTCACCGTTTTGCGTGATAAGAATACACCTTCTAATATTTTCCGCGAGTTGGTTTCCGAATTGGTAACCCTCGAAGCATACGAAGCAACCCGCAATTTGGAAGTTAGCGATCGCGAGATTGAAACTCCTATTTGCAAGATGACTGGCAAGCATTTGAACCGCCCACGCCCAATGGTTGTGCCGGTTTTGCGCGCTGGTCTTGGCATGCTCGACGGCATGACTCGCCTTCTTCCAACCGCTGAGGTTGGATTCCTTGGCATGAAGCGCGACGAGCAGACGCTCGATATCATCACTTATGCCAACCGTTTGCCAGAAGATTTGACCGGTCGTCAATGCTTCCTTCTTGACCCAATGCTTGCCACTGGTGGTACTCTTATTGCCGCTACGCACTATTTGGCTGAGCGCGGCGCTAAGGATGTTACTGCTATTAACATTTTGGCAGCCCCAGAAGGCTTAGAGCGCTTGGAGAAGGAACTTGATCCTTCCATTGATTTTAAGGTTGTTGTTTGCGCTGTTGACGAGCATTTGAACGACAAATCTTATATCGTTCCAGGTCTTGGCGACGCTGGCGATCGCTTGTATGGTTTGATTGACTAATACACTCACCAAATCAAGCGAAAGCTAGAATATAAAAGCTAAAATCAAAACTACAAAAAGCCTGCTGATTTGCAACACTTTGCAACTTCAGCAGGCTTTTGTGTTTAGCGTTAACAAATTTTAGCGCAGATAAATCTCTTACCGAGGACGAGTTACGGCCACTTCGCGAGCGCGCTCTGCTAATTCGTCTAGTTTCGCAAGCTCCGCGCGTTGAGCATCAGTTTGCTTTGGCGAAAATTCGCCGTAACGATTTTGCGCAGCAGTACGGATTAAAAAGTCAGCCAGACGCGGATTTTTCGGCAAAACTGAGCCGTGCATATACGTTCCAATAACATTGTATTTGCGCGCTCCTTCCGTGTGATCCTTGCCATTATTACCGCAATTTTCACTATCAACCGAGCCAAGTGGATGAGTATCACCCTCCAAGCTTGTGCGCCCAGAATGATTCTCGTAGCCCACAATATCGCCAAAATCGTCGCTATGTTCCACAAGATTTCCAATCATGCGCACATCTTGACCAACCGTATGCTCGCCAAGTATTCCAATTCCTTTAAGCTTTTGACCTTCAACGGTTTCAAAATACTTTCCAAAAAGCTGGTAAAGCCCACAAATCATAAGCATTGGAACGCCATCTTTTGCAAGCCCACGAATCGCGTCTGCTCGCGCAAATAAATCTTCAGTGACTCTGCTTTGACCATGATCTTGACCGCCGCCGCCAAGAATCATATCCACGTGTTCTGGCCATAAATCGCCAACATTGTACTCGTGTAGCACAGGCTCGTAGCCATACAATTCCGCTCGGCGCATAATCGTAAGCACATTCCCGTAGTCCCCGTAAATATTCATGTCTTTCGGGTACAACGACACAATATCTAGCACGCGATTTTCTTCACAAGTAGCATTTGCTTTACTAATATCACTGGAACCATTCATGACAATTACTTCCCAACTCCAACGTCTTTAACTTCTGCAAGTTGTGCTAAAGCAGCGCGCACGCGAAGCATAGCAGTATACGTGCAATATATGCGCTTAGCATTTTTAGTATTGCCACTAAAATCGCCATTTACAAAAGCTTTAGCATCTTCTTCCAAATCCGTATTCACATTGCGAGCCTCAACCTTATCGTATTGCAACCGCAAAGCCATATCCCATGCGCGAGTGCCCGAAACACACGCAACTCCAGTGCCACTAAAGCTTGCAAAATCAACGTCCCACAGCCAGCTCATATCTCTACCGTCAGCGTATTCGTCACAAATTGCAATCATGGTATCGTGATTTTGCGGATGGTCCGAAGCAATCGCAAGTCTAAAACCAATAGGATTCTTCACTAAAACAAGCTCAACAGGAGCGCCATTAACTTCAATTACTTCTCCTCTACCAAAAGCAGGAGTTACGTGCGAAATCGCTTCCATAAGCGCGTCGTCGTCGAATTTTTGCAGCGTAGAATTTTGTTTTTTAGCGTCCGCCAAGATAGCGCGAACTACTGTTGCTGCTGCAGCAGCGTTGAAAATGTTGTAAGCGCCGTCGAGTTTTACAGATGTGGTTTTACTCTTGCCATCAAGTATAAACTCGGCCTCATGGTCTCCGACTTTTGAAAGCACAACGTCTGCTTTAGGAAGATTGTTAGCCTTGCTTTCTGCAGTATCTTCGCAATTTTCGCTTTTTTCGGCAGTATTGTGCAAATCATCATCCGTTGGGAACATGCTTTTTACTGCGTCATCCAAACCAAAATACCGCACACAAGTCCCGGAAGGAACAACTTTTGCAAGCCCGCAAATACGTGGATCTTCGCGATTTAGCACTACTGTTCCTTCAGTTGCAGCAGCTACGTTGCTTAATAGTTTTGCAGTTGTATCAATTTCGCCGAATCGGTCGAGCTGATCTCGCATAACGTTTAGCAATAAAGAGTAGCGAGGCTTGATTTGATTTACAAAATGCACTGCGTACGCTTCGTCGAGCTCTAAAACTGCAATATCCGCATTTAGTTTTGTGCCAAAAGCAGGCATTGTTTTAGCAAGAGCCGCAACTACTCCTCTAGTAAAGTTTGAACCGGTTGGATTAGTAAATACATTAAGCCCTGCGTCGCGCAGCATAGAAGTTACCATACGCGTTGTGGTAGTTTTGCCATTAGTTCCGGAAATAAGAACTATTCCGTACGGCAATGATGCAAGAGTGCGCGCTAGAAAGCCGGAATCAAGGCTTTCAATAACTTTACCCGGCAATGCGCTTCCGCCATGATGTAGCACCCTAGAAAGAGCGCAAACAAGTTTACCAACAGCAGGCATTGCAAAACTGTACCAATGCTTATGCAAATTTCGGCGCAACTTTTTATGCGATTTATGGTCGCGGCTTGACATACTAAATCACACCCCTTATTGCTGGTAGTCTTGCGGCATATCCATGAACTTGGAAGTTGCACCCAAGAAGGCAAGATTAAACGTGTCAGTAGGGCCGTTACGATGCTTTGCCATAATGATATCGGCTTCGCCTGGGCGATCTTCCTTATTGTAAAAATCAGGGCGATGCACAAGGAACACCACGTCAGCATCCTGCTCAATAGAACCAGATTCGCGCAAATCTGAAAGCTGTGGCTTCTTGTCGTTTCGCATTTCCGGTCCGCGGTTAAGCTGGCTCAAAGCCACAACTGGCACTTCAAGCTCTTTAGCAAGAAGCTTCAGCGCACGCGAGAATTCTGAAACTTCCTGCTGACGACTTTCCACGCGCTTGCCGGAACTCATCAGCTGAAGGTAATCAATAACTACCAGTTTCAGATCATTAGTTTGCTTCAAACGACGGCATTTTGCGCGAATTTCCATCAAGCTCATATTTGGACTGTCATCAATAAAAAGCGGAGCGTTTTGCATTTTTGTCCAAAAAGTATTAAGAGTATTCCAACGATCTGGAGTAATATCTTCCGCTCTTCGCATAGCAGCAAGCGGAATATTAGTTTCTGCAGCAATAATGCGCTGAGCCAATTCCACTTTGCTCATTTCTAGAGAGAATACAATAGACGTCATATTGTGGTGTAGCGCCGCCGAGCGCGCAAAATCAATACCAAGTGTTGACTTACCCATAGCTGGACGACCAGCAACAACAATCATTTGGCCAGGTTGCAAACCTTGAGTAACTTCGTCAATATCTCTAAATCCAGTCGGTACACCTTGTTCAAGTTCGTGATTTTGCATTTTATCTAGCTGATCAAGTGTATTTTGCAAAACTGGGCCAATAGCAACGTAATCTTGACGCACTTTGCCGGCACTCATCTCATACACTTCTGATTGCGCAAGATTTACAATATCTTCTGCTTGCGCTCCGGAAGCAGAATAGCCCATTTGCGCAATTTTTGTGCCAGCAGTAATAACGTTACGAAGAACAGCATTTTGGTGCACAATATCTGCGTAGTACATTGCGTTTGCGGCTGTTGGCACAGAAGCTACTAGGCTGTGCAAATAGTCAGCTCCGCCAACTTTATCGAGATTTCCATCTTTCATTAATTCGTTAGCTACAAGCACAACATCAACAGGCTGGGATCCTGCAAAAAGCGTAAGAATAGCATCATAAATTGTTTGGTGCTGCGGTAAATAAAAATCTGATGTTTCAAGCAATTGAGACACTTCGCCAATAGCATCTTTGCTCATAAGCATTCCGCCAAGCACAGCCATTTCTGCATCAACATCGTGAGGAGGCACACGATCAAACAACGTAGCACCTACTTCAGCACCACGATTTGCAACGCCAGAACCATATGCAGAGGCGTCACCATTGCCACCACGATTGCTCCCTGCGCGGATAACATTGCCTTTAGTAGATTGCCACATATCATTATCTGCCATAAAAACGAGTATAAACGCGCGCACGTATTATGAAAAAACGTAAATGCATTAACACAAAACTTTATTTACATTTTTAGCGCAGAATCCATCCACGTATCATTTCTTATGCGCAAACTATTGCCTATTGCACGCCCCCCAATATAAACAGCATTTAAAACAACCCATAAAGTAATAGTTCTTACCACGTCATTAGCATCGACGACGACATCAAAAACGCTTGTGAGCGCCAAAAATGTTAAATACACAGCAGCCATTACTGAGCAAGCTTTTGCTAAGTAACGGTGATCACCTGCGCCAATTAATACGCCATCTAGTGCCCACATCCATCCAGCAAGAGGCAAGAACAATCCTAATATTGTCATGCCTACAGAAATTAAAAACTGAATATCTGTATGCTGACTAAATAGTGGCGCGCAACTCCAACCCACGAAAATCATGAATAAACCGACTCCTACGCTGCTTACAGCTCCCACTTGAGCACAAATACGCGTAATCATTCCTGCGCGCTTACGACAGCCTGCACCTAGCGCTGCAGCAACAATAGTCTGCGCAGCAATACCAATTGCATCCAAAATATTCATAACAAAATTCCAACAGGAATTAGCAACCTGATACGCAGCGAGAGTATTGGTGCCGAGATGGGTCGCAGTAACAACCGTAGCTACCATGCACACGCGCAATGCAAGTGTACGAACAAACAAAGGCATACCAGTTCCAGCAGAATGTAGAATATGCTGGAAATGTGGTTTGAGACGCGCACCACTTTGAGTAGCCCAAATAATTGCAGGAATAGTGAGAACAAGTCCCATATACCATTGCGCAATCATTGTTGCAATACCAGAACCAGCAATTCCCATGTTGAGACCAAATACTGCGATTATATCGAGAATAGTATTTAGAACAGCTCCACTTACAGCAGCAAATAATGTTATGCGCACGTTGCAAAGACCGCGAAATATGCCATTTGCTGCATATACGAGTAGCATCGCAGGCAATCCAGGCATAACCATTTGTGTGTACACAATAGCATTTTGCAACGTAGAGCCACGCGCGCCTATTGCGTAGCATAACGGTTCAGCGGCAAAAATAAGTATGACTGTAAGAATTATGCCAAGCAATAATGCAAGCCACAATCCATCCATTCCAATGCTAAAACCTTCTTGACGCTTACCTGCGCCTAAAAGACGCGCAACCTGTGAAGTTGTGTTGTAAGCCAAAAATAAGCAAAGACCTGTAGTAGTAAGAAGTACCGTTGATCCAATAGAAAGACCCGCTAGAGCACTTTTGCCAATATGACCAATAATAGCAGTGTCAATGAGTACAAATGCCGGCTCAGATATGAGCTGTCCAAAAGTCGGTACAGCTAGTAGCCAAATATTGCGCAGTACGTCTTTTTTGTTCTGGTTGTCCAACTTTTGATTTGTCATAATGCTTCATTCTACTGCTACTTTGTCACGCTTGCATAAAAGAAAATTGCAATATGCTAACAAATTTTATGCAAAAGCAATTGCGAGTGAAGTAACACAAATATGCGTAAATCGCAAATAAAAATATTATTTTAAAAAGTTATCCGCAGGATATCCACAATGTTATCCCCACTATGTGGATAAATTTGTGTGATATCCACGTAGACACGCCTAAAATGTGGATAACTTATCTTTTTTATCCACATCAAGCAATTCGTGCGTGTCATATGAATAACTTATTCACTAAAAATAACTTATTAATTGAAAACTTGATTTTAAATTAGCAAAAATAGCAAAACCGCATATCTTAGATAAGACATGCGGTTTATACCAACATAATTCGAACTTGCTGCTAAATCATAACGCTTACGCACATGCGTCTATTCTTTAGCACTATTATTTCGTTTTTCTGTTTTTTTATTCTTTTGCGATGATTCATCTTTTTTTACAGTTTCAAACTCTTCTTCAGAAGAAGACTCTTTTTGCTCAACTTCAGATTTAGAATCAACCTCAGAATCGCCTTGCTCAGGATTTGCCTCAGATTGATTAACCATAAAATCAGATTGTTCAACCTCGTTTTCACCCATATCAATATCAACAGAAGTAAGAACAGCCATTTGAGTTTTATTTGCATCATCATCTGCAACAGCAACTACAGCGCCATCATGACTTTGTGCAATAGAAGAAAAATCGTAAGCACGCTCTCCTTGATCAACCAAATCAACGCCCTTACGTTCCTTAGCTTCCGAAATACGCCATCCAAAAAGCTTTTCAAGAACAAAAGCTAATACTGCAGTTACAGCACCTGCATAAAGCACCGTAATCCCAATTAAGCACAGTTGTGCAACTAACTGATGCCAATCACCAACAGCAAGTAATCCAGAACCATCAGCAAATAAGCCTACTGCAAGCACACCAATAAGCGCAGCAACACCATTCACGCTAACTACATGCAAGGCACCATCGTAGCGCACAAAAGTACGAGAGTGAGTCACTAGAGAAGTAATAACACCAGAAAGAACACCCAAAACTAAAGCCCACAATGGAGCAATAACATCCGCGGCTGCAGCACTTGCAGCCAATCCAGCCATAACACCAGACGCAGCTCCCAAAGCAGTAAAGCATCCAGAGTGTAAACGTTCAGTCACACCCCAGGCAAGCATTGAAGCAGAAGCAGTTATTGTGGAACTCACCCAAGCATAACCTGCAACTCCAGGAACGCCTGCAGAAGAACCAATCATTAACCCAAGCCAACCGAACCAAATCAAGAAAACGCCAAGCATAACGAAAGGAACATTATGCGGATGGCGAGCAGCAACACCATTTTCAACGGCCGACTGCGTTGCAGTGGATTCAGCAGCAACCTCAGTCACTGTAGCAACTGGAGAGACAACAGTCTCACTAGCAGCATTTTTAGCATGCTCAACATCAGCCCACAATGCGCGCGATAAACGACTTTTAGGATTACGCGAATTAGTAGCTCCAGAATTAGCATTGCCACTCGTATGCGCAACATTCTTAATATGCAAAACAAAACGCTTAAGAGGGAAGTGAGCATGTCCGCCAATAATCATAACAATTGCAAAAGCCGAAACAGCCGCAGCAATATGCAATATAGAGCCACCCGCGAAGTCATGCACTGAAATACCTAACGCCTGTGAAATAGCACCATTAGGCGAAAGCAATCCACCACCGCACACCATATGTGCTAATGGAGCGAATACTAAAGTAATCCACACAGCTACGAAAATAAGCCAAATAGCGTAACGCACTCGACCGGCTAGAGCTCCAGTAATAAGCGCTACTGCAACAACAGCACATGCTAAACGAAAAGCTGCAGGAATGCCGCCAGATAATCCGGAATTTGCGTCCATAGACGTAAACACACCATGATCTGCCACCATCGAATCACGGAATAGCAAACCACTCAATGGATCACCTATAACACCACCAGCCATATCTTTGCCAGCAAAAGCTAACGACCATCCCCACAGCGTCCAAACCAGTGTGGTTACAGCAATAGCGCCAGCTGAAAGCATCATCATATTCACCATGGAAGTAGCGCGTTCACGGCCTCCATAGAACAGGGCAATACCCGGCGTAATAATAAACACCAACGCGCCAGCCAACAATGCCCATTGCGGATCCATTGTGGTCATTTTTCACCTCAATTATTTGAAACAGCGCAACAATAACATCATTGCAGCTTAAGTATTACTTTATATAACTATTGTACCGAGAAACTCTTATAGCCAAAACTCATAAAGACTTTAGTGGAACATTAAAAACTACCACTCATGCAACTACATCAATGCTCAGCATTAAGCGAGCAAACCGTCTACGAAGCTTTGAGCATCAAACGGCACTAAATCATCTGGTCCTTCGCCAAGACCTACTAGCTTAACCGGTACACCAAGTTCACGCTGTACAGCTATAACAATTCCACCTTTAGCGGAACCATCAAGCTTAGTAAGGACTACGCCCGTAATGCCAATAGCTTCAGCAAATACTTTTGCTTGAGACATGCCATTTTGACCAGTAGTAGCATCCAATACCAGCAATACTTCATCAACAGGCATAGTTTTTTCTATAACCCTACGAATTTTGCCAAGCTCTTCCATTAAATTTGCTTTATTCTGCAAACGACCAGCAGTATCTACAATCAATAAATCAGTTTGCTCTTCTTTTGCCTTATTCGCAGCAATAAAAGCAACAGAAGCAGGATCAGCACCATCTTTATTTGCACGAACAACTGGCACGCTTACTGCAGACGCCCAAGTTTCAAGTTGATCAGCTGCAGCCGCACGAAAAGTATCTGCTGCAGCAAACATTACTGAACGTTTTTTGGCAATAAACAATCGCGCTAATTTACCAGCAGTAGTGGTTTTACCGGTGCCATTAACGCCGACCATCATAATAACGCTAGGATGATGCGCATTTGATTTATCTACATTTAAGCGTCGATCAGCGTCTTCATCTACTATTTTCAATAGTTTTGTACGCAATGCTGAATGCACATCTTCTGAATTAGAGGTACCAGCAATGCGTGCATCTTTGCGTAGATCTTCTACTAATTCTTCACTAGCTCGAGAACCAACATCGGCCATAAGAAGAGTATCTTCTACATCTTCCCAATCTTCTTCCGAAAGATGGTCCT